>CAZJVD010000001.1:0-559867 GCA_964549505.1 uncultured Oligoflexia bacterium
AACACTCACGGCCGCGTAGAATTTAAATTCCACTCCATCGTCGTCAATCACTACTCGCATGCACGGCACACTACTCACTCAACAACACACTCAAGTGGGCCAGTTTTAGCGCGGTTCGCAGTAGTAGGTCTCGATCCACTTTGCCGGAATCTCACGCCCTATCCAACCACGCGTGATCGACTCGCGTCCAATCACCTGACAATCGGCGTTCGAAAACTGGGGTCGCTCGGTATAACGGTGATCAAGAACAAAAAGAATCGGACGATGCAACTCCGGCCAGGCCGCCGTGGGCTCTGAGATCGCCTGAATAGCTGGCCACTCTGGACCCTCTTTTTCTGTCCGTGGAATACGTGCAACCGTCCACGGAATCCCGGCATTTGCGAGCGCAAAACTTGCCTGAGAAGCCGTCTGGTAGCGAGCGCCAACCACTTCGACGGCGTCCGACCACAGGGCCCTTCGAGATCCGATACCATGCGCCCACGTGTCCCACCCATAAGCATCACTCGTCACATCAAACCGAGGCTCAAAAGTTTTGCCTCGAAGGCGCGCGACGTTCTCCATCAAAACACCGGCAATCGGAACATGGCACGCCAGAAAAACAAAAACGAGAACCACCGTTCCGTAGACGCGATGGATTTTCCCCGCACGTTCATCGCGACCCTGACCGACGTTGTAACCCAGCCAAAGTGCCAGCGGCATCCACGCCATCAAGGCCCAATGGGGTTTGAACTCCGAAAACAACGGCTGAACGCAAAACACCAATGCCGGCGGCATCACCCAGAAGAAAATAAAACGTGTCACACGCACGTACACCGACGATGCGTCCTTCATAAAGGAACGGACTGGCAAGATAAACAACCACGCGACAAGAACCGGACCGGCGACCGCAAGAATGATGAACCAAAATCGGGCCAGGCGCATAAACGAAACACCACCCGACGCGTGTCGTTCCGAAAGCTGGTACATCACCGGACCCCAACTGTGTTGGAGATTAAAGAGTAAGAACGGAAAAAATCCGATCCCAGCACCGATCACCAGCGAAGCGAGCGCGAACTTTTTTCGGCGAGAGAAACTCCAAGAAAAAATACAAAGCACAGCCGACATGAGAATGAAAACTCCGGCAAGCTTTGAAACCATCGCAAAGGCCGCACCTAAAATCAGAAGCGCATACTGCGTCCATCGTTCTGGAGCAAAACAAACACGCCATGTTCCGACAAACACCAAAATCCATCCGAGTAGTAGCGGCACATCGGGAACCATCATCCACGAAACGCCGAGTAACCCTGGAAACGCAATAAACGTCAGTGTCGCACGGCGATTCTGAAACGGCTGAACACCCGCGAGCGTAAACCAACGTGACGCCGTCCACACGAGCAGCGTCGAGACAAGAATCGCCGGTAACCGAACAATCAGCGTGGGAGGAACAAACGCTCGAATCGGCGCAAACATCCACTCAAAGACACCAATGATCCATGCCACAGCGGGCGGATGATATGCGTAACCCAGCAGCGGTGTCCGCGAGAGAACCCAATAATACGCTTCGTCGTCGGTGATGCCGTACAGACTGGCGTGAATACCCAACAGCACCAGAATAAGAAAAGGAATCAAGGGAACTCTGGCCCCCGCTTTTGCGCAAACCGAATACGATCGATGAACTCGCGAACGGCCCCCGAGCCGCCGCGGCGTTTTGTAACGAAATCCACTGCAGCTTTGACCGAGTCAACAGCATCCGGAACCGATGCACTCACACCCACACGCCTCAGAACCGGAAGATCAAAAAGTTCATCGGCGATGTACGCCGCTTCATCGTCGCGAAGCTGATACTTAGCGAGCAAGCTTTCATACGCCGGCAGCTTGTCTTCGGACCCCAGATGCACGTCGGGAATCTTTAAAAGCTCGCAACGATTTCGAATATCATCAGAACTTCCTGCCGAAATCACGGCCACGCGAAACCCCAGCTGAAGGGCGAGCTTGATCCCTATGCCATCGTAGACCGAATAGCGTCGTGTCCAGCCGTTCGGATCGACATAGAAAAGACCGGCGTCGGTCATGACACCGTCGACGTCGATAACGAGGAGCTTGATTTTCTTAAGTCTCGATTCGAGTGAGGTGGGTTTGACTCGGATCAGTGCCGCTGGTTTTCGTGCCATGTTGTATCGCCTCAGGAAGAAGTTTCGGTAATCGTCTCACACAATCATGAATTTCGAGTAGCTGACGAACAAACACACCGACGCTCTCGAGATAGAAAGCATTCGGGCCATCACTCTTGGCACGCGACGGATCCGGATGACACTCTAGAAACACGCCATCCGCTCCAGCGGCCACAGCAGCGCGAGCGAGAACTTCAAGATTTTCGCGGCGACCACCGGTGCTTTTCCCGCCAGGCGCAAGCCCTGGAACCTGAATCGAATGTGTGGCGTCATAGATAACCGGTACACCAAAACCCTGCATGGTTTGGAACGACGCCATGTCCACAATCAAAGAGTTATAACCAAACGAAACACCGCGCTCCGTGAGCGTGAAATCAATACCCGGCGCCGTCTCTCGAACTTTTTGGACGATATTGCGCGCGTCCCATGGCGCCAGAAACTGCCCCTTCTTCACATTGAGGGATCGACCGAAACGTGCACAGCTTTGCGCCGTCGCTACGATCAAATCCGTCTGGCGACACAGAAAAGCCGGAATCTGCAGCGCATCCACCACTTCGGCCGCTGGCAACACCTGCGTCGACTCATGGATGTCGGTCAGCACGCGTTGCCCGTACCGACTTCGAACAGCGGCTAAGGTTTGAAGCCCCGATTCGAGCCCGGGACCGCGAAACCCTTCGATTGACGTACGGTTCGCTTTATCAAACGAAGCTTTGAACCAGAAATCGATGCGGGTTTCTAGTCCCGTCAACTGACGCTTGAGTTCCGATGCGACTTCGAACGCAAGGCCTTCGTCTTCGATCACACATGGACCTGCGATCACGCGAAACTTCTTTTCCGAAACCGTTGCGGTCATACGTGAGCCGCTCGACTCTCTCGTCCTTCGCTCGATGCGCGCGAAGCTTCGATGAATTTTGAAAACAGCGGATGGCTCTGCAACGGTCGACTCAAGAACTCCGGGTGAAACTGACATCCTAAGAACCAAGGATGATCGGCTAACTCGACCATCTCAACCAGTTCTAAATTGTTCTTGGCATCGACGTAACGTCCCGTGACCAGCAACCCAAACTCTTCGAGCTTTGCCCGAAACTGATCGGCGACTTCAAGACGATGGCGATGGCGCTCGGACACTTCGGCCGAGCCATACGCTTGCCATGCTTTGGTAGGTTTTCCACGAATCTCTTTCGTCACGCGACAAGGATAAGCGCCGAGCCGCATGGTCCCGCCCTTATCTGAGACTCCCCGCTGAGAAGCAAGGAAACCCACGACATTGGTCGTGCCTTCGGGTTTGAACTCTTCGGAGTGGGCAGACGTCATCCCCGCAACGTGACGGGCAAATTCCACCACTGCAAGCTGCATCCCCAGACATATTCCAAAAAACGGAATGCGGTTCTTGCGCGCGTGCTCGATCGCTTTGATTTTTCCTTCAACACCACGCTCACCAAAACCCCCCGGAACTAAAATCCCATCCGCTCGGGAGAGGGTCTTGAGATCACCTTTTTCAATCTGTTCTGAGTCAATGAAGTCGATCTCGACAGCGACTTCGTTTGCGACTCCCGCGTGCACGAGCGATTCGGACAGTGACTTGTAACTATCGGTCGTGTCCAGGTACTTACCGACCAGCGCAATTCGAACTTTAGACTTGGGATGCTCGAGAACATGGACCATCTTTCTCCATGCATCAAGATCGGGGCGACCGGTCCAGATGCCGAGCTTCTCAACAATCTTTTCGTCCAAACCCTCTTCGTGAAACCGCAAGGGAACTTCGTAGATGTGCGGAACATCCGTACCGCTAAAAACGCAGTCAGAAGTCACGTTACAAAACAGACCGATCTTTTCTTTAACTTCCTTCGGAAGTTTTCGATCCGCGCGACACACGAGCATGTCCGGCTGCAGACCAATGCTGCGCAATTCTTTCACGCTATGCTGCGTGGGTTTTGTTTTCAGCTCGCCAGCGGACGCAATATACGGAACGAGGGTCACATGGACGACCAGAACATTGCCCGCACCTTCTTCGTGTTTGAGCTGACGAATCGCTTCGAGAAACGGCTGACTCTCGATATCGCCGACAGTTCCACCGACTTCGCAAATCGCCAGATCACTATCAATCGAAGCATCACGAATACAGGCTTTGATCTCGTCTGTGATGTGCGGAATCACCTGCACGGTCTTGCCCAGATAACCGCCTGAGCGTTCACGTCTCAAAACGGCATCGTACACGCGTCCGGTCGTGAAACTGTTTTTACGTGTGAACTTGGCATTCTGAACAAATCTCGAATAATGCCCAAGATCCAAGTCTGTTTCGGAACCGTCGTCGAGAACGAAAACTTCGCCATGCTGAACAGGACTCATCGTCCCCGGATCGATATTGAGGTACGGATCCATCTTGACCATCGTGACCTTGATCCCACGTCGTTCCATCAACATACCAATGGACGATGCACAGATCCCCTTACCGACACTCGATAAAACGCCGCCCGTAATAAAAATGTACTTTCGCTTTTTCACAACACACTCACGATCTCGCGCGCACGCACGAGGTCTTCGGGGACATCAATTCCAAAACTACGAGAGTTCACAAGCGCCATTCCGATCGCAACACCGTGATCGAGCGCTCGTAGCTGCTCGAGCCGTTCGCTCTTTTCATTTTCCGTCGGATCTGCTTTCGAAAACCAATCGAGCTTTTCGGCAGTGTAGGAGTAAATTCCCAAATGACGAAAACTCTCCGGCCCCAAATCAGCGCGCGAAAACTTCAGCGCCCGCCGATCTGGACCCACGACGACCTTCACAACACTCGGCGGTCGCCGATCTTCATCAGAGCCAAACGGCGTCATCGCTGAACCCATTTCAAAACGTCCCGATCGCACCTGCGCGAGCGCCCCTTCGACTTCCTCCGCACCGATCAGCGGTTCGTCACCCTGAACATTGATGTAAATCTTTGCGCGAATCAGACGGGCGGCATAGGCAACACGGTCGGTACCGCTTGCGAGATCGGACGGGGTCATAATGACCTGTCCGCCAAAGCCCTTCACGACAGCTTCGATCCGAGCATCGTCAGTCGCAACGACCGTTAAATCAACACCCCGAGCAATCGCGGCGCGCTCGTAAACCCATTGAATCATTGGCTTTCCAGAGATGTCGGCGAGGGGTTTTCCAGGGAGGCGGGTCGATCCGTAACGCGCTGGAATCACGGTCACGGCGTCGTAGGTTTTCCAGTCCATGGAAGCCCAATCTAATTCACTCGGGGATCGTATTCAAGGATCGAATTGGCAGCGCAAGAACGCCGGTTTTAACGGGTTTTACTTCTTTTTCTGAAGCTGCTGAAGCATCTGCATCGCAGCTTTCATCTGAGGGTTCATGCCACCCGCACCGCCGGCCATTGGATTGCCACGACCACGTTGCGCGAGACCCATCATCTTCTGCATCTGAGCCATGGCTTCACCCATGTTCCCGGCACCCGGAAAAGCGGTCCTCATCATCTGTTCGCTTGCGCGCTTCAGCTTGAGAAAAACGAAAACGTTAACGGCTGTTAAAACAGCAACCAACACCCAACTTGCTATCATCCAATAACTCATCGACATAAAAACCTCATCAAGCCACGACTAAGCCGTGATTGCCTTGTACTGAACGCTCACGATTTCAAGCTCAAGCGAACCGCGCGGTGTCTCGATGACAGCGACGTCACCGACACGTTTTCCAAGCAGCGCGCTCCCGATGGGCGAAACCCAGCTGATCTTCAGAACCTCGCGGCCCTTGGCAACCTCGGTCTCGTCCACACCGACAATGACATACACTTTTTTCTTCTGGTCTTCATCCAAAACTGTGACGGTCGCACCAAACACGATCGTCTCGGACTTTTGGTTCTCGGGGACAATCACTTCGGCCGCATCGAGGCGCTTTGTCAAAAACCGAATGCGTCGATCGATCTCACGCAGACGACGTTTGCCGTAGATGTAGTCGCCATTTTCCGAACGATCTCCGTTAGAAGCCGCCCACGAAACGGTTTCGACCATCTTAGGGCGTTCGACATTTAGGAAGTTTTGGAGCTCGCCGCGCAACCGTTCGAAACCCAGTTTTGTAATATAGTTTTTCGAACCGACTGGAACACGGATACCTGTGTCTCCATCATCGCCGTCAAGCGCATCGAGATCGTCCCCATCGCTCTCTTTTGTGAAGGCTTTGCTCATAGACTACACGTATCACCGACGACTGAGTTCACCACGCGCTTGGTTCCTGTATTCGATGGCGCGTCGGTCCTCTGGATTGAGTTCAAGCATACGGTCGGCCGTAGCTAGAGCTTCTTCAAATCTGTCTAAGGCCGTCAGTGCCCGCGCTTTCATCTCAAGGGCGTAGGGATTGTCCGGGGATACCTTCAGCTCGGCATCCGCCGCGGCAATAGCCTCCTGATACCGACCAAGAGCCAAAGAAGCGCGTGTCCGCATACCGCGGTAAACTCTGTCGTCCGGATGCAGCTCAAGTTCAGCATCAATGAAAGGCAAGGCGACCTTGTGCATCCTCAATAACATGAGGACCTCAAGCCGAAAGCCACGCGCCCTTTCATTGTTGGGATCGCGCTTGAGTGTTGCATCAACCGACTGCATCGCTGCGTGAGCATTTTCCTGTCTAATGTACGCCTGCGTGAGTCGATTCCAAAGATCGAGATCGTCCGGATATATTGCCAGCTCTTCATGCAACAGAACGATGGCCTCACCGGCCCGTCCTGATACAATCAGGTTTCGAATAGACTTCGAAAATGCTTCGCGAGCATGATCCAGTCCTGCGCCACAGCCGCTCGCTGCCTTTTGAGCTGAGACAGAGTCGGCCCCTTGCGGGCCAGCCGCCCAAACGGAAATCGCGGTGAAAGCTACAAACGATACGAAAAAAAACGAGATGCTTCTCATACGGATCGGGCGACCGTACCACACTAGACTCGCCGTGTCGATACTATGAACTACTCAATTACGCCGGCCAAGAGGAGAAGATTGGACTGCCAGAGAGTCTGGAGTCCATACACGATGTCACCGTAGATGATGCCAACAGCATCCTTCTTACCGATCGGGTAGCCGTCATAGGTAAAGTACTCTGTCCCCAAAATCCCGTGTTCGCTCTTTGAGATCGTCGACAGAAAATGTCCGTAGTGGCGGGAGCCTTCCGCACCACCGAGAACCTGCATATCGAGAACGATCTGATGCTCATCTTCGGTTTCGGTAACGACCAGACCGCGATAAAAATCTCTATGAGCAGATACAACCAGTTTGCGAGTCGACGTACGCAACCCATCCACTAACCATTCGAACGTCAGAACCCCATCGAAGAGCATCCGCGCCTCCATCCCTGTCGCCGCTGCACTCTCAGGAAAAAACAGGAACTTTCCATGAACGAGATCTTTCAGAGCGTCAGGCTCGGGTGAAACGACAGTTTCATGCTCTTCGAACTGGTAGCGCGTTCTGAATGTGAAAACGATTTCATGCGGATACTTAATCGTCACCAGCCGATAGGACGACAGCTTCTCAAAGGATACGTCGGACGTCTGTCGCACGATGCTGGCCACCCGAATCCGCGAACCGTCGCTTCCCACCGCGACTTCGTGCCCGTTCGGCAGCGGTGTGAGGCGCTTGCGATCGAGAAGCGTTTCATACACATCAAGAAAATCTCGAGTTATGAGCTCTGATAAAATCCGAAACGTGTACATCGGACGCGGAGGATCGGCGCTTGCCGGCACTGCGAACAACAGCGCAAACCCAAGCGCGATTAGGGACGAAAGTCTTGACATGAGAGTTGACCGTTATCAAAGGCTTCGAGGATGGAAAGCACGCTCGTCTTGATGATCGGCAATAAACCCGGGCTTGACGAAAGCGAATCGAGCTGAGCACGCAGAAGCGAAAGGTCGTCTCGAAGACGAGAACCCTGCCCGACAGTCTTGACGACTTCAGTTTTTGGAAAAATCCCGTAGACAATGGGATGGCTCCAGTAGCGCTTCACACCGTTATCGACGATCATCGCATAGATCATATCGTTGAACGCGTTCAGGAATGGCGTGAGACCTGAAAGCTTCCCACCGCCTCCTTTCATGGAACTGTTTGAGCGATAATAAGTCACGTGCGGGATGACATACACGGGACGCTCCAGCACTTGAACACGGAGGAGGTCATCGCGGTAAGTGCGCATGAGTGTAAGACCAAACTGTTGGACGCGATACTGGCCGGCCCGAAGCTTAAACTCGATCTCTCGAAAGCGCGACCCGTCCGAGAGATCCTGTGCTCGATCGGTGATCACCAGGACCTCGTCCCCACCAATGAAGATTTTCTGCACGCCAGTACGATAGAATTCACCACGAATAATCTCGACTTCGCCGGATCGCATGCGAACGAGTTTCGTCTCTTCGCCCGACGCGAGGGCAAAGCCACTTTCGCCCTCTAGAAAGACGCGGTTCATCGGCGGCAAAATCGTTAGCCCAGTCCCGTTGGTGACGATCTCTTGACCAAAAAGAAGATAGCCACTTACCCAAAGCTCCAGCTGCTCTGTGCGCAAGGTTGCTGCCGCATCGACCGTTTGACGATAGCGAATGGTTCCGACCACGCGACCGTCGGCATCGACCAGATCGATCTCTCCTCGGTTACGTTCGCGAGCTGAATAGTTTCTTTGAATCTCCTGAAACTTGCGGGCGACATCGACTCTCGAGTCTTCGAGAAGCGACGCTGCGGTTGGAATGCGCACGGAAACTTCGGGAGGCGCCGCCGAACCTAGGCGCAGGCAAAACAGAAAAGCGCCCAGGATACTAATCATTGCTCCCACTTGTGCTGTTCGGACGAACCGGCTCGATCGTATCGCGGCCGCCCCACTCCACCTTTCGTGCAAGCGCAGGCTGGATCTCAATCGGAACTTCAACACCCACAAGATTTTCGCGGGCGACCCAAGGCGCCGCTATCTTTCTTCGCAACTCCGTCGACTGATCCAGCTTGATCGTGATGGCGTAATCGCCCGGCTGTGTCGCATCGACCTCCGGAATGCGATAGTAGCCTTTCCCCTTATACAGATCCCCGAGGCGAACACGTCGCAACTTCGATCCGTCGGAGACACCACGCCCCGCAAACTCAATCGTCACAATCAGATCCAACGTCTCTCGTGAAATCTCCTGCAACTGCAGACCGCAACTTTGCCGGCCACCCGCCGCTCCAAAGTAGTCAGGGTAGCAAATGAGGTCCAGACTGTTGAAAATCCTGTTCAAAGTAAGCCGATTCTTTGGCAAGCGAGCTTTTTCTTCGTCGGTGTAACTGCGGTCGTCCTTTGCCAGTATCAGACGGCGGCTGTCCGCAGCGGGGTCCGGGCCCAGCACTTCCGATCGCATCAGCATCAAGAGGTTTGTATGATCGGTGCCTTTTGCTTCACCCAAAAGGCGGCCACTCTTGAAATCGACCGAGGTCTGCTCTGAAGCAAGAGCATAGAGCTCATCCGTCTGAAGACGCAGGTTACCCGCGATTGGAGCAATCAGATCGACTGGAGCATTCTCGTTATCGGTGAGACGAGAATACTGAAACCCAAAGCCGACCAGTTGAACCGTGCGTGGGTCCGCCGGATTCCAACGAGGTGTTGCATTGATTTTGATCCCAATATTTTCATCGATGGAACTGACCGGTCCCTTAAAGTGATGCGTACTAAAGTGTTTGTACTCACAGTAGGTTCCCACTTCGCAGGTGAAAACCGCCTCGAGCATCGATTGGGACTTGTTCTTGTCGCGTGAAACCTGAACACCCAAGTTAAGAAATGAAGCTAACGGATTTCCAATACTTCCCAGGATATTGAAAAGTCCACCACTCAGACCACCGACGAAGTTCTGAGGAGCCAGCGGACTTCCGGGATCGAGCTTGCCGTAGAATGCACTGAGATCCACTCCAAAGTTCTTGGCGTAAGCGCGCTCGAACGAATAAATCGTCGCGGTTAGCATGACGACTGGATTGCTTGGCACATTGAGAGGGAGATCGTTGTTCTTGAGTAGTTCTCCCATGAGGGTGTTCGAGTACTCGTCCTCAAACCACCACTCGATCGTGTAGGGATCCCGACCTCGCTGAGGAGCAAGATTGTTAGGATCACTCAGCTCTGCCGAGTCCAGAAGCGTGGTGCGCACGCGACGATCCGCAAACTGCAGGAGACTTAAAAATGCTTCGTCGCCATAAGTGTGCGCTCGATACAAACAGTATCCGCGTAGAAACTTTCCTTGAGGTCGTTGTTGTGGATCATGAGGCGCCTTGTAACAACGGTAGGTGCCCTCGGTCGGAGGGGGCGCATTGAAGTCATCCAGAGAAAAAGCTAGCGCGGTACGACATAAGAGAACGAACGCTGTTAGTAATCCCACCCCACTTCACCCCTCATAGACCCTGACTCCAATGGTGCTGTGGGGCTCAAGACAAGGTCAAGGACATTTGTAAACAGCTGCTATTTTCGGCTAGCGGCGATGCGCCGGGACACGGGGCGCTGCACGGGGTCGTTCTCACCGACAACATAGACGCAGTTACGCGAGTGCCGCTTTGCCGCGTACATCGCATCGTCGGCCATTTTGATCACTTCCTTCTTCGACTGCGCATGATCCGGAAAGAGCGCGACACCAATACTGACCGTAAAGCGCAGCCCCAAACCCTCGCGCGCAAGAAACCGCGTCATCTCAACCGACTCACGAATCCGACTCGCAACAGCTTTCGCCGTATCGAGGTCACACGGGCTCAGAACGGCAACAAACTCATCACCGCCGTAACGAAAAACGGTGTCGTCATCACGCACATGGGTTTTCAGACGCGCACCGAGTTCATTGAGCAAACGCGTTCCGACCATGTGACCGTTTTGATCGTTCACGTTTTTAAAGTGATCGACGTCGATAAAAAGCACAGCAAACGACACCTTGCGCTTCTGCGCGTTTTTGATCTCCCGATCCAAGATAAAGTTCAGATAGCGCGTGTTGTACAGACCCGTCGCTTCGTCTAAGTACACGAGATTTTTAACGCCCATGTACTCCCGAATATTGTTCCCCGTCACTTCGATCTGGCGACGCAAGAGCGTGAGCTGGCTTTCAAACAGTTCGTTCGAGTTGGGTTTTGTCGGACTCAAGCAAACGCAAAAGTAATCGTGCGCGTCCACGCAACGAAAACGAAAAACAAAGAGTCCAGGCGTAAGCTGTCCGCGGTCCACAAAGAGACTCGTGAGTCCGGACTGCACCATTTTCTCAAACGGGTTCGACGCGAACACGGCAACGTCGATGATCTCGTCGAGCGCTTGGTCGACATCACGACGATCGACACGCAAGGGCTCCTGATCTTTGAGCTGGTAAATCGCGGAGTACTTCGACAAAAGCTCCTGTGAGAAGTAACCCCGCACGATCTCGAAAATTCGCTCTTGCTCGAGACTCGCCGACACCATCTGGCAACTGTTGACGAGATGGAAATAAGCGCTGGCACTCGAGTCTTGGCCGAAAACGGTGTTTCGATCGAGAGCGCGCTTTACAGCGAGCTTGAACTCCTCAAGATTGAACGGCTTCTCGAAGTAGTCTTCAGCACCCATCCGAATCGCGGTCACAGCTTCTCGAACGTTTCCACGATTCGATATCAGGATCACGCTCGTCTCAGGTGAGGCTCGCTTGATATTCTCAAGCGTGGAGATGGCATCGATATCGTGTCCGCGGTTCTGAGAACTGAGCGACAGATCGACGATGATCAATTGATACTTTGCGAACGTCGACCAATCGATTCCGGCGCTCACGCGAGACAACACGTCGACAGGGCTCGCAGTGACCTCGCGGATCAGATCCACATAGACTTCGGACTCTTTGGGATCGGCTTCGACCAGAAGCAGTTCCAACGGTGTCATTACGACGCGTCCTTAATACCACCGTCTTCATCGTCGAGAAAACCGCCGGCTAGCTTCATGGCCTTGCCCACCTTCTCCAAGCGGTCGCGCAAACGCTGATGTGTTTCTCTTTCGGCAGTGTACTGATCTTGTACAAGATCCAGATTGAACTCGGCAACGTCGAGTTTTCGCTTGAGCTCGACGATCTTTGCTTCGCGGAGAGCCACGATCACTTCGGAGTCTTTACGTATCATCTCAAGACGATTCTCGAGTTCCTTTTCACGTGTTCGAATTTTCTGGATATCGAGCCGCACGCGTTTTTTGAGAGACATGAGTTCGTCGACACTCTCTTTGACTCTCGACTCAAGAAGCCGGGATTTGTCGTTCTTGGCTTTGATCTGAAACTGAAGCTCTTGGATTTCCAAACGCTGGGAAGCGAGCGCTTGTTCCTTCTCGCGATCGAACTCGCGAACTTGCGCCTGAAACTGTTCGACGCGACCTTCCAGCTCCACAACACGGCTGCGTTCGCGCGAAACGGCTTCCATCAACGGATCGAGCTGCGATCGTGCACTCTTGAGTTGCGATGAAAGAGCGGCGACATCTTGTTCGCGAAGCAGGAGATACTTTTTGAGAGTTTCCACATCGGGAGAGCGAGCCGCGCCTCCCGGAACAACGGCGTCGCCGACCGGCGGCATATGGTACGGCGATACAAAAGCAGGTTCGTCTGGAACCGCGGCGAGCGCGGGGCTTGGAGCAGAAATCGACGGCGGGGCCGGTGGGACATGCGTGTTCGTTTTCGTTGGCGAAGGCATGTCGATACTCGTGAGATTGGGGCCTCCTGGAATTTCGATATTCTCGCGTGTTTTCGAATCGTTCACAAACGTGGGGAGAATGCGCGCCAGCGTTTTTTCCGATGGAAGTGTCAACTGAATCGAAGGGTGCGTCGGAGCCGCGTCGGGTGCAAGCATCGGCCGCACCTCGCGCGGTGGCGGCGGAGGCTCGGCAAGGCCCACTTTTGTAAGGCCGGGCAACGAGATGGATGACAGCTGCGTTGGTTCTTTCGCTTCGAGCGTGAAGTTCAATGTCGGCGTGGGAGGCGCAGGTTCCGATCGCAGCTGCGGGCGCGTTCCCACAAACGTCGGCGCCTCGCTCGGAAAGAAGTCAGCGATCGCGGATTTGAACTGTGCTTCGTCAAAAGGAAACTTAATGAATCGAACCGGTTCCCAACTGCTTTGCTTCTGTGCCTGGAACTGGGTCGGCGTCCACGAAGAGGACGTCACGAGAATCGGTTTGTCTCGAAGTTCAGCGCGCTCACGCAGCCGCTCGATGAGTTTCGAAGCGTCGGGCGAGGACGCGTCCACTAAGATCAGATCGAAACTGTAACTATGGAGCTCGAGAAGTCGGAAGAGATCGTCCGCGAGATCGGTTCCCGCAAAAAAGAATCCGGAGCTACTCCACGAAGCGGTCATCTCGAGAAACGCGTGTGCTTTGGGATGAAAGAAAGCGGTCTTCATCTACGGGACTCATCGGCAGGAACTACGGGATTTTTCAGGAAGTTTTTCAAAATGACGCTCTCACGAATCAGCCCAAGAATTTGACACTGAAGCCGTCGGGACGTTACGCTTCCAAAGGAGTGGAAACTCCATCAAAAGCCGAAAAATTGACGCTCTTATTCATGAAGGATAACGCTCCTTCGCGGGCGTTTACGATTCCGATGCGTACTTTACGACGGCTGTCCTGGACGGGCGCGACGTTCGTCGTGATCGCCACGGTCGCTGTTCTCGCCTTGATCGTTTGGTTTCTGACAGCTCGACCGGTCGTTCGGATTGGAACGACGGACGATGCCGCTTCGTCGGGAACGGGCGAACGACGCCATGAAAAGGCCGACACGAATGACCCCAGCGAAGCCAGTCTCGGTTTGCCGCAAGTGACTTCTTCGAACGCTCTCAAAACATTGGAAACACTCCCGTTCAACGCCTTTCCACCTTCCGTAAAAGCACCTTCTTCTCAAACAGAGTTGTCCATCGAACTCACCAATCTTGCGACGAGCTGGAATGATCGGAAGCTCGCAGTGAAATTTTTTATCCACTACGCCGCGAAGGATGGCGGGAACCAACAAGGTCGCTTTTTTCTGATCGCCAAAGGACCCTCACTGCTTGCGGTGTATCCGAACGGTGTTCTCAACATCGCGACTCAAAAGGGACAACCGCTTTTTTCTCCGGAACGCGGTGAGTTCTTCTCCGTGAGTCGCTTTCGCGAAGTGAAAGCCGACTTCGGTCCTTATGTCAGCCACGAAGATGTTGGCTCGGTTCAGGTGGTTGTTTTGAATCGTCAGGGCGAAATCTTGATCTCAGAAGACATCCCAGTCAGTCCTACGGGTGGTACGACAACGAGTGGCGTATCGGTTTCACCAAAGACTGTTGAGAAACCAAAAGTAGCTCCGCCTGTGACGACGCCACCAGCGATGCCGACGGCGGCACCAAGCACAGAGCCCCAAAAGGGAACGGGTCCATGAACGAGATTCTAGAAACATCCGTAAACCTGGTTGCGGCTGGCACACAGATCGATGGAACTGTTCAGTTCAACGAAGTGACGCGCGTTTTTGGAACCATTCGGGGCCGCGTGGTCGCCCGCGAGGGTTGCGTACTTGTGATAGGCGAAAGCGGTATTGTTGAAGGCGATATTCAGGCCGACACACTCTTTGTCGACGGTTTTGTCCACGGTGATATCCGAGCGCTCACACGTGTTGTGGTTTCACGCACGGGACGCGTTGTCGGCAATATTGAAACTCCATCGTTGCAGATCGACTTCGGCGCGCATTTTGAGGGACTCTGTGGAATGGAAAACGCACGACTTCTCGGCAGTTCCCCACAGCCAGCCGGCGGTCTTACCTAAAGTCTTTTGGCCTTAGTATTTTCAGATCAGTAAATCCTGATTTTTTCAGCTCCACGGCAAGTGCGCGCGCATCCCCTGCAACAACAAGAATAGGCCGCTTTCCATAGAAGTGTTTTCGAACCGCTCGTTCCGTTGAAACACGCGTCGCTCCCGAAATGCGTGGCACAAACTCGTTTAAAAAATCTGGGCCTTGCTTGTGGATCCATCCTGCAAGCCATCGACGCGAAATCTCCCAAACGGTGTTGTGACGGAGCGGGAAACTCCCCACTAGGAAATCGCGAGCCGCGGACACCTCAGCTTCTTCAAAGCTGCCCTGCTGCAAACCCTCAAGCAGATCCAACGCCTTACGAAGTGTGCGACCGACCATCGCGTTCCGCGTGCTGGTGGCGACTTCCAAAACACCAAGTTCGCGCTCGAAACCGAGCGCTGCTTGCGCCGAGTAGGTGAGACCCATCTCGTCTCGCAAAACGCGGTTGAGACGACTGGTAAAGAGATCCCCGAAAAGCGAAACCGCAACACGTAGATCGTAACGTTCTGGAACGCTCGCGGTCGGCGCTTGAAAACCGAGCCGAATCTCAGCCTGAGGAGCATCCGGACGATCGATCACAATGACCTGTCCTTTGCGCGTCTGATAAACCGATTCGTTATTGGCGCGAAAGGCCACCTTGGGCGCCGATCCTGTCCACTCTCGAAACTGCGCTTCTAACAAGGGACGAAAAGTTGCCGGATCCACATCCCCCACAACGACGAGAAGAGCGCCCTTGGGTTTGAAAAACTTTTCATGAAACTTTAAAACATCATCGCGCTGAATCCGCTCAAAATCGGACTTACGGAAGTAGCCACCTCTCCCATAGGTCGTTCCATTCTGAACAAAACGGCGAAAAGCGAGCGAAGCCAATGCCTCAGCATCTTGATCCATGAGCGACCACGCTTCGAGTGTCGATTTTTTTATCTTGTCGAACTCGGACTGCGGAAACTCCGGTCGCAACGCCATGTTTGCCAATAACTCGATGAGGAAAGGAGCGTCTTCGGAGCCGCCCGAAATCCCCAACGCCATCGTATCGGGCGAGGACCATGTGAACCGCGAGGCGCCAAGCTTTTCGATCGATCGAGCAAGCGTGAGCCAATCCACTCCACCGGCACCACGATCGAGCAGCGACGTGGTCAACTCGGAAACACCCGAGCGCTGAAACGGATCCGACCGTCCGCCAGCAGGCACGACCAGCGTACAATCGATCAGCGGCACTCTGTGATCGATGAACCACGCAACCTCTAACCCATTAGGCAGATGTTCAATAGCCGGCGACGGCAGTTTGGCATTTGCGCTGACACTTGCCCCGGTTCCCAGCACGATTACGGTCGTGACAAAGAGCGCGCGCACGAAACCCATCACCTGTTCCCACCGGCGTTCCCGCCGACGCCCCCACCCGCTCCCGCAGCTGATGCGGAAAGCGCCTTTGGACGCATGATCACGACAACGCGTCCTATCCGATCCAAATATCTCTTTGCCACACGCCGAATATCCTCACGTGTTACCTCGGCGTAACGCTCGAGATCCTCATGGTACCGTCGCCCGTCGCCAAGAATCATCTCCACCGTCGCAGCGTTCGCGGCAAATCCGTCGGGCGTCGCAAGCTGACGATACACTCCAAGACTGAGGCGTTTGCGGGCCGTCTGTACCTCTTCGTCCGTCACACCCTTCTCTGCCACATCACGAACAATCCGATCGATCTCTTCGAGCAACTGTTCTGTCGTAAACGGTTTACGCGTCGTCGCACCAATTGTGAAAACGCCCGGATACTTTGGCGTGAAAGACGACGCCGAAACATCGAGCGCACTCTGTTGTTCCTCCACTAAGCGATGGGTTCCGCGCGAGCTCGTTCCTTGAAACAAGATCATCGAGAGAAGATCGAGTGGGTACGAATCAGAGTGCCCTGCCTCGGTGATCGGATAACCAATCAAAACCGACTCGGTCGGAACCTGATCAAAGAGCTCCACACGTTTCTCAGCCGACAGTGCGTCGTCGGTTTCGAAATTGCGCGGCGGCAGCGGATTCTTGGGCACACTTCCATACGCTTTTTCGAGCGCATCCATCAAATCGGGAGTCGAGAAATCTCCAACGACGGTAATAGCCAGCGTCGCTGCATGATAGTGTTCCTTCCAAAAATCGGTCAGATCTTCGACGCGAACGGAAAGCAAGTCCTGCGGCACACCGCTCGTCGGAAAGCGATAGGGGTGCTTACGAAAGAGATGTCCCCAAAGCGTCTCCTGCATGCGTGCACCAGGAACACTTTCGATTCGATACAAGCGCTCTTCGAGAACCACGTGTTTTTCGATGTCCAGCTCGGACTCCGTCACCGCCATACGGAGCAGGCGATCCGAATCTAACTCAATAATGGTCGGAAGCAGCTGCTTCGAAGCGTTGACGTAGTAACAGGTGTAGTCGTTTGTCGTGAGCGCATTGACCTCGGCTCCCTTTTTCTCAAGCTTCTCGAAAAACGGCTTCGGCCCTTCGGTCTCGGTACCTTTGAACATCAGGTGTTCAAAAAGATGCGCCATGCCGGTCAGTCCTGGTTTCTCGTCCACCGACCCCACGCGAAAACAGGTTCGATACGAAACCATGGGAACGGTGTGATCTTCTTTTGCAAGCACGACGATACCGTTACTCAGTTTGTGACGGACAAGGCCCTCGACCGCCTTTTCCGTTGTTGAGCCAGCGGAACCCGTGGCAGGGCGAACGCGCGAGGTTGCGCAGCTGATTTGCAGAATGGTCACAAGGGACAGAACGAAAAACTTCATCGCACCACCGTCCGAGCCATTCCCGAACGATAGTCCATCTCCGGTTCGAAACCCATGACCTTGCGTGCTTTCTCACCTGAAAAAACCCAAAAGTCTGGAATCATCTCGCGAATCTTGTCGCGACTCACGCGTCCGTTGGGGTTGACCCTTTCGGAAAGCGCCGCTCCCCACATCGCAAATGTTTCCAAAAACCAGTTTGGCACTGGGATGCGCATCGGTCTCACACCCAGGTGTTCTCCCACCACCGCAAAGAAGTCATTGGAACTGATGCAGTCTTTTCCGACGAGATGAAAGATCTCCCCACTCGGTGCTGGATGCGTGACGGACATCACGAGACCGCGCACGAGGTCCTCGACGAAAATCGCACTATAATATTTCTGGCGTGACTCAGACTTACCGATGAAACGGATCGCAAAGCCGGCGCGCACAAGCTTGATCAGTTTCGCAACATCCTGGTCGCCGGGACCATAGACAATCGGTGGTCGAAGGATCGTGACATGGGTTTTGGACCGAGCCCCGAGCACCACCGTCTCAGCACGCAGCTTCGACTGGCCATAGTACGAAACAGGCTCGGGCGATGCTTCCTCCGTCTTAGCGACAAACGTTCGGGAAGGCCCGGAGGCCGCACAACTCGAAACAAAAACAAAGCGAGGTACACCCGCCGCGACGGTCGCCTCGAGCACGCTCGCCGTCCCACCCACGTTAGCGGAATCGAAAGCTGCCTGCGAACGAGCAAACAATACTCCGGCCAGATGAACGACAGCGTCGTGACCTTGAAGCCCCCAACCCCCCGGCTCAGGTTTCACAAGATCGCCGGTCACGAGTTTCAGGGAAGGGTGTGCGGGTACGGTCAGGCGTTTAGGATCGCGTACGAGTGCCGTGACCTGCCAACCCTGATCCAAGACCTTCTTAAGAAACGCTGTGCCGATAAAACCCGTAGCACCTGTGAGAAAGATTTTCATATGAGGACATGCCCTTGAGTTTCGAATATAAATCGTTAACAGATGTTGCGCACCACAATCTTAGGCTCGGGTACCTCAAGCGGCGTGCCGTTGATCCGGTGCCAGTGCGCCGTCTGCCGCTCGAAAAATCCTAAGAACAATCGGCTACGGGCTTCGATCTGGATCACGCACGGAAAGAAGAGCGTTTTGATCGATGTGTCTCCCGATTTTCGAACGCAGGCTTTACGCCACGAGATCCCGCACTTGGACGCTGTTTTGCTCACACACCCCCACTTCGATCACATCGGTGGGATCGAGGAACTTCGCAGCTACAACTATATTCAGAACGCCCGCATCCCCGTTTACGGAAGTCGCTGGACACGGACCGAGATCCAGAAGCGCTACCATTACCTGTTCTCTAAGAAGCGTTACGAAGGTGGCGGCATTGCTCGCATCGATCTCCATCCGATCAAGGACTTCCATCCCATCACCATTGGATCACTCCGGTTCCTTCCGATCCCCTACCCCCACGGATCGAACACGAGTCTAGGGTTT
Source organism: uncultured Oligoflexia bacterium (assembly GCA_964549505.1). Taxonomy (GTDB): domain Bacteria; phylum Bdellovibrionota; class UBA1018; order UBA1018; family CAZJVD01; genus CAZJVD01. The sequence goes on from CAZJVD010000001.1 coordinate 19,172, forward strand.
CGCTATGGAAATACAGCCTATATTCCTGACTGTAGTAGTCTGCCCAAAGCGGCTCTGGACCGCCTGCAGGACCTCGATCATCTGATTTTGGACTGCATCCAGCTCAAACCTCATCGAACACACTTGAACTTGGAAGCTGCGCTGGACTGGGCTAAAAGAATCGGAGCACGAAAGACATATCTGACCCACTTGGGCCACGCTTTTGACTACGCTTCTTGGAACCGCAAGTTACCCAAGAAGATCGAGCTGGCTTACGACGGTCAGGTGATCCGTTAAAGAAACCGCATCGTGCATATACGGAGGAAGGAAAAAAATGATTATTGGCGTTCCAAAGGAAATTAAGAACAAAGAAAACCGCGTTGGGCTCGTGGTTGCTGGAGTTCGGGCATGCACGCAGCACGGTCATTCTGTGTTCGTTCAATCGAACGCCGGAATGGGTGTGGGAATTTCTGACGACGATTACGCACGCGCTGGTGCGAAGATCGTCGAGACCGCTCGCGAAGTTTATCAAAAAGCCGAAATGATTGTTAAGGTGAAGGAACCGCTTCCCGAAGAATACGAACTTCTTCGTGAAGGTCAGATTCTTTACACATACCTGCATCTCGCTGCAGAAGAGCGCCTCACGAAAGCGCTTCTCGACCGACGTATCGTCGGGATTGCATACGAAACGATTCAAACGAAAGATGGCGGCCTGCCGTTACTCGCACCCATGAGTGCTGTCGCTGGAAGAATGGCGACCCAGATTGCAGCAACCTACCTGCAACGCGATCATGGCGGAAAAGGTATTCTGCTCGGTGGTGTCACCGGCGTGGACCGCGCAAAATGCGTCGTTCTCGGTGGCGGAACAGTCGGGATCAATTCTGCGAAGATGGCGGTCGGTTTGGGCGCGAAGGTCACGATCTTCGACGTCAACATGAACCGCTTAGACTACTTGTCAGATATTTTCGGAAACGAAGTCACGACACTCTATTCAAACAGCGAACAGATCGAACGTTCGGTAGCGGAAGCTGATCTTGTGATCGGTGCCGTTCTTGTTCCGGGCGCGAAAGCTCCGAAACTCGTCAACCGCGAGATGATCTCGGCCATGCCGGCCGGCGGTGTGGTCGTGGATGTGGCTGTGGATCAGGGCGGTTGCATCGAAACCTGTCGCCCGACCAGTCACGAGCATCCGACGTACATTGTAGACGGCGTGACGCATTATGCTGTTCCCAACATGCCAGGTGCCGTTCCGCACACGTCGACGTATGCACTGACGAACGTCACGCTTCGGTATGCGCTTCAGATCGCAGATCTGGGCTGGAAAGACGCTGTTCGAAATGATCAGGCCTTGTTTAAGGGCGTCAACCTCTGCATCGGAAAATTGACGTACCGTCAGGTCGCCGAGGATCTCGGACTTCCATACACCCCACTTGAACTTTAGCGTGCGGACCACCTTTCGTGGATGCGCCGCATCCACGAAAGGTGGTCCGCACATGCTAGAATAGAAGCGTGGCTGAAGAGAAAAAAGAAGAAGGCGCCGCGGAGAAACCGAAGGGCCCGGGTCTTGGACTCGCAACCATTCTCGGTGCGTTGAACGCATTGATCTTGCTCGCAGCGGTCGGCGTCACGGTCTACACGAAGATTCTCTACAAGCCTGTTCCGATCACAGAGAAGGACGAGCGCGAGAGCATCAAGAAGAAAGCCGAAACGCTTGAGAGCGATTCGCCTCGCGGAGCAATCGAGTTCAAATCATTCACGACCAATATCAAAGCCACGAAACTACCGCCAAAAGTGGGCGCACCGCCCGACCAAGACGGATTGCATCTCCACTATGCGACCATCTCGATGGTGCTTGAAACGCGCGCGCAGGGTGGCGAAGCGACTTTCGAAGAAGTTCGGCCCAAGTTCATGGACTTACTGATCCAGCTTCTTGGAAAAAAATCGATGGAAGAACTCGGATCGGTTCAAGGGCGCTTTGTTCTACGAAACGAGATCCTCGACCTCGCCAACACGCTCTTAGGCGAGCCGTTTGTCACGAACGTTTTCTTTTCCGAGTTTCTCGTTAACTGAGTAGGTTAGCGCTTAGTAGCTTAGCGTTTCTGGGCTTCCTGCAGACGACGCGCGAGCGTGTCCTCAATGGTTCTCAGTGTGTTCAATGACTCACCCATATCTGTCCGACCGTGATCGTGTACGTTGAACAGAACACTACCCCGATCGTCCTTTGCCAAAAGATAGGCGTCGCCCACCGCACGAATCATCTGACCGAGCTCCTCTTGAAAGGCAGCGGCTTCCGTCAGATCACCCGAAATACTAATCCGATCAAAAGTCGCTAGCGCGACACGCTCTAACCAAGTCACAACCGAGTAATGAGACAGCGTTCGATCCGAAGTCGGTGACCCACAGTTACCACAACGACTCTCTATGAGATTGTACCGACCGTCCTTCGCATCCAAAAATCGAATGGCAGCCGGGATCCATCGCCGGGAAACCGGAAGGCCTCCGCACCAGTCCACCCCACCGAACGCATAGGTCGCGAGTTCGATGTTACTTTCAGAATCGACGATCGACGGATCCGGCAAGGCGGACACCGCCTCCACATACACCCTGCTGATGATAGCTGCGAGCTTCTTCGTGTCATTTGAATCCGACGAACCGGACAGCGAACCGGGACGGATCGTTTGACTGACCATGAAAGCGGCACGTGCACGGTCCACCATCTCCTGCGGTTGTACAATCGCCATCAACTTCAGCGTGTCTTGGCGCAACCGAGAAAAAAGCTCGATCTGATCCGTGGGAAAACATTTGAGAACCGATTTTGTAAAATCAGACCCGGCCTTGCCTGCCTCCATTTGCGAAGTGACGCACTCATAGATCTCGTCATTTGCTAAGGTCGAGATCGTCTGCTGCGACACGATATCGAGGTAACCACGGTCTCGGAATACGTCAAAAAGCTCGGCCTTGCGGTCGACTGGAATCACATGCAAAGCCCGCAACAAACTTTGCTCGAGCACGACGGTGTATTGAGAAGGTTGTACAGATATCGTCGCTGAGGGAAGCTTTGCCAATTGCGCGATCGAACGAAAGAGCGGCAACACGTACCGAGCGAGCCAGTTCGGGTCGCCTATCGAAACGAGTTCCATAAGAAAACCGATACCATTAACGATACCGACACTCTCCTCTTGATCGAAAAATCCGGAGGGTGGAGAGTTGATCGAACGAGCAAGATCTGCATGAACCTCTACAACGAAGCCCTCGAGTTCGGATGCCTCACCGCGTGCTACCCATTGCACCTTACTGTTCATGCGGTCGTAGTACATCTGTCGGAAAGTCGGTCGAAAGTCCGGGTCCGTTGAAGCGTTAAATACATCGCGTAGGTTCGCAAGCGTGTAGGGGACAGGGCCTGGCGGTTGGATCTTGGATCCGATCTGGATCAGACCATGCCGCACAAGATCGCTGTGTTTCTGAGCCGGCAGCGCTTTGTTTGCAACAATAGCCTTAACAAGAATCACGAGTTGCTGGTGACCTCGCTCAAAAGCAGTGTGCGACACCGTACTCGGCTCAAAGGCGCCGAGAACCAACATGGCATTAAGGAGAATTTCGTAAGAGTCGCCATTGTCGCCAAGACTCTCGACCTCGATTTTACTGCGCGCATCGATCGCATCGATAATCTTGTTCGCGGTTGTATCGGAAATCTGTTCATACTGCCGGTACGCTGTCGTATCGAGCAACTCCCGGATCGATGCGAGCGCCTCGATCTTGTTACTGTCGAAGTAAGCATCGATATTTGGAATGAGTTTCTGGATTTCAGCATCGCATGTATTCCCGGAGGTCGAAGCCGGACCTTCGATCACAGCCTGCGACAGCCCCTGAAAACCAAAGAAGAAAACCGACATGAAAACAGCAACCCGTGTACTCATATTGCTAAGCGTCATAACTCACGCACACGCCATCGTCAAGCGGTCTCCGACAAATGTCATCGGCTTCAACTCATTAAATTGATGGAGGGCGATCGCGTTACGAGCCCTGCTCGCGTTTCAGCATTTCTAAGCACCCGCGGGCGCGACTCAGCACATGGGACTGATCGGCAGGACTCAGGGGGGATTCAGCGGTCACACGACCTTCGATCCAGGAGTCGAATTCTAAGAACGACTTCGAAAGGTTCTCGAAACCATAACTCGCGCCCGTTCCCGCTACGCGATGGACGATCGCTTTGATCTCGATCAACGCTTTCTTTTCGGTCGGATCTTCTTCGAACTGCCGGACGGCCTTTTCCAGCCCGCTGATCCGCTCGGGAAAGGTCGCCACAAAATCGATGCGGAGAAGTGCCATCTCCACACGTTCAGCGAGTACCGCTGGATCGAACGGCTTCTTGATCAATCCGTCCGCGCCGCGCCGAGCGACCGAGTCTTCGTCTTCCTGCGCCCGTGCTGTCAGCATGAGAACCACCGTGCGACGCGATTTTTCTTTGTCCTGCGCACGAATCGCCTCCAGCACCTGCCAGCCGTCTTTCTCCGGCATCATCACATCCAGGAGCACGAGACTGAACGGGCGCTTGCCCATGAACTCGATCGCTTCCTTGCCATTCTTTGCCCAGGAACTTTCGGCGTCGATTTTCCCCAGTTTGAACATCACGAGCTTTGCGATCGACTCGTCATCTTCGGCCAAGAGCACGCTGTGCTTCATCAAATACCTCTTCTAAGATTTCATCGATTCCGCGCGACGCGATCACCGTACGGTGCGCACCGAGACTGGAAAGTTCTTTCGTAACGACCGGGTCTTCGTGCTCCGTGATCATCACGACACGAAGATCAGAAAGCAGTGTTTCGCCACGAACCCACCTCAACAAGTCGGCTCCTGCAAGCTCTGGAAAATCGCTTTGAAAAACAGCAACACCGACGGTCTCCTCTTTGAGAACACGAAAGACTTCGTCACCATGGTCGGCTTGGACGACCGGAAAGCCCGCCTCTTCTAATCCGCGACGGAGCAAGAAACGAACATCCGGGTTGCTGTGTACCAGCAACACGCGCGTGCGCGCGGAACTCATGACCGACATGAGTGCGGCTTCGACCCGCGAACGCTTCAGCGGTCGCGTGAGAAAAGCACTCGCACCCTGACCAAACGCGCGCCCCACATCGCTCGGCAATCCCAGCGCAACGATCGGAGTTTCGGCTCCGACCAACGACCGCACTTCGTACATGATTTCGGAAAAACGGCCCTGATCGCCGGAAAAACTGAGCACGACAGCATGGACGGACTTACTACCCTGGACACTCGAACGGACTAGGTCCAGGTTCGGTGCGACCTCGACGTCAACATCAAGATCCGCAAGAGACGTACTCGGGCTCATGAGCCAACTCTTGAGCGTCGCGCCCTCGGATGGCTCGGCATCCACGATCAGGACGCGCACGCGACGACGATCGGTGCGCGCGCCAGGGAGTCCAAAACCTAAAGCCCCTTGGGCTTCGCGCGACTCGACCGCCGCATGCGCTTGGACGGACGGAAGCCAAAACCCGAACGTACTTCCCTTCCCTTTTCCACTCTTGAAATCGATGGTTCCGCCGTGTGCCTCGACAATACCTTTGGCGATCGTCAGCCCAAGCCCCGTACCGCCTTCTCGCGAAGTCAGCGCGCCCTGTGCACGAAAAAACTTTTCAAAAAGCTTGGCCTGCTCTTCTTCCGGAATCCCGAGACCCGTGTCTTCGACCTCGAGTCGGGCGCGCAGATTTTCCATCTGCGTTCGCATGACGACTTTGCCCTTTTCCGTATACTTGATCGCGTTTGAGAGAAGATTGAAAACGACTTGCGTGAGTCGGCGCCGGTCGACGTTCACGAGCACCACACCCGGCTGCGGAACAAAGCTGATCTTGAGACCTTTCTTCTTGGCCATGACTTCAAACGAAGCAAGCGCCTCTTTCGCAATCTCATTGAGATCGATTTGTTCGTGAACAAGCTGGATCCGATTGGATTCGAGCTTCACAACATCGAGCAAGTCGTTGATCAGACCCGTGAGCCGATCCACGTTCTGGTCCACAATCTGAAGAAACTCGCTCTGAGTCGGATCGATCGTACCCACATCACCCGACAGGATGAGTTTTACATACCCACCAATCGACGTCAGCGGCGTGCGCAACTCATGCGAAACGGTGCTCATGAACTCGGACTTCATAGCGTCGAGTTTTTTCAAGTCCTCGACCATCTGTTCGATCGCGCTCGCCATCTGGTTGAACGTGCTTTGCAAAAATCCGATTTCGTTCCGACTCGTGACGGGAACACGCGCTGCAAGGTCACCGGACCGCGTGTTTTCGAGCGCACGCGTGAGGATACGAATCGGGCGAACAATGGCCGAGTGGAGATTCCACAAGATGAACATGAAACCGATGATCACGGCAAAGTTGACGGAAGCGAGAATGACATAGGAACGACGTTGGTGGCGCTTCTCTAACGTCTCGCGACTGGACAATAGCTCGTCGTGGAACTTGATCGCCGACTCGATCGCTGTTCGCACTTTGCGATGCATCTCGTCTTCTTCGGCCACTTTTCGAGCGGACGCCGATCGTGCCTTTAAAATCTTCTCTGCGGTAGCGAGCCAAGCCTTCTGAGCGTCCTGTAACTCCGTAAGGTAGGGTTGCGCGCCCGTAAATCCTTGGTCGGCCGCCGTGATCTTGTCGAACGTACTCTGGTAAACGCGCACGTCTTCACGATAGAGGATGATGTCGCGTTCAAGACCCACACGCGTGTAGTTCCAGAAGTCGATGCGCATACGGTAGAAGTCGCGCATGAGAAACTTGAGTTGGGAACTGGCGCTATGAACCTCGTTCACCCACGCCGTTGTGCCTTGAGAACGGTTCAGCTCACGAAAAAGAAAACCGACACTGAAAACCGAGAAAAGAAGAACGAACCCACCCGCAAGCAGGAACTGAAACCCCAGCGTACCCCTGTAGGAATTTCGTAAACCTCTAGGTTGATTTAGGGACACTCCTAAAAGACTACCCCAACTCGGAACACGCTAGCAATGACGGGATCGATGTTCACACCGACAGGGCTGTTCTGAAACGCATAGTATCCGCCCGGAAACCATAAACCCCATTCCCAACCGAGTTCGACCGATTCGTCCCAACGGAACGTCGCTCCTAAGTCGGTTTCCCAACCCAAAAACGAACTCTGGACGCCAGCGTTTGGATTCTTTCCCGCGAACGAACGTGTCCAATGGTTAAAGAAAATATCGCTCGTCCCAGCCGTTTCGATCGCTTGCGCCAAGACAAAGTTTCCACGAAACGTCCACTTCGCCGTCGTAAACGACCCAGCCCATGCGGCGTACTTCGCGTTGACGATCGGGTTATCAAACGGTGAAGCCATCGACGTCGGTGACGTGTTGGGATTGTTCGTCGTGTTCGGTCCCGCAAAACCATGCAGACCGTAGTTGAACATGATCAATGCGATCTTGTAGTTCGGGTTAAAATAATACGCTTTGAAAATACCCGGCCGAGTTCCAGCACGATAGTCCGGCTGTCCAGGAGCGCGACCGAACTTGAGTTCGGACTGCCACGTATCCGAGATCTGCCACTTTGCTTCAAGCGCTGCAGCCCAGGTGCGAAAGTCAATCCCGCTGACATCACCGTTCACAATCGGGAGATCGCCCGTGAACGTGAACTTACCGACTTTCTTACGACCGTACACATCCCAGTGGTTGAACTTCGAACCAGCCGGCTGCCCTTCGACACCGAGAGTTCCCGTTCGACGATCTTGCGAACCGCCAGCGATGCGCTTGACGTAGAGCAAGCCCATCTCAAGATCTTCATCTTTATTGTCGTAAGTGAACGCGATCGAATAATCGGTGAGACCGCCGCCGCCCGGATCCGTCGTTGTACAAGTCGCAGGATACGAACCCGTTGTCGGATCCGGCGCATTGATACAAGCGCCACCAATACCGTTACCGACCGAATACTTCGCCACTTGAGGCGTGAACGTGAACGAACCAAACTTGGAAACTAAGCGAATGAGATCCGCTGTCGACGCGTAACGATCCCAGAGACCGTCCCCGCTATTCCAGAAAAGTCCTAGACCCCAATGAATCGGCGCGCGTCCCACTTGAACGGTTCCGAAGTCACTTTGAAACTCACCCCAAAACCGCTGTGCTGTGATCAAACTCCCGCGTGATTGGGTGCTGTAGTACTGGCGCTGATCGTTCGACAAACCAGCTGCGTTTCCGAAAATACCGTAGACGGGATCCCCTGCCCACCATTCCGACTTGATCGCGACGTTGTCGTTCACAACAACAATCGGTCGCAAGCGCATGAACAACGTTTGGAAGTAAGCGTTTCGCTCACCACCACCGGGCGCGTAGTAACCATTCGATTGAACCTTGGCTGGATCTTTCGTTTCGTTACCGGTGATCGAGTAGTTGAAGACCCAATGGTTCTCCGATCGAAACTGACCAGACCAATCGAGATCGAGAGCTTGAGCGTCGAGGCACGCGAAAGACCCAAGATAGAGGACGGTAGCTGCGACCCCCGTAAGCAAACGAATACCCTTAAAAAGAAAAACGTGATGCTTCACCGCGCGATGCTCCTCTCCTGTCACTCTCTGGGGACGTTAATGATATAAAGGTTTAAGTGCGGATTCTCAAGCGGGTTTTGTCTCCTCTGCGGTCGAAAAAACTGCGTCGCGTTATCGCGATCATCGCGCTCGTCGGGTTCGCGCTCTTCTCGATCGTCCTCGTGCGGCTCTACCATCAACTTGAAGACGCTTTCGCACTTCGCGAACAGTTTCATCCGACGCTCGTCTTCTCGGACGTCACGCGCGTCACGGCCAATCAAACACGCAGTTTCGTCCTCAGCCGTCTTCAGGCACTCAGTTACCAACCTAAGATTGAAAACGAAGAAGTCCGTTTCATTCTGCGCGAGCTCTCGTATCCGGAGCATTTGATCCCGGAAAAGCATCCGACGCTGGAGCTGCAAGGCACGCTCGTCACGTTGCGTTTCGCTGGGACCAAATCCAGTGACGTGTTGCTGGCGATCGAAACCGATACGGGGAGTGTTCCCGAACTCTACCTCGAACCCGAGCTCGTCACGCGTTTCACCCATGCGGGCGAAGGCGAAGCTGGACAGATTCGCGACTTTGCCAGTTTTCAGGAGATTCCGGCGCCGCTCTGGCAAGCGATCATTGCTGTGGAAGACCAGCACTTTCTCGATCATGGTGGTTTGGATTTTCGTGCGCTCGCGCGTGCGATATGGGTCAATCTGAAAACACGATCGTTTGCTCAAGGCGGCAGCACGATCACGCAACAGCTCGTTAAAAATCTTCTCGCGCGCCGAACAAAAAATATTTTTCAGAAGTTTAATGAAATTTTTCTCGCCATCTTCCTCGAAATCAAATTCGAAAAGGAACAGATTCTCGAACGCTACCTCAACGAAGTGTATCTCGGGCAGATCGGTCAACTCGAAATCCATGGTGTCACTCAAGGCGCCAAATACTTTTTCGGAAAAACACTTAGCGACCTGAACTTAGGTGAGATGGCGTTGATGGCGGGTTTGATCCGCGGCCCCGGCTACTACTCCCCTTACCGCGCCATGGAGCGCGCTCTTCAACGGCAGCACTGGGTTCTTAAGCGAATGGTCGAACGCGAGTTCGTGACGGACGAAGAGTTTAAGAAAGCCAAGAATCTTCCTATTCGGCTCGCGCCTCCGCCACGATCCGGCAACAAGGCGCCTTACTTTACGGACTATGTGAAAGCCGTGCTGATCGAAAAAACACACGATCGCATGACCGAAGACGAAATCACGAACGCAGGGTTTCGCGTTTATACGACGCTCGATCCGTTTCTGAACGAACTCGGACAAAAGGCTGTGCGCGATGGTGTTCAGCGCTTGAACGGAGATCTGCGCACGGGTGCGGCTCCTCGCGTTCACCCCGTGATCGAAGGCGCGCTCGCCAGCGTCGATCAGAAAACAGGTTTTATCCGCGCGCTGGTCGGTGGTAGCGACTACTCGGTTACGAACTACAATCGTCTACTCAACATGCGCCGCCAAGTCGGTTCGACGTTCAAGCCGGTCGTTTACCTGACCGCGCTTGAAAACGGTGTGGGCCCCGGCGAACCCTTCGAAGACTCACGGTTTACACTTCATTACGATAACAACCGACAGTCCTGGTCTCCGCGCAACTTCAAAGAAGAATACCGCGGCTGGGTGAGCCTCCGTGAAGGCTTTGTGTTCTCTGCAAACGTCGTCGCAGCTCGCGTGGCCGCACGCGTGGGCGTCGATAAGATCGTCGCGATGGGACACCGACTCGGGATTCAGTCCGATTTGCCGGCTGTTCCTTCACTCGCGCTCGGATCCGTAGAACTGAGCCCGATGGAGGTTCTGCGCCTTTACGCACTTTTTGGAAATCGTGGCGTTCAAGACGAGCTCACCGTTCTACGCGCGATCACGTATGAAGACGGCCGCAGTTTCGCACGCTTTGTTCTGAGCCCATCGCGCCTTCTCGACGAATCCCTGGCCGATTGGATCACCGATCTCATGAAAGACGTTTTTCGCATCGGAACAGCCGCTCCGGCTCGTGACTGGGGATTCACACGGCCTGCAGCTGGAAAGACCGGAACAACCAACGATTATCGAGATGCCTGGTTTGCGGGCTTCACACCGGAACTCACGACGGTGGTCTGGGTGGGCCTCGACGGCGGCAGCGGCGAACTCCCAAAGCGGTTTCGACTGACGGGGACCGGAAGCGCTCTCCCGATATGGGTCCAGTACATGAAGGGCGCCCTCGGCCAACAACCCGTCACCGACTTCGAGCCTTCCGCACATCTTGAGAGCATCCGGATCGACAAGCACTCAGGCCGCAAAGCTTCGATCGACTGCTCGAACGCCCAGATACTCGAAGAACACTATCTCCCCGACCGCCTTCCCGCCGAAACGGGCTGCGTTCCGACCTATCCGGACAGCACCAAAGACGTGAACATCTGATCAGAAGTTCGACATCGGTTCACCTGGTTTCCCACGCATTCCATGGCGGATAAGGCCACCTTTTCTTGACAATTCAATGAGTTAGACTTAGTTCCAAAATGGCACCGACTGGTACATCGCTTGCTCATAGACGCTCGAGTTTGGTCCCAGGCCAAGGGCGCCAGATTCAGCGCGCTGTCATCGCTACAAAGCGGACCCCAATGTGGGCCGCGCGGTGGAGATGACGGAGCGAACGGTGTGAGAGAGTGGATTGGCTGTGTGGTTCTGAAGGACGTGTATGCAAACGCCGGCGCTTGTTCGCGCTCTCGCCTTTTCAGTCGTGGTTGCCGCCATTGTCGGCACCGTCGAGTTTCATCAACTCGAAGCGCGTCTCTACGATCTGCGCATGCGCGTGACGGCGGTCGAAGATCCCGTTTTACCGATTACCCTCGTTACGATTGACCCGCAAACTGCCCAAACCCAAACCGACTCACTTCCGCTATCGCTCGCATTCCATACCGAACTTTTGAAACGTCTTGAGGCATCGCAGCCGCGCGCGATCGGTTACCTCGTCAACATGGGCGCCGTTCATCAAGTGCGTCCGGAACAGTTTCGTGAGCGCACCGCCGACGAATTCTTAGCTACGGCTTCGCGCCTCGAGAGCCATGGAACCCCGTTCGTGATCGGAACCAGTTTTGATATCAGCGGCGAACTTCTGCCGCCGTTTCCTCTCAGTCGGTTGTCACACGCCATCGCGATCACGCATCAGGATGGGACCATCTTTGGAATGGACCGCGTTTCGCGACGAGCGCTTTTGAAACTCAATGATCGTCCGTCGTTTGCACTCTCGCTTGCTGAAAAGCTCGGACTGCGCGCCGCGGGCGACAAGGTCAAGGGTGCCTTTCGTGTCGAACCATCGGGCGCTGAGTATTTTTTCTTTCGCTATCGTGACCTTTCCCAAACGGACTCAAAGAAGGGGTCGATTTATCCCACTATTCCGGCCGAGCGGCTTTTAGCAGCGGACTGGGATCCCAGCGCTTTGAAAGACCGGATCGTGCTCGTCGGAACGACGATCCCACAAAATCCGGGCGACTTTTCACGAAGCGTGTTTTCGAAAGACGAGTTTGCCGTAAGCAAACTGGCGCTTCACGGCATGATCCTCGAGTCGGTTGCCGCCAACAACGGCATTGTCGAGAACCCCGGAGTTTTTCCGATCTTCTTCGCTTGGCTGACCGTGGTCTTGGTTTACTGGTTCGTGTTGTCGTTCACGCCTGTGGGTGGCGTGATGCTCACGCTCGGTCTTCTCACATCGGTCGTGCTGCTTGGAATTCTGATGTTCCGCGGTTTCGGTTCCGGGTCAGGCATTTGGATTCACCTCGACGAACCCTTGATTGGCATTTTTCTATCGTATTATCTCGCGGTTCCGTATCGCCTGATTCGCGAATACAAAAAACGATGGGACTACCAACGCCGTAACGAGATCCTCACGCAGGTCGAGGAACTCAAAGGAAACTTTCTTTCGCTCGTCACGCACGATCTCAAAACTCCTGTGGCTCGGATCCAAGGACTCGCCGAAGTGATCAAGCGAAAATCCGGTGATCGCCTCTTGCCACTTGATCTTCAGTCCCTCGACAAGATCATGGAGTCGACCGAAGAACTCAATCGCTTCATCTCGAGTATTCTCGAGCTATCGAAACTCGAATCAGGCCGCATCACGCTGCAACTCGAGTCAAAAGACATCAACGGTCTGATCGAAAAAACCGTCGAAAGCTTTCGAGCCCAAGCACGCATGCGCGGAATCAAAATCACGACCGATCTTGAGCCGCTCTTCCCGATCAAACTCGATGCATCCCTGATTCAAAAGGTTGTTAATAACTTGATTGATAACGCTCTCAAGTACTCACCCGCTGGCAGCACCGTTCGTGTCGAAACGCGCGACGCCGGAAACAGCATCGAAGTCGCTGTCACCGATGAGGGTGTTGGACTTTCACCGAGTGATCAAGAACAACTCTTTTCGAAGTTTCATCGCGTGAAAAAGTCCGACCTCACCGCCGAGACATCCGGCTCCGGTCTTGGTCTCTACCTCAGTAAGTTTTTCATCGAGGCCCACCGTGGCCATATCCATGTCGAAAGCCAAGAAGGTATCGGCAGCCGTTTCAAAATTGTTTTGCCGTCGGATCTCACAGCTTCCGCAAGCGCCAGCGGCTTGAAAGTTTCTTCTCTCTCTCAACCATCTCGAAGTTCCCGAGAATCCCCGGAATCCAAGGAGTCCAGCCATGTATAAAATCCTCGTCGCCGATGATGACGCATCTTTAAGACTATCAGTCAGTTCAACGCTTGCCGAAAACCACTTTCAAGTGGATCAGGCTCGCGACGGCGAAGAAGCGGTCAACAAGGCAAAAACGTCGAAGTATGATCTCGTTCTCCTCGACGTGAACATGCCCCGAATGACAGGACTCGAAGCGCTTAAGGAAATCAAAGCGCACGACCCTTCGATCATCGTGATCATCTTAACTGCGTTTTCGCAGATCAAAGACGCCGTTCTTGCAACGAAAGAAGGCGCTTACAATTATCTCGAGAAACCCATCAAAGCAGAGAACCTCGTTTTCTTGATCGAGAAAGCGATCCGCGCTCAGTCTATGATCAAGAGCTTGAGCTTTTCGGCTCCGGTGATCACGCTGCCGGAAGGCAACCAGTTTGTCGGTCAAAGCTCTGAGATGAAACGCGTGTTCGAAGTCATCGCGAAACTTGCGAAAGTCGACACAGCGGTTCTGATCCGCGGAGAAAGCGGGACAGGTAAGGAACTCGTTGCGAAGAGCTTGCATCTGAACGGCCCGCGCAAAGACAATCGTTTTGTGTCCGTGAACTGTTCGGCTATTCCGGAGAACCTGATCGAGAGCGAATTTTTCGGTCACGAAAAAGGCGCATTCACCGGTGCCGACAGCCGCAAAATCGGAAAGTTTCAGTACGCTGACGGCGGAACACTTTTCTTAGACGAAATCGGCGACATCTCGCCCGCCATGCAGGTCAAACTGCTTCGCGTGTTACAAGACAAGCGTTTCACGCCAGTCGGGTCCAATCGCGAGATCGAAGTCGATGTTCGAATTGTTGCAGCAACCAACCGTCATCTCGAGCAGATGATTCAAAAGGGCGAGTTCCGCGAAGATCTTTTCTATCGCTTGAACGTATTGCCAATTCAGCTGCCGCCGCTTCGCGATCGCAAGAACGATCTCGATGTTCTAGCCAACCACTTTGTCCAGAAGTTCAACCAGGAATACAAAAAGAACATCACCGGAATCGAACCTCGAGCCGTCGAACTCTTGAAAGCCCATCGCTGGCCCGGCAACATTCGCGAACTCGAGAACGTTCTCGAACACGCGTTTGTTCTCGAAGGATCGTCACAGATCACGATCGATAGCTTGCCCGATGCTGTTCGACGCGAGCCTGCGACCAAAGTCGGTCATGCTCCGGGACTCACACAAGCCGAGGGCCACGCGACGATCTCTGTTTCGCGCGACGCGCCTGTGGTCGCCTCAGCGATCGACGGCCGTGGATTCAAACTCGATATTACAAAGCTGGATTTCCAAGCCAACAAAGAAGAATTTGAGCGCAACTTCCTCATCAGCGCGCTCAAAACTTTCAACGGCCGGATCAATCAAACCGCTCTCCACGCCAACATCCCCAAGAAAACACTCCTCAGGAAACTTGAGAAGTACGGGATCAAAGCGCGGGACTATAATTAATCAGCGCCGGACGAAGTCGAATTCCTGCATTGCTCTGCTGCCGTCACCATTTTCCAAGCTATCGCCTTCCCATAACCGGTTCGACACCGACAGATCGCGCAGGCGATAACGGCCTGATTTCATGGCCAGCAAGTCGTCGCGATCGAATTTCAGTCGGTACCAGCCAGCTTCCTCTGGACTCGATCCGATTTCTTCTAGCGAGGCACCGAGAAGGTACTCCTCCTTACCATCGATACTCTCGAGCGAAATACCCGCTCCTAAAATTGGAGATTGCCCCAAACCGATCTTAACGGTCACACCGCCCTCCAGTTTCTGACCATCGAATTCCCAGCGTGGGTTTACTTTTACTTTTTTCAACACCACTGACTCATTCCCCCAAAGGTCGTCAGTGTCGATTTGCAGATGCAACCACGGGATCGATGTTTGAGTCGGCCGATTGTAAGTACACTGAACGCCGTCCGATACCTGCATTGTGTAGAAAGGCGGTTGAGTCAGAACTTTTTCTCGAGATCCGTGACCCACAGAATGGATCGATTCGTTACCAGCGCGATCAGAGACGCTGATCGAACTCACGAGGAACCGACCACGACCGTGACTCAAGGGCGCGAAGACATCCGTCTCTGGAGCTGGATTAGCTGACGATCTAAAAAAATCGAATGGCCAAGAGTCAATCGAAGCAGCGAACCAACCGCCAGCCAGCGGAACAGCCTTAAGCGTCAGCCAGTAAGGCGTCGCTGAACCTTTAAAGTCCGAACTCATATCCTGTAGCCTCAGAAAGATACGGTAGGGGGCGCTTCCCGGATTCTGTGCGTCCGCTATCTTGAGTCGTAGTGCAAAATCACTCACTGGTTTTCCATCCTCGAACCGTAGTACGGGATCACCCATCGTCTTGATCTCCGTGAGCACAGGAGCCGTAAGGTCCTCGCCTTCAACATCGCTGTACTCGGTGAAAATTACCTTTATCGAGGTCAGCGTCGCGATCGACTGCCCAAATGTCCCCTCGCTTCGCACGCCGTTCACGCGAGTACTCGAACAGTAGCGACGCTCATTGAGCGGCTTTTGTCGCTCTTGTGCGCATTCTGCACTCTCAGTTTCTGTTTGCCGTGATCCCGGGAGAAAAAACTGCACTTGGTTTCGCGCAACATCGCCTATTGAAAACGCCTCGAGAACATACTTTCCCGCTCGTCGGCCACGATAGAAACTGGGTTGCTGCGTTTCGATTCGGTACCAATCATCTTTCTCTCGAATGACGCGGTAGTTGAAAATGAGCCGACCCTGATTGGTCTCGAGATTATCGAATCCAAATGCAGACGAGCTGTCCGCTATCACCGGCTCAAACCAAAATCCTGCGTAGGCTTTAGTTTCAATCCCCGACAAGCGGTCCGTCGCTTGAAACCGCAGGCGAGGCAGCGCGGGCCCACCCACCACCATCTTTGCCGGAATATCAAACGCACTTACGGTTGGAGGCTCGTGATCGTAACTGAGTGTCCGCAAAATCGGGACTATCAAATCCTTACCACCAGCGTGATCAAAAGCGACGACTTCAATCTCCAAGAGCTCGTGATTGGGAGTTTCGATCCAGTAAATCGCATGGAATACCCCATCTTGATCGGGCTCCACATACGCAAAAGCATCGAACTCAGCAACGCGCGTGCTGACAACGTCGGAAGCCGGAATTTGTCTCAGCTCCCAGAGTCTCGTCTCGGCGACCTTTCTGAGACCATGCGACTTCAGAACCGAACTATTGGTTGCATGAAACACGATCCGAGATACAGGTTTCGATGGATCACTCGAGTCGATACATGTTTCGATAACTTGTCCCGTGGCTTTTTCCGCATTACAGATGACGACGGAACCGTCTTCCTGTTCGGTCAGCTGCAAGTCAGCATCGTACTGCAGTGAAAAATTATAAAGTACGGAGGTGTAAACTGCAATCGGCCGGTTACCGCCGCCAGCACCGCCTTCTCCTGAATACACACTCCAGGACGATAGGGTCGTCACAGCCGATAAAATCAAAACTAAAAACCTACCGATCTTTTTCATAGTTCGTCTCCTTCAGACGATTTTTTACTTTGGATCTTCAAAAATGGGAAAAGAGCTACGTGAATCTGGTAAATCTGTTCGGAATCCGAGAACGCGCTCAGACTCTCATTGAGCTCCTTACGAAACTTTCGAATCTTGGATTTTACTGTCTTAAGCTGAGAGCGTGGAATTCCAATCGTCAAGCCACTCATCTCACGCTCGTCGTTCGGTAACGAAACCGCTTCCTGAGCACGACCCAACATTTGATAATGGTACGACTCCATCGCAGTCTCGCGCGTATCATCCCCACTCGAGATCGATGCGTCTGTCTGGCGAAGCCGGCCTCGAGAATCGCGATACAAAAGCTTGAGCGCCAACAGCGTGTTCAATGCCTCCGATACATGAGTCGCGGTCACGCTATGACCGAGCGATCGCGCGAGTGCCTTGGGGTTCTCAACAAAGGAATCGGTGCCCGCCCATACGTAAAGGACAGGATAGTACCACCGAGAAAAAAACCGATACTGAAAGAGTGCGATTTCCTTCTGTTCCGGATGGCGCGCTTGTGGGTTGACGGCCCCCAAGGCGAGAATTCTTTCCTTCAACCGCGATCGATCCTGAACGGTGTCCGCACTCTCAAGACGCACTTGCAATAGCAACCGGGTCCGCACAACTGGCGGAAGCGCTAAAACTCGCGCCAAACGGTGCGCAGTTTCGAGCGTCAATCGTCTCGTGCCATTGAGGATCATCGTGAGAAGCGCTGGCGACCGAAGCCCCGCCTTGATGGAAAGCGATCGAAGCGAAAGCTTTCGATCCCGAATAATCTCTCCGAGAACCTCGGCTGAATCGTGAAGCTTCGTATCCGTATTCGTGACTTGCATGGGGAGCGTTGTACGGGTCGGGACCCACTTTTGCAAATAGTTTAGTATTCACTTTTGTGAACATCTTGTTGGCGTATATATAATTTTTCTCATTTAATATCAATAAGTTATTAAAAGTAAGCTGTTCCAGAAAAATATTTAATAGTGAAATTTTGTGAATATCCTTAGAGCTGGCCCACTCTACTGTTGCTACCAAGCCATGAAAAGTGGTGATGTCTGTTAATCGCGAGCGGCTGTCAGATGGCGTATGGACCACGAAAGCCCACATGAATAACACGGTAAAGACGATGATCGAGGACATGAAACTCACGCCCTCGATCGACTCAAATTTCGGACCAGTTTCTACAACAGCAAAGTAGGTCAGTTTTCAACGTTTCACCTCGAACAGCACGCCCTCGCCGAGTTCGTAGAACCTCTTAGTGGCGACAGCACTTTCGACTTCAACGCCCGTGACCCGGTAGCGACCCGAACTCAAAGCCCAGAGCGCTTTGGGGTCGAAGTGGACGCTGTAGCGAATTGAGGACTCAGACTGCTTCTTCTGGTTCTCGGAGCGAACCCGAGCCAGCATTTCCTCGATATCTAAACGATACAGTCTGATCTCGGACTCAACATAGTGCTGACGAAAATCAGCAGTTAGAAGACCCCCTTTAGGTGCCCTGAGGTCAGCCCAAGCTAGCAACAAGTCGCTGAATTTCTCATGGCGTTCAGACAAGTGGTATTTTCCTCGAATCTGTTCCGAGGTGAGTCCATAGAGCGACCGAATTTCGTCATCCGTCATTCTAGATAAAACGTTCACTTGTTCCGCAAGATATTCTTCAAACGTATCCTTGATCGATCCACTCACATCATCCGCCTGCTTCTTAGGCTCTGCAGGTGCTGCCGGTTCTACACGAGGATCGCTATTGACCTCGGACAACGACCTCGCTGAGATTCCACCTTCTACGCGCACTACTTCAGTCAGTTTTTCTTCAAGAAGGTAATGCTCGTCCCGGAAAACACTCGTTAACGCATCACCAGGATAGATTGACGACCTTGAGCCCGACAGTTGCCCTTTGGAAAGCTTTCGCAACCAATCGCAAAACTCCTCTTGGTTTTCAGAAAGATGATATTTAGCCTGAATTTGCTCTGATGTAAGTCCCTCGAGCGAACGAAGCTCTTCAACAGTCAGGGTCGACAACACGTCTACCTCTTCCGTGAGATACTTTTCATATCGACTCATAGATCCGAGCGCTCTGTCTGCTGACTGCACCGAAACCCCATCCTCTATATACTTTACCTCCTTTAATTGCTTCTTAAGTTCGCTGTGCCTGCTCGCGAGAATTTCGCTAGTCGGATCACCGAACAACCAAACCAACGACGGTCGCCAATCGGCATACAGTCGCAACCAATCGCAAAACTCTTCCTGGTTCTCAGACAACCGATACTTCGTTCGAATCTCCTCCGAAGTCAGACCCTCGAGAGCTCGCAACTGTTCAACAGTCACTGTCGACAGAACATCGATCCTTTCCATGAGGTATTTTTCATATTTAGTCACCGGTCGAGGCACATCGGACGCAAGCCTATCAGCATCTAAATGTCGATCGCCGTTAACCCTGGATAACTGCTTCAGCCTGTTTTCGATACTCGTAAGCTGCAGCGTGATGTCACTCTGGATGTAGCGAGCATCGTAGTAAGAAATGGGAAATGAACTGTCGTATTGATTCAGAGACTGCAACCAATCACAAAATCTCGCTTGGTTTTCGGACAGCTGATACTTCGCTCGAATCTGTTCTGACGTAAGACCTTGAAGCGACCGCACGTCTTCAACGGTGATCGTAGACAGAACTCTCTTTTGCTCCGTGAGCTTCTCTTCGTATGCAATC
Organism: uncultured Oligoflexia bacterium; assembly: GCA_964549505.1. GTDB lineage: Bacteria > Bdellovibrionota > UBA1018 > UBA1018 > CAZJVD01 > CAZJVD01. Next base: position 38,596 of record CAZJVD010000001.1, read on the forward strand.
GTTAGCTCACTCTTCGGCTCAATCTCTGTTTCACTCTTGATCGGCTCGTAAGCATAAACCGTTTGTTTCGCCGACTCGGACTGCAGCTTCTTCCGATACTCCGATAAAGAACGCGTCCGCCTCAGTCCGTCTTCGGTGATTTTACGTTTTGCCGTGATAGAGTTCTGAACATCATCATCGTAGAATCCCGTGATTGGCCATCCGTACCCGGATAGAGACCGCAGCCAGTCACTGAATGCCCCTTGGGTATTAGACAACTGATACTTCGCTCGAATCTGTTCTGACGTGAGTTCATCGAGTGATCGCACGTCTTCGACGGTGATCGTAGACAGAACTCGCATCTGCTCCGTGAGATACTTTTCGTATTTATTCGTAGGCTCCGAAGCATTACCCGCTCCCGGAAGCGATTCCGGTGCAACGACTTTCAACGCTCCCTGAAGCTCAACGGACGTTCCACTGTCGACATTCTCGATCTCGATCGTCGCTCGGTCTGCAACTGGGGAGCCGGGGTCCATTGTGATCACGATCGCGTCTTTTAAGTCTGGTGCCGAGCCTGCTGCTGCCGGTTTCTCGGCGCCAACAAGCCGATGGATGTTCCATTCAGGATTCACCTTCACTGCGAAGATCTCGATCGGCTTGATTTCCCATGGGTCGTCCGTATCCATAGCTAGCTGAATGATCGGAAGATCCGTACTGAGATGCTCGCGTCCGTAGCGCATCGGATGCGACAGATCTTCGGAAATCACACTGTAAAACTTCTCGAAACCCCGCCGCTGATAGTGGGACGTGTTTCCAGAGCGATCCATCACATGCAGATAACTGATCTCAAAGTTTTTAGTCAGGTGGTTGAGAGGAAACCACGAACCGCTCGCAGGGTAGGACCGAATACCCACAAGCTCCACGCGGTACCAGTTTCCACGTCGATCTTCGAAAAGAGGTACCGTTCGCAGCTCGACCATGAAGGTCCGGACTGCATCGGGTCCTCGGCTTGTATCGTAAAAATCGGCGGTAATCCGAAAGGGTGCGTCGCAAGGATTCTGCTCATCTTCGATTTCAAGCTTGAGTCCAAAGTCACTGTTCACTGGTTTTCCATTCTCGAACCGAATGACTGCGCCCGGATCGGTCTGCATACGCTTCACGATCGGCGCCGTCAGATCTTCTCCGTCCTCGTCCATGTACCTCATCGTCACAGCGCGAATTCCCGACATCCATTCAAGTCCCGGCCTCTCCGAAGAGTTCACGCAGTAGAACCGCTCGAGCAATGGTTTCTGTAACTCTTTTCCGCAGTAGGCCATGTCCGTTATCGATTCTTTCGAGTGCGGAAGTCGATAACTCGTAGAGTTGTGAGCCGAGTCGACAATACTGATGCCCGTCAGAACGTACGTTCCCGCCACCCGTCCACGCGCACGCTGGCGCGATACCGTGAGCGAATACCAGTCGTCGTTCTCGCGCTTGACGCTTCCAAAGAGTTCGAGATTGTCCGCGAAGCCACCCTTTTCAGTGAAGTAGTCGATACCGGATGGGGTGGTTTGCAAGCGATTGAAGAAAAACCAAACTTCAGGGTAATCACCATGCGGGCCTTCCGGAATTCCCGATAAGTCGTCTTTGGCTTGAAACCGCACGATCGATGGCTTTTCTCCAGCGACGAAAAGCGACGGAAGATCGACAGCCAGCAAAACCGGCGCTTTGCGGTCAACCGTCAACGTCGTCAGAATTGGAAGAATGAGCGCGCGACCTTCGGCATAGTCATAAGCCTGCACGTCAGCCTCGAGAACGGTTTCCGCAGACAACTCGATCCAGTAGGTCATTTGAATCAGCTGACCGGACTGACCCGGCGTAGGCGCCTTACTCCCCGAGGGACTGTACACAAGCGCCTCGTAAGGACCGACTTTCGTCGCGGTCAGTTTTTCAGCAGGGAGATGTTTCGCATGCTCGCGCAGACTCTTTCCATTCTTTGCTTGCGTTCGAAAACTCACCCTCGAGACAGGTTTCGAAGGGTCTTGAGATTCGATGCACTCCTTGGTTTCCTGACCCGTCGCTTTTGCGGCGTTGCAGATCACGACCGAGCCGTCTTCTTTTTCTGTCACTTGCAACTCGGGATCATACTGAACCGTGTAGAGTCCGAGCATGGACGTATAGACGGAATGTGGCCGGCCGTTTCCGCCGCCCGCGCCGCCTTCGCCGAGTTGGCGCTTTGGCGTGGCGCGAGTCGGGCTCGCTGAACTAGCCGCACTGGCAGAACTCACAGCGACCGCAATAATCCCGACCCATCCTAGAATTTTTTTCATACGACCCAGATACTTCTTCACGACACATCTCCCTTTTTTGACTTTGGGCGCTCGTTCACTTTAAAAAAAGGAAAGAGAGCCACATGAATTTGATAAACCTGTGGGGCATCTTGAAAGACGCTCAAACTTTCGTTGAGATCTTTTCTAAATTTTCTGATTTTAGCTTTAACGTTTGCGAGTTCGGTCGACGGAATCGCGATCGTCAAACCGCTGAGCTCGCGCTCGTCGAGCGGCAGCTTAACCGCGTCTTGCGCAAGACCGAGCATCTGATGATGGTAGGCCGCAAGCGCCGTCCCACCGATCTCGTCTTTACTGGAAATCGATGCGTCCGTTTGGCGAAGCCGACCCGTCGGGTCGCGATACAAGAGCTTCAGCGACACAAGGGTGTTGAGCGCTTCTGTAATGTGCGTCGCTGTCACGCTATGACCGAGCGATCGCGCGAGTTCCTTTGGGTCCTCGCGAAACGACTCGGTGCCCACCCAAACGTAAAGGACGGGATAGTACCAGCGCGAAAAAAAGCGATACTGCGAGAGCGCGATCTCTTTCTGCTCGATCGATCGCGCTAAAGGATCCAGGTTTCCGAGGGAAAGAATTTTTTCTTCGAGTCGAACGCGGTCTTCGATCTGATCAGCATTCTCGAGGCGGATTTGCAAAAACAACCGAGTTCGGACAGCTGCGGGCAACGCCAGAGCGCGAGCCAGGCGATGCGCGGTCTCAAGCGTGAGCCTTCGTTCGCCCTTCAAAATCATCGGGAGTAGCCCAGGCGAACGGATTCCGGCTCGTTCGGAAACCGACCTGAGCGATGTCTTTCGCGACCCGAGGATCTCTCTTAAAATGTCTGAAGAGCTCTGACTCTTCATCGACTTGCCGTGCATGCGAAGCGTTATACATAAGTCGCAACGCATTATCTATAGGCAATTTGATCACTTTTGTGATCAGTCCGACCCGGCTAGGCCACGAAATAACGCTTTATTTTCAGATAGATATTATCGACCACTGCCTAAAGCTGATGACCGTCATGCGCCCCCGCTGTGATCGAGATAGGGTGCGGACCACCTTTCGTGGATGCGGGACGCCATAGTAGCGCGGGACCCCGCGCTACTATGGCGTCCCGCATCCACGAAAGGTGGTCCGCACCCTATCTCACTTCGATCGTCGCGCTGGTTTTCAGGCGCGCCATGGTCGCCTGCAGAAGCTGCTGCCGAAGCGCCGTTCGAACTTGCTGTTCGACCTCGGTGTAGCCGAGCGGTTTGCCAGCCTTTTTCTCGAGAACCTTAATCACGTGAAACCCGTAGGCCGTTTTCACGGGACCGACGACGGAGTCTTTTATGCCGTTAAAAGCCGCGTCTTCAAACTCCGGGACCATCTGGCCCCAGCTGATCCAACCCACATCGCCACGGTTATTCTTAGCCGAGGGATCCTTTGAGTGTTTTTCAGCTAACGCTTGAAAGTCCGCGCCAGGCTTCGATGCCTCAGTCTTCATCGCTTTCGCGTCGTTCTCGTTTTCCAGCAGGATGTGCTGTACGTGCACTTGGCCCGTCGAAAAACGTCGTTTGTTCTTCGTGTAGAAATCGCGCGCCGCGCTTTCGGTCACTTGCGGTTCGATGCGCTTCTCCATCCACATCGATGCGAGAACCTGTTTTTTGAAGGCCTCGATGCGAGCCTGAAACACCGACGTGTCTTGGAGTTTCTCTTTCTTGGCTTCTTGAACCAAGAGCTCTTGATTGACGAGACTTTCGATCGCCTGAAGTTTCGTCGTGCGATTCGAAAGATATTTCTCGCGCTGCCCCTCAGGCAGGCCGGCCAGCGAGATCTTAAGATCGTCTTCTGTGAGCTTTTCACCGTTCACCGACACCACCCAGTTAGCTGGTGCAGCATAACTGACGTGCGCGGCAAAACCCGAGAAACCAACGACGATCATCGCAAGAATGTTCTGAATGTTCATGAAGGGCTCCTAGCCCTTAAAGTGTAGCGCCCGTTAGGGTGCATCTGCAAGCGTGACGCAGGCGGAATAGTCTGGTGTCTGGTGCGACACCGAGATGCCGCACCATCGACCGATAAAGTATTAACGCTTCGAGTACTGGAAGCGGCGACGAGCGCCGGCAAGACCGTACTTCTTACGCTCAACGACCCGTGAGTCACGAGTCAAGAGACCCGCTTTTTTGAGAGCAGGCCGGAAGTCCGGATTGAGGTTACAGAGCGCACGAGCAATGCCGTGGCGAACAGCACCGGCTTGGCCCGAAAGGCCTCCGCCGATGACATTGACGAAAATATCGTACTGACCTTCCGTCTTCGTCACTTGAAGAGGCTGAAGGATCAGACAGCGCGATGTTTCGCGCGGAAAATAATCTTCGAACTTACGTTTGTTGATCGTGAGCCGACCTGCGTCTTCACTACGTTCGCGAAAGTACACACGTGCGATAGCGGCTTTTCGTTTTCCAACTCGATGGGCAAGATTCGCTTCAACAGCTCGCATAGACTATTTCTTTGTACTTTCTTTGTTGGTGTTTTCTGATTTTGCCGTCACTGAAGAACCTTTTCGGGAAACTTTCTTAGGTCCCAAAACGGTTCGTCGAATAACCGATGCAGGAAGCACTTCAGGCTTCTGCGCTTCGTGGGGATGCTGGTCGCCCACGTACAGCTTGAGTTTCTTCAGCTGGTAACGAGCGAGCGAAGACTTTGTGGTCATTCCCCAAACCGCGCGCTTTAAAAGCTCGGTCGGTGAATGATCACGCATCTCGCGGGCCGTTCGCTTGCGAAGACCACTGATGTAACCGCTGTAGTTGTAATACATTTTCTGGTCCCACTTCTTACGCGTGAGAGCGACCTTCTCTGAATTGATCACGACAACAAAATCACCCGTATCCGTGTGCTTGGTGAATGTCGGCTTGTGCTTGCCCATGATCACACGAGCAAGAATCGTAGCAAGGCGACCGACCACTTGGTCCGTAGCATCGACGATGTACCACTTAGGAGCGTGAACGCCGCCCGGTGTGCGTGCGCCGCGAGCAGGCTTTGCCTGAAAGGAACTCGCCTGAAGATTCAATCCAGAAGAAACACTTTGTGACATAGACCGACCGGAATATCAGCTAAGGTGCTGATGCGTCAACGGTTTTCTTCTTTCAGATCGAGCTCCGCGACGAAAAGGAACATGTCTTCGTCATTCACAAGATCGACGGGACTGCGAATCTCAAAACTAGCCAAGTTACCGTAGCTTTTCAGCATTTCCTGAGGTTTACGGAACCTTCCTCGAGACAGCCCGACCACGCGTACCGAGCCGGGTCGTACGCCCGGTCCAAACCGCAGTCCATTCGATGAAATCAAGGTCTGAGGAACGCTGCCCGAAATCGTACTGGCAAGCCAATCAAATGCCGCGGGCATTCGGCCCAAATTTGGCGGCGGCGTCCTTTTCAGGCCACCAGCGAGCTCCTCGAGAACACGCTCCAGTACTTGTGCATTGCCGGCGAGAGCCTGTTCAAAAAAGAACTGTTTCAGGAGTGCGAGCGGAGCAGCTGAAGGCGCGCTTCCATACGCGTAGTGCATGATCTCAGTGTGGGATAATAAGAAAGCGTAGGACAAGGCCTCCCGAATCTGTGCGACAGTCGCTTGATCCAAAAGAAAATCAAGCGTCGACGCCACGACGCCTGCTTTTTCGATCACCGGGTCGATGGCAAATCCCATCTTGCGCGCAATCGAAAGATGACCGCGATCTTTTTCGGGGTTCTCGAAAGACTCGCGGTCCATGAAGTCCTTGAAATGGTTATATCTGTGCTCCGGAAATCCCGTTTTCGTAGGCAAGCTGAGCATAAACTTCTTCAGACGCGCCTGAAAATCACCAAGCGATAGGCGAGCGGTCATCTCATCGCTGGGGGTGTACTTTGCGACAAAAACGCGCGCCCTTGGGTCGACCGTTGCCAGGGCCATCGCGTGCTCGCGATAGTCCGTCGTGCTGTCTCCTGCGTCACCGATCCCACCCTCGATATTACCACCGTAAAACGCGGCTCCACCATTATAAGGGGCGCGGACAAACTCGCCCTTCGGAAACGGAAACCGAGCCGGATCGATCAATCGAACGAACTGGGTGAGATCCGCCATTAGACTTTCCGCCTCGGTACCCCAGGCGGGACCATCAAAGACACGGTAGAACAGCATCGAACCGGGCGACGGCCCTTCGGTGATGATGACAGTCGTCGGCACACGCTGAGCACCCAGTCGCGGCGCGATCGGCAGCGTTCCCCGCATGTAATAAAATCGCCGCTGACCCTGTAGTGATGTGGCCGGCAACATTCTTGAAAACCAGTACGGCCCCGAAGTGGCGATGTTACAGAGACCGGCGTGCACGGCCGATGCGCCAGTCGCGACAGCCAGAAACACGACAATCGGTACAGCGATAAAATGACGTGATTTTAAAGACATAAACCCTGTTGCCCCTTCTGCGTAAAACCCTCTCAAATGACTAAACGACGCGGACTATAGCAGACCATGACGCTGTGTGCAAATATTCCGGTGAGAGCGTGGCGAAAGGCCGGATTCGGCCCTGTTCGTGTGAGCACCCCGACTAAAGAATGCCGACCGTAAAGTAAAACCGCGAAGCCTCTTCGCCCGGCTTCGGATCCAGTTTGAATCCCCAGTCGAAGTTCACGGGACCCACCGGCGTCTGGTAGTGCAACCCAAAACCAGCGGCGTAGCGAAGGCGGCCGAGCGAGTAGTCGTCGACTAAGAGATTACCGGCGTCCAGGAACGGGCCCCAGCGCATTTCTCCCGTTAGAGGAAGGTCGAGCTGCGTACGATAGTTCACAAAAGCCAACGTACCGGCGATGACTTTTTCGGTGAAGTTGATCTCTTGCTCTTTAAATCCGCGCAGACTGCCAGCTCCCCCGAGTGTGAATTGCTTGATCAGTGGCACACCTATGAAAGGTGTCAGCTCCGAAGGGTAGTCTTTCGGATCGATCAGGTTTCGCTCCACTCCCGCACGCATACTCACAAAAAGAGAAACGCCGCGGACGAGCGGAAGGATTTGATCCGCGCGCATCTGTGCTTTTGTGTAACCCACCGGAAACGGTTCCTTCTGCGAGGCAAAATGCGGCGCTGCCCACTCGTAACTCACGCGCGCATAGAATCCCTTCGTCGGCGCGAGTGGGTTGTCCCGGAAGTCGATCGACAAACTGGGCGTGATCGATCCGATCGTGAGTTTCTGATTGTCCGGACTGAAACGCGGATTGTCCTCGTTTCCTTTCGCATTGAATTGATTGATGAGCTCGGCGCTGTACGTAAAGTAACCTGTCAGATTCCATTCCTCGTACAGCGTGCGCTCAAAAACAATATCGAGCGCTGTCGATGTGGCATCGAATTCGCGATAACGCCGTTTTTCCTGCGTCAACGACGGACGAAACTTGAGTTCCTCCAACATGAACCACGGCCACGTGTAACCGAGACGAAACTCGTACTCGATAAAACAAAGTGGTTTGTCAGCACTCCGTTGAACACAGTAGTCCTCAAAACGTCGATTTGCGTTTCCGGTGAGCGAGATGCCGTGGTTACGATGCCAGATGTTGGTGTAACCAGCGTTTCCAAAAACACGGAGTCCAAGGTCGTTGCGTACGCCCACTCCGCCCGCAAGCAGACCCGGCGTCCCTTCAGCGAGCAACACACGCACGTCTTTCGTCGTGCTGTCGGCACTGTTCGTTCGGTGTTGAATCTTGACGCTACCAAAGAGTCCTAGCTTTCTTAGCCGACGTTCGCTTTCAAGAACTTTGCTCTCTTCGAGAATATCCCCGACTTTGAAACGCAGCTCGCGCTCCGCAGTCTCCGCACGTGTCTTTGTAAGACCTTCGATACCGATGTGAGCGACACGAAACTGCGGCCCCTCATAAACTTTGAGATCGATACCGGCACCACGATTGCGATTGGTGTACGTCACCAAATCAGGAGCATCTTCATTGAGAATACGAACATCCAGATAACCGCGATCGCGGTACTTCGCTTTGAGCTCCTCGAGCCCTTCATTGAATGCAAAGAGATCAAGAGGCTTTCCCTCGTCGACCCCCAGCGTCTGCTTCACCACACCCGCTTCGATGTTTTCGACACCATCGAGACGAATCTTTTCAACAACCGTTTGATCGCCCTCGTAGAGGTAGATCAGAACGTCGACACGCTTACCGTCACTTCGGATCTTCGCTGTCGATGCTATGATTTTCGCCGACAGGTAGCCGCGTGACTGGATCCACTCGATCAACTCTTGCGAGGCTTTGTCGAGCTCTGCCTGGACGAAAATTCCGCGACTCGTGAGCAGCGGCGCTTCCTCATAAAACCGGCGTGTCAGTTCGGCTGATGAAAAAACCTCGTTTCCCTCGAAAACAAGGGTCTCGATCTCTGATCGTTTGCCCTCCGAGATCTCATACGAAACACGACGATCGCGATTTTCGGAGCGCTCGAATGTCTTCACATCGACTTTGACCTGCGCGTAGCCGCGTTGCAGATAGTAACGCTCAAGGCGTTTGCGTATGTCCTCGACATAGTCGGGACCAAAGCCAGCGGCCTTTTGCTCGCTCACAAGCGCGATCAACTCCGTGCGACTGAACTCTTGGTTACCGCGAAAACCGAAAATCACACGATCTCCCACTTGCAGGCGGTAGACCGCTTCAACCCACCTCGAGGCGCCTTTGGCGTTCATATCCTTGGGCGCTTCGGCGTTGCGAAAGTCAATTCCAAGAAGTTTCGTGCCGATAAAATCGCGCTCTTCGAGAAAACTTTCCATTTCGCGAAACGCGTCCTGAGCCACCGCGTGCTCCGCTGTATCACCGGGCTTGAGCGTGATCTGTGCCAAAAGCTGCGGACGAAGATCGGCCCAAAGCCGTAAACGCAAGCGATCGGTCAATCCCTCGGTCTCCAAAACGATCGATGCGATTCGTGTCGGCAATCCCTCATCGATCACAATGCGAACGAGGACTCCGTGTGGTTCGCCCGTAGCGACTTTTTCTTCTGTCACCCTGACAGAAGCTTTTTCGAAACCTTTTTCGTGATACGCCTGAATCAGATTGGTGATCGATCGAGACACGCGGACCTTCTCGAGCGGATCCCCTTCCGAAAACTCGAGCGTCGCTTTCAGCTCATCGCGATCAATCTCTTTGTTTCCAACGAACTCGATCTCCTTAACGGTGGTACTGACTATCGTGACAGGCGGGGCGGCATACGATGTCGACAGCAACCATCCGAGAAGAAGTTCCAACATCATTTGAACCTCTTCTGTAACTTGAAATCCACACCGAACGAAGTCTGCCCATCCGGAGTCTCGACTCCTTCAAAACTTTCCCAAACTCCGATCACTGAAGCGTTTGGCGTCACATTGACCTCAGCGTTGAACTCCTGTTCGGAGCGCTTTCCTGTACCGACGGTACTGCCGACTGAAACGCCGAACTTCTTTCCGAGCTTCCGCTTCACGACGACCTTCGGCGCGGCTCCCGCTCCGCTCTCTTCTGTCTGAGGACGAAACACACTCTGTCCCGCCTGAATATCTTCGGACTGTTCAACTTGAAGCTCGAGACCCGTCTTTTCGCGAACGTCACGGTTGAAATCACTGGCGTGCAACAACAGCGACGCCGCTTCACCCTGTTGAAGAGCCGTCTGGTCAGCAGCGTTGAACTTACGTAACTCGTCGGCGGTGAACCCAAGGGCGAGCAAGCTCACAATCTCCGGCTCCGGAAGAGGTGGTTCGGAACTAAATTCGATCTTCCATTTCGACACCCGCCCATGAGCGTAAAGCTGAATTTTTTTGTCCGCTACCTGTGTTGTACCCGTGAGGTCAAATTTCGGATCAATGACGGCCGGATTGTCGAAGTCGGCACGCCCTGACTTCAGATCAAACTCGCGACCTTTAAAACTCAGCGAACCACGAATCATACTCGCCTCACCTAAAAGCCGAGGAGCCTGAAACGTATTGATCAGTCGAATATCACCGCGCATCTCCGCATCGAAGAGATCGTTACGTACAAAAATACGATCATCAGCACGGAGACGAACATCGAGAAGAAACGTCGGTTGATCGCCTTCGCGCAACGTCACCGCTGCGGGCGTGAACTTCGCCGTCATCTTTGGACCGCGAGAACTTCCGGACTGTAAGATCTTCTCGCGAATCAAACCGCTGGTTGCAAAGAGATCGCCCGCGATTCGGTAAGGGACGTGGTCACCTTTCACGGAGAGATCCCCTTTGACCTGCAAGCTCTGAAAAGGAAAAATCTTGAGACGATTGTCGGTCAGACGCGCCCAAACGTTGATCTTCGGAAGCTGCGACCAGAAAAACTCAATCGTTCCTCGGCCCACCACCGGACCGCCAGCAAGATCCGCATCCAGCGACCGAATCGTCAGCGTTCCGTCTCGTACTTCTGATCGGCCGCGAATCCGTGAAAGCGGCGTTTCGAGACCCAGCAAGCGCATCGATCCATCCGAGTACTCGATCGCGCCGTCAACCTTTGGCTCTTTCAGCTTTCCTGAAAAACGTAGACTCGGTTGCCACTTGCCGGATGACGTCTCAATCACGGGCGTCAGAAACTGAGCAAGCCCCATGTCCGCATCACCGCGCGCGTAACCGGACAGACCGCTTTCACGGCCGGCCACCATGATCTCAAGACCGCCACGCACACCCTCAAATCGAACAGGCCCTAACTCAAAGAGCCCACGCTGAATCTTTGTTTCTGATCCGCGAACGAGCTGAAGCGCGACTCCCGTTTTTCGCAAATCAAAGGTACGAACTGCTAAACTTCCTGAACCGAGTTCGCTCGCGCCTGATTCAAACTTTAAGTCGAGAGAGCCCGAGACCAATCCCATGAGCTCCGAGTCCGTCATGAGCCGTGGGTTGAGAAGAAGCAGTATCGGAGAGAAATCAAGTTTGTTGGTTTCGATTTCGAGATGACTCTTACCCTGAGGCTTGAAATCGTAAGCAAGTTTCAGCCGTCCCTGTTCGCCGTTCGCTCTTCCATCAGCGGTCAGGATCCCTGCGGCCGACTGCATGTTCAGACGACTGGCGGGCAAGCGCACACCACGCACCCAGAAATCATCGAGCTCGATCAAGGACTCCGATTTCACGTGATTGGCGGACATGAAACCTTCGCTCTGCAACCTCAAGTTACCGCGAATGGGCACATCCAAACGAGCAACGTGATCGAGATCTCTCAAGCGCAGGTTCTCCGAAGCGAGCGTCCAACTGAATCCCGACGTCGGAGCGTACGAAATGTTTCCACGCAAGATCGCTTCGTTCTTCTTGGCGATCACGCGGTCGACAAAGTAGCGTCGACGATCGTACCCTCCGCGCATGGAGAGGGAACGAAATCGCTCGCCGTAGTAATCCCAAGACTCGCCTCGAATATCGCCCGTCACCGTGAGTTCGCTGAGATCCAATCCGCCTTTCACATCGATCGAGCCACTCGCATCGCCGACAATCGCGGACGGAAACCACCAGATGTCGCTCGTAAGACTGGTAAAAATATGATTGAGATCTTGAATAGCACCGCGAGGAAACGTGAACCGCAGATTGATTCGATCCTGGGCACCCACGACGATCTTGCCGTTTCCAGTAAGAACCGTATCGGGTTTTGTCACCTTAGCGTCGATGAGTTCGACAAAGTGATCACCGTCATCGTATCGAATACGCCCTTGCACACCGCCGAGTTTGAGCGAGAGATACTCAGTGTTCTGAAGATCCACATCAAAATCGACCACCACGTGTTCGGCAGGACCTCGAACGAGTGCCGAGATCTTTCCTTCGCCAATGATCGGCGTCTCCGCAAGAATGCCGATGTCCGGCAGTTTCGCTGTGCCCGAAGCCGAGATGTCATAACCCGTTTTGAAATCGACTTTGCCCGTCGCTTGAAAGTGGGAGTTCGGAAGATCGAGATCGATGCGTTTGAGTTGCACCGCTTTTGATCCGATACCGATCTGTCCACGCACGGTGAGATTCGGAATCGCAAGCAAGCGTCGAAGTGGCCGCTGCATTCCTATAAACTGATTGTCGAGCTGAAAGATGGGAATCTTAAGATCCAGATCCGCCTGAACACTCCAAGCATCGCCACCACGCTCGACCGGAGCTTTCCAACCGACGTCAAAGCGCACGGGACCCGAGACACGAAAATCCAGCGGATAGACTGACTTCAGTGCCGGCGTCGCTAACCAATGCAGGTGAACATCCTCGAGCGTCGCGGGTACGGTGAAACCCTCACGATGCGCTCCGAGCAGCGTCTTAAAAGCACCGACGCGAATCATGCCACCGTGACCGGGTTGATGAGGTGGCGTGCGCACCAATGCCGCAGACGCGACTTCGCCACGTTCGACGGACAACCTCCAAGCACCATCACCCGCTGAGGACATTCCAAAACGAGCTTTGAGTGTGTCAGCTTTCCAAGACCGGAACTGGATCCCTAATGCTTCGACGTCGGACTCAAACGCTAAGGTCTTTCCGAGTGTCACAAGATCGCCAGCTGCCGATCCCTTGAACGAAAAGTTGCCGCTCAGTTCCTTCTCCGGAAAATCTAACTGAAAACTCTCCGCAAGCTTTGCGACCGAACCCCTCAGTTCAAAGCCCGCATCAAACGGAAGCTTGTCGGGACGGAGTAAGTCGCCTGTGATCCGGCCATGAAACACGGCCTCCGCATCGCCCACTGCAAAACGCAGATCGTCCACAACGGCTCCCGTCGACCCGACCCATGCTTGCGTGCTGAGACGGTTCATCTGCTTCGGAATCTTCCAACCCGCTGGCCACTCGAAAGCTCCGTCCTCAATGGCCAACGAAAGCTCGTAACCCGAAATGCCCTCGCGCTTCTTCTGCGAGAGTTCCAAGCGCCGTGCCATAAACTCTCCTCGAATCTTCGGCTTTGAAAACGTCAACTCGACTTTGGTGTCTTCGAACACCAGTGATTCGGCTCGAACCTGAACAAGTTCATCCCAACTCAGATTAACGGGTGAGGACTTATCTTTTCCAAGCGCAAGCTTGTCGGGATCAATCGATAGCCGAACGACTCCCTTGATGATCGCGGCTTCGTGAACACGCACATTTCCCGAAAGCATTTGCAACGGATAAAAGCGCAGATCAATCCGCTCCGCTGCAACCGTCGACCCGGCTGGCAAGCTGACGATGTTATTTTCTTCGAGCGTAACGCGTGGATTTTCGATCGCAATACCGGGTGGAAACAGATGCACACGAAACTCCGAAAAGTCTCCGCGTATACCCCACTCTTTAGGCGTGTTGCGCGCTACCATCGATTTTGCGATGCGCGCGAAACGAGCGCTTTGAACAAACGTTACCGCCGACACAACTGCTGCCAATACAAACGTGAGAAAAACAAGAATGGCGCGTTGGCGGGCGGCTCGTGACATCAGCGAATGCCCCCGCTCAGCTCATCGATTCTCTCCTGTGTGTCGCGATGGTAACGATCGTCGGCTCGAACCGTTTCGTACCACTTCAACGCCTCAACGTGGTTCTCCATCCCCTCGTGCGCGCGCCCCATCCAGTACGTGAGTTCCAGACGTGCCGGACCCAGAATATCAGCATCTGGTAAGCAGCGATCCAGCTCTGCGCTCGCATCGAAGAACTTACCTTGCGCAACCAGTGCTTGTGCGAGCAAGACGACAAGGTTCGCTCGCGCGAGAACATCCGTGCCGCTCTCGGTTTCGACCGCACGCAGACCAAAGCGAAATGAGTGCTCGGCAAGCTCAAACAGGCGCATTTCGAAAAACCCGATTCCAAGCTCAACGCGATCGTGTGGGTTCATGCTCGCTCGGTCGACGGATCGCTTGAGCGCCTGAGTCTCCGTCGATGTCAACCGTCGCTCAGCGGAGTCGAGTCCAAGATCGTTTTCTAACGCCGCAGCGATTTTCTGAATCTCTCCCAGTCGCAACGGCACGCGCAGAAGCTCGCTCTCCGTCGCTCGGTTCTCGCGATGAGTCTCTTTATGAATCCACTGCTGGATTTCCTTTTCCTGAATCTCTTCGAGTAGTTTGCGCGCGCGCACATCGTGCGAATCCAAGCGTAAGATTTTTCGAAGCAATGCCTTGCTCTGAGCCCAGAGCCCTTCGCGCTCTAAGATACGCGCATCACGAAACAACACGTCCGTGGTCACATGAGTCGCCACATTTGTTTCACGCCGCGAAGCAACCGCTTCTGCGGACTCAGGCTTCTGCGGCTTCCGCAACAAGTCGTCGCCAAGATCGACGTCCGTGTTTTCATTTTCTTCCAAAAAAAAGTCCTCACTCTCACGCTCAGGCTCAGGCTCAGACACCAAGACGCAGCTCGACCACGCAGTTGCGCCGTCGGCAAAGCTCTGGTTATCCCTATAATTTTATGAGTCTTTTTTCATGAACGCTTCCAAAAAATGGGTGTCATAATCCCCGCGGATGAACCGCTCGTCGTTCATGATTTTTCGATGAAAAGGAATCGTCGTCTTGATGCCCTCGACGATGAACTCGTCAAGTGCCTGTCGCATCTTTGCGATCGCCTCGGCGCGCGTAGGTGCGTGAACAATCAGCTTTGCGAGCATCGAATCGTAGTACGGGACCACTTTGTATTGATCATAAACAAAGGATTCCACACGTACACCAAATCCACCGGGCACATGGAGTGCGGTAATTTTCCCGGGTGAAGGGGTAAATTTTTCCGGGTCCTCTGCGTTAATGCGGCATTCAAGCGCATGCGATCGGATGACAATATCTTTTTGAGAAAAACTAAGCGGCGATCCCTCAGCAATGCGGATCTGTTCCTTGACCAGATCGATACCGGTCACCATCTCGGTCACAGGATGCTCCACTTGAATCCGTGTGTTCATCTCCATGAAATAAAACTCACCACGCTCGAAAAGAAACTCAACCGTGCCCACGTTTTCGTAGTTTACTTCGGCACAGAGTTTCAGTGCTGCCTCACCCATGCGAGCGCGTGTCGCTTCATCGAGGACAATGCTGGGCGCTTCTTCGATGACCTTTTGATGGCGACGCTGAATCGTGCAATCGCGTTCGCCTAAGTAAACGCGACCGCCGTGTTGATCACAAGCGACCTGAATTTCTACATGGCGTGGATGTTCGCAGAATTTTTCAACATACATCGCGCCATTACCAAAAGCGTTCTTGGCTTCCTCACTCAAACGAGAAAAGTTCGCTCGAATCTCGTTTGAACTTCGCACAACATAGATACCGCGCCCGCCACCACCAGCGACGGCTTTTAGGATAACGGGATAGCCGATTTTCTCAGATTCTTTGATGGCGGCGTTGACGCTGGGAACAGCGTCAACAGTGCCCGGAAGCATCGGAATTCCAGCTTGTTTCGCGATTCTACGAGCTTCGGTCTTACTTCCCATCGCAGCAATATTTTCAGGAGTAGGACCGATAAACTTGATCTTGCACTGGGTCGCTAAACGCGCAAACTCCGAATTTTCCGACAGAAAGCCATAACCGGGGTGGATCGCATCGGCGTTGGTGATATCGGCAGCCGTTAAGATGCTCGCGATATTCAGGTAACTGAGCTTCGGCGCGGGCGGCCCGATACAAACGGCCTCGTCGGCGAGTTTCACATGCAACGATGATTCGTCAGCGGTAGAATAAACAGCAACTGTAGAAATACCGAGCT
This sequence comes from uncultured Oligoflexia bacterium, assembly GCA_964549505.1. Lineage (GTDB taxonomy): Bacteria > Bdellovibrionota > UBA1018 > UBA1018 > CAZJVD01 > CAZJVD01. The sequence continues at coordinate 54,487 of CAZJVD010000001.1, forward strand.
CGCGACAAGCGCGAATCACGCGCAAAGCGATTTCACCACGATTGGCGACAAGAACTTTACGAATAGGCTGAATCTCTTCAGAGACGTGCTTGCCTCGAGCGCCAGTGAGTGTTCGCGTGGAGGAAGATGTCTCGGTGATCATATTAAATCCGCGTTTTTTCAAACTTCAACCATAAAGAGCTTTTCGCCAAACTCAATGGGCTGACCGTTCTCCACCAATATCTGACGAATGGTCCCACCGAACTCAGCTTCGATCTCGTTCATCAGTTTCATCGCCTCAACGATACAGAGAGTGTCGCCGGCCTTGATGCGCGAACCCTCGCCGACGAATGGCGAAGATCCCGGAGAAGAGGAGCGATAGAATGTTCCGACAAACGGTGAGGTGATGGGTTTCCAATTTGCCGTCGCCGCCGAAGAACCGCTAGCTGCCTTAGGAGCGGCTGCCGGCGTCGTCGTCACGGCTGGCGTCTGCGGCGCAAACGCCGCCACGGGTACCGACGCAGCTCCGGCCGTCTTTAAGTGAAGACGCTGCGTACCGTCCTGCCAGTCTAACTCGACCAGTCCATTATCGCGCATGAGCTTCACGACCGAACTGAGCGCTTGAGGATCGGGACCGAGCTTAGACTTAGTTGGAGGCTTTTTTATTCCCATTGGAGTCAATTATCATATTGAGCAAGCCGGGCCAATAGGCCATCCCAAAGCCGAATATGGCTGGTTACGGAGCTATTTTATTTATTGACCTTTTCGTTATAGCTGCCGTCGCGCGTGTCGACCTTGATCATATCGCCTTCCTTGATATGGAAAGGCACGGTGACCACGGCACCACTTTCGACCGTCGCTGGTTTTCCGCCACCACTCGCAGTGTCACCGCGAATGCCAGGCTCCGTGCGAACGACCTTAAGCTCGACAAAGTTCGGAAGCTCCACGCCAATAGGGCGATCATTGTAGATCATGACCTGGACCTGAATGTTCTCTTTGAGAAAATCTTTTCCTTCGCCAATCGTTTCATCCGAGATGATCGTTTGCTCGTAGGACTTCAGATCCATGAATGCAAAACCGACGGCGTCTTTATAGAGAAACTGCATTTCTTTGATTTCCATATTCGCGCGATCGACCTTGTCGTTCGATTTGAACGTGCGTTCGATCACATTGCCGTTCAACATGTTCCGAAGTTTGGTTCGCGTGAACGCGCTACCCTTCCCTGGTGACACATGTTGAAAATCAACAACGGAATACGGAACCCCTTCAATCTCAATCTTGAGACCTTTCCGAAACTGATTCATGGCGTACATACTAAAGTGGTAGCAGGGAAACTAAGACGGGTCAAACACGACTCGGTGTGGCTACCAAATGGTGCCTGACACTATTTGGTAGCGCGGTAGCGTTGGACGCTGGCGAGCATGCTGTGGAGTCGCTCTACGCGATTCATCCAACGACGTTTTTTTTCATCGGGATCGTCAAAAACCGCCGTCTCGGCTGGCTTGATTTCAAAATCGTGCGCAACGACCATCGCACCACTCGAATACGCCTGTCCTTCGAGCTCGTGGACCATCCTAGCCGTCTCTGCGTCCATCGGATTGAAGTACAAAAGCATTTTGTAAGCTGAGAGCGCGTCGGTCACGTTTCCGATCATGAGGTGGCTCTCTGCCACGAGCCTCTGCGCCAGTAAATTATCAGGGCTGTCTTGGAGAACGTCCGCGAGCGTGGTCACCACCTGACCGTAGTTTTTCCGATCAAAAAGAGCGCGCGCCATGGCGACTTTTCCACCTGAAAACTTTGGGTGGATCTTGAGTCCCTCACGGCAAATCTCAATCGCCTCGTCGAGAAGTCCTGCCTTTCGGTAAGCCTCAGCAAGCGGCGCGAACACCCGCGAGCGTGGATTCTCTTGGTACGACTTGAGATAGCGGTAGAGCATTGGTGATTGCGTATCAGCAACCATTATCCCGTTAGACCTGCCTTCTTCGTGTTCAAGATTCGTGGAGTTACAAAGATGAAAAGTTCCGAGCGAAGATCGATGGTCGTCTTCGTACCAAACAACACACCGAGGATCGGAAGATCTTTCAGCACAGGAAACCCTACGTTTGTAATGTTTTTCTGCGAAATATAGATCCCACCGATTACCAGTGTCGATCCGCTGAGTACGAGGACCTTGGTGTCGATGTTTCTCTTACCAATACCGGAACCTGATCCACCTTGTAGTGATATAGGAACGTCACGCGAAATCTTTAGATCGAGCAGAACGTTCTCATCGTTGGTCACAGTCGGGGTGACGTCCAAGCTAATGTTCGCGTCTTGCACCTCAGCACCCGTGACAAGCGTTCCCGTTTCTGTCGTACTCGTCGTTGGAATCAGAACCGGAATCGATTGCAGGATTTTTGCCTTTTCCTTATTGAGCACAACCGTTCGTGGCGACGAAACAACTTTGACAAGATCGTCCCCGGCCTGCATCGCCAAGATCGCTGACAAGCGATAGTCGTTTCCAAGAAACCCAATCACCGGGCTGTATCCGAAAGCACCGCCACCGTTGGCCAGCGCCGCGATCCCACTACCGGAGAACGGCTGACTGGTTCCGCCACCCGTTGCGTTCGGAAGACTCACCAGACTATCCAACGCGTTTCCGCCGTTGAAACTCATGAAACTCGGATCTTCGGGATCGACGTTCGCAGGAGCCTGCTTTTGAACACCCAGACGACCACCAATCGTGAAGTTAGCTCCTTCCGTCGCTTCCACAATCTTCGATTCGATCAAGACTTGAGGAGTTTGTGTGTCGAGAAGCTCGATAAGTTTGCCCATCCGATCCAAGTTCTCTTGAATATCTTGGATGATCACCGAGTTCGTACGCTTGTCCGTATCGATCTTACCTTGAGACGTTCCCGTCGTAGAACTGGCTTTGAAGCTCGTGAGAACTTTTGCAATATCGCCGATCGCAGCATAGCTAATCGGATACACTCGCGTGATCAGGGGAGCGGTCGCTTCAGCTGCCTTCTTTGCTTCGAGCTGTTGCTTCTTCTCGGAAGTTAGATTGGCGAGCGTCAAGATACGCAAAATATTGTGGCTTCGCTCTGCTCCTAGCGAAAGTGTCGTGAGAACGACATCGAGTGCCTGGTCCCACGGAACATCCACAAGCGACAGTGTGATTTTACCGCCGACGCCTTGACCGAGAATGATATTGAATCCACTAGCCTCACTGATCAATCGAAACACATCTTGAACATCCGCGTCCCGAACTTGAAGACTGATGGGCGACCCGCGAAAGTTCTTTGTTTGGCGGCTCTGCATGTAGAGCGCGAGATTTTCATCTGCAACTTCCTGGACACCGTTCGGCAGTGCCGCAGCTTTTTGCACAGCCACCGCATCGACAGGCGCCGCCGCGTCCGCACCATCGGCCGATTGCTTGTCCGACGACCCCGACGCTGTTGCAGCGAAGCGAATGACAATCTTTCCGGTCTCCGTGCTCACCGATGGCTCTTGAAAACTCTTGAGCGTCGTCACCACACGCACCTCATCGGCGCCGTCCCCAATCATGTACGGACTGACGAGAAGAACCGGGCTATCAAACGAAGACGTGTTGAGTTTTCGCGAAGCCATGGAACCCAGCTTGGCTCCCTGAATGTCGACAATGAACTGATTGTCCGCAACATTCTTCGTCTGCGTGTAATTGAGCTCGCCACTGCCTTTGATCTCGATCGTGCTCGCGCCATCGTGAACGCTGAAGTCAATCGAACTGATCTCGGTCTGAGCCCAAGTTACTCCTCCGACCATGAGACAAATCTGCACCCAAACCAGTACCCAAACCTGTACACTGGCGAATACCGTCACCGGTCGTGTTGTCGTTTTCATCTTAAGTGTTGCCTTCATGGCGTTCACTCCTCTTCCGTGGGTTTCTTCTTTTCTAAATCCTTATTGATCTGCTTCTCGATGGCGCGCATCAGCTTTTTTGACAGCTCCGTGTCCCCAGTTCCGCCAGCATCTGCCGTCGGCGGTGCTTCGACTTGGACGGAGTTAGGCACTGGAGCCGGAGCAGGCGGTGCCATAGGGATTGGTGGATCCTGCATCGGATTCGACTGAGGCTCTTGCTCCTCAATACCCGTTTGCGCTGACGCGCTCGAGCCGCCGATCACGTCGACTTTTTTTCCAGCCGCTAATCTGAGCTCGGTCACTAATGTCTCTTTATTGCCGAGCAGATTCACAATCTGCTCGTGCACAACAATACTCTCCGGCGTGATGGCTTTGATCACACCATTCTGCGTTCCAATTTTCTGTCCCTGCTTCACAAAATACGTCTTATTGTTCGGCCCTTGAATCATCGCACGCACACGCCCCGGACCTGTGATCACACCCAGAATTTTATAATCCGTGAGATTGAACTGTTCGAGCTCCGTTCGCGCCCCGCCACCCGAGCGAAGTGCGGCGAGATTGGGCATCTTGAAAGGATCGCGAAGTTTGAGCACCTCTTCGAGCGTCGGCGCTCGACTGGTAACAGACAGCGGTGAAGACTGGGCGTCGGATGCGTTAGGTTCGTTAGGCTCGGCGGCCCAACCACGAGCCAAGGCACCGAACGCTACGACGACGGCGATATAGAACCATCGCTTCATCGACGGCCTCCGGGAGGCGGCTGAATCGGACGACCCGGCGGTTTGCCAGGCACAGGTTGAGACGGTTCGCCCTTCTCAGCACTGGTCGCCACGCGATCCGCCTCGGTTCCGCTGTAACGAAACGCGAGTAACTCAATCGTTCCCTTGATGGGTACAAACTTTGATTCCTGCGAGCCGTTTGGAAGAATCTCGAGCGCACCAATTTTAAGTATGTTCTGTGCGTTCGTAACATGAACGAGGAACGCGACAAGCTGTGCGTAGATCGCCTGAAACTCGAGGCGAAAGGGTTGCTGGACATAGAGTTCTTCGAGCCGCTCGGACTCGGGCCTGAGTCCACGAACGGTCACGCGCATGCGTTTCGCTTCGGTGATCACGAACTTGATGATGGCTGGAACATCGAGCTCTTCAGAAAGCGTCGACTTCATCTCTCCAAGTCGAATCGCCAGGGTCCGCAGCTCCTCGCGCTTACGATCGAGACCCGCCATGAACTCTTGAACTTCTTTGACACGTCTTCGAAGACCGGCCGTCTGGGATTCCGTTTCTTTGTACTTCTTTTCCTTCTGAGCCAGCGGCGACATCGGGTCGCCTTGCACGAACTGGTAGTATGTCCAGCCTTCCCAAATCCCGAAGGCAAGGACGATCAAGAGAGCTGGGATTCGGTTTAAAAGAACCTTAATCTCTTCAAGGCTCATCGCTTACCTTCCCCTCGGACGCGGCGCTGTGAACGCACCACCTTCGTTCATCTTTTCCGTGGAGAAACTAAATTTTGCGATCTCAAGACCGAGGTCGTCGGCCTGTTGCGTGTCGTTCAAAATCAGATTTGAAAACAGCACATTCTCTTTAAGACTGCGGAGAAACTCGGAAACCGTCGAGATACCCACTGCTTTTCCAGTCATCGAGACTTGCTCGTCGTTTATTTTTAGAGAATCGAGCCACACTTGCTCGGGGATGAGCCCCGACAGAGTTGTCAGGCGAGTGGTGGTTTCGTTACGATTGGAAACGAGCTTCTCGATAGCTTCAATTTTAGCTCGAATCGTGACTTCGTCTTTTTCGAGCTGCACCTTAATCGGCTCGACCGATTTCATCTTCGAGATTTCAGCGTTGAGTTGCGTCTGTTCTGTCGTGAGCTTTTTAATGCGTTCGTCGACCTCGGTGATTTTCTGATTCTTTAAATCAGAAACCACATAGCGACCCACCATGATCGCCGCGATCATGAGACCGAGTTTGAGAAAAGGAAGGTCCTTGAGATCGGACGGATCGACCTTGAGGTTGCCGAGAAATCCGCCTTTGCCCTCACCGGCGAGAAACCCCGCTTTTTTCTTTTTCGCCAGATTGACGCGAATCATGTGCTACCCATCCGAATCGCGAGACCGAGCGGTACTGCGGCCACAGCAGCAATCGAAGCGACGTAATCCTGCGTGAAAACGGCCGGGTCGTAAGTGATCGCCTGAAACGGGTTCAATATCTGCACGCCCACACCCACGCCCTCTTGTACAATCCGTGAAAGATCGCCAATACGAGAGGCGCCTCCCGTCAGTAAGATAAACGAGACTGGAGCCGAAGCGGACGATGCGTTGTAGAAGTCGATGCCGCGCTTGATCTCAGCTGCAAAGTTTTCAGCCATGATCTGCATGAGGTCACTGACTTCTTGTGGCGTCCCGCCGCCACGACCGCCCACTTTCAATGCTTCTGCATCACTGAACGAAAGATTGAGATGCTTCTGAATCTCTTGTGTAAGATTTTTTCCACCCAGAGCGGAGTCTTTCGTGAACACGGGAACACCACCATGAATCACGATCATCTTCAGCGAGGCGGCGCCGATGTCGACGATACAAACAGCTTCGTTTTTGCTCGTCGGATAGCTCGCTTCAAAAAGGTTCTGAAGCGCAAAGAACTCGACGTCCATGATCTTCGGTTTCAGAGCGGCTTCCTCGATGATCGATGCGTAAGAATCCAAGAAAGTTTTCTTCACCGCGACCAGCAGCACATCCGTCTGTCCGGTCTCTGAACGATTCAGTGTCTCGTAATCCATGACGACTTCGGAAACATCGAAGGGCAGATACTGCTCCGCCTCCCAGAAAACCGTGTCTTGCAACTCTCGCGCATTGGGAACGTCGATCATCATGCGTTTGATGATGACCGAGTTGCCCGCAAGTCCGGCGCAGATGGACTTCTTCTGCATGCGCAGCTGGTTTACGAGCGTGCGCAAACCCTCAGCGACAGCAACGCCGTTGACGATCTCCCGGTTGACGATCGAGTCTTCGGGGAGTTGGATAGATCCGAAGTGGACCAGCTTCCAGGACTTTCTAACGCGCTTTAATTCGACGAGCTTGATCGCACTCGAGCCAATGCTAAGCCCGATCGCTGCCTCGCCCCCAAAGGAAAACATTCCGATTTCGCCCCTCAAAGAGCGTCAGAATTCGACACTCGACATAATTGTAGCAACAAACCGCACCGAAGAGCGCGTAAAAAATTGCCGTGGTCACAGGCCGACACTAGTTGAAAGCGAGTGCCGCCTCGCGACCTTTGATCAAAAGAATGACCATGCGGTCGAGTCGTGATTCTTCTACAACCGGCGACAGATCTTTGACGGGCACGATACCAATCCCAAGAATGGGGTGCGTGTTCCCTTCGATAGGATCGTAGCAGAACTGATCAACCATATTCGGAATTGAGAACCTGGTTGCGAGAGTAGGGTCGATAATTCGAAGACCCGCCGCCTCAAGCGGACTCAGTACGGTTCCGGACTCCACGGTGACAAACTGATCCGCTCCGCAGCCCTTCTCCGGTTGAGTCGGGGACTCGACAACATAACTGAGGGGTTCGCCGCCCGACACGAAGCGAAGTCTGCGCGCCTTTCGCTCACGCGCTGAGACCGTTGTCATCTCCACGATGAGCTCCGCAGTTTTTCGTGAGGCGCGTTTCGCCTGCCAACGCGGTCCTTGGTCCGAAATCACCGGTATCGACGAGAGCCCCAGAAAAACCAAAGCGGTGATCGCTATCCAGATCTTGCGACGGCGCTTTTCGCGGACCTCGAGCTTTTCCCAAAGCTCAAACGTTCGCCAACTCTCGCGTTCCCAGCGGTTCTCACCCGAATCTGTTTCGTGAATCGCCATAAAATCCTAGGGTGTATCCTCATTTCAAAAAAACACAAATCGCGCTAAAAAGTCGCCAAAAAAGTAGTATCCCATGGCCCCTGCGACCAGAAAGGGCCCAAACGGTACAGCGAGCTGCATGACGTCTTTCTCGCGCCGAAAAACTGCGTACCCAATACCAATCAAACTTCCCGTAAGAGAACTCACGAGAATCGTCGTTAGAAGACTTTGCGCACCCAAAAACCCACCTAGGTAAGCCATGAGCTTGATATCGCCTCCTCCAAGTCCCATGCGGCCGGTGATCTTCTGGTAGATCCATGCAAACGCGAGAAACGTCCCGAACCCGAGCGCGGCACCGAGAAACGCTTGAACCGCACCGAGCGGAACAAATGGAGCTGTCAGAAGCGCAAACACCGCCCCGCCAATCGAGATCGGATCAGGAATAATCCGGTGCTCGAGATCGATGAACACCACCGCGATCAGACCTGCAATCAGGACGAGATCGCGCACCAGAACGAGTGGTTGCTCACCCACTTCGCGAGCGACCACGAAAAAAACAACGCCCGTAAGCGCCTCGACCAAAGGATAACGCAGAGATATAGACGCCTTGCATCCACGACATCGGCCCATCTGCATCAAAAAACTCAAAACCGGAATGTTTTCGTACCACTTCAGACTGCGACCACAACGCGGGCACGCACTGCCCGGTCGAATCAGCGACTGGTCTTTCGGCAAGCGGACGATCACCACATTCAGAAAGCTTCCGATGACCAGCCCCAAAATCCCACTCATGACTTCAATCGACGGTAGCACTTAGGGCGTGTCCTCATTTGTTATGACCGCTCGCGAATGGCAGTTCGACCCCAGGTCATAACAAATGAGGACACGCCCTAGCTTCAAGACTAATCGCGCCACCGTAATTTTGCAGAAAAAAACCTGAGAATCGTTCTCAATGTCTTGTCAGGCGAGAAAGAATGAGCGAAACCAGTACGACAGTGGGGAACGGCCTTCGGATTCGGTTACCGGCATTTTCGTTACGACTCTTGCTTTCGCTTCTGCTCACTCTTCCGGTCACCCTTACGTTTGGCCTTTTGGTCGCACCATATCCTGCGCAAAGCTCGCAAGAGCCCGCGATCGAAGAACTGCGCGACGAGTACGCCTCGACCCAGCCCACGCGCTCCAAGCGGCAGATTCTCAGAGATCTGTTTCATCTCGTCGAACACTCGATCGAACTCGAGCCTGGCGACTACAGCGGGTTCAGAGGTTTCTTGAGGAAGTGGGGACAAACATTCAACATTAAGCGAATCGCACTGAACACGCGCCGCCAGCTGGATCTCTCCAGTGATGACCCCGTTCTCAGCGACCATCTCCGTAACATCGTCTTTCTCGTTGGGATGTCCGAAACGACCGAGCGCACAGCCTGGATCTGGATGCCGCTCCTCACGCGATCGATGAACCTAGGAGGTCCCGCCCAGATCGCCGCCGGAGCAGCGGGGGTTGTGTTATCGGCTGGCGAATTGCTCTGCCCGATCGTCGCTGCTTGCTATGTCCTTGCGCCATCGCCGATCCAGAACGGAATCAAGTTTCTGCGTGTCCAGATTCTGGATCGTCGTATCGTTCGCCCCGTCAAGACCGCCACACGATTTCTCGTCTCTCCGTGGGTCACGCTCACACCGCGGCTCGAACTCGTTCGGCATGACACCGATGAAGCCTCGGGCGACTCGCCAGAAACAGAACTTCTCGTCGAAACGGTGGCCAACCGAACGACGGTGTCGAACAACACACTCCGACTCGTATTCGAAACAGATCCGAGATTACCCGGCCCCTATCTCGTGTCTGCAGAACTTTTTAAAGACTCTCTCCCTGCGCTCGTCACTGGAACAGCGCTGAAGCGCTTTGCTTTTCTCGGTGCGAACGTTCTGGATGCGATTCGGCGAAACGCGCGCCTCATCGCCAATGGAGAGACGGAGTATGTTGCGAAACGGTTTTACATTTCGAGAGTTGATGAATCTGAGACAGCGTGGACCATTGTGATGCGACCCAAAGCGATCGTCTTGAGAGCCGCTTATGCTAAACGGTCCTCGTGCGACCGGCGGTTGGAGTCGTCACCTAGACCTCGGGCCTAGATCTCGCCCCTATATTTCACGACGATGAATAACAAATCCTGAAACCACGAGCGTCAGCAAAATCCAAACAATCGCATACACCAGCGTCTTGATCCCGATATCAAAAAACGGCACTGGAAACCCATACGGAACCTTCGACCCAAGATTGAAGTGCTCAAAGTTCGGAAGCAGGATCGCCACACTCTCCAAGAAAAAACGACCGATCTCAGTCGTCGTGCGATTGGCAACGAAACGAATCTCCGAAATATTATTGCCAATCAAATACAACCCGATGGAACAGATCACCGAGATCGACGTTGTCGAGAACGACGAAACCAGAATCGCTATCGCTCCGAGCACTAAGCTCTGCAAGAGAACGAATACGAGTCCCCAAACGAGCGTCGCGTTCACGGCCCCACCGGTTCCGATCAGAATCGCCAAAAACGCTGCACCCAAGATCGTCCAATTAGCGGCCAAAAGCGCTGTGAGCCCTGCGTACTTGCCGATAAGAAACTCAAACCGTGTGAGCGGCTTTGAAAGAATGACGAAAATCGTCCGACGCTCAAACTCGCGACTCACGAGCACCGCACCGATCAAAATCGCGATAAAACTGCACGAAAGATTCATCGCCGACAAACCAAAGTCCATCACGACGCGTTCGGGCTGCATGAAAATCAGCTGCGACGCCAGATAACTGACCGCAAGCAAGACTCCGGCGGCAAGAACGGCGTTGTACAGAATGCGATCGCGCACGATTTCTTTCAGTGTGACGGTTCCAATCGCGACAGCAACATTCAGCGGTGATGGCTTTCGGAACATCAGTCTATCCTCTTGTAAAGGTCTTCGAGCGAAGGACGCAACGGAACGACCGACAAGATCTGCGCTTTCTCGGCGAGACAGGTTTCTAGAGTTTTGCCGACTTGGGCCTCACTCTCCAAAACAACTTTGAGTCCCTCTGGAATCTTTTCTTTTCTCCCCAGGAGTTTTCTCTCGAGTGCGTCCGTGACGCCACCGAGACAGATCTCAACCGGATACGGGCCTTTGGAAAGAAAACTCATCACAGGACCCGCACTCACCAGACGACCTTTCTCAAGAAGCGCAATCTCTTCGCAGATCGCTTCAGCATCCTGAATAATATGTGTTGTAAAAAACACGGACTTTCCCTCGTTCTTAAGTCGAACCATGAGGTCGCGGATCTCTTTTCGTCCCAGCGGATCGAGACCACTCATCGGTTCGTCGAGTACCAGAAGCTCCGGATCGTGCAAAATCGCCTGCGCCACACCGATGCGCTGGAGCATGCCTTTCGAGTAGCGCCTGAGTTCCGTCCCGCCCGCGTGGGTCATCGATACTGTTTTTAGAACGCCAGGGATTCTCGCTGTGATCTCATGCTTCTTCATTCCAGAAAGCGCACCCATATAATGAAGGAGTGCTTCACCGGTCAGATGGTCCGGAAAGTAAGGGCGCTCGGGCAAGTAACCAATCTTCGTTTTCGCTTCGAGGAAGTAAGCGGGCACACCACCCACACGAACTTCTCCTCGGGTGGGTCGGTGAAGACCTACGACCGATTTGATCAGCGTCGTCTTGCCTGCGCCGTTCGCGCCGAGCAATCCGAAAATCGTGTTCGGTTTGACCACGAACGAAACATCGAACAAAACCTGGGTACGTTTCATCATGAAACCGAGTCGATACACTTGATCGACCGAACGAATTTCGAGAATCGGATGAGTGTTCGTCGCGGTCATAGTTTCAAGAGCTCCGCCATATCAAAGACACGTTCATATTCGGTTTCGGTATCGATCATTCCATCGTCTCTGAGAATAAGTTTCCCGCCAAGGGGGTCGGTGCCGCCAGTAAAAAGTCGAGTTTTCTTGTAGTTCTTGTTGAGCGTGAACAGCCAGTACTCGAGTTTGAGATGTTGGTGCCGCTTTAAAAACTGCTCCCGGCGAAGCGGATCTTTCGTGACCTTTAACGCCATCTCGAGACGCGTCTGATAGACTTCAAAACGCCCGACCGCTGTTTTCAGGCGATTTGCGAGGCTTTTGAAGAGATCCAGCGCACCGGCCTCTTCGCCGGCGTTAAGAAAAAGAGAGACGGCCTTAGCAGGTTGATTGAGTTCAAAGAGATACGTGTAAGCGAGGGTTGCCGGAACACGCCAAGCTTCGGGCCAGAACTTCGCCTTGAAATCGGCGCCTAACGTCGGCAATGCTTCGGTTCTAACTTTCTCTCCGCGCTCCAAAAGCGTCTTTGCACCCTCCCCGTCGCTTCGAACAATAGAGAGCAGCGTTCCACAATAGAAGTAGACATAGAAATGCAGAGGATCGAGTTCCGTTGCCAGATTGCAGGGATAAAAAAGCGAAGCCCGTTCGCCCGGCCTGACCTTGTGAACCGTGAGGTCAGCGAGGGCCCGAATCCAGAGCCAGTCGACGAGTGCTTGCTCATGACCAAAACTGAGAGCCGCCGCGATCCGCGGATCGATGTCGCCGAAGCGTCCGTGCGTGCGGGCGACCGAACTCAGCCCCGTCGAACGCAGGTCAAAGTTGATCAGCGCGGCCCCCGTCAAAAGCAAAAAGAGCAGCGCTAGGAAGCTCGCGAGCCGAAAATGATAAAGCATTGTTAACAGTTTAACCTAAGGCATTAAAAACACTCATTTTTTTTGCATTGCTGTAACTGACCTATTAGGTCTAATATTATAAGTGTAAAGTTTGTTTCAGGATTTTCCGAAACTTGCAGGGAGAGGGTTCTATGAAAAAACTTATTTCTAGTCATTCTGGTTTCACGCTTATTGAGTTGATGGTCGTGGTTGCGATCATCGGGATTCTCGCGGCTATCGCGATTCCAAACTACCAAACGTTTCAACGCCAAGCGCGCGTCGCGGAAGCGACGACTGCGTTGGGCGCCGCTGCGACGGGTGAGCAAGCCTTTGCAGTTAACAACCAGGGGTCCTTTACGGGATGTCTTGGTCAAGTCGGACTGGCAACAGCGCCGGCTGCTAACAACAACTACTTTGCCGTCGGTTTCTCAGCAGCGGTTGCTGCGGGTCTCGTCGGTACATGGTGCGGATCTGGAACAGGCGCCGCAACGGACGGATGCAACGCTACAAGCTATGCGCTTCTCGGCGGAACCATCACGGCTGCGGGTAACTGCGCTGGTGCCGCTCAAGGTTACCAGGCAAACATGCCGACGGCCCTTACCGCGGTCACCTGGGCACAGATGGACGCAGTTCCAGGTTATGGTGCCGCTGCCGTACAAGCAGCCGGTGCTCCTCCTCCTGTGAACTCAATTGCTAACGCTAACTTCCGCATTCCAGCAGTCGGCAACTTGGGAGCGACAGCCGGAGTCCACGCCGTTTCCATGGACTTTGCTGGCAACGTTTACGTTGACCAGAACGGTCTGTAAAAATTGTAAGAGACAACAAGCCTCTCGAAAAAGGCCAGGGAAACCTGGCCTTTTTTGCGTGCGGACCACCTTTCGTGGATGCGATCCGCCACGGCACGGAGCCTGCTAAACCAGGAGCGTGCCTCGACCTCGTTATCCTTCGATTCCCAACACGCCCTATCATGTGTACGCGCGATCCAATAACCGAGATTGGTTCTACATTGATCCCAAAACCGCGTGGCAGATACTTTTAGAGAACCTGGACGTCGCGCAGAGTAGGTTTGGCTTTCGCACCCACGTCTTCGTTCTCATGAACAACCACTATCATATGCTCGCCTCAACATGCCCCGAAGTACCACTTTGGCGCGTTATGCTTTGGTTTCAGACGAGATTCAGTCGACGGGTCAACAAACTCGCGAAACGAATCAACCACGTCTTTGGCGGGCCCTATCGGTCATCACTCATTCGAACGGAGAGTCACTACACAGCAATTTACCGATACATCCTTCGAAATCCCGTCACCGCCGGACTCTGCGATCGCGTTGAAGACTATCCATTCTCACTACCTAAAACGGGCACTCACTCAAATCCACCTATCGAACCCTTTGGTCGAATTGTGGACGCGATGTCACCGAACGATAGACTGACATGGCTGAATGACCCGATCGCAGACGACGATCGGGAACGAATCCGAACATCCTTACGAAGGCCGGTCTTTAAAGTGGCCCCAACAAAGGATGGGCGAAAGAAAACGGAATATCGAATTTAGCGGGGCGCATCCACGAAAGGTGGTCCGCACCTACTCTTCATCATCGAGGCCGATTTTTTTGAGGCGGTAGCGAATGCTACGAAAGGTGATCCCAAGACAATCGGCGGCCTTTTTCTTGATGCCACCGGTGTGCTCGAGCGCGGCGAGGAGATAAGACTTCTCCACGCGCGCCAGAATGCTATCGAGGTTGATCGGCCCCGCGGAAAAATCCGGCACTTCGAGCTGAAACCCACTTTCGGTCCCAGCCCCACCCGGTCCTGTCGGTGCTCGCGGCGGCATCGCGACAGGTTTCGGTGACAGGGTCACCGTGGTCGCCTTCGGCACCTGCGAACCTCGAGTTCGAGCGGCGTCGATCACACCCTGCGGAAGAACATCGACCGCAAGATCATCCTCACTCGACAGCGTGACGGCGCGCTCGATGACGTTCTCAAGCTCACGAACGTTTCCAGGCCAGTGATACATTTTCAGCACTTCATAGACTTCGGGTTTCACACCCGGGATCTTTTTTTTCTGTTTATCAGCAAAAATTTTCACAAAGTGACCGATCAAGGTATCCACGTCTCCTTCGCGGTCGCGCAAAGCAGGTGTCTTGATCTGAATAACGTTGAGGCGATAGTAAAGGTCTTCGCGAAATTTGCCTTCTTTAACTTGTGTTTCAAGATCACGATTGGTCGCCGCGATAATACGCACATCGATTTTTCGATCATCGGTACCACCCACGCGACGAATCGTTTTGTCTTGAATCGCTCGCAACAGCTTGACCTGCATGCCGATCGGAAGCTCGCCGATCTCGTCTAGAAAAAGCGTCCCGTTATTAGCCGCTTCGAAGAGCCCCATCTTGTCGCTCACGGCGCCGGTGAAACTACCCTTCTTATGCCCAAAGAGTTCGCTCTCAATAAGATTTTCGGGAATCGCACCGCAGTTGACGGGAACAAAAGGCATGCCGCCCAACGGACTTTTCTCGTGGATCATGCGGGCAACAAGCTCCTTGCCCGTGCCGCTTTCCCCAATCACCAAAACATTGGTGCGCGATGTGGCCACACGATCGATCAGACTGTTCATCTCCTGAACCAGTCGGGAAGCGCCAATGATGGGCTTTGTGTTTGACGATCTAGTGTCCACCCGTTGCGCTCCCTGCGATCTTGAAAATTGGCAGGTACATCGCAATCATGATGAATGCGACGATGCCGCCCAAGAACACTAAGATAAATGGCTCAAGAAGCTTACTCATCCCACTGACCAAGGTTTCAACGTCCGACTCATAGATATCTGCAAGACGTTCCAACATGTTTTCCAAATTACCGGTCGACTCGCCGACAGCCACCATCTGGACCGCCATCTTTGGAAACACTTTCAGCTTATTGAGAACGACGCCGAGAGATTTTCCCTGCTCAATATCACGTCGAATGATCTTGATCGCATCTTCGAGAACCGCATTGTCGACGGTTTCACGTGAGATCTCGATTGCGTCGATGAGGTTCACACCGGCTGAGAGCAGCGTGGAAAGTGTGCGAGCAAAACGCGCGATCCCGGCCTTTTGCAAAAGCTCTCCAAAGATCGGTACTCGAAACATAACGTTCTGAATAACGCCTCGACCCTCTTCCGAACGTGCATAGCGGATGAAAAGATAAGCCGCTCCGCCAATCCCCGCCCCGACGGCCAGAAAGTTAGTCGTAAGGAATCGTGATAAATCGATGATGATCTGTGTGATCGCTGGCAACTTTTGGCCCGAGGACTTGAGCATGTCTTCCATCTTCGGAATCACGAACGTGAGCATTCCGACGATCACGGCAACACCCACCAACCCGACCACGACCGGATACATCATGGCGCTCTTCACCATCTTGATAATGCGGTTGAGATTCTCAAGATAAACAGCCAGGCGATCGAGAACCGTTTCCATCGCTCCGGAGGACTCGCCGGCCCGAACAAGCGCGATGTAGATGCGCGGAAGACTTTTCGCGTAAACGTTCAACGCTTCCCAGAGAAAACTTCCCGATGAAACTTTTTCCTTCACGGATGCCGTCACACGGCGCAACCCCGGATGGGGCGTTTGTTCACCCAAGACTTCTAAACTCTGAACCAGTGGAATCCCTGATCCGACAAGAACATGAAGCTGCCGCGTGAACACGGAGAGATTGTCGAGCGGAATGCGCCCAACGGCTCCGCCTCGAAACATCGAGGCGATATCTTGATCGAAAAAATTAGCTTTCCCAACGCGTGTGGGACGGATTCCTTGCCCACGAAGGATCATGCGAAGCTCTCCCTCGTTCGAGGCTTCCATCTTTCCCTTCACGCGTTTTCCGGCGCGATCGACGCCTTGGTACTGAAACTCGGCCATGAGCTAGTGTTTCCTCATTTGAGCGCCAGCATCATCTTCTTCATCTCTTCGGGTTGACTGGTGTACTGAAGCGCCATATCGCGCGATACCGTGCCGCTGCGAATGAGCGCAAAGAGATTTTGGTTCATGGTCTGCATGCCGCTCTCGCCCTGACCCGACTGCATCATCCCGTAAATCTGATGGAGTTTGTCTTCTCGAATCAGGTTTCGAATGGCCATGTTCGGAATCAACAGTTCGCAACACATCACGCGCCCGCTGGCATCGGCAGTCGGAATCAACTGCTGCGACATGATCGACTGAAGTGAAAACGAAAGAAGCTGTCGAATTTGCGGTTGATGGTGCGGCGGAAACACGTTGATCATACGATTGATCGACTGAACCGCGTTGTTCGTGTGAAGCGTTCCGAACACCAAATGCCCTGTCTCCGCAAGCGTGAGAGCCATTTCGATCGTTTCGATATCTCGAAGCTCTCCGACCAGAACATAGTCCGGGTCTTGCCGCAGAATCCGCTTGAGGGCGTCTCCGAACGATCGTGTGTCGACACCGATTTCGCGTTGATTGACCACACAGTTCTTGTGCGGGTGCACGAACTCGATCGGGTCTTCGATCGTGATGATATGACCATGCACTGTCTCGTTGATCACGTCCAGCATCGCCGCAAGCGACGTCGACTTACCGCTACCCGTAGGACCCGTCACAAGCACAAGCCCGTTGGGATTTTCGATCACGCGCCTCAAGATCGGTGGAAGTCCGAGACGATCAAAGTTCGGGATGTCGAAAGGAATTCGACGAAACACTCCGGCGACCCCTCCGCGCTGATAGAAAACGTTCGCACGAAATCGCGCAAAATCCTTGATGCCGAATGAAAAGTCGAGTTCGTACTCTTTTTCAAACTTCACCTTCTGTGGATCGGTCATCACCGTGTACGTCAACTCTTTCGTATCACTGTGCGAAAGTGAAGGTGCTTTTACCTTGACCATCTCACCACGAATACGAAACTCCGGAGGAACACCGACCGTAATATGTAAGTCCGACGCATCCTGCTCGACCATGGCTTTCAGAAGTGCGGGCAGCGTGAGTTTTGACATGAGTTTAGTTCTCCATCGTGGACGACATCGCTTCTTCTAAAGTAGTGATCCCTTGTGCAACCTTGGACAGCGCCGAGATGCGAAGTGTTTGCATCCCTTCGGTCATTGCCTGTCGCTTGAGCTCAATCGATGTTGAACCCCGCAACACCATCTCTTTCAACGCGCTGGTAAACTCGAGAACTTCATAGATCGCTAGACGACCGCGATAGCCAGAGTTTCCGCAGTGCTTACAACCCTTACCCTTCTTGGGTCGCAGCTGTTCGGCGATGTTCTTCGGAATTCCCATGGTGACCATCTGGTCTTTGTTAATGGCTTCGTCCTGCGTGCATTGTGCGCAGATTTTTCGTACGAGTCGTTGTGCGACAATCGTGTTCAGCGAAGCTGTCACGAGAAACGGTTCCACTCCCATGTTCATGAGACGCGTGATCGTACTCGGTGCATCGTTCGTGTGCAGTGTGGACAGCACCAAGTGACCCGTTAGAGCCGCTTGAATCGCGACTTCGGCCGTTTCATAGTCTCGAATTTCTCCAACGAGAACCTTGTCGGGATCTTGTCTGAGAAGCGATCGCAGCGCCGCAGCGAACGTGAGACCGATTTCCTTGTGAACCTGAACTTGGTTGATACCTTCGAGGTTAAACTCGACAGGGTCTTCGACGGTCGACAAATTGTCGGTGATCTGATTGAGATCGGAGATCGCAGAGTAAAGTGTGGTCGTCTTTCCGCTTCCTGTAGGCCCCGTCACGAGAACGAGTCCATTGGGTGCGTAAATGCCGCGCTTGAAAACGTCGAGCTGTTTCTTTTCAAAACCAAGCTTGGTGAGATCCAACTGGAGGTTGCCTTTGTCGAGAAGACGGAGAACGACTTTTTCGCCGAAAAGTGTCGGGAGACTGGAAACCCGAAAGTCGATTTCACGTTGTCCGACACGAAGTTTGATCCGACCGTCCTGTGGCACGCGACTTTCGGCAATATCCATACGCGACATGATCTTCACGCGCGCAATCACGGCACGCCTCATCTCGTTCGGAATTTTCATGCCTTCTTCGAGGACACCGTCGCGACGATAACGCACACGAAAGATATGTTCATAAGGCTCGAAGTGAATATCACTTGCCCCTAGGCGCATTCCCTCGCTGAGAACTCCGTTAACGAGTGCGATGACGGGCGCATCTTGTGCGTTGGTATCGCTTTCGATCTGGTGAACCTGCACCAGCTCAAAGGTCATCCCCTCGTCGGCGACATTCTTCTTCGCTTCTTTTTGAAAGACCTCAATGGCCTCGCCAACAAAGGCGGCGCCACCGTAGTACTTCGTCATCGCTTTTTCAAACGACGAAAAGCTGGTGAGAACGGCATCGACGTTCTTCTTGGTTTCGAACGTCACGTTCTGGAGTTCACCCAGTCGCGTGGGATCGGCGACCGCGACTACCAGATTGGTCTGACTCGACTGAATCGGAATCACGTGGAGCTTGCGCGCCAACTCGGGACGAATCAGTGCGATCACCTCTGGCTTGATCTCAAACCTCTCGAGATTGATGCTCGGAAGCCCGAAGCGTTGACCTAAGTAATAGAGAAGTTTGTTTTCCGAGACATACTTCTTCTCGATGAGAAGATGAATGAAGCTCTGACCGCGCTTGGTCCCCTCTTCAGCTTCTTGATACTGCTTCTGTGTGATGATCCGATCCTTAAGTAAGAGATCGGCCAGCGCTTTAGACATCGTGTCACCTGTTGAAAGAAAGTTTTCCCAATAAGAGCGAGCTCCTCTAAATTCTCGGGGTGGTGACAATTTATGTCAAGAAAGGTGACCGGAAGCGGTCGACACTGCCGGTTTTCGTCAGCACAATGTGTGCGATCGTCAGGCGCTTGACGGTTTTCGACCGAGAAAAAAGCTGCGGGCCTCGCCACAGTCGGCCGTGATCTGCGTTTTCAAATCACCAATCGACGGAAACTTTTTTTCCGGTCGGACGAATTTCAAAAAACGAACCTCAATGGTGTACCCATAGAGATCGATGTCCTGATCCAACAAATGGGTCTCGACAAGCACGGACGCTGCGCCAGGGGTTCCATCCTGCTGAAACGTCGGACGAAAACCGACGTTCGTCACACTCGGAAACAGTTTGTCGCGAAAAAGAGTTTCCGTGCAGTACACCCCGCGTGGAAGTTCCAGTTTCTCATCACTCGTGAGATTTGCCGTCGGAAAGCCGATCGTCCGACCCCGTCCGTCTCCGTGTTTCACCACACCGCGCTTGAAAAACGGATAACCCAAAAGATCGTTTGCCGTTTCGATCTCGTACGCTAACAACAAGCGACGAATCTCAGAACTGGAAATAAGAATCTCCTCGTTTCCTTCTTTCAGGCGAAACCCCAGCATCTGCTCGACAGCAATTCCTCGCGCGTCGGCCCAGCTCTTTAGAGAAGCAAAGTCACCACCACGATTTTTCCCAAAACCGAAATCGTGGCCCACGATGATCGCGCGCGCCTGCAACGCATCGGCGAGAACACGCTCGAAAAACTGATGCGGCTCGAGCGACGAAAACTCTCGTGTGAAAGGCTCTTGAACGACGATATCCGTACCCAGCTTCGACAGGTGCTCGAGACGTTCATCAAACGTCAAAAGCATGGGGACAGAAGCACCCGGCTTGAGAACTGCTCGAGGGTGAGGACGAAACGTGTAAACAACGAGCGGAAGGTTTCGCTTTTTTGCATGTTCACGGGCGAGAGCGATCAGCGCTTGGTGCCCGCGATGAACGCCATCAAAGTTACCGATCGTGACAATGGACCCCGATGACAGCGGTCCCCGAGGGTTTCCGGGGATGTCTTGGTAACCACAAAACGTCTGCATGTCCCGATCAATTCAACAACAGGATTTCGCGGTACTTCGGATAAGGATAGTACCCATCGGCCATCGAGCGCTCCAGTTCGTCCACCAGTTCGCGCAGATCTTGAAGCGCCGGTACGACTTTGGCTGAAAGCTCTTTCGCTTTCTTAAGCTCGTCATGAATTTTGTCGGTCTGCTCTACCGATGCATTGAGTGTCGCGCGTTTCGACTGCATTCCGTTCAGAATCTGATCGAGACGATCGAGCGTCTGCTTCTGCGGCGCCGTAATCCCCGCTGCCTTAGCAGCTGCGGCTCCTTGGCAGAGCTCCGCATGATACGCAAGGCCGGCTGGAAGAATCTGCGTGTCCACCATGTTCCGAAGCGCATTGACCTCAATGAAAATGTCTTTGATATAGCGTTCAACACGCGCGTTGAAGCGAGCGATGATCTCATCTTTCGAGAACACTGCGTGTTTTGTAAGAACGGCGATGGACTCATCCTGAGTGAGCTGCTCGAGTGCTTCGGGCGTGTTCTTGAGATTGAGCAAACCGCGACGTGCAGCTTCGTGAACCCACTCCTCGCTATAGTTATTTCCTTCGAAACGAATGCGTTTCGTTTCCACAATCACTTCGCGAAGCGCTCCGAGAATCGCTGCTTCTTTCGTCTTCGCCGAGGCGATCTTGCTCTTGATCAAAGCGTTCATCTCAGCAAGACCCTCAGCCACAACGACGTTCAAGTAGGTCACAGCGCGAGCCACTGGAGCTGATGCTCCCACAGCACGAAACTCAAACTTATTACCTGTGAACGCAAACGGTGACGTACGGTTCCGATCTGTATTGTCGCGCTTAATCGTCGGAAGCTTATCAACTCCGAGCTTGAGAAAAAGCGACTCAGGATTCTCGGCGAAGTCGTTCGCGCTGCCTGCTTCTTCGATTCGATCCAGGATTCTACTGAGTGTGTCACCCAAAAATACAGACATGATTGCGGGCGGTGCCTCGTTCGCACCCAAGCGATGATCGTTTCCGGAACTCGCGATAGCCGATCGCAGAAGCCCACCGTAACGATTGACGCCCTTAAGAATCGCCGCCAAAAACACAAGAAACCGAATATTCTGTTGCGGTGTCTTTCCCGGCTCAAGCAGGTTCGTACCGTCGATCGGCTTTCCACGAGCGGAAATACTCATCGACCAGTTCACGTGCTTGCCACTGCCGTTCACACCTTGAAAAGGTTTTTCGTGCAGGAGCACTTCGAGATCGTGACGTCGCGCTACTTTCCGAAGCACTTCCATCGTCAGATGGTTGTGATCAACCGCAACGTTCGACTCTTCAAAAATCGGAGCGGTTTCGAACTGACTTGGCGCCACTTCGTTGTGGCGAGTCGCGATCGGCACACCCAACCGATAAAGCTCCTGTTCCACTTCGCCCATGAACGCTTGTGCGCGCGATGGAATAGAACCGAAATAATGATCTTCGAGCTGTTGACCCTTAGGTGGCATAGCACCCACAAGCGTTCGTCCCGTCATCAATAAGTCCGGACGAAGAACGAAAAACTCGCGATCCACTAGAAAATACTCTTGCTCGCTACCGACCGTCGCGATCACCCGCGTGGCCCCTGATACTCCAATCGTATCCAGAAGGGCCGACGCCTGAATGGTCAACGCTTCGTTACTGCGAAGAAGCCCCGTCTTCTGATCAAGCGCATGACCGTGATAGCTGATAAACGCCGAAGGAATACAAAGTGTTTTTGTGTTCGTGCTTTCGAGCAAGAACATTGGACTCGAAGGATCCCACGCTGTGTAACCACGCGCCTCGAACGTCGTGCGCATTCCGCCAGATGGAAAACTGGAAGCATCCGGCTCACTCTGCGTGAGCTGTGATCCTGAAAACTGCTCGATCGGACTCTGATTCTCGTCGAATCCCAAAAACGCGTCATGCTTCTCAGCCGTCAGTCCCGTTTGAGGTTGAAACCAATGACAAAAGTGCGTGGCGCCACGTTCGATCGCCCAATCTTTCACGGCTGCCGCGACAACGCTTGCTACCGATGACTCAAGTTTTTCTCCAGCCTCGATCGTCGAAAGAAGTTTTTGAAAAACATCTTTCGGTAAACGTTCGCGCATCTTCGAAACACCAAACGTATTCTCACCGAAGTACTGCGACACCCGTAACGGTTTACCCCGTTCGTCCACACGCGGTTCGACTCGTCTCGGTGTTCGCGAAGTGACGATACTGACTGCTTTTTCTCTGGCTCGGCTCTTGATGGAACTCATATTGGAACCCCCTTGGCTGGAACTCGGGTTGCGCTTACTACCTCGAATTTTTATAAACCAGGCTGGGACATTTCTCACGTTTTATCTTGTATCTTCGGTGATTTAGAGCTTTGTGATAGTGTTAATCTGTCGGCTTGTCACCCCCAAAATCGCCCGCGCTTCTTCGAGCGATTCTGCTAATGAACCTACTGAGCCTAAAGAGTCTAATGAGTCTGGCGACGACGCCTGACCACCTGCAAACTGAACCCAGTCCGAACGATCCAGAATTTTTTCTAAGCGACGGATCGTCGTCGCATCGAGTCCGTGACTCGCCAAGCACTCCCGAAGCTCCTGACGAGAAAGACCCTTGAGCGTCGCACCCGACAGACGTTCTAATTCTTCGAGTAACATCACAGACAAACGACGAAATCCATCTGCACGGTTTCCAGTTTCTGGAAATCCTTTTAAATACGTGAGCGCTTCGTTTCGGCGCTTCAGCGGTTCGATCCGGAACTTCTTATATTGATCCCATAAGACGTATCCTAAGATCATGATCCATACCGCAGCAGCTGCCCAGTAGAGCCAGCGCCACCAGGGCTCGCCTCGAAACGAAATCTCACCCGGGTTGGGAGGTCGAATAGGACGGATCGCAGCACGCTGATCTTCGGGAACAAGATCCGGCGTTTTCATGCGATCGCCCGTGAGAACCACAAGCTCAATCGGTTGCGTCTTCTGAGTGAAATAGCGCCGCTTCTCGGGATCAAAATAAGAAAACTCAAATGCCGGAATCGTCATTTTGCCTTCCGAACGCGGGATCAACGTGTACGTAAAAAGCTTCTCACCCACGCCCCCGTCGCCCATCTTCACACTCGCTTTGTGATTAAAGAGCTCAAGATCCGATGGCCACTTCACCTGTGGCTCTTCAAGGGCAGCTACGTTTCCGCGACCCTCGATCTTGACCTTGAGGTCGAGAGGTTCGTGCGCACGCACCTGATATTGATTGATCGCAGCGACGATTGAAAAATCGCCAACACCACCACCAAACGATGGCGGACGGCCGTCCATCGGCACAGGTTCGACCTCAATGTTGACGATCTCACTGCGCTTCGTCGTTTGCATGGGCGATAGGTTTTGAAAAAACTGTTGGAACAGATCATCGCCCCCGAAAGCTCCGCGCGTCTGATAGCCGGAGTAGTAGTTGAACTTCAACTCGAGCGGATCAATCTTGAGTGCACCTTCCTGCAACGGATACGCTGCGTACCGAGCCAGAAGGGCACGATGATAAGACGTACCGTTAAAAATCACGGACTCAAAAACCGGATTGCGCTGCAAAACAGGAAGCTCGAGATCCTTCTTAATGAATCCATTGAGCAACGGGTAACGCGTGATCTCGAAGTTGAACACTTTGACGTTGGTGTAGAGGTAATAACTCACAACGAGTTGCTCACCTTTAAAGACCTTTGACTTTGAAACCTCGGATTTGATGAAAAACGAAGACGATCCAGGTGAGCCGGTCGTCGTGGAAGGTGAGCCCTTAAGACCAGCACCGCCCGAGTAGCCGCGCGGCGGAGGTGTGCCCGACCCCGGAGCCGTCACGGTGACTTCGATATCGGGAGCGGTCAGCGTTTTCCCACCAGCGTTCACACGAAGGCGCGTGATCTTGAGACGCCCTTCACGGTTGGGCTGAAGCACCCGAATAAATTCTTGGCTAACCACCGTCGTGATCCGGCCATTGACGATCGTTGCGCTCGTAAAGTTTCGATCGAAACGATTGACGACATCGAATCCCGACGCTTCGAACTCCGGTTCGTTGCCTGAAAACGAGGAGCGATCACTTTCGAGGCGAAGCGTAAGACGGATGCTTTCGTCGATGCCGACTTCCGTTCGATCGACTGACGCGACGAAAGATGCAGCTCCAGCTGACGAAGCCCATAACGTAGTCAGTAGAAGGAATACCGCCCTTTTCATGTCCGGCCATCTTACCAGTCCTGACCGCGATTATCATCCTTAGGTCGCTTCTGATCGAGCCGTCCGCGCGTCGCTTTTTCCTGCTCGGTAAGATCCCCTAAAACCCGCTCTGCGTCTTCGCGGGAAAGTTTCTTAGATTTAAAGCGCTTGCCCACGCTGGATTGGTTTTTGAACTTCTGGGGGCCGCCCTCTTGATCTTTCTTGTCTTTTGATCCGTCGTCTCCCTTTTCGCTCTCCGAGGACTGCTCACCGGACTGGTCCTGCTGCTCGCCCTCACCCTGTCCTCCACCCTTTTGAGGTGGGGGCTTCACGGTCAGGCCACTCAGGCGCTTCCGAATTTCCTTTTCCATCTCAAGATTTGCATCGCGCTTTGCGGCGTCCAGTCCACGCAAGAACGACTCGACGGCTTCATCATACTTTCCGCGCTTCTCGTACGTAGACCCCAGGTTGTAAAGCGACTCGGCCTCATGCTCTCCGCGTTCGCGCGCCGCCTGCGCTGCTGTCTCAAAGCTAAGAACGGCTGCCTTGGGATCTTTCTTTTCAAGTTCAATCAAACCTTGATTGTAAAGAAGCGTGGGGTTACCGGGGTCCTTCTCAAGACCTTTCGAAAAAGACTCCTGAGCTTTCTCGACGTTTCCGTTCTCGAGTGCTTTCAGGCCGGATCGATTATGCAAATAGACTTCGGGATGCGGTTCGGCAGCATGCGCAGGGATCACGCCCAACGCCGTTACAAAACCGAGCATACGAAGAATCGCGCGAGCAGGTGCACGCAACGGAATCAAAAGCGAAATAACAAAACAAAGCACGCCCAGCGAAAGCGGCCACTGAAAGCGCTCCTCGCGTTCGACAATCTTCCGTTCCTGAAACGTTCCGCCCACTGTGGTTCCTGAGACGGACTGTAGAGCTGAGAGAATTCCGGCCGTCTCACTGCCCGACGAACTCAGCACAAACGGCGATGCACCGAGTTCCGAAGCTAGTTTCTCAAGCGTCTTTCGGTTGAACTTACTGGCGACTTCCTTCTGTCCCGCATCGCGCTTGTACCCGCGCAGGTAGCCTTGCGCATCTCGAAGCGGAATGGGGCCACCACGCTCTGTTCCAACACCGACCGCGATCGTCTGAACTTCAAGTTCCCGCAACATGCGTACACCCTCGGAGCGCTGATCGCGCAGGTCCTCCGCATCGGTGATAAGAATCAGTTTTCGTTCGCCGGCAGCCTGCCCACCGCGCCTCAAGAGTCCTGCCGCTACCTTCAACGCAAGACCGATATCGGTTCCTTGATTGGATATCGACTGCGGTCCCAAACTCTCAATAACTTCGCTCACAAAGGCGAGATCGGTCGTCAGCGGCGTTGCCGGAAACGCGCTTCCGGCGAAAGCGACAATGCCGACACGGTCACCACTCAGATTCCGTAAGAGTTCGCGAATAAAATGTTTCGAGCGGTCGAGACGATTGGGAACGACATCTTCCGTGAGCATGCTGTTTGAAAGATCGAGTGCGACAACAATGTCGGCTCCCCGAGACTCGATGGTTTTCTCAATCACTCCCCACTGCGGACGGGCAAGCGCCACTAAAGCGCACGCGAAAAATACTCCCATGAGACTGAGCTGCCATCGAATCCTCTTCGAGTTCCAAGTCGGTGCAAGCGAACGGAAAAGAGCGTTCTCCGCAAATCCGGAGCGACGTCGGCGCGATCGAAACTCAAAGTAACCGATCACAAGTACGTAGACCGGCAGCGCGAGGAGCCACCATAGCCAATCCGGACGCGCGAATGTCACCATGGCGTCCTCCAGAACAAGACTCGCAGGATGCCCTCGAGTGCGAGCAGCAGCAGTGCCAGCACAAGCGGACGATCAAATAGGTCTCGATAGAGTGTTTTCTTTTTTGATTCGATCTTCGATCGCTCGAGGCGATCGATTTCGCTAAAAACTTTGTCGAGAGCATTGCCTTCGGTTACTCGAAAGAACTTGCCCTTGGTCTGATCAGCGATCTCCTGCAACAGTTGCGTATTGAGTTGATTGTCAAAGTCCTGGTAGGTCGTGACCGTTTTACCAAACAGTCCCTGATGTCGAATGGGAAGACGCACACGCCCTTCCCGTCCGATAGCGATCGTATAGACCTTCATCCCGTACCCAGCAGCAATCTCTCCAGCGGTCCCGGGATCGAGCTGTCCGACATTGTTCTCGCCGTCCGTGAGAAGAACAAGCACGCGGCTCTTCGCTCGCGAGTCCTTGAGACGGGCAATCCCTAGAGCCAACCCATCACCAATGCCTGTTCCGTCTTTCAACTCACCCGTCTTAGCGGCTTCGATCGACGCGAGTAAAAGCTCGTAGTCGAGTGTCGGTGGCGCGAGCGTGAGCGGCTCGCCCGCAAAAATCACAAAACCCATCCGGTCATCACGACGCCCACGCACGAACTTCTGTATGGTCTCTTTTGCGATATCGAGACGGGGTCGATCCGCAAGATCCTCGATATTCATACTCAATGAAACATCCATAACGAGAACGATATCGATTCCTTCGGTCTCGCTCTTGCCCTGATCGACACCTTGTTGCGGTCGAGCAAGTGCAACCACGGCAAATACAAAGGAGAGAACTCGGAGCAAAAGAAAAAATCTCGAAAAATCCCTACGTGTGAGTTCCTTCGGAATCGGCAAGCTAAACGTAAGTGTCGGCATTCGACTCCAACGCCAGATCCACGGCAACAGGAGAAGTACAAGGGATCCAAGGATGAAAACCCACCACGACTCAAACCGCATCGGGAGTCCTTCGCGTGCGTTCGATCCAGGTTCGAACTTTCGAAATCAAAGCGTGGGCCTCTGAACTCGGAGGTTCAAAGTCGGTGAACTTAATCAAATCCATAGCCGCGAGAAGCTGGGACGTTTCGGCCACCCAATCCGCACGCACCTCACGCAAACGAAGAGCGGTCACGATCTCTTCTCGCGTCGACTCCGTCGCTTGAATATCAAAACGACGATCGAGATAGTGTTTCGCAATCTCCGACACACCAAAATAAAGCTCTTTAAAACGTCTCTTATCCGCCAGCCGTTTGAGTTCGAGTTCGGTGAGTGCTTTCAACGCAACTCGATCCTCCGGGTCAAGCGGGCGCGGTGGAAGAATCACATTCGCAAGAAGCGCGCGCCGTCGTGCCACCCAGCGCAGAATCAGCCATGTCACGAGACCGACGACCAGAAGAAGAATCAGCACGGTGACCGTGACCGTTCTCCATGGAAACGCAAACGAAAGTGGCGGCTGAAAATCCGGAGCTTCGACTTCAGGCAGCGCATCGACTTTCACGGTGATGGGTCGCGTTCGTGCGATGGGTTTCTCTTGGTCGTCGAGGAGTAATACGACCGGAAACACACGATCCCCCCCGAGAAGCGAAACCGCTCGAATCTCCGGCTCCGTTTTTGTTCGGTCGAGCTCAGCGGCCCAACCCTGGACGCGAAGCGGGTCGGATCCTTTCGGCACACGAAACGACTCGACTTCCTTCAGAATTTTTGACTCAGTCCCCGGAGCGAAAATCAATCGCAAGGGGTCACCGACAGGTAGCGGTTTTCCATCCGTTGTCGAAATGCGAACGAGAAGCGTCACTTCCTCGAGACTCTCGATCGCCTCGGGAGTGATCGAATCGGTAGCGCCCATCGCTGAGAGACACCAAAGCAGAACGATCGTTGCCATACTGATTGCAGTAGGTGTGTGCGGGATCGGTTTCATCGCCTTCGTCGTTTTCTAAAAAAGGATAGGATCGCGTCGCCCGCGTCTTTCTCTGACGAGAGCGGAATCGCTTCAACGCCACAGGACTTGAAAAGAGCTGAAAGCGATTCGGTCTTGCGCTCCCCTCTCTTTTTGATCCATGTTTTGAAAGCATAAGAATCTGTATTCACCCATGCTTCTCGACCGGTCTCCGGATCTCGAAAGAGAACTGTTCCCAAGGGACTTGCTTCGCTTTCACGCCGATCGGAAATCGGTACGGCAATCACATCATGCCTGCGAGCCAGTCGGCGTAGCGGCTTATCAATATTCTCGGATTCAAAATCACTCACAACAAACACGATGCCGAGATGCTTAAGAAGATGGAGCGCAGACTCCAGAGCGTCGCTCAGCGCCGTCCCCGATCCTTCGCGAGGCTCGGCTGCAAGCACGTCCCGAATCACGCGAAGAATATGCGACCGCCCCTTTTTGGGAGGAATAATCTTATCGATACCACCCGAAAAAAGAATCGCCCCGACACGGTCACCCACTCGTGATGCAGCGTAAGCCAAAATGCCAGCTGTCTCAGCTGCCGTCTCGAACTTCCACTGCCGATGCGTTCCAAAACCCTGCGATCCTGAAACATCCACCAACAACATCACAGTGAGCTCACGCTCTTCTTCGTATTTTTTTATGACAGGATCACGTGAGCGAGCGCTTACTTTCCAATCAATATGACGAACGTCATCTCCGGGAGTGTACAGACGATGATCGGAGAATTGCACACCGTAACCTTTGAACTGACTGCGGTACTGCCCCGCAAGGAGGTCATCCACCACGCGTCTTGTCTTGAGTTCAATTTTTTTTACTTTTTTGAGCAACTCGGAGGCCAGCACACGACCTCCACTCTACGGAACTTCGATCCGTTCCAGAATTTTTTTGACGACGGTTTCGCTCGTCACACCTTCGGCCTCGGCTTCAAACGAAACGAGTATCCGATGCCGGAGGACA
The DNA here is from genome assembly GCA_964549505.1 of uncultured Oligoflexia bacterium. Classification (GTDB taxonomy): domain Bacteria; phylum Bdellovibrionota; class UBA1018; order UBA1018; family CAZJVD01; genus CAZJVD01. The sequence goes on from CAZJVD010000001.1 coordinate 83,580, forward strand.
TCCATCGCGATGGCTTTCACATCTTCAGGCGTCACAAATCCTCGATGATTGACAAAGGCATGCGCACGACCCGCACGTGCGAGCGCTAACGTCGCTCGCGGCGACGCACCGACGTTGATCTGGGGAGCCAGTTCCGCCGCTCCAAAACGAACAGGGTCACGAGTCGCAAAAACCAGGCGCAAAATGTAGTCTTTGATCTTCTCGTCCATGTAAATTTCAGACACCATTCGTCGCGCTTCGAGGATCTGCTGCGGCTGACAGACTTTCTTTGCACGCGGAAGATCAAACCCGGTCATGCGCTCCATCACGAGGCGTTCTTCTTGCTGTGACGGATAACCGACACGCACTTTAAACAGAAAACGATCGAGCTGCGCCTCGGGTAACGGATAGGTTCCCTCTTGTTCAATCGGATTCTGCGTTGCGAGAACCACAAAGGGATCCTCGAGAGGATACGTGGTCTCACCGATCGTGACCTGGCGCTCACCCATCGCTTCGAGCAAAGCACTCTGCACTTTCGCGGGCGCTCGATTGATTTCGTCGGCGAGGACAAGATTTGTAAAGATCGGGCCCTTTTTTGGAATGAACTCACCCGTTTTCGGGTTGAAAATCATGGTGCCGATCAAGTCAGCTGGCAAAAGGTCCGGAGTGAACTGGATCCGCTGACAGGCGACATCGAGTACATCGGCCAAGGTTTTGATCGTTAACGTCTTTGCGAGCCCGGGAAGACCCTCAAGCAAAACGTGACCATCGCAAAGAAGTGCGATCACGAGCCGTTCGATAAGAACGTTCTGCCCGATAATGACGTTTCCGATTTCAGAGAAAACGGGATCAAGAAAAGCACTCCGCTTTTTGACTAACTCGCTGAGCGCTTGGACATCAACACGTGTCATGACAGCAAATCTTCGAACCTCATGTCCGTTCCGTCAACTGCTTTTGTCACCAACGGCGCGCGCCCTCTCAAGAAGCTCAAGAAAGTCGCGGTTCTTCGTCCATGCTTGCAGATTGCGCACGGTCTCTTCGAGGGCGTCAGGGTTCTTCGACACCCAGATCAACCAATCGCGGGGCGTGACATCGGTGCCCACCCCCGTTCGATTCAAACCGTTAGAAAACCATGTCACAAGGCGCGCACCCACTCCCTGGGGATTGGCCGTGAACTGAGCGAGCAGATCCCAAGGCAACGCGTCTGGAACCAGCTGTCTCAAAACCTCTGGCGAAAAGGCCGTCGCTACAGATTCCCAGCCCCCACTGACATGACTCGCGTCCAGCAATCGCGCGAAGAGATCGTTCCAAAAAGCCTCGGGTATCGTTTCGTCAAGGTACGGCATCAGATGCGACCACGTCTCGAACCACGCCGCAAGCGCCTGATGGAACTCGACGCGACCTCGTGTTTGCTCGACAAACTGTAGAAACTCATGCATCAGCGACCGTCGTTCCGCCTCAGGAAGGTCCAACATTTTCCCGGCCGAAAGCGCTAACGCCAACCGAAAGTCAGGCGAGCGCATCCATGCGTCGAGCCACGGTTTTGATAAACCTGGATTTCGATCCGCTCGGAACAACGCAAACCAACGATCGGTGTCGTTCGAGCGACCGATGACCTCACCGAGCAGCTCCGTAATGACGTCTAACGAAATACGATTCCGCTGCGTTTCACGAGCAGCGAGTGCGACCGAACGCACAAAGCCCGAACGCGAAAGATCGATCACGGCCCGATAAGCCTCCCAGGAACCCGTCTTGCGAGGGTGAAGTAGAAAGAGAAAATCGCGTAAAAGTACCAGACCCGCAGACTGGTCACCGGCAGTTTTCGGCAAGAGCCGCTTCAGAACACCCACGGCCTGCCGAATATTGAAAATGCGACCTTTAAGGTCCTCATCGAACGCCAAATCCGCTCGGCCCAAAGCGTACGTGATATTCCAATCCACGCACCGCGGAAGTTCAGGATATCCGATCCACTGCTCCGACCGCACGAGACTGTTCTCTATCTCCGTTACCGCATCACGAAGCGTACGCGCGGTCGCTCCCGGTGGACGTTTTGAAGCCGGAACATCGCCCCAAGACTCGGCAATGACACCCAGAAAATAAAGCGCAAAGTTGGTGTTGTAAAAGAGGCGCAGCTTCCACTCGGGCTCGATATCGGAGTTGATGAGCAGCGCTTCGAGCTCTCGAAGCGGATCAGCTACTTCGACGGAAAGTTTCCGTTTCTGAGAGTCCCAGAGCAGGAGCCATCGCTCTTCGACGGGCGCCGGCTGGAGCACATCCTCCAAACGCCCGATAAAATCTCCAGCGACAAGACGCTTCAGAGCCTGTTCACCGCCGTATCGGAGCAAACGCGAAATCGCGTCCGCTGCTTTTGCAGCATCTAACGAAGGCTGAAAATACCGAGCGCGAATTTCCTCACGACGCTTGTTCATCGTTCCGGAGAAACTCACACACTCGCCTTTCTTGAGCTTCTCTTCCCAGGCCAACTCGATTTCTGGTCGAAAATGATCGCTCGGAGCGTACTTCTCTGGAGAGATCGAAGCCTCGTGTCCGGCACGAGCCCAGGCGGCCACCCATTCCACAATTCGATCGCTCGAAAGCAAACGCGCGAGGCGATCAAGGATCGGAGTAGGATTTGTGACCACCGACAAGGTCGCCCCTAATGTTTTCAGGAGGCCACCTGTCTCTTCTAAAAGTTTCGGAATCGCTTCGGCAAAGTCAGGATCGAATACGGCCCCAACCCAGAACGAGACATCGTCGGCGCGTGTTTCTACGGGATGCAATGCGAGCGCGGTCGTGTGAAGTGCCGAAAAGAAACTCACGTTTTCGCGCACGTCTGAACAAGCCATCCGGTCGAACCACGACGTGATCCCAGGATAATCGCCCGTCTTCTCTACGCACTGACTAAACCAGGCATACTGTTCTGCCCAACCGGTTTGATGGGGATTCCAAAAATCAAAATCAAGCGAAACTCGCAAGCAGGGGTCGTTGGGATCTGCCGGATCAGAGGCGAAAACATAGCGTGGAATCTGTTGACTCGCGAGTCGGTGAAACGGCTTAGGGAGAGCTCGCGGTTCTGCATTCGCAACAAACGACACCCGCCCGTCTTCGACTCGGTTCTTAAAGAGTCGCAGGACTTCGCGCATCCAACGCTTGAGACGGCCGTCTTTCGCCATGGCCGAAAGCTGCTGAAGACTGGCCGGAAAACTTGGTAGCTCCGCGAGGACGATAATGGCCCGGTAAAGACTCTCTTCGCGCGTCGCATTTGAGAAGAGTTCACGTCCGACCTGTAACCACGGATGGACACCTCCAACCACAAAAGCTTTCCGTGTGAGCGATAACGTTTCGCCCCACCGAACGACCGTTGGACTCAGAAACGCGATCGTCGAGCGCACCAGAATATCAATCCGTCTCGGATCGGTGGTCAGCACCGGTTCGACCACGAGCTCTTGAAAACTCAACCCACCGGCCTCGCGCTGCGGTTCTTTCAAAAATGCAAAGGTCGACCGCAGTGCTTCCGATGCTTGCGGACCCGGGACGGTCGCGACCAAGACAAGGTCCTCGAAAATTCCTGTACGTAACCCCTCACGGAGCGAACTCTCAAACAAAGTCCCGTGTTGAACAATCTCAACAAAAGCATCCACGAGTTTGGGGTCCGTCTCCCGCATCGCTTCGACGATCTCGACGAGCCATGCGAACTCGCCCGTCTGAGCAAAATCTCGGAACGCAGGATAGCTTTCTCGAAGCACGTTCCGAGGAAGGTCACAAATCGATCCCACCGCAACAAGATCAAGAACAGCGTTTCGCAGGAAAAAATCCCGGTTCAGACGCTGGTCCGATCCCATAGCGAGCAGGATGGGCTCCAGCGGTCCTTGCACCGTAAGACCGTTTCCAAAACAATGCAGAGGCTCATTGAGTGCGGCAAATAAGCGTGAAAGGTGCGTGAGCCAAGTACCGCCTGGACGCTCCTGAACGAGTGCGCCGAACAAACTTCTAAGCTTTGCGGTGCCAACCGCGAGACTCTCGGACGTGTTTCCAAGCACACGGCGATGGAGAATCCATCGATAGAACGACGGTCGCGATAACAGATCGATAATCTCTCGAATCCAATGCCCTTTCTTGAGCCGATCGGCAGTGAACGTTTCGGCTAGAAAACCTTGAACATGAGCCTGATACGACTCGAAACTAGGAGATTCCGCGATCATCGTCGCCGTCTCTAAAAAAGCATCAACGCGGGCCGGTTCAAGATACTGCGCTAAAATCTCGAACGCTTTCAGAAGACTCGGTTGCTCGACATTCGCAAGGCGCTCGAGCTTGTTCCGCACCAGCGTTTCCTTGAACAGAGCTAGAATCGAAACAAAAAATTCGCGATTTCCAAGCAGATTGCCAACGTTCTCCAGCAACGGATCGAGAATTCCACGACGATCCATCTCGTCGAAACTGGAAGCGATTTCAAACAGCAGTCGCTTGTCTTTCAGAAAGAGTCGATTGCCGATCTCCACCAGCGGTTCCAGTTCGTCGTCTTTGAGTTCGCGCACGAGCTGGTCGAGCGGTCCCATGGATCCATTGGAGTTGATACAGCTTGTGAAACGTCGAAACGTGGGGACATCAAGGTGGGGACTCGAGAGGTCCAGGCCATCGCAATCAGGGTTATGGGTTCGGTAATCCGGCAGACGGAGAACGGCGTTATCCCGATCGCCGGAAAAAAAGGCGGTGAACGGCGAACAGCCGACCATCGCAACAGTCCATAGTGCGAGCACCAAGTGCCGAAATGCCATCGTCCCCTCTCAAAATGAGATTCGCTCCAATCCGTATCAAATTGATCCAGTTTTATCAAACGGTTGCGAAAGGTCCCGTTAGACACGAGACTGGGGCTGTGAATCCATGGCGAGTCTTTGTCCGAACCAGTTTGATTGTCTTCTTGATAAGCGTCGTTCTGGTTTCAGTCTCGTTGAAACGCATTGAACGGCTGCCCCTCAGTGGGGCCGATCTACACTTCGAAGCCGCACGCGCTCATCAGACCATGACGACCTTGGCGAAAAAGTTTCCCTATCGACTGCCTTGGCATCAGAACCGTATCGCAGCCGGTGATTATCTTTTCACGGAGCTAAAAAAACTCGGCCTCCATCCTAAGGAAATGATGTTCTCAGAGGTCATTGGCGGTGTCCGGTACAGCCATCTGCGAAACATCTACGCCGAACTGAAAGGTACCGAACGTCCCGATGAAATCATCACAGTCGTCGCACACTACGACACGACCGACACCACGATCGAAGGTGCGATGGACGACGCGAGCGGCGTCGGCGTTGTCATGGAACTCGCGCGTGTTTTTTCGAAAGAACAACCGAGACGCACCGTCCTCTTCTTACTGACAGATAGCGAAGAGTTTGGCGCGTTCTGGGGAGCACGAACGTTTGCACAGTCTTTCGAACGTGCCGATAAGATCATCGCTGCGCTCAGTTTCGACTTTGTCGCCCCGGAGAAACAAAAGGCAATTCTGGTTTTGACGGATGGGCTCAAAGACGGGTTCACGCCGCTGTGGCTACGCGAGCTCGCGCTCGACTCGATTCGATCCGTCGACGGTGTCGAGGCTCGCGATCTTCCGAACGTTCTCGAGTTTATTCAGCGCGCTTTGCTCATACCTGCTGCCGATCACGGCGCGTTTCTGCAAGCCGGAATTCCGGCCATGAACTGGGTCGGCCAGATGGAAAACTTCAGTTTCGAAATGAGCCATTACCACCACACACCGCACGATGTGGCCGAAAGCATGCACGTCGAATCGTTTGAAACCTACGGTAAAGCAGCCGAGCGTTGGCTTCGAAGTCTCGACGGTTTGGGGCAAATCCCGGAAAACTTTCGAGATCATGATTACTTCAAAGTGAGCGAGAATCTCTATCTCGAAGGCTGGCTCATGACGGTTCTTCAGATCCTCGCGTTCCTGCCGTTCGTTCTGTATGGCCTCACAAAGTTCAGTTTGAGTCTCGCACGCTACCCGCGCCCTACGATCATTCGCGGAGTCAAAAACGAAGCGAAAGCTTTTGTGATCCTTGTCGGGTCTTTTCTTGGCGGATATCTGTTGATGCGACTTTTGCCAGCACTCAAAATCATCACGCAATACGAAACCTTTCCGGCAACACAAAAGGCGCAGCTTCTTGATAACCCGAACTTTCTTGCGATTGTTCTGGTCCTAGCCGCCTCCGTCGGCATCTATTTTGTTTTTAGAAAGGTGTTTCAAGAAAAGGATGATTCAGCTGACCTCCGGGAGATCCGTCACGCCGTACAAGCACTTTTCTTAGCAGCTGCGATTGTCGTCGCGTTTCTTCGAAACAGTTACCTCGCGTGCCTGCTTCTTCTACCCCCTGCGTATTTTTGGACGGCGATTCGCGGAGACCGCGGTCTTTCCACTCCGTCGCGCGTGTTCAACTTTCTGCTACTCATGGGTGGGGCTTTAACCTTCATGATCATGGCAGCCGTCATGAGCTCGGTGTTCTATGTCGGCGTGATCTACTGGTATCTGTTTTTGGCAGCAGCTTATGGCCTGGTTTCGGCGTACACGGCCGTCGTCTTTTTCATCGTGCTCGCGATCATGTTCCGCATCGGACGCAGTCTTGTCTTTAGAGCGTGATCGGCATTCCACCTTCGTCTGAGCTGAGATTGTCAAACAAGGTGTATTGAGCGAGCCAAGCCAGTCGAATGGTATCTTGTTGTCCGTGCCGGTTCTTTGCGACGATGAACTCGGCGATCCCCTTATTCTCACTGTTTTCGCGATCGTAATAGTCATCACGGTGGATAAAGCAAACCAAGTCAGCGTCTTGCTCAATGGCTCCAGACTCTCGAAGATCCGCAAGTGTTGGGCGCTTGTCTTGCCGCGACTCCACCTGACGATTGAGCTGCGAGACCGCTATGATCGGCACTTTCAATTCCTTCGCAAGTTCCTTGAGACCGCGGCTGATCTCGGAGATCTCACGCTCGCGCGAATCACCGCCACGACTCGCTTTCGACCCGCGCATGAGCTGAAGATAGTCGACGACAATCAAGTCGAGTTTGTTCTCTTTCGCTAGGATCCGGCGCCCACGTGACCGAATGTCCATCACCGTCAGACCGCCGGAGTCGTCAATATGAACGCGCGCCTTGGACAACTGATCGGCAGCTTCGGTAAGCTTGATCCATTCGCGTTCGTTCGCACGTCCGAGTCGAAGCTTCCGTGAATCAATCCGCGCTAACCCCGACAAGAAACGAAACATGATTTCCTCTCGCGACATTTCAAGCGAGAACACCGCGACCACAGCATCGTCTTTCAAGGCCGCGTGCTGGATCGCTGAGATGAACCAACTCGTCTTTCCCATCCCAGGCCGAGCAGCCACCACCATGACCTGTCCGGGATGCAAGCCCGTCGTGAGCTCATCAAACTTTTTAAATCCCGTCGGCAGTCCTGTAACGTCGTGCTTCTTGAGAGCTAGCTCTTCGATGCTCGCCATCGCCTGAAAGACGATCTCGCGCATCTCGACCATGGTTTTTTCAATTTGAACTTCAGCGACTTCAAAAACTTTTTTTTCGGCGTCGTCGAGGAACGCTTCGGTGTTCTCAATACCACCGAGCGCCGTCCCAATGATCTCGTGACACGCCTGGATCATACGACGCTGGATAGCTTTTTCACGTACAATGCGCGCGTACTCCGCAATGTTGGGTACAGCAAAACCCTGATCAAAGAGTCCGGTCACCGAATCTGGTGCGCCTGCTTTTTCGAATGTTCCGAGATCGCGCAACGCTGAACTCAGCGTCACACCATCGATGGGCGACCGACGTTCGTAGAGAAAAAAAGCCGCTTCGAAGATCAGCCGATGTGATTCCTTTAAAAAATCCTGATTCCGCAATCCGACTTCGATGACCTTGTCGAAAGCCGTTCCATCGAGAACGATTGCCGCGAGCACCGACTTCTCAGCTTCGAGGTCTTGCGGCAACGAAGCCAGCCGATCGGACACCTGGCCAACCGACTTCTGCGATGTTCCTCCATAAGCCGGTGGCGGACTACGACGCTGTGGCGGATTTCCGTATTGTGGAGCGTACTGAGGTTTGCCCGCTGACCATGCGCCCGATGAAGGACGCGATCCTGGAGCCGAACGTCCTGACGAACCGTAGCCCGACTGCCCTCCATGCGATGACGCATTCTGGGGCCAATCCATGATGTATTGTCTTAAATCAAAAGGATCTCGATCGTCCCCAAACCCTGACGAGCCAGGCGGCGCTGGAGGTCCCCCCGGGGAATCCATGGAGAGTTACTCCTCTTTAACGATCCAGACCTTAACTTGAGCAACGACGTCAGCGTGCAATCGGACGGGAACTTCGTGAACCCCAAGCGATTTGAGGTGCTCTTTCATTTGAAGTGCATTTTTTGGAAGCTCAAAACCAGCCCCTTGGATTTCATGAAGAACATCCGCGTTCGACACAGAACCGAAGAGCTTGTCACCTTTTCCTACCTTGCGCTTGATCGTGACGGTGAGCTCTGAAAGCTTGTTAGCGAACTCAGCAGCGTTCTGCTTAAGCGCCATGCGTTTCTTTTCCAGAATTCTCTTGTGATGATCGAGCTCGCGCACGTTGGTTTCGCTGGCAACAACAACAAGGTTCCGCGGTAAGAGATAGTTGCGCGCGTATCCTTCCGACACACGTACCAGGTCGCCTACGGACCCCAGGTTCTCAACGGACTCACGTAAAATTACTTTCGTCACTTTCGACATCAGGAATTCGATTGCACCAACTTGCCGCGAAAGTCAAACCACAGATCCAAGAACCCCGCTGTCACAAGTGCCATACTCATCGGCCAAACAGCCAAAACGAAGATAAGAACTCTTGGAAAGCCCATGATCTTCCACCGATCCAGCAAGAACGTTAAACAACTCAAGCCCTGTAGCCCATAAAGGACGAAGAACACGTTCAGAAAGTTCATCCCCACGACCGCCCACACGCCCTGACTAAAAACAACCAGTGCCCCTGCCGCAATGGCTGGCCAAACAAAGTATTCAGAAACCTTCCATGTCGAAAAATAGTTCTGTACTACACGTGCCTGCTCGTAGAACCGAGCACCGAAGAGGCGCGACATCATTAGGAAGTTCGCCCAAAGCAGAACCATCCCGAGCCCAAGAAACCCCGAAGGCAACTGCTTCAGAACCACCTTCTTCAGATCGTCAACACTGTCGACGACGGTACGTGCTTCCTCCGACGAGCTAGTCCGCAGCTGATCGAGCATCGGTTGCAGTTCTCGGCCAACCCAGGCTTCCCAGCTCCAGCCCCTTACTAAGACCAACCACGCGAGAGCACCGCCTACCAGAAGTCCTACGGTTCCGAGCGCGATCGCACCCGCTTTCTCTGGCGACTGACGGGCTTTCAAGACAAGAAAGAGAAAGACGACCGAAAGCACAGCGATCGCACCAAAGACGGCGGTACTTGCGATCCACGCACCCTGCGCACTGCCACCACCGGCGCCATAGAAGCCCCAGAGCGCGACGACGGCGATGTTCGACACGAGCGAGCCCCAAACCACAGCCCAACGCCCGCGAAACGCTTGGGCGAACAAAGGCATCGGCGAAAACACCGAAAAGAAAACGCTCAAGAAAAGGAGCGCAGGCAAAAAGAAGGGGACGATTTTACTAAGCGGCGTCCCTAATTGGTGTTGCGGTTCACGCTGGGTCACGTGCCAATCGTCACAAAACCAAGCAGTCCGATGTTACGTGCGCGCTTGATATGCGTTGTGAGCTGTCGCTGGTGAAAAGCACATGCGCCGGACACACGTCGCGGGACGAGCTTTCCTTGTTCCGTTAGAAACGTCTGGATCACTTTCACGTACTTGTAATCAAGAATGTAGTCTTGATCCGTGCAAAACTTGCATGCCTTACGACGTCCGGTGCCACTCGAAAAAACGCGGCGCTGACCAGCTCGGTCGTCAAAATCATCGTAATCATCCATCGACATATCGTGTTCACGATCGCGTCGGCCTTCATCTGCTACCATTGCAATATCCTTCCGTTCTCAATTCTAATTAAATTTTAACTGTGGGCTTAATACTCGTGCGATCCACCGCGGGGTTCGCGATGTTCACGTGGCTCACGAGGTTCGCGGTGCTCACGAAACTCACGGCCTTCTCTAAAGTCGCGACCAAATCCGCGCTCCGGACGATCAAACTTAGGATTCTCCGTCTTTGACTTCACCATGTAGGACGGCTTGAGGAGATGTTTGCTTTCGTCAAATTCCTTCGCGAGGTTGACCGATAAGAAGCGAATAATATGTTCGTGAATTCGAAAGTTCCGCTCGAGCTCATGAATCACACCCGGTCGGCCCGTGAACACGAAATAGGTGTAATGACCGCGCGTTTCCTTCTTGATGGGATACGCGAGCTTACGCTTGCCCCAATCTTCTTTGAGGTGCACCTGACCGCCGAACTCGTCGATGATCTTTTCAACACGTTCTTGAATCGTACGCAGCCCAGCGTCGGTCACTTCGTTGCGAACGACATAGATCACTTCGTAACCAGGTAAGTACCCGGTACTTCCGGCCGAAGGCGCGCGTGGCGGTTTTGTAGTCGTAGTTTCTTCTGACATCGATCGTCCTTTCGGTTCATCTGACACTCTTTTGGAGTTCAGAGAGCCTAAGCCAAAGGCTTAAGCAAGGTTTCTAGGAAAGAGCCAGGGGTAACATGAGCCCCCAGGCGCGTCAACCACACGCCGGATAGGGGCTAAACATCAATCCTCCCAGCAATGCAGATCGAGCAGCGAAATGAGTAAAGGGCTCACGGGAGAATTATTGACTGCCTTTGTCCCTGATCGCGTTTCCAGCAAAGTCATGGACCTCAGGCTGGTATGATTAGAGACGGAGTAAACAACCTCGGCCAGGGCCGCTGGCTCCACATTCGTGGTGACCGCCTCCGATATCAGTGCGCCCGCAATCGCGGTGGATGCATATTGAGACAGAAGTTTACGATCCAGTGAGCTGGGTCGCTCGATAATCTGCGAATACACGAGTCGACCGTCCGTAAGCTTGATCCTCAAGATGGTGACCTGTTTTGGATTCACAGTACATATGACGTTGTCAGTCGTAAGCGAATTCCGACGCCGATCCGTTGTTCTGCGCACCAGCTCGACATCGTCAGCAAGCACGATATTCGACGCAAGAAAAGAACCTAAAAGTATGTATTTTAACATCACAGCCCCCAATCCAGCTCCTACGCCTAACACCGAGGATATTGGGAAATCAAGTAGTCAGGGCGCCGACGGCGACGGGCGCTTGCGCGCCAGCCAATGGACAGCCACGACGGAGAACTCAAACAAGAGCAATAACGGCGCAATCAGAAGCAACATGGACACCGCATCGGGTGGCGCGAATATCGCCGCAAAAAGCGCGATCACGACCCATGCAACCCGTCGTTGACGACGCAAGGTGGCTGCGTCAACGACGCCAAGCCAGCCGAGCAACAAGATCATCACTGGCATTTCGAACGCGAGACCAAACAACAGGATGAGCTTCAGCGCGGTGCTGTAATAAGAATCGATGGTCAACATCGGCTGGTCGGTCGCCAATCCGTAATGAATGAAAAAGGAAAACGCTGTTGGGAAAAGCACATAGTACGCAAACGCGGCCCCCCCGACAAAGAACACCGTCGCCAGTATGATGAACGGGAAAACGAAACCACGTTCTTTTGGGTACAGTCCCGGCGCAATAAATCCCCAAGCCTCCCAAAACAAGTAAGGCGCTAGTCCAAAAATGGCCGATGCACCGGCAATCTTTAAATGTGTGAGAAAGTTCTCAAAGAGACTCGTGAAGTAAAGATGCTGTTGGTCTGCGGGCAGGACGCTGTAGAGCGGCTCGCGAAGAAACTGCATCACGGTGTCGGTCACAAGAAAGTAACTGATCGCAAATCCAACCAGGAACACAGCGAGCGCACGAATGATACGCGACCGAAGCTCGTCGAGATGCTCCCAAAAGTTCATAGTTCGGTTGGATTTTTCTTGAGCCATACCCGCCTTTGTACGATCCTTCGAGCATGCAGGAAACGAACTGGAAAATCAAAGTCGCAATGGGCCTTGCGTTCCTGATTGGGGTTTTTGCTTTTCTTTTTTTCCTCATCAAACGCGATACGGAAGAAGCAACTCCCTCCGCCACGACGGCACCCCCTGAAACCACTTCCGAAAGGAAAGCACCCGCTGTGAACCTTCCAGAAACCAACAAAAGTCCTGACCTGAACGCCGATGCAAACGGTCTTTCGAAAGCAACGGTCTTGTTGCTCACCGACAAGGGGTTGATCAAGTACAAATTTTATCCAAAAGATGCGCCGAAAACCGTGGCTCGTATTGCGGAGCTGACCAACGCCGGCTTTTACAACGGACTCACCTTTCATCGCGTCGAACCAGGGTTCGTGATTCAAGGTGGTGACCCCGTTGGCAATGGCACTGGCGGCAGCGGACAGAAGTTAAAGGCCGAGTTCAACCAGCGCACCCATCATGAAGGCACAGTTGCTATGGCACGTGGACCGGATCCCGACTCAGCCGATTCGCAGTTTTACATTGCCATGGGCGCGTTCCCGCACCTCGATCGCAACTACACCGTCTTTGGTCAGGTCATCGAGGGCATGGACGTCGTACGACAAATCGCACCCGGCGATCATATCGTTAAAATCGTGATTCAGTGAAGACGGGCCAGAGTAGCGTGCGAGTTCGCAAGACTCGAGCGCGCTTCGTATTCAAACTCCGGTGAGAACTCTCGCGAAGCAAGCATGGTTTCTAGCAGAACCTGCGATCGGCGGATCAGGTCTTTCGCATTTTCGAGGCGTTCCTTTTCGTTCAGTTCAGCTTTTCTATTAAAAGCTAATTCGATCACCGAACGCAGTTCTTGTTCACGCTCAGGCGTTAACACCGAGAAACGTTCTCCTAAAACACCAGCGTCGCGCATCACCGCCACAAGATCGATCTCGACGGTGGCATCCGGATCGGCGATCTTTCCCTCATCGATCGTTTCGCGCATAAACGCAGCTGCGAGTCGCTCCTGAAAAAAATCAAAATCCGTGATGGGAACAAAATGCGCGATCTCTTCGGCGATCGGTTCTGTGATCATATTGATGGCGTTATCGTATCCCAGACGTTTGCGGACCCAAGGATGGGTGAGTGCCTTTGCCGGACCCTGAAAATGATCGTACGCAAGCGCACTGAACCAAGCCGTCGTTGCAACACTGGTCAGTGGCAGCAGAAGCCGCTTCGACACCAAAAAGTTACCAACAGCGTTGATCGCCTTCATCGTGCCCGTGACGAGACGGTAGACTTTGTCGCCCGGACCGCCGGGGCCTATCAAGAGTTGATAAAACATACCGTCTTTACGGGACGCGGCGATGCTCGTGCGGAATGGCTTGAGAAGCCTTTCATCACATCGGCATCGAATCTTCTCTCGCCACATTCGAGCGATGTCCAACGGCCCCCGGTACACTTCGCTCCCACCATAATAATCGATGCTCTTCTTGGTGAAAAAAGCGGCCGCCGCACCGGCGGCTACCACGCCGGGCCAGGTCTTGATCGTGTCGGTGTAGCGATCCCGAACATCATCGGGAACACGAATATCGTCGCGGACTGTTTCCGCTGTGAGGCGAGCTAGGATGTAGATTTTCAGGGCCTCGTCTTCGACGTCGCGAACCGAATGAACGTCAACGGTCGGGTCTTGAGCCTGACCCAGAGGCATAAAAAGAAAAGAAGCGAACAGAAAGAATACCACTCCCACGACGCGCATACTCGCGTCCATATATCGTCGGCGTAAGGCCGGGTCAAATCAGGGTTTCGTTAGATTCTTGCGGCCTTTGAGTGCTACCGGCTGAATTCCAGCCTCCCGCAGCATCTTCGCAGAATGCTCGCTCTGCGTGCGCAACCACTGGTCGTAAATACGTAGTAAATCTTTTTCCGAACGCTCCGACGTCTGGTGACTGACGTCAGCAAGGACTTCAGCAAAGGTGGGGAACTTTGCAGCTAACTCTTCAAAAACACGACGTCGCGCAATCTGCGCAAGACTAGCGACATGCTGATAAGCCGTTTCACCCATCTCCATGTAGTAGTCGACATTGATCAGTTTGCTCGAGAAACTGTCGCGAAAGAAGCCCGCAAAATAGAGCGAAAAATCGCCAAGATGTCGGAACATAAGAGCGCGATTAGCGGGCTCGTTCTCCGCGAGCGCTTCTTGTAACAAGAATGAAAGTGGCTTGCTAACGTGCTGTCCGTTGGCATTCCTTGCGAAAAGATTTTCCGTGTGCAGAAAATGACCCAGGAGATGCGCTAGATACATCTCGGTCTCAGGTTCTGCTTTGATGCGATTGCGCCCAAGCGCACCCTGCACCAATTCAAAGAAATACGACTCCGGCGTATCAATAACTTTGAGCACCGTGTTCATAACTCCTTATCGGAACTATATCTGTCTATTTGAGTCGGACATTATCAAGATGTGGCGATGGCTTATATGAACCCGACTACCTCGATTTAATTTTATAACGTATTGCGGCCGGAGCAAACCCCGGGGCGTCATGAAGGGATGTCATGGACGACACAGCGCGGACGGCGCTATGCTGGGATTCTCGTGTCCAGTCTGTGTCGGCTTTTCATGCTCACTCTCTTCATCGGTTCGGCGCACGCGACCGCCGCACAAGGCGACCGCGTTTCGACGACGGTCATCCTTTTCGGAACGAACTGTCAGATCGAAGGTAAGGCGTCCTCCTTCGGAACCCAGAACCGCGCTGAGATCAAAAACTATCTCGACACGATCCACGCTTTCAGTCCCAGCCAACTCACACGATCCGACGAGACCGGCCAACCGCGATCGCCCGAATCACTCGCACAAGTAAACAATGTGATGTCGCGAATTCAGGCTGCTTCGACCCTGCCCCCAAGTGTTCGCAAATCTTTTGAACCCTATCTGACACCTCTCCAACAATGGGCCGCCGGATGGATGCAGTTTTACGAAGCATTCGATAAGAATCGCTCCACTCCGGATGAAGAAGCACTGGCAGCGAACCTCGCTCGCGCGATTCAATCCGGCGCGGGACGATCCGACAAACGCCCCAGTGATCTGGCAAGCATTGATACACTCAAGAAACGCTTCAAAACCAACGGCCTCTCGGGCGCGGCCGAAGCATTTGAAGGGATGATCGTCCCACAACCCCAGGACGAGTTTCATCGCATCATTCGACGTCTTTCGATTGTTTACGACTGCAACCTCGACCATCCCGGAAACTAGGGCGTGTCCTCATTTTGAACAACACCTATGATTTCGCCATTATCGGATCCGGAGTCGGAGGCGGGCGACTCGCCCACATCTTATCCGAAGCGTGTCTGCCGCACGGACTGAAGGGTATTCTGCTGGAAGCAGGACACCATTGGAAACAGGAAGACTTTCCCTTCTCAGAACTTCACGCCGCGAGCCGCTTGTACTGGAACGGCGGCCTCGAATGGACAACGGACGCGCGTATCGGTTTGCTCCGAGGTCGCGCGCTCGGTGGAACATCCGTCGTCAACCAAGCGCTCCTCTCACGCATCGAAGCACCGATTTTAGAAGAATGGATCGCGCTTTCACGTAATCGCGAATGGACACTCGCGAGTTTTGAAAAGGCTTACGAACGTGCTCTGGGCGGCATTGCCCACGAACCGATCGCTGAGCGTTTCCAGAACACGAACGCACAGATTTTCAAACAGGGTATGAACCGACAGAGCTACGGATGGGCGCCCGTCGTGCGTGCACAAAAGGATTGTGCGGTCGAACACGGCAGCGATTGTCTGGCGTGTCTTGGAGGATGTCCGCGCGGTTCGAAGCAGAGCACGCTTGCGTACGGAATTCCCGAGGCACTGGCCCTCGGACTTGATCTCAAAACAGGTTATCATGTCGATCGTCTCGAACGCATACCGGGTGGCGTGAAAGTCTTTGGAAAACAGAACTCCACAACTGAAACGGTGAGCGCACGCAAGGTGATCTTGGCGGCGGGATCGCTCGGCACCGCCGGTATCTTGTTACGTTCGAAAGAAACCGCACGCTTACCAGCTCTCGGACGAAAGTTTACTTGCCATCCGCAGACAATGACCTACGCGCTTTACGAAAATCCGGTTGAAGCGCATCGTGGATCCTTCCAGTCGGTGCACTCCAAGGATTTTCGTTTCCGACGTTTTGGATACAAGCTTGAGAATGTTTTTGCAGGGCCTGTCTCGATGGCGATGCTTTTGCCCGATCGCGGTTTCGAGCTACGACGCAAAATGAGCCGGTTCCGTTACTTCGCTTCGATCGAAGTCTGTTTACGTGACGAGCCGACGGGTCGTATTCGTCTCGACGGAAAGGGACGCCCGACTGTGCATAAGAAACTCAGCATCGGCGAGATGAAAAAGAAAAAAGATGGCCTACGCATGGTTCGCGAACTCTTCGAGGCTACGGAAGCTCGCGAAATCGTTCCGTGCGAACAGGCTTTTGGTCTCCATCTGATGGGTGGCGCGTCGCTCGGAAGTGATGCGAGCAGTTCGGTTGTTAACCCCGACTATGAACTCCACGATTGGCCGCAGGTCTCTGTCGTTGACTCGAGCCTCTTTCCGTCGGCATCCGGCTCTAATCCTTCGCTCACGATCATGGCGCTTGCTGGGATGGCGAGCGAAAAAATTCTCAGAGAGCTAAAGCGATGAACCAGCGCGCTTGGCTCGGCTTGATCAAACTCGGCGACACGCTCATCGGAACACCGAAAACCGATGAACAGCTTCCGCCCTTTGCGACGGTCGTGAACGAGTCCCGTACAAAAAAAGACCTCGAAGAAGTCTTCGAACAGATTGAGGGTGACGAGCGTCGACAGTTGGAGCAGCTACTCACCATTTGCGGGTACCTTCCGCGTTTCATACTGAGCTTTTTCTGGGTCGCGGTCTCGGTCGCGTCTCGATGGAGCGGACCAGCGGGAACCACGGCGCGCCAACTCAAGCTCGGTCTGCGCGGACTACTGGTCTCGCTTTATTTTTCAACGCCCGAGACAAACGTCGTCCTCGGATTTCAACCCAAGGTTCTTTCGCCCGAGTCGCACTCGCTAAACCCTCACTCCGTCGATCAAAAGAAGCAGTGGTTGTACCCACGATAAGTTTTGAATTCGCTTGCGCGACCATCAGCCTCAATTCCTAGGACCGTCTGAAATCGTTCCAGCGGCTCACCGGATTTTGTAGGACGCAACCAGACCGTGGAACCGAGCACGGGTTTCTCTTTGGAACAGTGAAGCGGAGTTTGAACTTCACCAAATCCCTCCATCGATGACGGCTTGAGACCCTTTGGATAAACCGGCAGAAGGACTCGATCCCAGGCCGGCGTTCCCGAAGCAACCACGCCACCGCCCGCACACGTCACCCATTTTGGATCGGAAGTCCGTACGACTTCGAGCCCGACGAAGAGCGCCGGCTGAAACAATGTCGAACGATAACGACTGAAAAGATGCGAACAGAAAAATCCAGATCCCATCGTCACTTCTGTCAAACAGGGATTCGACAACGAATCCAGCAACGATCCCGTTCCGCCTCCATTGCGAAGCATCGAGGAAAACTCGCCTGCGAGTGCTTTCGTTCGTTTCGCAACAACGCGCCTCGAGAAAAACTTCATCACCCGTGTAGCCAGAACCATCCACGGCGCTCCGCTGTAGATATCCGGAACTCCCGCGATCTGCGCGTCGTAGACCATAAAACCACTGACGTGCACACCACGAATCTTATCCGCTGTTCGAACAAGATCCCGCACGGCTTCAATCGATCGAATGGGACTTCGTCGCACTCCTAGATGAACACGTCCCCCGATACGCAACGACGCATCGACTTCCACAATCGCTTCGAGCGGTCTCGAAAGTTTTGCGCGTTCGCTTGCACGTCCGAGCGCCGCAATGCCATCCATACTATCGACCACAAGTCGGACAGTCTTCCCCGCGGCGCTGACGCGCGCGACCGCATCGAGTGAGCGGTCGTCGAGTGTCGGATAAGCGACTAAAAAATCATCAAACCCCTGCTCTGCCAGAAACGCTGTTTCAAAAGCCGAGAAGGTCATGAGACCGGCGAACTCACGCCCGGAAGTTTGAACTCGCTTGATCAGCTCCGGAACACGCAGACTCTTGGTCGCGATTCGAATTGTTTTCCCTGCTCTTGCGGCGAAGGACCGAGCGACCGAAACATTCGCATCGAAAGTCGAAAGATCAACGACCGCCACAGGTCGAGATCTTCCATGAATGGCTTGATTGAATATTTCAAAATCTGTCATCCGACCTGGACTTCCACATGGAAAGGCTTGAGCCAATAGCGCTCGACCATGGTCTTTAGCTTTCCAACCGAAATCGAGCGCAGCTCTGCCGCGATCTGATCTACTGATTTGAAGGGTAGGTTGAAAAGTGTCTGCTGTGCATAGTGATTGGAAAGGGCTTCGTCGGTCTGCAGTTCCATCAGGCGATGGCCGAGATAGTATTGGCGGGCACGTTCCATCTCGCGTGCGGATGGCGGTCGCGACAACAAACCTTCCCATACGGCCTGAATCCCCTTGATCGCCTCTGACACCTTTGCGGGCGCACTCGCGATATACGTTCCGACAGTACCGCGATCCACACCTTCGACAAGAACCGGTGAAACCGAATACGCCAACGACCGTTTCTCTCGAAGCTCAACGAAGAGTCGACCTCCCTGACCGCCCAACATCGTCGCGAGCAGCTGCAGGCTCAACCGATCCTGCGATGTGAAGTCGCAACCCAAACCACCGACCATCACATGAACCTGTTCGCGACCCAGTTTGCGTTTCACCCAGCGCGGCCCCTGAAGTGCGATCGGATGCGACGGCTTGACGTCATCTGTTTTCCCCGGACCAAAGCTCGCATCCAAGCGTGCTAGAAACTTCTGAAAATCCTGAGCAGCAATCGGCCCCGAGATACTCACCGCCATCCGATCCGGACGGATCCACTTCTGATGAAGAGCCCGCAGTGCCGAGGGCTGCAACGACTTTAACGTTTCCAGCTTTCCTAAGATGGACCGGCCGTAAGGATGTGTCTCATACAGCGTTTCGTAGAACAGGCGAGAGACCACCTGTGACGTGTGATCCTCGATACTGCGAATCTGCTCCTCGGCAATCCGAACAGCATTGGCAACCTCTGCATCTGGAAACCGCGGCTGCGAGGCGACTTCAATAAAGAGATCTGAAAGTGCACCAAAATCGCGCGCGAGCCCACCAAACTCAAGCCCCGTTGCGTTTCGTCCTGAAAAAGCGCTGACATCCGCAGCGCGATTCTCAATCAACGCCGCTAGCGTCGCCTGATCCTTCGACTCGGTTCCCTGTGTCCAGGTCTCTGACATAATATGAGCAAACCCTGCTTGATCCGACTGCTCCAACAGAAGCCCACCGGGAACCATCAACTGACAGTGAAACACTTGCGAATCCGGGCGTTCGACGCGCACCCAACGCAGTCCACTCGCAAGCGCTCCTGACTCAACGGTCACACCGCCGAGAACCATCGGCTGCGCAGCCGAGCGCTTCTTCACCGTCGAAGTACTTAAAGCTCCCCGCCCAAATCGAACGAGCGACTCGTCGATTTTTTCTTTGAGACCTTTTGAATCCTGCTTCTTTGGTGCAAGCAGCGTCCACTTCGGCTTCACGGCTAACATCTTTTCGCGAACGGCCCGCGCAATATCGGCGGGGCGTAGATCGCGCAGCTGACGAAGATAACGTTCGTCAAAACCGGAATCCTCCAGAACAAACTCAAGGGCACATAAGCGATGGGCCAAACCGTCCACCGTTTGGCTTGCAAACGTACGCTCGGACTCAACGTGTACGATCACGCGTTCGAGCTCTTCGTCGGTCGGACCATCGCGACCGAGTCGCTCCAAAACATCGTAAAACTCACCAACACCATCGAGAAGTTTTCCGTAATTCTCAGCCTCGAGAGAACACCAAATCGCTCCGTGATCACCCGTCGAAAAGAGTGAGGCCTGAATATCGGTCACTAACGCCTTTTCAAAGAATAGCTTTTGCGTAAGGCGTGAAGCATCCCCCTGTCCAAGGACACTCGTTACGACATCGAGCACAGGAAAGTCCGGATGCTTTAGACCGGGTGCGGGCCAAAGCATGGCCAGCTGTGGTGATTGAACATCAAAAACGCGTATGGGTTGCACCGTTCTCTTCGGCGGAAGTGCGCGGGACCATTTCATAGGCTCCCGGAGCTTTCCCCTTGAAACAGGCGAACCGGGCAAACGGCCAAAACCGCGTTCGAGCAAACTCATGATCTTCTTAATGCGTGGAGATTTGAGATCGTTTCCGACGGGCCCTACAAGCACGAGACCCATTCTCGGCACCGCGTAGGTGCGCTTAAGAAAACCGCGTAACGCTTTGGGTGTCGCTTTTTTGAGTGTGGACTCAAAACCGATCACGGGACGCGAAAGCGGTGTGCCCGCGAATGTCTGTTCAAATGCCGTCTGAAAAAGTTGTCGACTCGGGCTATCGTTCGAGCGGCGTAACTCTTCGAGGATCACTTCTCGTTCCTGTTTAAAATCCTTTTCCGAAAATGCCTGGTTCTTAAGCATCTCCGAGAAGATCGGGATGACAGACTCCCAATGCCGTTCAGCGCAGGTCACGTGATAGACCGTTTGATCGAAGGATGTGTACGCATTGATGTCGCCGCCAAGTGCTTCGATTTCGCGCGCCATACGGCCTTCTGAGGCCACGCCCTGGTCTTTTGCCGAGGCGTCTTTAAACAACATGTGTTCTAAAAAGTGCGCGAATCCAAACTCCCCTGTGTCCTCGAAGACACTCCCGGAGCCCACCCACCAGTACAGGGACGCGACATCCGAATTTTTATGAGAGAAGACCACCCGTAGACCATTAGAAAGCGACGTAAGCATCATGAAAGATTGAGCTTAGTACATAAATAAGAACTTGACTTTACACATGTAAAATATAATAATGTTAAGGTAACATAATTTATTGCCATGCGTTACTTTAACGCGATTTCTGCCTCATTGCTGAACGTTAGCTGAAGAAGGTTGTATTCAATGCAAAGGATGATTTGGTTTCCACTGACGATCGGAGCGCTGATTTTCTTACTTGGCGCAACGGGACGAGCGGATAGCGTGCTCTCCGAAGTCGAAGGAAAGGTTGAGTACGTCGAGCAGGGTGATCCGAGCACGGTCTTCCTCACGAACAACTCCGTTTTTTACCTGAAATCCAGCCTTCTAGTCGATATTTCCCCAGGTATGTGCATTCAAGCGCAACTCGATCAAAGTCTCGTGGCTATCCAAACCCGTCGCGTTCCCTGTCGATAGATCTCTCTCAAAACCCAACTCTATTATTGACGCAAGGTATATTGTTAAGTATAATTAACACATGCACCCACTTGAACCACGCTTTGGGATTGCCTACCAGGCCAAGCTTCGACGCCTGTGGAAGAACCGCATCCACCCGAGCCATCCTCTGACGCTTTTCCCTGATGAGAACAGCCTCGAATGCCGTACTCAGAACCTGAGCTCCGGCGGCTTCGGGATCCAACTCGAGTCCTTTCTTCCAATCGAAATCGGAGAAGCCTACACGGTCGCTCTCGTTTTCGGCGACCCCACCGACGTCCGCCACACACTCCACATCACCGCCAAAGCCGTTTGGCAGAAGGATCGGAGTTGCGGATTTCGAGTCGAAACCATGTCCGACGACTGTGCCCGAATCTACCGTGGCCTCGTCGAAGGTTACGCCGCTCTTCTCGCCCTCGACCCCGTTGGACACCGCACCTTCGACTGAGCTAGAACGCTGAGATGCTCAGCGCTTCCGTTTACGTCCATTTCCCCTTCTGCGAGACGCGCTGTCATTACTGCGATTTCTACTCCATCGCCGAAACCCAAATGCGTGACGAAACCCACGGTACCTCGATCAAATCTCCACGCGCCGGCTTTGCCGACGCCGCCTGTGCCGAGATTACCTTACGCGAAAACCACCTGGCACCGAGCCTAAAAACGCTCTTTTTTGGGGGTGGTACACCGAGCTTCACCGGCATCGAGAGCATCGAACGGATCAGTGCAGCTCTCTTTCGCGAACGTGTGCTCGCACCCGACTACGAATGGACCGTCGAGCTCAACCCTTCATCAACAACACGCGATCTGCTCCTACGCCTCAAAGAACTCGGGGTAAATCGCCTGAGCTTTGGCGTTCAATCTCTTGATCCGGGCCGCCTGGAACTCTTGGGCCGCGTACACTCTCGCGATCGCGCCCTTGATGCGCTGGAAAGCGCCTTTTCAGCAGGATTTCACAATATTTCGACCGACCTTCTCTTAGGTGTTCCAAGTCAGACGGAAGCCGATATCGAAAAAGACGTTTGCGACCTTCTGCGTTTTCCATTGCCTCATATGAGCTGCTATCTTCTGACGCTCAAACCAGGAAATCGACTCTTCGATCGTCTACCCGGTGAAGACACGCAGACCGCACATCTCGAAGCGTTGGATCGCATTCTTACGAAAAATGGATTTGAACACTATGAGATCTCGAACTTCGCAAAGCCCGGATTCCGATCACGCCACAATCTAGGTTACTGGACGCACGAACCCTACCTTGGGATCGGACCTTCGGCACACTCGCTCTTTCATGAAGGAACGTCTTTAGAGCCCGTGTTTCGTCGGGAGCGCAACGTGGCCTCCCTCCGCAAGTACAGCGAAAGGGTTCGCGAGGGTCAGGTGCCCGTCGACTTTGCAGAAACGCTCACGCCCCATCAGAAAGAGTTGGAAACGTGGCTCCTGGCACTCCGACTTGCCGACGGCGCACCGATCGACTGGGTGCGAACGGTCCCTCAGAAAGCGAAGTATTCTCAGCTGCTTCATCGAGGATTACTGGAAGCTCATCCTTTTCGAGATGGCCATTTCAGGCTCACAACGCGGGGATTTGCCCTTTCAGATCAAATCCTTGCGGAACTCACGCCAGCCTAGGGCGTGTCCTCAATTGACATTCCCCCTCCCAAACCCATCTTTAGTGAAAAGACCTTTATAGGAGTTTTGTTTGTCAAAGACAGAGTCGCCCCCAGAAAAGTCGCAACCTAACCACAACGGTGCTTCGGAACCCGTAGCCGAGGCAGCAGCAGGGAACGCAGCAAGCGAGTTTCAAGCGAAGCTCGATGCGGCCGAGAAAAAGTACGTTTACCTGTACGCAGAGTTTGAAAACTTTAAGAAGCGCGTCGCTAAGGAACGCGAAGAGACTGCAAAGTTTGGATGGGAACCCGTAGCCGCGGATCTTCTCGAGGTTCTGGATAATTTTGAACGCGCGCTCAAGTCGCTTCCTCCCGGCACAGACCGAGCCCTCGCAACAGGTCTCGAGTTTGTCGAAAAACAGTTTCGCCAAGCACTCGAAAAACGTGGAGTTCAGGCCGTCGAATCGTTGGGAAAACCGTTCAACCCGGAGTTGCATCTCGCGGTTGAAACCGTTCCAAGCGATAAGGCAGCTGGCACCGTTATACAGGAACAGGTTCGAGGATTTTTACTCCATGGTCGTCTGCTGCGTCCTGCACGTGTGAGCGTGAGCGCAGGCAGCACCGTTAACGACGCCACGACAAAAGCGGCGGATTGACATTTACGAGAAGGTAACCAGTTTCTTTTTTGAAAGGTGAACTTTATGGGAAAAATTATTGGAATCGATCTTGGAACCACGAACTCCGTGGTCGCGATTTTAGAGGGTGGCGAACCTAAGGTTATACCGAACTCGGAAGGCGCTAACACGACCCCGTCGGTGGTGGCCTTTACGACAGGGAACGAAAAGCTCGTCGGTCAGACGGCAAAACGTCAGGCTGTGACCAACCCTGAAAAGACAGTTTTTGAATCGAAGCGGTTGATCGGACGCAAGTTCCAGTCGCGCGAAATGGATGAGTTCAAAAAAGTAGCTCCGTTCGGCGTGGTCGCCCACCAAAATGGCGATGCATGGGTGAAGGTTGGTGATAAAGAAATTTCGCCTCAGGAAATTTCCGCTGCTGTTTTAGGGAAAATGAAAAAAACGGCCGAAGATTATCTCGGCACGACGGTGACCGAAGCCGTTATTACGGTTCCTGCTTACTTTAACGATGCTCAACGCCAAGCCACCAAAGATGCTGGGCGCATTGCTGGTCTCGAAGTTAAACGCATTATCAATGAGCCGACAGCTGCTGCGCTTGCTTACGGCCTCGACAAAAAAGGTAAAGATCTAAAAGTGGCGGTCTTTGACTTGGGCGGCGGTACGTTTGACGTATCGGTGCTCGAGATGGGTGATGGCGTTTTCGAAGTCAAAGCTACGAACGGTGACACGTTCTTAGGTGGCGGTAACTTCGACCAACGTATCATCGACTGGATCGCGGATTCTTTCAAAAAGGAATCCGGCATCGATCTTCGTAAAGACAAAATGGCGCTTCAGCGACTCAAAGAAGCTGCGGAAAAAGCCAAGCACGAACTTTCGAGCACAACGGAAACGGACATCAACTTACCGTTCATCACGGCTGATCAGTCGGGTCCGAAGCATCTCAACTTAAAGCTCTCGCGAGCGAAGCTTGAGGCTTTGGTTGGCGACTTGATCGACAAGCTCGTGGGTCCTTGTGAAACAGCGTTGAACGACGCGGGTCTCAGTAAAGCCCAGATCGATGAAGTGATTCTGGTCGGTGGTATGACTCGGATGCCGAAGGTTCAGGAAAAGGTAAAGCAGATCTTCGGTAAGGAACCACACAAAGGTGTGAACCCGGATGAAGTCGTTGCCGTAGGCGCAGCCATTCAAGGTGGCGTGCTCACCGGCGACGTTAAAGACGTTCTTCTTTTAGACGTCACACCACTTTCGCTCGGTATTGAGACGCTCGGTGGTGTCTTCACAAAGCTGATTGAGAAAAACACGACAATCCCGACGAAAAAGAGTCAGACATTCTCAACGGCTGCTGACAGTCAAACTGCTGTGACGATTCATGTGTTGCAAGGGGAACGTGAGTTCGCTGAACACAACAAGTCGTTAGGACGGTTTGATCTGGTTGGAATCCCTGCGGCTCCGCGCGGAATGCCACAGATCGAAGTGACTTTCGATATCGACGCAAACGGTATCGTCAACGTATCGGCTAAGGATCTAGGGACAGGTAAGGAACAGTCCATCAAGATCACAGCTTCGAGCGGTTTGACCGACCAAGAAATCAAGCGCATGCAGCGTGAGGCTGAAGAGCATAAGGCCGAGGACGAAAATCGCAAGAAACTCGTCAACGCCCGCAACTCACTCGACTCTCTCATCTACAGCATCGAGAAAACATTGAAAGAAAACGGCGAAAAAATCGACGCTGGCGAAAAGAAGAAAGTTGAAGAAGCGTTGGTGGAAGCTCGCAAGCATCTCGCAGCAACGGATGTCGAAACGATCGAGCGTGCGGTTCAGAACCTGACACAAGCCTCGAATCGCATGGCGGAAACGATTTACAAAACGGCAGGCGCTCAGCAGGCCGCTAGCGGACAGACGGATGCCGGCAATGGCGCTTCTCAAAAGACTGAAGAGAAGACTGCGGGCAGCGATAAAGACAAAGACGATGTCATTGACGCTGATTTCAAAGAAGTCTAGTTCGTAGTTAGAACCCACTATGGCCGCGAAACGGGATTATTATGAGGTCCTTGGTGTTAACCGTTCGGTAACGCCTGAGGACCTCAAAAAAACGTATCGCCGACTCGCGGTTCAGTACCACCCCGACAAAAATCCCGGCGACAAAGCCGCAGAAGAGAAGTTCAAAGAACTTTCTGAAGCCTATGAAGTGCTTTCGGACCCGCAGAAAAAGCAGATGTACGATCAGATGGGTCACGCTGCGTTCCAAGGCGGACCGGGCGGCGGAGGCTTCTCGCACGAATTCAGTGGAAACATCAACGACGTCTTCAGCGATATCTTTGGTGAGTTTTTCGGTGGCGGCATGGGTGGTCGCCGTCAGGGTGGCCGACGACGCACGACAGGCCGACCCGGGGACGATCTGACGCTCGATCTCAGCATCACGTTTCATGAAGCCGCTCAAGGGACGGAGAAGACGATTTCGCTCCAGCGCAACATACGCTGCGAGACGTGTTCGGGATCCGGTGCTCGTCCGGGAACCGATGTCGTGACCTGCGCCGCCTGCGGTGGACGTGGCGAAGTCTTATTCCAACAAGGTTTTTTTTCGATCAGTCGACCCTGTCCCACCTGTCGTGGCGAAGGTCAGATGCCGAAGGAGCCATGCTCAAGCTGCCACGGATCTGGAAAGAGCCGGCGCAAGAGTCAAATCGCGGTCAAAGTTCCTGCGGGTGTCGACACTGGTCAACGTCTCAAGCTGACCGGCGAAGGGGAAGCAGGAGAACGCGGAGGCCCACCAGGGGATCTCTATGTGCTTTTGCATGTCGAGCCACATGAATTTTTCAGCCGCGAGGACTCCGATGTGGTCTGTGAGGTGCCCCTCACGGTCTCGCAAGCCGCGCTCGGATCGGAAATCGAGGTTCCTACGCTCGACGGCAAAGTGGAGATGAAGATTCCGGCGGGAACACAATCTCATAAGATTTTCCGACTAAAGGGAAAGGGTTTTCCGCGCCTGGGATCGTTTGGACGCGGAGACCAGCTCGTTCGCGTAGTTGTTGAGACACCGACACGGCTCAGCAAGGAGCAGAAAACGCTTTTCCGACAGCTCGAGGAGCTTGACGGGTCGGAGTCTTCTCCGCGACATTATAACTTCTTTGACCGAGTCAAAAGTCTCTTTGATTAAACTGTGTCTAATAGCCGTTCTCGTCGTCGGCGCGGGAGCAGGCTGCGCTTCGGGATCACGCCGCTATTCTGATCTCGAAAAAGAGGCCCCCACAAAATCAGAAACTGCGAGTTGGGATGTGCTCGACGACGGTGCTTCCGACGACCAGATCCGCTTGTTCAAAGAGATCCGTGATCTCTACGTGAAAGGTTCTTACGCCGAAACATTGACTAAGATTCAAACTTTCGAAAAGCGCTTTCCACAGAGCGGTGCGATCTCACGAACTGAAAATATTCGTGGTTTGATTCTGTTAGCACGCAAACAGTATCCGGCGTCGATACAGGCTTTTCGAACGAGTCTTGCGCGCTCGACCCAAGAAGATTTTTCAGATTTTGTCGAATACAACCTGGGGTCGGTTTATTACGAAAACAAACAGTACGATGCTGCCGAACAGGTATTACGTCAGGTTCGACCCTCGAGTCTTAACATCGCCACTCGTGTGAAATTTCATCATCTTCGCTCGCTCGTTACTGCGCGCTTGGGACAAAACAAAGAGGCGGCTGAGGAGATTCTCGCTGGATCGTACTTTTACCAACAGCTTGGCCCTTTGCACCGAACCCAAGTACCGCAAGCGGGCGTGCTTGAAAAACATCTGAGTCTTTGCTTGTCGCGAATCCAGGACTTCTCACAACTGGAAGATCTTTACCGGCAATATGAGACAAGCCCTTTAGCGGACTACGTACTTTTTGAAATCGGAATGCGCGCGAAAAAGAGCGGACAAGCCGGAACGGCAGAGTCAGCGTTTCGTCGTATTATGCGAGATTTTCCGAACAGCTCGCTCTACGTCGATGCCTCTCAACAGCTGCGGGGATTGCAAGGACAGGTTGTTTTAAATCCACGCGGTGTCGGCGTGCTATTGCCGATGACGGGAAAGTTTGCCAGGGCCGGACAAGATTCACTCATTGGCCTACTCCTCGCGTTTCGAACCTTTGAGCTCGCCGAACCCGACACGCAGATTCAGCTCTTTGTCGG
The DNA here is from genome assembly GCA_964549505.1 of uncultured Oligoflexia bacterium. Lineage (GTDB taxonomy): Bacteria > Bdellovibrionota > UBA1018 > UBA1018 > CAZJVD01 > CAZJVD01. The sequence goes on from CAZJVD010000001.1 coordinate 111,286, forward strand.
AGATGCAGGTGAAACACCAGAACAAGCTGTGTCGGCGCTCGAAACTCTTGTCAGCGAAAGCAAGGTCAGCGCCGTGATCGGCCCTCTGCTCAGCAAAGGAATCGACCAAGTCAGCAAGCGCGCTGTTGAGTTGGGTGTTCCGATGATCGCGCTCACACAGCAACCTGGCGTGATCGGTGATTCAATTTTCTACAGTTCGGTCAGTCCTCGTGACCAAGCGACTGAGATGGCTCATGTCGCGATTGAGAAACTAGGACTCAAGCGATTTGTGATTCTGCACCCTCGCGATCGGTTTGGTGACGAGAACGCACAGTATTTTTTTGACGCGGTTGAGGCCAATGGTGGCTCGATTCTCGATATCGAGTCCTACGATCCCGGCGATACCGATTTTCGTACACAGGTCGATCGTATTTTAGCTTTGGATTCGGCAACGGCGCGCCAGATCGAGGTCGATGAACTCGAACAGCTTCGACTGAAAGACAACGTTACGACTCGGACACGACGGACTGAGAAATACTTTCAGGTCGCTCCTGTTGTAAACTTCGACGCGATCTTTATTCCGGACGAAGTACGAAAGGTTAGTCAGATCGTTCCGACCTTTGCGTATCGAGACGTCGACAGTGTGCGATTCTTAGGTGTGTCGACTTGGAACACACCAGAACTGATCGCGCGGGCCGGCCCACTCGTCGAGAATGCGCTGTTCACGGATATCTTCTTCGCGCAGTCGACGTCTCCTACCACAGCACACTTCGTAAATCGTTTTCGTGAGACGGTTGGCGGCGCACCGAACTCCATCCACGCCCTCGCGTACGACGCAGGATCGATCCTAGAACGAGTGTTTCTGACACTCGGTAACTCTGTGAGTTGGTCAAGTGTACGCGATAGCTTGAGCTCGATCGCCCAGTTTCCTGGAGTGACTGGGATGATTCGTCATGAAAACGGATTCCTCCGCCGCGACCTCAAAATTCTCACGGTCGATCGGGGTAAGATCACTGAACTCTCCATGTAGTATCTAGTGTAGCGCTTGAGCTTGTGCTACGAGCTCGCGTGCATTGCGAACAGTCGCTTGCGAGCGTCGATCGGTTCCGAGCATACGAGCCAACTCGGTTTCACGACCACCTTCACCGAGCCTTTGAATCTCAACGCTGGTGCGATTCTTTTCTACACGCTTCTCGACGACCAGGTGGTGGTCAGCGAAGGCAGCGACTTGCGCGAGATGTGTGATACAGATCACTTGGTTCGCAGCTGCCACACGTTTGAGTTTCTTACCTACTTCAAACGCCGTCGGACCACTCATGCCCGAGTCGATTTCGTCGAAAAGATAAACACCGATCTGTCCGCGGTCCGAGACCACTTGGCGAAGTGCGAGCATCACGCGCGACAACTCACCCCCGGAGGCGATTTTAGCCAGAGGGCGAAACCCTTCGCCAGGATTCGTCTCCATCCTAAACTCGATCTTATTGCCAAGACCAGTTTCTGTGGCATCTTCGAGACGCTCGGATGTTTCGATGACAGTCTGGAACTTAGCTTCGGCCATCCGCAACTCTCGGAACTCTTTTTCGACCGCACTCTCTAACTTCTTGGCCGCCTGTTTTCGCTGTTTCGTCACTCGCAGAAAACCTTCGTGTAACTTTTTTTCATTCTCGAGAAGACGAGCTTCGAGCTCCGCGTAACGACTGTCCGAGTTTTCGAGTGTTCGAACTTCTGCCTGAATCTTTTCGATCTCGGCGTCCAGCTCATCAAATGCTGCCCCGAACTTTCGCTTCAATTTTTGATACCCATCAATACGCGTTTCAATCGCGTCAACCGTTCCTGAGTCTACTGCACTTGCTTCGGTGTAACGCCCGAGCTCCAGGGAAAGATCATCAAGTTCGAGACGAATGCGATGAAATCGCTCGGTCCAACTCAACGCAATCGAATCGAGCTGCGCAAGATTCTGAAGGCGACCCTCAACCCGGCGAAGCGTATCGAGAACACTTGCATCGGAGCCCTCACGGTCCGAACCACCTCCCTCGAGCGCAGTTTTGGCCTCTTCCGCGAGACGCTGCCGTGCCTCACTACTCTGTAGGAGCTTTCGCTTCGCAAGCAGTTCGTCGTACTCGCCATGTCGTGGCGAAAGCGTATCGATCTCTTGCATCTGAAACCGAAGATAATCCAACCGGCGTGTGCGCTCCTCAAGTGACAGCTTAAGCGCCGACAGGTCCCCCGCGACGTCTTTCCATTCATTAAACAATGCGCGCACTTCCGTCACGACCTTCATCGAACCACTCGAGCGGTCGAGGAGATCACACTGATAGGCTGCTTTGAGTAGGCTCTGATGTTCGTGCTGACCACAGAGATCCACAAGGCCTTCGGCCACCGTTTGCAAAATCTGAACGGTCGCGAGGTGGCCGTTGATGTACACGCGATTGCGTCCATGCACGGACAGCACCCGACGGATCAAAAGCTGTGATCCATCTGCAACAAGTCCCAGTGTCTCGAGGCGAGAACCCAACCAATCCAATGCCGAACCGTCGAAGAGACCCTCGATAATAGCTTCATCACATCCGCGACGAACAGCGTCTGCCTGTGCTCGACCGCCCAAAAGAAACCCGATAGCGGAAAGAACGATGGATTTTCCGGCGCCAGTCTCCCCGCTCAAAATATTGAGGCCAGGACCAAATGGAATCTCCATCTCGTCGATGATCGCGAAGTTTTTGATTCGTAATACTTCAAGCATCAGGGAGTCCCCTTCACTCCAAAACTGAACTTCTCACGGAGCAACCCAAAATAGTCGCGCTTGGGAGACTCGATGAGTTTCAAATTCTGCTTCTTATGCCGTCGCACTTCGAGAAGATCGTGCTCTTTAAGCGCAACGAACTCTTGGCCGTCTAATGTCAGAAACACTTCGCCAGGACTCTGATTGAGAAGAATCTGGACATGACGGTCATCCGAAACGACCAGCGGACGAACTGTCAGACTGTGTGGACAGATGGGAGTGATCACCATTGCCGGCAACTGCGGCTCGAGAACAGGTCCGCCAGCTGCAAGACTATAAGCCGTCGAACCAGTGGGAGTGGCGATAATAACACCATCGGCGCGTACCGAATGCACCTCTTGCCCATCGATCGAGATCTTAAGACCGATGATCCGAGCAATAGCGCCCTTGGCGATCACAGCATCGTTGACGATGTTGCCTGAATAGATCGTCCGACCCTTACGCCGTAATGTCACTTCGAAAAGTGCCCGCTCCCGATACGGAGGGGACGGCTTTCGTAAAAGTGTCTCGAGAACGGAAAATGTTTCTTCTTGTCGCACTTCAGTCAAAAAACCGAGTTGACCCATGTTCACACCCAAGAGAGGAACACTGCGAGTCCCCATCAAGCGAGCAACACTAATGAAGGTCCCATCGCCCCCTAGGACAAGAATCCACTGCGCTTTTTTGGGAAGGTCTGTTTTCTTGACAACGAAAAGATGCCGGTCGTGAAGATGTCCGCCTAACTTTTTCGCGATCGAAGAACTCTCTTCGGAGAGAAGAACGGTGTAACCACGCTTGAGTAGAAAGTCACAGACACGAACTGCGAGATCCTCTGCAGCTTCGAGGCGTCGTTTGACCACCAAACCAATAGCCGGTTTCTGGCGTTTTTTTGGCATATTTTCGGCCTTCATGTTATCCCGCATTAGGGCCGCAAGGAAAGCGCAAACGCTGTGAAAGATTTTTTAACACGTCGAAATACTCCCTTAGCCGATCGCCTTCGTCCTTCGAGGCTCGATGATGTTCTCGGCCACGCACAGGTGCTTGGTCCGGAGAGCGTTCTTAGACAATGGATTGCGGCCGATCGCGTGCCCTCTTTACTCCTATGGGGTCCGCCGGGCTGTGGAAAAACAACGCTTGCGAAGTTGATTGGCAGTGCAACACAGAAACAGTTCGTTGAACTCCACGCAGCGGACACTGGCGTATCCGAAACTCGAGAGGTTCTACGAAATGCCGAGAAGCGCCTCGAGCAGGGCTTTTCGGGAACGATTGTTTTCATGGACGAAGTCCATCGCTTGACCCGGAACCAGCAGGAGTCTTGGTTTGCCGCGATCGAGTCAGGCCTTGTCGTGTGGATGGGTGCTACAACCGAGAATCCATCAGCAGAGTTGGCCCCTGCGCTGCTGTCTCGCTTGCGGGTCTTTCGCCTCGAAGCTCTTACCCATGCAGAGGTCGCCACCCTACTCACCCGAGCTCTTGGGTCTCGCGAAAACGGTCTCAAAGGTCTGTGGACCTTGAGCGATGAAGCAAAGATCGCTATTGCCCAGGTTTCGGGATCGGACGGCCGACGTAGTTTGCAGCTCCTCGAAATTCTAACGGATCTTTGGGCCCAACAAGGGCGAACGGGGATTCAAGACGACAAGACCGTTCAGGAAGATCTTAAACGCCTGGCCGAAACACATCTCCTGAGATTTGATCGCAAGGGTGAGGATCATTACAACTTGATTTCGGCTTTTATCAAGTCGATGCGGGCGAGTGATAGCGATGCAGCTATCTACTACTTAGCGCGCATGATTCGTGGTGGTGAGGATCCGGTTTTTATCGCACGAAGAATGGTGGTCTTCGCCAGCGAGGATATTGGTTCCGCTCACCCCTCTTCGCTTGCGCTTGCTCTAGCTGTGAAAAATGCCGTCGAGTTTCTTGGAATGCCCGAAGCGCGCATCGCACTATCACAAGGTGTGATCGCACTGGCAAAAGCACCGAAGGATCGGACAGCATATGACACGATTGAAAAGGCTCTCGCACTTGTCGACAAGACCGGACCCCTCGAAGTACCGATGCACTTACGCAACGCTACGAACGCATGGGTAAAGAACTTTGGGTATGGAAGAAAAGCGCCGAACGACGCCGGTAACTTACCGTTGGACCTAAAACTTCCGACTAAGCCTCAGGACGACGGTCCCGAAACTTCTCCAGATTGATGATGTTGCTTTTCGGCACGGCAGATGGCCGCACCATCGTGAGCGTCATATCTAACCAATCGATCATGAGATTTACGCCTTCGGTCAGTTTCTGATATGCCTCGGCGCTTTCGCGGCTCAGATCACGAATCTTCTCGCCGGTCAGATTGTGCATCATCACTTTAAGCATGGCTGAGAAACCCGCCAACGCTGGGTTCGCCCTCGCTATTGTGTCAATAGCAGCATTGGTCGCATTCAGCTGATCGTTGAAACTCGCAATCTGCGAACGTACGTCCAGACTCATGAGGCGATCCGAACGTAAATGGCTTGAAATCTCTGAGAGGCGATCGGCCGTCTTGCGACCTTGTTTGAGTTGAGCGCGGAGTTCCTCGATTTGTGGCCGCGCCTCGCGAAGCGATGCAATCAGTACAGAATCTAATCGCAACCGATCGAGACCCTGTCCCGTATCAGCAACCCAACCGCAATACCAAGCACGTGCGACTTGACCCATCACGGTTGCAACCCAGTCCGACAAAGTCATCGGACGTTGAATCAAGGGCTCATAGATCACGCCGCCACCCTCGTGAGTCGGACGAATCTTGGAACGATAGACCTGAGCGCCCGGATTTTCTTTCGTATCCCATCCGAGACGCTCGCAGTACTGATCGACGGGGCGCTCGCGTTGATGAGACCACTCCGAAGACGCATACGACCAAACCGAGTAGGCCGCTTCGGGTGTCGATGCACCCTGCAAGATGTAGTGCCCGTTTCCGTAGGGTTCATGCATCGAGGAGAGCTTTTTCTCTGTGATCTTGAGCGTGCGAATTCCTTGAAGGCTCGCTAACTGATGCACGGGATGGTCTTCACCAACAATCCAGTGGGACTTAGAAACTAAAGACGCCCACATTTCGAAATCCGTCTTTCCCACCATCGAAACCACACGTGTCTCGTCACATCCTGCCTGACTGAGACCTCGCAAAACATCGCGTGCAGCCTGTACCTCGCCTTCGTCGCCAAGAAGGACGCAGTTGTAGTCTGGATGACGACGAATCACGAGCCCGAGAAATCGAATCCAAAAGTCGGCTCGACCGGACAGCTGAACAGCGAGCCATTTTCGTGCAGCATATCGACCGCGCGCAAGCGGTGATCGATCATCGTCCAAACGAAAGAAAGCACCAGAAACAGGCGCATTCTCTTGCGAAGTATCGGGGTCACCGACATGAATCTGCAACGCAGTCAGAAGCTGCGTCGTCAGAATATCAATCATGTGAATATTCTGATCCAGATCGTTCTTAATCAAACCTTGGATGAAGTACGTCCAGCCATCGTTACTGAGTAACGTTTGATCGGTACGTCGTGTGTTACCAAGTTTAATAACAGCAGGCACCATTGCAGCGAGAAAGCTGGACGAATCTAGAAACGACCAATGCACAACAAAGTCCCATCGACTCTGAACCATCTGCGAAAGCCATTCCGCAACGGTCGGTAAGAGAGCTCGTGGATTGCGATCGGCCTGCTCAAAACGCCGGGTCCACTCCTGCACGGGCATGGCAATCACGTCCTTGAGCCAGTCCACCCGTTCCGCGATCTCTTGAAGATCATCGCGAACAACAAGATGAAACTCAGCTTTCGGGTAAAGCTGATGGGCAGCTTTAAGCGCCATCAAACTCTGCATGAGAGCTTCTGAATCTCCGGTCTGAATAACGAGAAGCCTAGTCATCGGCTTTTTCCAAAACTCCTGTCTCTTCCGTCATGAGCGCACTCACAAAGCCGAGAAGAAATGTCTCAACTGGAATACTCAGTTCGGTTTCAAGTGCTGGTTCCATCCGTCCTCCTTGACGCTGGTTTTGCTCACGAGCAATGTGAGCAGTTCGCGCGCACCTTCGTGGCACGCATCCATCTGCAAAACTCTTTGTGCGGTCTGCCGAGCGCGATGCAACTGGCCTAAGTGGTACTGAAGACCTGCAAGACTATAGAGAAGATTAGCATTGACCGGAGCGCGCTCGATGTACGCAGAAACGATCTGCTCTGCCGGACCAAATTCCTTAAGCTCGTAAGCAAGCTTAACGAGGTAGAAAAGCGCCATGGGATTAAGAAGCTCGTGAACGAGTGACGCATGAAACGCCTTGTATGCCGCCTCTTTGTTTTTCTGAAGTAAGTAAACAGTCCCCAAACCAAAGGAGGCTTTTGCGTTCGACGGATTTGAAGCGAGAGCATCCTGAAAACTGAGACGCGCTTCCTCAGTCTTGCCGTCTTGTAGGAACGCTGACCCGAGATTGCTTTGTACTTCGTCTGCGGCTGGCTTCAGAAAAAGAGCCTTACGAAAATGCGGAACCGCCCGATCGATACGCTTTGCGCGGGTCCAACAATTTCCGGCCGTCTTATGAAGCTCAAATTTTGCCGTACCATCCATCGCGGCGCTACGAAGTGCGCGCTCAGCTATCTCGGCGGCATACTCGTCGCGCGAGGCAGCCAAAAGCACACGAATCAGTCCTTCGAAAGCAGGCAACGCTGGCACAAACGCGATCGACTCTTCGAATGCTTGCTCAGCCTCTTTAAGTTTGCTTTCGACTTCGTAACAACGACCAATCCCAAAAAGCGCTCGAGCGCACTGGTCACCCGAAAGAAAGATCGTTCTAAAGATATTGCGCGCAAGGGTCGGCTCGTTCGAATTTAGAAGAATCTCAGCGTTGCGAAACAGATAGTCGATGTTCAGCTTTCCATCATCATGATAAACAGCCCCTGCCACATCGACTTCGGTTCCATCCTCGGAAGCCGTCGCGGACGCTTGGGTCTTCGGTTTGACCTGAACGAGATAGCAGTGAGTGGGCTCAACATCCGGCGAATCAAATCGATCGAGTGCATCTTGAAGCGTCCGAATGATCAGCATGCGATTCTCTCGCGGTGGAAGCGTGATCAGATCGACGAGCGCGTAGCCTTTCTCGTCGAGGTTTGTCTTGAGATTCTCACGCAAGGATTGATCGAGATCCGTCATCGTTGTTCGTCCACTTCGTTTCCTGCGGTGGTTGTCCAATGACTGCGAAACCGTCCGATTTGATGGCGTCCTTGAATGGATTTTTGGAGGGCGCTGCGAACATCGGCCATTGAATTCAATACAAGATTCTGAAGGCGCTCATTAAGTGCAATCACCTGATCGGCAGTCTCGCTTCGCAGCTGTAAGCGCACTTCGACTTCCTTATCGGCACGAAGATTCGAAAGTTCTTCCGGCGTCGTTGCCGCGAGGACTTGATCGATACGGGTTCCAAACCATTGAACGGACGCCAGGATCGAAGCACGTTGCCGTTCAAGACTTTCGAAGTCTTCTAAAGCAAACTCAGTTTGTGAAATGAGGGAAATCTGCTTTTCCATAACTACTCTAAGACCCTCGAGCGAACGAACGTGCGCACCCAAGAGAACGGATAACTTATCCACGGTTACCCTCCGGGGCTTTCTTTGCAGCTCCTGCACGCTCTTTGAGAACCTTCTTCACGGCCTCACGCCACGCACCCAGTAAGTTTTCAAGCATTTTCACGACGAACTCGAGCGGCGCTTTCGTATTCTCAGAGTTCGCCTTTAGCAGCTGTTCAACCATGAAGCTGTAGAGGCGCTCCAGATCGGAGGCCACCTTTCCGCCCACTTCAAAGTTTAAATTGTTCGCGAGCTCATTCAGAATATCGTGGGCTTTACCGATAGCCGCTCCACGGCCTGCGATATCCTTGTCGTCAATGCATTGGATCGCCGTACGAAGATGTCGAATCGTCGCTTCGTAGTACATGAGCAGAAGCTGCTCCGGTGTCGCAGTCAGAATCGATGCTTCTTTGTACTTGCTAGCCCCTTGGCTCATGGATTACCCCAGTAGTTGTTGAACAAGATTGCCGCCCCCCGTGCTGCCTAGTGTGGCCTGCACATACTGACCCTGTTGCTGAAGTGCTCCCAGTGCTCCCTGTAAGCGTGAAAACTTCTCTGTCAGTGTTTTCGTTCGCTGCTCGAGATACCGCGATTTCGTATCGATATTGCGATCGATTTGATCGATGCGGCTCTGTAGTCCTTTTTCGCGAGTGGTGAGTAAGCCATCAAAGGGTCGCGTCCAACCCTTGAGGACCTCGCTCATCTGATAACCAAAACCGAAGTCTCCGGCGAGAGCTTCCGAAACGCCATCGTAGTCCTTATCGAGAGCCTGATTCAACTTGTCTTCACTGAACGTCAGCGAGCCGTCCTTGGCGAAACTCACGCCGACCTCACGCATATGAAGAATCTTCGGCTCTTCGTTAGAGTTGAAGCCTGCAAGAAAGCCTTCATGCATTAGGTTTCTCAACCGGTACTCAACGGATTGAAGGCTCGTGTCGCCTGTAAACTTTGTACTCGTATCTGTCTTATCATCCACGGCGTTCTGCAAGTTGATGAACTTCAATATCTCGTTGGTTTTCTCGACCACTTCTTTCACTTTTGCGGCGATTTTCTGTTTATCCAGATCAATTTTCATCGTGAATGTTTCGCCGGGACGCGCTTGCTTGAGTTGAATATTCACGCCCGTAATGAAATCAGGGACATCGTTCCCATTGCCTTCGACTTCAAAGCCGTCGACTTTCATCAGTGCATTCTCAGAAAGAATATCGTCTTCGACCCAGAACGATCGCCCATCGAGGAAGTACAACTGCGGGAACTCGACGCCGTTATAAAAGCCGTCCTTCTTAGATGTGAGCAGTAACCGATAGCGTTCATTCTGATCGTAAGCGTCCTGAATGACCGCAGCCTGAATTGGAGCGTCCTTGGTTTCGTTTATCTTCTTTGCAATGGCGTTGAGGCTCGATTCGGATTCGTCGACAAAAACACTCCATGTGTCGCCGTCAGCCTTGTTCACAACAACATATCCAATACCAAGATTCCTCTGATCCGGATCTTCAACCGGATTCGTGATCATAGACGAGCGATTGGCGAGGGCTTCGATTTCCATTTGATAGCTGCCTGGGACCGCTCGCTCACGATCGACGGTGACATTCATGAGTGAGGCGCCATCGCCGAGATCGACTTTGAATTCGCGGAGGTTTTTCTGAGTGGAAATCTTGTCGAGTGCGGTCTGAAGACCAGTAAACTTCCCTTTGAAATCTTTGAAGAGCTGGAGCTTCTGTTGCTCCTTGGCCTTACGCGCTTCGAGCTGTTGGATAGGCTGGCTCTCGACCTCAATGATCTGTTGGACAAATTGCTTGAATTTGCCACCGCCAATTGGGTCAAACCGTAACCCCACCCGTTCCTCCTAAACAAATAGCGACACCTCGGCCTTCAATAGCCGGGATAACAGTTCAATTATGCGTCAGAGGTAGAGATTTACAAACCGGAAGTTTCTACCGGTTCAATCCACGATTGATCCGGCGTCCACACGAAAATCTTTCGGTCGGATTTTACATAGCCGCAGTTCACCAGCTGCTTCGGGACGGACGAAGCGGGTGGCTGCTCTCGAAAATCGTCAAAGATATGGCAGTGCCCTAAAATAACGTAGTCGAAACCTTCGTCCCAGCGCTGCCGAGCGAATCTTCGAAAGCGATCGCGAATCAGAACGTGCCTGGGATCGCTTTCCGAAACCTGATTTTTCTGAACGGGTCCGTTCATCACGCGGCCCACCCTCTGAACCAACGACCCGGGAAAAACACGAGAAAGAAAACGAACAACGGGTGTTCGCAAAACCCATCGTAGAAGCAGATAGCCATAATCTGATCGATCGACCTCATCCCCGTGAGCTATAAAAAAAGAACGCGCATCGAAGCGCATCGCAGCCGGCTTTGAATAAGAAAAAAACTTAGCCGAAGCAAACTGGTCGGTGAGCGCATCCAACTGAAAATCATGATTTCCCTCAAACCAATGAACCTCGAGGCCAGAGTCCATCCACCGCTTCAACGTCTTTAGAAAGGTTTCATAAGTCAGAGAAAAGGCTGGTTGAGCGCCCAAGAACACATCCAAAACGTCACCAACAAGAATCAAATGAGTCATACCAAGGGCACGCTGTGCCTCTAGCGCTCGTAGGAACTCTGAAAAAAATGGATCACGATCGGATTCGAGATGCACATCCGACGCAAAAACAGCACGCACGCTTTTTCGTAGCGGCTTTGTGGTCTGTTATCAAGTAGTTTTCTGATGCGAGCGGAATGACCAGTAAAATGTCGATCCTTGTCCCGGTTCCGACTCGACCCAGATCTTTCCGCCGTAACCTTCGACGATCTTCTTACAAAGAGCGAGGCCCAAGCCAGAACCGGGATAGGTTTTCTTTGGATGCAACCTCTGGAGAACCTTAAAAATCCTTTCGAACTGACTCGGATCGATCCCAATACCGTTGTCGCGAACCGTGAACACATGCCCCTCGGCATCCGTCGTAACAGACACATGCACACGGACTGGCTGTCGTTCGTTGAAACGAACCGCGTTTCCAAGTAGGTGCTCAAACAGCAACACCAAGTGCGCACGCTCCATCATGATCTCTGGCAAAGCATCGGCCGTGATCTCGATCGGTGTCGGTTTGACGGTTTGTTGAAGGCGCCGCACCGCCTCGTCGAGAGCAGCTTTTGCCGAGACTGGAGGTCCGTCGACGGACTTCACTTCAGCCTGTATGTAGCCGACCAGATCTTTCACCAGCGCTTGCAAATGCCTAGCATCGCTTTCAATAAAGTCGAGACAGCGACGTGAGTCCTCGTCAAAACGAGCGGCCTCTTTCTTGTTCAGGATTCCGGCATACGTAACAATAGTCCGCAGACACTGGAGAAAGTCGTGAGAAACGAGGTAAACCCATTCTGGAGCCAAGCTTCTTTATCTTCAGATAGCTTGGCGCTACTTCAACTAAAATTTTCTTATACGATGTTTCAGTGACAATTCTGTCACTGTAAAAAAATTAAATGCGTTGCCCTGGGGGTATTCGCTATCCTGAGAGCTCATGGCATCCATTTTACTAGTCGATGATGATGGCGAAACAGCATTTATCATTCGTAGTACGTTGGAGCCGACTCATCAAATCGAAGTCGAAACATCGCTCCTGAAGGCAAAAGAGCGACTCACACAGGGAAAATTCTCGCTCTTACTTCTCGACGTTGCTCTTCCCGACGGAAACGGAATCGAGTGGTACTCAGAGGTTCAGAGCTCTTCTCCCCAGATGCCTGTCATCTTCTTAACAGCCGGTACCGACATCGCTGATCAGGCGCTAGGTATCTCCCTGGGTGCCGACGACTATCTCATCAAACCGATCCATCCGATCATCTTACGTGTGAGAATCGACGCCTGTCTGAAACGCCATGCCGACATCAAAGTCCGCGATGACGTCTTCATCCTCGGCGATCTCACTTTCCAAGTCGCCAAACAACTCTGCTTCGTGGTTCGCGAAAAAGAGCGGCAACCCATCGAACTCACTCCCCTCGAGTTCAAACTACTTCTGCACTTCGCTAAGAACGAAGAGATCGTGCTCACACGCGACCAGCTTATGAACGGAGTCTGGGGAAGAGATATTCACATCTACGATCGAACGATCGACACACACGTGTCGCGCCTTCGACGAAAACTCAAGCCCAGCCGTTACACACTGGAAGCCGTACATGGCGTTGGATACCGAATGGTGGTCGCCCATGACGGGAAGGTCAGTGATGACTTGTGAACAAATCTCCACACCTTCTCAACAATTCCATCTTAGACGCTTCATATTTTGTAAACTTGTTCGATATATAATCGTAAATACTTAGTTTTTATGAACAAACTAAACGTACTTTATATCGAAGATCATCTACCCGACGCCGAGTATCTTCGGTCATTCTTCTTTGACCATTGGACCGAGGCCATCGAGTTCACACACTGCCTTGACCTCACCGAAGGCGTGGCCTTCGCAACCGAGCGTGACGTCGATGTGATTCTTTATGATCTCAGCCTTCCGGATGCGAGTGGGACGGAAGGCCTACAAAAACTCCTACAACATTTCCCTTTGGCTCCGGTGGTAATCCTAACGGGCCTCCACGACGAGGGTCGCGCTCGCGAGATGCTCAAACTGGGTGCGCAAGACTATCTTGTTAAGGGTGATTTCACACAGTCGGCTCTTAAACGTGTGATCGATCACGCGTACGAACGCAGTCAGTTTCTACGAAAGATCAAAGCGACTGAAGACGCTTTGCGAACAGCGACCACCGCCGCCCAAGCGGCCTCACTCGCTAAGTCCGAGTTTCTGGCGAGCATGAGTCATGAAATACGCATTCCTCTCAACGCTATTATCGGGGTGGCTGACCTCTTGATTGAAACTCCCCTCAACGAGCTTCAGCGACAGTACGTTGATATGCTTCAGAAGTCGGGATCTCACCTTCTCGATCTCATCAACAATATTCTGGACCTGACAAAAATCGAGGCCGGTGAACTTCAACTACACCATAAGCCGTTTGACATGGGACAACTCCTTCAGAGCGTTGCCAACTGGGCTTCTCTGAGTAGTCGAATGAAAGGACTCGAGTTCTTCACCGATTTGGATCCAAAAATGGAATCAACCGTGGTCGGTGACGAGATGAGACTGCGGCAGGTGCTTACGAACTTGATCGGCAATGCTATCAAGTTCACGCAAACCGGACACATCATGCTTGTCGTCCGAACTCAACCGTCTCCACGTCCGGGGTTCTGCGAATTTCGTATCGATGTCGCGGACACCGGCATTGGTATTCCAGCCGAAAAGCAAAATTTGATCTTCGAAAAGTTTACGCAAGCGGACCAGTCCATCACACGACGATTCGGAGGTACGGGCCTTGGATTATCGATTGTTCGGCGCTTGATCGAAGGAATGGGCGGTCGAGTCACACTCCAGTCGACAGCAGGGAACGGTTCGACTTTTACGGTATCGGTTCCTTTAGAACTCCAAAAGATCAGCGCGAGTGAGAAAGCGAAACTGCTCCCCAACACAGTCACCGTCCCTCGGTCGAAAGGTGGGCGCGTACTGATCGTCGAAGACGTTGATGACATTCGATTCGTTCTCGAGCGCTATCTGGCGGGCACCGCCTTCGAGGCGGATTACGCGGAGAATGGCCTCGTCGCCTTTGATCACTTCACGAACGGAACCTACGACCTTGTCTTCATGGATCTGCAGATGCCAACGATGGACGGTTACACAGCTGTTCAGAAGATCCGCGAATGGGAACAGACGAACAAAAGAGCGCCAACCCCAATTGTGGCTCTGACGGCACACGCACTGATCGAAGAAGAGCGCCGTGTACGACAGAACGGTTTCTCTCACTACCTCACAAAACCCATACGCAAGACGACTTTTCTATCGGCGATCGACAAATTTCGCGCTTCACCAGCACAACACACAGAAAGTGAGATCGGAAATGGCACGGAAGGCACCCATAGTTGACTTCGAGTTTCTGGAGTCGCATTACGCAGAGATTTTTGGAGGAGAGCATGTTCGATTCATGAGCGAGCTCATCGAACGCTTCTCGCGATCAGCGCCGTCACGCCTTGGCGCAATCCGACTGGCGATACATGAAAACAACGCCTCTCTCTTGCGTTACGAAGCGCATGCCCTCAAGGGAATGGGATTGAACATTGGTGGACGGGCTTTCGCCGATCTCTGTAAAACCCTTGAACAGTTAGGCGAAACAGGACAGATCGCCCAAGCCGACGCTTTGAAAAACGATCTCCAAAATGAATATGACTTGTTGCTCACGGAGCTGTTGAAGTGGAGAGAAACAAATTTGCGGCAAGATTCCGAAGATCGTTGATCAGCAGCGGCTTATTCAAAAACCTAAATAGCCGACCATGTTTGCACTCTCGAAGAACAGCATCCTGTGTGCTGGATGACATCAGAACAAGCGCTGTGCGGCTGTCTTTTCCACCGCGCGCAAGGCAGTTCAGAAGAAGATCCGCACCCGAGTTCTCGTTAAAACCAAGATACATATCCGCCAGGACGGCGTCGTAACGTAGGCCTAAAGCCTTTCGAAGACCCATTTTTGCCTGAGCTTCCGAGAACGTTGTTGCCCAATCAATGGACACATAAGGCATCGCCAGCCTTAAAACGGTACTCAGGTGGTGTTTCTCGAGGTCGTTATCGTCAACAACCAGGATTCGCAAAGGACGCCAGGAACTCATACGTAGGTTCTCCTTACGCTTCAATTATAAGAGATGGTTGTGGTGCCATGCGGGAGGGCATGTTGAGAAATCTCTACAATCGGGACACAGCCAACTGACAGCGGGGTTGTAAACTAGAAAAGAAAACAGGAAAGGAGGCCGGACATGAAGCTGCTCTGGAAACGATGGGTTTGGCTGGTTGGACTGGGATGTGTCGATATTCAGCTACCTATAGCATCACAAGAAATCCCGAAAGCAATCGACGAGACAGATTGGATTTTTCGAATGCCTTCAGCGACGTTTTTTGACGAGGTTCCAAAACTTCGTCACCCAACCATGAAATTTCCGCGTGATGGTCCAGCACCGTGGACTACGATCGCGGAGGCTGGTCACAAACTGAAAGGGAATATATTTCATGCACGACGATATTGATAAATGGATCGACTATCAACGCTTGCGAGCCGCGGAGCAAGAACCAGGCTCACGCCGCGCACTGATTGTCGAAGACGACACAGGTCTACAGACGATTATTCAACGAATCGTAAAGTCGATTCATCCCGACATGGAAATCGTTTGGGCCACCAATCTCGGTGAAGCGCATCTGGCATTGAAAGAATGCAAGTTTAGCTACAAGCAGTGCCCAGACCTCATATTGACCGACATCTACTTACCCGGACTTCAGATGGGCACTGCACTCTGGGACTACTGTATGGCTCATTTTCCCGGGACACCGTTCGTGTTCATGTCGAGCTCACCGGCCGACAGTTATCTCAAGTTGTTTGAGAACCCGATGGAAGTTCCGCCGTTCATCTCAAAACCGTTCACTGTCTCGCAGTGTAAAAAAACGATTGAAGCTGCCATGGAGGGAACGACCGGACGAATCGCGACCTAGGTCGTGAGTTCTGTCGACTGATGAGTGGGAAGTGCCGTCGCTGAAAACCAGTAGTCCAAAACAACCGTCATCTTTCTCTTAAACTCCTCAAAGTCGACGGCCTTCTGGATGTACGAGTTCGCGTATGATTCGTACGCCCGAAAAATGTCTCGCCAAAATCCCGAACTACTCATGACGACCACAGGAATCACTTTCAACGTCGGGTCCGCTTTGATCTCATCCAAAATCTCGAAACCATTGCGGCCAGGTAGATTGATATCCAACAGAATCAGACCGGGAAGTGGCTGATGGTCAGCCTTCAAGGTCTGTAAGTATGAAAGAGCACTCTGTCCGTTCTTTTCGATCGTGAGTCGAAGATCCGCACGAGAATCCAATAGAATCCTCACGAGCTCCACGTCGGCATCGTCGTCTTCGATCAAGAGGACTTCAACTACTCCACTCTTCTTCATGGGTTCCTACCATCTTGAGTGCTGGGTTTTCGCTTTGCAATCGAGAAAATGAATGTTGAACCCTCGCCTTCGACGGACTCGATAACAATGCTCCCACCATGCATCTCAGCGATTCGTTTGCAAATGGCGAGTCCCATACCGTACCCCGGATCGTTCCTGTCGCGATCCAGACGTTGAAACGGTTTAAAAAGTCGCTGGTGAAACTCTTTGGGAATACCCTTTCCGTTATCACGAACCATCACGAGCCAAGCATCGGCATCTTCGTGGGCCTCAACACGAACGATCGGCTGGACTCCGGGCCGTCGAAACTTGATAGCGTTCTGAATAAGGTTTTGTAAGACCTGACGAATCTTGACTGCATCTCCAGAAATCTGCGGCAAAGAACCCATAAGCACGTCGGCACCCGTTTCCTGAATCAAAACTGAAAGGTCCGCGAGCGTTTCCTTAACTGTCTGCTGCAGGTCAACAAGCTCGTGATTGATCGAACCGTAGCCACTGCGCGAATACTCCATGAGATCGTCCAGCAATACCTTCATGCGCTCGGTGCTCTGAACGACGACCTGTAACCAACGCTGTACTTTCTCATTGGTACTCTGACTGAGCTCGGTCTTCAGCAAAGTGGCAAACGAGGCGATGTGACGAAGAGGTGCTCTCAAGTCATGAGAGGCAGCGTAGTTGAACTCTTCAAGATTCCGATTACTTTTTGATAATTCTTCTGCGTTAGCACGAAGAACCGCTTCGGTTTTTTTTCTCTCTGTAATGTCGAGAATGGAACTGATGACGTATCTTTTGTCGTCCGAAACAACAGGAGTAAGCCCAATCTCGATCGCCACTTCGCGACCACTTTTGGTCAAGCAGAACAGATCACGCCCCTGTCCCATCGCCCGCGCTGCAGGCGCTTGTCCATACTGCCGACGCAACTTGGGGTGACCCGCTCTCGCATCAGCCGGTAAAAGCTGATCCACACCGAGGCGACTCAGTTCTTCGGCCGTGTACTCAAACAGTTCCTCGGCTTTCCGATTCGACAGGGCGATCTGACCCTCCTCATCCACCATGAGCATTGCGATAGGAGCGGCATTGACCGCAACTCGAAACATATTCTCGACTCGCTTTCACGCCGAGATATCAATGGATCGAATCAAAATACCGGTTTCAATGGGTTGAAGATGGAGTTCAAACCAACCGTGCCCTTCCTCGAACTCAAAGCGATTCTCCATCGAGGCAGTCGTGTTGGTCCGCATACAATTGAGCATCGTCTTATAAAAGTCTGTTTGCTCCGTGCCAGGATAAACATCGTTCATTTGGCGTCCAACCAAGTCCTCGACCGTCTTATGTCCGTGTCGCGCGGCCGTCTTGTTAACATAGATATACTGACCCGTCGGACTGACGACCTGAATCCCTTCGAGCATGTCATCGAAGATGGAGCGAAAGAATTCTTCGCGTTCGTAGAACGGCTTCTCGATCAAACTGCAATCCTCGCATCAATCGTACCGAGTACCTGATCGAGAACCGTCTTAGCGTCGAGCGGTTTCTCGAATGTCAGTCGCTCACCTGGACTCATCTGATCGATCTTCTGTAGAACGGCCGAAGTGAACAGACCGGAGATGAACGCGAGTGTTGGTGATCCATCTTGCTTTCGCACTAACTCCGCGAGTTCGAGGCCGCTGAGACCGGGCATACGAATATCAAAGATCACGGCATCAAAGCGCTCAACCAATAGACGCTCTTTTGCTTTCATGGGATCGCTTTCGACAATCGCCTCGTGACCACGTTCTCGGGCTTCGTCGGCAAAAATCTGCAAAATCTCCTCCTCGTCATCGACAACGAGGATCCGGTACGTCGCTTGCGTTCCACGTTTATGTTCCGTGGGAAGCCGAATCCGAAACTGTGTGTTTGGATGGTCATCTGCAAGCTGCAGCGATCCCCCATAGGACTCAACGATTCGGCTCGAGAGATGAAGCCCGATTCCCATCCCATGACTTTTTGTGGTGAAAGACTTTTTAAACATTTTGTTTCGGGTTTCAGGATCCGTAACGACGCCACTGTCCGTGATCACAATCTCTATTTCCTTGGAGTCACGACTTATTTCGATACGAATCCAGCGCTGGTCGAGACTGCTGATCGCATCGCAGGCATTGCCGATTAAGTTCACGAGAACCTGCGAGAGTTCAATCGCGTTACAACAGAGCACGCCGACCTCTTTCTCCTGCAGTTCAATCGTCGAACCGGATTTGCCGATCCGATCGGCACAGAGAGAGATCGCTTCCTTAACCAAACTCAAGACGTTAACGTCTTCGTAGATCGGCACATTCAGATTGCCGTGTCTTTTCTTGAGAGCGGATTTGATGTCCACAATTCGTGTGACCATCTTCGAGGCTGTTTCCGCGCATTCTCCAATCTTCACGACGTCTACTTTCTCCGCTCGCAACAGACGATCAATCACCGCCATTTTCGCTTGAATAATAGTGAGGGGATTGTTGATTTCATGACTGACGGTACTGAGCATTTCTTCCATAGCAGCAAGTTTCAACATGGCACTTAACTCTCGCTGCTGTCGTAAGACCAACTTTTCATTACGACGCTGCTCGACAGCGTACCGAATCGAGCGATCGAGAAGATGAGGATTGATCTCATCTTTGACTAAGAAGTCAGAGGCACCGGCGTGCAAGGACTCGATGTCGGCTTTTGAGTCACCTCGTCCGGTCAGAACAATCGTTGCCGGTGGACACTGTTGCTGCTTCAAAAGTTTCAACAACTCGAGACCACGGTGCTGACCCAAATAATAGTCGATCAAGACCACGTCACAACGAAGGGGTCCGGCTAGAATGCGTCGTTCGGCATCCTCATAAGTCTGGATCCACTCCGTCTCATACTGAGAGGAGTCACAGAGCTCAAGATACTCACGCGTGAGCATGAGATCGGACTCGGAGTCCTCAATAAGTAAAACATGAAAGTACGGCACACGACCCATTCCTAGGTCCCCCTGCGATAGTCTGGAGTCATACGTTCTCTATTTTTATTCAGTCTACGCGACTGAGATAGTCTCCTAAGAAAAGTTAACCATGAAACTCTACATCAGCGATGAGACAGTAACGTCATCATGCGCATTCTTTTCGTCGAAGACAATCAGGCGTTTGTTGAAACATTGGTCCCGCTCCTTCAGGAACGCGATTTTGACGTAGATGTCACAGCCAATATCACCGAGGCGATTCAGCTTTTCGACAGCCGACATTATGATCTCGTGATCTCGGATGTCCACTTGAGCGAAGACGAGGCGGGTGCGAGCGCGTCGGGCCTGGCACTTTTGCGCCATATCCGAAAAAAAAGAGACTCGAACGTTCTCATCGCGGTCACGACAGGACTCGAACTGATCGAAGAGAGTGATATTAAAAAGCGGGGCGCGGATCTGTTTTTCTACAAACCCTTACGAATGGGATTTGCCGAGTTTGCGGACTTAATGAAAGAGACCGTCGCATCCAGAGAGATCTGACGCGCGAGCTTAGACTTTCTTATCGAGAAGTTTTCCGCTCTTCTTACCGTTATTTTGAACGGTGTCACGAAGACGAACAAACTCTTCCCCGGACATATCGCGAATCTTGCGACCTTCGCGGTCAATCAAAGCGATCTTCAATCCAGGACGGGCTGCATTTTGTTCGACATGTAACCCCTGCGCAACAAAATCGGGATCTTTTGCGACCGAGTTGATTGCTTGATTGAGCTCTTCGTCGGTTACATGAAGCGTTTCAGGCGCGGCGTTCTCTTGTTTCGAACCGTCGTTCTTCTGCTGCTCGCGGCGATCACGCTCTTGCTGGTCAGCCGTATCAGATTTTTTGAAGACTTGATCGATTTCAAGTCGTGGAACGATCTTCACCGGTTACAAACGCCTCCTACTGTTCGTTTCGGATTAAGAGACGCAGAAACTTAGCGACAAAATCCTGACACTTTGGGGGGTACTCATTTGCGCTCGTGAGTGTTCACTGCATCCCTGCATTCTTAGACCTTGCCTCTTGTTCTCGAGAGCTTCTCTGCGCCACGGATGGCAGAAAGGCAGAGTAAGGACAGGATGTCCGTGCTCTTGAGAACAAGAGACAAGGTCTAAGAATGCAGGGATGGAGAAGAGAATGAGGAAGCGCAAATAAGTACCCCCGGGAATCTCGGCATTCCCGGGGGTCGGCTTAAGGCACCCCATCGCGAGATGGGGTTAGGCGCAACTTTATAAAATCGAAGTCCGAACTACAGAAGCGACAGCGCTTGCTTGGGAGCCGAGTTGGCTTGACCCAAGATAGCGATGCTAGCGGACTGGAGAATATTGCTCTTCACCAGATTCGCTGTTTCCTCCGCAAGATCTGCATCCGCGATACGCGAACGAGCGTGCGAGAGGTTCTCAGTCGCCGTCGAAATATTTTTTGTCGTTGAGACAAGACGATTCTGCATCGCTCCTAGGCGAGCGCGAGCTGCGTTGACAACGTCCATCGCTGCATCCAGCTTGCCTAGCGAATCGCGAGCGTCGTCAACAGATAGCGTGCCCAACGCATCGACACCTAAGGCGCCAGTGCGGACATCGTTTTCTGCAGCGTCGAACACGATACGA
The DNA here is from genome assembly GCA_964549505.1 of uncultured Oligoflexia bacterium. Classification (GTDB taxonomy): domain Bacteria; phylum Bdellovibrionota; class UBA1018; order UBA1018; family CAZJVD01; genus CAZJVD01. Next base: position 132,203 of record CAZJVD010000001.1, read on the forward strand.
TCTGCTTCTGTCGCCTGAGTGCCGACTTGAAACTCAAGTTGGCCCTTCACAGCTTCAGCATTGAGCAGAGGCGTGCCGTTGAAGTTCGTGACGTTCGAGATACGATCGATCTCTTGAACGAGACTCTGAAACTCGGCATTAAGAAAACTGCGCTCTTTGTCTCCGACTGTATCCGAAGCACCTTGAATCGATAGCTCACGCAGGCGAATCAAAATGTTCGAGATCTCCGTCATTCCGCCTTCAGCAACCTGAACGAACGAAATACCATCGTTCGCGTTCCGCTCAGCCTGCTTGAGGGATCGGATTTGAGCTCGCATGTTTTCGGAAATTGAAAGGCCAGCAGCATCGTCTGCAGCGGATGTGATCCGGTCGCCGGATGACAGCCGAGAGTAATGCTTTTGCTGATCTTCAGCATTGTGCTTGAGAACTTTTTGCGCCGATTCGGACGCAACGTTCGTCGCTATTCTTAAGCCCATGGTGGGAATCCTCCGTTATTGGGTTAAGCCAAGGCCCCACACAAGACCGACCTTCTCAGTCTTGTTTTCATGGACCTGGTTAAATTGTCTATCGCCTTAGATCTTAATGGCTTGGCAACCAGTTCAGATCTTTAGCGACACCCATCTTGTCGGAGGAACGTGCTAATACTTTAGTTTTTTAATAAGGAATTATGGGGGCGCCGGAGCACCCCCATAATGCCGTTTCAAAACGGTAGTTTAGCCCAGAAGACTGAGGGCCAGTTTCGAATTGTGATTTGCCTGGCCGAGGACCGCAACGGACGAACTCGAAAGGATATTATCCTTCGTCAGCGCCGTAGCGACTTCTGCGACGTCAGCATCCGCAATTCGGCTTTTCGCAGCTGACAAGTTTTCATCGTAAACTTGCAAGTTGCGAATCGTAGCGTCCAAACGATTTTGGTACGCGCCGAGCTCGGAACGACTTTGCGAAAGCATCTTGATCGATTCATCAAGCTTGTTTAGATTTTCTTGTGACGCTTCTTTCGTCGCAACCGACAGGTCACGAATTCCAAGCGTTTCCAAGTTTGACGACATCTTAGCCAAATCGATCGCGATTCGATCCTCAGTAGGAACGTTTCGAACACCGACTTGAACTTCGACTTGTTCTTGATTGCCAACCAGCAGCTTTTTCCCGTTAAATTCGGTCGAAACTGCAATGCGTTCGATTTCTTCACGAAGCTGGAAAACTTCCTTATCGATGAAGGAGCGCTCGCGGTCACCAATCGTATCGCTGGCGCCTTGGATCGAAAGCTCTCTCATCCGAATCAGAATGTTTCCGATTTCGCTCATTCCACCTTCAGCAGTCTGAATCAACGAAACGCCATCACCCGCGTTGCGCGCAGCTTGGCGCATCGAACGGATATCGGCATTCATGTTGGTTGAAATCGCCAAACCTGCCGCGTCGTCAGCGGATCGTACGATCCGGCTGCCGCTCGACAGTTTTTCCTGGCTCTTCTGAACGTTTTGAAAGTTCAAACCCGTGGCGCGTTGAGCGGCCATGGCTTGAACGTTCGTATTAATACGTAGTCCCATACCACACTCCAAATAGGGCTTTCTGGGCGTGTGTGTACCTACACCACTCCCAAAGAGGTCCCTGGTTTCAAATTTTGCGGGCTATTGCTGTACCCCGCGAACCACAGACGATCTGCGATCTACTGACTATTTCGGTACAGTATTATTTTTACTTTAGATCAAAATAGTATAGTATTTTTAGTTCCTTGAGTCATTAGATGTAAATCAATATAACTTCATGGTTTTATTTTATTTTTAAGGTATAGAATAGCATCCTTTGGATTTTTTTTACCCAATGCAATGCTCTTTATAAGACTAACTCCATCTTCCGAATCCAGAAGATGTTCTGCTTTTGTTCCGTATTTTTCAGTCAGGAATTCCACCACCTGCGACCGAATGAATGCCCGGTCCTTCCGCTCTCGCCCCCCACTCTTCTCAAGGTAACTCCAATGGTCAAGACAGGCCTTCACGACAGCTTCAACACCCTGATCGCTCAACGCCTGCGTTCGCAACACGGGCGGAAGGAATCTGAGCTTTGAGTCTAGTTTCTCCAGGCCCACCATCTGCGCCACCTCGCTGGCAAGCTTGTCAGCCTCAGGACGATCAGACTTGTTGATCACGAAAACATCCGCAATCTCCATGAGCCCAGCCTTCATCACCTGAATGGAATCGCCACTCTCAGGCACCAGCACGACCAAGACCGTGTGCGCGCAGTCGTGCACGTCGAGCTCGGTCTGACCGACTCCGGCTGTCTCAACAATAATCTTTCCAAAACCAGCAGAACCCAAGACCCACAGAATCTCTTTCACGGCTCCCGACAAACCACCACGTTTGCCACGCGTTCCGAGCGAACGAATGAAAACCTTAGCGTCGCCTGCATGCGCTTGCATGCGTATCCGGTCACCCAGAACAGCGCCCCCGGAAAACGGACTCGACGGATCCACAGCAAGAACTGCTACGCGCTCTCCTTGTTTCCGAAAACGTTCGATTAAACGATCCACCAAGGTCGACTTGCCCGCGCCGGGCGGACCTGTCACGCCGATGATCTGAGGCGTGCCGCGATCGCGAAAAATCTCGGGCAGAAGATCCAGAATATCGTCACTGCGGTTTTCCACGCGTGTGATGAGCCGCGCGAGCGCCAAGCGATCCCCACGTCGCACTTTGGAGATCATCGATTGGGAAGAAGATTTCGCCGGCATGAAGTTCATTTATCATACGATTCGAAATCACTGCTGGGCAAGTCCTGCCCATTGCACGCAAGACCTCGCAGACGGAACCTTGAAGGTACGATGTTCTGGACTTGTCCACATTGTAGAAATCCCAACCTTCTCCAGACCGGTGAATGGCCGGAAACCGGGTGGCGCCTCTCCCGCTGTAGCAGCTGCGACGGTTACGCCCTTCTCCGGAAAGGACAAGGATTCGAGCTCGAACCAAAGTTTACCGCTGAACAGATCGTTGCCGAGCCGAAACTACGCGTGACACCAAAGAAAATGCGAAAGACCTCCCAAGAACAAACTGGGAGAGCGAGTAGAGCGCGTCCGTTCATGGTCGTCGCCAGCATCCTTGTCGTCGCCCTCGTCGTGTTTTGGAATCCCGAACCGAGCACCCCTCTGCGACCAGCTCCACCGATACTCGAGACGTTACAGAAGTTTCCGCCCGAATATCACGAACAGATTCTCGGCCACTTTTTTCCCAAAGCGGTCGCACGGTCCAGCTCGTCTTCGGAAACAAAGCCCGAACCCGACGCGCAGTCCACACACTACGTTGTCCGACCGGTTCGACCCGCAGTGAATCTGCGCGCGGGACCTGGTGCTAACTACAAGATTATCGGCAAAGCCGAGCTAACGGACACGTTTGAAGTGGAGACGTTTGCGAACGACTGGATTCAGATCCGACCGCTCGGCGCGCATGTGCTTAACGACGGAATCACGAGAGGGCCAGAAAACTCGCCCTGGGTTCGAAGCGATCTTGTCGTCGAAGAAAAAGAGTCCCGCTTTGCCCCGGTCATTTCCGGGCAGTGATCTGATCCGGAACCTCGAACGAGATCACAGTCTTGATACCCTCTTCAAAGCCCTTCCAATAGTCCGCTGCACGTTTAGGATCCGCCGTAGGGAGCTCGAGCGTGATGGTCGGTATCCCGCGCTCCTGTCCTGCGTAGTTACCTAAAGAACCTGGGAAAAACCCACCCGAAACTGCTTTGAGACTGGACCGGAGCTCCAGACACTTGCTCACGTAGTCCATAGGAAACTTCGACAACGTGAGACCGTTCGGTCCGTCATAATCATAGAAGTTCAATGGTGCGTGCAACGAGAGAATCTTTGTCGGCTTGTACTCGTCTATCAAGCGGACCTGAAAGTCAGTTTCCGGCTCAGAGTTCGCTTTCCATCCGGGAAACCTCCGGACATTGGAACCAAACTTACGCTGCCAGTTGTGCAACGCTTTCGCGTTCCAGTCTTTTGTAGGCAGATTGCGATTGACGTCAACTCCGTTTGCGTTGCTGCGCGTGCGTGGAACAGCAAAAAACGAATCCGGGTTTACCAACGGGGCGATCACGATGCGTCGATCACCAATCGCCGCCGGATTTTCTTGCGCCCATTCGATCAAACGCATGATCACGTAGACGGGCGTGATCTCATCGCCGTGAACCGAGGAGAGCACAAGGGTGACGTTCGTCGAGTCAGCTGGTCCGAACTCGGCAACCACCAGCGGAGCCTTCTTTACTGAGGCGCCTTTGACTTTGAGCTGATGCATGGGACAAGGTTTTAGATTCCAAGAAAACTTCTGAGACACGCGATCGAGTTCGCGACAGAGCGTATCCAGATCGGGAACGCTGGGACCCCCGGACGCACCTTTGATGACCGGGTTTCTGGTCGGCGCAGTCGGTGTGAGACGGCCGGGTTGCGGGTTTGCCCATACGACGGCCGTTAATGCCGTCAAAACGAACCAGTTCAAGCTTAAATTGCCTCCGTTATCTCTATTTCACGGTTTTTTTGGCTTTTTTTTTCTGCCGCGACTCTAGCGGAAGACCGCCACCACATTCTTCCCAGGCCTATGGATACAATTATCAAAATCCCAATGAGAATTCCATGTTCAACATGCTTGATGATTGAAACGACTTCGTCAATTTCATGACCAAAGAAATACACAGAAAAAACAATCACTGGAACACTAATCAGGGCCGCCAAACCGTCAAAAAACAGAAAAACACGGTACGGTACATGAAGAGTCCCACAGCTGAAAAAGATCGGGGCGCGCAGACCGGGCATGAAGCGCGCTGCAAAGATCAAACGATTGCCCTGCTTTCGAACACGCGTCTCGATCCCCGCAAGTCGCTCGGGATGTAGGAGACGCGCAAAAAAACGACTGCGTTTCAGTAACCCACGCCCGTATTTATGGCCCAAAAAGAAAATCAACGTATCGCCTGCAATCACTCCAAAAAGACAAACGAGCGTAACGGCGGTGGGATCCGTCGTACCTAAGTAGCTAACGTAGCCGCCAAGAATGAGTGTGATATCTTCGGGAATCGGCGCTCCAAGACCACAGATCAAAAGAACAACAAGGAGTAGCAAGTACACTGTCGGCCCCGAAAGGCTGGCGAAAAGCTGAATCAGTGCATCGAGCATTAGGGCGTATCCTCACTTGTCCTGAAATTTCTATAGAAAAGACAGGTTCTACTCAACGACCTTTTTTCCTTCGCGAGAGTGGATGAAATGCTTCGTATTCTCTCTCGATCGCGGTCAGATCGACATGCGTGTAGCGCTGGGTCGTCCCAAGTTTTGCATGGCCTAGCATCTCTTGGATAGCTCTCAAGTCAGCTCCGGCGGCCAAAAGGTGAGTTGCAAAGGAATGCCGCAACGCATGAGGGTTCACGCTATGAGCGCTGATCTTAGCTAGAATTTTACCCACACCCCGAGCCGAAAGTGCCCGACCGCTGTAATTCAGGAACAGACATGCGTGATCGAAACGGGAGCGCGCTTCGAGATAATCACGAAGCGCAGAACAGGACTTCCCGCTCAGCGGAACACGCCGCTCACGGGACCCTTTTCCGTGAACGCGCACCCATCCCTTTTCGAGATCAGCATCCGTCACCTTAAGGCCGACGACTTCAGCCAAACGCAGGCCGGAACCATAGAGCGTTTCGAGTAAAGCTTGATCACGAAGCGCGAGCCATCCATCACCTTTGTTTCGCTCCAATATTTCGCGTGCCTCCTCGAGCCCTAGAAATTTCGGCGTGCGCTTCGGTTGTCGCGGAGTGCGGATCGATTTCGCCAAGATACTTCCCGGAGCAAGGTCCAGTCCGTGTACAAAACCGAGAAAACTTCGAAGTGCCGCAAGCTTCCGCGCGATGGTGACAGGATCCAACTCTGCAAACTGGCGCCCCATCACTGCTCTCACCCAAGTACGATCGATGGGTCGATGGGTCGTGTGATCCCTCAACGACTTTGTCCAATCGTGGAGATCCTTGGTGTAGGTCCGGATGGTTTCAGGGCTGAGATTTCTGACGGAAGACGCGTGCGCCAGAAAGCGATCGACTAATTCGGTCCACAAGAGGGATTTGGGCACAGCTGATTTCATAAACAGTCTGCCTTAAATTTTAATCTTGAACCTAGGGCGTGTCCTCATTTGTTATGACCGCTCGTCATAATAAATGAGAACACGCCCTAAGCGTGGTAAAGCGAAGGCGTGATTTCAGGTACGACAAAGCCCGTCGACATCATCGGAGGGGGCCTTGCAGGGTCCGAAGCGGCTTTATGGCTCGCACGACGGGGCATCGCCGTTCGCCTCTTTGAGATGCGCCCTTACGTCATGACGGGCGCTCATAAGACGGGGTCCCTAGCTGAGCTTGTCTGCAGTAATTCTTTGAAGTCGAAGGAACCCAACTCAGCGCCAGCACGACTCAAGCGCGAGATGCACTTACTTGGCTCGTTCCTACTGTGTGCGGCCGAGCAAGCCTCCATCCCAGGCGGGCAGGCTTTGACCGTCGATCGCGATCGGTTTTCACAGATCGTGAACGACGCCGTTCGCACGCACAAGTACATCGAGGTGATCGGCGGAGAATGTCCCGCTCCGGAAACGACTCACCTATCGTTGATCGCAACAGGTCCTCTGACCTCGTCCGGTCTTGCCGGATGGATCCGCGAAAACGTGGATGCATCGAACTGTTATTTTTACGACGCGATCGCACCGATCGTGGATGCTTCGACACTCGACTTTGAAAATATTTTTAAAGCCAATCGCTACGAAAAAGGTGGCGAAGCGGCCTATCTCAATTGTCCACTCGATCGCGAGACGTACGAAAACTTTATTCGCGAGTTGCTCGCTGGCGAAAAGGTAAAGCCGAAAGACTTCGAAGAAGAACGTTTGTTTCAGGGCTGCCAACCGATTGAGTCGATCGCGGCAACCGGTCCTGAGAGTCTACGCTTTGGGCCGATGAAGCCGGTTGGACTGACCGATCCGAAAACGGACCGGCGTCCATATGCGGCGATTCAGCTGCGCGCAGAGAATGCAGCTGGAACGGCTTTTAATCTTGTCGGGTTTCAAACAAAACTCACCTACCCGGAACAAAAGCGGGTCTTTGCGATGATTCCGGCACTCAAGCATGCCGAATACTTTCGAATGGGATCGATCCATCGTAACTTTTTCATCAACTCTCCAGTGCTACTTGAATCGTCACTAGCATTGCGCAGCCGACCGAACGTTTTCTTTGCCGGTCAGATCACGGGTGTTGAAGGTTACACTGAATCGATGGCCATGGGCCTTTGGGCAGCGATCGGGATTTTCTGTCGCTTACGTGGACGCACACTCACGCCTCCGCCTGAGACAACGGCGATCGGAGCGCTTGTGAGGGCTGTGACCAAAGGAAACACCGAAGACTTTCAGCCCATGAACATCAACTTCGGGATTTTTCCACCGCTCACCGAGAACGATCCGAAACCGCGTGGACGCGATGAAAATCGACGTTTCTTGTTGGAAAGGGCCGAGCGTGATTTTGAAGCGTGGTTGATGGAGTTTAAGTCCGCTTTAGATAGTACCGTACACTCGTCACCACACGATTCGGCGTAAAGACAAGCGCCGCTCGAATGAGACGCGCGGTCTGATTATGGAGCAAACCCTGCCAGCGCGAGACCGTCACAAACTCGGGGATGACGACGGTGATTCCGTCCGGTTGAAATGTTTTTTCAAGATCGTCGAGATATTCCACAAGAGGCTGAATCACTGAACGCGATTCGCTCTGAACCATAACGAGTGGGACGTCTTCGCACCACTTTTCCCATTCCTTTTTCATCCGCGCACCAGCAATCGGGTCGATCTCGACATAGACCGCGCGCACATCTTTTGAGATTGAAAGAGCGTAACGAACGGCATCTAGAATGCCGCGATGGAGACCCGAAACAGGCACAACAACCATCTGTTTGATCGCGTCCATCTTCTTGAGCGGTTCGCCACGCAAGCGAAGCTCTGAACCTACGACCAGATAGTGACGATGGATTTTCAAGAACATCCAAACCATCAGACCCAGCGCCAGCGGGACAACCCACACGCCATCACGACGAAGAGAGTACAAGATCACGAGAACCACCGTCGCGCACACGACAGCGCCTGCGCCATGCAAAAACGCTCGTCCCTGTGACTTCGGCTGTGTGCCGTCGGGTCCCCCGCGAATCGCGAATGCGACCATCCCAAGTTGTGACAATGTAAACGCCGTGAAAACGGTGACCGCATAGTATGGGATCAAACGATGAACGTTCGCCTGTACGGTGAACACCACAGCAGCCGCAAGAACACCGAGACCTAGAATTCCGTTTGAAAAAAAGAATCGATCACCACGATGAGAAAACTGTCGAGGTAGGTAGCGGTCATCGGCAACACGCGAAGCGAGCCATGGAAAACCGTTGAATCCAGCATTCGCTGCTAAAACGAGTGTCATTGAAAAAATCACGAGAACGATATCGCGCCAAGCTCCATCACCTAAAATCCGAGTCGCGAGTTGAGCGAGAACAAACGCATGCTGAGGATCGCGCGTCCGAGGAGCTAGCTGATAAATCGTCGAGAGCCAGGTCACGCCGATAACGGCGATCACCAGCAAGACACCGAGACTACCAATGAGACGGGAGGCCCGAACACTCGCCGGGTGCTGAAAGCGTTGTACGCCAATAGCCACGGTCTCCAAACCCGTAAGCGCTACGCAGCCCAGAGCAAAAGACGTTAAAATCAATTGGATGCGACCGTCGCTCGGCTCCGGCAAAAGCGCCGGCACGACAGCGCTCACATCCCACGCGTGATAGGTCCCTAGACCCAGAAGCACAAGGACAGCAGCGACAAACCCCCAGGTGACCAACGTACTTAACCACAGAAACTCGCGATCCCGACGCAGATTGAGCATCGTCATAAGCCCAATCAAACCGATAGCGACTGGCACACGCACATGTTCGAGACCCGACCACACTGGGAAGAGCATCTGAACACCGGCCGACACCGAAACGGCCAGCATGAAGACAAAGCTCACCAGGAGTGCAGCCGCTGCCAGGAGACCCGGAAACACGCCCAGGTTCTCGTAAGCGACCCCATAAGCCCCGCCGGTACCGGAAAACGTACGTACGGTGCATTGATAACAAACCACCAAGAGAATCGTCGTTATGGCAACCAGAAGCCCAACAAGCGGCGACCAGATGACAGCCCCTGTCCCTCCTGCCAAAAGTGCGAGCACCAGCGCATCCGTGGCATAAGCGACGGAACTGAGGGCGTCCGAACAGAGAACGGCGAGCGCCTGCGAGCCAGAAAGTTTGGATTCGGACCCTGCGGTCGAGAGTAATCGATTGAAGAAAAAACGGTGCAGCCTGCTATCTGGCATGGGTGATTAAGGGTCACAATAGCAGAGCTGGCCTACGATCAAAAAGCAGAATCGGAGCCGAAAACATCCGTGTTTTCGCGCTCCGATTCTTGTTAATTCTCGGAAAGTCGCCAGATCTTAGTGAAGGCGTGCTCTTCGCGAGTGGAGTTCGTAAAGTTCATCTTCGATGTGTCTTAGCTTTTTGTCGGACGTCTTGCGATCCAAGAAGCGAAGCTTAACAGCTTTGCCGCTGCTCACCGAAGCTACGCTGAGGCTGTCGCTAAGTGCATCAGCCAATGCGCCGTCGTTGAGAGCAAGTGATGTAGCACCGACTGTGGCGTCAGCGAACACTGCGAAACCGCTCTTGCCCTTCTCAGCTGAGAAGAACGTACAAGCCGTTCCGTGCACGCTGTCCATTTTGAACTCGTCACAGATCGAGATTGGACCTACATACTTACCGATCGAATCGAATGCTTTGATTCTCAGAGCAAAACCGAGCATCGCAAGGCCGCTCGAAGCGGATGCGTAGACATCGGCTTTGTCCCCAGCAGCAAGCTGGATGATCGAAGCAGGATCAAGTCCCGTGACTGGGATCGGATTGCCGTTTGGCATTGTTCCGCCTGAACCCGTAGCATGAGCGACTTCGGTCATATTGACCGAAACCGTCACGACGTTGTTCACGACACTGACTTGACCGATCTCAACGCCGTCTTTTGTGACCGGAACCGTGATGTTCACGATCGTGGCGTTACCTGTCTTCAGTTGCGAACTGAGGCTTAGAAACGAGTCTCCCGACACCGGATCGACCGATGTCGTGATAGCCACGTTCTTGAGAAGCGCTGAAGGTTTTCCACCGCTACCGCAGGCCGTAAGACCTACGAGAGCGAGACCGAGCGCGGGAACAGCGAAGAAACGATTGAATGATTTCATAACTACAAACCCCCGATAGTTTGTTAATGTTTTTTAACAGTACTTACTAATATACGCTATATCGATCATTTTGGTCAAATATTTAGCTGACAAAATAAATATATTATTGTCGCTGCGCGCTAAGAATATAAGACTTTGATTTTAATGGATTTTAATTAAGAGCACTTAAGCCGCTAGGCGTTAAATCGGAAGAGCATCACGTCTCCGTCTTTGACGATGTACTCTTTACCCTCGAGCCTAAGTAGCCCAGCATCGCGTATGGCTGGGACCGAACCGTGCTGCACAAGGTCCTCGACATGATAGACCTCGGCCTTGATGAATCCGCGTTCAAAATCCGTGTGGATCACGCCGGCGGCCTGAGGTGCACGCCAACCCTTCTCAATGGTCCAAGCCCGTACTTCTTTTTCACCCGCTGTAAAATAGGTCTGCAAGCCCAACAATCGGTAACCTTCGCGAATCACGGCGTACAACCCCGGCTCCGTCAGTCCGACTTCCTTTAGAAACTCGATACGATCACTTTCGCCAAGCTCAGAAATCTCTGCTTCGATCTTTCCGCAAATCGTAACGACCGACGACCCCTCTAACTTTGCATGCTCTTTGACTTCGCGGACCCAAGGGTTCTGATCGGGATTGGCGATATCCTTTTCGTCGACGTTGGCGACATACATGACTTTCTTACCCGTGAGAAAATGAAACGGCTCGAGCAAGACCTTGTCTTCAGGAGAGATCGCTACACTCCGAACAGGGCGACCCGCCTCGAGCGCGGCCTTGACGGGCTCGATCACCGAAAATAATCGCGCAGCTTCCTTGTCAGCCCCGGATCGCGCAGCCTTCTGAATCGTGTTGTACTTCTTCGTGACCGCATCCAAGTCCGCAAGCATCAGCTCCGTATCGATCACCGCGATGTCACGCTTCGGATCGACGCCTCCGTCCACATGGATAACATTCGGATCACCAAAACAACGAACAACGTGCGCGACAGCCTGAGTCTCGCGAATATGACCGAGAAACTGGTTGCCCAACCCTTCGCCTTTCGATGCCCCTTTGACGAGACCGGCAATATCAACAAACGTCATTGTCGCAGGAACAAGTGACTTCGGCTTCACGCGATCGGCGATTTGCTGCAAGCGTGGATCGGGAACGCGCACAATCCCGGTGTTCGGCTCGATCGTACAAAATGGAAAGTTTGCCGCTTCCGCCTTGCCCGATGTGAGCGCGTTGAAAATGGTCGACTTACCGACGTTGGGAAGACCAACGATCCCGCACTTAAAGCCCATCTGTATCCTCTTTCGAATCCTTCGTTCGGGTGTTGAAACGGTTCATCGCGTCGATCGCACTGTTTTTAAGTGCAAATGTTACCGCGTCCGTCACGCGTTCCAGTGTTTTATCTAAAGTGTCCAACTCGTCATCTGAAAACGGCTCAAGAACATAAGCGTCCGTCGGAAGCGCCTTTTTCCCGGATGCCAGCAGAGGCGGTCGCCCGACACCGATACGAATTTTAACGTAATCCCCACCGAGGGCTTTTAGATGCTCGTCAAGCGATCGAATTCCGTTATGCCCGGCCGAACCACCGCCGACCTTGAGTCTAAACTCGCCTTTCTCGATGTCGACGTCATCATACAAAACGTAAATATCCCCTGCAGAAACCTTATAAAAACGCGCGACCTCGGAAACACTCGTCCCCGACAGGTTCATGAAAGTTTGTGGCTTCATGAGAAGACATTTTTCGCCGCTAACCGATGCTTCCCAAAGTTCCGCTAAGAACTTTGCACCGAGTTCGCGCGCACTCCAGACATCAATGAGCCGGTCAAGGGCAAGAAAGCCAGCGTTGTGTCGAGTTGTTTCGTAACGAGGGCCCGGGTTACCGAGGCCGACCAAGAGTTTCATGACCTGCTTCACACAAAGAGACTACTGAGACTGTCGTAGTTTTGAACACGATGGATCGTTTCAGCAATCAGATCTGCCACCGTTAGCTGAACTATTTTCTTACACCCGAGTGCCGAAGCGTGAAGCGGGATCGTATCCGTCACGATCACTTGCTTGAGACCAGACTTCTCGATGCGCTCGACGGCCGGCCCCGAGAAAACTCCATGAATCGCAATCGCCGACACTTCGCTTGCACCCTGATCTAAAACCGCGTTCGCAGCTTCGGTGAGTGTTCCAGCTGTGTCGATCATGTCGTCTAATATCAACGCCCGCTTGCCTTTAACGTCACCAATAATGTTCATCGCTTTCGCGACATTCGCGCGAATCCGACGCTTATCGATCATCGCGACCGTGGCTTCGAGACGTTTGGCGTACGCGCGCGCGCGTTCGACACCACCTGCGTCCGGACTCACAATCACAAGATCGTCGGGATGCTGCCCAAAGGACGACGTACGGAGAAACTCCAGCATGACAGGCATCGCAAAAATATTGTCGAATGGAATATCAAAAAATCCCTGTATCTGGCCCGAGTGCAGGTCCATACCTACAACCCGCGTCGCTCCGGCTTTCGAAATCAGATCCGCAACAAGTTTGGCACTAATCGGTGTGCGAGGCGCGACTTTGCGGTCTTGTCGAGCGTAACCAAAATAAGGAATCACAAGATTGATCTCTTTTGCACTCGCTCGCTTGAGCGCATCAATGATCACAAGAAGCTCCATGAGGTTGTCGTTCACTGGCGGACAGGTTGATTGCACGACATAGGTCGCGCGACCGCGGACGTTTTCCTGAATCTCGACCATGATCTCACCGTCGCTAAAACGACCGATCTGTGCCTTGGAAAGTGGCTTCCCCAGCTTTTCACAGATTTTTTCAGCCAACGGGCGATTGGAATTACCCGAAAGGATGAGCCAGTCCCGGCTACGCATCTTGAGAGGAACCTCCGGACTATGGATTATCTTAATGGACGTGTTTACTCAACGGAGATTTATGCCATGCAGTCGTCGTCACGGAAGCCGGATTATTCCTCCAAAAAGCCTCGAAATTCTTTAAACGTTCCCCGGTCTTGCGGTACTTGTACCAGTAATAATTTCTCATGATGGCGAACACGTACTCACGTGTCTCGCGGTACGGAATGGACTCCACAAACTCAAGCATCTCCCAGTTCGGCGACGCAGCCTTAGCCCACTCCGCAGCACGCTGAGGTCCGGCGTTGTAAGCCGCTAGCGCCAAAACCCAGCAATCCTTGAACTTCGTGAGACCTTGGGCCAACACCTGTACACCCGTACGGACATTCGCTCGAGGCTCGGTGAGCGCCGCGATCGCGAGACCCGTGTCGATTTCGATCGCTGTCGAAGGAAGGACTTGTGAAAGTCCGAGAGCACCCGACGACGAGACAGCATCCACATCGAAACCCGACTCCTGCTTAATAAGGCTCTGCATGAGAACAGGATCCACACCCTTCGCCAACGCCTGTTCCTCGATCAACTGGGCAAACGAGTTCGGAAACACAAGCCGCAAGCCGTGCGTGGAGAAGGTGTCGTGGTAACCGCGTTTGATCATCTCCGTCAGCGCTTGAAACGATCCGCCGTGACTGGCACTCTCCGACCCCAGCGTCGCAAGATACATCAAGAACTCGCTCGAAATCTCAGGCCGAACCTTAACGGCCGCTAACTCGCGATCCACACGATCGCGAACCCCCGCACGCAACAACTCTTCGGCACGTTTCACACGTCGCGATTCATCCGCCGAAAGAAACCCATCACGCGGACTGACGCGCGGAAGACTGCTACTGAAGTAAGCATGAAGATCGATCTCTGCCGTCATTGCGGCCGCAAGTCCATAAAACGTTAATGGTGCGGTTTCGGCCACCAACTGCAAAAACGCGAACCCTTCCGTCCGATACCCCATCTTGATATACGTCTGTCCTAACCAAAAACGCGCGCGCGCAAGATGAGCGGAGTTCGGAAAATCCGTCAGAAACGCTCGAAGTGCTTTCGAGCTCGCATCCGTATCGCCCTTGAGATGCAAATCAATCGCTTGATTGAGCGCCGCCAGATCCTGCTCGACCGTTGACTTATAGGTCTCGATTTTTCGCGCATAACCAAAGGATGGACGCTTAAGACCGTTGAACATCGGGAACCGCTCGCCAATGGCTTTGACTTCGAGTGATCCCGGCGGATACGCCAAGAAAATCTCGCGTAAACGCGTCCGGCATGGAGGATCGGACCTGTCCGCCTCACGGCTTCGCACCTTCGAGCAGATCTGTGCGAACGCGCGGAGATCCTCGACCGTGGCTACCATCTTGAGATGGCCGTTCGTGAGTCGAGCAAACGCACCCAGGTAGCTTGAGAGCTCCTGGACGTGGTCGCGCTTCAGACGGTAAGCGCGTGCAAGTTCCAAATCGGCCACCGCGAGCATCTTGTTCTGGTCCTGCAACACCGGCGACGATGGATAGTTTTTTAAGATACGAAGCACGCAATCTTTCGCACGGTCTCCGCTCTGGATGGCCTTGTCCGCCTCCCCTCGCTTCAAAAAAAGCGGCGCTTGTCTGAGAAAAATTTCATACTCAAGTTCGAGCCCAAGATCTTCGTAACCACTCACAAGTTTCAGTTTCTCAGCGGTGCGTAGGGAGTCGGTAAAAGCTTTGCGCGAAAGCTCGCTCCATCCACGCCCGTAGAGCAAGGCCCCCGGCGCTGAACTCTCGCTCTCGAGTTTGAGTGCCCACTCATCGAACTTCATGACTTCGTTTTCGCCGAGCGCCGATCCCACTAAGACAAACATCCCGACGACGATCCCTGCTGCAATCACATCTCTGACCTGTCTCACAACGCGTTCTCCTTGAGATTACTCAGTGCTGACCGACAAACGCCCATAGGCAACCACTGACAACCATCGCATGCCGTCGTTACCGCTTCGATATGGAATTTTTCCCGCAGAAGCGCTTTACCTTCACCCCAGCTTAAACGCTGTCCGCCTTCGAGCCCCAGGAGTTTCGCGTGTCGGCGATCCAGGCCGTCGATCTTCTCCTGCGAGACACACCCCTCTCCACGACGGTCAGGACAAGCGCCACAAATCGTATCGGCGACGGACACGATCTCGAGCTCCGTTGCATCGGTAAGACCGTTTTTGATCTCTGTGAAATTTCGAATGAACGCGGAATCATAACCCATACCTTCAAACCCCAACGTGCAGAGCAGATGGTGAGGACGAAAGCGGATCATCTAAAGCGCGTCCTCAGGGCTATTCCGATGCGGACCGAATCTGTGATGCCAGTTCAGCAAGCTCGCGCTTATCCGAAGCCAGTCGATCAAGCTTTCCAGCGACTTCTTCGAGCTTCGTTCGAGTCTGCTCCTTGCGCGCACGAATGTCGGCGAGCAAATCATTGAAATCGTCAGCGAGTTCTTGAAAGTGATCGGATTTTCGAAATGTTCCGGTCGACTCGTAGTTTCCTGTTTTTGCGGTTTCAATGAACTTGCGAAGTTTGTAAATGGGTCCAGCAATCTTGTGGGACATGAAAAGGCTGATCAGAAAGATCACGCCCATGAACACGACATGCAGAAGAATCAGAAGACGTAAGAACTCGGACTTGACCGAACGAAGTGTCTCCACATCGATGTTTGGCGTCGAACTGCGCGCAAACGCTATGAAGTATTCGAAAAGCGTGTGCGTGATCATTGGATAAACTGCACTCAGGGCAAGAATCCACGAGACGACAAAAAAGGAATACTTGATCTGGAACCCGCGGTTGACCAGGAGCACATTGCGGCGTTGGCGCATAGGGTTAGTGTATTACAGTTGAATGGTGTCGACAACACCCACGACGACGGCGTGCAACGGAAACGCCGACTCGGGTGTTTTCGACGCTACTTGGCGTGCCCCAGTGCCTTCCATAAGAATCAATACTTTGTCGCCCGGGCCGGCATTCACCGTATCGAGCGCGATCAGTTCGCGAGCCCCCACTTGCTCAAAACCCGGATCGAGCTCCACACAGAGGTACGAACCCGGCGGTAACGACTCAAGTCGTGCTGTGGCAACTACGCGTTTTGTGACGTTACCCAACAGCATCGATAATCCCCGTAATCGCAGCGTCGACCGGAAAACCATTTTCTACGCTAGCACCCTCACGACCGCGGTGAAGCGCCATCGAAGCTTCCCGTTTTGAGATCCATTGAACGAAATCACCCGTTCGTGCACCGATATCGTCCACGGCAATCACCGGATCTGCAGTCGGTTTCCCCAATGAATCGGTCGGAACGATCACTTTGAGGGCAACACCTCGAAGACTCTCAGTCTTCTGAGTCGCCACGACGGATCCTCGAACAACTCCAAAGTACACACCAGCTCCTTACAAAAACTCGAGCGCTTCCGGCATCGGCCGAGCAATTTTTTCAATGCGCACGCGACTCTGAAGCACCGTCAACTCATGATCCGCTGCTTCGATCGCAGCTTCGACAGCCTCAAGATCGCCGTGAATAACAAAAAACGCTTTGCCGCCGATTCCATGTCCGAGCCGCAGCCTCACGAGATCCACGTCGGCCGCTTTAAGTGCGGCATCGCAAGCCACAATGGCAGCACCCAGCGTAGCGGACTCAACGATACCCAGCGACGATTCTGCCGGCGCCGTGCGGACAACGCCGTCCGCCTGGGTGAATGCACCAAGAAACGGTTCCAACCTAGGATGAACATTCGGTATCAGGATCTTCTGTAAAATATCGTCAGCACCCAGTTCGACTGCTTCTTTGAAACTCTCTTGAACTTCGGCAACGCCACCGAAAAAAACAAGGACATGCTTGCCAGACGACACCGGGGTCGACGACAAAATCGTGACCGGCGCTTTTTTTACAACCTTGTCGGTGAGCACGAGACCGCTGGCAATGCTGCGAGTTTCGATCAGCGCAAGTGCCGGACTGGTGCCGAAGGCTCGTGCCGTCACCCGTGCCATCACCCGTGCCATCAGACGATCCTAAAGTGGTCTTTGAGTGTGCAGCGACGAATACGCGAGAACGTCCGACACGTTGTCAGACCCTCTCCCGTGGGCGAGGCAATCGTAAACGATGTGTACCCCTCGCCCCCAAAGCCCAGCCCCGCAAAGTTCGGGGCGTTTTTAACGAAAATCGAAGTGTTGATCTCAACAGCCATTTTATGAAGATTGTCGATGTTCTTGCTGTACATCACAGCCGTGTGACCGTTGCCATGCTCAACCCGCTTTGCGGCAGCAATCGCCTCGTCAACAGTCTTCGTTCTGAAGATCGGAATAAGCGGCATGAGAAGCTCCGCCTGCACAAAGGGGTGATCTTCTTCGACCTCACAGATCACAAGCCTGGGGTCACCGGAAACCCGCTTCCCAATCGCAGCCAAAAGAACCGAGGCGTTCTTGCCCACAAACTCTTTCGTCGGAAAAAAGCCACACGTCCCTGCTTCGCCCTTCGGCGTTCCATGCCGCTCACCTTGAATGACGATCTTCTCAAGTTCGCGCGTCTCCCGCGCCGTCAGAAGAACCGCGCCGTTTCTCTGGAGACGCTCCACCAACTCATCCGCAATGCTTGAAACAGCGACGACTTCTTTCTCGTCGGTACAGATGATGTTGTTGTCAAACGAAGCGCCCGCGACAATTCCGCGCGCCGCTTGTTCGAGATCGGCGGTCTCATCCACCACAACTGGGGGATTGCCGGGACCTCCAGCGATTACTTTTTTTCCGCTCGCCATCGCGACGCGAACGACAGCGGGACCACCGGTCACCACGAGGAGTCGTACGCCAGGATGCTTCATGAGCGCTTGGGCACTCTCCATCGTCGGCTCTTCAACAGCCGTCAGTACTCCGCGCGGACCGCCCGACGCCACGATCACATGATCCATGAGTTCCATCGCACGAAACGAAACTTTCTTAGCGGATGGGTGCGGGTTGAAAACAACTGCGTTTCCAGCCGAAATCATCGAAATGCCGTTATTGATGACCGTCTCACTTGGATTGGTCGTCGGCGTGATCGAACCGATCACACCATAGGGAGCATATTCAGTGAGTGTGAGACCTTCATCGCCGGTGACCACAGCCGCATCTAAGAACTCCGGACCAGGCGTCTTATTGATGACGAGTAAATTCTTTTTGATCTTATCTTCGAGACGACCGAGGCCTGTTTCCTCAACGGCCATTCTGGAAAGCTCCTCGGCATGCTTGCGAAGAACAGCGCGAATATCCGAAACAATCGCTTTACGCTTTTCGAGCGGCAGCGCAACCCAAGCGGGTTGTGCCTTTCGAGCAGCATCGACAGCGGCATCGAGCGTCGCGTGGGTAACAGTCGAAGACGTCGTGCGATTGGAAACCGCCACGGTTGCCGTTTTAAGAACGCGCGGTCCAAAACTACTCGACGGTCCGGATTCGCTCGTGCGCGATGGCATAGAAAATGGCGACTTCGGTAACCCGACCCCTGGCTGCGCCATCAGCCGAGCCGCGACGGCCTCGGCCAGCGCGTCTACGTCACGAGCAATCTCTTCGGGACCGTACTCGGTACTCATTTACGAAACGTCGTCTCCCCACCCATTTCAACGGTGTCGACAATTGCCATGATGACCGCATCGACCGGTGTATTTTTCGTGGCATCAGTCTGGCGTGCGCTAGAACCCGAACAGTAGAGGACGACTTCCCCTACGCCAGCACCTACGGTGTCGACTGCCACAACGAACGAACCCTTTTTAGGAACACCCGTCATGTCCGTCGGCTCGACCAAAAGAAGTGTGGTGCCGGAGAGTCGTGGGTCTTTTCGGGACGCAACGACCGTTCCCGTGACTCGACCTAAATTCATAAAATCAGCTTAGTTATCGAGCTGAGAACCGAGTGCAGGCTTCTTGCGGCCTGAGGCAGCCACGACTTCACCGCGACCGAGCGGCAACACCGCATCGACATTCGCATGAGGACGCGGAATCACGTGGACGCTGACAAGCTCGCCGACTTTTTCAGCGGCACGCTGACCAGCTTCGACCGCAGCTTTTACAGCCGCGACGTCACCACGAACGACCGCGGTCACATAACCACCACCGATTTTTTCGTAGCGAACGATCTCAACACGCGCGGCTTTCACCATCGCGTCCGAAGCTTCGACAAGTCCCACAAACCCTTTTGTTTCAATCATTCCGAGAGCGTCAGTCATAACGTTCACTTCTTCCTTTCATCAATCCCCGTAAGATTTTCGATCGCACGCATCGCTGCCTTCGCGGCTTCATCGATGTCCGCCTCAGGTCCCATCAACGTCAAACGTCCGAACGCACCAAACGCACGAATATCGACCAGCGTAACTTGCGCGGCCTTTTCCGCTTCGTTCGCAGCGTAGACGATGTAACCGGCCGGATCGGTCTCTAAGATGAACATGCTATAGCCCGGCAAAATCATCGAACCACGTCGGCCTTGACGGTTGATGACAACAGCATGGTCAGGTGTCACAGCGCGAATGGTTTCGTTCCAGGCCACTCGGCACTTCACGCGCTGCTTTTCTTCGAGCTCGAGACTGCGCAACACGGCGGCGCCGGCCTGCAGTACCTCTCCTTGATCTTCGTGGTGAACTTCCATCGTACCGAAAGCGCGCTCAACGACTTGCTGACCAAGTCGGACGCGTGTGGCTTTCAAAGCGACATCGGTCACGCGGTGGATCGCCATACCCGGCGCGATTTCCACCCAAAGAACTGCGTCTTCGGGAATCGGCAGAAACCCTTGCGATGTCGTGCCGAGAAACTCTGCAAGTTGCGGTTGGAGTGAATCAATAAAAACGTATGTTCGAAGGTTAATCACAAATCAAAATCCCCAACGGGGTGTAACGCCTTGGTGTGACTGAGTCAAGCAACGTCATGGTCATGAGATAGCGCGTCATTCGCGTCGCACGGTCGCATCGCAAGGTCTCTTTTGTGGTTTCTTTTGTGGCATAATCGCAGAACCCGTGACGAATCTCGAAGCTCCTACCCTCGTTTCTCGCCTCCTCTACAGTTTCCGTAGAGGATTTCTGCTTTTCACACTGCCGGTCCTCTTCGAGCAACAGGCCTCAGCGGTCTCAGAGCCCGCTCTCCTTCGAGTCGGAGTCACCGAGGAGCCCAAAACTCTCAACTGGCTCGAAGCACGCTCTCAAGCAGATCGCACGATCGCCCCCTTCCTCGTTCGGTCGCTTCTCAAGCTCGATCGGCGTGGTGATCTCATCTGTGATCTTTGCACCGAGTTTCATTTTGAGTCGGAGACGGACGGCTCGGCTATCGTGCGCGCGACACTTCAAGAGAGTGTTCGGTGGACGGATGGTTCCGCACTCGTCGCAAAGAATTTTGTCGACGCGTTCGAAACGTTGAAAACCGTCAAGCCGCCATGGACGACGTGGAATGAACTCTACCGGTCGGCCACCGCTTCATCACCAAAGAATCTCGAGATACGCATCACCAAGCCCAATCGGTCCTTTTTGTACTGGCTGACCCTTCCTGTGTCGGCACCGATTCGTTCACGTACGTCAAAAGGTAGCGACATCAGTTTTGGACAGAATGTGATTGGACCGTTTCTGGTCGCTGAATGGCAGCGCGGAAAGCGTATCGTTTTAGAAGCCAACCCGTCGCACGCCAGTGCACGACCCGTTTATCGAATCGAATTCTGGATCGCACCAAAGGACAAACTCCTCACAATGTTTCGCAAAGGTCGTATCGATGTCTATCCCGACCCGACGACGTTAGAGATCATGGACAAGTCCGCTGCAAAAGTGCAGGTCAACGCACTTCTGTCCCTGCGCTGGTTGGTTTTCAACCACCGCACGCCACTGCTGCAGGAGGCGGGACTTCGTCGTGCCATCACACGAGTACTCCCGCGCGAAGAACTCGCCGGAGTTTTAAAAACAGGTGATCGCTCGAGTGCTGGGTTTATTCCACCTGGCGTGCAAGGTTTTCATCGGACGAGTCCGCTGTCCCGGGATCTCGACCAAGCTCGCTCCGAACGCTTTCGCACGTTTCGGACGAAAGAACCGCTGAAACTAGGGCTTACGTTTCGAGAAGACATGGTCTCTCGTGAGATTGCAGAGTGGACGCGGAACGAACTTGCCAACATTCAAATCGAAGTTCTTTTGAAACCACGGAGTGAAAAAGACCTGAAAGAGGATCTCGATGCCCGTCAGTTTGACCTCGCTCTCACGACGTTTAACTTTCAAACCATGGACCCACTGGAGCTCCTCTCGATGTTTCAGAGTCAGAGCCCGCTCAATCTACCGGGCGTAAAAAATGTTCGCATCGATACGCTCCTCACGCAGCTGTATCGAGAGACTGATCTGACGAAACGCGAAGCGCTTCTCGGCGACCTACTGACTGCACTCGAAGTCGACGAAGCCGTATCGTTTCCGCTTACGTATCCTGCGCAAGGATTTTTGCTCGGCAGTCGGGTCAAAAGCTTTCCCGCGACACCCTTCGGAAATCCCGATTGGACGCAAGTGCAGCTCACACCCTAAACGCGCCTTAGTACTTTATCGTGTCTTTGTGTTTCTCAACGATCTTCTGAATACTACCGACGTCGAACACGATGTTCGGATAGTTGTCGACCGCGACTTCTCGTTTTTCCTGTGTCGGCAACCGAGCGTTGAACTCGAAACTGACGAGATTTTCCTTGTCGCTTCCATACATCACCATTCGTCGACCCAAGGGATGCACCACATGATACGAGCGCAACGCGACGACGCCACTTACCTTGCCAGACGCAAGATCAATATCGAGTTTACGGATATCTTTGAGACGTTCGTTTCCGTTAACAAGGCCGTCCAGGTAACTCATCACGTCTTCACGTAGAGCACCGATCGTTAACAGGTTAAACGGCGGATCGATCTTGGGACTTTCTGGCTTGACCTCTCCCAATGCCCCGATCGACTGCGTTCCATTATTTTCGAGCAGCTGCTGCTGCGTCTTCTCCAAAGCGGCATCAAGGTTACGCTTCTGAGGTTCTGAGGAAGTTTCTTGTCGTACGGCCGTCAATCGATCGAGGCGCCGCTGGAGGGCCGCTCCGGACTCCGAAACAAGCGTTGCAGGATCTTTAACCTCTGCGGGGGGCCTTGCCATCGCACCATAGTCCGTCAAGAGCGTGCTGATTTTCATAACACCGGCCTGAGCTCCTTCGGTCTGATAAATAGGCCTTTGGCTCTGCGAAACGAGAAACCCGAGTGCGTCCTCGTTAAAAAAACCGTCCTTCGCCTGCACATCGACTCCGTTGTCGAGAAAAGCCCGAAGCAATCGGGTGTCGACATTTCCTTCGGGCGTCACCGTATCGAGAGTGAGTCGAACCGCTTGATGTAGGAAGGGAACTGTCCACTGCGGGTCGTACGTCGGGGCCGGCGAGAAGACCCCATTAAGGTGGCCTCCAGCACCCCTTTCAACGGTGCTCGTGATCTCCTGAATCCGTTCATCCATCGAAACGCGCGGATCCAAAAGAATGCGCGACAGATACTGGTTCCAAGCATTCGGAACCGGTGTCTCAATCTGCTGAGAAACGGAAGCAAACGGAAGAAACAAAACAATGCCAATAAAAGCTGAACGTAGGACAGACATGACAACCTCTTTCCTTAGATACGGTCTACCGCTCTTTTGAGTAGCGAACCCGATTGAGCTGCAAGACATGTTCCCGGGTAGACAAAAGACATCAGCTTTTGTAAGGTATTCAAAACTGTTCAGGAGTAGCTCAGTGGTAGAGCAACCGGCTGTTAACCGGTTGGTCGGGGGTTCGAATCCCTCCTCCTGAGCCATATCTTTTTTATCCGGACCCGCGACCCGTAGCACCCCATATGCATGCACCGAATCCGAACTCCACGCTTCTTGATTCACCGGATCTTTCACTTGAAATCAGCTCTGAGAATCTCGAAAGTCAAACTCAGCAGACTCTAAAATACGTTTCTACTCTTTTTAAGACTCTCAGTTCTCAAAAGGTCAGCTTCCCTTCCGATTTCAAAACTCTCCAAAAACTCTTTTCCGGAAAAATCCCTAGCAAGGGAACATCCTTTGACTCCCTTTTAACGATGATTTTCGAAAAGGCTGCGCCCACTGGGATCAACATTACGAGTCCTGGTTATATGGCTTACATGCCGATTGGATGCATTTCCGAGTCTGTCATTGCGGAATTCATAACGGCAGCGATCAATCGATGGCCTGGATATTACGAGTTTGCTCCAGCGTTTATTGAAATCGAGAAATCCGTCGTTAGATGGCTTTGCGAAATGATGGGGATGCCTGAAGGGTCCTCGGGAATTCTTACTTCGGGAGGTTCGTTGGCAAATTTTGCTGCCGTCCACACCGCGAGAGTGATTAAACTGCCAGAAAATTTTTCGTCGGGTGTGCTTTATGCTTCAGACCAAACTCACCACTCCATCACAAGAGCCGCTCGCCTTGCAGGATTTCCAAAAGCAAACGTTCGAACGGTTCCCACTGACAGCGCGTGCCGTATTGAGATCGAAGCATTAAGGAAGATGATTCGAACCGATCGAACGAACGGGCTTATGCCCTTTCTTCTGGTGGCGAACGCGGGAACTATTAATACGGGAGCCGTCGATGACCTTGAGGCTCTGTCTAAAGTTTGCGCGGAAGAAAACATGTGGTTTCATATCGACGCTGCTTGGGCCGGAACATTTCGGCTTACGGATCACGGGAAAAAGCTGATGCGTGGTACTGAAAACGCTGATTCGATTACGATTGATCCCCATAAGGCGCTTTATATTCCCTTCGGTACCGGTGCACTTCTTGTAAAGGATGTTCGAACACTAAAGAAAGCTCATACAACCGATGCCGTCTATCTTCCCGACGATCAGGAAGACCTCGAGATCATTAATCCTTCTCATATTAGCCCCGAACTGAGTCGAAACCTTCGAGGTCTTCAGACCTGGCTTCCCATTAAGGTTCACGGCATCACACCGTTTAAAAACAACATGGAAGAAAAGCTTCAGCTGACTCTTTGGGCTACCGAGCAACTCAGGAAGATTCCTCGGTTGTCGATCGTCACTGAACCACAACTCGCTATTGTTACGTTTACGTACGACGGGAAAAATATCCCGCAGGATAAGACTGACGAGATTAACAAAGCCATTATCGCTAAAGTAAATAGCGACGGCCGCGTTTTGATTTCAGGAACGACCATCAAGAATCGGTTCGTTATTCGTCTCGTACCGTTTGGACTTCGAACACATAAGCCATCCGTTCAACTCGCTCTGGACTTGCTACGAAAGGCTTTTGAGGGGATTGAATCAAATGGCTGATAAGGTCATAGAAATTATTTCTGGCCCTAACGGAAGCGGCAAATCGACATTTGCCGAAACTCTTTTTTCTAAACGCATCACCAAAGACAAAAAAAACTATTTCATCAACCCGGATATTCTCGCGTCCGGGCTATCTTTTTCCAACAGTGAAGTCGCTGCGTTCCATGCTGGCCGCCTTATGCTTCAGTCCGTGAAGGAATTTGTAAGAAATGGTGAATCTTTTGCCTTTGAATCCACTCTTTCAGGAAAAACTTGGCTTAAATTTTTACAAGCGGCAATTGGAACGGGTTACGAAATCAGAATCCATTTTATTTACCTAGATCGAGTCAGCGAAAATATTAAACGCGTAAAGAGCCGGGTCCAACAGGGCGGGCATTCGGTTCCGGTCGATGCCATTAGAAGACGCTATCCAAAATCTTTTTATAATTTTTGGAATAAGTATCGCCCCTTGGCTAAAGAATGGTTTATTTTCAACAACTCCAATTCAAAACCCAAACTGATCCATTCGAATCGAACTTTTGATCTCTTAAAATTTTCAGAACAAGAAAGTTTTGTTCGACATTTCCTAAAGGGAAAGCAAAATGGCTCGGACTAAAATACCCAAGCTGTCTAAGGAGCTCCAGGAAACATTGAAAGAGTTCCCAAAAACAGTGGCACTCAAAAAAAAGCGCGGTCTCGCTCGCATTAAGTTTCGGGAAAAAACGTTTGGACCCTTGGTCAGAGAACTTGAAAAATATCTGAAGAAAGACCGAGAGTAACGCGAAAGCAGAAGCCGTGAGATCCCAGATCTACTGTTGAATCGACAGGGTCTTTGTATCGATACTTAAACCATTGTCGGTCAGTTCTATAACTTCGGTTTTTCCCGACTCGAGCAGCACTTCGATAACGGGATTGAACTTCACACGCTCGCCCACTAAGCCTGGCTCTCGGGCTTGTTTCGGCGACCGCTGAGATATTTTCACTACCGGTGATTCAAACTCCAGGGGATCGAATTCGCCCGCTCTTTCACCTGCAGTTACGTCAACCACTTTTATAGAGCTTCCCGTCCCCAACAACGCTACCAATTTACCGTGTTTCGCAGTCAACAGTCCGTGAGGATCTATTTCATCAAAGCGAACCGTGACAGCAGTCGTAAGAGGCTGATCCAGTTGATAGGATGCCGTTTCTTTCAACTTGCCTAAGCGAACTTTCACGACTCTTAGTCCATCACGACTGAAAGCAAAAACATGCTCATTGGTTCGTGTAGTGGTCCCATCGTCACGTCTGTGACTCTCATGCCTAGACTCCAGAGCAAAAGCGGGCTGAGGAAAGGCAAAATTAGAATGAATTGAATACCCATGTTCTGTGACCTCATACAGGTAAACTCCATCGCGTGTGGCGGCCACAACCGCTTGAACAGGAGCGTCGGTGATGCCGGTATCGGCACTAGACATCCTCTTGTCTGGATACATCGTTTGCACGTCGAAATATAAGACAGGGGAATTAAAAGTTAGTGGGTGCACCCACGAGGAAGGGTTCACATTCGTTCGCTCGAAAGAAATTTCTAGATCACGTTCTTTCGCATGGACAACGATTCGGTTCTTCTCGATGTACTTGAAAAAACGGAACTGCGTCCTCGTAGTAGTAAACTCTAACACCTTAGCGCCAGCCATCCCCGGAGCACATTCGAGCGCAGCCAATCCGGTATTAGGAAGCAAAACGAAACAGGCCAAAATAGCAAAAGTCCTCA
The DNA here is from genome assembly GCA_964549505.1 of uncultured Oligoflexia bacterium. GTDB lineage: Bacteria > Bdellovibrionota > UBA1018 > UBA1018 > CAZJVD01 > CAZJVD01. The sequence continues at coordinate 158,381 of CAZJVD010000001.1, forward strand.
TGCAAGCCTCTTACAGTGGCGTAATGCTATAAGTCAAATTTATTGGCGGTTTACACTACGCGAGCAAACGAACTCTACTTCTTCAAAGACTCTTCCAGCAGTCGAATCTTAGTTTCCGTGAGGGTGTCAGGCGACTGAATCTGGCTCAAAAGAATTCCTTCATTCTTGAACCACTGGGAAATCTCGTCAACAGCGGTTCGTACCTTAGACATTTGGGTCTCAAGCGCAACGGCTCGATTAGGGTCTTCTGAAGACTCAATCGAAACGAGATAAAAGGTCGCCTTTGATCCCTCGAGTTCGAAGCGACCCAAGCATGTGCTATCCACATTAGAATCAAATTTTGGAAAGATATCTCTGTTCTTGTAAGCCGCTTCGACCTTAGCGGTAACATCGGCAGCCACCTGGGCTTCTGTCTCTCCCAACGATAAGAAAGTCTGGAACTCCTTGACCAACGCGCTGAGTGGTCCCACAGATCCCGGTGTGTTGAGCTCGGCGACAATCCGTTCCTTGGCACGGACTGCGGCCGCCCGGTAAGCCGGAAGTCGCGCAAGTTCACGATCATTGATCATTGCGTGAAAGGGCGACTCTTGGCGGGTGTATCGCTTGTTATGAAAATCATGCTGGACCAAACCAAAAATGAATCCCGGATGTCGATCGAGCTGCTCGGTACCGCCTTCAAAAAAATCAGGTGGTAACAATACGATCTGTCGCTCGTCGTTGTATTCTCCGTTCCAAACGTACTCGCCGACATGGGGCTCGTTTCGGTCGTCCGTAGCAAATGCGATGTAGTAGTAAAACTGTGCCGACACCTCACACTTCCAAAACAGATCATCGGCCATCTGGCAAAGCATATGAGGCGTAGGCGCCTTGCCTGCTTCAGCTAACTGGATCCAAGGATTTTTTCCATTTGTCCCAGTTTGCTCCGACATGGAACGCTCCCAATCCCGGATTGGTAGAATTCGCACCCTCACCCAGTCCGGATGTCTCTCAGTCGATACAACGATAGAGTAAATGCCTTTTGAATTGAGATACTTTGTAAGACCGTAAGCAGCATCCAATGCTTGTTTGCGGGACGGGCTCGCTTGCGCTGCTGACCCCACGAACCGGGCGTAGAACTCTTGGAATTTGGCCTTTCCGATCACACCCTCAGCATCGATTTCTTTGAGTGCATCGGCTTCCTGCCCAAAAGCAGACAATGTGAGAACTGAAAACAGGGACACACCGGTTAAAAACAATCCGAGCTTAGACACAGCGATGCTTATAGCAAGGTTGACATTATTTAACAAGTATTGTGTACATCGCGAACACCGGAAGTCCCACCGCTGTCCGTCAACATGCTGACGAACCTATGCCTCGGGGTAATTCTCTAAACAGTGTTCCAGTATCATCCGAAGTAAATGAGTGAGGCTGCGCACGCTCAACCATGGCTGAAATTAAGAAAAAACACCGCTACCGACATGCCGAAGGAAAGCGCTGGATTGAAGTTCGTGTCCGGAGCCCCCAGCAGCTCTTTGATGTCCGAGACCCAGCGCCGTTTCGGGAGCGCGATCTTGATGACGACTTCGTTGAGTACGTCACTTCGTCCGTCGGTGAGTTTTCGCTTTCGAGTCCGCTAAAGGTCATCATCTATGTTGAAGAAGACGAGAGCCAGACCTTACCTCGTGATTCCATTCGCGAGGCCGTGCGAAGCTACTTCAGTTATCAAATCGATCTTCAGCGGAGTATTCTCAAGAACTTCATGAAACGAGCTCAGATCTTTCTGATTATTGGTCTAGCCATTCTGTTCTCGTGCATCAGCATTGCCCAGGGTCTGAAGCTTCCCGAGCACCCGGGTCTTCTTGGAATTCTACGCGAAGGCATTGTCATTTTTGGTTGGGTTTCGATCTGGAAACCGATCGAGCTCATCTTGTTCGACTGGTATCCGTTGCTGGACAAGCTTCGGCTGTACAAGAAAATATCCACGATCGAGATCGACATCCGATTTGCGTCACGATGAGTGATGGGTGTCAGAACGTCAAGGCGGGACCACGGAGTGCCGTATCGCACGTGAATCCAATCGGCCAACCGAGCTTAGAACCGCGTCCTGACGTTACCTCCTGAACACGGAGCGTGGGCGCAGCCGGATCGCTTGTCCACACCAAGGTCAATATGAGACTGCCCGACATGAGTCGCGTCGCAATGACGGAGTCACCCTTCAGTCGTTCTGCGAAGATGCGCACGAGCATTTCGTCTTCGCTCAACGAGAGCGACGCACGCTCTCGTTCAAACTTCTCACGTTGCACCGTCATCACGACCTTAATCCTGGTCAACGGGGCACACGGTGGCAAAAACCTACCGTTCTTTACGCAGGCTACGAGATCCGGCTTCGCTAGAGCGTAGAAATGTAGAAGCTGATCGACGGCCTGAGCCGCTGTGAGATCGGAGTTACTCTTGAAGATCAAAGCAAGACGGTGGGTCACTAAGGGAGCCGCCATCGACGTACCGGACAAGTGAATCGTACCACCTCCCACACGTGCGCTTTGTAATGCCTCCGCAGGCGACGCAACCTCAACGTCCTCAACCGAGAAACTACTGAAACTCGCTCTTCTCGTTCCACTGGCGTTGGTTCCTGCCACGCGCACAACATTGGGGAGACGTATTCCGCTAAGACTATCGTCGGGTGTGCTCATTGGGTCGCCATCGTTACCCGCAGCGATCACAAACACGATCTCTGGATTGTCCTGTATGACTTGGCGGAACTCTTGTGCCGCGATGGCAGCCGCTCGATCAGCATAGCTCTGCCACTGACCCGTCAACAGAAGTCGCCTCCAGAATCCAAGCCGATGATGTACGTTTTTTCGGGTCGTCTTTGCGTCCTGAGCAAAGCTCATGTTGACGATACGAACGCCAGCCTGCTTGAACCCAGCCATCACGGTCTCGAGTTCAGCGCGATACTCTGCGCGGGCCCTCTCAGGATCGAAGGACAGGATTTTCTCGTGGAGCGCACGTCCTACGTGGTTTACGCCGCTCAGGTAAGGATAGCTGAGAATCCGAATCTCAGGATCCCGCGCCGTGATCAGACCCGCAACATGGGTACCGTGCAAATAAAAACCGAACGACTGTGCCTTCTCACGAAACTTCGGCGACACACGCACCCGAAAGGCAAATTCATAAGCGTTCGTCGCCTGTTCATCGGCACCTTTACCTAGCGCCGCGTATAATGCATTCGCATTCAAGCCCTTCACCAGCTCCGTGTTTTCCTGCGAAGAAAACTGAAGGCTGAGTCTCTCAAGAGCTCGATTGTTGAACTCAAGCCACGAAAGCGGTCCCGGTAGTTCGGAGACGAAATCTCGAGGGGATGTAGCTAACGAACGCATCCAATCGAGTTCGATCGAGGGCACCAACCAGGGATGACCGAGATCGACGGGTCCGTCCAGGAGACCGACAGCGACAGGGTCGGCGAACGACGCGGGGACGTTAGCGATCGCGGCGATCGAAAGCGCAAGGACATATCTTCTGATAACGGCGATGCGGCTCACGGTCACGGAAACATCTCGCGGATCTCTTTTTCGCTGACCTGCCGACATTTTCCAGCCGGTAGCGTGCCCAGCTTTAACCCACCAAACTCGACCCGTTTGAGTGCCGTCACTTCATGTCCAATGGCTCTCAACAGCCGTCGAATCTCGCGGTTCTTTCCCGTACGCAACGTGACCACAAGATGGGTTTCTTTGCGACTCGCCTTTCGGACAGTGACATCTGCGGCTTGGAGTTTCTCCCCGTCGTCAACAATACCTTTTAGGAGCTTTCCACGACCGATGTCCGTCACCTCTCCGCGAACCGTGACGAGATACACGCGTGCGATCGCGTTCTTCGGATCGGTAAGACGCGCGCTCAGCATGTTGTCGTTTGTGAAAAGCAAAAGCCCGCTGGTTGCCTGATCGAGCCGTCCGATCGGATGCAGATCGCGTTCGTCAGCCGGCAAGAGCGAATAAACCGTCGGCCGCCCACGTTCGTCCGACTTCGTCGTGACCACACCTTTTGTTTTGTGCAGCAAAATTACTCGCCGCTCTCGCGTAACAGTGTCGTGACCTTCAACCACAATCCGCGTCGACCCGACAGTCACAAAACGACCCACGTCACGACAAACGGTCGCGTCCACACGAACCGCACCACCGCGAATCAACACCAGTGCTTCTTTTCGAGAACAGATCCCGAGTTTGCTAAGCGCGCGATCGAGTGTGCAGCGTGTTTTTGAGGTACTCACTTGGCGATCGAATATTCAATTCTTCCAGATACGCAATCGAGCTCACTCTTTGGCAACTCAATCGATACGACCAACTCCGTTGCCGTCTCGCTCTTCACACTCACACGAGCCTTGCTATGCAAAGTGCCTGAAAACACCGTATCGAGATGGCATTCGAATGGCGACAAACAGCTGAATACTTCACGCCCACCGATCACGAGACGTTTCTCTCCAAACGCGACTTTCAAGCTCGCAGACTCCTCAGTGCCCAGTCCCATTCCCTTTTTCCCGTGCGGGTAGCTCTTGATTTCAAGTTTCGCTGGAAAACCATTGAAATGGACGACCGTTGCCACTGTATGTTGAGTGTTCAACAAACCTTCGATCACGTTCTTGTCTGAAATCTCACGACAGCGCCCAACACGCGACACCTCGAGATCCTCGGTCTTCGTAAGAACCTGCGCTACAGCGCTAAACGACGTCAGCCAAAGCAGTTCCGTTGGAGCTGATATGGCGTGCAGCCGAATATAGAAACCGTCCTTGCAAGGTTCCTCTGGATTCGGAGCATCTTGCTTCGCCTTACACTGTATCTCTCCGCGGTACTCGGCACCTTCAACTTCAGTGACTTCCGTCCCCGCTTTGGCTTGCTCAAACCACGGATACTTGGATTCGAGAAGATTCGCCTTCCACACACCATCACTACCGGCCTCAAGCTTTCCACTCATGATCAGAGTCCGATCCTTCAGCTCGATACGACCATGCACGATCGTCAAATCGAACGGCGAGTGAAAAACGAAAACAGATTTAAACTGCGTCTGAGCTGACCGCGGCTCGGGGTGGGATTGTGACTCGGATCGAGAGTAATCTGTCCTGGTATGCGATTCGCTTTTCTTCTCATCTTCGGACGAAGAACAGCCGGTCACAAGCACGCACACGAAGCACGCCAACAGACCCGCCAATAGAGACGATAAATTTGATCGTTTCATAAAATCGGCCGGACTCTATCGCTACTGACAATATGTGTCAATAACCAGGCTTTTATTCAAGCAGGAGGGTTTTGAGGCGCTCGGTCCCGAGAGCCGCAAGACATGCGCTTCGATGATGACCGGTAAAGATTTCGTAAGGACCATTTTCAATACTTTGACCAAACCGCGTCTTCGCAAACGACGTGGTGAGCACGGAGACGTAGTGACCGTTCCACGGTGGCTGGAGATAACCCGTTTTCTTGATGACCTCGTAAAGATCCAAGAACCCTCGCGTCTTGGCGATAATCTTCTCATGCGGAACCTGAACAGGACTGGTCTGGCCGATCTTGAAATAGTCGGCCTTGAAACCCACTTTGTTAAACTGAGAACGGAACGCGTAGTACGGGGTTTGCTCGATCGTCGCGAGCGTTTTCTCGCGACCATCGCGCTCGTACTGCAATAACAGTCGATAGTGTGGTGACACAAACACCGATCGTTCCGGAGTACGTCCGTCGCCAACAAAGAACTGCGCAAAATGTTCGTGAATCAAGGGCTCGACGGCAAACCGAAGGTCGGAGAGAGCAACTTCTTCGACACGAATAGGGCGCAGGCCCAACGACTTAAAGAGGGCCGAATCCTTCTGCGTGATCTGTAACTTCGAACGCGCCGTCTCCACAGTCACGAGGCGCCTTGGATCCTTGCGAAAGAGAAAACCAAACACCTAAGCACCCGCTCCTACCAGAAACTCCACCCAATCACCGGCACGCTTTTCCCACGAAAACTTTTCAGTGATGGTCGAGCGCATGGCTTGCCCCATCGCCTCCAAACGACCGCGGTCGTCATGAAGCTGTTTCAACTTCTCGACAATCTTCGGCAGCGAACGTTCCACGAGAAAACCAGTTACGCCTTCTGTAATCAGATCTTCGCATCCTCCGACCGGAGTCGAAATCACTGGCCGACCTGTCGAAGCAGCTTCGAGCACACTCTGAGAAAAACCCTCCGAGTTCGATGTGCAGAGGTAAACGTCGATTTCATTGTAGAACGCTGGCATCTCTGAAAACGGAACATAGTGCTCGCGCGTTCGAACAGCCGACTTAAGTTCGATCCAGTCGAGGCCTTTGAGCTTCACGAAGAACTCACTGTAACCTTTGAGCTGATCTTGTCGAGTCGAGAGTGAGTTTCCCGAGAAGCCAACCCGAAGTGGGCGGTTCTTATCGCGGCCAAGCTCAAGACGCGGTCGAAAAAGTTCGTGGTCAACACCCGGTTCGGTCAAAACAAGATTGCGAAGACCTTGCTCGGAAAACAATCGATAGAGTCGGCGACTGACAGCGTTCACACTCCGGAAGCGAGAAAGGTGCCGAACCAAGTGTTTTGGCGGCGAAACAAGAGATGTCGGCAGCGTACGATCCCGATCCCACGCACGATGCGAATGGATACCGACTTTCACCGCTTCGTCCGGAATGCGACGAAACACTCGGCTATAGTACGAAGGACCAATCCCAAAACGACGCTTGGTCTGCGTGATCAATTGCCAGCCGACGGGAAAAATCGTCTCGAACGTCGACCACTCGTTCTCGATCTTTGATCGCTCAGTCTTGAAACTTGCGATCGCAAGCTCGGCACCTGCGTTTGTAAGATGCCGCTGACCGTAGTTCAAGATCCCCTTTAAAATATTGTGATACGACCACTCGTAGCTATCGATGATGGCTAAGATCTTCTTCATGGGGCTGAACTCACTTCGACATCACCGATTTTCGTAAACGTGTAACCCTTCGAAGTAAGATGATCGAACAAGAGGTGAAGGGTGTCCCAAATCGCCTGAGTCTCCCGCTCCGTCTGTGTGTAGGGGCTCATACCCGTCACGAGTTCGACGTTATGGAGCATGGCTGATAGATGAACGTCGTCATACTGACGTTCGAACCAGCGCGCGACATCGACGATCTTACCGCCCTCTGAAAATCCAGGTGTGGGTCGCAACCACGCGCCATCCGAAGTGATCGAAACGGGAACTTCGATCACACTCTGACTCTGACCTGGCAGAGCCGCTTCGAGAAGATTGTTCTCCGCAGCGATGTACGGAACGAGGTGCTTTGCCTTACTGAAGTCGGCTTTGTCGTACCAGTTCCGAAACGGCGTCACGCTCGCATCGTGCGTGTACCCCAGTTGACCGAGACAGCTAAGCGTCCATGAACGCGCACCGAATCGTCCAGCACGGAAAGAACGCGCCGGATAGCCAAACGCCTGTTGAAAAATCCTACTCAGATTTTCGAGCTTTCCAAATTCGACCGACTCCGGGTACTCGCACTGCATGTCCACGGGGTCGCAACCTGAAAAGTCGGGACCTCGATAACGCGCCTTGGGCTCTAGATAGTCGCCATGCAAGTGCGTCGCGAGCTCAAATGTTTCATCCGATAGATCGCGAAGACAGCGCACACAGTTCTCGTCAAGCAGGACAACCGGGTTGAGAAAAAGTGTCGCTTGCACGGACCAGCGCTGACAAAACTTTTCAAGCTTCGGCAACGCTTCGAGTACGCCGCGAAACGAGATCGGATTGGTCGTCGCCCACTTCGGGCCCGCATCAGGCTCGACGTCAACCGTGAGACTGAAGCTTCGCGCTGTCTCTTTGTCGAACGCCGTTCTAAAAGGCCATTTGAAGTATTTGTTCATCACGATTGTCTTGAAACCTGAGCATTTTATACACGCGCTCTTTACTCTTTGCAAAATGATCGCTTCGCCAGTAACCTACGCGGAAAACCGTGGATATTCTGCGCGCGTTTCAATCGTTTGTACCAGCGACATGGCTTTCGTTCGAAAGAGAGCTAGCAACAGCCTCGCAACACGTGGTTGCGGAACTCAGTCTGCAGCCATGGTTTAAAAAAACTCCCCGCACACGTGACTACCATCGATATGTCACGCACTGGATCAGCCGGCATATCCGGCATGACTCGGTCATTTTAGAAACGGGTTGCGGCATTGGACAGTCTTTCGTCGTCTTATCGCGCGCCGGATATTCGCGTTTCATCGGTGTCGAAAAGGATGCGCCGACGCTCGAAGGCTGTCACCGACTCTGTCGTCAGTTCGGAATCTCTCCACAGCTCCACGAAGGTGACGGCACGCGTGTTGAGGAAATAGTTTCTCCGAGCTCTGCCGATGTCTACCTGCCACTCAACTGGAGTTATTTTGCTCCCGAGATTACGCCGATCATCAATGCCGCTCCGAAGATCCTAAAGCCGGGCGGAACTCTGATCTTGGACATCGTTCGTGACGATTTCAAAACGGCGGACGTGAAGGAACGAGCGACCTATGATCGCTATCCCTACAAGCGCGATGTCGATCACGTCATCGCAGAGATCCGTTCCAACGGCATGAAGCTGATCGAAAGCGAAAAGCGGTTTGGTGCGCGCTCTGTCTTGATTGCGAGGCTGGATAAGACGGTATGATTCGCATCCTCAACATCGGACCCAACGAGTACCGACACTGGCTCACCTATGAAGGCGAGTATCTGACCGAAGCTTTTATGCGCGAACCCGATGTCGAGGTGCAAGCTTGGGGTCGATTTCGTGAGCGGTATGAACCCGGCTTGCGTCTTCCCGAAGTCGTCGAGCGTCTTTTTTCGGGCAAGTGGCCGGATGTGATTCTCTTCGATACGTCCCTGATTCGTAGCGACGTCGTCGAAGACCGGAGTTTCACAGCCGATCTCAAGGAAGCCGCCAGCAAAAGTTTCTTGGTTTACCGAACTTCGGATCCATGGCGCTTTCGTCCGTATTTTTCGGAATGGATCGAAAAATTCAACGCTCCCGTGTGGCTCGTCCACTCCGAACGCTACACGGATCTGATGAATGCCGAGCTTCGTGGAACAGGTTCGCAGGCCTATATGTTTCCGTACTTTCTCGGTCGACGTTATAGCGACTTAGGGCTCGAGCGCGTCTTCGATCTCGGAATGATCGGACGTTGCGAAATCACGATCGATGGCATACCGCAAACTCTGAAGCCAAAGTTTATTCAGAAACACGCCGGAAAACGAAAGCTCAAAGTTTTCAGCGAGCCACCACTCTCTGTCGTGCGCCGAAAGCTTTCGCGAGAAAAGTATCTCGATCGCTACAGTAAACTCATACTCAATCTCAACCAGTGTTTTTCCTCATGGAACTCGCCCGTGCGCCCAAAAGGCGAAACGTTTCCGCATACGCCCTGTCGCTATATCGAAGCACCCGCATGCGGTGCGATTACGGTGACTCCTCAGCAATACGACGAACTCAACCGTTACTATTTTCCGCGGGATGCTTACGTTTTCTGCGAAGGCAGTATGGAAAAAGCGGTTCAAGAAATCGCTCGTCTTCGCGAGGATGACGAAGCCGCCCATCGCCTGCGCACGAAAGCCTATAAGACCGCGATGAGTAATCATCAGGCCGAAAATCGTGCAAAGTTCATTTTAGGGCTTCTGAACGGCCGCGGGCGTGAAACGATGAACTGCCGAGACTTCTACGGCGTTCCTCTGGCTTGAATGAAACGCACGATTTCTCGAACTCCGTCTTCAATCGTTTTCTTGGGCTGAAACCCAAGCGATCGGAGCTTCGAACTGTCGCATTCAAATTTTGCAACCGGCGACACCGTCGAGTCCTCGTAGATCTTACCCTGTACTGTGATCGGAACACGCATCTCGAAGTCGCGCTCCAGGGTTTTCTGTACGATCAGAGCGAGCTCCAAAATCGTATACGTCCTACCGGAAGCCACGTTGTAGACATCACCACCATCAGAACCTCTTGGATCGCGCAACAAGAGCCCCACGCTCGCAGCGATATCGTCGACATGGATAAAGTCCCGCTGTGCTGTACCGTCGGAGAGAATCTCGATACGTTTCTTTGAAAGCGCAGTCTTACAAAAATCATTGAGCACGAGCCACCAACAGTCGGCATCGCGAAAAGCCGGAGCACCAAACCCGTTCGAAAGACGAATCGAGTGCCCGACCATCCCCGTACTGCGTGAAAAACTACGCACGAGCTCTTCAGAGAAGAGATGCGTGAGTGCGTACGCGTTCAAAGGGGCAGTCTTCGTACTCTCGTCGATCTTCACCGCTCCTGTGCGACCGTACACATGAAACGTCGAAAAATAGACAAACCGGAGCTTTGGATTCTGGGACGTCAATCGTCGGAGAAGTTCCCATGTCACTCCGACATTGGTGGAAAGCGTGTTTCCGGGATCTTCCTCGCTCTTTTGGTGATTGAGCGAAACCGTGTGAACGACAGCGTCGAGTCCATGCGGACCTCCTGGTCCTTTCGATAAACTGTCGAGCACCGATCGTTCGCGAAGATCACCCACGACAACGGACTGCATGCGACTCGTGAACTCTTTGAAAACTCTCTCGTCACCCGCGGGCGGTGTCAGCGTCCTCATGCTACCGATCACCTCATGGCCGCCACGCATGAGGAAGTCCGCAATATGCGCGCCTAAGTATCCCCGCGCTCCTGTGACCAGAACGCGCATGGGTCTAATCCCTTTCGGCCTTTCGAGGCGTGATCGTCCAAGGTCGCGCACCACCATGACAGAGTTTTTCGAGATAATCGCGATCACGCGCGCTGTCCATACACTGCCAAAAACCATCGTGCCGAAAGGCAGAGAGTTGCTTTTGGTCAACAAGCTTGGGGAGTGTGCCAAACTCGAGATCGCAGTCTTCTGCATCCGTCAGGAAATCGAGAAACGCACGGTTCAAAACGAAAAAACCACCGTTGATACGTCCGCTACCAAGCTGTGGCTTTTCTGAAAACGAAGTAACGAGACTTTCACGGATCAGCACTTCTCCAAAGCGAGAGGGCGGTCGGACGGCCGTCAGCGTTGCCAATGTCCCTTGCTGATGGTGAAACCGATCCAGTGCCGCTAGATCCACCGACGCAACACCATCGCCGTAGGTGAGATGAAAGCGATCGCTATCTAAGAAGCGTGCCACACGTTTGATCCGACCACCCTTGAGCGTGTCAAGACCAGTGTCCACGCACTGAACTTCCCAGTTTTTCTTGCCGTGTCTCTTTTCATCAAAATACGCCTTGATCACGTCGGCCTTGTAACCGAGCGCGAGTACAAATCGCGTAAAGCCAAAATCGGCGTAATGATTCATGATGTGCACTAAGATCGGCGCCCCGGCCACCTCAATCATTGGCTTCGGACGAATCTCCGTTTCTTCCTGAAAACGTATCCCACGTCCTCCGCAGAGAATCACAGCTGGGATCAAACTAAGGTCGGCAGTTTCTGTCGTCACCACTGTTTCTATCCGTCACATCCGCAACATGGCTGAGAGCTTATCCATATCGCTGCCTGGGTTGGACTCTTGCAAAAAATAGAGTTCGCGATACACGCCCGCTTTTGCCATGAGATCTTTGTGACTGCCTTCTTCGAGAATCTTCCCACCGTGCATCAGAATGATATGGTCAAAGAGATGTGCCGAAGACAGTCGGTGCGTCGCTAGAACCACAATGCGATCGCGTTTCATCAGTTCTAAGCTCTTCAGAATTCGAGATTCTGTCAGCAGATCGATTGCGCTCGTGGCTTCATCCAACAAGAGAATGTCTTTGTTTTGCAGTAAAACCCGCGCCAGTGCCACGCGCTGCCGCTGACCACCTGAAATCAGTGACCCTCGTTGGCCCAGTTTCTCGTCAAGACCTCGCGGAAGATCGCGCACCAGCTCTTCGGCGCACGCGAGCTTCACCGCTTCCATCAGTTCGCGCTCTCCAGCGTTCTCGACAAAGAATTTCAAGTTCTCACGAAGTGTGTTGTTGAAAATGATCGGCTCTTGCGAAGCATAACCAACACGACGACCGTAATACTCGTCCGGCTGCTCAGACTCGAGGGATTCCGACACGAGCTGCATCTGACCAGCTGTAGGGCGACGAAATCCAGCCAAGATATCCATGAGCGTGGACTTGCCCGAACCGGTCACACCCATGACCGCGGTGATCTGTCCCTTTCTGAAAGTCGCACTCACGGAGTGCAACACGGGGTTACGTTTCAGGTAAGCGTACGAAACATTCTGTACCTGGATCATGTTAGGACAAGGAAGACGCTCCGTCGGCGCTGAAGACTCTACTTCGAGCAGCGTTTCTGCCGTATTCAAATCGCGACCCGATAAGAACGAACGAAGATCTTCAATCGGACCATGCATCTCGGCCCACTGCATACGCATCGTACCAAGTGTCACCAAAACGGGCGCGATACGAACGAGAAGAAGTGAAAACGCGACAATCTTCTCGGTGTTGAGCTGGTAGGAGATGCCAAGCGACACAACGGCGACCACGGATGCAAACGCGATGATCTCAGCAACCCCTGTCGACACCTGTTGCAAGACCTTCGAGGTGAGGTGCCGTTGATTGTAGTTGTCATGGAGTAAGTCTTGGCGGTCTCTTTCTCGACTTTCGAGTTTTGCTAATTTGATCAAGCGCATGCCGTAGAGAAACTGTTCGAGGTGTGCCAACGCTTGGTTATTGATCGCATTCGCAATTGCGCTATTGGCGCGAACGCGATTTGAAAAATAGCGTTGCGATGGAAAAAGAACGAGCCAAATACCCCCGATCACCAGAAAGCCCATCGGGTACACTTTGATGATCAAAAAGAGCATACACGCCAACGTCATAAACGAAAGCAGCACGCGATAGAACACACCGAGCGCGGTACCGACGTGCCGAGAATGCTGCCAAAGTCCGTGAAAGCGCCCCTCTTGATACTGAACGAGCTCATCCAGGTTCATCGAGAAAACTTGCTCCGTCACTCGGTTCCGAATGCGAGCGACCAAACCGACTTCCATGCGCGTGGCCCAGAGCTGCGAATAAATTCCGACCGTGGTGTGACAGACCCACACGAGAAGCGTCGTCATCAGAAGCTGCGCCCCATCCGACGCGCCAAACTGCAATAGTGGAAGCGTGAATCCAAATCCAAATAACGAAAGATTGCCAACGGCCTGAGACTTATCGCTATGAATGAGTTGTTGGATCAGGGCGAGCAGATACGCCATGCGCGCCCCTTCGAGCGCCGTCTGCGTGAGTGTCATCAGCGCAAACGATCCGATCTGTCGGATCCCGGTAAACCGATAAATAATGGGTGCGACGAATCCAAAACTACTGATGGATTGATCGAATTTCTTGTTAACGAACTTTCTTAAACTCTCTAGCATGAATTCGCTGCCCTACAGTACAGTACCCCCGACCGCAAACAATAGGCTCGTCGCGTCAATAAAGAGGCTTTCCCTTAGCCAAACTCTGAGTTAACAGCCGAGAGGTGACCATGAGGTTTGTCAGCACGTATCATAAGAAGCGAGTTTTGGTAACGGGACACACAGGTTTCAAGGGCTCGTGGCTGTCCAACTGGCTGGTGTCCTTTGGTGCCGAAGTCCATGGAATTGCCGACGGTATACCGACCACGCCTTCGCTCTTCGAAGCCACAAAACTCGCCGATCGCATCCAACACCACGTCCTCGATGTTCGGGATCGCAAGGCACTGGTGGATCGGGTCAGCAAGATTCGACCGGATTTTGTTTTTCACTTGGCCGCCCAATCGCTCGTGAGACGTTCCTATGCAGATGCGGCCACGACGTTTGAAACGAACGCCATGGGCACGCTCAACATGCTTGAGGCGCTTCGCGAACTGAAGAGTCCGTGCACAGCTGTTCTCATCACGAGTGACAAGGTTTACGACAATCAAGAGTGGGTGTGGGGTTATCGCGAAGACGACGCGCTCGGCGGCCGCGATCCTTACAGCGCTTCGAAAGGCGCCGCGGAACTCATCATCAAAGGTTACTTACACTCCTTTTTCGGTTCGGGAAGCCCGGTTCGCTTAGCGGTCGGTCGCGCCGGCAATGTGATCGGTGGCGGCGACTGGGCCGCGGACCGAATTGTCCCCGACGCGATTCGCGCCTGGGTTGAAAAACGCGCGGTCGAAGTCCGGCAACCTGAATCCACGCGTCCTTGGCAGCACGTGCTCGAACCGCTCAGTGGATACTTAGCACTTGGCGAGAAGCTCGCGGGCGATCCGCGCTTGCATGGTCAGGCTTTCAACTTCGGACCGTCACCGGAGTCGGATTGGTCGGTCGGGATGATTCTCGATGAAATGAAAAAACACTGGCCGTCGGCTGCGTGGCGACACACACCCCCTGAGACAAAAGTTCATGAAGCCAATCTTCTAAAACTGAACTGCGACAAAGCTCTGAACGCACTCCAATGGCGCCCGGCTCTTCGTATCGAAGAAGCTCTGCGCTGGACCGTCGAATGGTACGCGGCGTTTTACACGCGCAAAGAAGACGCTCTCAAGCTGTGCCAGCATCAGTTTGAAAGTTATCGAGATCTCGCCGGACAGCGCGCGATCGCATGGGCGCTATCGCTGTGATCTTGGAACGTACCATCACAGAAGTCCCCGGCATCCTTCTCACGCCATTGAAGATCATTCCTGGTCCTCAAGGCGACGTCTTGCGAGCACTTCGAGCCGACGAAGCAGGATTCGACGGATTTGCAGAAGCTTATTTTTCGTCTGTTCACAGTGGCGCGGTGAAAGGTTGGAAGCGCCACTCGGAGATGTTGCTCAACCTCGTCGTTCCGATCGGAAGTATTCGTTTCTGTGCGTTTCGAGACTCGGTCTATGGGACCGTCACGCTTTCGCCAGAGAACTACTTTCGATTGACGGTCGCGCCGGGAACATGGCTGTCGTTTGGTGGTGTTGGTGGCAGCGTTGGTGGTGGCAGCGGCGCGGGCTCTGGAACCAACATGCTTCTCAATTTAGCCAACAGGATGCACGCTTCGGACGAGACCGAAGCGCGCTCCCTTGATGATCCATCCATGCCGCGAGCTTGGTAGCTCGGGCACACTAGCCTTTTATTAAGGCGTCACTGAATTTGAATCGCTTGAGTACGGCGAAGCCTTGTTCGGCTGCGCACCACCATCCACTTCAACATCCACAACTTTGTACTTCACCGGGACGTTGGCGTGTGCGTGCGTGTCCGTAAACTGAAAATGCGTCACCGACGGAAGGTAGTTTGCGTTCAAAGGTACGTCGATCGTCCCAGCGCGTTTCCAAATGCCGCTGCGAAATGCCATGACAATCACTTGGTCAAGGCCGACTTCCGAGCCACCTATCGAAAAGCTGACCACAGGATCTCCCGACGATCCAACACTCGCTGAAACACCTGTCGGTGCGTGGTACGGAACAGTGATCGCAGAGAGCTGGATTAGAACATTCGATCCGCTTCCTAAGGTGTATGAAAAGTTATGCCCCGGGAAAGAATTGCTCTCGATTACGCCGTAGATTTTCCCATTCGAGATCAATAACTCGCTTGCATTGTTGGAAGTCGTATAGGTTTTACGCTTCTCCCATCCTGGCCCGGTATGGCTGTAGTACGGCGCCCCGGAAAACGTTTGAACGATCGCACCGGTCTTCGGATCCTTTATTTTTCGATCGACTTTGACCGACGTCAGTCCCCATGAGAGCGGGATACAGTTGACGATCGCCAGCAAATACTGACCGCCCTGATAGTACTCAATCGACGGTTGCGACTGACTGGTACTGCAGGCATGCGAAGACTTGGCTGCAAGAAGAGATAGTACAACTACGAAGCCAGCGGCTCCTGAACGTAACAGACCCATAAGAAAATCCCCCGATCCATGAGAGTATTTCAATCATCGTACCAATGCGGCCGATGGGGAAATCGAGGACACCGCGGAAAATGGTCTGCGATTCCGCCGGGGTTTTCGGGACACAGGGGTGCCGCAGAACGGCCCCTGAAGAGCCCGTTTCTGTCGGTGTCGAAAAGATGAGCAAGTTTACTCGGTTGGCGGAAGTCCCATCGACAGTTTGATCGCCAGGTACTCGCTCGAAACACGTCCGTCATGCTGTCGAATCATCAGATCGGGTTCACTCCACGAACGCTGAACGTAGTCCCCTGGTAAGTCGCTCGTTTTCATCATCATGAAAAGTTTGAGCAACGGCGCGTTTCCTTCTTTGAGCACAACCGCTCGACTCCGAACCACCACGAGGTCCGCCTCTCGAGCAGCCGTCAGCGCACGCCCACGTTGAAACTCTGGGTCGTCTGGAAACACGCACACAAACACGCCGCCCGGTGCGAGCAGCTTCGCCGCCGTGATCGCATAATCGGCGATCGTCCCTCGGGTTTCAAAGCGGCATGCGTTCTTCTGGGGGTGATTGCCGGCCGATCCGGCGCCAACCGCAAAATACGGCGGCGTTCCGGTGATCAAGTCAAACGGCCCATACGTGTCCCAAACCGACTCGCGAAAGTCCTCGTGCCGTAGGGTGACACGATCCGAAAGGCCGTTGAACGCAACCGAACGCTTTGCGAGTTCGTAGCTTTCCGCTTGCGCCTCGACGGTCGTGACGTGCGCGCCTGCGAACTTCCATGCGAGAAAAAGTGCGACGGTTCCGATCCCGCTTCCAAGATCTAAGATTTTTCGAGGTGCCGGCGCGCTGATCGAAGCGTACCAAGCTGTCAGCACGTCATCCGTCGAATAGCGATGACCGTTTTTTAGCTGAAAAATTCGAAAATGCCCGCTGAGCGCGTCGAGCGACACACCTTCGGACACGGAGTCGGACACCAAGTCAGAAAGATCCGATTCCCCGAAACCCACTGGTCGCGGACCCGGAATGGCCCAGTCCTTAAAATAATCGCGGCGCGGCTCGCTCACCAGACTCATGAAGTCTGTCTCCGTTTTGATAGATAATAATCGTAGTTTCCATCGTAAACACGGAGGGCACCGTGATCGACTTCGAACACGCGATTGGCGACCGCACGCAGAAAATGCCGATCATGGCTCACGACCATGACCGTTCCATCAAAGTCTTGAACCGCTTCGAGCAAAACCTCTCGTGAGCGAATATCGAGGTGGTTCGTCGGTTCGTCGAGCACCAGAAAGTTCAGTGGGCACGCGAGGATCGTCGCCAATACCACACGGCTCTTCTCACCGCCGGATAAAATCGAAATCTTCTTGTGAACCTCATCACCGCTGAACAAAAAAGCGCCAAGCAGATTACGCACGAAACCGATCGTCGCATGCGGAACACGATCGTAGACCTCGTCGTACACCGTTTTGTTCGCGTTCAAGATATCAAGCGAGTGCTGGCTAAAATAGCCGGTTTCGACACCCGTTCCGAGTGTGATCGCGCCCGCCGTGGGCTCAGTCTGTCCTACGATCGCTTTCAATAACGTCGACTTACCTGCGCCGTTCACACCCACGAGAGCGATCTTGTCTTGGCGTCGCACCAACCCCGAGACTCCCGAAAAAACGGGCTTCGTTTTTCCACCCTCGAGTGGCCAGACCTTACCAACGTACTCCAGTTTCACGACGTCGTTTCCACTCCGGGGCGGTTTTGGAAACTGAAAACGCAGAGTCTTCTCTTCTGCTGGAATTTCAATACGCTCAATCTTCTCAAGTTTTTTGACCCGCGACTGGACCTGCGCTGCATGCGAGGCACGGGCTCCGAAACGGGCAATGAACTCTTCTTCCTTAGCCAGCATATCCTGCTGCTTCTGGAACGAAGCGAGCAGCTGTTCCCGACGAATCGCGCGCTCCCGAAGATAAAACTCATAGTTTCCGCTATAGGTTGTGATGGTCTTGTTAGCGACTTCTACGATGCGCGTGACAATTCGATTCATGAACTCACGATCGTGACTTGTCATCACAAGTGCACCCCGAAACTTTACAAGCCATTCCTCGAGCCAGACAATCGACTCGATATCGAGATGGTTCGTCGGCTCATCCATTAAAAGTACATCGGGATTCAGAACAAGAATGCGTGCGAGCGCAATCCGCATCTTCCATCCACCGCTGAACGATTCGACCGGACGATCATGTTCTTCGGGAAAAATACCAAGCCCCGTCAGCACGGTCTGCGCACGCGAATCGAGGTCGTACCCACCGAGCCGTTCAAACTCGGCCTGCGTCTCGCTGTACCGTTCGACGAGCGCCATCACGTCGTCTTCCGACTCCGATGCTTTTTGGAGTTTCGCTTCGAGTGCCGCTAACTCTTCAGCCATATCCGAAACACGGCCCGCACCTGCTTTGACTTCTTCCAGAGCCGATCGTCCACGCATTTCACCGACGTCCTGAGAAAAATATCCAATCGTCAGGCGATCGGCTCGGTTGACCGAGCCTTCGTCCAAGCTTTGCTCGCCCGTGATCACGCGAAACAGAGTTGTTTTGCCGGCTCCGTTCGGGCCCACGAGACCGATCTTGTCTCCTGGACGGATCTGTAAGCTGCCGTTCGCATACAGAATCTGCGTCCCAAATTGCTTTTTGATACCCGTCAGATGAATCATGGTTTGACCGGGCACTTTAGCGTGTCTTGAACGAAGTGTCGACGCATCTTGTTGAAAACATGAAAACGAACTAGAACGGAGGCTCGCATGGAATTCGGCTTCGTTTTCACGGCTTGCCAAGTAGGTGCTGAAAAGGCCCTCAAAGAAGAGATCGCACGACTCAAGCCGGAGCTGCGTTTTGCGTTTTCGAAACCGGGATTTCTGACATTCAAGAACGTCGGACCGGAACCCCTCACGCTCGACTGGCAGCTGGAGTCTGTTTTTGCGCGTTCTTACGGCCTTTCGATCGGGAAAACGGCGCCCGAGACTACCGATGCGAACTCAAAGATCCTCGCGACCGCTCGCACCGTTGATAACGGCAAGCCGCTCCGACTGCACTTCTGGAAACGAGACGAGGTCACACCCCAGGACCGCAGAACGGCGAGCGAGGAACTTCCTCGTCCTCCCGATTTTCTGCTTAGCGCTGACATTTTCTCTCATCGTCAGCCCGCGATCGGCGATCTTGTTTTTGATTTGATGGTTCTCGACGAAGCGACCTGGTGGATGGGGGTTCACAAACATTCGATCACACACTCGCCTTTTCCAGGCGGCATCACACCCATTGTCATTCCAGAAAAATCGCCTTCACGTGCTTTTCTAAAGATCGAAGAATCGATCCTTTGGACAGGCGCGCCGGTACGCGCCGACGACGTCGTTGTTGAACTGGGCAGCGCACCCGGAGGAAGCACGTACGCACTTTTGGAACGCGGCTTGCGCGTGACCGGTATCGACCCGGCTGAGATGGACCCTTCTCTTGTCAACCATCCCCGCTTTCAACATATTCAGAGCCCCGTCGCAGATGTCGGCCGTGGACTCTTGCCTCCGTCTATTCAATGGTTGGTTCTCGACATGAACGTAGCCCCTGGCGTTTCGCTCTACGCGATCGATCACTACGTTGCGCGAATGCAGGATTCCCTTCTGGGGGTACTCCTCACCGTTAAGCTCAACGAGTGGCGAATGGCTAAAGAAATTCCGTCCTTGCTCGCGCACGTCCGAGCGATGGGCATCATCAATCCGAAGGCCAAACAGCTGGCGCATCACGGTCAAGAGATCCTGATCTACGGCCTCACCAAAATGGGCGAACGTCGCAAGCAGGCGCGCCGCTCTTCGTAGGGCCACGCAAAAAGGTCAAATCGGGGGTTCACGTTTCCATCCGACTCCTTTAGTATTGCAGGTTCATGGCAAGCGAATGGCGGAAGTGCACGACCTGCAAAGCATCGATTGGCTTCAAAGCACCGTATTGGATCTGCAACGTGACCACTTGTCAGAAAAAGCGCGCCGGTCTCGTTTTCTGTTCGTTGCGATGCTGGGACAGTCACGTACCCGTCCTTCGTCACAAGAATTCTTGGGCTGTTGAGATGACCGCACCGGGCGAAGACGCTTGGAAAAGAGTTTTAGCCGGCAGTTTGCGGGACATGACGTACCCTGCACGAGCCTCCGAAAACGAAGACCCGACCGAAGACGTGACAGGCCCGACTCCACGCCTGAATCCCGCCGCTGCTCGAAAGTTTATTCGACGGCGCACGGAGACATCTTGACTCTCAGTAGATCCACTTTCGGCCCAGAATCTGAATCCGACGCAGGCTGGGCATTCGCGAAAAGGAAGCTCGATCGATCGCGCGCACACTCGGATGATTGCTGGCATTCGCATAGATCAACGGCGCGCCCACACCACGCCGCTTGAGATCATCCACGATACGCGCGAGCATCTGCTTGTAGAGCCCTCTTCCCTGAAACGGTGCGAGTGTAAAACAGGGTCCGATGTACGGCCCTTCGCCAAGCTGAGCGAAAAGTGGATCGAAGGCTGCTGCAGCCGGCGATGGGTGCACCCAAGACGCGTGCGCGACCTCATCGCCATGAAAAAAGAGATAGAGAAGCGATCCCGAACGCAGACGCAACTCCACATGACGTCGGTCGGGCATAGCGGACATCTTTCGGCTCTGTTTTTCTAAGCGCTGAAAGTCCGCCAGACCCGTAACGATCTCAAAGGAGAAGTCACTCGGAAGTTCTTTCGTGCCGCCTGTCGATGAAACAGCCGTCGCCCTCCAAACAACAAACTGGTCCCAAGCAAACAGCCGACGACTCTTCTTTCGAAGACGGCGATAGACGTTTCGAAGGCCAGATCCAAACTCGGTTTTCAAAAACGCGGCTTTTACTCCTTCACACATCTCTCAGATAGCTCCGCAGCCTTTCAAGGATCGCACTGAAGTTTGAACGATAATCATTTCGCAGAAAGATCTGTCGCGAAAAAACATCCTCCGAAACCGGTAGACTAGTTCGAGCCGAATCGCCCGTTGGCGGCCCTTGAAAACCAGCTCTTCGTAAAGACCGTCTGGCATCTTGCGAACGTAAGTGTGGGTACGAAGCATTCATCGCGTACCTGTAACGCGCGAACGGTATTCCGCGCTCCTGACCGCCCTTTACAAAGGCCTCGAGCGACATCTTCGCGAGCACGCTCTTCGAAACCAAAAGTGGAACACCTTCGTAAAAACCGCCCCACTCTCCCCCGTCCGTCTCCTGAACAATCCGAATCGCGGCACTCTCCGAAAAACCTGCCACGAGGCGCTGGTAGTTTTCACGTTTCTTAGCGTTGATCGCATCGAGATACTCGAGATCCACAGAGGCGATGCCGGCACCGAGGGGATTCATTCGACGCTTGTATCCCCAACCGGTGTCGGTGATCGGCGTGTAACCGTAGTCGAGATTTGCCGTCCGGCCATAGTGTCCGAAAAGAAGCATCAGGTTGTGAAGCCGATCATCATCGGTAACGGCCATCCCACCTTCGCCGGCCGACACAGGTTTCGAACCCTGAAGACTAAAGCAACCGACCTCGCCGAACGAACCGACTCTTTTTCCTCGATACCGTGCTCCGTGGGCATGAGATCCATCCTCGATCAGGGCAAAACCATGTTTCGCCTTGAGAGCGAGCAAGCGATCCATGTCACAAGGGTTTCCCCACGGATGAAATATCAACACGTATCGTCCCTGAGAGGTGTGAAGCTTTCGTTCAAGATCTTCGGGATCAATGGTCAACCGTTTGGGATCAATATCGACGAAAACCGGTTCCGCCCCAAGCGTCAGAATGGGATCGATCGTGGCATGAAACGTGTGCGAAGGAACCAGAACGCGCTCTCCGGATCCGACCCCACAGGCAAAAAGGGCCGCCTCAATCGCGGAGGTTCCGTTGCAGAACGTCAGACCGTGTTTCCGTCCAACTAGACGGGCAAAATCTCTCTCAAGTTTCAACACCGATGGCGGATAGAATGTCAGTTCCCCGCGTGCCAAGATCCCGAGTGTTCGTCGAAGTTTTTTCACGCGAATGATGGCTTGCGTAACGCCGGGGTGCATCGGAAAGTTTCTATACAAAATTTAACGACTCCGCTACAGTCCGCAATGAATGAGGAGGGAAGTCAACCACCGCTCACGGCGCTCACCCTGGGGCGAAAAACTGATTCGTTTTCAGTCCCGAGTGGTGAAGTTCCTTCACCATGACCTCTCGCTGACCTGGAACTATTGGACGCGGCGCTCGGGCTACCGACGTCGGATGGCCGCCGTCCTTCCCCTTCCACGAAATCTTTACTTTGAAACCAGCAGCGTGTGCAACGCATCGTGTGTTTTCTGCCCCTATTCCGCAATGGAGCGAAAGAAGGGGACGCTTGGGTTCGATTTTTTCAAAAAGACATTGCTTGAATACATCGGCACGGGTGGTCGATCGGTAGCTTTTACACCGATCGTCGGCGAGCCGCTCGTCAATCCAGCTTTTTTCGACATGCTTCAGTTCGCCACGGAACGTCCCGAAATCGAGTTTATTGGTTTTGTTTCGAACGGCATTCTTCTGAACCCGGAAAAAGTCGACAAACTCCTTGAGCTCGAAGCAAAGAATATCTCGATCATCTTCAGCGTCGGGGGATTCGACCGCGAGACGTATGCCGCCATCATGGGAGTCGATAAGTACGAGATCGTGGAGCGCAACCTTAGGTACCTCATCAATACACTCGAGAAACGACGGAACGAGGGCCGTAACTCCAAGCTGCGGATCACGATCGGTATACGTTCGCCTTTTGACAAGACCGCGGGACCCTTCTTCGATTGGCTTCGAGACCACTATGAGAGGGACTTGATTGATTTTGATTATGGTGATCGTCCAACGGGTTTCTTCGACAACTTTGGTGGTCGCATCTCATCGAAACAGCTCACGGACGCAGGATTGACTCCGCGTCCTCCACCACGAAAAGTGGGCGCCTGTCAGTTTCTGTTCACAAAGCCGATCGTGTTGGCCGATGGCCGCGTGAATGGATGTTCGGAGCGGGATCTCGAAGCCGAGTTGATCATTGGCGATCTTAAGAAGAACACACTCAAAGAAGTGTTCTCAGGTGAAGAACGACGCAAGCTGATTGAAGCTCACGAGACCGGGAACTACCCAAGAGTGTGCAAGGATTGCACGCTGTACGTTTCAGTTTTCAGTCCACGTACTAATTTCCAATCACGAAATCTCAACTGGAAACCTGTCGTCAACAAAGCGCGAGTAAACTCGGACAAGGACTCCGTGCTCGGTACCGAGAACTGAGCCCCTGTCCGCGGTCATAACCAAATCAGTTATGTGACGTTGTTTCGTCGTGAGTTTCTTCGTGAGCGTCTTTCTTAGCTTCCTTTTTATGCTTCGCCTTGGAAGGCGCTTTTGCAGCTGTTTCTTTCGCTGTCTCCTCATGCTTTGCCTTGTGCTCATTGGCAAATGCGCTGACCGAAGCACTGACTGCGAACAAGAGAGCTAACGTTATTACTGGTTTCATGATTTTCCCTTTCGTTAGACCCTATCTTAACTGATTTCAGGGCTATGGCGGTGAGGCGAAAATAAAATTCACATCATTGTCGAAAGGGTTTGCGTCAAAGTAGCTATGCTAGACTGCGAACCATGGCGAACCATACTCCCGAGAAGAAGCTTTCGATTTACTATGACGGCGCCTGCATCGTCTGCTCTCGGGAGATGACACACTATAAGAAGATCGACGCAGGTCAGTGCTTTCGATTCGTCGATATCGCGTCGCCAGAGTTTGATCCTGTCGCGGAGAAAATTGACCGCGAAGCGGCTGACCGGGCGCTCCATGTAAAGACCGAAGACGGCCGGGTCGTCACACGTGTGGCCGCCTTCGCCGAGATCTGGAAGCGACTACCAGGACATGGGTGGATGGCGCGTCTCGCGTCGTTTCGTGCCCTGCAGCCCGTCCTGAACTTCGGCTACGATGTTTTCGCGCGCCTGCGACGTCACTTACCCAAACGTAAAATGCCCTAGAGCCGCCCTAAGCTGCCGGTGGTGCGCCACTTGAGCTTCGCTTTCGAAAGAAAGCGAGCACGGCGATACCGAGAATGCCGCCGCCGAGAACGCCGAAAAACTGCGCATTTCGAAAGCGCGCCATCGCCCACTCGGTGGCCTCGCGACAACTCACGCCCATGTCTACAGGCGGATCAAAGTACCAAGCGATCCCACTCGGCGCGAGCCAGGTGGTCAGGGCGGCACCGATCACGATGCCCCAAACCGAAGCTGTTGCATAAAGCTTAAAAGAACTGCGATCCATAGTTCTACCCTCTCTTTGTCTTTCGAAATGTACTGACAAGATCGTCGACGGTCTCAAGCCGGGTCGAAAACGATGCCATTAAACGAAACTCTGAAACACGTTCACCGGGCCTCTCGGTCCACGTATAAAAGAAGTATTTTTTCTTCACACGCTCCGCCCATCGACGATCCATTCGGAAAAAGAGACCATTGACCTGCGTTTTCTGCGTGAACTGTATTCCGCCCACATCCTCTAACTTGCGACGCAGGACTTTTGCCATCCCATTGGCATGCTCTGCCTGTTCTCGCCAAAAGTCGTCTTTAAAAAACTCAATGAACTGGGCCGAAACGAATCGCATCTTCGAATACAGCTGCATCATCTGTTTGCGGCGAAACAGCAGATCGGCAGGAAGACGCGGGTTCAGGACGACCGTGCTCTCTCCCAACATGAGACCATTCTTCGTTCCTCCCAACGATGCGACATCAACACCCGCACCGGTTGTAACGTCACCAAAGTCGCATCCGAGTGTCGCACACGCGTTCGAAAGACGCGCGCCATCGAGATGCAGAAAGAGATCATGCTTCTTACAGAAACGGGATAACTCACGAACCTCTTTCGGCTCATAGACAGTGCCAAGCTCAGTCGATTGCGTGATCGAAACGACGCGATACTGTACATGATGCTCATCACCTTGGCGTCCGAGCTTCGATTCGAGCAACTCGGGGGTCAGCTTGCCATTCCGATGGGGAACAGGGGCCGTCTTAGAACCAAGGATCTTTTCGACAGCGCCACACTCGTCCTCAACAATATGCGCGCGCTCGGCACAGAGAATCGCCTCATGCGATTTTAACAACGTCGCTAGACCCAGAACGTTGGCACCCGTACCATTGAAAGCAAAAGCTACGCGCGCCTGCTTACCAAAGCTCTTTCGAAAAAGTTTTTCGGCCTCAAGCGTGATCGTGTCGTGGCCGTACGGTTTCTGGCCATGGTGGTTCGCGCGACGGATGGCCTCGAGAATTCGTGGATGAATCGCCGCAGTGTTATCACTCGCAAAGCTTGGATCAGCAGCATTTCTCATGAAAACCACTCCTGTACGGGGCGAT
Source organism: uncultured Oligoflexia bacterium (assembly GCA_964549505.1). Taxonomy (GTDB): domain Bacteria; phylum Bdellovibrionota; class UBA1018; order UBA1018; family CAZJVD01; genus CAZJVD01. The sequence goes on from CAZJVD010000001.1 coordinate 183,556, forward strand.
CAAGACCCACACCCCAAAGATAGTTGTAGAGCGCGCGATTCAGTCCCTTACCGAGCCGCGCATGATCCACTCCTGATGGATCACGAAACTCCAAGTCGTTTTCTCCAAACGGGTGCCCACGCACCTTCTTACGAACGAGTGTGATTCCGAAGTCCTTTGGATTCTGGCCGATCGGACTGTGCGCTGTGGCCGAAAAGCGATGCCAGAAGCCCGACTGGATTCGGTTCGTGGCAAAAAGATCACGAACGAAAGCGAGACTCTCGATCGTTTCCTTGCGGGTCTGCCCAGGAAATCCATACATCAGATAAGCATGCACCATGACGCCCGCGTCTCGGAAAGCCGCCGTTACACGTCTGACTTGCGGCAGAGTCACACCTTTATTGATGCGTTTCAGAACGCGATCCGAAGCGACCTCCAGCCCACCGCTCACCATCACGCAGCCCGAGCGTGCGAGAAGCTGACACAACTCGCGCGTAAAAGACTTCTCAAAGCGAATATTAGCCCACCACGTGATCTTAATCCCACGATCGAGAATCGCCTGCGCAAGATGTCGCAGAATCTGAGGTGGTGCGGCCTCGTCCACGAAATGAAAGCCGCGCTGACCGGTCTCTTTAATGAGGACCTCGATCGTATCGATGATCGTGCTGACCTTACCGGGTTGGTAGTCACGAATGTACGAGAGCGAAAGGTCGCAGAACGTGCAGCGCCGCCAGTAACAACCATGCGCGACCGCAAGCTTGACCCAAGCAAACTCAGACCAGAGCCGATGTGCGGGATTGAGCATCTCAACCAGTGCCGGATACCGCTTGAAGTCCACCCCCTCATAACTGGGGCGCATTCGGTCGGTGTACACAGGATCCTTCGCCGACGGATCAGAAACATACCGGACCTGCCCGCCTTCTCGGATGCGGGTGCGCACCATGGGACCGTTTTCAAGGATTCGGAGAAACGGAAGCTCCCCGGCATCAAATGTGATCGCGTCGATTCGATCGAAAATCCGTGGGTCGGAAAGCGAGCGCAACTCCGTGTTCACATAACCGCCACCCAGAACGATCTTTGTCTTCGGGGATTTTTTCCGAACACGATCCGCAATTCGAAGCGCACCGAGCAAGTTGCCCGGAAACGGCACCGTCAATCCGAGTACGTCGGGCGGTTCCGACAGGATCCACCGATCGATGAGGCCGTCGAGAATCTCCGTAATTGTCGTCTTGAGCCGCAACTGTTTCTCGATCACCGAAAAGTCAGGTTGGGAGGCCGCAAGTTTTTCACCATAACGAGACAGACGAAACTCAGGGTCGATCTCTTTTGCAATGCAGTCGACCGCATCATCGATGAACGTACTGGCTAGAAAACGCGCCCGATCTTGAACAGAGGCGGTGCCCAGTGCTGCCTCGAACGTCGGATTCGAAAGCGCGTCCTTCATCCGTGGACCTACCGGCAACTCACCTCGCGTGATGCGCATCGCGAGCTCTGGTCGTTGGCCCTGCAGAAAAGCCACGATGGACTCAACCCACGGCGCGGCCGCCGCAAAGAACGTTCGCGCTCGAGCAGACTCTGAGGCCTGCACGCACTTCAAAAAACCGTCGTGTGAAAAAATCGCCAGAAAGAGTTCGAGCGAAAGATCGATCTGAGTGGATTCGATACCGCGAACACGTAGGAATCCCGCAAGATGAGGGATAGCCGAATAAGGCGTATTGATCTGGGTCATCGGAGGAGTGACCAGGACGATTTTCATTGCAATGCGTTGTATCGGAAAAATCTACGTTTTTCCAGCTGATCCCGCAGAGCGGGGCGCCACATAGCCACCCAGTGCCTTTTCGAGGACTTGCGCGGCTCCGATCGTCAAATGATCCATCCCAGGTCCCGCGGCGATCTGAACTCCAAGCGGAATTCCATCCGCTCCAAGGCCTGTCGGCACTTGCGTCGCCGGAACCTTCATCGCCGCAAGGATCCCCGTGTAAGAAAAATCCTGGGGGAACAAAAGCGGAACATGATGTTTCGGAGCCACGCGTGGATGACTCGGAAAGATGAGAATGCTATCGGCGCTGAGAAGATCGTAGAGCTTTTTCCGCATCTCAAGTCCCATCTGAACGAACTTATCGGCCTTACTCGGCCGCACAAGGAAGGTCTCGCCGAGCGAAAACAAGATCGCAGGCAGCGTCACATCCGAAGCGCCGACAAGAGACTTGAGGAGTTCGACACCAGCGTTGAATCTACCGTTCGCTCTCAGATACGCTTTGATTTTCACATCGCGCGTCTGCTGCATGAGGTAGGTCCACACATCAAACGCTTCGTAAAAAAAGTCGTGTGGAAACTCTTCGATCTGTGAACCAAGGCTTTCAAAAACCTTTCCAGCACGTTTCACTTCTCCACTCAGCGCAGACGAAACGCGCGTGACCATTTTCATCTTGGGCTCAGCACAGACCAGAACGCGTTTGCCTTTCCAGCTATCGGGGATCGCTGAAAACTCAAAGGACTGAACATCCGGATCGAGCGGATCAACACCGGCGAGCGCTCGGGTGATCGGCATCAGATCTTCTGCAAAACGAGTCATCGGCCCTACCGCTATGAAAGGATAGATACGTCCGACGGCGTTCGCAAAGTTTTTCCCAATCAACGGAGGATGACCCGCAAGCGAGATCACATGATGAGACGCCTTGTGCCCGAAAATCCCGCAAAAGAACGCGGGCATCCGAATCGAACCACCTTCATCACTTCCGACTCCGAAACACGCAAGTCCGGCACCGCCGACGGCCGCTTCGCCGCCACTGCTACCACCCGGTGTGCGACGTGTGTCGTAGGGATTGCCGCTTCGACCATAAACTTTGTTGGAGGACTCGTACCAAAGACCCCACTCCGGAATATTGGTCGTCCCCAGAACAATCGCTCCAGACTCCTTTAGCTTTCGCGCTACCGTCGAATCGACATCGGCAACATAACCCTTGCGTGTAACAGATCCACAGGTGTGCGGAAGCCCCTTGAACGCGAACATCTCTTTCAATGAAATCGGTACGCCACGGAACACGGGTTGAGCGTCCGGTGCTGATCGATAAGCTTCCTCCGCGGCGCGGGCCTCTTTTCGAGCCTCCTCGAGGCGGAGATTGACGTACGCATTGAGCCGAGGGTTCTCTGACTCGATTTTCTTGATGTAGGCATCAACGACTTCGACGGGAGAAAACTTTCTTGACCGGTAACCCGCGGTCAATGCTCGCGCGCTCATCTGTGTTAGCTCGAACGTCATTGATTCTCCCTCGCCACGGACGGCAGACGACTTGCAATCACGCCTCGCACGTCTTCGATCAGACCCGGAAGATCCGAGGTTAGCACGCGCTCCCTTGAAACGGGAGGGTGAATCCAAACGTGCACCGTCCCCGGACGTAACGTCCATCGTGTCTTTGGTAAAACGGAAAAGCATCCGTCAATGGTGATCGGCAATATCGGCAAACCCGTGTTCCTTGCGACAACAAAGGGGCCCTTCTTAAACGATCCAAGTTTTCCGTCTTGGGTTCGCGTTCCCTCAGGAAAAATAAGAAGAGAAAGAGACCGCTCCATCAAAATGCGTTCGACTAGCTTGAGCGTTTCAACGGCACGCACGCTGTTCGATCGATCGACCGGTAAAACACCGCCACCACGAATTCCCCAACCAAAAACCGGAATCCGAAAGAGCTCCTTCTTCGCGATGATCGTCACCTGCACGGGCACATAACCGAGCAAGGTCGTGAGATCCAGAAGGCTCTGATGATTGGACATCACAATGTACTGAGTCGTCGTCAAGATATTCTCAAGACCATGCACTTCTACACGAACACGAGCGACCTTCATCACAAAGCGTGACCACAGGCGAACGGTCTTCGCTGTCAGCGGAGAAAACCGCCCAACAAATAGCGACAAAATAGCCGAAATCAGGCTCTCGATGATCGTTGCAACAACGGCCGCCACAATAAAAAACACGGTATGCACGTTCTTAACGTTAACACAGAGAGCGTGACCGACAAGCAATTGACGCCTTTTGAGATTCTCGGAAAACGTCATTTTCGTTACACTCTGAGAATCCAAGAATTTTCCTACGGAAGGGGAGACCAATGTTACGAAATATCGTCGCCGCTTTAGCGGTGTTCTTTATGGCCGGAGTTTCTCAGGCCGCGCCGTCATCGGCATCGACCAGTTTTCGACAACACTTCGAAATCGTGCGCAACAGTCGAGGCGGGCTTGAGGTCGTAAAGATTCGAACGGTACGCGAAGTACCCAAACTCTCGACACTGATCCAACAACTTCTCACCGACTTACGAGACTACGAAGTTTCTCAAACGGAGTCAGCCAGTGCCCTAGTAGAACGTGTCACCGAGGACGACGAGGATCTCCCAGCTGAGTATCGACAGGCGATGCGCGATTCGCTCGAAGGACTCAACAGTCAGTTTGCCGCTGAAAGCATGAACCTGAACGAAGTTCAGAATTTTCAGCAAGTCTTTGACCGGAAGATCAAACTGCACTGGGATGCCTTCAAGGTGGTCGCACATGGGCGAAGTGCGAACTTCTTTTACGCGCGAAAGGTCACGCAGCTCGTGCTGAACTTCGGCATCGACTACGCTCGCGCAACGCTGGGAGCATTGCCAGCCATCGATGTCGTGCTCTTTTTGGTTCGAACGGCCGTGAGTATGATCGAATCGAACCGCACCTTTTACCAGAACTTGCTCTTACACTATCTCGACACCGAATCGCCATCGGCACTCGGTCTGACCGACGCGGAACGATCGATGCTGCGCACATCGGTCTTTGAATCACGGGTCAAGTGGTGGAATTTTTGGACGGCGTCGAAGGCTCGTCGCGATGCCGCTGGCTGGGGCAACCAGCAGTTTGCCGGTCTGGTCGAATCGGGGAACGCACGCGTGAAAAAGCACGCGCGTAAGTTCGACAGCGTGGGTGAACGCGTGAGCTACGCTCTCCAGAGAGTTCGTCAGAAAAACCAAGCCAAACTGGTGTACACGATCGTACCCAAGAGCTTGTTCAGCGGAGCACCGAGCAACGCGTACAACTTCACAAAACCTAAAGCCGTCACTCGCGAACGTCAGACGATGCGTCTAATGCAGTTCGCACTCGGTTTTGCTCCGATTCATCCTCTACTCAAGATGGGACTGGATGAATATCTTGCGTCAACCTACATCCCTCAGGGATTGATGGATGGAGCGTTGCTTGGCTTCGCCGAAACAGAGCGCAGCAGCCTGTCGAGCGTTCCAGATGAAACCGAGATCTGGAAACAAACCGTCAATCCATTTCTGGCGCGTACCGGAACGGGTTCGGAACCTAACGCTTATTAATTCCGAAGGATTGAAAGAACGGTTGAAGCGATCGCTTACGTCCTAAGAACCGCTCAATCGAAGTGTCGACTTCACGGGACTCGCCGGGAGCAAAAATCTCCCGGCGCAGTCTCATCCCGATCGCAGGATCCAAAAATCGCTTCGGACTTTTTCGAAACACCGAGGCCAGATCTTCCGAAATCGCTTTCGCCCAAAGATAGCCGTAGTAACCGGCGTCGTACCCCAAAAGGTGCCCAAAGCTCGCTGCGAAGTTCGTCTCGCTGGGCACTGGAAAGTAGTTTTTCGTCAGCTCTTGTCTCGAAACCACTTGTGGGTCCGGGATCGGTGCCTTCTCCGTAAGACCGTGAAGAGCCATATCGAGCATCGCGTAGGCGACTTGTGACCGGGCCCATCGGACTTTGTCAGCATCACGCGCCTTGATCATCCGGACGAGCGTGTCTTTCGGGAGTTTCTTCTTCGGATCTCGATAGTCCGCCGCAAAATAATCCAACACGTCCTTGTCCCAAACCCAGTTCTCTAACATCTGCGAAGGCGCCTCGACAAAGTCACGCGGTACGGACGTTCCCGAAAACGATCCATACGTCGCGTCTGTGAGAATCGCATGCATCCCGTGCCCAAATTCGTGAAAAAAGGTCTCAACATGGTCATGAGTCAGCAACGACGGCTTGTCAGCGGTTGCCGGAGGAAAGTTACAGACGAGCGCTACGACGGGGCGCTGATACCGACCGTCCGACCGAACGTAGCCTTGAAAAAGCGACATCTCGGCAAAGTGAGTGTACTTTCCTTCGCGCGGAAAGAGATCCAGATAGAACGCGCCCATCACTTTTCCACTCTCACGATCGGTGACCGCAAAAAGTCGAACCGACGGATCCCAAACGTACGGCGGCTTAAGCTCCGTAAACGTCAGACCGAAGATGTTCTGATAGATATTGAACGCGCCATCTAAAACCCGTTCCAGTGGGAAAAAAACGCGTAAAGCTTCCTCATCGACCTGGTATTTTTCTTTCTGCGTCTGATTGACGTAGTAACGGGCATCCCAATCGTAGATGACTGCGTTCTTGTCACCCGTGTCTTTAACTTTTCTCTTCTTGAACTCCGCAATCATCTTCTGAAACCCCGACTCGAGGCCGTTCCGAATATCGCTGAGAAAACTCAGTACGTTCTTGGGTTTCTTCGCCATCTTCTCTTCGAGAACGTAGTCGGCCCAGGTGGGATACCCTAAGAGCAGAGCGATCTTTCGCTTTCGCTCGATGATCTTCTTGAGGAGATCATTGTTCATCTTTGCGCGCTGAAGACGCGCGACAAAAGCGCGCTTGCGCGACTCTTCCTTCTTGGCATTGTTGACGATCGAAAAATATTCCCAATCGATACCCGCATTGACTTTAAACTGACCGTCGGGCTGCTTCGCTTGCTTGAGAAAATCTTCGGGCACGCCATCGACTTCGGCCAGCGCGTACATGATCGGCCCATGATCATCCGAGATATTTTTTGAAAAGTCGTTGCCGTAGTCCGCCAGTTCTTTTTTTAACGCTTTAATCTCTTCCTTCTTTTCCGACGGAAGTTCCATCCCCAAGCGGCGATAGTCTTTTAAAGACTCTTGAAACAGGCGCAAGTCTTCGCCCTTAAGAGCGGGTTTCGCACCAAGTTTTTTCTCGAGCGCCTTGACGACCGCATAGATGTCTTCGCGATATGTGAGATCGACAGACCACTTCTCGAGTTCCTTTAACATCTCGACGGCCGTGTCGCGCATGTCCTTGTCTGTGCTCGTCTCTGAGATTACAGACACTCGCGAAGCCGTCTTTCCAATCTCGGCACTGGCACGCTCAAGCGCGACGAGCGTCGACTCGAACGTCACACTCTCCCCGGACTGCGCGGCAACCTTATCGTAGGCGCGGTCCGCCTCTTCCATCATGGATCGAACCGACGTTTTGATCTGCGAAGGAGATGTCTCGAACACCGGAAGATCAAAGGCCGAGCCTTGCTGCTCCGCTTTTACTTTGAACTCATCTGGATTACGGAGATCAGCGGCCGACGAAAAGAAAGAAACATGAACCATGAGGGCACCCAACACGACAAGAGACACAGAATTTCGAGTCATCCGCTCATCTTGAGGGAAAACCGAGCGGCGGTCAACGCAGCGATCGGTACAACGATCATGGCAACCACTAGGGCCGAGCGGGTCCGCGTCGCGTACGAACACCCTTATAGATTTCGAGAACACGATCCATCAAGCGAGGCCTCAGCATCGCGTACGATCCCACCGTCAGTAGCACCAACGCAGCATGTCCGGTATTAACCTCGTAGGGTCCAGCGGCCAACAGCGGACCAATACCCGTTGAAGCAAGATAGAGCGCAATTGAATCCAACATAAGAAATGGAGCCTGAAGAATCTGTGCTGCGGCCCGCGCGTGGTAACTGTTTATCCGACCGGCTGTGGTGTTTTGCCACTCACGAATTTTTGCCGAAACGACATAGGCATAGAAGATCGTCTGCAATGCCAACGTCAACCCCTGCTCCACTTGAAACCGGTTGAGCTGATTCAAGAACTCCGTCGTTACCTCGGAGCCCGAATGACTGGCGACAAAGTCCCGAATGGGCGTCAGATTTCCGAAGATCTTATAATTGAAAATAAAAGGTGCCGACGAAAGAGCCTGCTTAATGAAAAGGGTGATTCGACCTACGCCTGGTCTCGTGATCCAGTTTCCCAGGAACTTACCGAAAACTGTCATTGCGACGAGAATCGAGGCATGCGTGACAGCCGTGAGATAGAAATCGGACGCATTGGGTCGTTCCGCGTAGTCCAAATACATGAGCGTGAGCACCGGAATTTCGATGACAGCTGTCGACACGAGTCCTGCAATCACTTCGCTCGAGATCGGCTTCTGAAAATCTAGATTGAAACTTGGAAACGTATAGACAAGTCGTGCCCACGCTCGCTGAAAGAGACTGGCCGACTCCCTCTGTAATACCGCACGTGGGATACTCATCACTTGGAGTGATGCCCCGACGGCCGAAAGACCTAAGTCATCCAGGATTTGCTGGTATTCGGCTTTGACGCTCTCACGAACGTCATTCGCAATACCCGTGATAACGAACCGCGCTTTAGAGAATCTCTCGACCCCGTCCGCAGCAATCGCTTCCTGAAGATTCTGACGAAAGAGTTCGGGTCGACCATCCGTACCAAGTGGGATCCCGACGGAGTCATTGATAGGAGTTTCGTTCGGGACCAAGAATGCTTCGCATCTCAGAAGTTCCTTTCTGAAAGGAACACGCGAATCAGCGTCGGCCCAACCAATGCGGAACGCGTCCGCCCCCGAAGCAAGCTGTGACGTCCCAAAGCTGAATACCAAGAGCCAGACTGAAAGCTCTCGGAGAAGGCGGCTCATTTTACAATTCGAGCGCAGCAGTCCCAACATTTCGAATTACCCCCCAAAGTCCCCTTGTATGCGATTGGGTCTACCTGGACCAAACGTGTTTGCCCACTGCTTTGTTGAGTGGTAACTCTTGAAAATATGAGTCGGTTTGACGCCACGGATTGGCTGGCCATCCAAACAGTTCGCACCCTCGCTATTGACGCTATCGAAAAAGCAAACTCAGGTCATCCGGGTTTGCCGCTTGGCGCTGCGCCCATGGCCTATGTTCTGTGGCAGCGACATCTTAAACATAATCCGCGCAATCCCTATTGGCCCGATCGTGACCGATTCGTTCTCTCAGCGGGACACGGCAGCATGTTGCTCTACGCGCTACTACATCTCAATGGATACAATCTTCCTCTTGAGGAACTGAAACGTTTCCGTCAGTGGGGCAGTAAAACGCCGGGCCATCCAGAGTTTGGTCACACACCGGGAGTTGAAACGACGACAGGTCCTCTCGGACAAGGCGCTGCGAATGCCGTCGGAATGGCGATCGCCGAACGAAAACTCGCGCATCTTTTCAATCGCCCGTCCTATACGCTTTTTGATCATTTTACATACGCACTCGTCTCCGATGGCGATCTCATGGAAGGCGTTGTTGCTGAGGCGTGTTCGCTAGCGGGCCATCTGCGATTGGGTCGTCTGATTTTTCTCTACGACTCAAACGACATCAGTCTCGACGGCCCTACCTCGATGACGTTTTCCACCGAAGATGTGGGTGCACGCTTCCGCGCCTATGGGTGGCATGTTCAAGAAGTCCCGCGCGGCAATGACGATCTCGACGGACTCGATCAAGCAATCGAAACCGCCAAGAAGACGCTCGAGCAACCTTCTCTGATCATCGTCAAAACGACGATCGGGTTTGGGTCCCCCAATAAACAGGGCAAGTCTTCGTCGCACGGGTCTCCTCTGGGTACGGATGAGACCGCACGCACCAAGGAAACTTTGAAGTGGGCCGCGAAGGACGCCTTTGCGATTCCGCCCGAGGCTCGCCGTCGCTTTGATGAAGCGCTTTTACGAGGGCAGACCTTCGAGGCGGATTGGCAAACGCGGCTCAGCGCCTACCGACGTGAGTTTCCAGATCAGTACGACGCGATGATGCAGGCAATGGCAGGAGAGTTACCGAAGGCGTGGGATACCGAACTCCGTCGCGCGACGTATGCCGGAGCTGAAGCGACGCGCGTGTCGTCGGGTAAGGCTCTCCAAACAGTGGCGAAAGCGATCCCCTGGTTACTCGGCGGAGACGCGGATCTTGGTTGTTCGACCAATACGGTTTTGAAGGATGCAGGTTCCTTCGAGGGTGTCAGCGGAAGCGGTCGCAATATCCACTTTGGCGTCCGTGAACACGCAATGGGCGCGATCGCGAACGGCATGAGCTACCACGGTGGCGTTCGGCCGTTCACAGCCACATTCTTTTGTTTCACCGACTATATGCGCCCCGCGATTCGGTTAGCTGCGCTTTCAAAGCTCAATCCGATCTTTGTTTTCACGCACGACTCGATCGGACTTGGAGAGGACGGTCCCACGCACCAGCCCGTAGAACATCTCGCTTCGCTAAGGTGCATGCCCGGTCTCTTGGTTTTACGTCCCGCCGATGCACGCGAAACGTTCGAGGCCTGGCGAATCGCGATCGAGCAGAAGTTCCGTCCGACCTGTCTCGTGTTCAGTCGACAATCGGTTCCCTTGCTTGACGGAACGAAGGATCGAGCGGCGACAGGCGTACAGAGAGGCGCTTACGTGCTCTCTGAAGCGTCAGGAAAGCCGTCCTTGATCTTGATCGCGACAGGTACCGAAGTCAGCCTGGCCGTCGAGGCTCAGAAAGAGCTCGAATCGATGGGACACTCCACGCGCGTGGTTTCAATGCCCTCGTGGGAGCTTTTCGGTGAGCAGGATCTCACTTACCGGAATGAAGTTCTTCCTCCAAACGTTCGCGCACGCGTTTCGATTGAAGCAGGCGCACGCATGGGTTGGGAACGTTGGGTCGGTAGTGCCGGCGCCAGCATCGGCGTCGATACCTTTGGTGCTTCAGCTCCCGCCCCCGAAATCTACAAAAACTATGGCGTCACCGCCGCTGCTCTTGTCGAAACAGCGAAACGCCTGATCAACGCTTAGACAGTTCAACTTCTCCAGTTCGTATTTAACAGCGAAGGAACGCCCTTTGACTTGGCACGGGCGGTGCTTTTTGTCCCCGCTGTAGAGTAGGCGCTTTACGAGACAGCGCAAAGTTGAACGTAAGTAGAACGTAGAGAGTGGAGTTCTCGTATGAAAAAAACGAGCTTTTATAAATTTATTGGAATCAGCTTCGTGCTGAGTTCGCTATCCATGATCACGGGTTGCGGTAGCAGCAGTTCGGATTCCACAGGCAACTTAGCACCACCCATTGTAGGGCCTGTCAACAACTGGTGCCCGCCCGGCTTCGAATGGCAGTGCGGTGGTACTGGCGCCAACACGGTGTTCGCAACTCAGTGGGGCTACTACATTGGCGAAGTTTTCAAACTTTTCCCCGGACAAGTTCCAGCGCCCGGACAATGGAATGTGGGTTACAACCCCGGCGTTCCCGTCGTCAGCGGCAATCATCTTGTTTTGTCAGGAACAGCATACTGGGGCAACCAAGACTTAGACTTCTGGGACTACTTCTTCGGCGGATTATTTACCGACATGGACGATGTTTGCGATCCTAACACCAATAAACCTGCGCACGTCACGATCTACTACAACGGACTTGCAGGTGGTGCTGTTCCGATTGTGCAGGGAACACCACACGTCGTGGTGACTCCGTACGGCGGATCTGGAGTTTATTTTGGTTACGACACTTCTAACAAAGGTGGCGCTGACTGTTTGTTTCTGAATTATCTTACGCTCACGCGACAGTAAGCGATCAAAGAACGATTTTCTCTTCCTCTCATCAACCCCCAAGAGTGGGAGACTCATGCTGAGTCTCCCACTTTTTTTATTGCTTTGAGACACTTTGCGAGTAACATGGACCTTGAGTTCAAGATCTTTCAGATCTTTTTGAACTGGGAGGAGAAGCAAATGGCAACTCGTAAAAGAAAAACCGCAAAAAAAGCGGCGAAAAAGAAAACCACGAAACGCCGCTCGACACGCAAAAAGAAGAAGTAAGCGGTTGAGTTCACGATTTCGAACCCCGGGATTCACGTCCCGGGGTTTTTTAGTTTTAGGACCTCTAAACAGTTCCGAATAAAAGCCGGTCCGCCATAGATCCAGCCCGTATAGACCTCAACCAGACGCGCTCCAGACTTAAATCGAGCGCAAGCTTCCTCGGGCGACAAAATCCCACCTACTGAAATCAAGTCCATCGTCGTGTTTCGAGCTGCCCATGCGGTGCGAGCACGCGCGATCTCGGTCAAGCGACCACCACTCCAGCCGCCACTTCTGGCTTCGAGTGTGCCCGCCAACGTGTTGGTCAGGATCATGCCTCGACAGCCCATTCCAAGCGCGAGCTTAAAGACGGTTGAAAGATCCGCCTCTTCAAGTTCGGGCGCTAGCTTGACGAGCACCGGAACGGTGGTTTTCTGACGACCCAAGACTTCCATCACAGCGCCGATCATGGTTTTGAGCGCCTCAGGTTGCTGAAGACTGCGGAGGCCGGCTGTGTTGGGCGAACTCACGTTGATCACAAGATAGTCTGCTAACTCAGCCAAGACTTCGGTTGCAGCAGCATAGTCGCGAGGCGCGTGGTCCAACGCTGTATCGCGGTTCTTACCGATGTTCACCCCAATCCGAAATCCTGTGGGAAGATCAGGTCGCGCTTCGGCGATACGACGAGCGATGACCTCGGCGCCGTCATTATTGAATCCCAAACAATTGAATAGCGACCGCGTCTTGGGGTCACGAAAGAGACGCGGTTTCGGGTTACCGGGTTGCGGTCGAGGCGTCACGGTACCGATTTCAGCGAAACCAAACCCGAGCCGCGGAAGAACACCGAGCAACCGCGCATTTTTATCAAAGCCGGCCGCTAGACCGATGGGATTGAGAAAGCTCAAACCTAACGCCGTCCGCGGAAGCGAGACCGATTGATTGGGTAGCAAGTGTCCACCCGTTTCGAGAGCGGCAAGCGCAGCCTCATGAACACGTTCTGCATCGAGACGAAACAAGAGCGACCGACCCAAATCCCAAAGCCGCTGCGAGACCTTCACGATCGATCCACTGATGGAATAGGTGTGAAGACGCGCACACCGGGTGTATCGATCCATCGCGACGAAGCGGGACCAAAATGTAAGCGTGCTCCGGTTGTTGTGTGTTTTCCTTCGCCACGTCGTTCCGACAGTTCTCCGATGCGACCGGCATCTACCCCGAGCAAACGGCTGAGTAAGGATGTTTTTCCCACACCCGATTGTCCGCAAAAGAGTAAGGATCGACCGCGAACGGCTTCCACAAAATCTGCGGGCAACGTTTCCTGTAGTGCGCAGACACGAAAGATGGGGTGTCCCAAACCCTCCAACTTATCCATCGAGAAACTCTCGCTGGGTTTTTGATCGACTTTGTTCAGAAGAATCATGAGCGACAACCCGAATGTTTTAGCAGAGAAAACAATCTGCTCGGTAAGGCGCCACGAGATCTCGGGCACACCTTGCGCACAAACGTAGACCACGCCATCGAGATTACAACCCAATACCTGAATCGTATCGTCGCGATCCCCGGCGGCCATGCGCGCCCACATCGAAGAGCGCTTCTCACGGCCCACCACAACGTGATCACCCGCTTCTTTTCGAACACGAACCCAATCTCCAACCGCCAGGGGTGTTTTTTCAACATAATCTGGAAAGGCTTCTGATCGCTCCGTCCAGAGCTTCGCGCGTCGGTAATGACAGAGCCATGCCTCAGCATCCGGACCTGTCGTGACTCGACACGATTTGGGATGGATTTCGACGACTTGAGCGCGAATAGTGGTTTCGTCTTCGTTCACGGTGATCCCACTCTACATGTTCGCGTTTTGCCTTGCAAAAGCACGACGAAAGGCGTTCTCATGGGTTCTGTGCTGCAGTCTGAAGATCGCGTCATCGTGCTGCGATCCGTGAATTATCAGGAACGTGACCGGATTGTGACCGGATTGTCCGAAGGACGGGGAAAAGTCACCGCGCGTGCGCATCACGCCATTCAATCGAAGCGTTTCGGTGGTGGGCTCGAGCTGTTCACCTTGGGACGTTGGTCGCTCACGTTCAAAAATGACCAGGAATTTGGAACCGTCCTGTCAGTTGACGCACAATATGACTTCCCTGCCTTGCGCACCGACTTGGATCGCTTGGCTTTGGCAAGTTTTCTTGCCGAAGTTTTTCTACGTTTAGAGCTTCCAAACGAGCCGGCGCCCGAGCTGTTTAAGCTTCTGGTCAATACGCTTCGTGCGCTAGAAAACTGTCCTGTAGAACGCGGGATCACTGTGATCAATGCGTTTCTCGCAAAGTTACTTTTTGCTCTTGGCCACCATCCCGCTTTCCACGCGTGTGATCAGTGCGGTCTTCGTCTTTCGGAAATGACAGCCCCCGAAGTAGCCGTGGGCACCCAAAATGTCGTCCTTTGGTGTGTGAATTGCCCAAGAACCGAGGGTGTTTTGTTATCGCGAACTCTGATCGAAGAATACCTCACGGTCTTTTCGCAGCCGGTCCGCTTGGCGGCGGCTCAAGTCACCACCACTCCTGACGACCAGCTCAAGCTTTTCAGAGTGCTTTTGAGAGTGATCGCATTTCACATCCCGGGCTTGGACCCAACAACCACGCATTCGTTTCAAAGTCTGCGGTTTCTTCAGTTAGAAGGCGAAGCCTGAACGGGCCCCTGAACAATCCCCTGAACAATCCAACGACTGACATCGAGAAGATGATCGCCCACCCAACAGACACTTGGAGAAAAGTCAGATAACAACCCTTCTTGCTCGGTCCGCGTGCCCTCACCAGTCCGAACGAGCGCGACCCGTCCGCAACCCGCGCGGTGTCCAGCTTGAAGATCCGTCGCACGATCACCGACCATCACCGACTGCATGAGATCGATACCGTCGCGTTCCGCGCGCCGTTCGATCAACAAAGGATGCGGTTTGCGACAAGCACACTCTTCTTCGGGCTTGTGGGTGCAGTACTCGAATCCATCGATCGTGACATCGAAAGCACTGAGTGCGATTTGAATCTGGGCTTCGATGCGCGAAAGCTCTTCGAGATCCAGAAGTCCGCGCGAAACACCCGACTGATTTGATACGACGATCAACCGAAAATCATGGTCTTTCAGGAGTCGAAGTGCAGGACCGACCTCATCAAACAGTCGAACATCCTCTGCACGGCGCAGATATCCGGGGTCGTGATTGAGTGTACCGTCCCTATCTAGAAAAACTGCTTTTGGAGGGCGTGCACGATTCACCACGTGTTAGGTTTAACACAGATGGTTGTCTGTGGTAACTCGGTTCGGGACCGAATCACGATCTGATGAATGTCACATGATGAAAACCATGCGCTCCCTCAACAAACTCGCTCCGTACATACGCCCCCACATGGGACTGTTGAGCTTCACGTTGTTATTGGCGTTACCGCTTTCGGCGCTCCAAGCATCCCCTGTTCCGCTGGTCCAGTATTTTTGGAAGGAACTCGTCAACAACAAGAACGAACGCTATTTATTGATTCTTCCGGCTGCCGTCATTGCGCTCTATCTCATCAATCTGGTCGTTCGTTTCTGTCATTACTTTCTACTTCGAATTGTCATCACACGCGTGAATCAGAAAATCCGAAACGACCTCTACGCTCATGTTCTTGGACTTTCTTCGGACTACTTCACGCATCAGAGTACAGGATCGTTGATCTCACGTGTGGGTTCGGATCCACAGTATGTGGACAGCGGGCTCCAGGCACTCTCGACCCTCATTAAAGAACCCGTTAAGTTTCTGTGCCTCTTTGCTCTCGCTCTCAAGCTGAACTGGGAGCTGACTCTCATGATCATCTTGATCTTTCCGTTTCTGGCTTGGTTGTTTGTTTTTAACGGCAAGGCCCTCAAGCGCTACATCAGGCGCATGACTCACGAAAACGCGTCCCTGTTTTCGCGAATGCAAGAGTCGTTCACAGGGATCCGAATCATCAAGACGTTTCGTCTCGAACGATACGCTAAGAAGAAGTACCGCGAACACACTCGAACGTTCGCTAAGACAGCCATGAAGACGGCTGCCATCCAAGAGCTCTCGCACCCGCTCGTCGAACTCCTGACGGCTTTTGCGATTGCTGCTGTGATCTACTTTGGCGGGCATCAAGTGATTGCGGCCAAGATGACCAGTGACGAACTCTTGGCCTTCATCGCTGCGTTCGGAATTATGATTGATCCCATACGCAAACTCAACGATGTGAACATCAACTTGGCGCAAACTGCCGCCGCCGTGGACCGTATTTTCGAGATTTTTTCATGGCGTTCGCGCATCGAGACGCCGGCTCATCCCATTCGGTTAGGCGAGTTCAAGCGCTCGATCGCATTGGAAAACGTATCGTTTTCGTATCCGGATGATCCTTCGCGTACGGTACTCGATGGATTCTCACTCGAGATCAAGAAGGGTGCTGTGGTCGCGCTCGTGGGCGCAAGTGGTTCTGGTAAGTCGACGGTCGCAAGCTTGATTCCACGGCTCTATGATGTGCGATCGGGTACGATCAAGATCGACGGCGTCGATATTCGATCCGTCGGTTTGCATGAACTTCGCCGCTTTGTATCCGTCGTCAGCCAAGAGGTGATTCTTTTTAACGATTCAGTTTTTGAAAACATCCGCTGTGGAAAGCTCGACGCGCGTAAGGAAAAAGTGGAAGAAGCAGCGAGACACGCGCACGCCTGGGACTTCATCCAAGAACTTCCGAACGGCATCGACTCCGTGATTGGCGACCGCGGTCAAATGCTCTCGGGTGGCGAACGGCAACGTCTATCGATTGCGCGCGCGTTCCTGAGCGATGCGCCAATCTTGATTCTTGACGAGGCTACGTCAAGTCTCGACACGACATCGGAGCGGGCTGTGCAAACAGCGCTCGATGAGTTGATGGAGAACCGAACCACCTTAGTGATCGCACATCGCCTGTCCACGGTTCGCCGCGCGGATTGGATCGTCGTGCTTCGCGATGGAAGAATCGTCGAGCAAGGACGACACGAAGATCTCATGAACGTGGGTGGCGAATACGCCGAGTTTCTTAAGATGGATGGCTTGGACGATGCGCCCGTGACCAGCGCCACCAACCCTTCATAACGCTCACGATACACATCAAGAAGCCGCTGATCTCAAAACCCAAAGAGAAAGGGTTCATCCGTGCTTCGAAATGTTCCTTTGCGTCGACGAAGAGATTGACGGGAAAATGCGGACCCATGAACGGGAAAACGAGGCCGCGAAAGCGCGTCGAGACGAAAGTAAAATCCGCATAGAAACGATCTCGCTCGGTGGAAAACATTCGAATGGCATCACCGATATGATCAAGCGCAAGGTGCGAGAACACACCGGCTGCCGCAAGAACCAGCAAGGATCGAGCGTCGCGGGACCGAAAGCGTCGACTCAAGAGCCAGAAGACCAAACACCAGAGCGGCACGCTATGGGCAAAAAGGCGCGTTCCCGAAAGCATACCGAGCTCAGGGCCACGCAGCCCGGTCCACCATGAAGCGCCGTAGTACGTCAGTTTGTCAATAATGTCGGGTACCCAGACGCCTGCAGCAAACGCGAGCCAGCGATGCCGATCGAGCGGCTTGAGAAGGTCCGAATTTTTTCGGGCGATCACGCGCACAACGCCGTAACCGAGCCCGATATGTCCAAGAGGAAGCATGGTCCGGTGAGGTCAGAGTATGCTAAATTGTAGGGCATGTCGCGGAAATGGTGGTCCTTTTTGGCGGTCGGCTGCGGAACCTTCATGGCCACCCTCGATTCCAGCATCGTTAATATCGCCCTTTCGACGCTGACACGCGATCTTCAGACGGATCTCTCGCATGTCAAATGGATCGTCGTGATCTACTTCCTTGTCATCACGTGTCTCTTGTTGCCGGTCGGGCAGATCTCCGATCAGATCGGACACAAGCGGGTTTTCAGCTGGGGGTTTTTCGCTTTTACATTGGGTTCACTGGCCTGCGCACTCTCGTCGACACTGCTGGGCCTCGTTGTCGCGCGCGCGTTCCAAGCTCTCGGTGCAGCCATGCTCATGGCGAACGGACCGGCCATCATCACTTCGACATTTCCTGTGCGCGAGCGAGGTGCCGCTCTCGGAAACCTTGCCATGATTGTGAGTCTGGGACTCATCAGCGGACCCGGTGTGGGCGGATTCTTGATTCAAAAACTGGGATGGCAGAGCGTTTTCTTGCTGAATGTTCCCGTCGGAATCATAGGGATGTTAGTAGCCTTTCGATTCATCGAAGACGACTCCCCCCGTAGTTTGCGTTTCAATCTCGATTGGGTCGGATCGATCTTACAGTTAATCATCCTCGTCATCGTCATTGTGGCGATGGATCCACCCGATCACCCTGTACTCTTACAGTTGCAGAGTCGTGTCTTGTTCTGGCCCGTCATGGTGATCGCTTTTCTCTTGGGGGCTATCTTTATTCGATGGGAAGCTCAGAGTCAGGCGCCGGTTTTGGATCTCACGCTTCTGCGTAACCGAACGTTCTGGACCGCCAACCTATCGGCGTTTTTCATGTTCACAGCTTACTCGGGAGTGGCTGTTCTGATGCCTTACCTTTTAGAGGAAGCGCTCGCGACACCGACGGATCGAGCCGGGTTTCTCATGACCGCCATACCCGTTGTTATTTTGGTAACGGCTCCGTGGAGCGGACGAGTGTCGGATTGGTTTGGAAGCCGAGAGATCTGTATTCTCGGAACCTTGATTATGACCGCTAACCTGTTCTGGTTGGCAGGCTCGGGAGGACACGGTTTGCGAGCTGACACGGAAGAGATTTGGATCGTTCTCGCGCTCGTTTTGTCCGGTCTCGGGCTGGGACTTTTCCAGAGCCCCAATAACAACGCTATTATGGGCTCGGTACCTCGTCACAAGCTTGCTGCTTCCAGTGCGATGATGGCGACGGTCCGCAATCTCGGCCTCGTCGTCGGAGCCGGAGTCGCGACGGGCACGTTTTCCTTTCGCCTCCATCAAGGCGACACGCTCATCGATGCCGCTCACTTCACGTTCTTTGTGGCCGCTATACTGGGTCTTGGCGCAACGGTGTCAGCCTTAGGTAAGACGCGCGGACCGCACTGGAAGTGAGTTCAGGAACTGATACACTAGAAAAGAACGATGGCCTTCAAACGCAAACAAAAAGAACTGACACTTGAAGAAACGCTCGAGCTCGTCAAGAAAGAGCGCGCACCATTTTGGATCGGTTCGCCTCCCCTCGTGGCCGGCGTCTCGTTTGACGGCGTGGCTTCGCTTCACCCTCTCGACGCGGGTCTGGCGACGCATGACACCACGCTGGTCTTTGCGGATCCGACCAAATGGTCGGGAGAGATCGCACTCGCTTACCTCTTCGAATGGCACCGACGCTTTCACGCCTTCGGGATGCGTTTCATCTTGGTTTTAAAAGTGCCAGCGCCAGCATGGATCGAGCCGAAAACTTACGAACGCTATATCGAAGTGAACCGCATCAAGTTTCCTACCGTCCTCGACAATGATGGCGGACTCCAGGCTGGTTTTGGCTTTCGAGGAGAACCACTCTGCGTCTTCCTGCACGAAGGGAAGCCCGTATTTTCACTCGACGGCGTCGACAAGTTTCCCGAATTAGAAGTCCGTTTTCAAGACACGCTTCGCGCTGGACAACCAGGACTCCCTCTCGCTCCACGATTTCGATACACGGGGCCGAAACATGCTGATTCCCGTGAGCTCAATCTTCGAAAAAACGGCGGGGCGGTGCTGGGCAAAAGAGAAGATGCGGAAATACTCGCTAAAAAAAATCGTCAGAGTTGGATCGACACGCTCAAAGACGAGTCCGTCGTCCTGACGGGTGAATGGAAGGAAGACGGCGACTCCATCTCAACACAGGATTCAAAAGCCGAACTCTCTATCAAAATCACCGATCCCGGGCTCGCCGTTCTTGCACGCTCCGTAGCTCGCGGTGGTGAGATGTCTAAATGCATGGTCGAAATTGATGGTGGCCCGATCGTCGACACATTTGCCGGGCGTGACTTGGCCTTCGATGAACGCGGACATTCGTTTCTGGAGATCCGTACGCTGCAACTCTTTCGAGTGTTTCAGGACCTACCGCTCAAGATGCGAGAGGTGACCTTTCGCTTTCCATTTGCGAAGCAGATTCCGGTCGCTATTTTCGGTTTTCGAATGAGTCGCTAGAACTTTCTTCGTGGCGTGTGCGGCAGCCGCTGCCACGGGTGCGCCGCCCGAACGATCCGTTCCTAAAGCACCGATCAGGTCATCCAACGCGCTTTCGAGCTCACGTCGGGCTTCTGCATTCGGAAACTGTCCCAGGTCGCGAGCGGCGGACAAAGCAGCCTGGAGCCCAAGACTTACGTTGCGCGCGAACTGCGAAAACCGCATGCGATCGAGTGCGCGACCTTGCACCCAACGATCAAAATCCGCGCGCGTCCTCGGGATCAGCATGACCCACTCCTGCCAGGGGTCACAGGGATCCCCCGCCTTCGACGAAACGGCCTGTTCATCCGAGCGAACAGGCAAGCGAAGAGGCAACCGAAGAGGCGCTCGAAAAGCCTTTGTGTTGAACGGACACACATCTTGGCAAACGTCACAGCCCGCCAGCCACGTCCAATCCCAACCCGCGTCCAGTTTCTCCGTAAAACCGGTAGCGTCACCACGATGTTCGAGGGTCAAATGACTGATGCAGCGACGGGCGTCCAGAACTCCGGCAGCTGGAAAAGCGCGTGTCGGACAAGCCGTCAGGCATCGCTCGCAAGATCCACAGCGCTGAGCGATGAACTGGGGTTGCCGCTCCGTTGTCGTCTGCAGAAAAGCGATCGCGATAAAGAAATGGCTTCCGAGCGTCGGGTGGATGAGGAGCGTGTTTTTCCCAATGAACCCTAACCCACAGATCGCTGCCCACGCCCGTTCGAGCACAGGCTCTGCATCCACCGAAACACGAAAGTTCTCTCCAACCGCCCTCACACTGCGAAGCGTGGTTTCAAACTTTGTTCGCATCACGTGGTGATAGTCGGGCCCCGAGAGATAGCGCGCCAGCTTGGGTCGCAATGGATCGTGTGTCGTCGCGTGCGAAGGATAGGGGTAAAGAACCGCGACCACCGTACGTGCGTGGGGTACCCAAAGCTGTGGATCAGTCCGCTTTGCTCGCGTCTTGAGAAGATAGGCCATGCTTCCAGCAAAACCGCGCTCGGTCCAATCCGAGAAGCGGTCAGCCGCCTTAGCAAAAAGGGCCTGAGCAGCGTTCAGGTCGCAGATGCCGACTGACGAAAACCCTTGGTTGCGAAGTGCGGTCTCAAGCTCGAACTCCCAGGTCATCACGAAACAAAAACAGTTTGCGCTCGCGTTCTCGAAAGGCTCTTCATCGCTAAAGCGCGCGCGAGAAAATCAGGACCCATCACTTCGGTGATTTCGACTCGAACAAAATCTCCAGGTGCAAGCTCCTGAATGTTTTCAATGTCGAAATCATTGATCAGAACGCGTCCGTCGATGCCTTCGGCCTGCGTCGCAAGCCGCGCTTCAATCAAGTGCGGACTTTCATCCGATGGACCTTCGATCATGACAACATCTTCTTTTCCAAGGCGTGCCTGCCGACCCTGATTCGCTTGTTCCTGAAGGATTTCGATCAATCGGCGCGACCGTCGCTTCTTCACAGCTACCGGAAGTTGTCCGTCGAGTTCGGCGGCGCGGGTGTCTTCTTCTTTCGAATACTCAAAAACACCCACATGATCGAGGTTCAGTGCTTTCAAGTCCGCACAGAGCTGTTCAAACTCGGCTTCTGTTTCACCGGGAAAACCCACGATGATCGACGTACGGAACACAATCTCTGGAATACGAGCGCGCAGGCGCTCTACAAGACTGAAAAGCTTCTCGCGTGTCAGACGGCGATTCATGGTTTTGAGAACGCGATCCGCCGTGTGCTGTATCGGCATGTCGAGATATTTTACAATCTTAGGTTCACGCGCAACGATCTCCACCAGCTCATCTGAAAAATCGTCAGGATAGACGTAATGCAGTCGGATCCAATCGATGCCGTCGATTTTGGCTAAGGCCGGCAAAAGATCTTCGAGACTTTCCTTATAACGTGTTTCGATTCCGTAATGGGTGAGATCCTGAGCCACGAGGTTGAGCTCCCGGACACCACGTGAGGCCAGCGTCGTCGCTTCTTCGATCAGCGATACGACCGTCCTCGAGCGTACGTTTCCTCGCAGCTTCGGAATAATACAAAAGGCACAACGACGATTGCAGCCTTCTGAGATTTTTAGAAAGGCTCGGTGCGCGGGTCCCGTTAAAACGCGCGTGTCACGTTCGGTATGGATGAAAGCGGGCTGACTGACCCACGAGCGTTTCGGAAGTGGCTTCCCTCGTGACCGCTCGACTTCGTCAAGAACGTCTGTGATCCGATGGTACTCGCCCGTACCTAAGAACGCATCGACCTCGGGCATCTCAGCTTCGAGTTGCTTATGATAGCGCTGCGCCAGGCAGCCAGTCACAACGAGTGAACGACAGGCTCCTGACTTTTTCTTTTCGGCCAACTCCATGATCGTGTCGATCGATTCGCGTTTCGAGGCTTCGATGAACGAGCAGGTGTTGATGACAATCGCCTCCGCGCTCTCGGCATCATCGGTTAACTCGTGTCGCCCATCCGAAAGTTTTCCGAGCATGACCTGAGAATCGACAAGATTTTTGGGGCAACCGAGACTAACAAAATGAACTTTCATCCAAACCGCCCGTCAGTCTCGAAAGTTCTTAAATTGAAGCGGAATTTTAAATGTGTCCTGTTGGCTGCGAAGAAACGCCATCACGGTCTGGAGTTCGTCGCGACTCTTGGCGGTCACACGAAGCTGTTCTCCCTGAATCTGTGATTGCGCTTTAAACTTCTGATCGCGAAGAGCCGCGGTGATTTTCTTTGCGTGCTCACTCGCAATCCCATCTCGGATCACCGCGAGCTGTCGGATACTCGAGCCATGCGCGTGCTCGGCCGTCTGATAATCCAGACACAGAAGCGATACGCCTCGCTTCACGAACTTGTTTTCAAGGACGTCTTTCAGCGCGTCGAGTTTCTCCGACTCGGAACACCAGAGCGTGAGTGTCTTAGCCTTTGAATCAACGGTGAGCTCACATTTGATGTTTTTGAAATCAAAGCGACTCAGAACTTCCTTCTGAGCCTGCTGAACAGCGTTGTCGATTTCCTGCCAGGAAACTTCGGATAAGACATCAAAGGACGGCATTGCCGCTATTGTATACTCAAAAGGTCGGATGTATTCAAGCCGGTTGTTCCGCCGAAACCAGCTTTCGGACCTCGGTTAGGAACTCCGGATCGAAGGTCTGGGTTTCCTCAATAATACGAATAGCTTCCTCGGGAGAACACCGCTTCCTTCCGCCCTGGACCTGCGTGAGGTAGTCGAACTGATCCGCAAGGGCCAGGATCCTCGCTTCCTTCATGATTTTTGAACCCTCCAGTCCCTTGGGGAATCCTTTGCCGTTCCAACGTTCGTGGTGCTGTAAAATCGTGCTTTGCACGGTCAAGGGCACCGCTAGCTTGCGCTCCTGAATGATCTTCATCGAAAGATCAGGATGCGTTTCATAGAGCTTCTTCTCGTCTTCGGTCCGTTCGCTCTCTGTTTTTTTTGCGATCGCATCCGGAATATCGGCCATGCCAAGGTCATGGAACATTCCAGCGACGGCCAACTCTTCGGGACGCCCGATCTGAAGACCAATCGAAAAGAGAGCCGCAAACGTCGACACCGCGCTCGCATGTGAGTAAACGTCCGATCGTTCCGTGAGACTGCGCTGCAAGCGGGCGTACCAATCGGCCGGTGTCGTGTTGAGAATGTAGGTCTTGACGATCTCTTCGGCGTTCTTCAAGAGCTGCGCGCTCCCCTCTTCGCTAGGATTTGCCGGATCGACACTGAAGACGGAAGTAAACAGGTCGCGAACTGCGGCCTGCAACCTCTCGACGCGTTCCGTTTCCGGCATCGATGAGGCGACCGACGAACCCAATTCGATCAAGCGATTGGCGGCATAGTCATAAAACTTACCCATGTCTTCAGACGCGATATAGAGAGCGTTCACTTGTGCCTCTTGCAACCGCTTCAACTTTTCTTCGTCAATCGTATCGCCGGCTGATGAAAAATGAACGTACTTGCGATTCATCGGCATAAAGATCGCCGTGTTGAAGTTCAATACTGTGGCAGCGGTCATATCCGGGAGGCGAACGGGGCGATAGACCCTTTCC
Source organism: uncultured Oligoflexia bacterium (assembly GCA_964549505.1). Taxonomy (GTDB): domain Bacteria; phylum Bdellovibrionota; class UBA1018; order UBA1018; family CAZJVD01; genus CAZJVD01. The sequence continues at coordinate 207,617 of CAZJVD010000001.1, forward strand.
TTACGCGCCGACAAGAGTTCGTCTTCTAAGCGCTGACGAAACCCATCGGTATCAAATGGAAACAGGAACGCATCACTGAATCCGTTTTTAACAAGCGCTTTTCGGTCATAACCAGGACGAACACAGGTCGTGAAAATCAGTGTCGCTTGCTCGTAAACCATGTGTAGCGACTGAGCGAGCTCGGTAACAGCTGTTTTCTCAAGGTTCGGTCCACACACGATCACACGGTAGTAAGTTTCGGCCGGCGGCTGCTTGAGCAGTGTTGAAAACTCTTCAGCCGTCACCACTTTTGTCAGACGTGCGTCTTTAGAGCTTTGATCGATGATTTGCTGTACGACGTCCTCAACACCGACGCAGAGAACGTCAAGACCCGGCGAGTTTGCCATGCACTCTAGTGTGACATTTTTTTTGGAGCCGGTGTTTTTTTTCCGGAGGACTCGGAGACCGACTCATCGACGATTCGAGTGCGCTCAGGCGCCTGAAAAACAAACATCTCCTCAGAAAGCGTTTTACCCAGTTCGATCTGCGACAAGAATATGTCAGTCTTGTTACCGCCCTCATGCTCCAGCGTGACACGATGAATGAGCTTTGCTTTCAGATCGATCTCAAGCAACGCACGAATGACGTTTCCGGCACTCCCGGCCGCCGGTGTCAGAGCAAACCGACCACGAGAAAGATCGGCAATCTTCAATCCCTTTAGGCTTGAAAAACGACCGGATAAGAGCGCACGAGCGAACTCCGACTGCACTTCAGTACTCTTTCGAATCAAAAGCTGGCCCGAGTCCGTTTCATCAAACGGCGGTGTGTAATGCCAAAACGTACGACCATCGCTCACAAGCACACCAGGATCCGGCTCAAAGGTTTCCCATCGAAACTTTGAAGGACGCTTGAATCGCACAACGCCTTCACTCTTCTTTTCACGACCAAAGCTTTCGATCTTCTTGTTCTGCTCGAACTTGGCTTCGAGCGTGTCGGCCTTCTGATAGCTCTTTTCGATCTCAAGTAGTGTCGCGGGCATCAGTGTCTTTGCTACCGCGCTCGGTACGGAGTGCAAGAACCCTAGAGATGTGACGGAAACAAAGAGCGCGAAGATCGCGCTATTGCATCTCGATTGAGACCATTTTCGAGACACCGGGCTCCTCCATCGTTACGCCATACAGACAGTCGTTGAGCTCCATTGTGCGCTTATTGTGGGTGATCAAGATAAACTGCGTCTTCGCAGCCATTTCTTTCAAGAGCGTATTGAATTTTCCAATGTTCGCGTCGTCCAATGGGGCGTCCACTTCATCAAGCACGCAGAATGGCGAAGGCTTGACCATGAAGATCGCAAAAAGGAGCGCTACGGCCGTGAGTGCTTTCTCACCACCGGAAAGTAAATTGATATTCACAACGCGCTTACCGGGAGGCTGTGCCGTGATGTCCACACCTGCATCGAGCACATCGTCCTTCTCAGGATCGATTTCCACAAACCCGCCCTGCCCATCTGGATTCGGCTTCACGAGCGTGATCCGCGCACTGCCGCCACCAAAGACAACCGGAAACAGACGATCAAACCGTGCGGCTATGGCATCGAACGATGCTTTGAAACGTTCCTTACTCGTAATGTTAATGTGCTCAATAGCCTCGCCGAGATCCGTAATCGAACGCTCGAGGTCAAGCTTTTCGTTCACAAGGCGCTGATACCGACCCTGAAGTTCTTCGTACTCTTCGATAGCAAGCGTGTTGACTTCGCCAAGGCGACGAATCTTCTCTCGAAGCTCTTCCAACTCCGAAGCAAGAATTCGTTCTTCGTCTTCTGTCATGACAAGAGAAACAATCGGATCCGGCAATACCTCTTGAGTACCACTCGCTGGCAGGGCCTCTAAACAAGCGGCGCCGTACTTTTCTTCGACGTTACGGACAAGAAACTGAATCTCTGATTGTTGTCGCTCGAAATCGATCGCAATCTGGCCACCGCGCTCTGTATTCTTCTCGACCGCAACACGCAACGCTCGAATGCGCGCGAGGCGTTCCTGAGCTTGAGCAGAAATCGCGTCGGCTCGGTCACGCAACGTCCGGAGTTCATCACGTCGTTCCGAAAGCGCTTTCACGAGAGCGCCAATTTCCATCTCTGTCTGCGCGTCTTCGGAGGCTCGCAGCGTACGTTCTTTCGCGAGCATCTCCATTTCACGCGTGATTTCACCCAGACGCTTTTCATCCGAGTTCATCACCGTGCGTGCGATCTCAAGTTCCCGACCGAGTTCGCGCAGCTGTTCGCGAATGGTTGCTGAGCCCGCACGAACCTCAGCGGTTCGCACCTCTTGGGTTTTCAACGTCGTCTTTAGCGCACTGACCTTTGTATCAAAATCCGCAGCGGACACTTCGAGACCTTTGCGTTCGCGCTCAAGACGCTCTTGCTCAAGATTCAATGTTTCCAGTTCTCGGACGGCACCTTGTTCACGCGTCGAAAGCTCAACGGACCGTGTTCCAATCTGTTCCATCGCACGTCGATAATCGCGTTCGCGCTCAGCTAAGAGACGCAGCTCTTGCGTAGCGCTCTGCCGCTGCTCATGCGCCTGGTTCAAGCGTCGCCGCGCGTCTTCTTCTTGCGATCGCAGGAGCGTCGCCTGCGTCTGGGCTTCGATCAATTTGGCTTCGATCGCCGAGAGCTCCTGCTCTACGGACGTGTTTTGTTCGGACAATCGTGAGACTTCAGCTTTTCGCTCAAGAAAACTTGCAGAACTCGCAACAGAAGCGTTGTTCAGCTGCAGTTCCAAACCAGTAATACCATGAGCAAACACCAACCCCTCAGGGGTCACCAGTCGATACCCACGACCAAGAACAGTCTGGAGTTCTACGGACGTGGACAAAGCTTGCCAGATGGCCTTCACGGAATCTGCATCGACAACAATCGCTAAACGGAAAAGCTCAAGAAGTCCGCTCTGAGCCGATCGAACGTGATCCGCTAACCAAGCATGCACTTTCACGCCGTGACGCTCAAGCATCGCCTCGGTCTTGGGTCGATCCGCAAGCGGCGCACTGAACGCTGATCCTGGCTTGCGAATTCCGCCACGTCCCTGCAGCTCACCGGCAGCACACGACTCAACAAGAGACTGTAACGACACATCGGAAAGTCCATCGCTCGCAACGACTTCATCGATCGACTGACCAAGAAAACGCTCAACGATGGCTTCGTAGCCAGCATCGACGTCTAAACTGTCAAACAGAAGCTTGATCTCGGCGCCCAACGCTTGCCGGTCAGCCCACGCGAGAACAGATTTCGAAAAATCCGAAACACCTTCGCGACTGCGTATCAAATCCTGCATGCTATCCAGCCGGGACTGAAGCTCTGCGCGGCGCTCACGAAGACCAAGTCGAGAGCCCTGAAGACTGTCGAGCGAGGATCGTGACTGCTGGATCTGCGACTGGATATCCTCCAAGCGCTGATTTTCTTCCGTCACAGACCGCTCAGCATCCGTTAATCGAGCCTGAATATCCGCGGACCGCGCTTCGAGTTCATGAATCTCTCGCTGCGCCTGCTCCGCGCGCGTGCGTAGCTCGAGCACACGTTCACGAACAGAGTCAAGCTCCGCTCGGAGCGACGCCGACTTTGCTTGATAAGCCGAGAGCTCCTGCACACCCTTCATCAAACTTTGCTGTGTGCGTTCCAGCGCGGCAAAGAACTCTTGAAACTGTTCGCGCAAACCAGCGAGCGTCGCCTCTTCGGTACTCACGCTCGTCTCGGCCGCTGCCGACTCAGCCTCGACACGCGTGATTTCGCTTTGGAGTCGGGTAACGTTCGTTTGGTCTTCGGCTGACTTCTGAGCTTTTGTTTCGTGATCGGCCCGAAGGGCAGCGATTCGAGACTCGATCTCGCTCTGCAACTTCTGGCTCACCTCTAACCGCGCTTGCGTCCGACTCAGGTGTTCGGAGGCGTCTTGCATCGTAATCTGCAGATTTTCCGCGCGCTTCGATTCCTCGAGCTGATGCAAGCGATCGGTTTCGATTTGATTTTCTTCGGTTTGGATCGCAGCCCGTGAGGTCACAAGCTCCTGCTCAAGCACTTCACGTTCAGCACGTAACCGACTGAGAAGATCGTCGAGTACAGCGCGCTTACGTCGAGCCCATCCCAATTCTTTTTCTTGAAGTTCGTTTTTGAGCTCGCGATACCGGCGGGCTCGCTGCGCTTGGCGTTCGAGTGATGCGAGTCCACGCTCCATCTCACCCAAAACATCGCGAACGCGCGCGAGGTTTTCTTGTGCAGCTTCTATTTTGCGCTGTGACTCGATTTTTCGCGCCTTGAACTTTGCAATGCCAGCGGCTTCTTCGATGAGTTGCTTGCGATCCTCTGGCTTTGAATTGATGACCTTGGCAACCTGGCCTTGTTCGATAACGGAGTAGCCTTTAGCGCCAACTCCGGTATCCATAAAAAGTTCTTTAATGTCTTTGAGGCGCACCTGCACGCCGTTGATAAAATATTCGCCTTCGCCTCCACGGTAGAGACGACGCGTGATCGCGACTTCCTCGGACTTCAGCGGTTGCGGAAGATCCTGGACCGAAGCTCCACTCGAGGCCTTCGACGTATCGACGATTTTGTTTTCCAGAACAAGCGTCGCTTCGGCGTAACCGAGCGGCGTGTATTTGCTGCTGCCGTTGAAAATCAGATCATCTGATCCCGAACCGCGCATGTGCTTGTAAGACTGCTCGCCCATCACCCAAAAAAAGGCGTCCACGATGTTTGACTTGCCGCACCCATTGGGACCTACGATCCCCGTGATGCGGTGGTCAAAATCAATGACAGTTTTGTCCTTGAAGGATTTAAAACCTTGAAGTTCTAAGCGCTTAACTCTCATGGGGTCGTCGTCCGAGTGATACTTTAACAAGACGACTGAGAAAGTCCAATATTAAGGTGCGGACCACCTTTTGTGGATGCGCCGAACCAAAAAAAACCCTTGGGTGCGGGGCTTTGCCGCCCGCCTCACCCAAGGGTCGTTGATGTATAAAATGGCATCTCCGGACTCACGTCCGGTAATCGTAAATATTTAATTTTAATGAATTTTCCTCTCCTACGAGCGGTGGCCACCTGCCCATAGAAAGGTCCGCAAGCTCGGAACAACGTTGCTCTCCGGGCCGTTAGCTTGCGCTACCGCTTGCGAGGCGGCCCCGTCATCCGGTTGATTTCCAGTTCGAGTCTGGGAATAGGCGATCCTGTCCTAAAAATCATACTAACGACCTCCAATCGTTTCCTAACACCTAGCGTAATCGATCCCTTAAAAGCTGTGAATGTGTCAGAAAGTATCTTAACAATTACAGCTCTGACTGTCCGGAAATTGTATATAACTATATGTTTTTATTCTATAAAATATATAACAGACTTGGCTGTCCGCCATTGACTTATTAACAATTATATAATAATATAACACTTATAACGCGCTTTCTCTGATGAACGTATGTGGAAGGGAATCGGGATTTGCTTATGAAAAGCCTCCGTTTGAATAATTCAGGTCAAGGCATCCTTGCGGCTGCGAGCATGCTCGCAAGTATCGCTATTATGGTTGGAATTCTCGGCCAAGTTGCGAGTAAGTCCGCACAGCTTCAGCAGTCGATGGACACCAATCACGAGATGAACGAGACCATTTCGGAAATCTATTCGAAGTCGTCGTACACGAAGGGCTGCCCCATCAGTGGTGCGGTCGTCACATCCGCGTTGCAACCCGTCCCTACAAAGATGCAGGCACTCGTCGCCCAAACGTCCTCGACCCTTCACCTTGAAGGGATCAAGTTCCTAACGGATGTGAACCCAGCTACTGCAACACAGGCTCAAGATCTTAAAGTGGCGACTGTTTTCAAAGATTCGTACGGACAGAATCACGAATGGGTCCAAACCTTCGGCGCTTTCGTGAAAGAAACCGCCGTTGACTCCGTCACAGGCCTCCGCGAATACACTGTTATTGATGGAGCGTGCCGTCCTGCTGGTTCTATTGCCGATCTCGCACAGCGCACGTACACGGCCGACACGTTTGAGATCATCAACAGCGATCAAGCGACTGCCGGAGCGGGGATCGACGCAACCACCAACGAATTTTCCGTTCAGCTTGCCGCCGAATACTGCGTGTCGGCTCGCGGTCTGACGTCCACGCAAGAGCAAGAGACTCTTTGCGGACGCCGGGCCCTTCTCGCAAACCAAACGGAGGAGTCACAGTGATCCGGTCCATCTTACGCAATCAACAAGGATTCGCTCTCTTCAATCTTGTGTTCACCTCAGTGCTGTTGGGCCTTTGGGTGACGGGATTGTACTATCTGGGCCAAGCCAGCATCATCAATGAAAAGCTTCGCCTCTATAACGACATCATGACGGGAGCTAACGAAGCCCGCGACTTGGTTGGACAGTATCTTCAAACGAACTGCACGACACTGGGTGATATTGGAATATCCGATCCCGTACCGAGCGATCGTTGGGCGACCCTCTTACAGCAGGCTGGAGTTCATTCCGCTATCGAGATCCAATCCATGTACCTCACGGGATCCGCTACACCGAACACCATGGAAGCCCCGATGTACGCGGCCGTCGACATCACGGCAACGGCCATTGCGCACACGCCTTTTGGAGATCGTAACGTTTCGTTTTTACCACTACAGATTTACGCTCTGATCGACCCCGCTCAGAAAATCAAGGGTTGCATCGCGGCTGGATCGCCACAAGCACTCGCCGTCACCTGGCACGCAGCATGTGCCCGCGACTACAACGCGAGTGATTGCGACACCCAGTCCTTTCTCGATGCGATGACCTACAACCTCTGTCTTAAAATCTCGAGGAGCAAATCTCCCCCCGAAGATCCAAACTGGAATCAAGCTCCCTGTCTTGTCACGGCAGCGAATCTGGCCGCACAGCAAGCAGCTAATCCAAATCCTTTTCTTCCGGGTGACGAATCATCTTGGGACACCTACATGGACTCTTTAGGCCAGAGTATCGTCAATAACCTTTCGGCGGGTGGCCTATGAAGTTTTTCCAAGAATCTTTCCAAGAATTTTTGATGAGAAGTGAGGAACGTATGTACCATCTCAACCGAACCGACGGATTCGCTAGTTTAGCATCGTTAACGATCGCCAGCGTGATCTCCATTATCGGAACTTTCGCTGTCGTTCAGTTGCACTCGTACACGATGCAACAGGAACGACGTGTTTCGGCCGCACTCAAGCAAGATCAGGCACACGAGATGATTCGTGCTGCCATCGACGACCGAGCAAGCTGTACCGCAGCCTTTTTCAATAAACCGAAGAACGGTTCGATCACGAGCCTGAACTTTGGAGCCAACAAGCTAACCGTGGGCTCGTCCTTGCCGGGCACGAGCAACACTGTGACGAACATCCGCACGACGCTCCCGGCGAATTCTCCTGGGTTCGCCAACATTGTCGTCACCTACAACGACTCGCTATCGAACACACTCAAGACTATGACGTTTCCAGCGTTGGTTCAGGCCAAGATCGGTGAACCGTCCAAGATTGGGGTCTGCCAAGGATCGTCTGCTAATGCAAACAGCGGCGAGGTTTCTGCAATCACAGGTCGTAACGTGGTTTTCGGAAACAAGAACATGTTGACTAACACTACCCTAACCGCACTCTGCACAGTGGCGATGGGTGAGTATGGAGCAGCTCTCTGTGTTCCACCGGGATCAGGCGGAGCCTCTGTCCCGTTGCCTCCCGGAATGCCGGGCAGCGGACAAGCGGGCGCGGGCGGTGGTGACCCTCAAGCTGGCGTTCTCGAAGAGTTCGCTGGCGCGATCGCCATCCTGCAATGGGATGCCACTCATAATACAAATTTTTCCGGTCCTTACCTCCAATCCATCGCTGGTGGGCAGTCACAACAGAACCAGACGTACACTGGCGGCAGTGGTGGTGGCAGCGGTGGCACACAAGCCACGGGCGGCTTCTCGACTGGTGGTCTCGTACAGAATATCGGCGGCGGCTGGTAACGTCGCCCTACTTCTTCGCCCTAGCAGCAACTGATCGAAGTGCAGCTTGTGCAGCGGACAACCGCGCTATCGGCACCCGAAACGGCGAACAACTGACATAGTCCAAACCCAGCTTCTGACAAAACTCAATCGACTGCGGATCTCCGCCATGTTCGCCACAGATTCCTAGCTTAAGCGTTCGCTTGCTCTTACGTCCCTCTGTGCAAGCAATCTCCATGAGTCGCCCGACACCAGAAACATCCAGCGACACAAACGGATCTCGTTCATAAATCTTTCGCTCAACATAGTCTTTCAAGAACATGCCTGAGTCGTCGCGAGACAGACCATACGTCGTTTGCGTGAGGTCGTTTGTACCAAAACTGAAGAAGTCGGCGTACTTGGCGATCTCGAACGCCGTGAGCGCTGCGCGCGGTAACTCAATCATTGTGCCGATGGTGTAGGCCAGCTTGAATTTAGGGTCTCCATTTTTTTCCCTGAATGCAGCAATCACACGCTCTGCCTCGGTCACGGCTTCTGAGCGTGTGAACTCCAGTTCTCGCCAATCACCGACGAGTGGAATCATGATCTCAGGCAAAACCGTTGCCTCGTTCTTTTTCTTTCCACGCGACTCAAATGCAGTTTCACAAGCAGCTTCAATGACCGCTGTCACCTGCATCCGGTAAATCTCTGGAAAACTCACCGCCAGACGACAACCCCGATGGCCCAGCATCGGGTTGAACTCGCGCAGGGATTCTGCTTTGTGTTTGAGTCGATCAAAGGGAAGGCCCAGTCGCACCGCAAGTTCACGTATCTCCGAATCACCATGCGGTATGAATTCGTGCAAAGGCGGATCCAGCAAACGAATCGTCACGGGCAGACCGCGCATCGCACGGAAGATTCCCAAGAAATCCTGCCGCTGCATCGGTAAAATCTTCTCGAGCGCAGCCGACCGATCGCGTTCGTTGTCAGCCAAGATCATGGCACGTACGGTATCGATGCGATCTGAATCGAAGAACATATGCTCCGTACGACAGAGACCAATCCCCTCGGCTCCAAAACCGCGAGCGACCTGGGCGTCATGAGGCGTGTCGGCGTTCGCGCGAACACCGAGCGAACGCACTTCATCGACCCAGCCCATGAGCACTTTAAAATGTGCGTTCATTGAAGGTTCAATCGTCTTGACCGACCCGTGCATCACTTCGCCACTGGAGCCGTCGAGCGTAATGAGATCGCCCTCTTTGAGTCTCGTGCCGGCGATTTCACATTCGCGTTTCTCGAAATCAATCTTGAGTGCCGCACATCCAGCAACACAACACTTGCCCATGCCACGAGCAACCACCGCTGCGTGTGACGTCATTCCGCCACGTGCGGTGAGAATACCAAGCGAACAACTCATACCGTGAATATCTTCCGGTGAGGTTTCAACGCGTACGAGAATCACTTTACGGTTCTCATCAGTAGCCCATCGCTCCGCTGTATCGGGATCAAAAGCAATCTGTCCCGTCGCCGCTCCCGGCGATGCAGGTAGTCCACGCGCTAAAACTTTCTTTTCTGCTTTCGGATCTAAACAAGGCAGAAGCAGTTGGTTGAGTTGTTCGGGGTGAACACTCAGAATAGCTTCGCTCTTCGAGATGAGTTTTTCTTCAACCATCTCGACAGCGATACGAAGCGCCGCTTGCGCCGTGCGCTTTCCGTTTCGCGTCTGAAGCATGTAAAGCTTTCCGCGTTCAATCGTAAACTCGATGTCCTGCATGTCACGATAGTGTTTCTCGAGTTTTTGATAGACACGAACGAGCTCTTTGTATGCTTTCGGCATCAGACGCTCAAGCGTGATAGCGGCTTTCTGGTTTTTCGAATTTTTTACACGCGACCGATCGTTGATCGGAAACGGTGTCCGAATACCGGCGACGACATCTTCGCCCTGCGCATTCGGGAGAAACTCACCAAAAAAAATCCTTTCGCCGATCGATGGATCACGCGTAAACGCGACCCCGGTCGCGCAATCCATACCCATGTTTCCAAAAACCATGGCCTGAACATTGACAGCCGTACCCCAGTTCTCGGGAATACTATTGAGCTTACGGTACGTGCGCGCGCGCGGACTCATCCACGACTTGAACACAGCACCGACAGCTCCCCAGAGTTGCTCCATGGGATCCGACGGAAAGACATGCCCCTGAGAAGCCACGAGATCTTTAAACGACACGGTCAGTTCCTTCAGATCGGCCGCCGTGAGCGCTGTATCTTCTTCGACACCACGCTGATGCTTTAACTCTTCGAGTGCTCCTTCAAAAAGACTTGCGTGAATTCCCAGCACAACGTCCGAATACATTGCGATGAACCGGCGATAGCTATCGAGCGCAAAGCGCTCGTCTTTTGACTGCTCAGCGAGACCGAGCACGGTTTCGTCGTTGAGACCGAGGTTCAAGATCGTGTCCATCATCCCCGGCATGGATGCCGGTGCACCGGAGCGAACCGAAACCAGGAGTGGCTTGCGAGCGTCCCCAAAACCGCGTTTCATCTGACGTTCGAGAGCTTTGAGTGCAGTCTCAACACCTTTTTTTAGTGCGATCGGATAGTGCGAATGGTTCTGATAAAAAAACGAACAGACGTCTGTCGAGATCGTAAACCCTGGAGGCACCGGAAGACCGAGCCTCGTCATACCGTGAAGATTGGCGCCTTTTCCACCTAAGAGAAGCTTTTGATCCTCGCGACCTTCGGCTTTTCCGCTGCCGAATGCATAAACCAGCTTGGTCGCCCGAGTACTTGTCTTGATAGCTTTTGAGATAAAAAGATCTCCGCTAGTGCGAAGGTCGCCATGCTCGAGATTTTTCCTCGAGATAGCCGACGAGTTTTTCCGTGCTGACGCGTTCTTGCGCCATCGTGTCCCTGTCCCTGACCGTGACGGAGTGCTGGTTGAGAGTGTCATAATCGATTGTTACTCCAAAAGGTGTACCGATCTCGTCCTGGCGGCGATAGCGCTTTCCAATGGATCCTGCATCGTCGGTGTCGATACGGAATCGTTCCCCCAATACCTGGACAACCCGTTCCGTATATTCCAACAGTTCTGGCTTCTTCATCAATGGAAAAATCCCCACTTGTACCGGTGCCAAACTGGGATGAAGTGCAAGCCACACTCTCTCTTCGTCTTTTCGAAATCCATCGACCAAAACCGTCAAAAGAGAGCGATCGCAACCGACTGACGTTTCAACAATATAAGGAATGTACTTTTCCTTAGATTCTTCATCGAAGTATTCGAGTTTTTTGCCACTGAACTCCTGGTGACGACCAAGGTCAAAGCCGGCGCGATTGTGGATACCCTCGAGCTCTTGCCACCCAAAAGGAAATTCATACTGAATGTCGACGGCAGCCTTGGCGTAATGCGCAAGTTCTCCCGGGCCGTGCTCGTGAAAACGCAGCTTCGCAGGACGGATCCCATTATCTAAATGCCATTGAAAACGTGTCGCACGCCATTTTTCAAACCACTCTTGATCAACGCCCGGCTTGACGAAGTATTGCATTTCCATCTGTTCGAATTCGCGCGTTCGAAAAATAAAATTTCCCGGCGTGATTTCGTTACGAAATGCTTTTCCGATCTGTGCAATCCCAAACGGAACTTTCTGACGTGAGCTCTGCTGCACGTTGAGAAAGTTAACGTAGATCCCTTGAGCCGTTTCAGGGCGCAGGTACACGATCGAAGCCGCGTCCTCGACCGGACCCATGAACGTCTTGAACATGAGATTGAAGTTGCGCGGATCGGTCAGCTCACCACCGCACGACGGACATTTTTTCTTTTCAATATTCTCGGCAGGTATCTGATCCGCTCTAAAGCGATTCTTACATTTTTTACAGTCGACCAGTGGATCCGTGAAACCGGCGACATGCCCGGACGCTTCCCACACTTTTGGATGCATCAAAATAGCGGCATCGAGCCCTTCGACGTCCTGACGCCCCACCATGGACTTCCACCAACGTTCTTTAACATTCAGCTTGAGCTGAACACCGAGTGGACCATAGTCCCAGCAGGCGTTGATCCCGCCATAAACTTCGCTCGAAGGAAATACATAGCCGCGCCGCTTACACAGCGAAACCAGCTCCGCCATGTCTTTAAGATCCGAAATCTGGCTCATAGTGTCCTTTAGGAAATACCTTGCTGCGTGCTAAACTTCAATCCAAATGCTGCGCTTGCTTCAGACTTTGTACCCAGCGATCGCGTTCGGCGCGGCTCTTTCGTTCCTACCTACGGCATCGTGGGCTTCCGAACTCCGATTGCGCATCAAAACGGAGCCGGCAACACTCGACTGGCACCTGGCGCACACCTCCGTCGAGACACATTTTTTAAACAATCTCATGGAAGGCCTTTTTGAGCTCGATGAGAAACTCGAACCCAAACCAGCTCTGATTGAGAAGTGGTCCGTTTCGAACGATCGCATGACCTACAGTTTTGAGTTACGCAAAGGGGTGCTTTGGTCGGACGGAAAAGCGTTGAAGTCCGATGACGTTCTGTACGCTTGGACGCGCCTTTGTGATCCGCGAACGGGTTCGACCTATCAGCGATTCTTAGAGGTCGTTGCGGGTTGCGACCGCGGAGGGAAACTTGCCTTCAAGCGTCTGTCCGACACAGCCTTCGAAGTCCGTCTCCGTGCGCCTGCCGACGATTTCTTACAACGCCTCTGTTTCTGGGCGACCTTTCCCATGCGTTCCGGGTCGCTGAGCAAGGTTACACTCGGGCCTTTCCGCCTAGAGAAATGGGAAAAAGGAAGAGCTTTGGTTCTCGCGCGGAACGAGAAATACTATCGGGCCCCTGAGTTCTTTTCGTCTGAAACACCCACGCGCGCTGTTTGGACGGTCACCCCCGATGACCTGGAGGCGCGCACAAAACTCCAACGAGGCGACTTCGATGCTTTCTTGAACGCAACCACCGACGATCTCGTCAAACCCCCGGAAGGCATGAGCACGGCGACGTTTCCATATCTAGCGACACAGTATCTCGCCTTTAACTTCCGGATTCCGCTTCTGCAGGATCGTCGCATTCGTGTGGCCATCGCTTCGGGAATTGAACCCGAAAAGTTATCGAGCGAACTACGCGGTGGACAGACCCCCGCGACCGGGTTTGTTCATCCCGAAATCTCCAGACGCATGGGGCGCACAGCTCCATCACGCACGCGGGTTTCGACGCTCGAAGCTCAGAAAAGTCTCGCACTGGCTGGTTATCCCGAGGGTGAAGGTTTGCGACGTCTGCGCCTCGGGCTTACGCCTTTCGATGGCTCTGATCGCATGCGACAAGCGCTGACGGAACAGCTTCACGAACGTCTCGGGATTGAGATCGTTGTCGACGTGCAACCCATCGAACGCCTCACCACCGCACTCCGAGAGAAGGGACTTGATCTCGTTGTTCTACAATGGGGCGCGGATGTACCAACACCGCAGGATTTTTTAAGTGTCTTTTCCGGGAAAAGTCCGACGAACCGGATTGCCTGGCGCAATGCCGACTATGATCAAGCGCTGAGCGCACGGCGCTGGAGCGACGCCGAAAAGATACTGGTCGAAGACGAGATCGCCATCGTCCCTCTCCTACATCCACGGAACGTGGCGCTGATCCGCCCCGAGACAAAGGGACTGACACTGACGCCGCTCAACTACCTCTATCTTCGCACTGTCAAAAAACTGTCCACGTCTCCTTAGTTCTTCATTCATTTTTAAAGCTGCGCGCGCAACCAAGCACTGGCAAAATCATAGATACATGGGCGTGACACCGCAGGTATTTGGCGCAGGAAGTTTTGTTTTTCATGAGGGCGACGTGCCCGACGCGGTCTTTCTAGTCGAATCCGGACTTATCTCGATTCGAAAAAAGAAGGACGGTGGATTCATCGAGATCGGTCGGATTCAGCCGAACGAGGTCGTCGGTGAGCTTTCTTTCTTTGATCAACGTCCGCGAAGCGCATCGGCGATGGCGCTTTCAACTACCAAAGTTCTAAAGATCGACTTCGAATCGCTCGAGGCCGCATTCTCAAAGATGCCCTCGTACTTCCGCACGATTGTTGCGCAAATCGCCGATCGTTTACGGAAAGCAAACGAACAGCTGAAACACTCGCGCAAGAACATCGTTGAGGGAGCCGAGGTTGATACGGAACTCACGGCACCGCCGAGCACGCCGCTGACCACCGACATGAGTACGGATGACCTGTTACAGCGACTCGACGCCGAACTCGACTCAAAGGCTAAGAAGTCCGTCCCCAAGAAACCCTGACGACCGCAGGCCCTCATACACAGCGATTGAAACGGCGTTCGCGAGATTGAGCGACCGCACGCGAGCGTCGAACATGGGGATACGAACACAGCGTCCGCCATACTTGCGTACGACCGTATCGGGCAGTCCCGCAGTTTCTTTTCCAAAAATCAGAAAGTCTCCCGGCTGCAATCGGACTTCATAGAGAGTGGGGCCTGAGCGTTTCGAAAAAAAATGCGCGTGCTCGGGATCGAACTGCGTTTCAAACGCTTCCCAGTTTTCGTGGACCGTGACATTCAGATGCTCCCAATAGTCCAACCCCGCGCGCTTGAGAGCGCTATCGTCGATCGAGAAACCGAGTGGTTTGATGAGATGGAGTTCGCTCCGCGTAGCCAGGCAGAGACGACCGATGCTGCCCGTGTTCTGCGGAATCTCAGGCTCGACAAGAACAACACGAAATCCCGCCATAACGGTCGCTTATGGGAAAAGATGGTTCATCATGCGCGGAAACGGAATCGTCTCGCGAACATGACTCACGCCCGTCACCCAGGCTACGGTTCGTTCGAGACCCAACCCGAAACCCGAATGCGGAACCGAACCAAATCGACGCAAGTCCAGGTACCAAGAATAGTCTTTCTCGGTGAGCTTGTGATGTTGAAGACGCGCTTTCAATAGATCAGCGTTCTCTTCGCGTTGTCCGCCGCCGATGATCTCGCCATATCCGTTCGGAGCAATCAGATCGCAACCAAGAGCGTACTTACCTTCAACGCCCGCTGAAGGGCCGCCGACCGTGTCGGTCTGTTTGAAATAAAACGCTTTGATCTGGGCCGGCATATGATGAACAAAAACCGGCTTGCCAAACTCCTCACCGAGCGCCGTTTCGTGAGGCGCACCAAAGTCCTCTCCCCACGGAATCGCGACACCACGTTTTTCCAAAATTCCGCGAGCTTCGTCATAGGAAAGCCGCGGGAACGGCGCGCGAATTGCTTCGAGTTCTCTGAGATCACGTTCGAGCGTTTTTAGTTCTTCGGCGCATTCTTTGAGGCTCGACTGAATCAACGTCTCGGTGAAATCCTCGCCCAATCTCATCGCATCCTCGAGGTTGGCGTAAGCCATCTCGGGTTCGATCATCCAAAATTCTGTTAAATGCTTGCGTGTTTTGGACTTCTCCGCTCGGAACGTCGGACCGAAAACATAGATATTTCGAAACGCCATCGCACCGACTTCGCCGTAGAGCTGCCCAGACTGCGTGAGATAAGCCTTCTCGTCAAAGTACGCTGTCTGAAAAAGTGTAGAAGTACCCTCACAACTCGCGCCGGTCAGCACAGGAGCATCAAACTGTACAAAGCCTCGGTCATGAAAGAACTTATGGATCGCGTAGATCAAGTGCGACCGAATACGAAGCGCAGCCCATTGCTTCGAGCTACGAACCCAAAGGTGACGGTTCTCCATAAGAAACTCGACACCATGATCTTTGAGCGAAATCGGGTAGGCCTCGGCGAGGTGAACGAGCTCAATCCTTGTTGCACCCATCTCATGACCACCGACCGAACGTGGTTCCGCTCGGATCACTCCCGTAACACGGACCGAAGACTCCTGTGTGAGCTGATCAAAGAGAGCAATGCTTTCAGGTTCCGCTTCACCTTGAAACAAAACCGTCTGCATCCAGCCGGTGCCGTCGCGAACGATCAAAAATTTGAGCTTTTTGCCCGATTCGCGCTTGTTATGAACCCAGCCCTCGAGCGTGACCGTTTGGCCTACGTACTCGGACGCTCGCGCGATCGTGAAGCTGTTTGGCTTTCCATAACCCATCGTCGGGGCCTCCTGTAAAACCAAACTGTTATCGCAATCAACGCAAAGAATCCAGCAAGCTGCAGACAAGCGTCCCGGATCTGCGGACCCGAGAAGGCTGCGCCCGGTTTGCTTCGGCCGCACCCGAACGGTGTCGACCCGCCCAGAAGCTCTCCGCGTGGGTAAAGATACGTGATCCCATCGCGATCGTCCTGACCTAAAGACGTCGTCTTCTTGTCGCTCGCATTGAAATACATGAGGGCGGTCTTGTCGTCCGTATGACCCAGCCCTAAAACATGACCCAGTTCGTGTGCGACGACCACGTTCAGCGTCGTATCCGAAAGGCGCGCAACGTCGCCGGCTTCGCCCGAGGTCGCATTGAGCAGCAGGTAGCCGTAGTTAATTTGCAAACCGCCGTCTCTAGAAAGTCCGATACCAACGCCCGCAATATTGTTCGTCGAGGTTCCAACAGTTGTGCCGAGTGACGAATCGCAAATCAGAACGGGTGGATCCAGAGCACCTCTGTTGTACGCCGTTCCGGAAGTCGTTGTGGACGTCGGTCCACGCGAAAGTTTGATGCCTGCGGTGTTCACGCCATTCCAGATTTCGGTCGCACTGTCGAACGCACCTACAATACGATCGCCCTGAGACGCACAGAGTGTCGTGTTGTAAGCGATACTCAGTTCTTCTTGTTCCCAACCAATCAGGCTGGAACTTCCATTGAGCGTGAACGCCTCGGCGTGGAACACAACCAGCAATCCACCGATGACACTCCAAGCGTAGGTCCGCTTGAGCATAGAGAAACCCCTCCTTGGGCTGAAAGCAGAAAAGTCGTTTTCTATTTTAAGGGTAACCCGTAAGTAAACAGAAGTTGCGCGCCAAAAGTGCGCCGGGCAGAAAGTGCGCCCGTCATGAGACCGTCGAGCTCAACACGATAACGTTTCGTCGGTGCCGGAAAATTGACAGCCAGTCCGCCTTGAACAAGAAAGAGCGTCGCTGTCGAAGAAAGTCCGGGGAGATAGAACCGTGTCGTCGTGTTTCCGTTATTGAGCGAAACCTCACCACCCGCACCTTGCATATTGTAAATAAAAATACCGGGCCCCAAACGTAGCTCGATCCCAACAAGACTGGTCTCTGGATTGGAAGCCAGAACATCGAAGGAAAACGGAGCTGACAGCGTGATCACGCGCGAGCGCACTCCACTTTCGTAGTCACGACTACCCAGCGGAGCAAACGTCAGTGTCGGCGCCAGCGCTACACCCTCGGTGAAAACACGAAACCGATAGGCAGCCGAGATGTTGAACATGAGAGCGGTTGGCCACCAGCCCTTGTCACCTGCTTCGTTTTTCGTCGATTTCTTAAGAAACGGCGCAATGGCCCCCCCGCCGACGAAAAACTTTCGCTCACGTGAACGTTCGATCTTCTGAGTTTGGATCTCTTGGTGATGCTCTTTGGCGCGTTCCCGTTTTTCGCGCAGGCGTTCGCGGATTTCCCTCCGCCGCCGAATCTTCTCTTGAAACTCTTGGTCTTTACTGGGATCGACGGCGCTCTCGTCGCGTAACTCTTCAAGATTCTCTTTTTCGAATTCCTTCTGCAACTCCTGGACATCGGTTTCATCTTCGGCATGCGCCGATGGAATAAGCGAAAACGCCGGGGAAAAACCGAGCAGGCTTAAAGCGACTGAAATCCGGAAACTACAGTTGTTCCACAAACCGCGCGATCGTTCGAACATGCAACCCTGAGCCGCCTTTTTTTGGACAGTACGGTAAGTATCCACAATCGTAGCCGGTGTAGGCAATATCTAAGTGAACCCAGCGCGTTTGCTTTCGAATGAACTTCTTTAGAAAGATCCCGCCTCGAATCGAGCCCCCAAGACCATCGTTTCCCACATTCCGAATATCGGCTATTTCGGACTTCATGTCGGCCATGTACTCGCTGAAAAGCGGTAATTGCCATACACGTTCCCACTGCCGCGCAGCGAAAGCGCGAAACGCATTCATCATTTTTTGATCGTTACCCATCATCCCCGCGCAGAATTTTCCAAGCGCAATCCCAACCGCACCCGTCAACGTAGCGGCATTGATCAAGAGATCGGGTTTGAAATCTTGGGCATAGTCCAAAAGATCCGCGAGAATCAACCGACCCTCAGCATCCGTGTTGTTGATCTCGACCGTCGTACCGGAACGCGCAGTGATAATGGTGCTCGGAACAACAGCGTTTCCCGAAGGCATGTTTTCAACAAAACCCATGATGGTGATCACGCGATGTGGGCATTTGCGTTTCGCCGCAAGCAAAGCCGCTCCGAAAACCGTCGCAGCGCCCGTCATGTCGTGTTTCATCTCTTCCATCCGAGCCGAGGGCTTGATGGAAATCCCACCGCTGTCAAATGTGACGCCCTTACCGACAAGCGCGATCGTCTTTTTCGCACCCTTCGGATGATAGTCAAGGACCACGACACGCGGTTCACGTGTGGACCCCTGATTGACCGCAAGAACCAGAGCCATTTTCTCGCGAGCAATTTCACGTGAACCCAGAATTTTTACTTTGATCCCGTTCTGTGCACCCAAGCGTCGCGCTTCGCTCGCGTAGTACTCCGCTGTTCCAACGTTGGCAGGTTCGTTCGACCAATCGCGCGTCACGAACACCGCACTGGTCGTCTGCGCAACGCGATCAAGGATCGACTTGAGCAACGTTTGGTCTGCTTTCGATTTTGCGAACACGACAATCTTTCGATCGCTATTGGACTTCTCTTTCTTAGCGCCTTTCGCCGCCGATCGATATTTTCCAAACGAATACGTGGACAGTGCCGTCCCCTCAAAAAAAGCTTCCAGACTCTCCCAGGGCGCAACGCCTGCTGCATCCGCCGCTGCGAGCGCTGGCTCGAGATTGATCACTGTTTTCAACGGACGCTCTTGAGCCAGCTTGGCCCATACAAGTGCACCGGCCTGCCGAAACGATTCGGCGCGGAGTCGGGCGGGGTTTCCAAGACCGACAAAAAGAACATGTTTCGCGTTTCCTTTGCCACCGTATCGAACAAAGCGAAGCGACTGCCGCGCGCCCTTGAACGCGGAGTCCTTTTCAAGACGCTTGAGGAGCGACCCGTAGCCTGCACCCATCGCCTTGGCGGTGGCCGAGCGCGTTGCTCCCGACGCTTTGTCGCTTGCGCCAAACACAGGTATCACTTCGATATCTGCTGCATCTTTTTGCGTTTTGGCTTCAAATTTAGGACAACGTGAGTCGCTGCCCGAGTTGGGCGATCTAGATGCCATGAAACCGTCCTCTAACAGTGGTTAAGTTAATGAGTTTTGATTAACATAGGGCACCAGAATGTTGAAGCGCTATCACCGCATTGTTGGCGGTGCTTTCAAACTGATTGATGCACTCGTGATCGGCGTCGCGTGGGTCGCCGCGTACGCGCTGCGCTTTTACGTCCCGTTGTTTGTCCCAACCAAGGGCTTGCCCGAATTTTCAACCTACGCAGCACTCCTTCCGGTCGTCATGGGACTTTGGGTGATCGTTTTTTCATCTTTGCGTGTGTATCAGTCCCAACGCATGCTCCGACGCACTGATGAAGCTTGGCTGATCTTGCGTGCGCATGCCGTAGCGATGCTTTTTTTAATCGCACTCACGTATCTTTTTAGCGAATACAAGTACTCACGCGGCGTGATGGTTTACTTTGGCTTGATCGGCGCGTTCGCGTTGGTTGTCACGCGCCTCACGCTCCGTAACAGTCTTCGCAACCTCCGAAAAAAGGGATTCAACCTGCGCCATGTCTTGGCCATTGGCGAAGGCCCGTCGCTTGAGGCGATGGTTCGTCGCCTTGAGAAATTTCCGGAAATGGGTTTTCGGGTGCGTGGAACAGCCACGCGCGAAGGTCTCCCGGATTCGGGTGTCGCAGAAAAGCCTGTTTTAGGCCGC
Source organism: uncultured Oligoflexia bacterium (assembly GCA_964549505.1). Classification (GTDB taxonomy): domain Bacteria; phylum Bdellovibrionota; class UBA1018; order UBA1018; family CAZJVD01; genus CAZJVD01. The sequence continues at coordinate 227,486 of CAZJVD010000001.1, forward strand.
TTTGACGAAGTAGTTGGGCTGATCAAGGAGCACGGCATCGACATGGTTCTAGTGGCGCTTCCCGGCAGCCAATACGCGGAACTTCATGCGATCTTGAACTCTCTGCGCGATGAGACCGTGGACATTCGCCTTGTACCCGACGTTCATGAATATGTGACACTGGGCTGCGAGGTCGAAGACTTTGAAGGTTTTCCGATCGTCAATCTCAACGGCTCACCACTCGAAGGCTGGGGGGCGTGGGCAAAACGATCGATCGATATTCTGCTCGCCGCGATCGCCATGGTGGTTCTTGCTCCCGTGTTTGCGTTCATCGGTGCCGCGATTCGTTTGTCGTCGCGTGGACCCGTTTTCTATGGGCAAGAGCGCATGGGTCTCGACGGGAAAACGTTTCGGATGTTCAAGTTTCGTTCGATGCGCTTGGATGCCGAGCAAAGTTCGGGCGCAGTGTGGGCCTCGCCCGAAGACTCACGAAAGACGGCTGTCGGATCGCTCTTGCGCGCCACCAGTCTCGATGAGCTGCCTCAGCTGTGGAATGTGCTGCGCGGAGAGATGTCCTTGGTCGGACCACGCCCTGAGCGTCCGATTTTTGTCGAACGCTTCCGTCACGAGATTCCTCATTACATGCTCCGGCATAAAGTAAAGGCCGGTATGACGGGTTGGGCTCAAATTCACGGCTGGCGAGGAAACACTTCGCTCGACCGGAGAATTGAGTATGATCTTTATTATATTCGTAACTGGTCGCTCTTCCTCGATTTCAAAATTCTTTTCGTCACACCGCTCAAAGGGTTTGTGAACAAGAATGCTTACTAGCGCCAAGGCCCGACGCCTGATCAGTAAATCTCCATTCAAAATCGGTCGGATCGATTGGTATGTCTTTACGGAAGTGTTGGGACCGTTTCTCGGCGGTGTTCTTTTCTTTACGTTTGTATTCTTGATGTTCCAGGCTCTGCGCCTTGCGGAGTTCTTCATTGTTCACGGCATTCCAGGTGCCCTCATCTTTAAACTATCGGGCCTTCTGATTCTGTCCTTCATGCCGATGGCTCTTCCGGTTGCGTTCTTGATCGCCGTCCTCTCCGGTTTTGGTCGGCTGTCGGCCGACAGCGAACTGGTCGCCATGAAAGCGAACGGCGTGAGTGCGTATCGCATGGCCATTCCGACGACCGTTTTTGCTATGGCCATCACGCTGATCTCTCTTGTTCTAAATCTCGAGTGGGTTCCGTGGGGTGAGCGCGCCTTTAAAGGTCTGTTGATCAAGGTCAGTAACACCAAAGTCGTCAGCGCTATCAAAGAGGGTACGTTCACGTCCGGATTCTTTGATCTTCTTGTGTATGCAAACAAAGTCGACACCAAGACAAATCGCTTGAGCAAAGTGTTTATCTATGACGAACGCAAACCCACGAGTCCTTACACGGTGATCGCACGCGAAGGCGAAATCATTCCGGTCGACACGGGAACGGAACTCGGTGCAGCGGTTATGTTTCGGCTGTTCTCGGGAAACATTCATAACAACGATGTAACAACCGCGAAGTATCAGAAGATCGACTTCGGGATTTATCGTCTCTATCTCAATATCGCCGAAGGCGAGAACACAGCGGCTATCAAGCCGAAGATGCTTTCGTACGGACGGCTCCGAGACGAGATGCATGACGCCAGCATCACGCTTTCACGCAAGCGCGAGGTGTTCACCGAGTTTTGGCGTCGTTACACGGTTGCCCTCAGTCCGCTGATCTTTGTCTTTCTGGGTATTGGTTACGGGACTGTCCGCACACGATCCGTCCGCAGCAGTGCGATCATTATCGCTTTCGTGGTGGTTCTCCTCTACTGGGGTCTGCAAGCGACCGGAATCTCGCTCGCAAACAAAGGAACGCTCCCTCCATGGCTTGCCATGTGGATGCCGAACATGCTCATGGCGGTCGCCGCGGTTCACGGCTTCCGAAAAGCGACTTGGTAAGATCCCCTGGTTAGATCCCCAGGGTAGATCCAAAGATAAAGCAGCGCTTTAAAGTCTTTATTTCCCCCAAAACCCATGACAGAAGCGGCAACAAGCTGACATCGACTAGGTAGAATCTCCCAGGAGGCCTGCCTGGAGCGGGTTTTGGGGATAACTCAGAACACTGCTCTCGTAATACGCCGTTATAAGGAAAAATATCTAGCAATATTATATATTTAATCAATGTGGATAACTCGGCTGTATCGTGTGGATAACTCGTGATTCGACGGGGAAAAACACGGCAACATGACAGTAAATTGTCGAGATCTTTGTGCTTTCCTTATAGCTGCACTAGGGAAGTACGCTACGGTGTCTCGGCAGGAACGGGTTTTCGACCCTCAAACGGATTCTTCAGTGTCCGGGCTTCAGCCGGAACCACAACCGTCGTGGAACCGTTCAGATCAAAAGCCAGTTGAGCGCCTTGCAGCGGTGAAAACGCGGAACCGCGCATCCGATACTCGATTCGATCGGGTTGACTCGCTTGGAACCAAATCTTCTCGTTAGCCCTCAGAACGAGCGTCTTTCCCTGCTCAAGCCTGAACATCATCTCGGCGCGCTCATCGGTTTTGTAGCGAACCCAGACGTTCCCTTTTGTTCGAAACACGAGCTTCTGCAGAATTTCCTCGGGCTTCAGCGTATCGCCCTTGTTCATGGGGTCTTCCGCGGAAGGTTGCCGCCCTGGTTCCAGCGACGAGCCCGTTTTCTTAGGAGGCGTTGGCTTCCCCGCCGCATCAGCAAGCGGTGGTATGGGTGCTACGACTACGGGCGGCGCTACCGTAGGCGTCACAGGTGGTGTTGTCACGGGCTTCGCTAACGCGGTCGCCTGAACTGTTGCTACCGCGGGCGCTGATGGCGCCGCCGTCCCGGGAGCGGTCACGGGCGAGGTCGCAGAAGTCGGCTGGGATGCCGACTGGGCTGTCGGTTGGCCCGCCTGCTGCGTCGCTTGCGGTGTCGTGGGTTGTCCTAGAATTTGCGGCACAGGCATGCCGTCGTCTGACGTACCGGCGCCGGAACCCTTGAGCTCATCTAGATGGCTCTTCTTGACAGCTTTCTTCGCGTATCTGAAATGCAGAGCAGAACCTCCGCCCACGATCAAACACAGAACAACGAGGACCCAGAGCGGTTTCGAGTTTCGCGACTCGTCCGTCTCCTCAAAAGCATAACCGGTGACGACCTTTCGCTTTCCTTCGATCGCCGTGCATTGCTCGTCGAGGAATGGAGTGAACTGTGCCAGAAGACCTTGCGGATCGAGACCTATATACCGCGCGTACGAAATAGCAAAACCACGCACGAAAGGTTTCGCCGGTAGTTCAACATACTGATCGGCTTCAAGTGCATGGATGAGTTTGATATTGATCTTCGTCGCTGAAGCAACCTGTTCGGAAGTAATCCCGCGCTTTTCGCGTTCGGTACGAAGGAACGCGCCTAATCCATCGACCGAGACAGTCATTGGTGCGGCTCCATCATGATCCAAGCGTCACGGTACATTTCTAAGCGCTTCCAGTGAGCGCTCGGCAAAATCCGTTCCTGGAAAAAGCTGCGAGACTTCGAAAAGTTTTTTTCGTGCAAGATCGTTCTGATGATTTTGAAGATAAGCCATTCCGAGGGCTAAATGAGCCTCGCCGTAACGACTGCACGCATCCATGGTTGCGCCTTTGAGATCCTTGATGGCATCCGCCGCTTTGGACTCACGCAAGAAAAGCTGCGCTCGATAAAAGCGCGCGACGCATGCTTCCTTGGGTTCTTCACGAATCGCTAAGTCGAGATGAAAGCGCGAGACGGTGTACTTGCCCCGCTGATAGTTCAGAACACCGAGATTTGTTCGCGCCTTGAAGGCTTCGTAGCTCAGATTATCATTGGCCGCTTTTTGCAGATACGTTTCGGCCTCTGCGTACTGCCCGGCGTCCATCAAAAGTTTTCCAAGTGTGTTGTTCGCAACCGAGTAATCAGGTTTGAGCTCGACCGAGCGACGTGCTGACGCGATCGCACTGGTCAGATCCTGTTTTAGAAAGAATGCGAGCGCCTTGGTGTGATGAAGATCAGGATTGTCAGGAGCAAGCGTCTCGGCTTGCTTCAGTGCTTGGAGCGCCCCAACGGGATCGCGTTCCAGAATAGCTCCGTTGGCGACTTGGATCATCATGACCCCGCGTGCTTCCGGAGTCAGTTTCGGACGATCGTCCCCATCGCGCGTCTCCATGCCTGCGCACCGACAAAACACCAGCACGACGGCTAAGCTCAGCAATCTCATCATCTATGTTTAAGATTATGTCCTAGAAAAACTTCAGTCAAAACCCTAGTGAAAATAAAGAACAGCGGCCGACTCGACATGATGAGTCTGCGGGAAAAAATCGAACACCGCCGCCTTTTCAACATGGGCTCCCAGACTCTCCAAGCGAGACAGATCGCGCGCCCAGGCATCTGGCTCACAACCCACAAGCACCATCTTCGTTACACCCGTGGTCCGAAGAGCGTCCGTCAACTGCTTGACGAAATCAGGAACACCCTCAACCCATAGTCCCTGGCGCGGTGGATCGATGATCGCGAAGACGGGCGTGCCGTCCTCCGACGATTCTGCGCGCTTCGTGAGCATCGCCCACTCTAAAGCTGTTTTCTTCGTGAGTTGAACCGTACTCGGCGCATCCGCCGACAGCGTTCCCCAACGATCGATGATCTCCGTTTTCGGAGCGCGCGCCCAAAGTCCGCGCGAAAGATTTCCGTCTCCCCCAAAAAGATCGAGGACCGCGTATCCGTCGGGGTAGTTTTCGCCGATCCAGTCCTGAAGGCGTTTGTTCTGCTCGTCGTTGATCTGTCGAAAACCAGCCGCCGCGTGGGGGCGATCCCGAAAAACTTCGACCTGACCGCTTGGCATGAGCGCGAGCTCAAGCTTGTGTTCCTTGTCAGCCTGAATCTCGGGCGAAAGCCTTAGTTTCTCGATCGTTTCATTGATCTCGGGACGAGCAATGGGACAACTCGCGATGTCGACGATGGTGTGCGAACGACGCGCATAAAATCCGAGCTGACCCTTCAGCGTGCGAACCTGAACGCGATTCCGATAGCCGTATGCGCTTTCTGCAGGAAACTCTTCCCAAGGGATGGTCTCGGCCGAACCCAGCTGCACGCGCTTCAGCGCATGCTGGACACCCGACTTTTTCGTCTCCCATTGCGTGCCGTAAGGCAGATGCTGCCACTCACAACCGCCGCAACGACCAAACACCGCGCATCGTGGCTCCGTCCGAGTCGACGAACGCTCCAAAACCTCTTCCGTCTCGGCCTCGGCGAATCGTTTCTCGTCGGTCGTCACGCGCACCCGAACACGGTCGCCCGGCGCTGTCTGCGGAACGAAGACTCGCTTCCCCGACGGGAGAGTGCCGACACCGGCGCCGCCTCGGGACAGATCGTGGATGAGAATTTCGGGATTGTTCACTCGGTGCGTTATGCTTTTTCCGAACCGAAAAGTCAAGTTTTCCCCGTTTCTATGGTATGGGAAAGAAACCGTTTATTGTCATGACGTCTAACGCCAAACACATTCGCAACTTTTGTATCATCGCGCACATCGATCACGGCAAATCCACACTCGCTGACCGTCTTCTCGAAGCAACCGGCACCGTATCCAAGCGCGAAATGCAGGCGCAGTACCTCGACAACATGGATATCGAACGGGAACGCGGGATCACCATCAAAGCGCAGAGCGTCCGTCTCAAATACCGCGCTAAAGACGGTCACGACTATATTCTGAATCTCATCGATACACCCGGCCACGTGGACTTCACCTATGAGGTTTCGAGATCGCTAGCGGCGTGCGAAGGCGCGATCCTGGTCGTCGATGCCGCTCAAGGTGTCGAAGCGCAGACGCTCGCAAACGTTTTCATGGCTATCGACGAAGATCTTGAGATCTTACCTGTGATCAACAAGGTCGATCTGCCATCAGCGGAGCCAGACCGCGTGATCAAAGAGATCGACGAAACGATTGGACTCGTCGATACGACCCGATCCGTTCTTGCGAGTGCAAAAAGCGGGTTAGGTATCAACGAGGTTCTCGAAGGCGTCGTAAAATATTTTCCGCCGCCCGATAACTTTGACGAGAAACCATTGCGCGCTCTGATCTTTGACAGTTGGTTTGACCCTTATCAGGGTGTTGTTTCGCTTTGTCGCATTTTCGAAGGTTCGGTCCGGCCTGGAATGAAAATTCGGCTCTATCACTCGGGCCGTTCGTTCGAAGTTCAAAAAGTCGGCGTGTTTTCTCCACGGTTTGTTGAGGTCGATCAGATCGCAAGCGGCGAAGTCGGCGCGATCATTTGCGGGATCAAAGAAGTCCGCGAGATGAAGATGGGCGACACCATCATGGATGAAAACAATCCAGCCGCTGAAGCGCTCTCAGGGTTCAAAGAAGCCAAGCCCATGGTTTTTTCGGGCGTGTACCCGATCAATTCTGACGAGTTCAACGATCTCAAGGAAGCTCTCGAAAAGTTACGCCTCAATGACTCGGCCATCAGCTGGGAACCGGAGACGTCGAACGCACTCGGCTTCGGGTTTCGTTGCGGATTCTTGGGACTGCTCCATATGGAGATCGTTCAAGAACGGCTTGAGCGCGAGTTCAATCTCAGTCTCATCACGACCGCGCCGTCCGTCGTCTATCACGTCACGTTGATCAACGGTGATCTCGTCACAGTCGATAATCCCGCAAAACTTCCCGATCCGATCAAGATTGACCGCATCGATGAACCTTATATCAAGATGTCGTTACACTTACCGGCGACGTACATGGGTGCCGTCATGTCGCTTTGTAATGATCGACGTGGAATTCAGGAAAAAATGGACTACATCACGAACGATCGCGTGACGTTGGTCTATCTCATCCCACTCAGCGAGATGGTTTTTGATTTTTATGATCGCCTGAAAAGTATGACCAAGGGATACGCGTCGATGGACTATGAGTTGTACGACTATCGCCCTTCCGATCTCGTCAAACTCGATATCCTTATCAACAACGACAAAGTCGATGCACTCAGCTTAATCATTCATCGTGACAAGGCCGCTCCGCGCGGACGCGACCTCGTGGAAAAAATGAAAGGCCTCATCGAACGACAAATGTTCGAAGTCGCTATCCAGGCTGCGATCGGCTCCAAAATCATCGCGCGCGAAACTATCTCCGCCATGCGAAAGAACGTCACTGCCAAGTGTTACGGCGGCGACATCACCCGTAAGCGCAAACTCCTCGAGAAACAAAAAGAGGGCAAAAAGCGCATGAAGCAGATCGGCAGCGTCGAAATTCCGCAGGAAGCCTTCCTCGCGGTGCTCAAGATCGATTAGGTGCGGACCACCTTTCGTGGATGCACCGCGCCTGCGGGTAACGGTACTTCCCCCGGGGGAAGTGCCTATTTACTTAACGTCGAAACCTGGCGCTCGAGTTCTTTCAGGCGTGCTTCAAGTCTTTCGATCTGCACTGCAACCCCAACCGATGAAATCGGTGAGTCCACGATCTGTATCACGGACGGATCGGACCACACCGCGTCGATATCGATCATCAGGTAGACGAACTTACTGTGGTCCGCAAGATCCTGGCTCGTAGCCTCACCAATAATAGTACGAAAATTAGCTGCGCACGCACCGGCGTTGCTCCTAGGAGTTACCCAACGGGCTACCGTTTCGTTATCAACAGCTAGATAGCAGATGTAGTTTGCATCGTAGGACGGATCAGCAGAGGAACCTAAAGGTACCGAGCCTGCAGTTACCTTAGCCGCTCTCGCTGAAATCTTCCGACCTGCATTTGCGGACTCAGGTGTAAGCATCAACAAACTGATAGCAAAAACAACCCCGATCACCGATTTCATGGATCCTCCTAAAATCACTTTAGACCTGCGCCGGTCCTACCCCCCCCTCGCGCATCTCGTCAACACGACCCCGTAAGCGCGCCCATATTGAGGAAACCGTCACTTGCGCCGGCACAAGCACAGTTGCAGCAAAACACACCGTTTACATGACTCACTATAGCTACCAAAAGTAGCCAGACACCATTTGGTATATACTCCGTTCATCCATGGCCGACACGACGACCACCGCAGCGCCGACACCCCCCACTCCTGTCATGGCAACACCTTCGGCTCTCACGCGCTGGCTCCGTAGTCCGAATACGCGCATAGCCTGGGACTACGCAAAAGTTCTGATCGTGATCTGGTTTCTGGCGATTCTCGCGCGCGCGTTTTTGTTCGAAACGTTTCGAATGCCGTCGAGTGCGATGTCCCCAACCATCGAGCAGGGCGATCTCGTGGCCGCTTCGAAGTGGCCGTTCGGCCTTCGCCTGAGCCGCGAATCCGAGCCTATGATCGACGGCCGCAACCCCAATCTCGGTGAACTCGTGACCTTCGTCCTTCAGCGACCGTCACAGTACACTTTCATCAAGCGCGTCGTTGGACTTCAGAACGACCGTATCGAGGTCCGCGAAGGTCATCTGTATCGAAACGGTGTTCAAGCACCGTACTTTCCGAACACCTCCGCGGACTCAGCCAACTCAAACGATTGTGGCGAAGAAGAGCTCAACGGGGCTCGGCACACGATCTGTCTGCGTCTTCCGATCATGGCCGACCTGCCCGAAACCGTCGTTCCCGAAGGACAGGTTTTCGTACTTTCGGATCAACGGACGCGGGGATCCAGTCCTCATCCTTCCGGATTGATTCCGATTTCTGCGCTTCGCTCCAAGCCTGTTTTCGTATGGATGTCCGTCGATCCACTCGGAAAGGGCGTTTTATCGATTTTTCCGGCCCTGCGATCGAATCGCCTATTGCGCACCGTGCGATGATCGAGTAGTCTTTGGTCTCCGAGAATGACGAAAACGAAGCCCCAAATAGGGCATCTTCTCGGCACACAAGGGTTGGCCGAAAACGATGTCCGGACCATCCTAGACCTCGCAAAATCCATTAAAAAGGCAGGCACCCACACTTCGACTGAGAGCTCCGGCGAGCAGTGGCTCCGCGGAAAAACAGTCGCCAATCTTTTCTTCGAAGACTCCACACGCACGCGCAACTCGTTTGAGCTCGCTTCACGCAAACTGGGCGCTTCGGTGCTGAACTTCGGTGCTTCGAGTTCCAGTCTCTCAAAGGGCGAAACGCTCATTGATACCGTTCGCACGATCGCCGCCATGAAACCGCATTGTCTCGTCGTTCGACACTCGTGCGCGGGCAGCCCACATTTTCTAGCCTCTCAGTTGAATCTTCCGGTCGTGAACGCCGGCGACGGCTTCCACGAACACCCGACCCAAGGACTCCTCGACGTCCTCACAATGGAAGAACACTTAGGTACGGTTCGGGGCAAACATGTTTTGATCATGGGCGATATCGCGCATAGCCGGGTCGCTCGTTCTAACATCTATCTTTTGCGGACCCTGGGCGCGACCGTCTCAATCTGCGGCCCCCCCACGCTGATGCCGCCCTCACCTCAAGCACTCGGTGTTGAGTTCTCATTTCGCCCGGAAACATTGTTGCCGAAGGCCGACGTCGTCATGACACTAAGAATTCAGTTTGAGCGACAGAACAGTGCTCAGATCCCGTCGATCTCAGAATACCAACGGTTCTGGGGCCTCAATCAAGAACGTGCGCGACTCCTCAAACCAAGTGCCATCATCATGCATCCAGGACCGATGAATCGTGGTGTCGAGCTCGATGCCGAAGTTGCCGATGGTCCGCGCTCGGTGATTCTCGATCAGGTTTCAAACGGCGTGGTGATCCGGATGGCAGTACTGGGACTTGTCGTAGCCCCAGAGGAAGCGATGGCATGGAAAAAGACTCGATAGCGATCACAAACGGTCGCATCCTCGATCCAGCACAGGGTCTCGATATCGAAGGAAATCTTCTCATCGAGAACGGACGCATCAAAGCGATCACTCCCTTAAGCCAAGCCGTAATTGCGAACGACTACGCACAAACGATCGATGCAAAAGGTTGCTATGTTCTCCCGGGATTGATCGACCCCCACGTTCATCTGCGCGAACCCGGACAGGAGTACAAAGAGACGATCGAGACGGGCACGCGGGCGGCGATTCAAGGCGGATTCACGACCGTCGCGTGTATGGCGAACACCAATCCAGTGAACGACAATCCTTACGTCACGGCTTACATTCGCGAAAAAGCGAAGAGCACCGGACATTGCGAAGTGATCCCGGTCGGCGCTGTCAGTAAAGGTCTCAAAGGCATCGAACTCGCTGAGATTGGCGGCATGATTGCCGAAGGCGCGCGCGCCATCAGCGATGACGGCATTCCTGTCATGAACTCCTACCTGATGCGTAAAGCGCTCGATTACTCGAAAGCTTTTGATGTCCCGGTCATCACGCATGCCGAAGATCATCACCTTGTTGGACAAGGAGTGATGACCGAAGGCGCTCTTTCAAACGAACTCGGTTTGCGCGGAATCCCTCGCGCTGCCGAAGAGATTCTCGTCGCACGCGACATCGCACTCGTACGACTCACGGGCGCACGGCTCCACATTGCCCATGTATCGACACGCGAAGCGATCGAACATATTCGTCGTGCCAAAGAAGACGGACTTCCGGTCACAGCAGAAGTCACGCCTCACCATCTTTTTTTGACCGCCGATCTCATCCGCACCTACGACACGCGCTTCAAGATGGCTCCGCCGCTTCGTGAACAAGAAGATGCGGAAGCGCTCCGGCAAGCCCTGTCCAATGGCGTCCTTGACATGATCGCGTCGGATCACGCGCCTCACGGACTTGTGGACAAAGCGGTCGAGTTCGACCGCGCGGCTTGCGGTGTAGTTGGCCTGGAAACATCGGCTGCCGTGACGTTCCGTCTCGTTCAGGATCAGACACTTGGACTCATGCGTTGGGTAGAATCCCTGACACTCGCACCAGCACGATTGTTAAAGCTCGATGCTGGGACACTTAAAACGGGAGCCGCCGCAGATGTCTGCGTCTTTAATCCAAAATCATTATGGAATCTCGACACCGAGCATCTAGCGTCAAAGAGTCGGAATTCTCCTTTTTTGGGTCGGTCACTTCAGGGTAGGGTTAGAGCTACAATTGTTCGCGGAAGGGTGTCTTGGATTCTCGAGACCTAGTCATGAAAAACAACGGCGTCTTGGTGCTTGAATTAAAAAACGGAGAGGCTCCCAGGGAGTTTCCTGGTGTGCTCTTCGGCTCATCCTGCGCACCCGAACGTGCGCACACGACGGACCGAGGTTTTGGCGAAGTCGTTTTCAACACGTCGATGACGGGTTACCAAGAAGTACTGACGGATCCTTCTTATTACGGACAGATCGTTGTCATGACGTCGCCTCACATCGGCAATACGGGTGTGAATAAAAAAGATTTTGAGAGTCGGAAGTCATGGGTCTCCGGTTTTGTCGTTCACGAAGCCTGCACAGCCTCATCAAACTGGAGAAGCGAGCAAGAATTCGAAAGCTTTCTCGTCGAACAAGGTATCCCAGGCATCTCACGCGTTGACACACGAGCCGTCACACGGTTTCTCCGCACGAGTGGCGCCGTTCGCGGCGTGATTCTTCCCATCGAGCGACGTCACGAAGCTCAAGATCTTCTGAAAAAATTGCCGGCGTTCGAAGGTCGCGACTTGATCCGCGAGGTGACCGTCAAGACTCCATTCTTTTGGCCCCAGTCAAACGGTGCGAACAGCAAGGGCCCCAGTCCGTACGTTGTCGCTCTCGACTTTGGTGTAAAGTTCAACCTCTTGAACGAACTGGCCAATCGCGGCTGTCGCATCGAGGTATTGCCAGCTTCCGTGACAGCAAACGAGATTCTCGAACGCAAACCCGATGGTATTTTTCTCTCGAACGGACCCGGCGATCCGACCGCAGCTCCGTACGCTGTTGAAACCATTCGCGCGCTGATCGGAAAAATTCCCATTTTCGGCGTGTGCATGGGTCATCAGATCCTGGCACTCGCTTGTGGCGCAAAAGTCATGAAACTCAAGTTTGGTCATCGTGGAAGCAACCAGCCGGTCTATGACCGCGGTCGCGATCGTGTCGAGATCAGCTCACACAACCATGGCTATGCCGTCGACGGTACAACCCTGCCATCCGATGCCGAGATCACCCACGTCAATCTCAATGACAAAACGGTCGAAGGCTTTCGCCTTCGCGGAAAAAATGCGTACTCCGTGCAGTATCATCCAGAAGCAAACCCGGGCCCGCATGATTCGTATCACCTCTTTGACGAATTCGTAAAAAGTCTTGGGCACCTTGGGCAGACCCGGAATGTTTGAAAAATACCTCGAGCCCATCGTCGAAGAGTACACCACGGGCGAATACTACCGTGAAGTGACCAAAGCGAAGTCGGAGTACTTCGAGAAGGCCGGTATTGTTTACGACGACGACTCCGAATTCGAAGAACGCATGAACATTTTCATGGATTGGTATGTCTTCGACCGCGATCTTCCAGGCGTCGATCTCCCGCCTGTCCGTTCTTTTTTTCGAAAAGAAAAAAGTCGTTTCAACGACGAGGAGCTCGTGATTTACCGAGATCTTTGCGCCACAGTGCACTCCATCTTTCGGCTCAAACGCTTTGGATGGTTCAAGCGCCACCTGGTGGTCCAGGACTTGTTTTCACGCAAGGCTTACAAGGTCATGGATACGGTGATCAACCGTGGCTTTTCGAAGGGAGACATCTTCGAAGCTCGCTTGATTCCGTTTCGCGGACAGTTTTTCTTTTCAAAGGGGTTCTGTTTTCACCCGAGCGAGATGGAATCGTTTATTCTCGGCGAGATAAAAAAAGTCCGCTTTCAAGATCAAGCCCGCCAGACCAAACTCATGCTCCAGCTTTCTTCGATGAAGCTCAAGCATCTGCGATTTCAACATATCGACGTACGCCACATCTACACGTTCGATTCGAGGTTGTGAGGCAAGTATGGCCGTCGAGCTTCGTCCACCCCGTCGCATTCTTGCCATGAAACTGAGATCGCTTGGCGATACCGTTCTGATGACGGCGTCACTCGATATTCTGCATCGAACTTTCCCCGACACTCCGATTGATGTGCTGGTAACGGCAAAGTGGAGTTCGATCTTAAAAGGCATACCGGGCATCGAAAATATTTACGAGTACGAACGACGCGGCCACGCTGCTTCACGAGCCAAAACGATTGCACGTTGGGCGATCACGCTCCGCCGTAACCGATACGATTGGGTTCTTGGGTTTCACGCGAGTCCTTCGAGTGCACTCCTTTCGTTCGCGACCGGCGCCGGAACACGGGCCAATCACTTTCACGGTCATCGCGATTCGAACCGGTATTCGACCGTCGAGATCCCCGGAAAAGGAACGGTCAAACCGATCATCGAACGCGATCTTGACGTATTGCGAGGTCTCGGAATCGAGATCGAATCGCGTACGATGCCGAAACTCTGTTTCGAACGCGATGAACTCACGCGCGCGCAAAGCTTCTTGTTGCAACAAGGCTTGAAAGCTCCGTGGGCAGCCATTGGGCTTGGCGCCAGTCGGCCCACCAAAGTTTGGCCGCTCGATCGATTTGCCGAAGTGGCACTTGAACTTGTCATGCGACGCGGACTTCACGTCGTCGTTATCGCTGGTCCTGGAGAGAACGCGCTTCGGGACGCTTTTATGGATCGTCTGCGTGAACGTGCACAAGCACAAGGAGTCGATCCACGGTTTCTATCGCGCGTTCAAGCGCCTGAGTTTTCAAACATCCGTCTACTCGGCGCGACCCTCAGTCTTTGCAATATCTTTGTCGGCAATGACTCGGGCCCGAAACACATGGCTGTCGCCTCGGGCACACCCACCGTCACGATGATCGGCCCTGAAGATCCGTTTGAGTGGCACCCGTATTCGCAAGAAGAGCACCCTTACTTAAACGTTCCCAACCTTGCGTGTCGCAAAGACGCTCTGCCCGGCTACCCGGCTTGGTGCGGTCTTGACATCTGCACGGTCGAACAACATAAGTGCATGAAACAGCTCGATGTGCGCCAGGTTTTGGAGCGAGTCGAGCAAGTCGAGAAAAAACGGGTGTTTGTTTGAACCGCATTCCTCTCAGCGTCCTGATCCTCACACGTAACGAAGAAAAACTGTTGGCGCGGTGTCTGCGCTCCGTTGCGTGGGCCGACGAGATCGTGATCGTCGACGCTTTGAGTACCGACCGAACAAAAGAGATCGCTCTTGCGGCGGGTGAACCTTGGTCTGGCAAAACGCGTTTCATCGAACGCGCTTGGAAAGGCTTTCGCGAGGCACGGAACACCAGCCTCGACGAAGCGACGCACGACCGTGTTCTTGTGATCGATGCGGATGAAGCCTGCACGCCTGAACTGCGCGACCGACTGACGTCCTTGCTCAGCCAGCCGGGTGGCCCACCCAGCGCTGCTTATAAGATCCAGCGTCTTGAGTTTTTCTTAGGCAAGCCGATTCGATATGGAATCTGGAATCCCAGTTATCAAGACCGCTTCTTCGATCGTCGCGGTGTTCGCTACATCAACGACGTTCACGAGTATCCTGTTTTCAAAAGTCCGCCCGATCTGATCCACGAGCCGCTCGAGCACAACCCTGACTTTGGAATCGAACGGTTTCTGGAGAAGATGAACACGTACACGTCCGTCGAAGCACTCGATCGTTACCAGAAAGGTAAGCGGACCAACCGCTTTCATCTCTTCTTTGCCTTTCCAGCAATGTTTCTGAAAAACTACTTCTACTACGGGGCTTATAAGGACGGCATTCATGGTTTCGTGATCTCCGTTCTCGAGGGGATTTCGCGCGCCGTCCGTCACGTCAAAATTTGGAAAATTCAGAACGAGCGCCGGCAGGCTCATCAAACGGCTAGCACCGGAACTCCTGCAAGGCAGCAGACGACGGAACCGGCGCGATGAAGATCAGCGGTTTCACCATGGTCCGTAACGGATCACGTTTTGATTATCCGTACCTCGAAGCGATCGCTTCGTTGCTCCCATTGGTCGACGAGATGATCGTCAATGTTGGAAAAGGCGAAGACGACACCCTCTTGCAGGTGCAGCGCCTACGTGATCGCGACGCGAGCAGGTCCCAGAGCGGTTTTTCAAAGATACGAATTATCGAATCCACCTGGGCCCTCGGTTCGAGCGGTGCTCTCGGCGGTCAGGTTTTAGCCGAGCAGACCAATATCGCTCGCGAAGCGTGCACCGGCGATTGGCTGATCCATCTTCAAGCGGACGAGATTTTTCATGAGCGTGATCTTGAAAAAATCCGTTTCGCAATGACCCGTGCATGGAGTGATCCGGCGGTCGAAGGCCTCGTTTTTCCGTACCATCACTTCTATGGATCCTATGATGTCGTCCAACAGACGCGGAGCGCTTACCGTCGCGAGGTACGCGCGTTCAAGAAAGCTTCAGGAGCCGTGAGCGTCGGCGACGCACAGAGTTTTCGTAAGCTTGATGGCTCGAAGCTTCGTGTGGACCTTGTCGACGCACCCGTTTTTCACTACGGATGGGTCCGCCCCCCCGAAGTCATGCGAGAGAAGACCTTCTTTATGGATCAGCTCTATCACGGGGCACCCAAGGATTCGGACGCCCAAGTCCGACGTCCCCACTCGGGAGAAAACTACCGGTACAAGAGGATTTGGGGACTTCAGCCCTTCTCGGGCTCCCATCCTGCCGTAATGACTAAGAGAATCCAGGAAAATGGCTGGACCTGGACCTGGGCGGATTTTACACGAACACCATTGACGTGGAGTGTCTCCGATCTTAAAAAGATAGTACTGGATCTGGTTGAGCGCTTTACCGGGGTACGACTCTTCGAATACCGAAGTTACGAACTCCACAAGTCCTGATCGGTTCCAGTTACTTATGAAAACCGCAGTCGTCATCACGTCACATAATCAGGCGCATTTTCTGAAGCTCGGACTTCGCGGTCTCGTTGAGCAGACTGACCAGGATTTTACCGTCTTTATCGCCGACGATGGCTCGACCGATGGGACCGAAGACATCATTCAACGCTACAACCCACTTTTAAAAAATGGTGTGCATCGTTTTTGGCAACCTCATCAAGGCTTTCAGAAAGCCAAGATCAATAACGAAGTGTTTCGCAACATCGGCGACGTCGATGTTGTGATTTGCATGGATGCCGACACGATCCCGCACTACAAGTTTGTTCACGACCACAAAGAGATCCATCGCGGCCTGAATGAAGGTCGCGGCACAAAGCGTGTTCTTTTCATGGGCCGACGTGTGGATCTGGGACCTGACATGACTGCATCGATGACCGAAGAAAAAGTTCCACGCCTCGTCCGCGGTCCGTCGTGGGAACTTTTGCAGTCGGGGATGTTCGGTGATTCACGCAATGTTTTGCGCGCGATTCGAATTAAACCGGTCTGGCTTCGTCGCCTTCTGGGTCGCGATCTCGTCAACGACTTGATTGGTTCCAATTTTTCAGTCAGTCGCGAACTTCTTTTCGAAGTGAACGGTTACAACGAAGATTTTCGTGAGTATTGGGGCGAAGACGGCGATCTTTTCTTACGCCTTCGCAACGCCGGCGCTGAGATTGTCGGCAGCAAATCGGTTGCGATTCAGTTTCATCTTCATCACCCACGGCGCGTGGGTCGGATCGAAAGTCAGCGCGAATATCGCGCGCGTCTCTTGCGGCCCGACTATCGAATCTGTCCAAACGGCATTCGAAAGATGACGGAACCGATGGGTCTCGGAATCGCTTAGCACGTCAGAGGCGGCTTACTCGAGAATCACATTCCTGTCCGCCAACGCTACTCAAAAGCGAAGTAAAAATGCCCGCGCTCAACCGTTCGATAATGTGCTGGTACTGCTCGTGTTCCTGTCCTAGTAGCCCACGAAAGAAAACACGGTCCGACTCACGCTGTATCTCTATTTTTCGCTGTGTTTTTCCGGGCATTTTTCCAAGCATCTTTCCATCCGAGCCATCCGAGCTCTCGGAGGAGACAACAAGTTCGCCCTGCGTGGAGATCGAGAAAAGGAAGATACCTTCTTCATGGCTCGGTCGAAGTAACATCTCCAGTCGAAGCCGCGCTGTTTGAGAACGCGACTTTAAAAGTGCGACCAATGGCTCAAGCAAAACGCGATTCTTAACACCACGATCAAAACCGCCACCCAGCCAGCGCTCAACAAACTCGACCACTTTCCAGTAGGAGTACGGACTCCGCTGAGGCACAGCCACCGTAATATGAAACGACAAGCCGTCGAACTGGCTGCGATACGTCAACACCGCGCGTTCTGCACTCCAGGTGGTCGATGACAGACTGGCTAAGATGATCGCGGCGCCAATGGCACCGATGAGAAATCCCCGCATATCGTGGATCTATAAACGAGTTGCGGGGGAAACGCTACTCAACAAAGCAAACCAAAGTGGGTAAACAGAGCCGAAGCGGTCACTCTTCGAAAGACGGAGGCTTCTTCCACTCAGTTTGAACATGATCGTAGACAAGACGACCGATCTTTCCCATTTCGATACGGGCGAGATCTTTGAACTGGATTCCGATCCCGACAGGAAACTCTCGCGAATTGCGTTTCGGAATCTGCCAGGTCACAGTCCCTGTCACACGGAAAACAAGTTTTGGAATCACGAGTTCGACCGTCGATCCAACACCTATGTCAGCGACCGTCGAGACGAAAGCTCCGCCAGCCGAGAGATTGTCGACGCGTACGAAACCGTGTCCTGTGATCTCCGCCGCGTACGCGCAAGGAATGCGACGGTACTTTCGGTTTTCGGAGCCGTCGTAAGCAGGGCGATTTTTTTCCAGGTAGTGCATAGCCTGATTGAACGGCTCGTCTTGGATCGGCTTCTGCAAAACAAGCGTCCGTTCAAAACGCATCAAGTTTACGAGAATATCGTCCGGAGCTTTACGATGGAGAATCAACACCCCAGCTGAAGCTTTTTGCTTCTTCACCCGGTCAACCAGTGCTTGCCCAGAAAATCGTGGGATTGAGTACTCCGTAACCACGAGCTCGGGACTCTGTTCCTGAATGACCTCAAGAGCGCGTTCAGAGTTTGGCGCTTGAAAAACTTCGTGGCCTCTCGCCTTCAGAAGCTTACAACAGAGATCCCGATCGACAAGATCGGGGTCAACGACCAAAGTCTTGAAGTTCATGCCTGCCCGATTCCACGTCCAATTCCCCGTCCAACACCCCGCCCGACGCCAAAGACCTCAAACCCACTTCGCGTGAACCGTTCGCGATCCAGAATATTGCGCCCGTCGAAAATAACCGGTTGCTTGAGGAGCTCGAGCAGGCGTTGCGTCTCCGGATTACGAAACTCATTCCACTCGGTGAGCAGAACGAGCGCATCAGCGCCCCGACAAGCTTCGTACGAGCTTGCCGCAAAGCAGACATCGGACGTGAGCACTTCGCGGGCATTCGGCATCGCAACAGGATCAAAAACTTGAACACGTGCACCGCGCTTGACGAGTTCCGGGATCATCACAAGAGCCGGAGCTTCACGAATATCGTCGGTGTTCGGTTTGAAAGCGATTCCCCAAACAGCGAACGTCAACCCCTTGAGGTCGGACCCAAACTTGCGCGTGACGTGACCGAGAAGATGTTTCTTTTGGCGTTCGTTGGCATCTTCTGCGGCTTGCACAATGCCGAGACGAACATCGTTTTTCTCGGCGGTAGCGAGAAGCGCTTTCACATCTTTTGGAAAACACGAACCGCCGTAACCCACACCTGCGTACAAGAAGTGGCGTCCGATACGTTCGTCCGTGACCATGCCTTTACGAACATCCTCGATATCCGCGCCCACTTTTTCCGTGAGACTACTGAGTTCGTTCATAAAACTGATACGTGTCGCAAGAAAAGCGTTGCAGGCGTACTTGCTGACCTCTGCCGAAACCGGATGCATGCGCAAGATCGGGTTGCCCTGACGAACAAACGGCGCGTAAAGCTCGACCATTTTCTGAAACGCAGTTTCGCTGGTCGTTCCGATGACCACGCGATCCGGTCTAAGAAAGTCGTCAATCGCTGATCCTTCTTTCAAGAACTCGGGATTGCTCACAACATCGAATGGCTTCTGAGTTGCCGCTTCGATCCATTCGCGCACACGTTGATGCGTGCCGATGGGAACGGTCGATTTATTAACGATGAGACGATAGCCGTCCATGCTCCGAGCCACGTCTTCGACAGCGGCTTTCAAAAAACTCAAATCGGCTTCGCCCGTCGGAAGCGACGGCGTGCCCACTGCCATGAAAATCACTTCGCAAGCTTTGACGGCATCAGCCGCTGATGTCGTGAAACTCAGGCGCTTTTCAGCGACGTTGCGTTTAACGATGTCTTCGAGACCCGGTTCGTAGATCGGAATCCGACCTTCGCGGAGGGCCTGAACTTTCTTTTCATCCCTATCGACGCAAACGACGGTGTTACCCGTATCCGCGAAACATGCGCCGGCCACGAGCCCGACATAGCCTGTGCCAATAACAGCCACTTTCATGGAATCTCTCGCCTCGCTTTGTGCTAGAAATACCCTCATCTCATGAGTACCGGCATCACATCCGGTAGGGGATTTCCGATATCGGTTACCCTTATCACGCTTAATGAAGAAAACCGACTCCCTCAAGCTCTGAGAAGTGTCGCATGGGCAGACGATCGCGTCGTGATTGACTGCGGAAGTACCGACCGCACCGTCGAAATCGCACAGAGCCTAGGCGCCCGCGTCATTGTCAACCCTTGGCCAGGTTATGGAGCACAGAAAAACTTTGCACAATCACAAGCCAAGCACGACTGGGTTCTGAACATTGATGCCGACGAAGTGGTTCCACCCGAGCTGGCTGCCGAGATCCAGTCTCGGCTCGAGAGTCTTGGCCTAGGCCCCGCGAAGACGCGTGGGTTTGCCGTTCCGCGTCGAACATTTTACTTAGGCCGTTGGATCCAGCACGGCGGTTGGTATCCGAACCACCTCGTCCGCCTCGCTGATCGACGATTTGCAAAGTGGACCGAGCCCGCGCTCCACGAAAGCTTGAAAGTTGACGGCACAGTGGAGACGCTCGTACCCGATTTGCTGCACTATAGTTTTGACGGTCTCGAAGATCAGGTTCGCGCCAACCTACGCTATGCGCGTGAGGGCTCGCGCACGCTCCTTGATCGCGGTAAACGACCGAGCCTGGTCAAACTCTTTATTAAACCGATCGGAAAATTCTTAGAAACTTACGTCGCAAAACAGGGGTTTCGTGACGGTTTGCCGGGGCTGATTATCTCGATCAACGCTGCGTACAGCATGTTTTTGAAGTATGCTTTTCTTTTCGAACCTAAACTTCACCCGAAGACGTAAATCGAAAAATGAAAATTCTCGTCGTCGACAACACCATCCTAAAAGACTCGTGGGGATCGCGGGACCTGGTGGACCTCTGCCTACGTGCTGCACCCCAAGCCGCTGCGCACCTCGCTGTACATGTTCGGCGTGCGCCGGAGCAGGATTGGCCATCGAGCGAAGCTTTACGGCAGTACGATGGGGTCGTCCTCTCAGGCTCGGTGACCGCAGCTACGGACGCCGCCGAATGGGTTTCCCGACTCGATGATGTGATTCGAGAATTAGCGATCAAAAAGCGACCACTGCTGGGTATTTGCTATGGGCATCAGTCGATCGCACGCGCGCTCGTTGGCAAGAGCGCTGTCGGCAAAGCGAAGACCGCAGAGTTCGGTTGGGTGGCCGTCGAAAAACTGAATGAAAAGACAGGCGCAGAAACAACGAACTCCCTACTAAAAGACCTTCCGAAGGAATTTCATTCGTTCTCATCGCACTATGACGAAGTCGTGAAACTGCCCGAACGTTTCGAAGTGACGGCCCGAAGCGCGGCTTGTCGCATTCAAGCTTTTCAAATGAAAGACGGACCGGTCTTTGGCGTTCAGTTTCATCCTGAACGCGACGTCACGAACGCCGATCGGACGTTCCAGTATCTGAAATCGGCCGGCCGAGAAAAGCTTTTCCAACACGCGCGCGACGGTGCTAAATACTATCGTCCCGAAGTCGGCGAAACCATTTTTCGGAATTTTTTTAAACATGTCTAAGCGGAGCTTAAAGCTAGTCTTAAAAGTCACTCTTGTTGGTGGGCTCCTCTACATCCTTGCCGAGAAGGGTTTTCTTTCGTTCGAAGCAACACGAAAAGCTCTCGGCGAAATCCGCACGATCATCCCAGCTATCCTTGGGCTGTTGGTCGCGACCTTTCTCGGACTCGTACGCTGGCAAATCCTATTACGTGCTCGCGGAATTGAACTGCCGTTTCGAAGAACGGCAGAGCTCGGGTTTGTCGGACTCTTTTTCAACATCGCTCTCCCCGGCGCCGTAAGCGGTGACGTTGTGAAAGCTGTCTATGTCGGTCGCGAAGCCCCTGGAAAACGGGCCGCCGCGCTAGGAAGTATCCTTTTCGATCGTGTTGCAGGGTCTTCGGCGCTCATCTTGGTTTCGGCGCTCGGAATCGTATTGGCGATGGGCGATCCATGGGCTCATGTTCTGCTGCGATCCATTCGGGCGATCGTGATCCCCATGAGCTTGGGCATTTTGAGCTTCTACGTTTATCTTTTTTATCTGAACGTCGACCGTGATCCGTTGCTTCGGTTTTTTCGACGCCTCGAAGTCCGCTTCCCAAAATTCGCCTCGGTCGTTCGCATCTATGAGGGCATCAAGCGTTACGGCGAAGAAAAGGCCGTCGTCCTTAAAGTGCTGGCCGTATCGTTCTTGATCCACCTCATGGTCACGGGTGCGTTTCTGCTATTTACAAAGGCGTTTGGCGAAACACAGGTTCCGTCGATTGCCGTTTTCATTGTTGTACCGCTCGCCCTTCTTGTAACGGCGATCCCTGTCCTGCCAGGCGGCGTGGGTACCGGTCACGCAGCTTTTCTCGCGCTGTTCGCGTTGATTGGATCAAAGCGCGGAGCTGATATATTTAATATCTTCGTTCTCTATCAGTTCTTCATCGGCGCTGTTGGGGGCCTAGTTTTTCTTAGGTTTCGCGGCTCAAGTCTTGCTTCAGATATGAGTGATGTCCCCGAACTTCACGACTCTTCCTCTGCGACCCTTTCAGGAGCAAGCTCTCAGGGCACTTGAAAGAAACACACACGTCGTTTGTGTTTCTCCCACCGGCAGCGGCAAAAGCCTGATTTTTCAACTCCACACGCGTCGTAACCGCACGCGCACGGTCTTGGTTGTACCGCTGGTGGCCCTCGCGCAGCAGTTCGAAAAGCGACTCGCAGCTCTCGAGTTCGACGTTCGCTATGGAGCAACACCGCCTGAAGAAGGATCGAGCGGCGGTTCGTTCTGGATCGTCTGTCCGGAAACGTTAGTGGATGGGGCTGGAGTTCGAACGGCTTCCTTTTTTTGCTTGCAGCGATGGCGGCCCGATCTCATCGTGATTGACGAGTGCCATGCTGTGTACGAATGGGGACGCGATTTTCGTCCTTCGTACGCGGCCGTTCCAGATCTTGTACGCGATCTACCTGCGACACAAACTCTGTGGCTCTCGGCCACACTGACGAGCAGGATGCTCCGTGATCTTGCCGCTTGCCTGACGCCGACACCGGAGATTGTCGATCACTTTGCACTCGCAGAACAGTTGTCGATCCACGTTTCGCACGTGCCTTACCGCTTGCGAGATCAGTTTCTAAGGTCGTGGCGGAAAACCCAGCGGGAGCCCGGTGTCGTGTTTGCATCGACGCGAAAACACGCAGAGCATCTTCAGTCGCTCGTCGAGCCGACTCTCACATTTCACGCGGGTTTTGGGCGCGAGGAGAAAGTAGGTAAACTCTTACACCTCGTATCGCACCCTCAGCACTCGGTGGCTGCCACAAGTGCATTCGGGATGGGACTCGATTTCCCGTGGTTTCGTTGGGCACTTTTAGTGGAACCTCCGCCTTCGTTACTTTCGCTCGCGCAGTGGACGGGCCGAGTCGCACGCCAAGGCAGTGGCCGCGCTTGGATCTGGTACGACGAGAACGACGCCGCTCGCATGGCTTGGCTCACACGTCGCTCGTCTTATCATCATGGGGAGTTTGAAAAAGTACTCGAGTTCCTCCAGACACGGCGCTGCCGACGACAGATGCTCACCACCTATTTTCGCGGAGAACAGGAACGCTCGGATAGAAACTGTCAGCAGTGTGACTACTGTTTAGGAAGCGGGTCGGGAACGCTGAAAACCGCTGTGAGTCTATAGATCATATCGCGTCCGGATTCGTAGTCCCAGAACGGCCGACCGAGCATCCAGAAAACAAAACCGACACTTCCCCAGAAGTCGGTGTCGGGTGGCTCGCCATTTTTTACAAGATACGAAAACACGGCTTCAAGCTTTGAACGATCGCTGTAGTCGATGTCGGCTAGCTTGGAGATCTCTCGCCGAAATGTCGGAAACGCTCGGAGCGCTTCGTCTTCGTCAATCTTTCCGTCACGGTTGCGGTCAAAGCGGAAGAAAAGCGATTCGACAAAGTGAACGACGCCGGACATGGTCGTGACGTCAGAACTTCCAAACGGGAGACCTGTCGCTCCATATTTTCGACCACTGATCTCAATCGAGTTCAGAATTTTCATCTGTTTGGAGTCCGATTGTGAGTTCCAGAACTGAATGCCTTTCGGAAACTGTTGCCAGTACGCTGCGACGTTCGTTCGGTAGTGAGAACGAAAGCATCCCGCCTGAACCCATTGCCAGCCAGCAGAGTCAAGAAGCTCGGTCGGGCCTCCGATGCCCATGCACGCAGGCACGAGCGGATCATCAGGGTTCTCGCTCGCACAGCTGCAAGGCAGCTCGGTGTCCGCACGAATGCGTCCGGACATTTCCAGAATCGAATTCATGTACTGTAGAAAGACATAGGTCTCAGGAAGGTCCAGGGTTCCGGAACCGTCGGCGACGACGGTGAAGAGATCGGCCTCACGAAACCGCTTTCTCAAGAACGCATCGGACTCGATTCGAAACAAACCCAGGTCATCCAGGATGGTCGCGAAGTCCTTCGATATTCTAAGAAGATCTTCAAAGCGCAGCTTTCCTGGCTGGTGTTGGTACGCCTCGAGAACCCGATCGAGCAACACCACCCACCCCAAGAACCGTTCCCATGTCCCCTGTCCGTGCTGGAGTCCTTTATCGAAAACAATTTCCTGAGCGCCGGGTTTAAAGAGTGACGGTGTTTTGAGCGCAATCGTATCGACAACCGCAAGCGCTCTGCGACCCACGAGATCCGTTTCCGGAATCGACTGCGAGATCGCCTGAAATGTGGTCGCGATTTTTGCAGGATTCAGCGACGTCGGAAAGCCATCGTTCTCCCTCAAGATGCGTCCGACCATCTCGCTGCTTAAAAACAGTTCGGAGGCCGTGTCCTCGACGACATCGATAAAACGCTCGTCGAGTACGGGCTCTGCCTTAATCAGGCGCGCCACGGCCGTCGAGAGAGCGGGACGGACCACTTCCGAATCGACACTGATCCACCGGCTAATCAGATCCGAGAGGTACGGCTCGACTTGTTCGAAGTCGATCTTTCCACCCCATTGCGCGAACCATTCCCTCAATGTGCTAACGACCAACGGCCGCGCAGCTTCGAGCGCCTTAAACTTTTCCGCAAAAGCGACGTCGTGATCTGTGAAGTACCAACGCGCCGACAACAGAAGACTGAGAAAACCACTCGCTGTCGACGGCAGCGTTTTCCATTCCTGGGGCGCGACGGAACTCAGGTCGCCACCGATCAAGATTCGCTTGATCTTGTAGATATCCTTGACCACGTACTGTGGAACATCAAAGCCAAACGACTTGCGAAGTTCAGAAAAAAAGTTTTCGATAATATGCGTGTCCAGACGTCCAAAGCCCGCTTGACCGAGCATCACACCGAGATCCGTAAAGAGCGTTCGAAATCCCCCTTCGAGAACAAGAACGTTTTCGATGTTCTTCCTGCCTTGCTGGACTGAAAGCGCGGGGATAGCACGTGCCGTAACGTCTTTGAGGCTGAGGAGCAAGTTGGCAACGCGATCGATCTCCTCTCCGGAGAGATAAACGGACCCGCTTCCCAACAGTGCTGCTTTGAGAGCAAAACCGGTCTGAATAACGTCAGCCGGTACAGGCTTGTCCGTCACTAAGAAGTTGCTCACAAAAAGATGGATATCGTTCTGGGTGTATCCATCTTTTGTTCCGGGACGAACAAACTGTTTGAAACTCGTGATGGTCGTCGACAAGCACTCCCACGGAAAGATCCACTCTGCTTCCGTTACCTTACCTTCCACATAACGATCAAACGTCTCCGGAAAGGCATTGAGACAACCGAGGTACTCTTTGTTCACTTCAATGAAACGACGAAAGTCCTCACGCTGACCGAGAAGCCCGCAACCTTGCAGCAGCAGCGCTATCGCGATAACGAACCTCTTAAAATCGATATGAAACGTTCGTTCGAACACGGTCATTCCCTTGAACTTGTGCGAACCATCCATCGGTTCGGTCGTACTCAATCCAGTCAACACCCATCGAAACGCGCCAATCGGCACGTGGTACGTACTGCACTTCGCCCATGATCCATCGACCTCGACGCTCGAGATCGGCAGTCCATTGCGAAGCGGCCTCCCATCTTTCGCTAAACCTCCATCCACCTCGTATCTTCACAGCGCGGTCGAAGATAAACCGACTGGGAAGCGCTAGTGTGACACCAAAAATTCCCTGCGGCTCGGTTTTGTCTTCGAAAACGGCAAGGCCACTCACTCCCAAGGATCCCTTTTCGAGAATATGAAACTTAAAGCCAGAGCCGAGAATCCACGCTGGACCCAGTGGTTGATAGATCCAAAAGGACGGAACATTTTCAGTGAGCGGGATTTCACGCGTCACTGAGACCCAGCTATGCATACTCTTGTCACTGATGCCGCCTTCCCACGAAAGAAGGTGGTGGTGCCAAAGCATGGGTTTCACATCGGCCCGAAAACGTCCGTTAGGTGACAGATAGCCGTCAACCGCAAAGTCGAATTGATGAACGGGCAGTAACCCATAACCAACGGTGGTCCATGGACCTGTTTCGCTGCCGACACGTAATTGTGTAGCGACGCCGGGACGAAAGATCGCTCGCGAGAGACTGGGTTCGGTCAAGGAGTACTCAACACCAATGCGCCGATTAGGAAGGGCAAGATCAGCGGGCAACGGTTGCCAGTAAGGACCACGAGGAACGAACTCGCCGTCGCGCACGGCTATCGGAATGCCGCGTTCAGGAGGTGATACCCCGGTCGCAAATGTCTTCCAGTGAACATTTTTCCACGAAGCCTCGTAGAAAAACCCCGTCAAACCAATCGACTGTGGCGCAAGCGGATCCCAGATAAAGCGCGGAGACCAAATACCGGCATCCCACTCGGTATCAACCTTCGACCACTCAAAGCGCTTGCGTCCCAACCAGAGCGTGTGACGACCAAGAACATTTTCAGATGTTCCAATAGCTGCCTCGGCGGCTTCGATCGTTAAAGAATCTGGAAACTCGGCAAAGAGCTGTGCCGAAGCATCGAGGCGCGTTCTGAGCACTTTTCCATCGCGCGAGATCTTTGGCCCAGCAGAAAACGAAGTCGCGGTGACGGGTCGCTCGGGAGCTGTCCGAAGAAAGCTGGCCGATAGCAACGAGGCTTCCCCGAGTCCATGCGCCCGCTGCGCTCCAAAAACGAACATCGCTATGGTCACTACACTCGCGGTTTTGCGAATAGAGTCCCCACCACCCACTTAGTATTATAAAGGTGGTTGTGCGGCAGACGCCAGCGCGAGGCAGTTATCGTCCTGTCAAATTTCCGTTACGAAATTTGAACAGGATATCGCGCTCGAGGTTGGCGCGGTCGTTGACCAGCTTCATCCAAAGGTCAAATTCTTGACGCTCCAGACGACCGTCAGCCGTCATGTCGATCAAAATCTGCGCAAGATTCATGATCGTGAGCTTCTCATCGAGGGCCCAGATCGAATTCTGCTCCAGTTCGGTCTTAAGAACCTTCGTCGTCAGATCCAGGCGCTGCATCGATTCGGCATCCATCTTGGTAGCGACCATCGCTGTGAGCGCGGTTTGACCAGCTTGCGACATCTCGGACGAAGCTGTCCGAATCGCAGCTTTCACAAGCTGGAAGACGAGGACCATCGCGGCAAACGACGCGACGATCGAGCCAACGACGGCCCAGCGATCCCTCGCTGATCCCTTTTTCCAGCCATAGAGCCAAGGAGCTACGGGCCAAAGAAGCATGATGCCGAGGAGCCATCTGGTTCGCGCCTTGCCGGTCTCGACCTTCATGGATCGCAAAGCAAAAACAAGCGGAATCACGACAAACGCAAAGAAAAACGAGGCGAAAAAAAACCCCGTAATCAGCATCGATAAGAGCGATCCCATACGATAAGACTAGCAGAGATGAACACGCCCTCAAAGACGATCACCGGAACGCTCGAGAAGAATCGAAAAGGCTTCGCGTTTCTAAGCCTAGATCCTCTTTATACACAGGAGTTTGACGACATCTTTTTGCCGCCCCATGAAGCTGAGAAGTATTTTCACGGCGACCGGCTTGAAGTCACTTTGGGCAGACGCGACGAAATCGTCAACGTACGGTGTCTAGCGCATCGGTACCATCGCATGCTCGGACGTTTTTCACGCTCCGGCGGTGTGCATGGAACCTTGGTGGTCAAACGCAAACGATTCTTAGAAGCCATCCCTCTCGACCCGCATGATCCGTTACAGGATGAAGACTGGATTCTTTGCGAGCTCCTCCACAAGGACGGACCTCATCCGTTTCGAGGTCGCCTGTTGCGCGCGCGCGTTTTGAAAAATTTCGGGACTTCGGTGCCGGCCAATCAAGATACGGATATCATCGCTTCGGAACAAGGCCTGAACGAACACCATTCTCCCGAAGTGAATCATTCCACCGAACACATGACGGTGGATCTCGAGACCGAACTCAAACACCGCAAAGACTTGCGAGAGGTTCCTTTCTTTACGATCGATGGTGAAGACGCGCGCGACTTCGACGACGCTATCCACGTCGAAGAGCATGGCGATGGATATCGGCTTTGGGTTGGGATCGCCGACGTCAGTCATTTTGTACGACCCGACACGCCGCTGGACAAAGAAGCCTACGCACGGGCGACGAGTGTTTATTTTCCCGATCGCGCGTTTCATATGCTTCCGCGCGCTCTTTCTGAAAATCTCTGTTCGTTAAAACCCGGAGTTCCCCGACTCGTGATGGTGGCGCGCATGCAGTTTTCCAAGAAAGGCAAACGCGGCGCGATCGATGTCTTCGAAGCGGTCATCCAGAGCAAGCGGCGTGCGACCTACAACGAGATCTTTGCGGAGTGGATGAAGAACAAGACGAATCCCGATTTCGAATTGCATCCCCACTTTGCACTGTACGGAATCTTGCGAAAAGTTCGTATCGACCGCGGTTCGATCGACTTTGATCTGCCGGAAGCAAAGGCCCTCCTCGACCAGGATCAAAATCCGATCGACATCGTCGTTCAAACACGCAACGACGCTCATCGTTTGATCGAAGAGTTCATGATTGCCGCGAACGAAGCTGTAACCGATTGGTACCTGCGTTCGAAGAAGCCTTTCCTCTTTCGCGTTCACGAACAGCCCGCTGAACGAAGCGTCGGACAGTTCCAAGAAGCCGCCGGACGCTTAGGTGTCGCCGCTCCACGAGATTTTTCACCAAAGTCGCTTGCGACGTTTGTCCACCGAGTGAAAGATCACCCGCTACACTTTCTGATCAACAGTCTTCTGCTGCGATCCCTGAAACAAGCGCACTACACGATTCGACATGAGATGCACTTTGGACTCGCATCACGCGCTTACACACATTTTACAAGTCCGATTCGTCGTTATCCGGATCTGATCGTTCACCGCCTGTTACGCATGCAACTACGAGGTGAAACCAATCAGAAACTCCTCAAGCACTTGGAGCCCATGGCCCTCCATTGCAGTGTGCGTGAACGGATTGCCGAAGGCGCCGATCGAGATGCTCAGCGCCTCAAACAGGTGCGCTGGGTGCAGATGAACTGGGAAACGGAACTCGGAGCCCGCATCATCGAAATCACAGAACGTGGCATGTTTGTTCAAATCGAACATCCTTGGATTTCTGGATTGGTGCCGCTCGATCAGTTGAACGACGACGACTATCGCTTTGATAAACGCTCCAACCAGCTGATTGGCAGCCGAACAGGAAAGCGGTTCAAGCTCGGACAAGAAACAAAAGTGTTTCCTCTCAACGCCGACTTTGAAACACGGCAAGTCGATTTCAGGATCGCGGGGATGGGAACCGCCGCCGTTGCAGGCGGTCGCCGCCCGAACCTGACCCCGGACCTTTCTCGAAAACCACTTCCTCGTCAACGAGACCGACATCGCGGAAAACGTCGACGACCGAAGGGCCGGCCTCGATAAGGACTTCCTGGACTTGTCGTTTCGCAAGAAACGCAAGCAAGCGCTCGGGTGATTCGGTCCAACGAATGCGCTCTTGCCGCAACAGCGCCCCTTTTTCGAACCAAGCGTCCGGGACACGACCGCGTCGGTCTAGAACCGCCACGATACGAGTCTTGTGTTCGAAATCATGAACATGCCGAACCGTGAACTCAGGGTCATCGCCTAATACTGTCCCACTACCCGTAACAATCGCATCGCTTGCACGTCTCATTTCGTGCGCAAGTGTAAGGGACTCTTGCGACGTGAATGTCTTTTGACCGGGTGGAGGAATCATCGAGCCCTTCTCGTCACGCGCGATCTTCAGTGTCACAAACGGTCTTCCACGTTCGATCAGCGAAAAAAAACCGCGCGCGAGTTCGTGGCACTCGTTCTCCAAAACTCCCGCGGTGACGCTGAGACCTTTAGCCTTTAGAAAAGCTGCGCCGCCTCCGGCGACATTGGGATTGGGATCGCGACACCCAAAGAGAACTTGGCGGATACCGGCCTTGACGATCGCCTCGGTGCATGGCGAAGTTTTTCCAGTGTGGTTACACGGCTCGAGTGTCACGACGAGTGTATGAGCCCGCGCCATCGCTCCCAGTTCGCGAAGTTGCGACAGCGCCGCCACTTCGGCGTGCGCTTCGCCAGGACGCTCGTGAACACCGATAGCCAGAACCGTTCCAGCTTCATCTAAAACGGCGGCGCCAACCGGCGGGTTGGGTGTCGTCGATCCTCTAAATTTTTCCGCGGCCCGAATGGCCGCTCTGAGTGTATCCAAATAGTGTCCGGCTACTTTTGGTAGCAACATTGCGTTATCGCGAATGACGCAATGTTGCTACCAAAAGTAGCCGGACACTATATGGCAATAACTGCCGCGATGGACCCTGTGCATCGCGCGTGAGAACTTGGAGGAGAGTGTGCAGTTAATAAGGACAGGACGCCGAATTGGCCAAGCGGTCAAGAACGTCCAGCGACTTCGACAGATCGTCAATGTCTTAGCCCGACATGGGTTTTCAGACTTCATCCAGCGAATGGGTTTGGGCCGATTTCTACCCAATCGTTTTGGATTCGAGGCCATCAAAGAAGAACATACGATCCCGGAGCGCCTCTGTCGCGCCTTCGAAGAACTCGGGCCCACGTTCGTCAAACTTGGCCAGGTTCTATCGACCCGCCCGGATCTTATTCCGGACAACTGGCTCGAACAGTTCAAGAAGCTCCAAGACAGTGTGCAGCCGGTCGGGTTCAACGAGATCAAGCCGATTATTGAATCCGAACTAAAAGGTTCACTCGAGCACTTCTTTCCGCAGTTCGATCAGATGCCTCTCGCTTCAGCGAGTATCGCGCAGGTTCATTCGGCCGTACTGCCGACAGGTGAGGTCGTTGTCGTAAAAGTTCAACGTCCCGGCATTGAAAAACTGATCGCCTCTGATATCTCGATCCTCGAGTGGATCGCGGGCCTGCTCGAAAAGTATATTCCCGAAACGCAAATCCTGAATCCTCGCGTTGTCGTCCAAGAGTTCTTTCGCACACTCACGTTTGAACTCGACTTCTTAGTCGAAGCCAACAACATGATCCGTTTTGCAGAGAACATGAAAGAGTTTCCGGAACTCGCGATTCCGAAAGTTCACAAAACGTTCTCATCACGCCGGATCCTCACGCAGGAGAAGTTTGTCGGTATCCCACTCAAGAACACCGCGGCGCTCAAGAAAGCCGGAGTGGATCTGCGCGCGATTGCACGCGCAGGATCGCGCGGTTTTTTCAAAGCGATGCTGATCGATGGTCTTTTCCACGGTGATCTTCACGGTGGCAATCTCTTCGTGCTTCCGGGAGATAGGATCGGGATTATCGATTTTGGAATCATGGGACGACTGTCCGAGCGTGCACGCGAACAGCTGCTCGGGATTGTTCTTGCCCTCATCCGCGAAGACTTCGAAAACCTTTGCTATCTCTATACGGAGCTCGGTCCTTCGGACACGTCCATTGACTTCGATGGTTTTCATCGCGAAGTGCGCAGTTATCTCGGGCCCTATCTCGGTCTTAACATCTCGGAGCTGAACTCCGGTCGTGTTCTGATCGAAGCCACGCGGATCGCAACTCGTTACAAAATCCGCATCTCAGCCGAGTGGATGATTGTTTTCAAAGCAATTCTGACCGTCGAAGGAATGGGTCGCGAGCTCGATCCTGAGTATAACTTTTTAGAAATCGGCCGCGAACTCGTCGAGGGCCTCATCAAGAGCCAGGTGTCGGTCAAAAAGACGGCACAGGAACTGGTCTGGTTTTACAAAGACATCACGAGTCTCTTTCGAATTCTACCGCGCAATCTCAAGTGGCTTATACGCAAACTCAAAGCCGATAATTTTTCTCTGGAAGTTCACTCCCCGCAGCTCACACAGATTCGAAAAACCATGGAGAAGAACAGCAAGCGCTCCTCGCTGACGCTCATGACGATCGGATTCTTCGTTGCGAGCGCCCTCTCTCTCGGAATTTCAAGCGAACATCAACTCTTTGGATACCCCGTGATTGCGGTTATCTATTTTGGCTTGGGGATTTTGCTTTTCTTACGCTGGATCGTGTTCCGCTAAACGACGCCGAATTACGCTGAATCAATCCCATAGAACCAGAGCGGTAACGGCAGGTCTTCGGTCTCAACACCGGCAAAAACATCCGGACCAAACACCAGCCGGAGAACGGCTGATAGTGAAAGCGGTTTTGTCGCACGCGCGCGACACACCAGCGTTCCAGTCGACCGATCAAAAGCCACGCGACTCTGCGTTTCAATACTAAGAAACCGCGCAAACTCTTCTTCGGTACCTACCCACGCTCCCAAACAAAGCGCCAGTCCGACACGGTCTTCGGGCGCAACACCCATGCGATTCATAAAACTTCGTGGTCCTAAGATGCGGGCGCCGGGATGCTCGTTTGCGATAGCTGCCAGCAGCCGACGCAGTACGCGGGGCGTACCGTGGGCTTCGTGAACAAATCCATCCAAGTCGATCCCTTTTCCAAAAGCTGCCACAGCATCACCCAAGCGATACCAGTTGATGTTCTTGTGCGCACCGATCCAGGCCAGATCGTCGCTCTCGAGAACCAAGCCGCGGTTTCGCTGAGCGAGAATCTTCATGATCGAATCGTCCCATCCCCGAGCAATCGATCCGAGCCCGACAAAGTCTTCCGGGCGAACAATGCTTGAGATCGGAGCATGAAACTGCGTTCCGATCTCGACGAAACCCTGTTTTTCATAGAGCGCTTCAGCGCCCGATCCCCAGAGCACGACAAACGACGCGCCCTCGGTCACACACCACTTCTTGAGCTCGGCGACAAGCATCGAGGCCAAACCTTGATTCTGAAACCCACCTCGCGTGCAGACCGCACCGATGATTCCGATCGTGAGAGTCGAACGCTGAAGACGAACTTTAGTAATCCGCGCACTCGCGGTTGCAGCGATCGTTCCCTCGCGCTCGACGGCAAGCGTGAGCTTGTGCTTGGGACCTGCCGCTCCCCAAACTGGAAAATCCTCGAGAAAACTCTTCCCGGCGGGAACAGGAAAGCTTGCATTGAGTAGTTCGATCCAACCGCTATCGGTCCGCGGATCGGTGATCATGTAAATCCCTTGGGACACCACGCGATCACTATTTTCTCTCGATTGAAGCCAATCCACAAACCCTCAAAAAACTGGCGATTTTTGCCGATAGGGTTTCATGTCGAAGAAAAATCGTTTTGAAATCGGGACCCTCGTAAAAGAAGGCCTTCTTAAAGAAGGACAAGAGCTCGAGTTTATCAGCGAGCCACAGATTCAGTGCAAGGTCGTGAAACACGGTAAGTCTGAATACAAACTTGCCGTGGGCGCCAAAGTTCTGACACTTCATCAGTTCGTCACCGAGTGTCTCAAAACCGATCCGCCCGACCATGCTTCCAAATGGGTTCGTGTTCGGGGAGGAAAAATCCTCGCCGAAATCTGGAGCGAGTACGAAAGCGCTGACGAAGCGGCGTAACTTCACGTCCGCCGTCGATTCACCGCGTGAGTGCGGACCACCTTTCGTGGATGCGCAGCATCCACGAAAGGTGGTCCGCACACTCCTCATTTGCGCGCTTTGGGTCTGTGCACCGACATCGCACGCTAAAGACAAACATCCGTGTAAGTCGGTCGAGACTCTTCTTGAGAAGCTGACGTCGGCTTTGAAAGCGCGACCTGCGACTCGAGGAGGATACGATGCGACCGACACTGTTTTTGTCGCAAAAGTGAGACGCGATCCGGAGTCGCCCGGAAAACTCGTTACCGTGATTCCACGAAGTAAGTCGAATGACGACATATTCGTCGAAGGCTATCTCGCCCACAGCGCTCGCAAGTATCCTAGGTTTTACGAGAAATTTGGAATGCGCGCTCTCGATATGTCCGAAGAAGCCCGGCTCGCTCCCTTACCTAAAGACTTCACTCAAGCCGATCTTGGACCGAGAACGTACCGTGCCTATGAGGGTCCGGACTCGACAGCACTCAATCATCGCCTGGACGAACTGACGAAAGCCGGAGATCCCGACGCGACGTTTGTACGTACTTATGATGACTACGCGTATGTCGGTACGGTGAAGGAAGACGAGTATCTTGAGCGTTGGGCGCGCGAAGGAAAGATTCCAAACATGAGAGGAGGCGTGGTCGGATTTCACGATATGTCAACGCACGTGCCGGGATTCATCATCACACCCGATCCGATGCTTCGAATTTCGCAAGCGCGCGCACAGGTGATCAATGCGCTGGACACGAAGGGCTTCATTCAAAACAATCCGACGTTGAAGCTGACGCTACAAAGATTCACGTCACAAGAGATCGCCTATCTTGAAGTCCTCACAGGAACTCTACCGGAGCCATTTCTGCTCGCTACGACCCGCGACGAAGCCATCGAAGGCGCTATGAGAATTCTCGATGGCGCCAAGAAAGAATCAAAGTTTGGCGCTACCCAGGAGAGCTTTCGAGCGCATCTAAGGGATGATCTCTTACCGCATATCGCGGACCCTGCCGATCGCGCCCGAGCGCGGGCGATCATCGATGGAATAACGATCCCGGAGTTGTCAACCGCCCAAGAGCGCGAACTCTTTGGAGATCTTTGGGACCGGATGTGAGTGCGGACCACCTTTCGTGGATGCGCAGCATCCACGAAAGGTGGTCCGCACACCCCTCTCGACAGGCTATGATGCTATGTGTTAAAAGAGCCCGTGCTCTTGGGACCGGGCTTTTATCGAAGCATTGCTATCCGTTTTAGGGCTGCCAGCCTTGTGGCCGCCGGTCTTGCGCTCGCGAGTCTAAGCCACGCGGCTGAAGCTGAGCGGCGCTTGCACGAAGTCAGCATTGCGGATCCGGACATTGCGTTGATAGCGACCCTTGATCACGAAACGCTCGCACTCCTCGACTACTACGAGACGGTCTATGACCAAGAAGAGCTCGACTGTCGCGCTCTCACGGTATCCGTGCGCGAGCGCGTTCGGAACAATGTTCCGTGGGATCTGATGACCACGGACTATCTAACGAAACATCGCACGCTGTTCTGGGCGATGATCAATTACTTTTTCTGGGCTTACCGCGGACTCGTCCTCGTCGCTAAGAACCACAGTGTCAACTGCATCGCGGCGGTCCATGAAGTTCTCGCAACCGATCAATTGCCACAGGACCTACTGGACCCCATTGTAGAGGCGGAGTTCTCGCACACGACATGGAATAATTTCCCGGCCGAATATCACAGCGTCACGACGTTTCAGTCACCTCGATTTCGATCGCTTCGGACGGACACTAGCGAGACCTTTCGCCCACAGCGCGTGGTCGAAGGGATCGCCGAACTTTCTCTTTTTTCACGTATCGGCAACACGTTTCGCTTTCTCGGAAACGGGCTCCAGTTTTGGAGCGAAGAGCATCGGCAGGAGGCGGGCGATGCGTTCGCTGAGAGCCTTATCAACCTCCCAGCTACGGCAAACGGCGTGATATCGGATACCTTTTCTGTCGCGTCCTCAGTGAGTCAAGTCACCGACGAACCGTCGCGGCACGTTGAGGTCTGTACCGTCAATATCGGCCGGCGAAGTGCGCAAGGAGTAATCAACCCCGCCGAACACGTGTTCTTGATTGTAGGCGACGAGCTGGTGATCGACGACGACAGAGGATTCTTTCCCAAAGACCAGTCCATGCTACTGACCGAAGCACGCCGTGGCGCCCACTGCGTGCCCGCTCTGCATAAAGGAAAATGGCCCGAACCCTTCGGCGTCTTGCGCCTCTTGATACTGGAGCAATGGATCAAGTACACGTTTCGCTATTCGCTCTTGACGTTCAACTGCGGTGCGTTTGTAAACGCAGTTCTTGAGTTTGGTGGCTTCGAGAACCCACGCGTTCAGAATGCCGGGATTGGTTCGTGCAAGTTACTCACATCTTCGTCCAACGACGACCTCCTCCATGAATATCAGGCGATAGTCTTGGACAAAGTAGAAGCCTTCCAAAAATTCTCTGATCGTCTTCGAAGCGGTCAGTTACTACGATTCATTGATCTAAAGACCTTGTCGCATTTTGATAGGGGCTTCGAGCGAAGCGGACTTCTTGAAGTCTTACGTGCTTCAGCGACTTACGGAAACAGTGTAAACAATGCATGGAACAAGAGATTGTTACAGTCCACTGGTGGTCATGACACTTATTATCTGGATCCTGATCCTGCGAGTTCCCTGTTTTGGTGGGACTCGAGTTCCATCTTCGCGGTAGGTGAGTACTCCCTTAAAGACATTGTTCCCTACCACGACATTTCCTGGCCCGACCCCAGCTTCGCTTACGGCATTCCTCACGCGTGGGCAAAGTACTTCTGGAAGTAGTGCGGACCACCTTTCGTGGATGCTGCGCATCCACGAAAGGTGGTCCGCACCCCGGCAAACTTTTCCCATCATTATTTTTTTTTCTAAAGTCATTTCGGACACACCCGATAGGGCTCTTGGAGACGGAGTTGTTTTAGGAAAAGAGTCCTAAAACCCCGGGCTCCTCAGGCCACGGATTGGCCGAGAGCTGGAAGCCTTCATGGAGGAAGGTTATGGGATTACGGATAAACACTAACGTCCCTGCGCTCGTCGCGCAGAGAAATATTCGCGGAAGTCGCGCGAATCTCGACCGATCACTCGAACGCCTAAGCTCCGGTTCCCGCATCAATCACGCTGGTGACGATGCCGCAGGTCTCGCCATCTCTGAAACTCTCCGCGCACAAGTCCGCGGTCTCTCTCAAGCTGAGCGTAACGCTCAAGACGGAATCTCCTTAGTTCAAACCGCTGAAGGCGCCATGGCCGAAATCGGCAACATGCTCATCCGCATGCGCGAGCTCGGCGTGCAAGCCGCATCAGATACGGTCGGCCCGCAAGAGCGACAGTTTCTCAATCTCGAATTCCAACAACTCATGGAAGAAATCGATCGGATCGCCAACACCACGAAGTTCAACGGTGTCACGCTCCTGAACGGAACCTCCATGCAGTTCGAGATCCAAGTCGGCACAGGCAATAATCCCCTGCTCGACCGGATCAAACTTTTTGACCCCAACAAAGCCGACATCACAACCACAGCGCTTGGGATCAATCTCACAAACGTCGCTGACAAAGTCAGTGCTCAAAACTCGCTCGAAGCGATGGATGGTGCCATCAACGGCGTCACCGCGATTCGAGCTGAGTTCGGAGCCATGCAGAACCGAATGAACTCGGTCGTCAGCAACATCATGATCGCTAAGGAAAACATGAACGCTTCGAATAGCCGTATCCGCGACGCCGACGTCGCCGACGAAGCCACCGAGATGACGAAGCATCAGATATTGATGCAATCCGGGATATCAGTTTTAGGTCAGGCAAACGCAACGCTGAAGTCAGCGTTACAACTTATTGGCCCGGGAGGTGGGTAAGGGATAGTTTGATCGAAAAATTTACGTGAAGGATTTTACGAACCGACACGGACTACTTTTGAACGGGACAGATGTCCTCGTTTCCTGGACTGACGCGTCTGAGAGGCGCGCGCGGTAAAACCGCAGCGTCTCTCAAGCGCGATCGGGTGTGCCCAGCTGGCGCACGACGTTTCCAGCGTAAGTCTATCGCATGTTCGTAAAAATATTCACGCCACAGGAGCGCTGAGCTGCGCTCCGAGTGGTTACGAGTTCCGTCTGAAGTCATGGGTTGGGTAACCCGCACGGCGCAAGTCGTTCGACTTTAGACAGACGCAGACACGCGCGGCTTTGAATGCTGTGGGTGCGCGCATGACGTTTATCGTGCACGCCCATGGAGTGCGGTTTGTGGGTAGGCATCACATGGGGTGGTGTTTGCCAGATTCTCGCGTGAGCGGTCGTGTACCGCGGATGCGAAAACGGGAGGGGAAAGTGCATGTGCTTGCATGGTGCAGGCTCTATGTGCTTTGCCTTGAATAATTTGTTTAACAGAGCAAGGACGCTCGCCGCGACTCACGTTAGAGGTGCGGATTTCATGGAGGAATACGTTATGACAGGAGGATAGAAGTCATGGGTTTACGAATAGCGACGAATATCGCTGCGCTCAACGCGCAGAGGTACTTGCACCAAACGCGTGCAAATTTGGACTCGAGTCTCGAACGACTTGCCAGCGGCAGCCGGATCAATCACTCCGGCGATGATGCCGCAGGCTTAGCGATCAGTGAAAATCTGAGAGCTCAGATTCGAGGTTACCGACAAGCCAAGCGAAACGCGATGGACGGTACTTCGCTGATCCAGGTTACAGAAGGCGGACTGAACGAGATAGCCAATATCTTGATCCGACTTCGAGAGTTAGCGATCCAAGCAGCTTCAGACACGATCGGGCCGGTTGAGCGACAGTTTGCTGACCGCGAGTTCCAGTCGATGAAACAGGAAGTAGACCGGATCTCTAACGGAACAAGTTTCAACGGTACACCGCTGCTCAATGGACGAGCGGGTATTTTTGAAATTCAAGTCGGTACCCATAACAACCCAATCCTGGACCGGATTGTGTACAACGGGGACCGCGCAGATGCGACGCTGGACGCTCTCAAACTCGGTGGCGAGTCGATCGCTACCAAGCAAGGAGCGCAACTCACTCTGGCCGTGATCGATGATGCTTTGATTCGCGTCAATAGCATCCGAGCCGACCTGGGTGCGATGCAGAACCGACTTTCTTCGACGGTGAATAACATCGCCATTTACGAAGAAAACTTGGCTGCAGCCAACAGTCGCGTCCGCGATACGGATATCGCGCAAGAAGTGACAGACATGACCAAGCAAAACATCTTGATGCAAGCTGGTGTGTCCGTCCTTGGAAACGCGAACTCTACGAGTCAGCTGGCGCTTAAGCTTTTGTCGTAACGAGCCTAAGCCCTCCGGGCCTCCCGTTTACGAAAAGGTGCGGACCACCTTTAGTGGATGCGGGGCACAGCGTGTGAAGTCAACTGGCGTTCGTCACAGTATGTGGCGAGCTGATCGTGGAGGTAGAAAAAAGTTTGCTCGAGGTGTGACCTCGCGTCTCACCGAAGAGGGGTTGTGGCTAGGCCGTGCGCCGATCTGCAACCGACACTTCGGAACGAGTGCGAAGAAGCGCCCGAGCACAGTCATCATTCGGGTCCGTCATGACCG
Source organism: uncultured Oligoflexia bacterium (assembly GCA_964549505.1). Classification (GTDB taxonomy): domain Bacteria; phylum Bdellovibrionota; class UBA1018; order UBA1018; family CAZJVD01; genus CAZJVD01. The sequence goes on from CAZJVD010000001.1 coordinate 266,387, forward strand.
CGGTGGGGTACTGCGTGCGTGACAGTCCACGGGGAAACTCGCGGGCGACCGTCGAGTGATGAGGACACGGAAGTCCGCGCATCGATCCATGCCATGGGGGTGTGGAGTCGTGTGCGGAGAATTGCAATGGAACCTGCACGGACGCAGGGCACATGTGCGATGTGGGTAGAAAACCCATAGCGCTACATGTGTGCATTTAAGGAGGAGTGCGTATGCAAGAAAGGAGAAGTTCCCATGGGACTTCGAATTGCTACGAACACAGCCGCGATGAACGCGCATCGACAGATGTCCGTCACGCGACAAGACCTCGATAAGACGTTGGAACGTCTTGCGAGCGGCAGCCGTATTAACTCTGCTGGGGACGATGCCGCAGGACTCGCGATTAGCGAGAGCTTGCGTGCTTTGATCCGCGGTATGCGGCAAGCCAAACGGAACGCACAGGATGGGATCTCGATGATCCAGGTGACAGAAGGGGGATTGAATGAAATCTCCAATATCTTGATCCGACTTCGCGAGTTAGCCATCCAAGCGGCTTCAGACACGATCGGAGACGTCGAAAGACAATTCGCTGACCGTGAGTTTCAGTCCCTTAAACAAGAAGTGGACCGGATCTCAAACGTCACGAATTTCAACGGCACGCCGTTACTCAACGGACGCGCTGGGATCTTTGAGATTCAAGTCGGGACGAACAACAACCCGATTCTGGATCGTATCGTGTACAACGGTGAACGATCCGATGCGACGCTCGATGCTCTCAAGCTCGGCGGCGAATCGATCGCAACCAAACAGGGCTCGCAGCTCACGCTCTCGGTCATTGATGACGCCTTAATCCGCGTCAACAGTATCCGAGCCGATCTGGGTGCTATGCAGAACCGTCTTCAATCGACCATCAACAACTTGGCGATTTACGACGAAAATCTGTCCACAGCAAAAAGCCGGATCCGTGACTCTGACGTGGCCCATGAGGCGACGGAGCTGACCAAGCAGAATATCCTGATGCAATCAGGTATCTCGGTCATGCAACACGCCAACAACATGAACGCCATGGCGGTCCAACTCCTGAAGTAGGGAGCTAAAATGAAAGCGACATCCTCGAGTAGGCTGAACGGTCCGAAGAAAAACTAGCGCGTGGAGAGATTTTCTCCCCGGCTCTTGTTCGCTGACGTTGTCAGTGGGACGGGGGTCGGGGAGACCATCCCCACAGCGTTCTTTGGACTGTTCGGCCACATCAGGGTGACGCGAGCACCGCCTTCGGGGCGATTCTCAAAACGGAGTTCGCCTCCCGAGCGACGGATGAGATCGCCTGCGATCGAGCAGCCGATACCGTTTCCGTCCGGCTTCATGGAAGCGATGGGATGTGTGCCAAGTAGGATTTTCTCGTCTGGAGAAATACCTGGTCCGTTGTCGAGAATCTCGAGACCAAGTGATTCGTCCGTACGGAAAGCTCGAACCTCAAGAAAAGGCTGTTGGGTCACCCGTTGGTTCGCCCGCTGGGCCGCCCACTGAGCAGAATGAACTGCCACAGCTTCGAGGCTGTTGATCAGCAACGCGGATAAAACGCGTTCAAGATCCGCGGCCGAAATCGGTGCCGTGACATCATTGGGGACGAACATTTCCAAACGCACACCTGACCTGCTAAAAAGTGGGTGCAACTGAATCTCAGCCAGCGCTGTCTCCGAGACACGCGCAAGATTCGACCTTCCCTCTCCGAAGTATTGTCGATCTCCATCGAGTAGCGCACGCGCGATCGATCGGATCCTCTGACTCGCGCGTTGGACAAGAAGCTTTTCCGATTCGGGAAACTCACTGCCCTGCAAAGCGACTTCAAGCGCCAACACGGGTGCGCGTATATCATGCGCGACCTGCTCGGCCAGTTTCATCAACGCTTTCGACTTTTCGAGCTTCCGCTTTTCATCAAGCGCCTGGCGGAGTGTCTCGATCTCTTCGACACGAAATCCATCTCGCGGTTCAACCCCCGACGTGAGGCGCCTCAGTGGTGAAAGCAAAAAACTCATAAGATTGGAGTACACGAAGAAAAAAACCAAACCCAGGCTCACGATCAAACCGAGGAACGTCCAGAGAACGGCAAACACGATCGGACGGGCGCGCTCATTGTAAAAGGGCGTTAGATATTCCAGCCGAACACGCGCTGTCTGAAGATAGATCCCGTCGCTCACATCCACCATCAGTGGCCGAATACCCACTAAGTCTCTCAACAAGACGGTCGCGAGCTTCGAGAGCCCAGCGGGTGCCGTCGCCAGGACCATTTTGTTTTCTGAAAGCTGGATCGTCACGCTATCGAGCGCGAGTTGCGAGCGGATGAAGTCAGCTCGGTCTTTCAAAATACGCTGATCTTTGAGCACGAGCTCAGGCGCCAACTCGGTTGCGTGCGGCGCAAAGGACTCGGAAAGCAACTGCCGGTAGTCGTTATCACTCGAACGCAAGTAGACGAGCAATCCCAAACCGGTTGCGATCGCTAGCCCTAACACCGTCAGACTCAAAAGCCTGCGGTACTCCCCCACGAAAAACGTGCGTGCAGACACTCTCCTCTGTCTCACAGAGCATGGAGCTAGCACTGGTGGACGGGCGTGTCGACAACTACGATAGTGACTACGATATTTAAATGAGGGTAGATGAAAAATTCCCAAGAAAATCAAGGCCCTTCGGGCTTCACAACTCCTTCAACAAGTTTAAGAAGTCTTAGGGAATCTTTCCTCAGCAAGAATCGCCACATCGTCCGATAAACTGTAAAAAGGGGGAGCTCGTGACTGAATCGTACTTCATGCCGATACAGGTTTTTAAAAGTGACGTGTATTCCATGGTCTTATCAAATACGACAACGCGGACCTCGCTTCTCGACTCCTCGGTCATTAAGATTGTCGAACTTTCGGAGGACGGCATCGTCGTGCATGTTCCAAAGACGAGTTGCTCGCAGGGACATATGCTCACACTCTTCGTTTTTCCTGATGTACCCACAGTGATCTTCAAACAGGTGCCGACAGGCAATGCGCTCAAAAAGGCGATCGCTTTCACCACCAAAGTCGTGAGCATCGAACAAGCGGGTCCAGCTCACATCACCGCAAGCTTGGAATTTTATCAAAAGGTGGGTGGGCAGTGGAAAAAGTTCACCCAAGCCTTGTCCGAGAAGCAACAGCAACTCGACCGCCTCGTAAAGGCCATCAAAGACTAAGACACGATCATGAGTGGCTCAGCGACACCGAAGACTTGGGTAAAGGATTATTGGAACAGCGCCAAGGCATTGGTCTTGGATCCCAATACCATGTCTCGAAACACCTTCCGAAAGGCGCTGACGGAGCTTGGACTCAAAAGCGCTAACTGCGTCGCCATCGACAACATCGTCGACGCTCAGGCTGCCTATCAAAAAGAGAAGTTCGCATTGGTGATCTGCGAGCACGTCGTCAACAAGGACGTCACCGGATTGGACTTCTTCTCATTCATCAAGACGACCAACCCTGATTATGCGCGGTCGATCTTCTTTCTTATCAGTGACGAAAACGCACTCGTCGTTGCGGCTCAAGCAGCGGAGGAAGATGTGGACGCCGTCATCGCGCGGCCTTTCACCATGCAATCGATTCTCGACAAGGTGCGGGCGATGGTCGAAGAGAAAGCACAGCCCTCGGAGTACCGCACGAAAGCTATCGACGCACTGAAACTGCTCAAAGCTGGAGACAGCGCTTCGGCACTTCGCCTGTCGCAAAGTATCCATGGATTGAATCCGAAACCATGGCTCTCCTCGTATGTTGAAGGCGCATGCCACTTGGCCGTCGCAAAGTACAAAGAAGCCGAGGATTGCCTCAAAAAGGGGGCTCTGACTGAGCCTCCTCACTACCGATCCGCCGTACAACTCTCGGAGCTGTTGTTCGAACAAAAGCGCTTTCGAGAGGCCTACGATCTCTGCAAAATCATCGCAAAATTTTATCCGCCGAGCCCTAAGCGAATCCCAAGACTGGTCCATCTCTCTATCGCCACGGGTAACTTTGAGGAAATAGCAGCGTTTTACGATCTCTATCTGGACCTGCCTGTGACCAGCCCTGAGATCAACAAGTACGTTGCCGCCGGACTCATTGTTCACGCAAAACATTTTCTAAAATCGAATGACACCACTAGCGCTGCGTCCCTGCTCAACAAAGCCGCTCGAATCGGCAAAACCCAACCCAAGATTCTCAAAGAGGTTGTGCTCTGCCTTTACAAGGCAAACCTCACGACAGAAGCCACTAAACTTTTAGCTCAGTGTCCGGACGAAGTTAGAAAAAGTCCGGAGGTTGTGGCGGCGGAGAGTGGGCGGGGGTAAAGGGGTGCGGATCTTAAAATCGACCATACAGACTTGGGTCGAAGATCCTATACCACCGCGGAGCTATCACCTGCGCAAAGAGCGTGACGATGAGTCCACTCATTGTTCTGGCACCCATTTCAAAGCCTTTTCGAAGTACGGGATTCTTCAGTTCTGGAAATACACTTTCAAAGCCCTCAAACTCGATCTGAAAATCGCGGGGTATAGCCCTCATCTCGGCGTAGGCCGCGCCCGGATCGCCGGTATTAACTAAAAAAATCACGTCGAAGGTACCCCTCAACACGATATCCTTCGGAACAATCTGTTTGAGACGTCGACCTGCAGATCCCGTAACTTCCACATTTAGCTCAACGACAGTCCCGCAAGGTCCCAATGGACGTCCCAAAGCGGACTTAAAACGATCCGGATCCCAAGCTGCCTCCTTAACCATCGCTCTGTAGGTGATGCGACTAACCTGCAACAAACCCGGAGACAATCGCGCCAGTGTCTTGTTCGCTTCTGTGATCGCAAGCGACGGCAGCTCACCGGTTTCCTTTCCCGTCATATCGGCCGGCCAGACGATCTTCGAGTTGAGATCTTGAACAGATGCCGGCCCATCACCCTTATGCTGAATTCTGAAAACCGTCCCATCAAACCCAGACCAGTATGTTTCGTCCAGACTGAACGCTGGACAGGTGTCCCCAAGATTGTACTCGTCATCCTCTGCAACCATACCGCTCGACTCTAAGAAATAGATGCCGACAACCAAAATGATGCAGAGTACTCGTACCGCGGTCATGCCTTCACCAATCCAGGAATCGGGTCGACCCCTTTTAGGTCAATGGAACGAAACGACTCAGGGTCTCCAAAAATCTTCGCTACCGAACGAATCACATTCTCTGGGTACAGTCGAATGTGCCCCGATACACTCTCTGACTCCATAAGAGCGCTTTTCATTTCGGGTCGAAGATTAAAAACCGCGCGAGAATCTCTTTGTTTTGGGTCGAAAAGATTTCCCACCATAACAGGAACTCGGTCGACACCATCGTTCCAGTCCTCCGGCATAACGACACTTGAGCCGAAAGCGCGCCCGCCACTTATCCCCCGTCCTGCCAGAAGCACACTGTTTGTCCGAAACTCATGATCCTTACCTTTACCCACGTTGAGTGCCGGGGTGCGGGAAAAGTCATTCGTCACCATGAAGGTTGTGCGATCGAACATTTCGAGTAGCTTAAAATCCGCTAATATTTTTGCTACCTGGGCCCAAACTCCCATCTGAACACCGAGATGCCGGTCCTCGTGGCCGTTATGCGTGTCCATACCGAACTCCGAAATCGTGATCTGCGCAAACTGTCCGAAACCGGTTAAAAAACTCAAAGCAGCTGTCATTCCCTCTGCCATTCCTCCTGCACCCGAAGAAAGAGAAGCCTCAACAGCCTTCCGAAGTTCTTCACGTTGCGGTTGCGACTCGAGGTATCTCTTTTTTGCACGGGACAGCGGCGAAGCACCGTTCATGCCACGCTCACCTCTTGCCAGAATCTCGGAGTACACAGCACTCAAAACTTGTCCTCGTACATTCTCGAGATTAATCGGTTCGACTTGGTACCCTTCAGCAATTCTTGGTGCCACGCCCGAATACATAATATTTCCGCTCGAACCCTTGATGCTGTTAGAAAGTTCGACTGACACAAACGGTCCTGGGTAACGAGGATCGAAGGACCCGGAACAGAGATAATCATTCGTGTCTTGATGCCCGAAATCGTTCCTCATAAAAATTCCGTTAACAACTGCGATGTCGTTAACGTGAGGAGCAAGAGGCTTCGCAGCGGCACCCAGAATCAGATCGGGACCATCGTCTGGCGATTTCTGCGTAGTATTGTCCTCGAGCTTTTCGAGAAAGCACATCTTCTCAGTGACCCACTTGGGGCGGTCCTTAGTCTTTCCGTCGAGCCCCAGAGTGACATCCATCCCGCCTTCAATACGGATAAGAACGAAAAAGTTATCTTTCCCGCCTTCAGCAGAAACTTGCTTGTTACTCTCCTGTAAGAGCGCTCGTGCCCAAGCCGGTGGCGTAAAGCTTGTGATCAGTGCACTACCACTCGCTATTGCCGCAGCATTCGCCAGATTCTTCTCAATAAATTCTCGCCGAGTTAGCATTCGGTGGATCTTCTTCATCGCTGCACTCCCTTTAATACGACAAAAACTCTTCTTGTGTGATGATGACGAAACTCGATCTCTTAAGAACATCGACGATCGTCGCGGCACCGGGATCATCTCCCAAAACTGTCTTGATTTCCGTCAGTAAGCGTCCTGTCACGGCTTTCGTCGCACGTCCCGAGAGAAGAACCTTGATACGGGTTTCAAGAATCTCGTTCTGAACGTCCGCCGGAAGCTTCGACCAAAGAAGTGTGCGGGGGTCGTTCCTCTGAGCAACAAAGTCTTTCTCATGATTGATCAAATAGGTTTCAAATCCCCTACCAAAGAACCGCGCATGGGCACGAACGAACTCCAATGTAAGCGGTCTATACGAGTATTCTCTGTCAATAAAGAAATTCCCTATAAAGTCGTTTTCTATGTACCGCGAAACACAAACTGTAAGCCAATCAACATACACACTTGTGACCGTCTTAGCGGACGGACGAAACGAGACCGGCTGAATCTCACCGAATGTATCGCGATTTGTAGGTGTGATCTTTTGGCAGTCATTACTAAGCAGCCGATCTCCCGCGGCGTGTGGAAAGTGAAACCGGAGCGTTCGCAATAGGTCATGCCCTGCTAAGTACCGACGAAACGTCGAATCGAACGCCTCACTCCGGCGTTCGAGCGGACACACGAACAAGATAAGAATCAAAGCGGTCTGAAAAAAGAAAACATTATTTTTCCTCACAAAAGCTCCAGTCCTTACCATTCGAGTCAGTAAGTGCTTTGCCTTCAGCATCCGGAGTACCGGAACACACCCACGCCTTGATGCCCGCAATGGATAACGCTCGATAAGCTTCCGACCATCGACCCGGCAGCGGCATTTCGGAGTTTTCGCCATTCTCAGGAAGATTGAGTTTCTCGATAATTTTGCGGATGTACTTTTCGTGCCTTTCCAGTGACCCGCCTATCGGCATCTTTACGAGCTTAGGAACACGGGGTGCCTCTCCCATATGGCAGTCATCGCACGACTTTAAGTAAGGCGCGGCACGTTGGTACGATGACACACGCTCGCGCACAGCCGGATCCGACTCCGTGTAAAACTCTGGAGCGGAAACTATTGCCGTTATGAAATCGTTTGTCCGGCGACCGACCTCATCGAACTTACGTACGAGTTCCGCTTCGCGCTTTGGAGCAAGTGGAACATCCACACCAATGAACCAATTCCAGAAGTAGCGAACCTGGCAGTGTGCGTACTCCGGCGTCTTGGTTACCGCTATGCCTAACTCGTGCAGGCTCTTCACAGGATAGCTAACAAGCTTTCCGTCCGCATCTCGATACACGAGTGCCGGCGTCTCTCCCTCGGACACAACCGAACGAGCCGGCAGTCCGGCTTCCGAGTACCCATCGAAAGCGCGCGCCATGGGATCGATCTTGTAATGGCAGGTAGCACACTGTTTGCGCTGAGCATGTGGATCGTTAACGAATGGACGAATTTCTGGATGAATATCATGCGACTCGCCAGCCTTCTCGGGTTCGAGCAGTGCTTGCATTTCATCACAAAGAAAAATCCGAAACACCTGGGCCGCGCGCCGCCGATTGCGGTTAAGTGCTGTATCTCGGTAGCGAGAGAGAAACCGCTGCGTACTTAGTACACCAGCCATCCTTCCGTCCTCGGGCCCAACCTCCATGCATGCGAAAGGAACCATGAAGTCGGCCTCCTCTCGTACGGTACGTACCTCAGTCGCCTCTATCGTGTGACTCGAGTTTGAGTTCGCAAAAAACTCTGCGTCCAGAAACGCCCTGGAAAGCGCTATGTCGCCGACGAGATCCGTATGCGGAGCAGGCAGAGGACGATAACGAAGCAGCTTCGCCGTAAGCAATGTATCCCAACTAAGATTGTCCCGAGCGACACGACGAAAGAGATCATCGGCCGAGTTTTGTGCGAAGTAGGTATCGATCCCACCAAGACCCGCATAGCTTAGAATCTCCTCGGGCAAGCGGGGAGATACCTGAAATCCGAAAAGACCGTCCAGCCGCCACAGCATCTTTCCAGCATGCTCAGGGCGCGAAAGATAATTTTCAGTCACGATCTCAAAAAACTCTTCTAGTTTTCCGGCTTTTTCTGCAGCTATTGCATTTTCAATCTCGGTCCAACTTGGAGGCGTGCCTCGAAGATGAAACGAAAGTTTTCGAAGCCTCTCTGTAGAACGGATCTCCGGCCCAGCGAAGCTAGAAACGGTAGCAAGAATCAACGCCCCTAAGATGGCGCTGCTAAGGCTTGATAAAGTCCGCATTGTTCTTTCCCATACTCATTCGAATTAGTGCAAGGCCAAGGTCCGGAACCGCTGAGAACACTGGGTCACCCGGATACACGGGGTAAAAAATGTAACTGTCGGATTGGCGAGGGGCAGGCGGGTGAGGGCCCCAACCCCTTTCACGAGGTAGATCCCAGATGACCTGAAGGCGAGCGACCAGTTGACCGAACTTGCGAACGTCTTCTCGAGTCTTTGAGGCCGGCCTTCCGATAAGCCCTCTAAGAAACGAGAAGGGATCAACGGCTCTCGGTTCATAGTCTTCGGAGTCCTCGGAACTCCTTCGGGCCGCCGCCGAATCGACCTTAGCTGGCCTCATTGGATTCTCACCAATCAACAACTCTATAAAGGCCCACGCATTAGGATCTCTCTGCGTATCATGGATTGCCACGACCGAAACCTTCACTTCTCCAATCGCTGCATCGAGTACGGGTACATCTGGTTTCACTAGGTTCCAAGCGACAACCCGACTGTTGAGCCGCCAACCGTTGTCAAGATTTGGAAGCGAAGACCTGAGATGATTGACGGGACTTTCTGCCATAGCACCCGACCGAAGAACCTCGATCGGAGTCGACAACGAAATCCGTGTGAACTCTTCGGCCTCTGTCTCGAAATTGACTCGCGTTGCTTCGATAGAAAAAACTAGTTCAGCTGCATCGCTGAGGAGTATCTTTGCAACGGCTGTCGGGTCCTCACAGATCAGGCGAGCACTCCCCGCTCCAAACGGTGCGAGCAAGGCACGCGCACTTGAAATACCTGGAGGTGGTCCTTTCTCTGATTTGAAATGCAATTGTTCAGCCTGAAGGTTATGCGCCCGGTACTCATACGCGGGTGTCAGGGCTGCTCCAGTTGGAGCGCCGGCGTTACCCGCCAATACAAACGGCTGTACAACAAATGCCGGAAACTTCTCTTTAAGGCTGCAGTTCGCAAGGAGGGGCTTTGATACGCGCAACGCAGTCGTGCGTTCGAAAACAGCCGGAATCTCCGTGCCGAAAATGCCAACAGGAAGATTGTTGTCGGTGTAAACCGCGCGAAGACCATCACCGGTTTCAAAGGGAACGGGTCGTAGATACGAATCCGCGACGGCGATCGAGGAAATTACGAGAGAAGATAAGCACATCCCCCACTTCAGTTGCTGACTCAATAAGCCAAACCTATACTCGTCCAAATGCATGCGCCGCATATAACATGCAGTATCATTTATACGCACGGATTTTTTTCCACACAAATAGCTAAGCAATCTCCAACACATTATGCTTTGCATCATCTATAGTGGGCATTTACCGTGAACTCCGTGCGGGCGGCCCCTATACTACAACTGTGAAACGTTCAAAAACCGCCCTGATCGTTGGCGCTAGCGGTTTCATTGGTTCGAGTCTGGCGCTCCGACTTCGTGAAGAATTCAAAGTCTACGGTACCTACTTTCGGCATCCGTTCCGGATTCCGGGTGTCACGCCGATCAAGCTCGACGCCGCGATTCGCGACGACGTGAAACGAATCGTCTACTCGATCTCGCCCGAAATCGTGATCTATGCTGGCGGACGCAACGACGTGATCTGGGCAGAAGACAGCGATCGCGAAGCCGATCGCGTCCACGCGAACGGACCGGTCAACGTCGTCACGACAGCGGGGATTTTGCAGCCGCGGTTTATTTTTCTTTCGAACAACTATGTCTTCGACGGACGCAAAGGGAACTATGTCGAAGACGATATCGTTCTGCCTGTTTATAACTTGGGAAAAAACAAACTCTCGAGTGAAAAGTATTTCATGGGAACGCCGAACTTTGTGATCGTGCGTTCCGCGCCGGTGTATGGCCGCGGGATCGGCCTCAGTCTTTCGTTTCTCGATAAAGTTCGTGTGATGCTCTCCAAAGGAATCCGCCTAGACGTTTCGAATAACGAACTGTTCAACTACGCTCCTGTTCATGGACTCGTCGACATGATCGCAAACTTGGTCGACGGTGGCCCGCGCAACGTGATTCTTCACTACGGTGGACTTACGAAAATCGGTGAATACGACTTCATCAAAGCGTTTGCTGAGCGCTTTGGCCTTCCGACATCGTCGCTCACCATGCGCGAGCCGCAGACGTCGGAGTTCGTCGTCAGCTCAACACTCGACTATTCGCTCAACTTCACAAAGGCGGTCGAAGCTCTCAGAGTCCCAGCCCTCTCGCTCGAAGACGGCCTCGAACTCTTTGCGGGTCTCACCAAATAGTGTCCGGCTACTTTTGGTAGCAACAGCGCGTCACCATTTGGGTAATGCCGCGCTGTTGCTACCAAAAGTAGCCGGACACTATTTGGCGTCAAGACTCTGGCGCGGCAGAAAACCAGCGTTCGTGCGATTCTCGTGTGATTCTAAAGAAGAGTGAAAACCGAAAAGGACATCGAGCGTGTCTTAGAATTCTTTGTGAAACTCGCCGGCCGAAAACAGGCCGAAGTCGTCATCGAAGAGACGCTCCGATTCGGACTCAAAGTCTTTAAGCAGGTCGCTCCGGTCGGCCGCGCCAGTCTGGAGCGGGCCAAGGCTCTACGGTTCATGGTCAAAAATCCGTGGGCACTGTCGTTACTGTATTTGATTGCGCGATCACAAGCCGGCCGCTTCGAAGGACTTCGCGCGCGTTTCACAAAAATCGATCGCGGCTTTTTGAAAACAGTGGCCGGGCTTGTTCAGGAAAAGGCCTTAGGCCGTTCTCGCGAGCGCACCTCAAAGCACCCGCGAGAACAGACCCTCGGAGAGAAGCTCGACGAGTTTCTCGCCAAGCTTCGCTGACTTCCCCCAGAGCGTGCCCTAGTTATAAACACGGAACTATGCTGCGCTGTGGTTACCAAAAGTAGCCAGACACTATTTGGCGGCTAACACCTTGAGCGCCCGTAGATCGATCTTTCCGACGCCGAGTAGCGGAATCTCGTCGATGAACTCCACGCGGGAGATCTTCGAAACACGCGACAGACCCCCCTCTGCCAACATCTTGTTGACTGTTGCCACATCGAGATCCGTCCGTGTCGTGAACATCACGACTTGCTGATCCGTGATCGTTCCACCTGCGACGATCGCGAATTCGTTCTCACCCTTTGCTGTGGGCGCAAGAGCTTCCGCAACAGCTTTTCGGATCGCGCCGAGTGAGATCATTTCGCCCGCTTGGTTCTTGATGGAATCCGTCGTCCGATCGACGAAAACAAGATGACGTGGCTTGATCTCGCGAACGATATCACCCGTTTCGTAGTAACCACCCAAGCCGTGGTCAACAAACGGTTGATCACCTTTGTGAGCGAGATATCCCGAGAAGATATTGGGCGATGCTGTATCGATGAGCAGAAGTCCTGGCTCACCGGGGCGCACATCGATCGCTTCGGCGGGCCAACGTTCAGGATTGACGATCCGGTACTGGATCGACGGCAGAACTTTTCCGATCGACTGATCGATCGGATCGATCTCGGTATTGAAAGCGATCACGGGACTCGCCTCGGTCTGTCCGTAGCCTTCGAGAACCATGGCCTTCGTTTTTTCGCGAATCGTCTGATACGTCGGGGCTGGCATCGCAGCTCCACCGGTGACCATCATGCGAAGACTCGCCAGTGTTTCAGGCGTGTTTTCCCGGACGATGTTCGAAATGAAATCCGGCGTCCCCATCATGATCGTCGGCCGGTAATCGTCCATCACTTTTCCGATCGCCTTTGCCTGGCGCGGGTCAGGAAAGTACACGACCGGCATTCCGCTCACGAGCGGGAGAACTTGGCCAATCGTGTTTCCGAACGAGTGAAACGGCGGCAAGAACCCAAGCATGCGATCGCCTTCGCGAAGCGTGATGGTTTCGAGAACGTCTTTTAAGTTCGAAAGCTGATTGGTGTGCGTGAGAGGAACAGCTTTTGGAAGCGCTGACGATCCACTCGTGAACAAGATGACCGCGATGTTATGAACGTTCGACAGATCGATCGGTGAGATCCCCCACTTGAGTGACCGGCTCGCGATGTCGGCTGCGAGCTTCTTGCGCGCGGTGAACGCTTCGACGAGATCTTCGATGAATATGTAGTCCGCCGCAAAATCTTCGAACGACCGACCCTTCTCAGCGAGCTTCTCAACGAAAGCACGCGAAGTAAGGATTTTTTGAACACCGACGTTGCGGGCCGAAGTAACAACGGCCTCAGCGCCCATAGTGTAATTGATCATCGCAGGAATTTTGCCAGCGACCTGGAGACTCGCGAGTGCGATCGTTGCGGCTGACGATGCGGGCAGCATCACACCGACGCGTTCGCCTTCGAGTGCTTCCAGTTCGGGCTTGAACAGAATCATCGCACGCACTAACTCGCGATAAGTCATCGTTCCTGTTTTTGCACTTTTTTGGTTACTCTCTTGGGCGTCCGTTCGGGGGTCCGCAAGAACGACCGCGTTCGGATTTTCTTTGGCCTTTACAAGAATCGCTTCCGGGATAGAACGCGCCTTCGATGAAATCTCGAGCCTATGAGGCTTTCCGTGATGGTCGAACCACGCAGCCGGAGCTGCGGTCTTCGGACGATTCGCGACGACGGCACTACGCGATGATGGCGTCAGTCCAACGAGCGGCACTGAGGTTCGCTCTTCGGGCCACGCGTGGTAGTAGCGCTCCAAGAAAGCTTTGATCTCTTCGCGCGTGCCTGTTCTCGGAAAGTTAGCCGGCTCGATGATCTCGATATCCACGTCGCGCCTGGGTGTCAGGATACCCGCGTTCGCAGCGAGTGCCGCAGCGCCGGTGACGACCGAAGTGAGATAGTTCGGCTTCTTACCCTCATCGGTGTACCCGAAGCGGCTCCCCCAAAGTCCGAACTGACGGATCATCACAACACGGGCCTCAGGAAAGCGGGCGAGGATCTTCGAAACGCCGCTTTTATGTTGGAGATCTTCTCCGCCTGGACCGCGATAGATACGACCCGCAGGATAGAAGATAAAATTTTCGCCGCGCTTGAGACCTTCGGCAATGGTGTCTAACAGAAGCGTCGCTTGGTCTTTCTCGAGGTACCCGTTCTTGCCGGGGTCCGGCACGACTACGGCGCCAGCGACTTTAAGAAGCTGACCAAAGATCGGAAGTTTGGTTTGGCTCTCAGCAACGACAGGACGAAGTTTGAAGTCCTTACTCAGACGCGACCAGATGATCAAAGGATCCACCAGCCAACCTGGATGATTGGGCAAAAAGAGAATTCCTTCGCGACCCTTTGCTGCGACAGCTTCGAGACCGTGGGTTTTGATGTCATAGCGCATTCCGAGGGTAGTTATCACACCGGCGCGAAAACCACCCTCGACTGCCCCGAGCAAACGCGCGCACATTCCTCCCGTAGAATCAGCGGCCGCGCTCGTGCCCCCAAAACTTGGATGCAGACTCAAGCTCAAAGCGCTCAAGCTCAAAGTAACGATGGTGAGGTTTATAAATTTTTTCATGGGAAGACCGCCTCCTTTAGGCAAATGAGGAAGTAGCGCGATCGGGTTGCTCTGTGTAAAAAGGACCTGACACTTCAGTGAGGAAACTGTCAGATGCCGAAACCAAAAATTTCGTTCGAACTGCTTTATGAAAATGTTTTAGGCCTGATCCGGCACCATAAACCGGAGGCCATCAACTACTCGAAGATCTCGCGTGCGTCGGGGATCCCGCGACCAACGCTGTATTATTATTTTGGCAAGGAGCCCGACGCTCTGATCGAAGAGTCACTCCGTTTTGGCATGAGCGTCCTCACACAGATTTATCAAGACGATACCCACAGTCTGTCGGCGAAAACTTGGGGCGAGTACCACCATGCGCGCTTCTACATGGCCTTAAAGCTTGTCATGAAACACCCGTGGGCGATTCCGCTCTACCTGCGGTACCGCAACCAACCGGGTCGCTTTCAGAAGTCGATCAAGAACATCGAGGACAGATATCTGGAACGCATGTCCGCGCAGTTTAAAAAGCAGGTAGGAAAAGCTGCAGATCCCGAGCGCTTGCGACTTGCCGGTTATCTTAAGATCGGTTTCTTTTGGGGAATGACCACGGATCAGGAAGCGTGGAGTTCAAAAGAACGCGCTTACTGGAAAAAAACCTCAGCAGAGTTCATCGCCGGCCTCGACCGCTGGTTGGGCGCCAAATAGTGTCCGGCTACTTTTGGTAGCAACAGTGCAGCATAACGTGAGTGATGACGCGTTGTTGCTACCAAAAGTAGCCGGACACTATTTGGCGATTCTCGACCAGCGCATCTGGCCCGTCGTGCGGTCGAACGAAAACCAGATACGTCGCATGACTCCGTCGATCGTGGCCCGCTTGACGGGCCCAAAGACACGGCCGTCTTCGCTCGCTAATCGGTTGTCGCCCAAGATATAGAACTCGTCGCTTTGTAAACAGAGGCGTTCCTTTCCAAAGACCGTTGGAAACGACCATTTTGGATCGGCGCGAGTCAGGATTACGTGATGCTCGGCCTCGTTGTACGCGCCGTAATCACTTGGATCTTTTCGATACTCGATGAAAGCGTTTTCAACCACCACGCGCCACGAGTCCTCGAGTCTCAGGCAATCGCCCGGGAGACCAACCACTCGCTTGACGATTCGGATTCCGGTACGCGGATCGCGCGTAACAACCATGTCCCAACGACGAATGTCTCCGTAACCCAGGCGCTGCAGGAACGCGCGCTCGCCGGGCAATAGATTTGGACGCATCGAAGACGACGGAATGCCGACCGATTCGAAAACAAATCGATCGTTCAGAAACGCCAGTACTGCCGCGATGAGAAAACCCCAGAAGACATGCTTCATTGTAAAAATCTGGCGAGCGCCCTAGATCATTTTCGCTTTCCAGCGATAGTATCCCACGAATGTGAACACGAGATAAACTCCATAAAGCGCCGTCACAAAGTAAACCCCTTTCACACCGTAGATCACAATCCCAATGGAGTTCACAAAGAGCCAGTAGACCCAAGACTCCATCCGTCGGTACACGGTCAAGAGATTGCCCGCGAAGCTTGCCGACGTCGTGATGGCATCCCAATAAGGAAAACTCGCCGGCTCGGGAAAGATCTGCGGCATCCAAAGATGAAATCGCTCCACGCAATACCCCAAAATCCCACCAAAGATCAGTGTCCCCGCTGCCCACGTCAGGAGGCGTGACCGCGACGACCAACCGATTCCGCTCGAAGGCGCCATCGACGTCATCGTGCCCGGACCTTGAGGCTTCGACTGTCTTGACCAAACCCACCACCCGTAGATCCCGGTCACGAGATAATAGATCTGTTCAATCGCGTCGGAATAAAGGCGAAGATCGTAGAACAAGATTGTAAACAGAACCGTGCCAATGAGTCCCACCGGCCAAGTCAGAATCTTATTCGCAGTCATCAGCCAAAGGGCGACAAAATAGGAAAGCGTACCGAAAAACTCGATGCCGCTCATTTTGTAACCAAGTATCTCTGGAATTTCTGGAAGGCTCATGCCCAAGACTTACGTCTTAGACGGTCATTTGTCACTGGCAGCCGCTGTCGGCTGTATCGCAAGCGATGAACAACTTAACAACATCGGTCAGTGGATCCGTAGCCGCAAAAAAGAAAACGATATTACCAACAGCCTTGAGTTTCGGTGAATAGTTGTCGCCTTCAAAGTCGATGTCACCAGCATTGAGATCCGTCAATTGAAAGACTCCGTCATCGGTTGCAACAAAGAGCTTCGAGTCTGAAGCCGCGTCACCCGCTACAAAGTAAAACTTCCCTCCGGCAGAAGCGGCACTCATGATCAAGTCGTCCGCTGATTGATTGGCGACGGTGTTCGAGTACTGAGTGACCGTTGTGCCGTCATACCGAAAGAGTTTGCCGACACCATTGGCGTTATTTGCCGTAAAATAAAGATACGATCCGGCCACCGCAAGGTGGTTAATACTGTCATGCGTGTTTTGGTTTCCGCTCGTGTTCGTCACCTGCTCGATACTCGTGCCGTCGGTGCGATACAACTTCTGCTTAGCGTTCGAGTTGTAAGCGCTGAAATACATCCAACCGTTCCAGGTAACAAAGGCGACCTCGTCGTCGGTCGACGGGACAGGAGTATCAGCGGTATTCAGGTTCCCGGAGGTGTTGCCCAGCTGCTGCTCATTCTTATAAAGTTTCGATCTTCCGTTTGGATTGGCCGCTTGATAGTAGACGTTGCCTGACATGATGGTTACATACTGCGGTCCATCACTGGCGGACTCGTTGTTAACCGTGTCGTACAACTCGGTGATGGCACTTTGGTTGGCTGCTAATCGAAACAGCTTCGTATGACCGTTTGCATTGATAGCCTGGAATAAAATATTCCCCGACGAATCGGTCGCCAGAGTCACGATCCCGTCACTCAGAGCGTTGTTCTTTCGCGTATTTGAAACCTGATTGATAACGGCTCCGTCATAACTAAACAGTTTGCTGCCGCCCGCAGTGTTCGTTGCAGTAAAATAGAGATACGAACTCGTCGCATAAAGGGACGCTGGGATGTCGGACGTGTTCTGGTTTCCAGAGATATTGGACAATTGAGTGACGGTAGTTCCGTCGTATGTAAAGATCTTCTGAACTCCGTTGGAATTGTAAGCGACAAAATAGAGATCATTTTGCCAAACGACAACATCGGAGCTTCCATCAACAACGTCGTCTAGGTTGACGTTATTGCGAGTGTTCGAAAAATCTTCGACTCCATTCAGATCGCTGCGAAACAGTTTATTGACCGAAGCGCTGTTTCGAGCAGAGAAGTAGTAATCGTCGCCGTACTGGACCGTGCCCCCAATAGAGAACTGCTGATTGACATCCCAGTCGGTCGCCGCAGCCGCCGAAGACGTGTCCGAGATCTGTCGAACGATAAATCGCTTTGCCGTGAGACCGTTACTATCTAGGGTCGAGCTCGGCGTGGATGTCGGATAGGCACGAATTTGAAAGGATCCCGAAGTCGAAATCTGCGAGAGAAGAAACGTGAACCCCGAGGTCAGACAGCCGACGAGGCTGAGCGGCGTGAGCGATGTACAGGAAGTCGCAGCATCGCCTGGACTCGTTGTGACGCTGGCCGAAACGGTGACCACGGCATCCGTGACTGCATCATAGGCTGTTCCGCCGACACTCGGTGATGCCCCAGCAACGGTTGGTGTGACCGATGCGGCCCATGCTCCGAGACTGCCGGCTAAGTCGTCACTATCGTTCAAACCCAAGTTGGCGTTGACGGCAAGCCCGCCGAGAACGGGGACCAAACCACCCGAACCATCGTCGTAACCACCTGTCTCAACGTCGCTGAAATAAATAGGCTTATCAGCCGAAATCGTCGCTGACAGCACGGCCGCGCTTGAAGAATTATTATTCATGGAGAGCCCGAGCGCGAGACCGTTGTCTTCATAGAACCGTGGCGTACACGCCGAAAGCAAGGTCGCAGCCGCAGCGATGAGCAGATAAAGTGCAGAACTTGTGAACCGATTCAAAAGGTCTCTCCTCAACAAAACGCTCTACCAACCAAGGACCTATGAAGATCATCTCATTTTACTGGTCGATCCCCAATGTGTCTAAAAAGACCTGGGTCTCCGGACGATAGGTCGCTTTCTTGAGGAATTTAAAGGGTGAGACCTTTTTCTTCGAGCAGGTTTTTGATCTGCTCAATGAGGAGTTGGTTCGAAAGGCGCGACCGGTTTTGGTTCCGAGACGCACGCGAAAACTCAGCAAAATAGAAACGCGCTACTTGCCCAGCTTCGACACGCTCGCCTTGAAAGGTCCAGTAGACGTCCCGAAAGGGGCCAACTTGCGCAAGGAGTTCTTGGCTCTGATTCAAACCCGTTGGCAGACCTTGTCCATCGACACTGGCTCCAGCGGGTGCACCCAACCCCGAGCCCGTGTGTCTAGAAAACTGAAACTGAATCACGCCATGGGCGGTGTTGGCGACAGTCAGCTTGACTTGGTTTCGGTACAACATGAAATCGGCTGGCGTCTGCGCGACACTGTAGAGTTTCAGATCTTGAAACGTCGTACCTTTTTCTGAGTAACTATTAAAAACGCGTGCGTACTCTGTGAAGTATTCTCGCAGCTCAGTTAGAAAATCGATCGTGCTCTCTTCGACGACTTGGTGAGGATCGAAGCTCTTTCCAAGCTCGAGGATTTTCTCGGCTTCGGGATGAACTTCTGCGCGAGCAAGTTCGTGAATCCAACCGTATTGTGAAGGTAGACTGTCCCCGACGGGCCCTCGTGACATCTCTTAATCTTAAAGCGCCCGGGACCGGCATACAACATGTTTGGAACCCAGGAACTCCATAAGTGGGTGCCATTTGCTAGCTTTAGGCTTCCTGCTCAGCAGGCATGCTCACCGCTACCAGAGACGGCTCCCTGGGTATAGTTTGTAGGGTCCAACGTGTTTAAAGTGCCGGCCCAGGCCCCTCCTATTATACTGGCGCACTTCAGGTATTGCACCTTAACCACAGGAATTTTTCATCTGCTCTGAAAATCCCTCGAAAACAAGCGCTTACGGGCCGGTGTTGTTTACACACCTTTCAAATAATGACACAATTGTAAAAATGGGCCCAAGCTCTAGCCAAAGCTCTGCAATGAGCCGCATCTTAGTCGCCGACGACAGTCTCACCATTCAAAAGGTGATTCGCCTCGCGCTGTCGAATGAAGGCTATGAAATCGAAGCTGTTTCCGACGGAAACGACGCGGCCCAGCAGATTCCGCTCTTTCGCCCCCACGTCATTTTGGTGGATGTCGGTTTACCGGGGCGTTCGGCTTACGATCTGAAGAATGACTGCAATCAAGAAGCCGAGACTCGAAACATTAAGTTTGTTCTGATGTCGAGCGCGTTCGAAACGGTTGAAGAACTTCGGGTCACGCAGCTGGGTTTTGCGGGTCGTTTGGTGAAGCCGTTTGATCCAGCTCATCTCAGAAAAATTTTGACAGATGTTTTGTCACCGAAAGGCGCAGCCCCAAGCGTCTCGCCTCCACCCGCATTTGACGTCCCGGCGACACCTGCGCCAACAAAGTCAAAAACGTCTTCATCGAACGCTGGCCCGAGTTTGTCGTCCCTCTCTGCGACCACCGGCGGTTTTGACACTGGTCTTAGTCCGCTCTGGGCTCAGGACGACGACATCAAGACGCTCACGGAACAGACGATCAAGCTCACTGGGCTCGATAAGGTCGAAGATTTAAATCCGCATGATTGGAAGCTCAACGAACCGGCTCGAAAACCACAGCGCGAAATCGAACTCGAAGACTCGGGTGTGGAAGAAGTCGGCGAACGTACGTATGGATCGTTTCACGTACCCGATCCCGCACTTCCTCCGCCGAAACGCCTCCTCGACACCGAAGATGTCGCTTTTGAGTTTACGCCACCCTCGCGGTCGAGTGCCACCCCCAGAGAACCGACTAATGCTGCTGAGGCTTACTTCGCAGCACCGGACAATCCCTTCCAACAAAAGACCATCACCACAGTCGAATATCCTGAAAATCTTGCGTCGGTTCCTGTTCAACCGGCCCAAATCGAAGACGCTATCAAACACGAAGTGCGCGAAGCAGTTGAGAAAGTCTTACGTGAACAGCTTCCGAATATCGCCGAGAAAATCATTCGCGACGAAATTCAGAAGATGCTTTCAAGTCCGCCTTAGCTAGGGCGTGTCCTCAATACTCAGGCTGAAGAACGCTTTGAATCGGAGCAGCTGGGTTCGCTTCGGAACGAATCCGCAACTCGCCGTGCGTACCCAAGCCAAGACAACGCACACGTTCTCCGCGCCACTCAAAAACTTCCCCTGACTGGATCCACGCTACGCTCCAAAACTGTTTTTCGAGTGCGGCCGTCTGGTCCGCGCGCGTTTCTGCATCGATCGAAAAGAAGCGATCAAGACGCAACCGCAACGCTCCGACGGTCTCCCCGCGCATACGTTCAACGCTAACGTCGAGTCGACCGGTCTGACGATCGGAAAGTTCGGGGTTCACGACACAGTTGAGACCGATACCCACAACAAACACACCGGGGTTGTCCGTGCGCGACTCACAGAGAATACCTCCGACTTTAGCCAGTCCGCTGTCCGTCACCGCGAGCAAGTCGTTCGGCCATTTGATCTTAAGACCCGCTTTCGATCCGGTCGCTTCCACGGCGTCCAAGCAGGCCAACGCCGTAACGATCGGTATCCACGTCGCAAGATCGCGTGGAAACGTCGCCGGCACACGAAAAACAAACGAGATGTATAGCCCACCGTCTTCAGAAATCCAGGTGCGACCTTCGCGTCCTCGACCCGACGTCTGTCGGCGTGCCGCGATCCATGCGCCCGACGTCGCGCCATTTCTTGCGAGGTCCCAAGCAAGATTATTGGTCGAATCACAGACATCTAAAACCGTACCGGCTTCTACCGCGAGTCTCATCGATGATTTTCAAAAAGCAATGTGTAGTCCAACGCGCGAACCGAATGCGTGAGTGCACCGATCGAAATCACGTCCACGCCTTCTTGTGCGTATTCCAAAATATTATCAAACCCGATGCCGCCGGAGACTTCGACCCAAATGCGACGATTGGCCTTACTCGTGACCTCGAGCGCGTTCGTCACATCCGCGGGGGAAAAATTATCGAGCATCACGCTCTCGCTCCCCATCTCAAGAGCCGTTTGGAGCTCCGGGATGTCGGTCACTTCGATCTCGGGACGAAAGACATGCGGCGCGTGCTTGGTCACCAGCGCAAGCGCTTCGCGAACCCCGCCTGCGAAACGCAGATGGTTTTCCTTAAGCAGAATCCCGCCACTCAGATTGAATCGATGGGCGACACCGCCTCCCGTGATCACACCGAGAATACTGAGCTCACGATAGCCGGGCAATGTTTTGCGTGTGCACGTCACGCGAGGTGGATGCGTGAGTCTTTTCTCGTCGACACGTGAAACCATCGTACGCGTGATCGTGGCGATTCCTGAGACAAAGGAAAGAAGATTGAGAAACGTGCGCTCGAGCGCAAGAATTCCCGGTGCGGAACCCCGAAACTCGACGACTTCGGTTCCTGGAACAAGTTTGGAGCCGTTCGAAACTCGACCGGTGACGTCCATGTTCCAACCACGCTCGCGCGCGCAAAGCCGCGCCGCTGCGACCAACCCCTCACCGACGAAAACACCTGGAACCTTGGCAAGAATGACAGCTCTCGCTTCGCGTTCGGCAGTTCTTTTCTGGCTCACCGCTAGAGTCGTGAGATCGTAGTCCGCGCCATCTTCGTCGAGACCTCGATCGAGATGAGACTTCCAAAGATTTGGTGAGTCGTGATACATCGGGCGCAATCTAACATAGCCCATTAAAGGAAAAGCAAGAAAATGGCTCGTCAACCTGCCGGTAGAAAATCCCATGATCTTAGGCCTTTAGTTATCCGCACAGGCGTCAATCGTTATGCTGAAGGATCCGCGATTATCGAAATGGGAAATACACACGTTTTGTGTACGGCATCCGTGGAAGAGTCGGTCCCCGACTGGATGAAGGGCAAGGGCCGTGGCTGGATTACGGGCGAGTACGCCATGCTCCCGCGTTCGACCCACACGCGCACGCGGCGCGATCGCGAAAAAGTTTCGGGGCGCACACAAGAAATCCAGCGCCTCATCGGTCGAGCACTCCGCGGAATGGTGGCTCTGGATCTACTCGGAGAGCGAACGATCTTTGTGGACTGCGATGTTCTTCAGGCCGACGCCGGCACTCGTACGGCAGCGATCAACGGCGGATGTGTAGCGGTTGCTCTGGCGATCCAGAAGTTAGTGAATGCAGGAAAGTCAAAAGCGGGCGCGTTTTCACAACTCGTTTCCGCAGTGAGCATTGGACTCGCCGGAAATGACATCCTCGTCGACCTCGACTACCAGGAAGACTCGAGCTGCCACGTCGATATGAACTTTGTCATGACGGAGAAAGGCGAATTCATTGAGATACAGGGTACCGCTGAAAAGGGCAGCTTCTCAGCTGACCAGATGAGCGCCATGGTCGAGGCTGCACGCGGCGCCACCCAGACGATTGCGACGTTTCAGCGCAAAGCTATCTCCGGTTAGGGCGCGCCCTCGTCTTTCTATATTATTTGTTTAACAATATCCGCGCCTTATATTTCCGACAAAAACGCTTAAGAACTCCGTCAAATTTCCGATAGGTCCATATGTGAGCACTCCGAAAATACGGAGGGAGTAGACCGATGGATAAGAAACAAAGCAGTCCGCCTACAGGCGGAGCTGGATCGACACATTGCCAAGTAGAAGGTTGTAAGACCTCACCGCGTAGATTTGGGTTCTGCGATCCCCATTTTGAGCACTTCAAATTTGGTTTGATCCGAGCCAACGGCGATAAAGCGCTCGATTATGAACGCAAGTTCGAGCACTTCATGACTCAAAAGAAGAGAGACTCCGGCGCTAAGAAGGCCGCGTAAAAGTTTGTAAAGTTGCTGTACCCACCACCTCCTCATAAGAGGCTTGTGTCCACAAGACACAGGCCTCTTTCTTTTTACCAAATAGTGTCCGGCTACTTTTGGTAGCAACAACGCAGCATAACGCGAGCGATGACGCGTTGTTGCTACCAAAAGTAGCCGGACACTATTTGGTTATAAGAAGATGCGGGTCGAAAGAAGAAAGTGAAACGTCTCGTAAGAGACCCCCGCCGCGAAAACGTGGATCCAGCCGAAGTCGGGTCCCACACTCCAGATCGCTGAGCGATTAATCATGAAGTCGTAACCGACATGACCACCAACACCAGGGTCCGTCGAAGCGCCGACACGACTTCCGAGCTGCGTAGAGATCGTCGAGAAGACGAGCCAAGGGCCGGCAAAGAAACCTCTAAACTTTTTCATCCGAAGATGTGCGTGCCACGTCCCTTCGACTCCTAAGTGGCTCACACGTATGTCGTAATGCGCGATGTCCTTTGTCGAGGTGAGACCCAAGAGACCGACACTCCACTCAGGATCCAACTTGAAACCGAGTACGCCGCCCCACTCCCATCTCGAACCAAGATCCATACCCACACTCGTGATCCCTGTTAGAAACGAAAGCGAAAACGTCTCCGCTGCGTACGAGGCTTTCGCCTCACGCGAAAATCCGCTCGCACTCAGAACGAGCACCAATATAGCGAAACGTGATCTCATTCTTTCTTTCCACCCTGGCGAACACTGTGATGACGATCATCAATCGCCACAGGTATTGTCACGGGACGTTTTCCAGTCTGATCAAAATAATAACGTCGTAACTCGATACGGATCGCCTCGAGCAAACGCGCCGGCTGCAGCTTTCCGCGATTCCTTTTTATAAAATCCTCAACGAGCTCCACCGCCTCTTCCGAGAGAAACTGCCCATCTTCTTCTTGCAGGATGCCGTAGCTGTGGACGCGTGGCCCGAGCGTGAGTCGGCCTTTCTCAAAATCGATTCCGAACGCCGAAACAACCATGCCGTTTTCAGCAAGTTTGCGTCGCTGCTTCAAAACTTCCTTTGGCACGATCGCGCCACTCTGATCGATGAGCTGACCGGATTCTTCGCGCTGTTCGACAACGGTCAATGCATCCGCTGACAACTCCATCACCGAACCATTGATCGCGACCACAACGTTCTTAGCAGCTACACCACACTCCCGCGCCAAAGCGCCGTGATGCACAAGATGCCGGTACTCTCCGTGAATCGGTACAAAAAACTTTGGCCGCACGGCTTTGAGCATGCGCTCGAGCTCCGGACGACTCGCGTGTCCCGAGGTGTGAATCTGATGCGACGATTCGTACAAAACCTCGGCTCCCTGACGATAGAGCTCGTTGATCACCCGATTGATCGCTAACTCGTTACCGGGAATAAAACGCGAGCTCATCAGAACTTCGTCGCCTTTTTGAATTCTAATGTAGCGGTGCTCACCCATCGCGATTCTTCGAAGCGCGGACCGAAACTCGCCCTGGCTCCCCGATGCAATGATGATCATCTTCGTGCGATCGTGATCGTCGACGGCCTCGATCGGAACAACAATATCCTCAGCCTTCTTGATGTACTTCAGCTCGCCCGCAAAGCGGACGTTCTGATCCACACTTCTTCCCGCGAGCACGACTTTTTTCCCAAGCTTGCGAGCGATATCAAAAACCTGACCCACCCGAGCAACGTTCGACGAAAACATCGTGACAATCGTCATACCCTGCACGCGCGTGAACTCACGCAGAAGATTATCGTGCACCGTCTTCTCAGAGGGGTTGTCACTATGACGTTCGACATTGGTCGAATCCGAAAGCATGAGCAAAACACCTTCGTCACCCAACTTCTTGAAAAAGTTTAAATCGGTCGTGTTACCGAAATACGGTTCCGCATCGATTTTGAAATCTCCCGTATGAAGAATCTTGCCTATCGGCGTATCGATTGCGATCGCAAGCGCTTCGACAATACTGTGATTGACGGGACAAGGCTCCAATTGAAAATGCTTGAAACTGACCTTCTTCCCAGGTGTCATCAGCTTAATTTCGAGTTCGTCGAGCAATCCCCACTCATCAAACCGCTGCCGGATCAATCGGGACGCGAACTCTGTGGTGTAAACAGGCGCCGCAAGTCCGTGATTGAACGCAAAGCAGAGCGCACCCATATGATCTTCATGACCGTGCGTGATGATGTACGCTTTGAGTTTCTCGCGACGTTCGAGAATGTAGTCAAAAGCTGGGATCACATAATCGATCCCGAACTCCTCGAGATCTGGGAAAAGAAGACCGCAGTCAACGATGAGCATCTCGTCTTGATACTCGATCGCCATACAGTTCATACCGATCTCGCCCAAGCCTCCCAACGGAACGACACGAAGCGTGCTCAGTGCGGATTTCACGCAGTCCCCTGATTGAGAAGTTCACGGATTCTGGAAACGATGGCGTGTGCCGCGGGCTCGTTCTCCTCGCCAACAATCACGTTGGCGTACGAAGCGGTAGGCTGAATGAACTTAGTATGCATGGGTCGTACGATGTCATAGTACTGCTCAATAACGCTATCAAAAGTACGCCCGCGCTCCTTAACGTCGCGATGCAGCCGACGTATGAACCGAACGTCGGCATCAACATCCATAAAGATCTTTAGATTGAGTAGCTCGCGAATCTCCGGGTCCCAGAGAGCAAAGATTCCTTCAAGTGCGACGACATCACAGGGTCCAAGTTTCTCAGTCTTCTTCGAACGCTTGCTGACCGAATAGTCATAAACAGGAACAGCAACCGACCCACCTTCGCGTAACGTCTGGATATGTTTTCGCAGGAGCGCCCAATCAAAAGCCTCGGGATGGTCGAAGTTACGTTTGCCGTTAACGATGAGCTCCTCATTAGGAACGGCGAGATAGTACGCGTCTTGATGGAGAACTCCGAACCGGGGATGGCTTACGAGATTCTTGATTCTCGTGATGAACGTTGTTTTTCCGGAGCCCGAACCCCCAGCAATACCCATGAAATACATACGCCGGTTGTATCATAATGGGGCCTCAGCGCGGAACTCGGAGAACAGTGCCTTTTGGAATACGAACGCGATCCTCAAAAACTTCGGGCTGCAGTGCCGGATTGAGATCGACAAACATCCGATACGCCGCCTTTCCATATCGGTTCCGAAACGAACGAATGGAACGCGTGCGATCCGTACGAACCTCTTCGAAGGATATGGGTTTGTCCCTTACGACTGGTCCAAAGTAGCGATCCGCAGCGCCTTCTACTGCTATAGCAGCCAACAGACTTGGAAAAAAGTTCCGGCTCGCAAATCCAAAACGCGCTCCCTTGAAGTTCTGTAAAAGCGACGCAAAATCTTCGACTTCCGAGAGTCGCACGGCTCGCATGATCGACTTGCGACCATGATTGTAGGCGATCACGGCCAACGCCCAGCTTCCAAGCTGTTCATAGTTTGCTTTGAGCAAGCGTGCGGCGGCACGTGTCGCCTGCAACGGATCGTTCCGTTCGTCCATCACATGATCAATTCTTAAATAATCGCGTCCGGTCCCGCGAATGAACTGCCAGATCCCACTCGCGCCTACTTTTGAGCGCGCGCGCAGATTGAACCCGCTCTCGACGAACGGCAGCCGTGTGATTTCAACGGGTACTTCTTCTTCGTGGAAAATTTTTTCCATCGCCGGCAAGTAGCGCCCCGAACTGATCAGCGCGTTTCGAAAAACATCGGATTGGCCTAGTTGAAACCGAATCCGTCGTCGCGTCGCCGCTTCCACAAACCGACAGGGATCCGTGTTCCCGGCAAAGAGATTCTCCACATAAGCCTCGTCCGCCGTAAGTTCGCTCTTCGTATTCTGCTTCTTGTGCACCGAGAGCAAAACGGCTCGCCACTTCTCTTTCTTCTTTCGAATGAGCGCGCGTTGTTCAGCTTTTCGTTCTGGCAGAACCAGGGTTTCATAGACGACGGAACCATACACGCCATCGTGTATGACGCCCTGACGGGACGAAAGTTCTCCGTATACTTTGGTCCAAAAGCCTACGAGCTCCTGAACGTAAGGGGTCGTTTCGTCGGTAAACACCTGGGGCTCCCCACGGGTGGTGTTCGAGAGAAAAACCAAGACAAGAGTCGTCGTAAAAAGATATGAAAAGTGCATCACCGTGTTGTTCCGAGTTGTTCCAAGAACATGTTACTAAGAGCTGAGTCGTTATGCACACCTCTTACGCGGCAACCTTCATTCTCTGCTTTTTTTTGACGGCAGCGGCCCACCGCCAGCCGATGGTCGTTCGCGCACTCGTTGCGCCCCCGCCCACAGGACTCAATCCCCGACAGACGGTCGACGCTACGGGACAGCGGATGGGAGCGCTTTGGTTTTCAGGACTTACGCGCATGAGCACCGAACTGAAGCCAGCACCGGATCTAGCGAAACGATGGTTCTTTGATCCGGCTAAGAAAACCTGGACGTTTGAGATCGATACGTCGCGGCTCGATCACGGAGGAGAGAGGATCACACCGGAGCGGCTGGTCACCTGTCTCGAAAACTATCGGGCCGGTAGCCCGGCCTCAGCTATCGCCAGTCAGCTCAGCCATTGGACCGGAACTTCAGTCCTGCGCGGTAATGTCGTTATCTCTCTGACGCGAAACGATCCGTTTTTTCCTCAGCAAGTCGCGCTGCTTCGATACTTCCGGACCGATGGGCAGCTGCAACCATGCCTTGAGCCAGCATCTACAGACGCGATCATTGGCAGCGGGCCGTACCGCCCCACGCGCACGTCGTTGGAAACGCTCCTCTCGCAAGAAACATTTCGTTTCGATCCGATTGTTGAAGGACCCAACGCGATCGAACTGATCTTTGCCCGCGACGAAAACACACGCGCACTTCTGCTTCTGCAAGGCAAAGCGGATGTTGCCTACAGTACCTTCAATCTATCGAAGACCGATTGGTTTCGTCACCATCCGCCTTTTGGAGTGGTCGAACAGGACGGCGTGAACGTGAGTTACCTCGCGTTCAATACAAAGCGCGGCCCGCTCCAACACGCGGCCGTGAGACGGGCGCTGGCCTCGGCGCTGGATCGCGATAGTTACGTAAAACATCGCCTGTTTGAGTTTTGCACAACGGCAGAGAGCTTTATTCATCCGGCGCTCGGCTTCGGTACAGAAACAAAGCGCGTTAAATACGATCCGGCGATGGCAGAAAGAGCCCTCGATGCCGCTGGATGGCCACGCGATTCGAAGGGTCAGCGCTTTGAATTGGAGTATCTCTCAACACCGCAGATCGTCGGTCGCGAACAGGCTCTCTTTGTGCAACACGAGTTTAAAAAAATTGGCGTAACTGTGACGCTTCGGATTCGAGAAACGGGGGTGTTTTTTTCCGCCCTTCAGAGTGGGGCTTTTGACCTGCACACCTCCCGATGGATTGGGGTGAGTGATCCTTCGATTCTCAGAATCGCGTATGGAACCCGTGAAAAACGAAACCGAACCTTTTTTTCAAATACCGAGATCGATCGGCAGATCACATCGATGCTTGAGGAACATGATCCGGCGAGGCGTCGTATTCTCTTCGAAGCAATCGAGACGAAGCTGGCCGAAGAGCAGGCGTACGTCCCACTCTGGTTTTGGAACAACGCTATGGTCATCGATCAAAGCCGATGGTCGATAGCTGCCTCGGATATATCGCGTTCGAGCGCGTTTGAATCTCTCGCTCTCCTCATGAGGAAACAACCATGACCCTGCGACGCCTTTGGGTTGAAACGCTCCCGCTTGCCGATGCTGTCGTACAACTGGACACACGCGAGCAACACCACGCGATTTCGGTCCTGCGCCTGAAATCGGAAACAGTTGTCGAAGCCATTGATGGCAGCGGATCGGCTGTCGAAGCTCGGCTCATTGTAGAAAAAAAGAAAGTCTTTCTGAAATCCCATCATAAGACACCTACCCGGACCGAAAGCCCGGACGCCCTCGTTCCGTTGGTCCTTGGCTTAAGTTGGATCAAACCCGACGCCATGAGCTGGGCGGTCGAGAAACTCTGCGAGCTGGGACTCCGGACACTCGTCCCGATTTTTTCAGACCACGCTGCTATTAAGAAAGATTCTCCCGAGGAAAAACGTGTGCGTGATCGCTTGCAGACCGTTGCCGATCAATCGCTGAAACAGAGCGGTCGTCTCACGCGCCTCGAAATTCTCAAGACCCGTCACCTCGACGATTTTCAGCGGGAATACAGTCCCTTAACGTTTTCAGAGCGGCCCGGCGCGCCGCGTTTAACCCTCGCAGCTGGCGAGCGGCCACGCGCGGTACTTATTGGCCCCGAAGGGGGTTGGTCGGACAGAGAGGCGAGCTCTTTCGAAGCAGTTGCAAGCTTAGGCCCCTTGGTTCTACGAGCGGAGACCGCCGCGGTCGTCGCCCTCGCTCTACTTGGCCAAAAGCTTTCGTTTCGGTAAGCTGGCTTCTCATGAATCATGAACAGGACTCGAGTTTCAACTTTCGGGCTTTGAATCCCGGATTAGGTTTTCATCCCAGCGAAAAAAAGCCCGCGCCCGTTCGCGCTGTCACTCCGACTCGCGCCACACCCGTTCGGCAGACCCCAGAACCTCAGCCACGGACCTTCATTCAACGACAAACTCCTGCCCCGTCGCCAGCAGAAACACCCGTTCTCGCTCTTGTGCCCGCGGAACCAGGAGTCCGTTTTGCTGCCTACATGATCGACTCGTTCATGAACCTCACGCTCTCATTGGGGGGCTTGGTCGGCGTCCTCCTGCTCTTGAAAATCTCGCCGAGAATTTTGTTAGCGCGTGACATCGTGCCTTTTGTCATCACGTTCGCATCTGTTTTTCATTGGGCGATTGTCCTCGCTCAGGAGGTCGGGTTTCGAACGAGTTTTGGAAAGCGGCTGTTTGGCCTTCGGTTGAACGCTCCACCTGCGGCGCTCTTCCTTCGAGGTTTTTTCTTTCTCATCTCGGTCGGTGCGCTGGGCATCGGCGTACTTTGGACACTGATCGGTCCTTCTCACCGCGGATGGCATGACCTCATCACGGACACGGTTCCCGTTCGCGAACCATCGTGAAACGTGTGAGACGTATGCGTTCGATTCGTAACAAAATACTTTCAGCTAGCCGTCTCGAACTCAAGCTCAAACGTGCACGTCCACGTCGTGTCGTTTTTACAAATGGATGTTTCGATATTTTGCATCCTGGTCACGTCCGTTACCTGGAACGCGCGCGCGCATTGGGCGATTGCCTGATTGTTGCCCTCAACTCGGATGAGAGTGTTCGATCCATTAAGGGCCCGGCACGTCCGATCAATCGTCTGAAAGATCGAGCTCAGGTGATGGCCGCCCTCGAAAGCGTCGATTACGTGACATGGTTTACGACGTCGACACCACTTAAGCTCATTGAGCGGTTAAAGCCAAACGTCTTAGCTAAAGGCGGCGACTGGCCCGTTTCTAAAATCGTGGGTGCCGATGTCGTGATTGCCCGTGGTGGACGAGCCGTTTCGATTCCTTTTGTTGCGGGCCACAGCACAACGAGCGTTCTTTCGAAGATTACCGGGTAGATTTTGCCGAGTTTTGATTTTTTCAGGCGTTCGATATTCTAAAAGCAGAACTATGACCGGCAATCTCAAAGTGCTGAACAATCAAATGAATCGCGAAGAGCAGATGTTCCAGGAATATCTCCAGCTACGTCGCGAACAGCACAAGGCCAAGCTGCGTGAAATGGAAGAAGATCAGGACCTCGAAGTCAATCAGACACAGAAAAAATACACGAAGCAAAAAGAAGAGCTCGAAAAGGACTTCAAAGTAACCCTTTCACGCGATCAAGAGCGCATGAAAGAAGAAGTTGTGAAAGCTCGATCGGGTCACGAAAGCATGCTGCAGGCGGAAAAAGAGAGTCGCTCGAAAGAGTTTGAAGAGATTCGCACGCGCGAACAAAAGAAAATCGAAGAATACAAAAAGAACCAAGAAGCCACAATCTCAAAGCTTCATGAAGAGTTTCAAGAAGCTGAAGACAATCTGCGCGCGAACCGATCTTAAGCCGCTCGACGGTCCGAGGAGTCGTCTGGATCGGGTTCGACCGTCATGTCATGAATCCCACGCTTCTTGTCAGTTCCAATCGAGAATATCTGATGAAGAAAAAAAACGAACTGCTGATCGAGTGCGTCTTTCTTCGT
This sequence comes from uncultured Oligoflexia bacterium, assembly GCA_964549505.1. Classification (GTDB taxonomy): domain Bacteria; phylum Bdellovibrionota; class UBA1018; order UBA1018; family CAZJVD01; genus CAZJVD01. The sequence goes on from CAZJVD010000001.1 coordinate 297,621, forward strand.
CTGGCTCATTATCTTCAAAGCAGCGGCAGCTGACATCCCTTCACTCCATGGTGTCTTCTGAACGAGCTCGCAAAAGACATTAGCCACGTTGACCAGTTTAGCAACAGCGTGAATCTTGTTACGCGTGAGCTTATGAGGAAATCCGTAGCCATTGATATCTTCGTGATGCTGTCGAGCCACGAAAGCGACCGTATCCGGAATCCCCTTCACTTGACCCAGAATCTCACCGCCCCTTACGGTGTGTGTTTCATACGTTGCGCGTTCTTCATGCGTCATCTCGAGACGCGATTTTTTGAGTAGGTTTGGATCAATCTCCTTTTTCCCAATGTCGTGAAACATGCCTGACGTCGAGACCGAGAAAACGGTCCTCGGCGAGTGCCATCCCGCTCGTTTCGCAAGCATCACGGAGTAAAGAGAAACAGCAAGACTGTGTGCGTACAGATGGTCGGAATGCTGATTGAGAAGCATCAGGAGATCAAGAGCGTCGTCCCGCACCGAGATAACATCGAGGGTCTCGCGCAGAAGTTCGTGGGCTTGGTTAAACGTGGCCTCGTCCACGCCGTTCACATACGCGTGCTCCATAATGACAGAGCTTGTATACTTAAGGAATCCGACTTTCTTTTCCTTTGGAATCTTGTTGGAGTGGGAAACTACTTTTGCGAGGTTGACACTAAAGCCCACGTAGCTACCGAAGTCCTCTTTCGTCATGTACAGAAAATCGACATTCTTACTTTTATAACTTTGGATACGTTCTGCGGCGAGATCCTCGCCTTTCTGTCCAACTTGAACATACTTAGTTTTTGAGAGACGTATGTGGATGGCGTAAGGAATTTTTTTTCCCGATACAAAGTCTTCAATTCGAACCTTGCAGAACTCCGCATCACGATCCTCATCCTTGGGTTTGGGAGCTTCCTTAGCGAAAACGCTGCGAACCTTCTCCAAAAGCAATCCCTGCTGGAACGGCTTTGTCAGAAACTCTTTTACCCCGAGCGCGTACGCTTGCTGGGTTTCAATGATTTCAGCAAAGCCTGTCATTAAGATCATGGGAATCGATGGAAAACTGACTTTCATCCATTCGGCCAGCTGAATCCCTGTCACTTCGGGCATATTGATATCGGAGATCACGAGATCGAAAACTTTGGCACCTAGAATGTGCTGAGCTGTCTTACCGTCCGCGCAGCCGTGCACGTCGTGCCCCTCTTTCTTGAGGACGTTGACGAGAACGTCACGGAAGAATTCCTCATCCTCAACCACCAATATGAGACTCAAATGTTCCTCCGGCTTTTTTTTCGGAGCTGACCGCGAAAAGACTAAGATAAATTTTCCTAACTCTTTTCGAAACCCGAGATGGGAAGCAGATCTTAACTTAGTTCACGAAAACCTTACCCCGATAAGAGGACCGATGCTTAACGCCAGATCGATCGGTCGCACGGCTCTCATTGTATTGTGGGGCTGTGGTCTGATCGCGGGATTTTGGAAACTGTTCCTGTATTCGCAGACAGAGGGCAATCCAGCACGACCGGGAGTCAGTTGGCCAAAGCTCTCAAAAATATCGCATAAGTCACACATGCCAACACTATTGGTTTTTGTGCATCCGCGGTGTCCGTGCTCGGACGCCACGATTGCCGAACTGGACCGCCTCATGCCTAGGCTCAAGGGGCACGTGAGCGTTCTAGCCGTATTCTTTAAGCCAGATCACTGGACGATCGACGATGTCCAAGAGTCGCTCTGGACGAAGACACAGTCTATACCTGGAGTCGGCCTGTTGATCGACGAACGCGGCGGGGAGGCCAGCCTCTTTGATGCCCGTACGTCGGGTCAGGTCATGCTTTATGATTCCAATGATCGTTTGATTTTTAGTGGAGGCATCACACCGTCACGTGGACATCAAGGTCCGAGCGCCGGCCAAGACGCCATTCTAAATTTCTTGGATGGTTTACCCGTGGTCCGATCTCGGGCACCTGTGTACGGATGTTCTCTACATAATCCTGAGCGAGCGCCAGCGGCGAATCGCGCCGGAGCTAGCTTGTGATTGACTACCGAGTGGCTAACGTTTTCGACGCACGCCTTTTCGGGCGGGCAAGAAAGACAGATCGCCTTTTCGGTTACCTCTTTGTGTTCCAGTGGATCCTCGGAGTGGTCTTCGCGTTCACCATTTCGCCACAGACGTGGGATGGAGCGTACGCACAAACTCATGTTCATGTTTATGCGGCAACTCTTTTAGGTGGCCTAATTGCCGGGCTTCCGATCTATCTCATACTTACGGACGCGGGCGCTACGATCAACCGGATGGTGATTGCCGTCTCCCAGTTGCTCTTCTCGATTCTACTTATACATCTGACAGGCGGGCGCATTGAGACACACTTTCATATCTTCGGATCGCTCGCATTTCTCGCGTTCTATCGAGATTGGAGACCCGTAGCTATTGGCACCGCCATCACCGCCGCGGATCACCTCCTGCGTGGCGCTCTCTGGCCACAATCTGTTTACGGTGTTCTGTCGGCAAGCCCCTGGCGCGCCCTGGAGCACACAGCGTGGGTAGCGTTCGAAGGTGTGTTTCTGTTTTACTCCATCTTCCTGGCGCGTCGTGAGCTTCACATCGCGTGTATCAGTCACGTCAAGTTGGAGGAGACGATTGAGACTATCGAAGATCAGGTGCACGAACGAACTCGAGAGCTGTTCGAATCACGACATCGAATTCTGGACCAACAGCAAGCCCTTGTTTCGACGTCGAAGATGTCGGCCCTAGGAGAGATGGCCGGCGGAATCGCGCACGAAATCAATAATCCGCTGGCGACCATCAAAAGTCTTTCGAGTCAGCTACGAGAACTTCTAGAAGAGACCCCTATCGACCGAGTGACGGTCAACACGATGGCCACTGTCATCGAAGAATCGACAGACCGAATCGCTAAAGTTGTGCAGAGTTTACGTGCATTCGCCCGGGACGGAGCTAAAGATCCGGTTGCCGAGATCAACGTCCATAAGCTGGTTGACGATACACTGACTTTTTGTCGTGAGCGCTTCAAAAGCGGTCAGACCATGCTTCACGTAGAGCCGATTCGAGAAGATCTAATCATTGAAGGACGTGAGATCGAACTCTCGCAGGTCCTTCTCAATCTCCTGGGTAACGCGCACGATGCGGTCGCGAACCTTCACGAAAGGTGGATTCGCGTCGAAGTTCTCGAAAGCCTGGCGACGGTCGACATTCTCGTGACGGACAGCGGACCCGGAATCGCACCCGAACTGCACGATAAAATCTTTCAGCCATTTTTTACAACTAAGGAGATCGGAAAGGGTACGGGAACGGGGCTGAGTATCTCGACGGGACTGATCGAAAAGCATGGGGGCAGTTTAACCTTGAACGTCAACAACCCTCACACCTGCTTTGTGATCCGCTTACCAAAAACACAGGACGCCATAGCGGCTTAAGGACGGATCGACGTGATCACACTGCACAAAAAACTAACCCGACAGTTTCTACGCGGTTTAGTGTGCATTGGACTTCTCTACGTTATGAGTTTCCTCGCTTTTCACTTCTACTTCCAGACGATGGAACGGGACGGCTACCTCATCAACGTTAGTGGCAGACTGCGTATGCTTTCACAACAAATTGCGTACTTTTTAGTAGACCTCCGAAACCAGCCAAGTCCAGCGCGTGTCGAGCGGATTCGTCAAGGCCTCGACGAAGTGCAGTCACTGCTGAACAACCTCGATCAGATGGTCCTGGTGTTCGAGAACGAAAATAACAGACATGGCGAAGTTCTATTCTATATCGAAGCGACGATATTGCTACTCGGCCTGCTCGTACTCCTGTTCGCTCGAAATCAGATCTTCAAACCCATGCTTTCGCAGATCGCGGAGAAGGCTAACAAGCTCGTCGATGAAAGCCGCCTCACTAATCTTCTGCTCGACGTAACCGTGATTGCAAACGAGTCTTGGCACCTCGACGAAGCCATGGAAAAGACACTGATACGCGTGTGTCGGCATACAAACTGGCCCCTCGGTCACGCCTACGTTGTTGATCCGCGGAATCGCGCGCAATTGATCTCGACGAAGATATGGTATTCCGAACATGAGAACCGCTTTGAGCAGTTCAAGAGGATCACTGAAGCGACAGACTTGACGCTTGGATCGGGGTTACCAGGTAGAGTACTGCAGGATCGTGTACCCGCTTGGATCCGAGACGTGAATGAAGATAAAAATTTTCCACGCAACCGTGTGACCAAAGACATTGGAGTCCGTTCGGCCTTTGCGTTTCCGATCGTGGTAGGCAACGACGTGGTCGCCGTTCTCGAATTCTTCTCAGACAAGATCATCGAACGAAATGAATCCCTGCTGAATATTATCTCTCACATCGGGAGACAGTTAGGTCAGATGTGCGAGCGATCCGATCATCTCACGGGAAGTCAGGCTGTACTCGTAACGATTAACAAGATGTCCGCACTCGGCGAGATGGCTGCCGGTGTCGCGCACGAAATCAACAATCCTCTGGCTGTCATCCGCACCGTGTCCGAACAGGTGGCGGAGTTGGTGGACGACACCGCACCGGACGTTAACGAGATCAAAAGGATGACTTCGACCATCGTTGAAACCGCCAATCGAATCGCGAAGATTATTCAGGGATTTCGATCCTTTTCTCGTGATGGCACCCACGATCCTATGGTGCGTTGTGAAGCACGCCAGATCGTAACCGACACGATCGTACTCTGTTCCTCGCGATTCAAGCAGCAGGCGATCGATTTGATCATTGACGAAATCTCACCGACTCTTATGGTCGACTGCCGACCGAGTGAGATCTCACAAATTCTGCTCAATCTTCTCAATAACGCATACGACGCCATCGAGAAGCTCGATAGCCGATGGGTGAAAGTGAATGTCGTGGAACACGAGAAGACGGTCGAGTTTCGCGTGACCGACAGCGGCGCTGGGATCGCACGCGACGTGGTCACAAAACTCTTTCAACCTTTCTTTACTACGAAAGAGCCCGGCAAAGGTACGGGCTTGGGCTTAGGGATCTCGCGCAGAATAGCAGAAGGACACTTTGGAGAGTTGTTCGTTGACGAAGCAAGCGCGCACACTTGCTTTGTGCTGCGTCTACCGAATAGTTCCGACGCTGCTTCTTCTACAAAGGAGGCCGCATGACGGCACTCGACGATCGCGAAAGGGAAGAAAGAAAGTACATGCATGACGTGGCAACTCCGCTGGGAGTTGCAGTTTTTCTCGTCGATGCGGTTTTAGAAGATTTGCAAAGTCAGGGCGTCTCACAGGACTCCCTGGCTCAGCTCAACAAGATCCGCGACGCTCTAAACAAGGTCACAGCCATGCTGCATCAGCGTCGCGAGGTTCTTATCAAACGAGGGGGTACAGGTGCGTAATCCTAAAGAGATCGCGATTCTCATTGTTGATGATGAAGTCGCTCTTCGAGATGCTCTTGTTTTCGACTTCAAACGTAAGGGTTTCACGGTCTTCGAAGCGGGCAGCGGCAGCCAAGCCTACGAGATCGTTCAGCGCGAAAAGATCGACGTCGTCTTGACCGATGTGCGAATGGCAGGCGGCGATGGAATTGAGTTGCTCGACAGGATCAAAGCTCGAAACGCAACACTGCCTGTGGTGATGTTTATCACTGGCTTTGCGGATATCTCGCTCGAAGATGCGTACGAAAAGGGCGCGGACGCAGTTCTGCCGAAACCCTTTGATCGAAAGGTATTGCTGAACGCCGTGCTCCGTTCCGCTTCGCCAAAGCAGGAGGCCTGGAGTCCTCCAGATCCGGAGGCGAAGCGATCCGATTTTGAAATTCGACTGCATCTCGACGCACTCGAAACATCGATCACGGCAAAAGAGCTGAATATTGCGCGCGGAGGAATGTTTGTTCAGATCGCAAAAGATTTTCCAGTGATCGGAGCTAAGGTCTCCTTCTCGATTCGCTTTCGTACCGGTCGCCTTAAAATGATCGAAGGCACAGGCATTGTACGTTGGATTCGTGGGGAGGCGACGGACACTCATCCCACAGGTTGTGGAATCGAATTCGAATACCTAGAAGACGAAACTCGATCCGAAATGGCCGCGATTGTTGAACAACTAAAGACCGTGTCGTTTATCCCAAAGTCCTAGAGTGAACACCAGACGCGCAGCGACCGTGGCGCATAGATCCCAACCGTAAGAACCGTCGAAATCACGTTCGGTACGGAACCAACCACTTGGATCTGTTCGACATGCTTTTCGCGACATATCGCCGCGACATCGACGTCGTGTTCCCCCACTGTTCCGAAAATAAAATACGGGAGCGTTTCCTCGTAAGTGGGTTCCGTCGTGATCTGAGAGCTCGGACTGCGTTTATAAACAACGCTCGCACAACCCGAGACGAATAATGCCGTCAGAAGAACTGTCTGGAAAGCCACGAGCCGAGCCCGACACTTCACGAAAACATCCTCGAAACTATCGCCGAACCAGTCGATCAAAGAATGCAACAGACGTGAGCGATAGCCCAAACGCGCAGCAAACGAAAAATGCTCCGCCACGTGAAAAATCCGCAACGAACACATCACGAAACGACTGCGAAAAAAGATTGATGATAAAAACCCAAGTGAACGCGGCCCACGTGAGTCCCATTCCGAACAACATGCTCAAACGGTTTGTGAAGGCGAAGTGCGCAAACACGAAACCGAGAAACGCAGCAAGTGCTTCGAGCGTGACAAAACCAGCGATCAGAGTAGGCATGTGCACGCCAGCCTCGAGAGCTTTCCCACCCATGATCGGAAGCGCACCAACTTTCACTCCGATCAGAACATCCCCGCCCCCGACGATGCCCAGAACTCCCGCAAACGCCATGGCCACGATGCCCGCCAAGAGTCCCGCCATCACTCCAGCGATCCAACGAGCCGGATCTTTCTTCGTCCAATAGGCGACTAGATCAATATCATCTTCGGTGTTTTGCATGATGCCGACGTTCTCCTGTGTTTTAAGGCTAGCACGGGCCTGGAACGACCGAAAATGAAAATGTGTTTATCTCTGTTTCACACAGGTGCCTAACGAGCATGAGACACCTTGTTTGTCCAAAGCAGTACCCCACTTACACAAACCGCACTCCCCCACATGAGGGGGATCTCGACAGAGATCCCCCTCTCGAATAAAACGAATTCACAGGTTTCGTGGACGCGAAGCGATATGAAAATTTTATTAGCTGAAGACGAACAAAAAGTTGCGCTTTTCTTGATCGGGGCCCTGCGCTCCGCGCACCACGAGGTCACACACGTCACGACAAGCCCTGAGATCATTGTCGCTCTTGAAACCGAGACCTACGATCTTGCGGTCTTGGATCGCATGCTGCGTGGGCACGACAGCCTTCGACATCTTCCTGAAGTTCGTCGCCGTTGGCCGGAGTTACCGATACTCGTGCTTTCGGCACTCAATAGTCCCGAAGAGCGCGTCTTAGCACTTGATCAAGGTGCCGATGATTATTTGGGAAAGCCCTATTCGCTCGCAGAACTTCTCGCGCGTATTCGTGCGATCACACGACGTGTTCGACCTCAAATGGAATCGGGAACGCCCGTGCTTCAGGTCGGCGACCTCACCATCGATGCGCTTTCTCAATCGGTGTCCGTGGGCGGTAAGCGGGTCGACCTCACCCACAAAGAATTCCAAGTCCTGATTCAACTCAGTCGCTCGCCCGGTCAGGTTCTGAATAAGTACGTTCTGCTCGACCGCGTTTGGGACACACAGATCGAACTCGAATCCAATGTCGTCGAATCCACAGTCCGTAATCTACGACGAAAGCTAGAAAGTGCCGGGGCCGAGATCGAGATTAAGAATCGACGGAACTCCGGATACTGGCTTGAAACATAGAATTGGTCTCGTCACGTTTCTCGCCCTCGCCTTCTCGACGACGATCGTGATTTTTATCGCTTTTCATTTTTTTGATAACGAACGTCTGCGCCTGATCGACTCCCAGATCGACGTCATCTCGACGTCGCTCTTAGAAGAAGGTCTCGATCCTCTTTCGACAGAACATCTCGCCAACAAGCTCGCTCAACTCAGCCCGCGCGAGCGCCTGTTGGCCGTCGTTCGAGTCGTGACCTCCGATGGTGATATTCTTTTCGAGAATCGAACAGCTACCGTTCTACTAGGCGACATTAAGGTCCCTCGTGTTGCGAAACGCATGACACTGGATACGACCAATCACGAAATCCGCCTCGCTAACTTTCGTTCCCCAACCGGATTGTTCTATCTTCAAGTGGGTATTCTGCTTGATCACGGACAGATCCACTGGGACAAGAGCCAGCGGCACCTTTTAATTCTCGCTTCGATTGTTGTCCTGTTGCTCTTCGCGACGACGGTGGTGGCCACCCGATTCATGTTTCGCCCGGTGCGGATTCTTGCGGACTACCTCAATCACTATTCGCGTGCCCTTTCGGAATTTGAAAAACACCCTCCTGTTCCCGCCCGCCTGCTCAAACTTGAGCGAAGATCTCATCTTCGCGACGAACTAACGGATCTAATTCGCTCGGTGATCGGCTTGCGCAAGCAGCTCGAGATGCAGTTTCGCTTGAACGATCAAACCGTGCGGCACATGACCCACGAGTTGCGTACGCCATTGACCGTGATACAGAATGCGCTCGAATTTTTAGGAACGACCATCACCGATTCAAAGAACGGCGAGATGATTCGAACGAGTCTTGAGGAGATCGGCAACCTCAATCGAACGATCACAGAATTTTTACAGTGGTCAAAGGCGATGCATGAGTTACGTAGCGCCGCCGATACATTCGCTATTCACCTGAGCGAATCCGTTGAAAAGTTAAAACTGCGCTTCTCTCCACTGTATCGGGACCGCTTGATCTTTGAGACCCAGTCCGATGATACGGTCTTCTGTCACCCACAGCTCTGGGAGCAGCTGATGAGCAATCTCGTGGAGAACGCGATCAAATACTCTCCGCAGGACAGCTCGGTCATCATACGTTCCGGCCGTGGTTTTTTTTCGGTGGTGGACCGAGGACCTGGAATCCCGGCCGAAGTGCTCGAACGCCTCGGTCAACCTTTCAATCGCGGGTCCGAAGGAACCGGCCTGGGTCTCGCTTGGGTGCATGGAATCTGTGAAGCCTACGGCTTCAAACTCGCCAGCGTAAAGACTCGGGAGACTCACGAAGTCAGCGTCAAATGGATCGCTTCCTAGGGCGTGTCCTCAGTTGCGCGACTGACAGCTTCGCGTTAAAACACGCTTGTTGATGACCGAACCTTCTAAACTTCCAACGATCGTGATCTGTGCGACGGGCCTTGAGCATACGATCTATTGCGTGTGGGCAGTGCGCTCGCTTCGCCAAGTCGGTTACGCTGATATCGAGATCTTCACAAACTCCGAGACCGATCGTGCGTTTTTGCGCCGGTATCTCGGGGACATCACGGTTCACTTGCTCGAAGTCGATATGGGAGGCCACAAGGCCTGGACGTATCGACAATTTGCAATGCTGAAGCATACGTTTCGCCCCGATCAAAAAGAGATCGTCATCTGCGACACGGATGTTCTTTGGAAGAAGAATCCATCGAACCTGTTCCGTCGCGTTCACGGAAAAACATGGTTCCAAAAAATCACAGCGGTCGATCCGGGTGACTTTGACAAGGATAACTCCGAGATTAGTCCTGATCGCTGGGGTACGCACACAGTGATCAACTATCGCAAACGCTTTGGACTGCCCGCGTACGTCAATCATCAAGTGAACGGCGGACTCTTTCTAATCGACACCGGCCTCTACAAGACCGTTCTTACAAAATGGGTCGCAATGATCCGCGCACTTCCCCCAAAAGAAGTCCTCATGACAGAATGTCTTTTCTCCGTGGTGCTTGGCGAACTCGGCGTCGAACCTGGTTGTGATCGCGCGGACATCAAGCATCTCACGACGTACAGAGAAACTCCGGTACCAGCGACGGTGGCTAAGTTTCAGGTGATCGAAACTCCGCCCGGATCTGAAACGGGGTATCAAGTCGCCACTCACTATCTCACGGGTGGATTCAAAGCCGCATTCTACCGAGATGCTCAAGCCCTCGGTGTGGATCCTGAGAATCTTGCGGCCATCGCGCGTCGAGAGGTTCTCATTAAAAAGTTCAAACGCTTCTACAGTCGTGCGCGGGCTGCTCTATCCCTGTCGCCCTAATGTGCGCCCTAATGTATGATCGATGGGCGACCGCTATCCGACCGCTGTGCGAGGCTGAGCCGAACATTCAGTTTTGAACAAATCGCAATCCGCCCGCTGGATGTAGATCGAACGGAGTTCCGTACCAACCCAAGAGCTCGGGTGTGCGTCGGAACACGCGTCGAATATGGTAGAGCGGTATGCCCGGCGCTTCTTCAGCAAGAAGTTTCTCGATCGCCGCGATCGCCTTGAGGCGAGTCGCGCGATCCGTTTGTCCGTCAAGCGTCGTTACAAGCTTTTCATACGCGGCGTTCTTATAGCGACCTCGATTTTGCGAAGAACCCGCGCGAAAGAAGTCGGTAAAAGGGGTTGCATCGTCAAAATCGCCGTACCAGATTCGAACAGCAATATCAAAATCTCCGGACTTCATCTCAGACGCCAGCACCGCTCCGTCTTTCGAATCGACTTCGGCCTTTACCCCCAGGTTTTTCAGCAAGTCGGCTTGCACGACTTCGATGATCATCTTATTGCTCGCCTGCGTGTTCACGCCAAGCCGAATACGAGGAAGCCCCTTACCATCGGGAAATCCCGCCTCTGCAAGAAGCGCCTGCGCTCTCCGTACATCCGGACGAAACGCGCGCGTGGGTTTCCAACCTTCGATTCCTGGCGGAACAAAGGAACTCGCCTGAGGCGGCTTTGTCGGCAGAAAAGCCGCAATTTTTGATCGATCGATCGCAAGCGCAAAGGCTCGTCGAACCCGTGCATCTCGAAAAACTCCGCGCTCTGTCTGAAACGTCAGAAAGTACAGCGACTGTGTCTGACCGAAAACGACTTCTCTCGGGTGCTCCTGCGCCTCTACCGATATTCGAGACATCGGCACCGTCCTCGAGACATGAGTTCCACCTGTTCGATACTCTTTGTCGTCGGCATTTTCATCAAGCCCCGTGCGGTACGTAATCCCGCTAAGCCCAACATGAGCGGCGTCCCAGTACTTGGGATTTCGAACAACGGTCACATCTTGATTGAGTTTGAACTTCTGCAAAAGAAACGGGCCGTTTGACACCCACTGTTCGGGCGGAATCGCCTTCGATCCCGCTTGCTGAATCCGCGCGCTCGGCTGCGGGCTCGTCATAGGATTCGCGAGAAAACTAAACACGTACGCGACGGGGCGCTCGAGTTCGATATCAAGCTCGCGATCAGCGTGAGCTCGGACGCCTAGCAGGTCGGGGTCTTTCAACTTTCCTTCAAAAAGTGCGCGCGCATTTTTCAAAACAAAAAAGTGTTGGGCATTGGGTGACGCCACCGCCGGCGAAACCATGCGTTGAAAGCTCCGAACAAAGTCCGCTGCGGTCACGGGACTTCCGTCTTGCCAACACGCATCCGCTCGCAAAAAAAAACGTATCTTCTTTCCACCGTCACGAACTTCCCAGCGTTCGGCGACACCGGGCTCGGGCTCGTTCGTTTCAGGATGGGGCCGAAACAATCCTTCCGAAAGAGCACCGTGAAGAACGTAGGTACCTTGATCCCAGAAGAAGGCCGGATCAAGTCCCTCGACGACCATCGTACTGATGATCGCACGATTTTCCGCACGGGCGCGCGCTCCCGCGGGCGTCCTCGAACAGGCGGAACACACGACACCGGCAATACCAGCAAAACAGACAACCCATGCTGCAATGGAGAATACGTTTCGAAAGAGAGCTCTGCGGATCATGTGTGCCGAAGACTTATCACGGACAGCGACCGCTACGCGAGCGCTGTGTAAACGCGATGAACATCATCGTGATCGTCTAGTTCGTTGAGAAAGTCGACGACTTCGATCCTCTGCGCGTCACCCACTTCGACGAGCTCTTTGGCCACCCAGCTCAGCTCTGAAACCGACAACGTCCAACCCATCGCCGTCAGCGCTTGGCTGACCTTCACAAGATCTTCGACGTTCGTTTCGAAAGTCGCACCCGTCTGACCAGCTGGTACATCACTGCCCTGGAGCGGACGAACGTCCTGTGCACCCGCCTCGATTGCCAGTCCCTCAAGATCGATACCCGTTTTCGGAAAAAGACCTTCGACAATACCCGCGCGTTTAAACATCCACGCAACACTTCCGTTCGAACCCAGCTGCCCCTTTCGGAAGGCCCCTCGAATATCGGCGGCCGTGCGGTTTCGATTGTCCGTCAGGCATTCAACAATGACCGGAACTTGATGAGGCGCAAAGCCTTCGTAAGTGATGGTTTCGAGAACAACGCCGTCATCGAGTTGCCCAGAACCCTTCTTAATCGCCCGTTCGAGCGTATCGCGGGTGACGGAGCCTTTCTTGGCAGCTTCGATCGCAGCGCGAAGACGTGGGTTTCCATCGGGATTGGCGCCGGATTTAGCGGCGATGATGATTTCTTTGACGAACTTGCTGACCATTGCGCCCTTTTTCGACGAGTTGGCTAGCCGGCCCGAGTGTTTCCATTGTGCGCCCATGGGCTAGGTATTTATCCCAAACTCGACCGATTCTCAATTGCGAGCTTCAGCCTCGCTCCGTAGAGCGACATAGCATTGGCAAGCTCGAAAACGCCTTGGTAAGTGATGAGAAGCACCCATGACCGCAGCTCGACTCGATTTACTTCTAAGAACGGCCCTCTTTGCACTGACAACACTGACTCTGTTTACGAACGCGTTTCTGCATCCGGATCTGATGACTTATGACGCTTTTCCGCATGCTGAGTTTCTGCGCATTTTTGAAGGATGGACGAACTTTCACTTTCTCGAACCACTACCGGATCATTTTGAGCACGGTCCGACACTTTTCTACGTCCTGTTTGGAAAATGGAATCATATCTTTGAGTCCTTCTTTGGCCTCAAGCAACAGCTTCCGTTTTTGCCGACACGCGTAGCGCTGAATGCTCTGATCACGATCGTTCTCTATCTTTACTTTTTCTTTTTTGTTCCGAAGTTTTGGAGAACCCTCTCGGGTCGCTTTCTAGCGTGCGTTTTACTGGTGGTCGTTCCGAACTTCTTTGTCATCTCCGTGATGCCACGACCGGACGTGCTTCTTTTCATAGCAATCCAGCTGCTTTTCTTTTTCTGGTTTCAGTTCGACTTTCACACGACGCTGTGGCGGGACCGCTGGAAAGCGATCGCATGGGGGGTTCTGCTGGTCATCGCCGCCAACTCTCGAAACATCGCCTTCCCGGCTGCGGCTTATTTTGGAATCGCTGGTCTATGGCAGGGAATCCAGCGTCTTCGTGAGACAAAGGGTTCTGTTCGGTACGCGATCGCCGCTTGGCTACTTTTGGCTGCTGGTCTTTCGACCGCACACTACATCGCTCGTTACCAGCGTACTGGATCTGTAATCGCACAAGCTCGCCCAAAGGATCCACGCCCCTTCGACCGCTGGGCGATCGTTTCGAATCTAAATTTTGCTCCGATCTTTAAGACGCCCTCACGCCGAAGCGAGTTTCCGCCGCCCGGTCTTGCCTTCTGGCCTGTCGTGTACAGCGATATGTGGGGCGATCATCTATTGTACTTTTCGGGTCACGAACCTTGGGATGAAACGAAGAAAATTCTAAAACGCAGGACCTTGGGCGTCGCCGGTCCGCTCACGCTTCTTCTTCTTTTCGTACCGTTTGTCCTACTGGCAAGAAAGCGACGTCGAGCTGATCCCCATTGGTTGCGACCGGCGTCGTTCCTTTGGGTCTCTGGTTTCTTATTAGTCACCGCCGTGATGATCAAAGAGATCGATTGGGGAAACACGACCGCAGCGAAATACGGCTACTACTACGCCTACGGTTGGTTTCCAGGACTCGTCTTGGCTTATGTTTACGAGCACCACTGGAAACACGCGCGATGGAAACAGATTTTCCTCGTCTATGTTCTGGTGGTCTACATCTTTAGCTTTAATCTCTGCCTGTATCCGAGGCTTGGATGAAGAACTTGTCAACCGAGCGGCCGACGTGGCGCCAGCTTTTCGTAGCATTTGCCGCTCTTGCGCCGATTCATCTTTGGGCGATCTATCATTACAAAAGCGAGCGCGCCGCCGAAGCGAACTACCGCTATGGGCGAGCCATGTATTTTCTCGAGGACCACCTTAGTTCGCCGGCACGGTCACCGCGAAAGCGCATCTATCCGAAAGACTACGAAGACTCCATGCTCGGCTTTGAGAACCTCGCTTACTGCTTCTGGAATACCGAGGAAGGTTTTCTGGCTCACATAAGAATGACCGAACTCGAGTGCCGAGTGGGCTCTCCTGAAAAGGCGCGCGGCTGGGTGACTCTGGCAAAGCGTGCGGCGAACAGCAGCGCACGCGAACGGGTGCTACGCGAGCTCGAGGGTCGTTTTTCTGAGTGTCTTGTGCGTTGACCGTGTCTCGCGGACAGCGGGTAAGGGGCATCAAGACAACCCATCGAACGCCTGTTAAACTTTTAAAATGAGTTTAGAAACACGATGAATTATTGTTTTGGGAATCCCGGGCAAGTGTCCACCCACGCACTATTATCGCCCACGCATTTTCCGGAATTGCAGATGGAATCAAAAGTTAGACCCTCGTAGGTAACTTTGTGCTGACCCAAACGACCGAATGGGATGAGTTCCTTTTGAGTCTCAGAGTCCTGGCTTTTCCTTAGTTCGTCATGGACACATATTTTCGCTCGCGGCTCCGCCTTCAACATTTGTTCAATGGCACGAACTTGAGAGCGACAGAAATCTCCATCCGAATGCGTCGATTTCATGATCTCAAACACCTCGCTCTTATCATTCAATACGTACATGAAATACTGGTGTCTCCAGTTATTGTCTCCTTCCGCATTCAGAAACAGGCATGTCTGTCCCACGCGATCGGAGTCCGTGTGAATAATATGAAGCTCACCCTTCTGATCAGGAAGCGTCTCAAGACGGAAACCCCTCGTAGACTGGCATGCAGAAGCCAACGTACCGAAAAGCAATAGGAACAGACTATTCTTTAAGCTTCGCATAGGCTTCCTTGTACTTTCCGAGAGCCGCGTCTTTATATTTGGAATTACTTTTAAGCAGCCCTTTATATTCGAGAATCAACTCTTCGTGATCAGGAGCCCTTTTTAATTGGTTCATCGCCGTGGCTCTTTTTCTGAGCAGCCAGCGTATGCCCATCGGAATTGCAATGCCGGACTTTTTGAGATCTTTCTGCGTAATTTTGTTGAAAATAAAATCCTTGGCCTCGCCTTTCGGATCTTGAACGATTTTTAAAGTCTTTGGGGTTATCTGTGTGATTCCGAAGGCCTTCTTATTCTCACGCGGGTCTGCACGAAAGTCCGATTCGCTGTCGATCAACGCTTTGACTACATCGGGATCAAGCAGAGGGTGCTCGCGGACTGTGGTGACTTTCTTTTGAATCTTCTTTCTTGGCATAGACTATAGTCTTTCCTTTTCGCCGGCAAAAAGCTTCCTCCAAACCAAATGTCTTCTATCTAAATCGACCGGAGCTCATTGCCAAGGCCCAGCAGCTTTCCAATGACTCTTAAATACATCGCCGTCATTCAATGATTCTGAGATTGGTAAGAGAAATCCCGAGAGAAATTTGACAATCTCGCTGAACTCATTCGGAACTGATCCGAGGCGAGACCGTTTGAGAAAAGCCGTCCATTGCGTTTGTTTATCATCCCTCTTTGCGAATTCTAATGTCAGCGCTATTGGGATTGATTCAATCTCAGTATTTCGATTCTCAAAAGTCGTCTGAATTGATTTCGCAAGTACAGCACCATCGAAATCAAATCCTTTTGCAAGAAACCAGATATCGTAAAAATCTTTCATTCGGCTGTTCAGTTCGCCAAGTTGAAGCATCGCCTGGAATTTCTCGGCGATAACGGACTCGCGCGGATATCCTTTTAGACGAGGAGGCTCATCTTTGAGCAACGCCGGATATTCGATGACTTTAGCCCGCGGGTGGACTTCATCACCAAAACCAACATCAATCTGCATCGAAACTTTCGCGGTAGCGAGTTTTCCCGCGAACGAAACGCGCACGCCTTCATATTCAGCGTCTTCTTTGATTCGTTCAGCTTTAACGCTTTTGGGGTCGAACATTAATCCGTCTTCAATTTCGATCGAGCAGATCTCTCGAACGACCTCAGCGACAGAATCCAGCTCATTATCCATACGCCCCAGAAAATCAATGTCGCGGGTAGCGCGTGCGGCTTTCGGGTTCCAAACATGAAACATCAGCGCGCCTTTCAATACAAACTTGCTTGCATGCTCTGATTGGCTCAGACGAAAGAGAAGTCGCTCAATTCCATAATAAAGCAAAAGCTCGTCGAATCTTCGTCCCGACTCTTTTGAGAGCTTTAAAAGACGATCATAAGCCGATGCCGCCGGGTTCTTCGGACTCAAGATAGCGCCTCGATATAGGGCCGAATTATGCGATGTACTCGGCATATTTTCGCGAAATACATGAGATTTCTTGTATCAGCTCTTTTGCGCTCATGCCAATCCCGCAGCGCTTCAAGGCAAACGTCCATGCCGATCCTATGCCTAAACTTAAAGCAGTCTGCGAGCGTTTTCTCCACACTATAGACTCGAAGAGAAACACCATCTTTCCGATGAACCTCTATCCCCTCCGAGAATGCTGGTTCCGAGAACCAATAGATCCCTATCGGTGGGTGCTCGATTTTTGGTTTTTTTGCTCCCTTCGGGAGAGCGATGGAAACTTCCCTTGGTATTTGAGTTGTGAGTCCATGGAATACAAGAGCTGAGATGAGACAAATCACAGACC
Organism: uncultured Oligoflexia bacterium; assembly: GCA_964549505.1. Classification (GTDB taxonomy): domain Bacteria; phylum Bdellovibrionota; class UBA1018; order UBA1018; family CAZJVD01; genus CAZJVD01. Next base: position 314,469 of record CAZJVD010000001.1, read on the forward strand.
GCGGTATTCTCGAAGCCACCCTAAAAAGATCCGGTGCTTCAAGCGGCGGCATCTCTTTTAGTCGAAATAGGCCGCGCGCCACTTGTTCGATAACGTCGCTATCGCGGAGAGCATAGAGAACCCTCGGTTGAATACCTTCGTTAATAGCCTGAGTGGTTTTCAGAACTCCCCCGTGCGCTCGAAACACCTTTAGCGCGGCGTCACCGGGAGACGATTTGATAGCCTTTTTCATGTGACCAGTATAGTCTATACTTATTAACAAGTATAGACGTTTTTATTCACGATTAGATCCGACTGGGGGTGCTGGAGAAAAAAGTTATATGGCGGAGAGGGCGTAAAAGTATCCAAACTTTTACAACTCAACGACATTGTTAGAGTTTCACTTATACCATCCCCGGTAAATTTGAGGCAACTCAAAGAACTGAGGCTGGTTCACAAGCTCTCCGAGGGCCAAATCGCTGAGGTCATGGGAATCGGCCGCGCAACGGTTCACAAGTATTTGCGAAAACACAACTTCGTGTTGAACCCGATGCCGCGTGGCGGTCGCCCTAAAATGTCCGACGCGATTCGAAAAAGCTTTCACTCCAAGACGAAAAAACGTCGAAGGAGGGGAGCAAAATGAACACACCAAAATAAAAAAGCCCGAGGTTCTCTCGGGCTTCTTCAAACTTTTTTAGGCCGTCAGCTTCTAATTCTTGGCGGAAGCAGAGCTGACTGATTCGAAAACAAACCGGAGCAACTGGATAGTTGTTCCTGGCCTGTACTCCTCCATTTTCAGGGATGAGCAGGCCGCTGTCAACGCAAATGGAGGCGAAAATGAAAACCGAAAAATCTCCGATCATCGCTATCGCAAATCAAAAAGGTGGCGTCGGAAAAACAACAACAGCAATTAATTTGGCGCAAGCACTTGCGCTACAAGGCCGTAAAGTTCTTCTTGTGGATTTAGATCCGCAGGGAAATGCAACTCAAGGAATGGGTATTGATTTAGAAACGATTACGAATTCCATAGCAGAATTAATCCGTAATCGTGAAATCCAAGCCGAAAGCGTTATTTACAAAGGGAATGGCGTGGATCTTATTCCGTCCACTCCCCTTCTTGCACGCGTCGAACGAGAACTCGTTGGAACGACCAATGGCGAGCTTAGATTCGCACAAAGAATCCGTGAATTACGCGGGAAATACGACCTAATTCTGGTCGATACGCCGCCGACGTTTGGGCCACTTATGAATTCGGCGTTGAACGCGGCAGAGGGTCTGATTGTTCCAGTCGATGCGGGTTTCTTCGCATTGATGGGGATCAAAGAGCTTCTCGCCGAAATTCAGGAAATTCGCTGCACCAATCCGACACTTTCTATCCTGGGATATTTATTGACCCTAGGTGACCACACAAAGGTATCGGAAGATTGTTACGAAGCGCTCGTTTCAAATTTCGGAAACGAAGTATTCAAAACAAAAATTAGACGATCCGTAAAGCTCAAGGAGTCTCCTGCTCTCAGACGTACGATATTTCATCACGCGCCTGAAAGTACGGGAGCCGAAGATTACCTCGCGCTCGCCACGGAAGTTTCTACTCGCCTTCCCGTGAGTACGTCGGAGGTATCTAGCCATGTCTAAGAAAGGAGAAATCAAGCAAGCACTGGCGAATCTTAAAATAAACGAGGCGTTGAAACTAAAAGGCGGCTCTGTCGTGATGACACCCCCGCCACCTTTCACCACCCAGGATAAGAGTTCATTCGCGGATGGAAAATACATCATGGATCAAAACGAATCCTCGGGTGAAAATCTAACCCAGGTTGAATCAAGGGTTCGAAATCACGGGGAAAAAATAGCGAAAAAAGGCATCCAGGATTCAAATCTATCCTGGGTTCAAAAGAACCCTGAGGATAGAAATTCTATCGAGGATGAAAACCTATCCCGGGTCGTAAAAAGATCCGTGGATGAAGCGATATCCAGGGATCAAGAGCACTCCCTGGATCAGGCAGAAACCGAGGATGAAATCCAATCCTCGGCGCAGTTTCGATCCCCGGTAGGAACTATTCCTCGCTCGACCGTACCGAGGCGAGCGACCGAGCAAGACGACGCCGTCGTTCTGACTCGGCAAGTGAGCCCGGCGCTTCGAAAAGGGTTTACTCGAATTTCGAATGAGCTTCTGATGGATCTGATTCAGGGGGAGCTGTCGAAGGGGGAGATTAAGCTCTTGCTTCTCATTGCACGTTTTACGACTTCGTTTGGGAAAGAGTTTGCGCCGCTCTCTAAGACCGTTATCGAGCGGTATACGCATCTCCAAAGCAAATCCATTTTGGAGTCGTTGGCAGGCCTCGAAGACAAGCGCATGATCCAGAAATTGAAGGGGAACGAACGCACTCCCAATCAGTTGGCTCTTGCGAAGCGTTTTGCAATTGCTGGTGGCTCCGATCGCAGCGGAAATCCGTCGGGACTCCCGGATAAAAAACCACCCGGGGTTCCAGAACCGCCCACGGATAAATTCAGCACCGACTATAAAGATAATTTTAAAAATATAAATAAAAATACTCTCTCTCAAAGAAATGCAGAAATTCAAAATTACTTTGAAAATCTCAAACCGCAAGGGAAGCGAGACGAGGAATTTCGGAAGTTTCAAGAAATCGGAACTGATTTTTCCGAAGATCAAATTGCGCTGTGTTTGCGTTTTTTGCAGAAGAACGGATCGCTTCGAGAAGGGGAGCGTTGCCATTCGCCGATGGCCTATCTTTCGAAAGCGATGCCAGAGGTTTTGGCAAAAGCAAACTTGGAAAATGAGAAGCATGTGAAGCGCCTGGCTTTCGAACATGCCCAACGAGTTGAGCGCCAACGGGAAGAAGAGAATTTACGGCGTGACGAAGCCGAACGGACTCTTCGGGATGAGGCCTTCCAAAGAGCATTCGCCACGCCGGAGGCTCAATCGGAATTTTTCTCCAAATTTTCAAAGGAACACCCCACCTTCGGCCCCGAGTCGCGAGTGCTTCGACAAATGGCGATGGCTTCTTGGTGGGCTAGTGCGAAGCAGGAAGGGGCACAGGTATGAAAAACAAACGTCGACCGCGTGAGTATGTTTACGGCGAAGTGCAAAAGGAACTCATCCAGCTCCAAGGCATGACCCACTTCCTAGAGAACTATGACCTCGATGTCGTTCTTCCAGAGAACCTCAACGAGTACTTCTATGGATTTGCCACGGTCTTCGAGGAGAAACTCAAACACATTCGGGAACTCATCAACCAACTAGAAACAGGAGAATTCTGATATGCCATCGTTTAAAGAAATGATCGCCGTACTTACAACGTTCGTTGTGCTTTCAACTGCTGCCGGGAAAGGGGAATGGGTTTGGAAAAGCCTTGTATGGTTCCGGCTCTATACACTTCAGGAAACAAAGAAGGACTGGGGGTGTCCGTCGATCTTTAATAAAAACGCCTGTAACCCGTCGCAACAACCAAGGTAAGTAAGGTTATTTTTTGTGTTTAGATTTAGCGATCCATTGGTCGAGATTGCCGTCTAAGGCATGAACAAGGTCAGCGGCTGTAAAAAGTCCAGGAGCCAAAATTCGACCATTTTCGATAGAGCGAATTGTATCTACCGGAATTCCGGTAAGCAGAGACATCTGACTTTGACTCAGAGAGAGTTTTTCACGCTCCATTCTCAACCTTTTAGCGAAAGAAATACCTCGAGCTTTAGTTTGTGGACTATTTATTTTTCCTGGCATGTATTATATTACTTGTTGTATAATACATGGATTATAATACATATACGAGCAAAAGCAAAATTATGGATGCTAGAAGTAAATTCCTAGGTGTTCTGATCAGCGTGAAACCGCAATATGCGTTGCTTATTGTTGCGGGGATAAAGCGCTATGAGTTACGGAGACGATTCTCCAAAGATCTTCATGAGGGAACCAAGGCAATCGTGTACGCAAGTAATCCAATTTCAGCGGTTGTCGGTGAGGCGATAATAAAAAAAGTACACACTTTGAGCCTGCCGGATCTTTGGAATCTTGTGGCTATAGATGCAATGATCTCAAAAAACGAATTCATTTCCTACTATGAGGGGTTGCAAACTGGTTATGCAATCGAAATGACTAGCGCTCTTCGCTATGAACATCCTGTAGCTTTGAAAAACCATACCGAAACGAAACGATTTACACGTCCCCCTCAATCATATCAATTCTTGTAATGAGCTTTCGATGCCTAATAGATACTAATGTTTTTTTTCAGCTTGAGGAACCGGCTCCTTCCGGTCTTTCGATACGTGCTGAATTCGCTGAGTTGTCGCGACTCTGTCTTAAACATGGTGTTCGAATATTCATTCATCCTATCTCCAAAAAGGATTTTGCTGACGACCCAAATGAAACGCGAAAAAAGAACACCACATTACTGTTTGATAAGTATCCCGTTTTAGAGAGCCCACCATACGGTTTAACTCCGGATTTAGAGGCTCTATTTGGCGGAATTGGTAAATCGAACGATTTGATCGATTCTCAAATCGTTTATGCCGTTTATCGAAATGCCGTTAATTATCTAATCTCTGAAGATGGCGGGGTTCATACTCGCGCTCGCCGGGCTGGCTTGAATGGGCGCGTATTTTCCGTTAAGGAGTTTTGTAACCACCTCCGACAACTATTTGAACCAGACATTCGGACGTCTCTTCCTTCTGTAGAGGATCTTCCGATTTATTCGCTAAACCGAGCCGATTCGGTGTTTGAAAGTATCCGGAAAGAATATTCGGGATTTGATGCGTGGTTTGAGAAGATATGCTTAGAGGGACGTCGAAGCTGGGTTGTGAGAACGCAGGAGAAAATTTCCGCTGTTTGTATTTACAAAGGTGAGGGCTCGAAAGATGCTCCTTCAAAGCTTGGGAATAAGGTTCTCAAGCTCTGCACATTTAAGGTGGCTGATGCACATCGTGGTGGGAAGTTGGGAGAATTACTCCTTAAATCCGCTTTTCTATATGCTAGTGAGAATAATATAGATTCCATTTATCTCACGACGTTCGTTCGAGATGAATATTTCATGCTTTTTTTGAAAGACTTTGGGTTCAAAATTCACCCGGAGCAGACCCCGCTAGGGGAGCTAATTTTTTATAAAACGGCTTCCAGACTTCAAAAACCGGACCCCACGCTAGATCCTTTGAAATTTCACATTCTTTACTCCCCAGAGTTCCGAGATGACTCTGAGATCTCTAAGTACGTTATACCAATCCGACCAGCGTTTCATGAGCTGCTATTTCCAGAAGTGAGCCAAGAAAAGCAGATGACGCTGCTCCATACAACATCTTCCATTCCAGGAAATACAATTAAGAAGGTATATCTCTGTCATTCCCCGATTAAGGTTCTGGATCCCGGTGGCCTTATGTTGTTTTATCGCTCTGAGGACATCAAGGCAGTTACGTCGGTAGGTATAGTGGAAGGATCCCATCGTGTGTCAGATCTAAATCAAGCGATCAGCCTTGTTGGTAAAAGATCCGTTTATTCTCTCGATCAAATTGAAAAAATGCTTTCGAAAGAAACGCTGATAATTGAGTTCAGACTCATAAAGCATTTAAAAACGGTTATCCCTTTCAAAGAGCTCATGCAACGAGGCACTTTAAAGGCTCCGCCTCAAGCAATCCTGAAAGTAGAGAATTCAAGGTACAAGCCAATTGTTAAAATCGTTCACAGCTAACGCAGCGTAATCTTGTCGTTCAATCTTTCAAAAGTTCGGCGATCTCTATTTCTGAGAGAACTCGTTTAATATTGGATCGCATAACTTGACCTTCCTTGGAGACGACTACAACACCGGCTATTACCCTTGTCTCGGTATTTGCACCAGTTGTCGCGTATGAAGTCGTCACTAAAAATGTGGATTCGCAGCCCGCATAGCCACACCCACCCGCAATCAATATGGCATCAGTACCACTTTCCTTGCTAAATCCCAATTTCTCTAACTCAGTCTTGGCATCTAGGAGCCTCCCATCAGTCAAACGGGTACTTTCCCTTTGTGCTAATGAAAATTTCAAAATTGCCTCTGCTTTGGGAGTAAGAACTAGTTTGTCTTGACACTCTTCGGCCTGTACTTGAAATGCGCTTGTCGCGAGGACCACTAATACCGCCAATATATTTTTCATTTTTTTCTCCTCATATTTCCAAATGTTTAAGATTGCATCTCGGCTCCCACGCCGGCGACCCTAGCCTTGCATTCATAAGGGTTCAATTTGAAATCTGACTTTCGCTCTAATCCAGTGAAAGCAGCTCGTGCTCTAGTTTTAAAAGGCTATTTCGAATGTCAGTTAACTCCAAAAGAGCCTTCTTTGCGGAGGAGTGTTCTCCCGTTAAGAGTTCCTTCAAGCTGACCTCTAAAGTCGTTGCAATTTTTAGATATGGCTCGCCCTGAATTGCTCGTCCGTTCTCCCAATCTCGAAAAGTGCTGGGCGCGCATCCTACAGAACGAGCCATATCTTCAATGCTAATTTCTCTTTGCAGCCTCAGTTTTTTCATTCGCTTTCCAATGGATTCCATAACGGCTGTCCGTTCATGCGATCCAAAAGCTGTCTTCTGCTTTTTGATCAGCGGAAAAGAGAAATACTTCTTTGATTTTTCCGTTAGTCACTCGCATCAGATCGACGCCGTTCATTGCAATTGCTCCATTTTTATTTTTTGCACTGAAATGAAGCGTTGCTGCGACGAGGTCGCCATTGGCCATGATCGAATCGACCTGATCAATTTTGAATGTGCCTTGACTGATCTCCATAAATCTCCCAAAAAGTGCAAATACTTCCGATTTTCCTGAGTACGTTTTAGAGAGCGCGCCATTTCCAGGCTGATGCCAAACGATATCATCCGCCAAAATGCTTCCTAGCTTTTGAAAATCGCCTTTCGCTAGGCTGTTGAAATATTCCTTTACGACTTCGACTGCGTTGTTTTGCGTTTTCATGATCTATTCTCCTTTGGTTTTGTTGTTCGACCATTACGAGAATAGATTTAACGGCCAAAAGCCGCTTCCGGCGGTTCGCCTATTGAATTTGGAAACTAGCCATTTTAGGAGTTTCGAATGGAAAACTCCGATGGGAGTTGACCTGTAAGACCTCGAAAAACTGCAATGAACTGGCTTAAAGAGTTATAACCAACTCGCATGGCCACATCGGTGACGTTGCCCTTTCCATCCAATAGGAGCTCTTGTGCTTTTGCGACTCGATAGCGAATTAAAAGGTGACGTGGACTATAGCCGGTTTCGGCCAAGACGAGGCGATTAAGAGATCTCAGACTTAAACCAGACTTCTTAGCCACTACGTTCATAGAAACACTTTCCTGAAGGTGTGATTTCATAAACTCAAGTGCTGCCATCACTCGAAAATCCTTCACCTGAGATTCTAAATGCTCAATCGAAGAAACATTTCCATTTGTTGACGTTAATTCCAAATGCTCGCTCAACGCTTCAACCAGAACGCTGGTCAATGAAGTTTGATGCTTAGTTTTCGGATGCAAAAGCAGATAAAAGAAAATTTCTCTTACAAGTTGGCTAATCGGCATTGTCGTTGGACCAAAGGCAGCTCCCACTTTAGTTTTCCAGAATTTGTCGTCTATTAATGCAATCAGGCGTTCGCCCTGATGATCTGAAGATGCAAAGGAATGAGTGTGCTCAGGTGGGAGATAAAGCATTCTTCCAGTGCCTAAAGAGAAGGCTGCTTCCTTTAGGCTGATTTTTATTTCGCCCTGGAGTGGGATAAACAAAAGATGCTGCGAAAACGATAAAGAGTATTTTTCAAGGCCGGGGCAATTGTGATGAACAAGATAAATTCCTTCAAATTTTGCCGAAATATCCCCGCCTTTATTCATGAATGGCTTCTCCAATTGGTTTCTTGAGCAGACCGCATCTCAGAGTCGGTGGCAAAAGCATCGGTATCAACTCAAACTCAGAATTGATGATCTGACCCTCTGCTCCTTCAACACGATTTTGCTCGATTGCTTGCGAGCTCACGGGTTTCAAAATCTTCCGCTTGCTCTTCGTTTTTACTATGTGTAGCTCTGACATGAGTGGTTCCTTTCCCCGTAACGGGACTGTTCTTTCAGGCGTAAATCACCAGAAAGAGTGAACCACTCAACTTCAAATTTCAACTAGACCTGGGACAAGCCCCGGTCCGACAAGATATTATGCTAAGCAGCCTGTGCCACGTCGGTAATGTATTGCTTCAGACTCTCTGCAATCGTTTTCAGTCTCTCAAAATTTTCCTTCTGACTCGAAAGAACTGCGAGCCCAAAGAGCACGGCCTCTTCAATGGCCTTAGGATGAGAAGTTTTCCAGACCTGACAAAAGACCTGAAGCCTTCGGTACATGAGATATCTGATTGGCACGCTGACTTTGGATCGTTTACCTTCACTTAGGAACTCATGAGAAACATGGGTATCCCAATAGGTCTTTAACTCTTCAAAGTCGTCGCGATTCACGACGTGATTTAAATAAAAGGTCGTGAGCACTCGAAAAAACGGTACGCGCTTCATGCCGTACTGGGTTGCCAGCTCTTCAGCAAACTGATGCGCAGCTTCTGTAAAGATGGGTTGAGGCTCTACAATGTTTTTACTGAGTTTGCGTCCCCAGGCTTCCATTTCCTTACGGATCTCTCGCGTAAGCGCATATCGACCACACCGTTTGCAAACAAGAGTCTTAGTCGTAAAAGACTCATTCCCGAAGGGAATGGATATCTTCTTCTCAACGATCTCAGTCTCCTCTTCGCAGACGGGACAAGTTCTTTTTTCTATTTTTTTAGTCATATGCTGTCCTCTTTGAGCGATTGGATTGCAAACTCGATCACCATTTTCCCACCCTTATCCTGGGCAAAGTAACCTTTGAGATAGATTGGGATTGCTTTGCCCATCTCACGGTACTCGTATTTCAATTCCAAAACATATCCAAGGCCAGGTCCTCCTGACCGCCTTGGAGCTTTGCGTGTGACAGGAGTATTGTCCGGAAGTGTCAGCACCGGTTTTAAATACTCCTCCGGAAAGTTGGGCGGGTTGCGTGTCCACACCGTGTAGCGATCCTCCCGAATCGCAAGCTGGATCTTTTTTAGGAAGGTCGGCTGTGCATGGAATGCTTGGGGAAATTCTTCGTCGTTTAACTCTCCAGGCATTTCCTTCAGCATCGCCAAGCCGCTACCCTTCGTAAGTCTATTTATACTGTAATTACAGTATATATGCAAGTGAGAAATGATGAGCGACCCTTCGATGGCCTTCTTATAGCCTTTGAAAAAAGGCTATAAGTTAACAGTTCCCGTTTTTCCAGAAAATTACTGTCACTCATGTTCCAATTTACCTCGCATCCTTATTTCTTCTCGAGCGACTAAAACTTCAGAGATTGCACGAGCCACTTTCTTTTGCAAAAACCGGTTGCGAACCACTAATGGAAACAGGAGATTTCTAATGCCATTTAAAAACGGCATATTCGGTAAAAGAGCCATTCGAAATGCGAAATCGGTCGACCGTAGAACTTTTCTTGCGATCGGAAGACGTTCTTTCTCGTAACGGTCGAGCAATTCAGCAGGAGCTCCGCGTGACAACACTTGAATCAATTTATGTCCAAGATTGATACTGTCCTGAATGCCGATATTCATTCCTTGTCCGCCAGCCGGGCTGTGGATATGGGCTGCATCTCCGGCGAGAAAAACATTACCCTTTCGATAAGACGATACGATTCGATGATGTACTCGAAATCGAGTCAACCAAATGGGATCTGAAATCCGAATTGACTTTGGGCACAGATCATTCGCAAGTTTAGAGAATTCTTCCAATGAAATAGTTGAATCACCGGTCTGATTTTTTTCATTCGAAATTAAAATTAGGCGGTACTTATGCCCGCTGTTTAGCGGAAAGCCTGCAAGGACTCCAGAAGAAGAGACAAACGTTCGAACTACACCATATTCCCAGGGCCAATCGACCGTTACGTCTCCTAAAACAAAGTCGCCAGTATAAGCAGCGCCCACAAAGGGAATTCCAGCTAGGTGACGAACGATACTATGGGCACCGTCACATCCAATCAAATATTGAGAGTAAATTTTCTCTGTGACGCCGTTATGCTCTACTTCAGAAATAATTTTAGATCCGTCCTGGGTATAAGCTCTCAGCTCCATCTCGCGCTCGACCTCTACGTTGTATTGATCAAGGGTTTTCTCAAGGATGCGCTCTGTCTCACTTTGTTCAAGAATCAAGATGAAATTATAGAGGCTTGGGATAGAACTTAACTCCACTCGAACGGGATTGCGATTGCCGAAGTGAAGCTCTGCAGTCCGAGCGGGTTGCCCGCATCCAATCATTTGCTCTGCCAAGGCAGAACCAAAAACATCACTGAGAGCTTCCAATGTTCCGGCCTGAACTCCTAGAGCTTTCGATTGAATTGAACGAGTTTGATTTTTATCGATGATTCGAACTTTGACTCCCGCTTGACTTAATATGGCGGCTAAAGTCAATCCAGTAGGACCAGCTCCGACAATAAGAACTTGGCAATCTGGAGATTGAGAATTTTTCGTATCAACCTCCAACCTTCAAAATCTCGATATTCAGTCCGCTTGGGTCACAAAAATAAAAATGCGTCCACTTTGCTCCAGACTGCTCAAACGTATTCGTTCCAGTGTTCTTAGAACTTAGCGAAGGATCTGCCCGAACGAAAATCTCATTTTTTTCACAAGCGCGGTAAATTGAAGTGAAAGTGGTTTCATCCACTTCTAGCGCAATATGCTGGGGGCTTGGTAGGCGCTCTGAGCCGAAAAGAACAAGCAAAATGTCGAATCCATTTTTTGTGGATAAAACAATTCCTTCTTGATTCGTCCCAGTATCTGTAAACCTTTCGATGAAATGAAATCCGAGAACGTCTTTGTAAAATTTCTCCGATGCATGGAGGTTAGACACGCCAATAATAAGATGATTTATTTTAATCATTGGCCAGCCAGATGAGTCTTAATTAATTCTTGGGCTTCCCTCAAAGAGCTATACTCTTTTATCGAAACACAAGCTTCTTTTGGGACTCCCGACACCATCACTGACAATCCATGTGACCAAAAATCTTTCTGATATAAGCAGAGAACTGGGATCTGTTTCAATCCCATTTTCGAGCGAAGATAGGCATGTGAAAGTTCAATCCCTACGCCGAGGCTTGGCATCGAAACTTCAAAAATCGCCGCATCAGCCATTTTCTCAATCGCTTCAATGTTCCGATTCCGAATAAATGCTCCGCGCTCAGGTCCAGCCGGTGGGAGAGGACCGAATTGTCTTTCCAAGACCTTCCAAACCTCCTCCTTGTCATTGGTCGCAGTGTGTTCGAAAAGAACTTCGTGTCCTAACTCTTTAACATAAGCGATTAACTCCCCATAGAGAGCAGCTCGCTCAGCTCGAGCTTCCTGACTTGGGCTTCCCTGAATTCCAGCGCCAAAATAAACTTTCATGCGATCACCTCAGTACTCATCGACCGCGCAATAGTCACGCTTGGAATAAGGGGCTTCTTTCGAAGCTAGTTGCCAACATAAAAAAGTAGCCGGAGACTATTTGATCCTTTTCAGCCAAAGGTTATAAAAATGAAACCCCGACGACGGAGCTTTTGCAAAGAAGTCATTTTCTTTTCGTCCTGACTCCGAAATGATCTCAAGCCCCTCGATCGAGCTTACGATTTCGATAAGTCGTCGAGACGTGATTCGGGACCAGAAACGATCAATCGCGACCTCAGCCTTTCCCTCGGTTCCAACTCCCATAATAAAACTCGCGTGGACGACGCCACCCAGCCTTAAGGCGTCACGAATTTGGATGAAGGTGGCTCGGAGTTCGTGGTCGGGTACGTGGTGTAGGGACGCCATGGCCCAAATTCCATCGACAGGTTCGCTAAGGCCAACAGCTACGAGCGAAAAATCCTGAGCAATCAAATGGTAAAAGTCTTTGTCGGTTCCTAAGTAGGTTTTTGCATAATCGACCATGGCCTTGGATCCGTCGGTTCCGACTGTCCGATATCCCAACGAGCGAAAATATTTCACATCACGACCAAATCCCTCGCCAATCGAAACAATGGTGATTTGCCCACTAGGTGAACTTGGAAGAGGTAAAAGTCGAACAAACGTTTCGCGCGTGGCCTGCAACTCTGGCGACACCTTGTCAGTGACTTCGACATATTTTGCGACATTTTTTACGTAATCGGCGTCGGCCCGTAACACCAGTTCACGCGAACACTGAGACTGGCCCTCGGGGGTGCTTAATTCATCCTGGGAAAAGGCCTTTGGACTGGAAGCTAAAAAGGTCGCAAAGCAAGTCGACCAAAAGATCAAAGATTTCATTTGAGACCCCCTTCTCGCGGGAAGCATTCTCTCAGTGCCTATTTTTAGTCAAGGTTTCGAAGGCTGTTGAGAGGAAGTGATATTTTTACCGTGAAGATTACCATCTAGACTTGAATGATTCTGGCGGCTCGGTCCGGGCTTCTCATCTCTCCCAGACGTACAAAACGCTTTGCGTTTTTTCGTTTAGACACCGCCAGACCGCCTGTGGCGGATCTGGCGGAGAGGGAGAGATTCGAACTCTCGAACGGTTTTACCCGTTGCTCCCTTAGCAAGGGAGTGCCTTCGACCACTCGGCCACCTCTCCGGCCTAATTGAGTGCGAACAGAAAAGTCGTACCACAGACGGCCACGGATTTCACGGGCTCTATGCAGGCGCTTTCTTGCTCAAAATAACGAAGTTACCGAGCAGAATCAGGACAACCCCGAATGCGTTCCACGGCGTCCAGTGAAAATGCTCCGCATAGGTCGAGATCGAAAGTGCCACCAACGGGAAAAGCACGGTCGCATAGGATGAACGGGTCGGGCCGATGATTCCGATCAGCCGCGCGTACGCACCAAATGCCACCACCGATCCGAAAACAGCAAGATACACGAAGCTCCCCACGTAGCGCGCTGAGAGATCCACGGCGAACTGTTTTCCTGAAAACAAGCAGCCGAGAAGCGTGAAACACGCTCCGTACAACATCGCAAATGCGTTGGACTGAACGATCGGATAGGCCCGCTGGCGATTGGCGGAGATGGCGATATTGCCAAGTGAAGCAAAGTAGACACCCAACATGATCAGCCCGCTGCCCATCAAGAAATAGCGATCAATCGCAACAGCAAAAAGATCCTGAACGAACACGAGCAAGATCCCCGTAAGACCGAGCGCGGCCCCGATCACCACTTCGCGCGTGATCGGTGTCTTCAAGAAAAGCCGCGCGTGCAAGATGTTCATCAGAATCACGCTCGAAAAAAGTACCGCGTTGATTCCGCTCGGAACGTACTGAGCGCCGTAGTACTGCGGCACATAGTTCAGACTGAAAAGAAAAACCCCTTGAATCAAAAACCGGAAATGCGCGCGACGATCAAATCCAAAAGGTCTTTTCCCAAGAAATCCGACGGCAAATAGGATGAGACTTGCAAACAAAAAGCGGTACCCGACCGACACAGCGGGGTCCACTAAACCAAACTGAAGTTTGATCGCGTACCACGTCGTTCCCCAGATCGCGACGACCGTGGCGTAGAGTGGAAAAACCTTTCGTTTCACGTGAGATGTCTTATGAGATCACGGAGGAAATGTCACCGCCGAACCGAAGCGCCTCCGCTAGAGCATCGAGATGCTCCACACGTTTGGGGCCGACAATCACGCCGGTCACTGCCGACTGATCGAAAAGCCACAGATAGCCGAGTGCCGGCAACGAAATGCCCAGCTTCTTGGAAGCGTCACGAGCCTCGGCCACACGCTTGTAAACACTAGGATCGAGAAGTTTCGCGTACTCCGGCCCAAGAATCTGTCCGCGACTCCCATCCGGAAACGGCGATCCTTCTTTGTACTTTCCAGACAACACGCCACCCATCAATGGACTGTAGGCCCAGAAACCGATCCCCTTGCGCGCGCACTCGGTCAGCAAAGGTGATCGTTCCACAAGATTGAGTTTATTCTGAAGAACCGAAACAGCTTCCGTGGCGGTGTACTCAGCAAAGCTCTTGTCATCGAGATTCGAAGCACCGATATGCCGGATCTTCCCGCTCTCTTTAAGCTCGCGAAAAGCCTGAATCGTTTCGCTCACGGGAGTGTCAGGGTTCGGCATATGAACAAAATACGTATCGATGGCGTCAACGCCGAGGCGCTCGAGTGATTGATCACACTCTATCAGGATGTCGGCACGTCGGAGCGACCGTAGCTTACGCCGCTCTTCGATCTCGTGACCGAAAACGTTTCCAACTTTGGTAGTGACACGAACGGAGTTGCGCACGCTCGGCCCCCGTTTGCGAAGCCAGTTGCCAAGATAGGTCTCGCTCAAGCCATCGGCGTATGTGTTTGCTGTATCGTAGACGCGAATTCCGAGATCATAAGCGCGATCGAGAAGTGCGTGAGCCTCGGCCTCTGAGTTTCCCTTCCCGAGCGCCTTGAGGTTCGAACCAAACCCGCCAAAGTTCGCACAGCCAAAGACGATCGTTTCAATAGTACGCGCCATGCTTCTGACCTTATCAGAAATTTGATTCTAACAGTGAGTTCGGGTGGGAGGTTTTGGCTTCACACCCACCCGGACTCACCTACCTTCGTTCATTCGTTTGCCGCGGGTCCAGTGCTCATTTGCGCCTTCGCGCTATGAGCACGATGACTCAATCCTGCGTTGGCCCGAGCAGACTCGACGAGCGAAGGAAGATCAAAATTTAAATCCATCTCGCGACGATCAAAACCATAGGTTGGTTTCGTCACCGCACTCTGAAAAGCAGCACTCACCATCGCGCCGTAGATCCGCGTCGACACGCGAGCTCCATAGATCACCGACTCAAGATCGTCCTGAGTTTGCACGAGGGCGTCGATATAATCTTCGGCTGCGGGAGCTTGTCCGATATCGACCCCCGCGTTCCCCTGAATAAACGTTCGTGCTTCGCGGGCAATGCCCGCCTTCGTAAGCGCCTGAATCAGCGACGTACCCATCACCTTCGGCGCAGTCTCCAAGTGAAAAACATACCCAAGAAAGGAAAGCGGATTTTGATAGTCGAGAAAGTAATACATCATCGCGAGCAGCGCGGCTGTTTCTGGCAACGGACGTTCGATCGGCAAGTACGTGACATCCTCATCCATAACCTTGAGATCATCGGCGGCGAGTTGTTCATGCCCGGTTTCAAAGATCGCATGCCTCATCATCGTCTTGACCATGACGCGATTTTCGCCTTTGAGTTTGGAGGCAAGCCTCGAAAATGCCTGGGGATGCTCTCGGAACTGATGAAAGGACTGCCGCAAGAGAGCCGCGTACTCGGCTTGCGTGATCGAACCCTTTGCGATCTTTAGAAACGCCTCGCCGGTTGTGACTTCGTCAAATGCTTTTCTCCACTCGCGACGGATCAGGGCAAGTTTTTCAATTTTTCCGAGATGCAGTTTCATCACGCCACCGTTTTTTCCGGGATCGCACTCTCGTTCAGACAAACGGCTGCTCCAAGATCAAGCGCGATGCGATAGGACGCCCGCGAAAGCTCGAGAAAAACAGTTCCGGATGCTGGGTGCTCTTTAGGAACAGCGATGCGAGAAACAAACGCGATATCGTCGGCAAAGCAGTGCTCGAGCTGATCAACATCCAAGAGCGCGCGATAGTCCTGTACGGGCCGAGCACCAAAGCTCACGCTCGCTGTACCGGCTATCGAATCGTCGACCCGTGCGTAAAGCACGATCGAATTCGAGCATAATTCCCGATTGCAACATCCCGTCTCATGTCCGATCTCGTGTCGAAGGTTCGCACAAGCTGCATGCTCCTCATCTGTTCGAGCAACGCGAATATCAATTTTGCCGTGACCAATCATGTTTGAATCCCTTTCGTCGGGACCCAAAATAGCTAGCTCCTGTCAAAAACGATCCTAACAAAGTCTTACATGGAGCTCTGCTTTAAGTATTTGATTTGACACCGATCTTCCCGTTCGTCCTCAGACACATTCGAAATTCCACCGATAAGAACACTCGGGAAGGATAGGACGATGTCACTCAGGACACATTACGACGTTAACCTCATTGTTCTAAACTAGTTACACGTGAAAGCAGTACGTCGGTCGAGTCTCGACCTAAAAAAGCGCGATCTTACGACACGAATCTTTGCGGGTTTAATCCTCTACGTCCGCGAGTACTTCCCAAATGTGGACCTCGAGGCGGTAAGTTTGGAAGCTGGCCTACCATTGTCTTATCTCCTCTCAGACCGATGGGTGTCAGCAGAGTTTGCGCTCCGATTCACGAAGCTTTGCATTGAGCGAACAGGGGACTCAAACATTCTCCGGAAAGCCGGCGAAGTGGGCATCATTGCGGATCTCACCGGCAAAGCCTTCTTTCGGCTCATTACTGCGATCCTTGCAGTCGACACTATGTACGCTCAACTCACGCGACTCACACAGATGTTCAATCGCGTGACACGCGTCGACGTCGTCCAAGGGGCTACAGACGGAAAATCTGGGCAGATCACATACAAGCTTTCGTTCGATCCCGAACGACGAACAGAATTCTCAAAGGAAATGCGCGAAGAGTTGCTGCGTTCTGTCCTTGAAAGTTCGCTCGGATATTACTCGGCGCTGCCGACGGCAAAGGGGTTGCCAAAGGCGAAGGTCGACTACACGGAAAGCTCCGAGGACGGTGACAAGATCTTCTTTATTACCATTCGTTTTTCCAACGAAGCAAAACCGATCGGTGTTCCGATCACAGCCCTGGGCGCGACTCTGTACATCGTTTCCTGCTTTTGGCCGATGCAGTATCTCGGTCCAATAGCGGTTACGGTCCTCGTCATTGGCGGGATACTAAAAATTCGCGAATCCTCCAAAAAATCGCAGGCGACACTACAAACGACACTAGAGGCCCTAGAAATCTCTGACACTCGCTACGTCGAAGTTATCAATGCACAAAAGCAGACGGAGGCACTGGCCAATTCGTACTCACGTTTTGTGCCCTGGGAGTTTTTTCACCAAATGGGGAAAGAGTCTGTTTTACAAGTTGAGCTGGGCACGCAGCGCCAGGTTCCTTGCGGCGTTTGTTTTGCCGATATTCGTAACTTCACTTCGATCTCTGAGGAACTCGGTACCGAAAAGACCTTCCAGCTACTCAACAGCATCTTAGCGGATATCACGCCGGCTGTTTCCGAAAGTGGTGGATTTGTGGATACGTTTTTAGGTGATGGCGTGATGGCCCTGTTTCCGGGCGAAAACGGCGGCGCTCGCGCACTTCAGGCCGCGAGAAAAATGCAGGCCCTGCTGAGCCAATACAGAAGTGAAAAACGGTATTCTGTTCCGATCCATCTCGCAGTGGGAGTTCATCAAGGCACCGTGTCCATCGGAACGATAGGAAATGCGTCGCAAATGCGTGCAACGGTGATCGGTGATCCGGTCAACGTGGCCGCACGACTGCAGGAGTTTGCAAAGGAACGAGGACTCCTCGTCGCCGCCTCCAGTGAGGCATTAGAATCGTTGCCCCATGGTGAGGCCATCGCCTATCACAGCCTCGAAACCGTACAACTACGGGGTCGGCGCGTGGGTTTGCACGTCTTCGGGCTCTCCACTCAGGAGGCTTCACAGACCGACGCCGAGGCACAGGTTCTCCAGTTAGCTGACGCCAGGAGTCGGGCGCAGCAAAAAAAGTCCGCCTAGAAGCCCGTAAAACCACAATAATAACATATATTTACCGTGTAAGGACTTGTAAGAGCTTGTCAGGGTCATTTCTTATGATCTGCGACTAATTTCCGTTTCAGCGAAAGGAAATGGAAATTATGAACACGGTAACGAGCTCTCTTGAAATAACGAATGCCCTGAACGTCAGGAGCCTACTCCCGACACTCGACTCACGCGTCGCCCATAAGATTGAAATCGGCGTAGCTACAACCAAAGACGAGCTCGACGAGTGCTACCGAATTCGACATCAAGTTTACGTCTTGGATGAAGGCATCCCACTCTGCGAGGGACATGCATCCGACAACCGCGTGATCGACGAAGCCGATGAAACAGGGATCGTGCTGTATGCAAAGATCGGCGGAAAGATCATCGGCACCACACGCGTCAACATCGGCTACCAAAAGTGGAAGCTGTATCGAGACATCTTCTCTCTGTCGCAGCTTGAAGGTTATTTTGCGGACAGTGTAGCAGTTCTGTCCCGGATGGCCGTATTGAAAGACTACCGAGCCTCAGGCCGCACTTTTTTGGAGCTTTCAAAGGCTTCTTATCGATTAGCCCTCGAAATGGGAGCTAACGTTTCAATTCTTGGTTGTAAATCAGAGCTGATCTCGATGTACGAAAAGCTGGGATTTGCACAATACAAGAACGGCGTAGCAGTCCCAGGATATGGAACGCTCCTACCGTTGATTCTTCACAACTACGACGAAGAACGCCTCACAAAATCGCGCTCCCCTTGGCTGCCGGTTTTGAAAGCCCATCAAATGGGTAACCAACAAGAACAATGCAAACCCGTGGCTTAAGAACCACACTAGAAAGGCTTAAAATATGAAAACCAAACTGAATAAAAACGAAAAAATGGACGCTATTAAAACGGAGTGGAGAGCTGCATTCGACCAAATGATGAGCGGAAAGGCTCTCTCAAAAATGGCGAATGCGACCATGACGAAGCAAGAGTACGCGGCCATACTGAGACAGATATTTCATCAAGTTCGCGAACACCCACAGGCATTGACACTTCTAGCGGCGAAGCTGAAGGGCGATTCACGAATGATGGTCAAAACGCTCATGCGCCACGCGATCTCAGAAGTTGGACATGATCTTCTGGCAATAAACGACCTGAGAGCACTGGGCGAAGATGTGAGCTCACTTCCGAGCGAACGTCCGCTGCCCGAAACAGCTGCCACGCTCGGGCTGATGTACTATCTCCTCGAGCATCAAAACCCGCTCTCGTTCCTGGGATATCTGTTCCATCTGGAGTTTACGCCGACAGCGGTGGGCGCCCACCTGGTCAATTCGCTAAAGGCCGCTGGAATTCCGCAGGAAGCTCTCACGTTCATCCACGATCACGCTGAAGTCGACGTTGGACATAACAAGGCGATGGAGGGTTATGTTGATGTTCTCGTTCAAACTGACGACGATCTCGAATCGGTGATCTATGCCGCGAGGGCGTCAGCACGCGTGTATGGCACGATGTTGGACGCTGCGATTGACAACGTGTCGGCTAAGATGAGCTACGGTCACAACCGCGCCGAAATGGGTATGCGCATACCGGAACCCGTCCGTCATGAGCATCATCACCACCGCGAAGCTCCGACCGCGATCGCAAACTAAGGCCTGGCCATGTCTCACTTAGACACGATGAAAAAACACTGGGAAGAAAACTTTCGCAGAATGGCAGGCAAATCCAAGGGTTTTCAGAAGTTCGCCAATGGCACGCTGACGATAGAAGAATATAAGGCTATTCTGCGCGAAGTCTTCCACAACGCTCGCGAAAACTCACAGATCATGGCCATGGCCTCTTTTCACTTTAAGGGTATCCAGCGCGAGATCGTACAAACGCTTTTACGCCACGCTCAGCAGGAGTCTGGGAACGAAAAGCTGACCAGGCAGGATCTCGAAGCATTAGGCGAAGACACGTCGGATATGCCATTTGAGCGTCCGTCGCCATCCTCGCTCGCACTCACGGGCGCCATCACCTACTTGATTCAGAACAAGGATCCAGCGGCACTATTGGGTTACATTTTTCATCTCGAATATACTCATGTTCAAATGGGAGGTCTTTATATTGAGGGCCTTCGCGAAATGGGTGTGCCTGAAACGGCCATGACGTTTATAGCGGAAAACACAAAAGTCGACGTCAGCCACGTTATGCTCATCGAGGAATACACCAAGAAAATGATCCAAACCCCTGAGCAACTCGAGAGCGTTCTCTATGCCATGCGCGTGACGAGCGAGCTCTACGCAAAGATGGTTGATGATGCCGTCGATTCAGCGGGTGCCGAGACGGGTCGCTATGGATTTGATCAGCACGAAGTTCCGGTTGTCCTCGCTCATTAGAAACGGCGTTTAAAAACCTTACTTTTGTTAAATATACGCCACTTAAAAACTACGCCCTCGCCATAATCCTTCCCGCCAGGTCAGGTGTGACACATTCCGCAGCAACGCAATGCACCTTAAAATAGGGGTATTATGAGTATTTTGCGGAACGTGTGCTTGGTATTGGGCGTAATTGGTTTCATGGCTTTCGGGCCATTGGCTTCGTCTGCGCAAGCGGATCGAGTCATACTAAAGAATATAACAGCCGCTCCTCCGTTGGAGGAATCGCGGGATGCGTTGCCTTGTGAGGGCGACGGTGGTGGTGGTGGCGGCGGATCCGGAATGTGTAAGCCGTATATCATCAACGTATTAATACGCTACGGACTGAGCCCCGATGCTGCGATGGACGCGGCTGACGAAATCCTGGCCCCCGGAAACTAACACCTACAAAACCGTTATTTTCTCATTTTTCTGAGGTATTCTTCTGTCTGCTTGCATCGGCTAGATACTAAGTCATTTGACCATTTTCTAGGTCTTGATCCGGATTTTAACGGATATTTTGCGTCCTGCGAAAAAGGGTTCGCAGAACTCTCGGACGCGAGTCTGGTGCGATACCTCGTGGCGAGAACAAACTACGATGGTCCTGAAGGGATTTTAAAGGATGTCGTCGCCCTAGAAATGAATCATGCGGATGCTTTTTCAAAAGATTTTATCGTCTTAGTAAAAGCCTACTGCGCTCACGAAAATTCGAGATTGGCTGACGCGCGAACACTCACGGAGTCCGTTGATGTGTCTCGACTCTCACCAGATGCTTCCTTTTTCTTTACCGTTTTTCAAGCTCGACGCGACGCTCTTCTAAAGCCAAGCGAAGTGGGGACTGACCTTCTGAAGATGCTCGAATCAACGTCAAATAAGCCGATCGATCCTTGGCTACGCGCCTATGGACTTTGTCATTGGCTTGATATGACGGCCGTCAAGCTCGACCCTACTACGAACTCTAAGTGGCAGGCCATCTCACAAGCGGTAGACCGATTCTTTGAACACCGCTTTTGCATCCTGTTGTGGTTATTTCGTTCAAATACGAGTGTTGGCAGGGAATTATCTCGTGGGTTCACAATCGATCTGCTCGATCAACGTGCAGACATCTTGGACCAAATGAAAAAGTTAGGCTTGATGGGATTCTACGCGAGCGCTGCTGCCTACTATGTAGATTTCCTAATAAACACTGGCCGATTTTCATTAGCACAGCAGCTTGTAGACAATCTACTCGAGGGGCGGCCATTGTTGGCGCGACGAGGAGATATTCAGATTACGGTGACGCAACTCGAGTTGCGCCTGTATAACGAAGACCTTGGCCCTTTTGGCAAATACCTGAATCAGCTAAAACCAATAGTCACCGCACGAGGAATTTCTCAGCTTGTCGAGGTCTTCAAGTGCTTGGAGCAAATTCTTCTTTTTCTCCGCTCTAAGATCAACGAAACGGAAGCAATTCAGACACTTTCGGATCTTCGCAACAATGGTACGCGCGGGCATTTTTTGATGGCTTGGACACTCTTGCTAAACCACCAGAAGATGCATGGTTATCCACAAAGCTCGAAGGATACCCGAATGAATTTCGCCGTGGTTCTTTCTGAACTGCGGCAAGTTTCCTCCTTCACCCGCGGCTGTCTCCAAACTCTCTTCGGCGAATTTGAACTCATTCATGGCGATCGCAAGGTTGCGCTCGGTTACTTAGAAGACGCCGTCGAAAGCTGTTATCGTGCCGGGTTTGCGGTCTGGGAAATTCGTGGGCTTGTTTTGTTGGCGGTCTTTGACCTTGAAAAAGGTGAAACCGCGCGCGCTCGAGCTCGGCTCACGCGTGCGCAGATGCTCACGCACGATATTGATCCACAGAAGGACTTCGCGGCGATTCAGGCGATCGAAGGCCTGGCTTGGGCGATCGATGGTGACTGGCCGCAGGCGCGCGAACTTTGGTCGAAGATGCCGGCGGATTCGCCTTATCAGCATATCCCCCTGCGTTTCGACGCTGCTAACGTTAAAAACATTCATCCACCGCTTTCGAACGCCTGGGAAAACTACTTCACCGTGCTGCTCCCAGAAGTCGGGCGCAAGCTGAAAGAACGATCGGACGCGCTCGCTACACCTGCCGCAAAAAAAGCCCGCAAGCCCGCTTTCGATCCGGCGACCGCCGAGCTTGTTCTTGACCTAAAATCCAATCAGGCATCGTACGGATCCCGAAGCTGTCTCGTCGGAGATCGTCCTGTACTGATGGCACTGCTTGAACTTTTTATTCGCAACCACGGCTCTTACTTCTCGAAAGAAGAACTGATTCAGAAGATCTGGAACGAAAACTACAATCCTCTCATCCATGACTCGCGCATCTACGTGAACGTCCAGCGCCTGCGACAACTTCTGCGCGACGATTTGAAACTCTCGGCCGGTGGCGACCCGATCGCTCTTCAAAAAGGTAAATACGGCCTTCTCGGAAAAATCAAAGCTCGCGTGGCGGGATCTGAATAATCTCAACGCCGGTCGGGTTGCGGTTACTCTTGAATATGATGGCGGTGACTCGTCTCAAGCAGCAACGCTATGACGAGAAAGACGAGTCCAAAACCAAAAACCCCCCATAAGGGAGATAGCTCTAAAGCACGCGCGCCCAACAGACAGAGCGCACAGACCAGAACAATGGCGCCGATGAGACCGGTGATGCGAGCAAAAATTCTCAGAAACAACCCCCAAAGAATGCGCTCCGAACTCATGCGGAGCGAGCCCTCGATCTGCCGAATCTCTCGCTCGGCCGTTTTACGTAAATCGGAGAGTGCCAACGTCGTTAGCTTTCCCCAGGCTTCGTCAAAGTTTTCCTTGTTCTCCATAAAAATGATGAGGGCCGACTCCTTTGGTAAGGGGTGGGGGAAAGTGGCTGAAGCCGGCCCTCAAACTTTCTAATCTAGGAAGCTGCCTGCGTGCGGCTCGAGTTCGGGTTCGGGTTCGAGCTGCTACTGCTGCTACGATTTCCCATTCCGTTTTGCTTTTCGCTCATCCTCTCGACGCCTTTGGAGGCCAAGCTCTTAATCGAGCTCCCGAGCTTCTGACGATTTTTCCAAACTAAATAAGTTCCGACAGCGAGAACCGAGCCCAAAAATATCTTCGAGGTCGGTTTCTTTGCGGGTTCACTGTTTTTCATTTTGATTCTCCTTTGTTGTTGATGTTGACGATGTGGTTGTGGACGTTTGGTTTTCGGGGAGTGCTTCATGAATCACCCTTCCTATGAGTCCCGTGATGAGTTGCGCGACCTGATCTTTTCGAATGACCGACAACCCAGCTCCGACACGAAACGCGGTAAACACGGCTCGGATCGGATCCTTTTCGATCTCTTGAGCGACGACCGAAAGACTGTCTTGCACAATCCCTTTGAGTCCATCATCGTGGGACGATTGCAACGTGTTCCGAATCAAACCTAGTACACTCTCTATGTTTGATTGGGTTGCGATCGCCCCACTTTGTTTACTACTCAAAGGTTCTTGCATGGCTTCGCTCGGACACATGACTAAGTCCTCTTTTCAGAGGCCGACCTGCCCGATGATCTAGACGAAAAGATCAGCTTGTTGGCCAGATATCCGACCGCAAGCGCTCCTGCTAAGACAGCAAGTGGTTTCGTACGAATCAAGTTTTCGACTTTCGACTCGAACTCACCGACACGCTCGGTGATCGGTGCAATCCAAGACTCAGATGACTCGTGTTCGCTTCCGCTGGTCGAGAGACTGTTGCTACGGTTCTTTCGACGGTCCTGTAAGTGTTCAACCGTGTCTCCGAACTTTTCAATCGCATCGCCAGTTTTCTTAAATCCGCGATGTTCGACCTCGTCGCCGACGCGCTCGATGGCGTCTCCGATTTTCTTAGTCAGTGGGGCCGCCGTCGAAGAACTCGTTCCTCGCGACAATGTTCCACCGTTACGTGATTCCTGAAAATTCGTGGGTGTTGTGTGTGCTTTTTCCATTTTGTAACTGCTCCTTCTCATGCCGGCTAATTGAGCAAGCTGTAGGCCATGGGCGTTTTCGGAGGATCGAAGGACGTTTCTTCAAGAAAACAAAGGGCTTATCGAAGCGGACGGTCCTGTCACGTAGTCCCCAAGGGAGATTTGACTCAAACTGATGGGGCGAAAGGGGGCAGCGAAGCGGTGTTACGTCCAGCAGCTGCCCCTTACTGTCCTGGCGGGTGGATTGAGAGTATGGCCTGCTGTCTGCACCCGATTTGCGCTAAGTCCCCACTCACGTGTATGGATAGCGCATGGCAAGAATCCAGACTGATCTCCGCAGGGCGTTGACCCTCTCGATTCTATTGCCGTTTCTGCTCATGGTTCTCTTGAGCGGGATTTTTCTCGTGCAAGTCCGCCAACTCCTGATCCTGTCTGGATGGCTCGATCACTCACTCCAAGTCATCGCCACAGCGGAGAAGATCAATCGTCAGATGATCGGTATGGAAACCGCGATGCGCGGCTACATTATTACGAGTAGCAAGGATCGCCTCGAACCCTACGACGTCTCTGGGGAGGTTGTGCTCCCGCAATTGAGTGCGCTCCAACTGGAAGTCCAGGACGAACCGATGCAGGTCGCGCGTGTGGCACTCATCGAGAAACAGTACCGCCACTGGAAGGTCGAAGCCGATCGCTATATTTTATTGAAATCAAGGGGCGAGGACGTCGCGAACCTTGTTCGCCAACGAACGGCACAAAGCCAGTTGGATCTCGCACGCCAAACGTTTGATGAGTTTATTGTGGAGGCCGAAAAGCTACGTATCCATCGCAGAAACACGGTGGAGGCGACTGCGCGGCGAACGATTTACGGAATCGTCGTTTTAGGAGTTCTGTGGGGACTCTTGATCGCATTCGGAAGCCGGAAGCAGGTGATCACGCTCTCGGACACTTACGAACGTGCTATTCGAAACGAAGCCCGTTCGCGACAAGAGTTGGAGCAATCGCATGCTGAACTTGAAACACGAGTTCGAGATCGAACGAAAGAACTCCAACACCAGCAGCAGTTTCTGTCCGCCGTTCTGGAAAACATCGAAGCCGGTATCGTGGCGTGTGATCAAAACGGGCGTCTCACACTCTTTAACCGAGCGTCTCGAGAGTTTCATGGAATGGACAAAAGTCCTCTGGCGCCCTCCGAATGGTCGAGTACTTATGATCTCTTCGCCGCCGATGGCACTACGAAACTGAAGACAGAAGATATTCCGCTCTATCGAGCACTGCAGGGCAATCGCTTTCGTGGTTATGAAATGGTGATTGCTCCCAAGAACGGCCCAAAGCGCGTGCTTTTGACAGCCGGCCAACCGCTGCTCGGCGAAAGCGGCGAGCGCTTGGGCGCCGTCGTCGCCATGCACGACATTACTCCTCTGAAAGAATCCGAAGACCGTCAGGGCACGCTCCTCAAACAGCAGGCCGAAAGCAATGTCGCCCTCGAAGCGGCCAATCGCGAACTCGAAGCGTTTTGCTACTCTGTCTCGCATGACCTGCGAGCACCATTGCGCGGGATTGACGGATTTAGCCAAGCGCTTTTAGACGACTATGGTTCGAGACTCGATGACATGGGTCGAAAGTATTTGGGTTTTGTGCGAGATGGCGTTCAGCGCATGGGCACACTGATCGATGACCTTCTCAACTTGAGTCGGCTGAGTCGCGTGGAGTTACGCGGTGAAGCTGTCTCCATGCATCTGCTCGCGCAAGATATCATTGATCAGCTCAAATCTCAGGATCCGAAGCGGATTGTCGAATTCAAGAACATTGCCGAGAACCTTGGGGTCGTGCGCGCCGACCCCGGATTGATCGGTGCGCTCTTGCAGAATCTTTTGTCGAACGCATGGAAGTTTACTGCGAAGAGGCCGTTAGCCGCGATCGAGTTCGGCGTGGAAAATGAAGTGTCGGGGCCGGTCTACTATATCCGCGACAATGGGGCCGGGTTCGACATGGCTTTCGAGAATAAACTTTTTGGCGCGTTTCAGCGTCTGCACTCGACTCAAGAGTTTTCGGGAACTGGCGTCGGACTCGCAACCGTTCGCCGAATCGCTCATCGTCATGGCGGACGAACGTGGGCTCAGGGAAAGGTCGACGAGGGTGCGACGTTCTTTTTTACACTCGGCTAGGCGGTGCGCTGTCGCAGCCGGATTGATGCTTTTGGCTGCTCCGCTCATGCCGGATACCCTGACGCCGGATGCTTGGGGTTTCGGGCGACGCCGCAGCACGGACCATCCTTGTCCGCAACTCTCCATCGTAAACGCTGACGATCTCGATCTGACGGATGTCGAAATTCGACTGCTTTGTGGCGATCCGGAAGGCGATCGTATCGGAAAAGCGTGGAAGAGTATCCCGCCGGCACAAGCTGAGCGGAGCTTTCGAAATTTTCTCCAAGATCGCGGCTACCACTTTCCAAAGTTTAAGCCGCGTGCCGACGGTGGTTTGGAACTGGATCCCGGCGAACTCACGAAAGTGCGCTCGGTTTCTGGTGTCGGCGTTCCCGAGGAGGCCGGACTTGATAGTTATCGCGGTATTCGCGGCGAACCGTTCACGCCCAAAAAGATCTCACTCGCAAAGTCCTGGCTCAAACGCCGCATGCAAGAGATTGGTTATCCCTGTCCGGAAATCGAGGCACGTGGTTTTCCGGCCACTGGCGAAGTCCGATTGACCTGGGTCAATCCCGCACCGAAAGCGACGATCGAAGGATTGAGTGAAAGCCGGGCTCAGGATATTCCTGCGCACATCTTGCGTCGCTCGGATGCGTTTCATCTCGGCGACCGCTACAGCCTGATTGAAACAGAGATTACCGGAAAGCGTACGGCTGACCGCCGGACCGTCTCGGCGCACGATCTTGCGCCCGTTTGCCCAATTGACGAGCGTGAGACTCCTCCCGACCGGATCGTCATAGACGAGTCGACCGTCGTGGGTCCTCCTCGAAAAATTGCCCTGGGTCTGCTCGTGAACACCGAAGTCGGTCCCGAAGCGCGCGCCTCGTGGGCACACACGCGTTTAGGTCGCGCCGTTTCGCACGCCGGTGTTGCTCTTCGTGGCTCTTATCGCGAGCAATCGGGTCGCGCGTTTGCACAATGGTTCTATGCCAATACATCGACACGCGCTCATCTGGCACCGTTGATCAGTTTTGCCCACCAGAACGAGCGTCCCTATGAATTGTTAGCGTTTCGAACGCGCGCGCTTTGGGAAACCGACGGCGACTTCACAACGGGATTGTGGAAGGTCGCCTTCGGACCGGGATGGCAAAACCTGCAGCAGATCGACGGTGTCGGTCCCTTGAACAGCTCGTTCTTCTCGACGCATCTTGAACTCGAGTACCAAACTCATCGCTTCGAATACTTTGCGTCCAGCCCGCGCGATGGTTACCAAGCGGGGCTTTCGATCACAGCTGTTCCCAGCCATGTTTCGCAAGTCGGTCACCCTGTGCTTGCTTCTGTTCATCAACATTGGATCACGGCGATCGGCCGTGCCGATCCTCCTTGGATCGTATTCGCGGCGCGGGGACGGGCGTTTTCAACTTTTTTACCGTCGCACACGCGGATGCAGGATGTTCCAATTGATTTTCGAAACTGGATGGGAGGGGGACAGGACTTGCGAGGCTTTGGTCGCAAGGAACTTCCCACTTCAAATCTGGGCGCTCGAACCGGCGCGACGATCGGCACGGAGTTGCGCGCCGTTCATGTGCTGCCGTGGGATCTCGAGCCTATTGTCCTTTTCGACGCCGCGGTTCTGCGAACGGGACTCGATGTCGCATCGGAGTCTTCTCAGATGTTTTGGAATATCGGTGGTGGCCTGCGCTGGGAAAGCCCTGTCGGAACCGTACGTAGCACGGTCGCGCACGGATTCGACGTCGACCACCCCAACTCAGATCTTTCGCACTGGCAGTTTTTTCTCAGTCTCGGCGAAGAATTTTAGGACACGCCCTAGTAACTCGTCGACCACTCGACACCGGCGCCCGCCTTACCGCTGCTGCTCGTATCACCGCTCGCTTCTCCGGCTTGATTTTTACTGACCTGAAACTTGAGTCGCCATCCTTTTCCAAGACGCTTGGTCACACCTGTTTCGACACTGGACTCGTCACTACGCCCCAGTTCAAAGGAAAGACCTTCTTTGATCCGAAAAGATGCGGTCACGCGTTCGTTCACAGGATCGTAATTCACGCGTTCAATCGGCGTGCTCGCAAAAACATAGAGCGAAAGCAACCCGAACGCGCCTTGCGTAACCGCACGGGAGGTCGCCATGGCTGAATCCCTTTGATCCATGTCCAACGCGTCGAGGGGCGCGCCGAAGAGCAGAATCGCCCAAAGATCCTCTTCGGGGGCCTGTGGTGTACTCGAAAGTTCGAGTCTCAGCTTCTCGGACGTTCCAAAAAAATGCGCATAAACTGCATACTCCCCAGAGCGCACGCGCGCCCGCCCGTCGATACGACCGTCTTTCTCCCTTTCCGAAGCGACGTACTCGAGACGTTCGAGAGCACCCTTACGACGAAAAAACTCGAACGGCGTCGATCGGATATTCAAATAAAGATCGACCGGATGCCGATCATCAACAACCGCGCGAACGTCGATCGGGATAACGTCCTGAACCAGATTCGAGTCAATTCGAACCGGTTGTTCTTTCGGGGACTGCACACGGATCGTGTAGTGAAACGCGGACGGCGATGTTTTGACCGTCTCGGGCTTTAAAACAATCTCCGGAGCGGCGGTCAGACGTGGCATCTCCATCAAGTTTAAGCGCGGCGCCGCGAGACGAACATTGTCGAGCGACCAATCCGCATCGATGCGAGCGGAGACCGACGGCCGAAGAACAAACTGTAACTTACCAGTGGCGTGCGTTTGAAACGCTTGTTCCTGAGAGTCCAGCCGTGTCGTCAGTTCAAATGGAGCCTCGGTTTCCCAATCCTTCCAGGTCGACGTGAGAACCAAGCGTATCGGTCCACGAAGATTATTGACGGGCGCCGGAATGGCCCACGGAGTGGGTGCTAGAAGTGCGTTCACCTTTGCAGCTTCTGGAATATCGAAATCAAACTTGAGTTCCGTACCGTGATGGAAGCCTTCCAAACCATCGGTCAATCGGCCCTGAAAGCGGCTACCGATCTGAAGTGCAGCCGACGCTACTGATGTAAGTACAGGATCGGAGACCACTTTTAACGTCCCATGAAACGGTGACGCGAGCGTCGCTTCGGCAAACTGCGCTGTTAACTCGACCTGCGTCTGAGCACGATCGGGCAGTTTCATGTTTGGAATCTCGCGAATTCTCGGCAGTCGAAACCGTGTTACGACGTTGCACCGAAGCTCGACATCAAATGGCTCGTCGGTCGGCCGATCGAACGCAATATTACAGGGATCATGAACGCGAATCTCAGCGACTTCAGGAATCACTCTCTGAACCACTCCATCCACACCAAGGCGAATCCTTTTCTCTTCGGGCATCAGTCGGAAACCGACATTCGCTCGCATGGCTTTCTTGTCGAGTGGATCCCATTTAACGAACCCCGCGAGGCATTCCACCGCCGTCGAATCGCATCCATAATTGGATACCTTTGCGGAAAGCAGCCCCTGCTTCACAAACCGAAGAGCGGCATCCACATCGAGCGGTTGCTGGCGCTCTTTAGCGATATGGACTTGTCCGTCAAGCGTAAGCGCTCCGAGCTCCGAAAAAACTTGAATACTGGGGACACGGATCGCCACTTGCCCGAGGTTAAGTCCTTCGACCCAAGCCAACCAACCCAACGAATCCGTCATTGTACTCGGTGTACTCGGTGTACTCGGGGAACTCGGCGCTGAGGCCGGAGGTTCGCCCGGATCTTGCGATTTTTCTCGAACCACCACGCGCTCGCTGATGACACGCACTTCGTTAAACGCTGTGATCTTCGGCGGGATCGACGGCCATCGTACCTCGACTTGAGCA
The DNA here is from genome assembly GCA_964549505.1 of uncultured Oligoflexia bacterium. Taxonomy (GTDB): domain Bacteria; phylum Bdellovibrionota; class UBA1018; order UBA1018; family CAZJVD01; genus CAZJVD01. The sequence goes on from CAZJVD010000001.1 coordinate 344,358, forward strand.
GCTATCTCTGAGAATGCCGTCTCAAGGGCGTGCGGTTCGGTATCGTTCGAAACCAGGGTCAGCCCCCGCATGCGTACTTCGAAACGAACCGTCATCGGACCGATATGCTTCGCACGAGCCTCAAGACCCTGGGCTCGGTACTCAAACCCTGCCTCTTTCAACACGGGCGGAAGAACCGCTGACAGCAGCGCCGAACGGAACCAAAGTTCCGGAAAAAGCAGCAAAATCGCTACCACTGCGGTCATCGCAAACATCCTCCGTTCGCTTTCATAACACTTCGTAGCAAGCTGTGAACCTATGAACAGATTTTGTGGAAAATCTCCACAGTCTACGAAAATTACGGGGTCTCCATATCACCGGAAATCTGTTATAACGCACCCCCAAAGGAAGCCACGATGATCCAACCCTCTCCAAATCAGACAATCCTGCTCGTTGAGGATAACGAACAGGACGAATTGCTCACACTTCGAGCTCTTCAGAAAAACAGCATTCGAAACGAAGTCGTCGTCTGTCGCGATGGCGCTGAGGCTTTGGATTATCTACTGAGCACGGGACCCTTTTCGGATCGTCCCGTCCTGGAGCAACCCAAAGTCATTTTGCTCGATCTTAAACTCCCTAAGATCGACGGTCTCGAAGTCCTCAAGCGCATTCGCGCACATCCGCTTCTCAGGCGCCTGCCGGTCGTTGTCCTCACAACGTCGCGCGAGGACCAGGACATGAAGGCCAGTTACGATCTGGGCGCAAACAGTTACGTACGAAAGCCCGTGGATTTCGAAGAGTTCACAGCGACCGTCAAACATCTCGGACTCTATTGGTTGAAGCTCAACGAATGTCCAGGAATGTCGGGATGAGTGATCCGTTACACATGCTCATCATTGAAGATTCGCCTGTCGATGCCGAACTCTCGGTATTGAGTCTGAAAAAGGGCGGCTTCGTCGTTGACTGGAAACGAGTCGAGAACCCCGACGAGCTACAAACAGCTCTCAAGTCCGCACGCTGGGACCTCGTGATCTCCGATTACAATCTACCAAAGTTCAATGCTGTTCAAGCACTCAAGATCGTACAAGAGCATGATACCGATCTCCCGTTTATCCTAATCTCCGGCGCCGTCGGCGAAGAGACCGCTGTCGAGCTCATCAAGGCCGGCGCTTCAGACTACGTGATGAAATCAAAGCTTTGGCGGCTTCCGCTTGCTGTCACGCAAACGCTCCGTGCGGTTTCATCGCGCACCAATGAACGTCTATCGATCGAACGCGCGGAGCGTGCGGTTCGGGCTCGTGAACACGTGCTCGCCATCGTGTCGCATGACATGAAAAACCCGCTGGGCGCCATCGATTTGAACCATCAGTTGATGGAACGGATCTTATCGAGCCCTCACTCGCCCGAGTCTCTCCAAGAGCGTGATAAACAGATTCGCCTGCAGCTGAGCCGGGCCCGTCGCGCCACTCAGCGCATGAAGAGCCTGATCATGGACGTTCTTGATCAGTCACAGATCGAATCGGGACGCTTTCAGGTTCAGATCAGCCGATCTCGTGCTGAAGATCTTGTCTCGGAAGTCGTCGAGATGTTTCAGCCACTCGCGATGCAGAAGTCTATTCTGCTGGAGTGGACCGTCCCCCAAGAGCCCGCATGGGCGGACTTCGACCACGAACGAACCTTTCAGGTTCTCACCAACCTCGTCGGCAATGCCGTTAAGTTCACATCTTCTCTGGGTCGCATCGAGATCACACTCGAAATCACTACTTCGAAAATTCTTTTTCGCGTCAAAGACAATGGTCCCGGCATTCCGACCGATATCCAGAATAAGATCTTCGAGCGCTTTTGGCAGGCCAACGACTCCATCCGACAAGGAGTCGGGCTGGGGCTTTCGATTGCCAAGGGGATTGTCGAAGCACACAAGGGTCATATCCGTGTCGAAAGCACTCCGGGCGAGGGCAGCACTTTTGAATTCTGGCTGCCGCGCTGGCGAACGGACATGAGTAAGGAAGCAGTTCTCACTCCGGTTCCTCGTACGCGCCTGGAACCACGCAAGTTTTCGTACATCTTATTGGTCGACGATGACGAAGATCTTCGACAGGTGATTGAGCAGACACTTGTGTCTCAGGGTTATACGGTGCAGTCAGCGGGCGACGCCGAAAGCTGTCTCAAAAGTGTTCTGAACACACACTTGCCTCCGTCATTGATCATCTTGGACTACACGCTGCCCGGAATGAGCGGCGCACAGTTTGTGGAAAAGATCCGAGCCGTCCAAGGTCCCCTCCGTGATGTTCCGATTTTACTCGCATCCGGTGAGGATGATATCGCGAACAAAGCGCGCTCCCTGAACGTCCAAGCTGTTTTAAGAAAACCTGCGACTCTCCAGGAAATCCTTACGGCTGTGCACGAGGTGCTTGGTACTGAAGCAACTGCTCAGTCTCTTCTTGCAACCACGAACGCCCCGCAAAAAGCGAATAACCCATCTCAGAATCTCGAATCTTGAGACCGACCGAAAGCAGACCGCTCGACAAGAGAAAGCGACCGTCCGTGCGATTGCCATAAACATGCATTTCGCCCTCTCCCACGAGCGTCGGTCGGCGACCCGCTCCGCCGTCGCCGCCGTCGCCGCCGTCGCCGCCGACCCCACCACCTGCTTCGCCACCGGCTTCGAATGAAATCTGCGAAAGCCTCAACCGCTCATCCCTGCTCTCGATCACGGCGCGCAGATCAAGACCACGCATACTGCCAGCTCCTTGTGCGAATCCCGAGATCTTATCTTCCGCTCGCAGATAGCTCATGACCGGATCCGTGTCCCTGAGGGATACTTCGATCGGAACGGTCCACGTCCAATCCGGCGACGTCCCATTCGAATCGAAGCTCAGCGAAGCACCACGTGAACCGACTCGAAACCACCAGCCACGATCATGGCCCAAGTCGTTTCCGTCGCGATCACGAAATCGAAAGTCAAATCCGCGTCCGATCACCTGCGCACGTTTTGCACTCCAAGTCCCCTCGCTCAGCTGCAAGGGTCGCAAGTCCATCGTCGCCTGAATCTCGCCGTTCGCGATCTCGGTCCGATCACCTATCACCGCTTTCGCGTTCAAGAGACGAACGTTCACGTAATCGCGCTCAAAGAGAATCGGTGGACTCGATCGGTACTCGTGAGGACGGTAACCACTGAACGCCGATAGATGAGCATCCACGAGAATGTCTCCAGCCTTAAGTTTCACGTCACGCGGGAGAAACTTGCTCCATTGTCGAATCGACAAAGGATGTTGAAAACGAGCCCTCAGTTCAAGCGAAATTCTACGAAACGGATCAACGAGATCGAGATCGGGAGAAATGGCTCTACCACTCAATCTCCCTCGTTCGAAAAGGCGGGCCCGTGAACGCGACACGGTGACCGAAACGTTTTTCATGTCCAGCGAAAGCACCCCAAAACTCTTGTCCTGCAGGGTCCACTCAAGATAACCGCGCCCCTTCAACTCGGTCGGTCCGATCGTGAGCACCATTTGATCAGACCCCAACACCACCTGCGTCGGTGCGAGAATTTTTCCGCGTTCAATACGACCTTTGGCTGCGAAGACTCCTTCTGCTCGATCAAATCGAACGGGTCTCGCCGAAATCAGAAACGAATTGAGGGCCCGCAACTGCGTGAAACCTCCCCACAGTTGAAAGTCTGATGTCAGATACCGAAAGATCTTAAGACCATCGACTTCGCTCTTGCGAAAATAGTCGAACTGAACGCCGACCCATCCATGAATGGCTTCTGCAAATCCCTTGATATGACCATCGACAATCTCGAGCTCCGACTTGAACACTTCAGCGTCTTGCCCCGGTCTCAGCTGAAACCCACCGCGGATCTTGGCAACACCCTTAAAGCGCCACGACTCTACCTGCATCATCGTGAGCGCGGGTAAGTCGACATTTTCAATGCGTATCAACCACGGCGACGGGGGTTCGGGATGCTCGCGCTCCAAGCGCGCCGATTCTCTTTCGTACGCAGCCTTCTCATCCGGGGGCTTCAACATCAAACTAACCGTAGCTCCCCGGTTTAGATCGCTCGTGCCTCGAATGTAGGTTACATGGACTTTTTTCCGGAACAGCTTCCACAGATTGATCTGGGCACGAGCTTCGGGAAGGCGCACGGTGAGCTCAATATTGCGATCCTCAATTTCGAGTCGCACATCACGCATATGAACGATGGATGGTATAAAGGACCAACCGCTGCTCATAATGAGCCGACCACTGCGCGGTCCCAAACTCACCACACGCTCAAAGAGTGCCGTAGAGAGAAAAATCGCAGTGCCAACAAAGTAAACCCCGTAGAGAATGGCCGTAATCGTCAGAAGAATTCTCAATCCGCGTGTCACGGCCAGAAACCTTTCTAAGTTCCCAAATCTAGACGAGCTCCAGCCATCAACCACAGATCGTCAATGCGCTCTTCGAACAACCCGTCTCGAGCCGAGTTCGTAAATCCACGGTTGTACCGACCCTCGAGAAAAATCCCAGTCTTGTTAACCGTCGCGATGTTCAGCGTTCCCGCAACGGTCATCCCGTACTCGACATTCTTGCGATTGCCCGAACTGAACGATCCGAGCGTGGCGTTCCCAGACGTGATCTCGTCGTGTTGATTGCCCACCCGAGCCGCAGCAAACACACCGCCTGCGAACGACAGCATGTTACCCACCCAAAGGCGTGCCTCTAACGGAAAGAACACCGTTGGAACTGTTCGCGTGAGCTTTAAGGCTTCGTTTCCGATTTCGAATTTTCTTGCGATGTAAAGCGCACCGATTTCGATCCCGACCGAATCCGTAAGCGCCGACTCCAAAAGCGCGCCGGCACCCAAACTGAAATGTCGTTCGGAGGAAAGCCCCTTCGCCTGCACCGAGTCCGACGAGTTTTCTCGGGCACCCGTGAGCCCGGCAATCCCGCCGATCGAAAGCCGAAGTCCTGCTGCCTGCGAGGACTGCGAACCACATAGCGCTACGATTCCAACCAAAAGACTGCTAACAACGGTCGCCTTCATTGAATAATCTCCTTCTGTTTCTGTCTTCAGACTCAAGCTCACGTGCAATCTGCTTGTCACGGCAGATAGAGCAACCGACGTACCAACCGGAAATGCGTTGAAACTACCCAACGACACGGTCGCCACGCCCAATCAGGAACGAATTGTTAAAGACGGTGCACCGATGATGCAAAGATCCCTAGCGGAGACCGCGGATTTCCGCGCATCGGATTCTCCGAGATAAGATTTCCCCAAGCTTGTGTAGCTGTCCCGGTCGAGAGCAGAATTCGGCACGCGGCCATCAGCGGAATCGCGAGGAATAATCCGACACCACCCCAGGCCCATCCCCAAAAAAGAAATCCAACAGTCGCGGCCGATGCGTTCACGTTGATACGCGGGCCGACCATCTTCGGAAGAACGATGTTGTTAACCAAGAAGTGCAAGGCGACCGATCCAACGCAGATCCACACGATAGGTTGGAACGAATCAAATTGAAGCAGCGCCTGCAGCACCGGCAAGATCGCACCCAGGATCGTACCGAATATAGGAATAACATTGAGAAATCCCGCAATCATCGCAAGAGCCAACTTGTTTTCGAGTCCCAACACAAGAAAGAGAAGGTAAAAACCAACGGCTGCGCTCAGACCGACGGCTAGATTTCCGAAAAAGTAACCATGTACCATCTTCTCCATGTCGCCCCGAATTCGATCAGTGATGCGGGATGCTTCGATGGGTCCACTCCCAAACAGTCGACTCAAACGAGCCGCAAGAATATCCTTTTCAACAAGAAAGAATGCGAGCAGCAGGGGAATAAGAACAATGTTCGCAATGATAGCGAAAGCAGAGTTTACACCTCGTACAAAGTAGCCGCTCCAATTCTCAAAAGAATTGGTAACCACTTCAACCTTTTGAATATCCGTCGTTGGCTTTACTGGAAGTAGGCTCTGTGTACCCTTTTCAAAGTAAGCTGCCCTTTTTTGAAGTGCGGCCCCAATCGCACGAATCTTTTCCGAATAACGTGGCATCTGATTGGTGAACCCGCCGGCGACCTCGTAAACACCCCAGCCACTCATGATAATGGCGAGTGACAAAGCCGACACGAGGACGGGTGCCGCCCAGCTTCGAGAAATCCTCTTACGCTCGAGCTGAACGACGACTGGGTCCAATAGAAAAAAAAGTAGGATTGAAACCACGAGCGGGATCCAAACTTCGGCCCCGACATAGATGGCTGCCATTACGGCAAGGGTCGCTAGGACATTTTGAGATGCACGCACTCTTTCCCTCCACACGTTCCCCAGCCTGGGGGCCGGAAGCCGGCCCCCTCTCGTCTCGTTGTCTAATGCTGTTGAGATTTGTCGTTGTATTCTTTGTTGTTGGGCGACGAATCCATGGACGAAGAACCCGTCGCACTTGGCGCTCCCGACATAAATCTCTTCTTGAACTGATCGAACTCCGTCAGGGCTCGTTCTTTGGAGTAGCCATACGCCTGTTGAAGGCGACCGATGAGCTCGTCGGCATTGCCTTGAATCAAACCCAGATCGTCATCCGTGAGCTTCGACCACTGTTGTTTTACTTTTCCTTTGAGCTCATTCCATTGTCCGGACAGCGTTGCGTTGTTCATAGTTTTCTCCTTTTTATTTTAATGTTCAGATCTTTCATTGCAGTTCGACTTGGGAATGAGCAATGACCATACCGACCCACAAAACATCGTCAGAATCCTTAAAAAACAGTCAGTTACAAAAACTCGAGGGAACAAAGGACTTGGATAAACACGCAAGTTGTGGCAGAAATGGAGCCTCATGCTCACGCGCGAAAATCCTGTCATCTCCGAATCGACAAAGCATACATACATCCTTCGTCGCGGCGAAGACCTCGAACGCTGTCATCAGGCGCTTGTGAACGCTGACTTCGAAACCATCGAAGACATCGCCCATCGGATGAAAGGCAACGGTGTCACATTTGGTTTTCCGAAGATTTCGACACTTGCCGATCGTCTCGAGCGCGCTGCTCGCGATTCGAACTCAGAAGAAATTAGAAAACAGCTCAGCGAGCTTCAGTCTTATATTCATCGATGCGCGTCCTGATACGGGCGCCTTAGTGTCCGTTGTGGTGCCCGTGATGCGTCGGCACGGGTGTTAGCGCCGCCGTCGGTGGCGGCCCCATCGATTGCGGCTCTTCTTCGCCGCCACCCTCAACGACTTTCACCGGTCCTGTTTTTGTCGCCGTCTGGCGCGTGATGGTGTGACCGCGCGCACGTTCGAGTTCATCGATACGACGATACAGTGTTTTCCGGTCGATCTTGAGGATACGCGCCGCTTGCTCTTTGACACCGCGAACCCGACCCAACACTAGATCAACGTACTCCAAAATAAACTCATCAAGCGTCGGCAGATCCACTCGGCGCACGACTTCTCCGAGCAATCCTTGGGTGTCAGAGATTCTTCCATTTTCTGGAGAACTCTCGAACGGGATCAGATCCTTAACACCAATCTCTCGATCCTGGGACAGAACGACAGCTCGTTCGATTGCGTTCTCGAGCTCGCGTACGTTCCCCCGCCACGGCATTTTCAACAGATGATCCAGGGCCTGGCGACTGATGGTGCGGGCAACGGAGTCATTCTGAACACTGAACTTGGAAACAAAATGCTCCGCAAGCGGAACAATGTCTTCGGTGCGTTCGCGAAGCGGCGGAATCTTGATCGGGATCACATTGAGACGAAAAAACAAATCTTCTCGGAAGCGCCCCTCGTGAACCTCTTTCGACAGGTCTTTATGAGTTGCGACCAACAAGCGAACATCGATGGGGCGAAAAATGTTTTCCCCAATACGTTTGATTTTGCGCTCCTGAATCACACGCAGAAGTTTCGCCTGAAGTGACAGATTGAGATCACCGATCTCATCTAAGAAGAGAATTCCGCCTTCGGCTTCTTCAAAGAGACCGATTTTTTTATCAATCGCGCCCGTAAAGGCGCCTTTGACGTAACCGAACAACTCTGATTCGAGCAAGTTCTCCGGAATCGCAGAACAGTTGATCGCCACAAACGGACCATCTTTACGATTTCCGGCTTGATGAATAGCGCGGGCAACAACCTCTTTACCCGTTCCGCTTTCTCCCGTGATCAGAACCGTGGCCGTACTCGAGGCAACACGCTTGGCGAGATCAAAAACGGCCGTCATTGCGCGACTCTTACCGATCACGCCTCCGAAACTCGCCGACGACTTCACCTGTGTGCGAAGTTGTTGGTTCTCAACCTCGATTCGACGTAACTGAAGGGCTCGCTCCATCGAAATATTGAGCTGAGGAAAATGCAATGGCTTCACGACAAAGTCGTAAGCTCCAGCTGCAATCGCTTCCATGGCGACTTCGACACTGCTGTGCGCAGTCATCAAGATAATCGGGATCTTCGGAGCCAGCTGCCGCATCCGTTTGATGAATTCCATCCCGTCCATGCGAGGCATTCTCAAGTCCGTCAGAACAAGATCGAAGACCTCGTTTGGATCACGAGCCGACTGGAGTTCGTTCAACGGGATGGTCGGATCACCATAGTGAATGATCTCGTACCCGCGGGGGCCATAGTACGAACAAACCAACTCCTGAAGCTCTGCGTCATCTTCCAGAAACAACACCCGTGTTTTACCGTTCTTACGCACCATAGCTCGAATAGCCCCATCTTCCAGTTATGTCCAATTTTTCCCTAAAACGAAAAAGTTTACTCTTCAAGCGCTGGCCCGCCTTCGCCTTCGAGACGCGAGATGTCTTGCTCGAGCGCTTTCTGTTCAACTTTCTCTTCAACAATCTTCTTTCGAAGACCTGCGTACCGTCGCTCCATCCATGAGTTGAGTTTTGCAACTGCTCCACTCATCAGCCAAAGTAGCTTGTTTCCGGCTTCAGCAGCCGTCGATGAAACACCGTGCTTTCCGATTTCGACGAGCTTCTCGAAGTTTGTTCGAAGAAGCTGGCATTGGTTCCGCAGAACGTGCACATGCAAGTCCTGTCGAACGGGCCTCAATTCAGCTGTCATGACCGTTACCTGCGTTTCCATACTGACTCCTTTCCCGCGCCACCGCGGTTCCTCTAGTGCCAGCCTATTCAGCAACGGTCATGCCCGGTCAAAACGCCTTTAAATCGCAGATGAGTCCGAAACGGGGCAGTCTCTGTTCTTTTTCTCCACAACCCTAGTATCTAGTGAAGTCTCAGTAACGTCTGGCTTCGAAGCTACTGCCTGCGATGTCGCAAAAGCCCTTGGTACATAGCTTGCTCCCTTGCACACCGAAAGAAGGAGAAAATCTATGTTACGAGCAGCACTTTCATTTTTTGTACTCGGATTGCTGGCGCTACTTTTGGGTGCGTACAACATCGCGGGACTTTCCATTGAAGTCGGTAAGCTTTTGCTTTTCGTCTTCTTAGCACTCGCCGTCGTGAGCGTTCTCGTAGGGCTTGTCACCGGACGAACCCCAAAGGTCCTTCCATAGGGCCCGTCAGCGCAATCGTGTTGTGTTGGAAGGAGAGACACATGAAAAAAGAAACCGTTGGAAAATCTGCGACGCTCTTATGCCTCGCACTTGGGCTGGGAACTTCGACCGGCTGGGGAGCGCCCGACCCGGTCGAGTCAACAGCTGATGTTGACATTAAGAATGATCGGGGCGATCGCGTTGAGAAAGATGCCCGTGACGCTTCAAAAAATGCAAAGCGCGGGTTTCATAAAAATCCGATTGAGAAACCTCGTGCAAAGTTGGATGCGCCTGTTACGAAGAACGACTTCAAGGGTTCTACAAAAGATGCCGGAACCCCAGCGGCTGAGCACGAGTCCGATCGAACACCATCCAAAGGAAAGGCGGAGTAAAGATGAACACGTTGAAATCGATTCTAAAATCAGAAGAAGGTCGCATCGGGTACCTGATCGCCTGGTTGTTCGGCGTACCGGTTTCCGTGCTTTTTGTGATCTTTTTGATTCGAGGACATTAGAACCCAGTCTCGAAAGAGGGACTCAATTTAATCTGTTTATTAAACGATGCCTCGCGTTAGATCTTCTTTACTAGATATGGTAGAGAAGATCCCGAATGAGGCCGTGGGTCTGGGGTTCAACTTTCATTTTCTATTGCTTCCTTTCATCCGGTACGGCGTACGGTGCCAAGTGCCCCGCTCTGCTCGAAACTCGGATCGGAACTTCCCGACCTGTGAGCCGTTTTGCAGACCATCCGCCGCGGCAACCAAAAATAACGATCGGTCGTTATGGAGGCCGCAATGGCGTTCAGACGCCACATTTTTTTACGTTGGCGGAGGCATTGAGACGGCTAGGTACGGGAGTTCCTATTATTTTTCGGAGCGAGCATCCCGCAGAGCTTTTGGGGCATGCTGGAGTTTTTAAGAGCTTTGTCTTTACCGAAAGCAAGGTTCGCCGTGCTCTGGAACGGATCGATACCGATAATCTGACCCTCATGGGAGCGAGCGGAGCGCGCGCGTTTGAAGGTTACTTAGATGTGTATGCAGCTCTTGCGAGGCTCATTGCCGGACGAGATAACGAGGCTCAGTTTTTCGAGAATCTGAGACAAGCCGCTTTTGGGCAATCCGCGAGAAGATACGTGGAGTACATGGGATTGGACGCTCGTGAGTTCTTAAGTTCTCTCACTTTTTCAATCTGGGAGTACATCCCAGGAGTGAATCATACGATCGTGGCGGACTCGGCTGTGACCGGCAGATATCATGTTTTTTCTAATTATACTGACAACCAAAGTCCTCGTACAAACTATGCGTTAATCGAAAACGGGCGCGTGACCGAAAGTACGCCCGCAAAGAACCCACCTTTTAAGATAGATGCGGTTCAAATGGTCAGACTGTATGAAAGAATTCGAAATCTCCCACGATTTGATCCGTCCAACTGTCCCGCTGTTGAGATCCAACAGGGCTTGAACGACGAGCTGTGGTTTCTTCAGTACCATGTCGGCAGACAACAGGAGTTAGCGACCTTTGAGCGCACCCGCAAACTCGAGGCCGGCGAAGTCGAAGCGGATTTTGTTCGCGGAGCAACCACCCCAACGGGAAGCGATTACACCGTCAGTTACTGGAGCATGGCTAACGTCTACGAAAATGCGCTGACGTTACCGTCCTCCGAAGATGGTGGAGTGGATGCTCACGACGACGGAGTTCTTGCCGAAATTATGAGTACTCGAAGGCGCCTTCAGCTACATGATGGAACTCTCGCGGACGCCGCTCGCTTACGGTTTCAGCATGGGAGAGTTTCGATGATGACGAACGCTCCGATCACAGTATACCTGAATTTAGACTTGTTATTTGGGGGACAAACCCCGCCGGACACGTTTAGAGTTCGTGTCACGTCGGATGGAAAACGAGCTTACGTCAAACTGATTCCATAGCTTAAACAATGGAACTCCGGTCCATTTTCATGCCGTCTTTTTTTCAATCTTGTGGTGGTCCTTGTTTCTCTTGCCACTGGCACCCGTTAATCCGGGCGTAACACCACCTGTAACAACGGGTGGATTAGGGCTCCCAGGAATGCGATCTCCGCCCTCGGGCAAAGCTTCTCGATCATTGAGTTTCAAAACAAAATGCTCCCATCCATACACAAGACCGATGAAGTACGTGAACAGGACCGCCATCACAACACCAACGCCGGTCCACATCGAAGGGCTCTCACTGGAGTAATAAACCGAGAGCGACATCATCGTTGTAAAGATCAGCAGACCGATCGACCCCATGAGAAAAATGGGCGCCCGCGACCAAGAAAAAAGCATGGCCAGGCCCGCGATGGTGGGCGTTACTCCGGACATGAGTTCGAGCACAAAATGCACAGTGGCTTCGCCTCCGCCAGAAGCTCCCGAGAATAATGAGCCACGTTCGGTGATCGCAAAATAGCTCCAAAAAGAAACCATTGTTAAACCAAGGAGTGTGGCAAATATCCCAGCCATCTTTCGCGGACCCGTAACTCTCGATCCATACCGCTCTTCAGAGAACGAAAGCAGACGATATGAGAGAAAGACCACAACTAAGAACGCAGCCAATAGCAGGCCTGAGAATGCAAAATCGCTCATCATATGAAGTTCCTCCTTCACACCACGTTGATGCAGCAAGGAACATGCTAGCTTTCGTCCCCCATAATCGACTATCAAGGAGCCTTATGGACAAGGACTACTGGCGGAACAAGTGGGCTACCGACGATACGCGATTCCATCGCACGTCTGCACATCCAGCCTTAACGAAATACTCTCAGTTCACCGCCGGGCAGAGAATCTTTGTCCCTTTCTGCGGAAAAAGTTTGGATCTCATCTGGCTGATGAAACAAGGCTGTCAGATCGTCGCGTCGGAACTGAGCGAAGTAGCGTGTGACGGATTCTTTCAAGAAAATGCGATTCAGGTTTCAACGCGCAAAGAAGGGGCGTTCGTCCTGTACGAGGCGGCTGGAATCAAAATCTGGTGTGGCGATCATTTTGCTCTCACACCGGATGTTTTTGACGGGGTGTCGGGTTGGTACGATCGTGCTGCGCTCGTCGCTTTGCCAGAACCGATGCGAGAAAAATACTTCACGCATTTCTTCAAAGTTCTGCCGTCGTTTCGCCGAGAGCTTTTCGAGATGCTTCTCGTGTCGATCGAATACGAACAGGAACGGACTCAAGGGCCACCGTTTAACGTTTCGGAAAGCGAAATTCGAAGCAAACTCGAAAGTACTTTCGATGTCCATTTGCTCGATCGTTACCAAGACGAAACCTTTGCCTCGCATCCTAGGTTTACTGAGGTGCCAGCAGGCGAAGCGATCTACCGAATCGTGCCTAAACGGTAATTTCTTGCCAACGAATGACATGCGGAGTTAGAGGTCACGATCGTCAGATGATCTCTTGAGGCAAGCATCTCACAAAACGCCTGACGAACGGCAGGGCCCTCCGCATCGTTGGTCCCGAGCCTCAAATCGATAGAGGCTCGTGCGATCGGCGATGCTTTCCTGCTTTCCCATAGAACTTACAAGCCACCGCGGGACCGCCCCCACGCGATGGGTCGCATGGTGTCAATTCGCGCTTATGCCCCGTGTGCCCAACCCCAGGCCTATGCACTGGTAAACTTGCTTTGAATACCTTCTGTTTAAAAATGCTGGTCTGCAGAACTGCCTTAGTGTATAGAATTAGTCGGATTTAATAATACTCTATGCACACCTACCTGCGATTTCTAATCATCGTAGTGACCTTCATGGGTCCGAACATCGCGGTTTGCGGGGAGGATCAACCTACCGAAAGACCTGCGTGCTCCGGTGTGCTGGCGACGAGTCTAAATGCCGTCATGCGCCCGCGCGAGGGCTTTTGGTCGCAGGCACTCCATATCGGGAGGGCGGCTTTCAGCCGAGAGTACCGAAGATTTGCCATATTACTTCAGGGTGATGCTCGATTTGACGAGAAAAAACGTAGAGCACTTATTCAGTTCTTAAATCACGATTTAGACGACCCGAAGATTTCGAAAGACTTCGTGGAAGAAGTTTTCGTGATGAATCTCCATCTGATCCAGCAGGGAGTCGATGCCACTGACCCTGAACGAACAAACTCCCGTAATCTTACCGTGTCCCGAGAAGACTCACTTAGGTTTCTTAGCAAAATACTTGCTCACGGCGATCGCGAAACTTTGAAGCGGCTGATGTCCCTTAAAGTACCCGAACCCAAGACCGCTGCAGCGGAGCCGCCTGTTAGGAAGGGCTCTTGGTTAGGAGAACGCCGGAGTATTTTGTACGCACTCAGTTGGCACCCGGAGACTAAGGTTCTCTACTTTCATCCCCAGCAACCTCGTTTGGATTTTTTCAACGAAGTCGTACTTGCGCTTACCATTCGACTAGATGGGTTACATGCTGATGCGGATTCTCGGTCTTCTTTGGTTATTCAAGACGATCACTCGCCCATGAAGCGCGAGGGACCCAACGCTTTGGCATTTTTCGACTCTCTATCGCTTCCGGACCAAATGCAGCTTCTCGAACTCGATGCTCTAGCGCAAAGAAACTCGTCACAGCGATTCAAGCTTCCCGGCAACGACGCGGTGAAAGCTGACCTTCGTAACAAACTCAAGACACAGATTTTCACTGCGGGCTTTGTTCGCAGTCTCGAACACGCAACCCCGAGTGACGTTTCCAAGCTGAAGGCCCATGTCGACTCGCACCATCTTGTGCGCTTTGCAGGTCGCGGAGCCGTGGACTACGTGAGTGCAAAACCTCTAAACGTCGTCATGCTCGAAGAGGCTCGAGACGAAGCTAAGTTTGAAACCGAGCTGGGTGCGATCGTTTACAGACTTCTGCGGTATCGCCTTCTTACGGGTCTTCAAAATCCATCAGTGTCGAAATATGAAACCATCGTCATGGCTGAAGAAGCCGCCGTGGGTCTGAAACTCGTTTTCGCTTGGGCCATCGAACGGCGTGACCAGATTCTTACTGAAGCTTTTTATAACGATGTTTTTCAAGCTCTTCAGCTGACCGCTCAAAAGAGCAAAGATACAAGGACACCTCTTCAGATCGTGGAAGAGTATGATCCAGAACTCACGCTTCCGAGACTTGCCAGCATGGCCGTTCACTACAACAATCAAAACCTCGCCAGTGCGACAGTCGATGCCACAAAACCACGGTTCCATGACATTTTTTCTTTCGTGAAAGACGTTCAGCCGGAGTTGCTACCTCTTATCGAGGCCCAGTCGCTTGACGACGTGAAGCGATACTTTGACAAAGCAGGTTCGCCCCTTACAAGAATCGGGGCGCCGTCCGAAACGACTCGCATTCACGAACTTCCGTTACCAAGAGAACTTTGAAACAATCGAACGCAGATGACCGATATCGTTCGCTTCTCATCGTCTGTTCAACTTCAACTGCTCTTGCCAGATACGTTCGCCAATCTCATACAAGCGATCGCCCATGTCTAGTAACGGTCCACCGACGTTTAGTCTCGTAAAGACGACACCTCGTGCGAGGCGCTTGAAATCCTCTGGAAACCGTTCGCAATACTTTGTTCCTCCGCCTGCGGGATCTAAGGTCAGAAACTGGATGTGCTTGATGCCCGACAGTAATAGCCTCGACGTGCACATTAGGCAGGGTTCCAGGGTGACAATCAGTTGGTGGTGATCAGATACTTTTTCAGTTTTTTCAAAACGGTCGATCGCATTCATTTCAGCATGCGCCGAGGACCTCGTGCGGGGCGCAAAAGAAGAATTACTGCCCTTTGCAATGACCTTACATCCGGGATCTAAGACAGCCGCTGCTACAGGATAATTCCCCATTCTACCGGCCTTGATGCTTTCCTGAAGAAGCAAAACTACGGTCCGTTCGATCGGAGAGGTAAACGTTCCACGAACGTCGTTAAGGATACTTTCAAGCGTATTAAACTCTTTGACCAATGACTTCATTTTTTTCTCTTAAGATACTCTGCTCGCCCGACCGGATAACTGTCGGCAATTCGCTTCCACGCCTTACCTGTCATCTTCTTAAACATTTGCCGACGCACGACCCACGGGCTTTTAGAGACATCATCCACGTACCAAAAGAATGGTTTCATAATGACGGTCGCAAAATCCGGACAGACTTGATCAAGACTGGTTTTTTCCTTGCTGCCAGTTTCCTCTAACCACGCTTTCCAATATATCTCTCGATACTGCTTCGGGTAAATCGCCCAGGCACGTCGTCGAATCTGTTGTTTCCCTAAAGAACGAGTGTCGCGTCCAATGAGTTCTACGGGTCCTTTCCATCGAAGCTGCATCCCTGCCTTCGAATCATAGAGACTGCCGGCTATTTTTTTATTCTTTAGCAACTGACCCCACTTGGCAGACTGACCGTGGGTGATGAAAAAGAAAATACCTAATTTCTTGTCAAACCTTGGCCACACGGTTCTAGCTTCGACCTGACCATCAGCTCCTAGCGTGGCTATTTGAGCAAAGCGCTTCTCTGTAGCGCTAAAGTATTGAATCAGCCGCGTTGCGGTTGCTGGTGGAAATGGAGGAGATTTTCTTTTTTGGTAAACATTCATTTCTTCTACCCTTTACAAAGAATGCAAATAATTCAAACCATCCTCATCGGATGAACAAAGAGCCTCGATCTCGATGTCGGCTCTTGGGTACATGACGCATTTAGAGTCTGTGGAATGCCCCAAGCCGACCGCGTGACCAATCTCATGAGCAATGACCTTTTGCTTAATAAGGCGGCTCAGCCCATCAAACTTACCGTCCTCAACATCATTCAATAACGCGATCCCACGGCGAAGTCGTACAATGGGCGGCTGTTCCTCATGAACCGTTGGTGGACGAACGAACCGAAGCCCATATATCTCTATGAACTGAGGCGCGTACTTCTCGTTCGCCCAAATAATTCCTTCTGTTCGGTAGAATGCCGTAGCCAAAGTGCTACTCGATACTCCAATCTCATTACAACCAAGCAGAAGATGATTTGGTTCGAGTTTTCTCACGGTTTCGTCGAGATCCTTTGAGGTAACTGCTTTTACAAGATCGCCCCTTTTAAATATCAGTGAAGGTTTTTGAACTTTATTCCAAAACCGTTCTACAGCCGATACGGCTAGTTCAAGAAACTCTTGTGGCCGAATCGAAAGGTATCTGCACGGCTCCATCGACACATCCAAAGTGATTTCCTCACTCGTGAATCCACCACGCTCTCCTGTAACAAGCGTGAAAGGATATTCGAGGTCTTCTCTGTTTGGGTACGTATGTGTCTCCGCACGCAAGACCGTCGTACCAACCAAAGCAAGCAGACAACCGAAGCCGCTAGCGACAGACCGGATTCTTGGTTTTGCTTTCCAGGACTTTCGTTCCTGCTCACTTGGAAATTTTGCCACGACGAATTCTCCTTCTAAACGCATTGAGCCCACCCACAACGTCTCCATTGGAGCAGTTAAGGCTTCAAGTTCGTTCTCAATAGTTCCCTAGTTGCAGGCCACTCTTGATGGCTGAGCTCGAAGTAGAGGCAATCTTCTTCGGTCGTTTCAATTTGCGGTATTCGATACTTCTCAAAAAATCTTCTCATTCGATGATTCCACTCGTCTGTCGTGAAATAGATTTGCTTGAGGCCAAGAACATGAAATCCAAAATCTAACCCAAGTAGGTGACACTCATTAGATATCCCCTTGCCCCATACGCTTTTATGTAAAATGAGCCCGAATTCGCCACGACCAGTATCGCTGTCGAGATTCTTAAAGCCAGAGTTTCCAACAATCTTTCCCGTCGGCCTCTCGAGCACCGTGAATGACAGCGCTCTTGGATCTGAGTCGAATTTTTCATATCGTTCCCGCACTTTCGCGACGCTCCAGTGGGTGATCCCAAAATAGGGCTGCAAAGCTTTCATCGTCTCTTGGTCGTTCAAAATCTCTCGAAGCAGCGGGTAGTCCGTTGGGCGATGCCTTCGTAGTTCAACCATCGTTCCTGTAAGAACTAAATCATCGGTGATCTGTGCGAATGCTTTATTCGTCATTCAAGTTAGGCAATCTTTAACTTTACCTTGGGATCGAGCTTCTCATACAAGTGAATGAGTCTATCCGTCGAGAACTCATCAAGTCTGTGATGCAAAATCTTGCTGACTTTGCCTTCATCAATTTCAAGAATTTCTGCCATTTTCCTCTGAGAGATCTTTTTCTCTAAAATGTAGCGAACGAACTTTTGCTGAATATCCCATCGAAATTTCTCCAGTGGCGTGGGGTTCTGTGGCAACGCCAACGTTCCCTCTGTACTCTCAAGTTTTTTGAGAACTCGTTTAATTTCCGCTTTTTTTGGAAACCCCATATTACCTCCTATAGGCATTCACGACGCCGATATAGATTTGTTCATCTTCGAGTAGCCAGACGAGTTTATAAAACCTGCCGCGAAGCTCTATTTTATCCGTTGTAGAATAGGAGTACGGTGGCTTCTGCACATCTGGAAAAACCACTTGGCCATAGGGTGTCCTTTTGATGCTATACTCGCGTCGACTCACTAAAACACACTCTATCAATACTTACCATATTTAGCAAGTATCGGATTGGGCCTGAAACAACAGTAAGCCTGGTTTCGGGCGTTTGGATAACGTGTTCGAGCCCTACGGTTAGCTCGTGGAATAACTAATGATCTGCCCCTGAGATGCTGCGTCGTCGGTCCCTAATAAACGCTGTAGAATATTTCGACAGTCGTTTCTGAATTAGTGGGTTTTCAATCTAAAATCTTAGTCAAATCGCACGATTGCGTAAGTTGCACTTGGTTAGTAAGTTGCAACGCCTAGTGAGGAAGTTCGATTTATGAAGTTATACAAGTTGAGTACCCTTCTATTAACCGTTCTATCCATCGAGACCGCCGCTTTTGCACAAACCACAGGTCAGGCATTAGCTCAGAACATTACCGGAATCCGAGATGATGAAAACCTCGTCCTGAGTATTGGGTCGAGCAGCTGCAGAGACATAACCGACGGAGTTGGAGGATGTGAGTTTCAGATTCGAATAAGAGTCGCTCAGTGGGGGGGAGAATCCCTCTCGGAATCGGCTAGAAGAGCGGCTGTGCCAGTGTTGAGGACGGAGGAGTTCCCCTTATCGGCAAAGGAATCAGTCCCTTCGGAAGGCGATGTATATAAAATATATAAAATTTCAGGAAAAAAGCTGAACCAGATTCTCAGCTCGTTCAAGCGCTCCTCAAATGAGGCAGGCGTGGACAATGGTTTTGGACTCATAATCGAACTCTATGAGCAAGACACCGTCGTGCATGATTTCGTAACATTTCTGGCAGTTCCTTTCGGTCGCCCAGACGGCGCGTCCTTAAGGGCTAGTTTGTGGGAGAAGACTCCGCTTCGAGACGGTGAATCGAGCACTTTCCGTCTTACGACCATTCCTAAATGGGATGACCGAGACTGGACTCAATCAAATAATGTAACGAAGGTTGATGTGTCCTTTCGTATTGAGTCTCCAAAATCTCACGGTGACGACCTTCGGTCCGCCGCTCGAGATGCTGCCGGATTAGAAACATCCATTGAAGAAGTCACTCGAGTAAAGTGTCCTTACTGTTCCAACACATCGTATATTTCCAATAGAGATATGGGACAGATTCTGAGCTCGAAGACCACTGACGCTGCAATTGAAGGGCAAACATCTCCTAAAGCAGCCGCTCGAGAGGCAAAGTAATTTATAAGAATTTCTTGCCAGCTTGTGGGTTGGCTTACGGGAAGCCTCGACGCACAAAGCACAAGTCATCGATCTAACAACACAAATCCAACGAATCTGGCGGATTCGTCGCCAAATCAATGATTTCAGGCCGTTAAATCATCGAGAAGCCTCGTGGGCGCCAACTCTTCAACGGTGTAACTACAATAGACTTAGTTACAACATTGTTGTATCATTAGACGTGATGGAAATCACCTGGGATGACCGCAAAGAACTAAGCAACATCGAAAAGCATGATGTGGATTTTGCGGAAGCGGCCACGGTTCTCTTAAATCCATTGAGCCAAATGGCTCCGAACAAACATCCGAGCGGGATGCGGTGGGAATATCTCGGGCATTCCGTTAAGGAGCGAATACTTTACGTTGTCACGGTTGAAAAAGATGACAACCATGCAACAATTATTTCGGCCAGAAAGGCAGAGAATTATGAAAGAGAAGAATACGAAAAAAGGCTTTAATTTTGATAAGGCTAAGCCCAATACAAAGTTCTCCAAGCGAGAACTCAAGATATCAAAGACATTTCGCATCGATGCGGATGTTTTTTTGTGGCTTCAAGCGGAAGCGGAACGAACCGGAATTCCCTATCAAACATTGATGAATGCCAAGCTTCGGGAGTCTATGAATTTACCGGATCGGGTACAAAAACTGGTTCAAGAAGCATTGAGAGGAAAGGCGTCTTAGATAAATTATTGAGTTACACACTGTTTTCAGAGGGTTGTATCCCTTTTAAATAAATGATACGGTGCACCGTTATGAGCCGGTCACTTGGTATTCTTATTTTAATTATTCTTCAGGGATTGTTTATTTCGACGGCTTTCGGAAAATCCCTGACTTTTTGCCAAGTGCTCTTAATGTCTGTGCCCCTATCTTGCGGCGTTACCGGATGCGTTGCGACCGCGACACAGACAGATCCAATGGCTGTCATTAGAGAGGCCCAGGAAGTAGGCCCCCGCAGTTTTGCCTTACTAGATTCCAAATTAGAAGATCTTGGACTCAACGATAATCAAGGAGTCGAAATCATTCATCTGCCTCAGATTCATGGGTTTCACGCTTCTCAGATAGATCAAAATTTAAATGATGCAGTCGAACGACACGGTTACCAGATGGTCGATCAAATTTTGCGATCTCAATTTAAAGTACTTCAGTTTCTTCAGTTAAATCCCGATAGCCCGATTTTTGTGGAAGGTTTTGGAGTTGGAATCATAAAAAGTGAAAGTTTTAATTTTTCGGACGGCTCCGTTGCTAAATATGATCTCGAACAGTTGAAGCAAATGGATGACGAAGCTTCGGCTAATGGATTCCAAGGTAATCTTACTGAGCGGTTGAAAAAGGCTTTTGAAACTGGCGTTCCAAATTCATTTGAACAGCTTACGGATGAACAAAAGTTTTTTCTTTATCGCGTAAATGCATCGGTAGCGGCTTATTTACTCGGGATTGTTCCGCGCTTGTATCCCGCTGAAAACCTAACCACTCGTATCGCAATGGATTTATGGAACAGTAGTATTCGTCAAAGACTAGAAAACAACGAAGCGACAGCGTATTTGGCACTGGCAAAGGATCCCATCTATCAAACTCTCATTCATGCCGGCAGAGAGACAGACGCCATTATTAATGTTTTATTGTTTAATAAACAAACCGGTAACAAAAAACCTGTTCTCTTAATTTTTGGCGGAGGACACAACTTTAAAGATTACACCAGAGGCCCTTTGAAAATTTCCCGAAGCAGTGGATAAACTTGGGACTGATCAGGGGGCGTATAAGCTATACGCACTTAGTAGCTCGAAGCCACCGAGAAGCCATTTGGAAGCCATGACCAGTGATTTTCCGTGATTTACTGTGATGTCGGTTTCCGATCCGATCTGAATGTCCGCGAAACCTTTTGTGTTTTACTTTTCAATACTTCGGCCGCCTGGCCATCTAACCTTGAAATCGTATGGCGGAGAGGGTGAGATTCGAACTCACGGTGGAGCAAGCCCCACGCCGGTTTTCAAAACCGGTGCTTTAGACCACTCAGCCACCTCTCCGTTGCGATGCCGCTCCGACCCCTGACTTAATCCAGAGATCTGAGCCTTCTTTACAAAATCCAGGTGCACCCTCAAGGTAGCGGTGCAAAGGTTTTGGAATGCGAACACTGCCATCGGCTTCTTGGTGGTTTTCAAGAATCGCCAAAAATGTTCGGCCAACCGCAAGCCCAGAGCCGTTCAGTGTGTGCGCGAGAACGTTCTTTCCATCACGCGTTTTGACTCGAATCTTCGCACGCCGTGCTTGGAAGTCTCCGCAGTTCGAACACGACGAAATCTCGCGATACTGTTTCTGGGACGGCAACCACACCTCGATATCGTAGGTCTTTGTCGCGGCGAAACCCATGTCTCCCGTACAGAGCAGCACGGTCCGAAACGGAAGCTCGAGTGCCTTGAGAATTCCTTCGGCGTCGGAGACCATCGACTCAAGATCATCAAACGACTTGTCTGCAGCCGCGATCTTAACCAGTTCTACTTTCTGAAACTGATGAAGGCGCATGAGCCCGCGTACGTCCTTACCATACGAACCGGCCTCGCTTCGGAAACACGGACTGTAGGCCGTAAACTTTCGCGGAAGATCGGCTTCGTTTAAAATCTCGTCCGCTACAATACACGTGAGCGGCACTTCCGACGTCGGGATCAAAAACAGCTCGCGGTCCGCGACCTGAGTTTTAAAAAGATCCTCTTCGAACTTTGGAAGCTGTCCTGTCCCCGTCATGGTCTCGCGCGTAACAAGAAACGGCGGAATCACTTCTTGGTAACCGTTGGCACGCGTGTGTGTGTCGAGCATGAACTGAATCAACGCACGCTCGAGAGCAGCGCCAGCACCCAGGTACAACGAAAAACGTGCGCCCGCGATCTTTCCACTGCGATCAAAATCCAAAACACCGAGTTTCTCGCCGATGGCCACATGGTCTTGCGGAGCAAAAGCCAGTTTGCGTGGATCGCCAACACGACGGACCTCTTGGTTCTCCTCGGCGTCCTTACCTTTCGGAACGGAGCTGTGAGGAAGATTTGGAATACGCAGTGCGATCCCTTGAATTTTCTCGTCGACACCCTTCAAAATATCGTCAAGCGCTTTGATCTCGTCGCCAAGCTTGCGTGTCGACTCGATCTTCGCATCGGCTTCCTTCGCCGCGGCCGGGTCCGACTTCGATCTTGCTTTGAGGGCGCCTACCTCTTTCGAAACAGCATTGCGTTCGGCTTTGAGCGTTTCAACTTTTACGATCAACCTCTTGCGCTCGTCAGCCAGCAAGGAGATCTCTTTCAAAGCCGATCGATCGAAGTTTCGTCCTTCGAGTCCTCGCTCAAGCTCAGAAAGACTGTCTGTGAAAAGTTTCAGGTCTAGCATTCTTCTGGCATTTTCCTGGCGTTTTCCTAGCAACTCTACTCGTAGGCTTCGTACTGTTCACGGTCCGGGGCATCCGGAGCCATCTGAATGTACTTGCGGTAACTCTCTGCAGCTTCCGCTTTCTTTCCAAGCGACTCGTATGCGGTACCTAAACGTTTGTATATGAGCGGATTCCCAGCGTCAAACTGTAGAGCAGCTTGATAGAGCGCCACAGCTCCTTCGTAGTTTTTGAGTAAAAAATTGGCGTAGGCCGCTAGATGCTTCGGCTCTCCCATCTGGGGAGCGGCGTTCATGGCACGCACGAAGAGCTCCAAGGCTCGGCCATGCTGTCCGGCCTTGATCAGCTCCGTACCATAAAAAAGAAGAGCCGGAACGTTGTTAGGGTGAGCCTTCAACTCTTTTTCTAGCTCTAAAAAGGCCTCGTCCGTGTTCGCCATCGCAGCCAACATTTTGCCGCGATAAAAACTCAGATTCGGAAACTTCGGGATCTGACCATAGATCTTGTCGAGTTCTTGTGTCGCTCGACCAAAGTCACCTAGTTTAATGAAAATCTCATGTCGCGACAGGAACCCAGCCGGGTCTGAGCCGACCCGCTTTGAGTACGACTCGTACGCATCGAGCGCTTTCTGAATCTGCTTTTTATCCGAGACAGCCATCGCCTCGTACGCACGACCCTCGACCCAAAACGCCCGGGCGTAGTCAGGGTTCGCCGTCTTGGCTTGCCTGAGATAATCCATGGCTGTTTTCGTTTCGCCACGCTCGACCTCGAGCTCGGCCAGGCTCGTGAGAAGCTCCGCACGGGGACTACCAAAACGAAGCATCTCAGCTTTGAGAAAAGTGGCCGCCGACCCGCTCGACTCGGTCTCCGCTTTAACACGAGCAAGTCCCAGCGTTGCCGGAACCGACAACGGATCGAGTCGCTGCGCTAAGGTGAAAAACAGCCGCGCATTTGTGGCCTGCTTCAGTTCCAAAAGAGCTTGACCGTACTTTACGTACAACTCGCCATCCGAACTTCCTGCCGAAAATGCACGCTTATACTCTTCCATCGCGCGACCGTACTGCTTTTCTTTCATCAACATGTCACCCGAGATTCGAAAGATCGTCGTCTGTGTTTTTGGATCGGATGCTGTCTTGAGGCCTCGAAGCTTCTCCATCACACGCACCGCTTCGTCCCATTCATAACTTTCCACTAAGGTCCGGGCTAAGAGCGCTAGAACTTCGGCATCCTCCGTCGCTGTCGCAAGAGCTTTTTCAAAGTTAGCGCGCGCATTGATCAAGTCGCCTTGCTCGAGAAACGCCTGACCCAGTCGCTTGAGTGGAAGCGTGTCCCCAGGGCGCGCTTCACGGGCCTGAACGAAGTAACGAATGGCCTCCTCAAGATGAAATTCCTTTGCAGCTTTTTCACCCTCTCCCAGAAAGAAAAACATGCGTGCCTGTGGTTTGAGGCTCTCAATCGATTCGCCCGCCTCAGCGCGCAGCTGGTAATACCGCAGAATCTGATCGTGATTCCAGGGCTCCAGCACGACTGCTTGCTTAGCGTCGGCAACAGCTTTTTCGAGCTTGCCCTCGGCCTTGTACCAGCTCGCACGTAAACCCAGGGCCTCCGCGCGTTCGCGCTCTCCGAGCGCCGTAAAGTTCTTGAAAAGCAGCTTGAGCTCCGACCCTGCGTTGCGGATCTGGCCTTGGTGTTCACGGACGCGAATCACTCCCAGAAGTGAACGCGGATGCTTGATCTTGGTGGGAAGCGCAAGTGCTTTATCATAGGCCTTGATGGCATCCTCCCAAAACTCGTACGCTTCGGCGATCTTGCCACGTAAAAAGAAAACCTTTGGACCAAAGGCACGATCGTCCGGAATTTTCGCTAAAATCTCAGCCGCCTCGTTCTTCTCACCCTTTTGAAAATAAACCTCCGCTAACAGGAACAACGTCTCTGGGGTTACGGCTTCGCCCTGAAGATGGTTTTTTACAGCCTTTTCAGCCGCGTCAACATTGCCACCCAAAAGATAAAACTCCGTTTCGGCAATCACGGTCTCAATCAGTTGAACGCCGCGCCCTTTAGCAAGCTCAAGGAGCTTCGATATCGTTTGAACGTACTGATCATCTTTGATCGCTGACTCTGAAAGATTGAGGTAAGTCGACGCGAGCATCGCCAACGCTTTGGGATTACTGGGATCGAGCGAAGCAGCTTGTCGCAAGGTATCGGCGGCCGAACGATAAGCAAGCTCGTGATCTTGGAGATAGTCGACCATCGCAGCTGCAAAAAGCTCTGCGCTCTTCTTCGGATCGACCTTTTCGTTCACAAAGGTCGGAAACTCAGCGCGAACAGGCGGAAGTCTCGTGTCGATACCGGGACTATCAAACATGTCGAGGACTTCGAAAACAATGAGCACTAAAAAACCAATGACGGCCAGACGCCGCAAGCGTTTCGGATCCAGCTTTCGACTGGGTTTCGGTACACCCAACATAACGGTTTCTTCAGTCGCGATTCGACGCCGCTCAGACGTTCCGGGTTCCGCGTGCACCGTCCGATCCTCAGCCGGAGCAAAGACCGTCGGATCGCCCTCGTCCAAACCAGCCGAAGCTGACGATGGAACACTCGCCTTCTTCTCGAGCGTGACATCCGACGGTAAGCCCGGGACGGATCGTGTTTTCGGGTCTTTGATCTCTTTAATACGCTTCGTGATCCCGGTCTTAACTTCCTCCTGGGAGATGATTTCTGTCGTACCGTAGAGATTGTCCTCACCAGGCTTTGGGCGCGCCAAGATGGATGTCGTATTGCCGGTCACCAACTCCCCGCGGAGTTTGCGCTGTAGGAGTTCGTTCAACTCAGCAATCTTCTCGATCTCAGTCCAGTCGCCATCGGGATGCGCGCGAGCAGTCTCGCCACCAACGATCTCACCTTTCTCGATGAGCTTAGCAACACGATCCAACTCAAGTGGACCTAACACCCGACCACTTGAATGTTTGATCTTAAAGAGTTTGGCCGACTCCGCTGCCATCTATAGACCGCGCGCGATCTCCTGCGCCATCAAGATGAGTCGCTCCGGAAGGATTCCGATTTGAAACGTAAGCCACACTGTTGCAGCAACGGCTCCGCCAGCCCCCAGTGAAACACGCAGATTGGCGGCGGAACCGACCGGCTCGCGCATGTACATCGCAACAAGAATACGAAGGTAGTAATAAACAGAAACAGCGCTACAAAGAACCGCAATCACCACAAGCACCGGTTCACCTGCTTGGATGGCGCCGTAGAATAGCAGATACTTTGCGATAAACCCGGCCGTTGGTGGTACGCCCGCCATTGAAAACATAAAAACCGCGAGCGCAAAACTCAACCAAGGATGCCGTTTGCCGAGACCGGACAGGTCGTGAACGTTCAGGCCCTGATCGCCGCGCGACGCAAGGATAGAGAGAATACCAAACGCCCCAAGGTTCATAACGGAGTACGAAACCAGATAGACTGCAATGGGACCAAAGTGTTCGGTCGGCTGCCCGCCACCCACTAACCCCACCATGAGGTAACCGGTATGGGCGATCGATGAATAAGCAAGCATGCGCTTCAGATTGTTTTGTCGAAGCGCGATGACATTTCCCACGACCATCGTGAGAACAGCGATCACCCAAAGTACGTCATGAACCAGTTTCGAGGACGCTGAGATATCCGAAAGTCCAAGCGAGTAAAACACGCGCACAAACGATGCAAACGCTGCGGCTTTCAAACCCGTTGTCATAAAACCCGTAACCGGTGACGGCGCGCCTTCGTAGACATCCGGCATCCACATATGAAACGGAACCGACGCTACCTTAAAAAGAAAACCTACCATCATAAGCCAGCTTCCGACCTGAAAGAGAATCGGAAGCGAAGCACGGCTCGTTTGGTAGAAATCGAAAATCTCTCGAATCTGGGTTGTGCCCGTTGCACCGTAAAGCAGTGCTGCGCCATACAGCATGATTGCGGAGGCCGCACCGCCAAGAATAAAGTACTTCATCGATGCTTCGTTCGACTTACGATCAGCCCGACGAAACCCGACGAGCATGTAAACCGAGAGCGACATCAACTCAAGCGCGATAAAGAGCGAGAGCAAATCGAGCGCCTGCACCATGAAGACCATTCCGATGAGTGAGAACAGAACGAGCGCGTAATACTCCGGATACTGCAGACCCTCTCGATCCAAGTAACGAAACGACGAAAGAATCGTAAACACAGCGCAGCCACAAAAGACTGCGGTGAAAAACGCACTGTAACCATCGGCGACCATACTCCGACCGAAGAGAAGCACAGGAGCCCCACCCAGAAGATCTATGGACCAAACACCGGCCAACACAGCTGCTGCAAGCGTAACCGCGTACGTGGCCCACTTACCCATCGAGCCAGGCAAAAGACAAACAAGCACCGAAAGACACGCACCGACCGTAAGGATCAGCGCCGGCATCAATGCCCGAAGTTGTTCGGCGCTCATAACAAGATTTTCAGGACGAATGGTCGCGAGCGTTTCCATATTAGTTCTTTAAACCTTTCGTCTTCGCTGCTCCATCAGCATCGAGCAGCGTCACGGCTGTCGGTGCCTCAGCCTCGATCTGCAACGTTCGCGTGAGAAGTCGGGCAACTGCAGTCTCACTTCGCTTCAGAAAAAAGTTGGGTGCAAAACCCATAACGATCGCAGCAATCAAGAGCGGAACGAGAACAGCGATCTCGCGGCCCGTGAGGTCTTTAAGATGTTTGTTTTCGTCGTTCTTGATCTCACCAAACATCACGCGTTGAAACATCCACAGCATGTAAACCGCACCGAAGATCACGCCTAAGCCGCCCACGACTGCTGTCGCACGGTGCGTGGACCACGCTCCCAGCAAAATCAGAAACTCGCCGACAAATCCGTTCGTCCCAGGAAGGGCGACGGACGAAAGTGTGATGATAAGAAAGGCGATAGCAAACAGAGGCATGACCTTGGTGATGCCACCGAACTCGGAGATCTCACGTGTGTGACGACGCTCGTAGATCATCCCGACGAGCAAGAACAATGCGCCTGTTGAGATCCCATGGTTGAGCATCTGGTAGATTGACCCCTGAACCCCAATCGCATTCAGCGCGAACAAACCAATCATCACATAGCCCATGTGACTTACGGATGAATAAGCGACGAGCTTCTTGATATCGGGTTGAACCATCGCGACCCACGCGCCGTAGACGATCGCTATCGCTCCCAACGTCATGAAAACGAGCTGGTACTGTTGAACGGCTGCCGGAAAAAGCGGAAAGGCAAAGCGCAGAAAACCATAACCGCCAAGCTTCAGTAAAACACCCGCAAGGATCACGCTGCCCGCCGTCGGAGCTTGCACGTGCGCATCAGGTAACCAGGTGTGAAACGGAAAGAGCGGAACTTTGATCGAGAATGCAAAGGCAAATGCCAAAAACAAAATCGCCTGCGTGGAAAGCCAACCCTCGCCTGCCAACTGGACTCGATAAAGATCCGTAACGAGCGTCGAGAACTGACCAAACTGAACTTTATGCTGGTAAGCGAGAAAAAAGATCGCGACAAGCATCAGCAGCGAACCAACCACGGTGTACAAGAAAAACTTCGTAGCCGCGTACACGCGGTCTTTGCCACCCCAGATCCCAATCAGGAAATACATCGGGATGAGCATCGCTTCCCAGAACACGTAAAAGAGGAATACATCGGTCGCGACGAAAGCGCCGAGCATTCCGGACTCGAGCGCGAGCAAGAGAAAGAAAAACGACTTCGCTCTTGTTTCAACAGAGGTGAACGCCCCGAGGATCACGATCGGTGTGAGAAACGTCGTGAGCAACACCAGCCAAAGACTGATTCCATCCAGACCGAGCGAATACGACACGCCCATGGACGAAATCCACGGTACCGACACAGCCCACTGAAAGCCTTCGACCGAGTCGTT
The DNA here is from genome assembly GCA_964549505.1 of uncultured Oligoflexia bacterium. Classification (GTDB taxonomy): domain Bacteria; phylum Bdellovibrionota; class UBA1018; order UBA1018; family CAZJVD01; genus CAZJVD01. The sequence goes on from CAZJVD010000001.1 coordinate 372,777, forward strand.
AAAGTCCCTTACGAGAAGAAGCGAGATCGCAAAAACAAGAAGAGAACCAAGGAACGCCCATTGCTTCTCAAACCTTGGCAAAAGAAGGCCCGCCAATCCCCAGACAAAGGGCAGAAAAACAATGACGGAGAGAAGATGTTGATTAAGCCATTCCATAGATGAGATATCCCAACGAAACAAGAACACCCAAGAGAACCATGAACGCGTACGCCTGAAGCGAACCCGTCTGTAACACGCGAAGTGTTTCTCCCGTCCAGTTCGATGCGCGACCAAAACTCAACACGAGCCGATCGATCACACCGACGTCAAACCGTTTCCAGAGCATGTTCGAAAGCCGACCGGTCGGTCGCACGAGAACCGCTTCGTAAAGCTCGTCGATGTACCACTTGTTGGCGAGCAAACTATGCAGCGACCGCCACTTTTTCTGGATCGCAGCAACACGATCGAGATCGGCATAAAGCCGGAGCGTGACAAACATCACGACCACGGCGACAAGCCCGCTCGCACCCATGAGCACCCATTCCAGTGATCCTGACACGATCGATTCGTGTGACTCAGGAATTACGGGCTCAAGCCAGTGCCCGAGGACACTGAGATGAGGGATTCCCAACCAACCGCCGGCGGCGCTGAGAATCGCAAGAACCATCAACGGACCCACCATGATCCATGGAGACTCGTGAACTTTGTGTCCACCGCCTTCGTGACCGCGAAACGACCCTAGGAACGTCAACGAGAAAAGTCGGGTCATGTAGAAGGCCGTCATGATGGCCGTTAGAAACCCGACGCCCCACAAAGCCCATGACCCGCCCATCGGTGAACTCACGGCTTTCCAAAGAATCTCGTCTTTTGAGAAAAATCCACTCAGGCCAGGAAAACCACAGATCGCTAACCATGCGATCGCAAACACCAGAAACGTTCGCGGCATCTTTTTACGAAGCCCGCCCATTTTCATGATGTCTTGCTCGTGGTGCATGCCGTGGATCACGGATCCGGCACCCAAGAACAAAAGCGCCTTGAAAAACGCATGGGTCATCACGTGAAACACGCCGGCGCCGAATGCTGCCACACCACAGCCGACGAACATGTAACCCAGCTGCGAAACCGTGGAGTACGCGAGCACTTTCTTGATATCACGCTGCGCGACTGCCATGGTCGCAGCAAAAAGCGCTGTGAGTGCGCCGACCCACGCCACGACCGACAATGCTGTCGGGGAAAGCACGTACAGAAAATTCAATCGAGAGATCAGGTAAATACCCGACGTCACCATGGTCGCTGCATGGATGAGCGCGGAAACGGGAGTCGGGCCCGCCATCGCATCCGGCAACCAGACGTACAACGGAATCTGCGCCGACTTTCCTGTGCAGCCAACAAAAAGCAGCAAGCAAATAGCCGTCACAGCGGCCAGATGTTCGCCCGTTAAATAGCCCAGCTCCAGATTTTTAGCGACGATGGTCTTGAGCTCGGCAAAATCGAGAGTTCCGAATTTGGAGTAGATCAGAAACATACCGAGCAGAAAGCCAAGATCGCCGATCCGATTGACGATGAACGCCTTCTTGCCCGCGGAAGCTTTCTCGTAATCCTCGTACCAGTAACCGATCAAAAGATAGCTACAGAGACCGACGCCTTCCCAGCCCATGAACAAAACGGGAAGCGAGGACCCTAGAACCAACACCAACATCGCGGCACAGAAAAGATTGAGATAACTGAAGTAACGAGCCGGCGTCTCTTCGTGATCCATGTATCCCATCGAGTACAAATGAATGAGACTGCCCACGCCCGTTATGACCAAGCAGAACACCGCCGTGAGCGGGTCCATTCGAAAAGCAAAGTCGATATGAAAGGTGCCCGCCGTAATCCACGAAAAGAACGTCGACTCTAAAACACGTCCTTCATGCGGAAGACCTTTGAGTTGGAAAAAGCAGAGTACGGAGACGGCGAAACTCGAAAGAATCGCCAGCGACGCGATCGTCCCAGCAACGAGCGTCGAAACGGGTTTCTGTTTTGGGCCCGTTTGGCCAAGGGCGTACCAAACGCCGTTGATCACGAAACCGATGAGCGGAAGTAGCGGAATCCAACCAAGCACGTTCACTCCTTCAGCAAGCGAAGATCATCGGTATCGACGCTTCGCAATGTTCGAAACATCGCAATGATCAAACCCAGGCCCACGGCACCCTCTGCCGCAGCCACTGCCATCACAAAGAAAACGACAATCTGTCCAGCAACGTCATGCCATTGATCGGCAAACACCACGAACGTGAGATTGACCGAATTGAGCATGAGTTCAATGCACATCAAGAGAACGAGAATGTTCCGGCGAATGAGAATGCCAAAGAGCCCGATCATGAAGATCGTCGCGGCGAAAGTGAGAACAATCCAAGGTTCAATTTGCGTGAACATGACTTCCACCGTCTTTTTTCTTTCGCATCGCGATCGCGATCGTTCCAACAATCGCTGACAAAATCAGCACGGAGACCAACTCGAAGGGCAGAATGAAATCAGAAAACAGAACCTCCGAAAGAACGCGCGTGTTGCCGCCCGAAACAGCAATCGCATCCGCAGAAAATGCCTTGGGATTGGCAACCGCCGGAAGATGTCGAAACGCGCGTACCATAAACGCTCCGAATCCAACGGTCAGCGCGCCGAGGGCGAGCTTTAAAAACCACGGTGTCCGCCCAAGATCAAACGACGGGCCGTCGGCATTGAGGAGCATAATCACGAAAACAAAGAGCACCATGATCGCGCCCGCATACACGAGAACCTGAAACGTCGCGATCAGATGGGCTCCCTGAAGGGCAAACATTCCGGCAAATCCGAAGAAAACCAAAATCAGACTGAACGCACTCGTGATCGCGCTCTTATTGAGAACCACAACCAAGGCCGCTGCGATTGAAAGCGTAGCTAAAACGTAAAATGCAATCGGGTTCACTTGTGCCCCCGTTGTTCCATCAAGTAAGCCTTGTCGTAAACGCGCCGATCGGGAATCGACATTTCGTAGATATTAGAAAGCTTGATAGCGTCTTTCGGGCACGCCTCTTCGCACATCCCGCAGAAACAGCATCGCAGAACATCCACCTCGAACGTGACCGGGTACTTTTCCTTGTCAGGCCTTTCGGCGGCCTCGATATGAATGCAATCCGCTGGGCATACCGTCGGGCAGAGCATACACGCCGTGCAATTCTCAACACCGTTGATCGCCTTGATGTAGTGCATGCCACGATACCGTTCAGAGTAGCGTCGCCGCTCATCCGGAAACTCGATCGTCACATTGCGACCAAAGAGCATGTGCTTAATGGTGATCCACATCCCCTCCACAATCTCGAGGAGGTAGAATCTCTGAAGCAGTCCTGGTTTCTTTTTCGCTAACATGCCTTAGAAACTCCTTTGTGCCCAAATGATGAGCGCGGTCGCAATCAAGTTCACAAGCGAAAGTGGCAACAAGACTTTCCAACCCAACGCCATCAGTTGGTCGTATCGAAAACGCGGCACTGTCCAACGCACCCAAACGAAAAACCACATCATCGCGAGCACCTTCGTGATGAACGACGTGAACTCAAGACCCACACGTGTCCACTCAAGCCAAACGCCTTCGAGTGTGCCCGAAGATCCTAGCCAATGGAGCAGTTGGGGCATTCCAGGAAGAAGCTGCCAACCTCCCAAAAAAATCGTCGCCATCATGGCCGATGCCGTCGTCATGTTGACGTACTCAGCCATCATAAAGAGTGCGAACTTCATCGAACCGTACTCGAGATGGTAGCCCGCTACGATTTCCGATTCGCCTTCGGCTAAGTCGAACGGCGTCCGGTTTGTTTCAGCAAAAATACAGACGAGGAAAATCAGCGCACCCACGGGCTGCATGAAGATTCCCCACTTCGGAACTGCCATGCCACCGATCTGAAACGTCTGTCCCTGAATCTTGGCGATCTCCATGAGATCAACCGTGCCGTAAAACGCTACCGCGCCCAGAAGCGAAAGCCCCATTGCGAGCTCGTAGCTGATCATTTGAGCCGAGCTGCGCAGGCCTCCATAAAGTGCGTACTTACTATTCGACGCCCAGGCCCCAATAATGATCCCGTAAACTCCCAGTGATGCCACTGCGAGAACATAGAGAAGCCCCACGTTGAGTGGAGCAATCTGAAATTGAATAGTCGTTTCACCAATCGTGATTGAGCTCGCGAATGGGATGGCCGCCATCCCCATGAATGCCGGGACGACCGAAATAAACGGCGCCATGAAGTAATAGAAACCCTTCGTGTGCCCCGGAATACGATCTTCTTTGAAGATAAACTTGATCGCGTCCGCTAACGACTGCAAGAGACCCAGGGGGCCGATGCGGTTCGGTCCCAGGCGATTCTGCATGAGCGCCATCCCGCGACGCTCTACCCACGCCATGATCGGAACGATATTCACCAAAAGAAAAAAGATGAGGCCGCATTTAACAGCAGTTGTAACGGGCGCACTGAGAAGAAGTTCTTGGTTGAGAGTCATCTATGCCGCCGCCGTCGCCTGCTTCCAGAGCGCAACAAGATCCATGAGCTCACGTGTTGAACGTGGAGCTTCTATCGCGCGCTCGAGACGCTGCTCAATTCCAGTTCCGTTGATGATCGTTCCAGACTTTTCCGCGAAACTCCTGCCCGCGAGAACATAGTCAAAAGCCTTCGCCTCGGACTCCTGAAACACACCAAAGCCAATGAGCTTTGAGCCGGGAATCTTGGCGGGCAATTGCGCGCGACCACCGCGGAAAACCCAAAGGGTGTCGGGCTTGTCTTTCATTTCACTATAATGGCGGAGACCCGATCGCTCGGCTCCGGCTAGATTCGATGTCTTACTCGTGCGACGAAGAATCTTGTCTTCGTCGACATCGTCTTTCTGAGTCGTGATCCCTTCGGTTCCAAAATGATAAATACTCGCGCCACCAAGGGCTTCGCGAGCAAAACGAGCTGCAACGTCCATCTCCTCAAGCGTGAGATCGCTGCCCACCCAAACCGCTTGCTTGCCACTCCGAGTGCTGGCTCGAATTTCGGAGACGATGTCCGTCCAGGTGACCGCCTCGAATCCCTCCGCCGTTTTCCGGCACGGTTCACGGATCCGCTCAGGACTGTGCACATAGTGAAAATTGAATCGGCCCTCATCGCAGAGCCAATGTTTGTTGATCTCGAGATTAGCGCGCGGAAGGCAGCGATAAATCGTTCCGGCTTCATGATGGACTTCCATGTTGCAACCGCGGGAACAACCCTCGCAGACCGTCGGCGTTTTCTTGAGCATCCATGCACGCTTGTGAAAACGAAAATCTTTGAGTGTCAGAGATCCCGTTGGACAAACGTCCGCATAGTTGCCGGCGTAGTTCGTCTCGAGCGGGCGACCGTCGAGTGTGGTGATCTCGACACGGTTTCCACGGTCGAGCGCCACCATTTCGCGAATCCCTAAAATCTCATCGCCCAGTCGAATACACCGCGTGCAATGAATACAGCGGTTCATATTTTTCTCGATCACGGGTCCCATATCGAGATCGATATAGGTTCGACGATCCTCCGTTGTGCGCATGTAAGCGCTGCCGTGATCGTACGAAAAATCTTGAAGATCGCATTCGCCCGACTTGTCGCAGATTGGACAATCCAGTGGATGGTTTACAAGTAGGAATTCCATCACGGCTTCTTGTTGTTTGACCGAGCGATCGGACTGCGTGAAGACCACCATTCCGTCTTTGGCCGCAGTCGAGCATGCCGTTTGAAGCTTCGGCATATCCTTGATCTCAATCGTGCACATCCGGCACTGGGCGACTACAGACATCGCGGGGTGATAACAAAACACCGGAATACGAATCCCTGCGCGCTTAGCGACCTCAACGAGGTTCTCGCCGGGCGTGAACTCAACCGTTTTGCCATCAATCACACATGTGGGCATTTGGCTCCTCGAATATGCGTTTCAAAATCTGCTCGAAACTTTTTCACAAAACTGGTCACTGGACCGGCGGCGGCGTCACCCAGGGCGCACAGAGTCTTACCGTTGATCTTCTCGGCGACATCCAGAAGCATGCCGAGATCCTGTTCGCGACCCTTCCCATCTTCGATACGACTCAAAATCTCGTACATCCACTGACAACCTTCGCGGCACGGCGTGCACTGACCGCACGACTCGTGGGCATAGAACTTCGTGATGCGCTTGATAAGACGAACGACACAGAACTCATCGTGCACGACCATGACACCGGCCGAGCCAAGCATGCTGCCAACTTTCATGAGAGGCTCGATATCGAGAACGACATCGATCTCATCCGGTGTAAGAACCGGCGCCGACGAACCACCCGGGATAACAGCCTTGAGCTTCTTGTCCCCGAGAACGCCACCAGCGTAGTCGTAGATCAGTTCACGCAACGTCACACCGCCCGCCGGAAGCTCGTACAGCCCCGGCTTCTTGACGTGGCCCGAGATACAGAACAACCGTGTGCCGCCCGACTTCTCGAGCCGTCCGAGCTTTGCAAACCAAGCGCCGCCACGAGCGATAATAAACGGAACTGCCGCGAGCGTTTCAACATTGTTGACGATCGTCGGTCCGCCGAACGCTCCCGCGTTCGCAGGAAATGGTGGCTTCACGCGTGGCTCTCCGCGCTTTCCTTCGAGTGAGTTCAGGAGTCCCGTTTCTTCGCCACAGATGTAAGCACCGGCGCCCCGATGAACCGTGAGATCAAAGTCAAAGCCCGACCCATCAATGTTTTTTCCAAGGTGTCCTGCTTTGCGGGCCTCTTCGAGTGCCTCGTCTAAGAGTTTCGCTTCGCGAACATACTCGCCGCGGATGTAAATGTATCCAATGTGCGCGCCGATCGCGTATCCCGCGATGACCATACCCTCGATCAACAAATGCGGTGTGTACCGCATGATATCGCGGTCTTTGAACGTTCCAGGTTCCGATTCGTCGGCGTTACAAACGAGATACTTGGGTTTCGGCGACTGCTTTGGGATAAAGCCCCACTTGGTGCCCGTCGGAAATCCGGCGCCCCCGCGACCCCGAAGATTGGACGTCTTCATTTCTTCAATCAGTTCGTCCGGTTTCATTCCCAATGCCTTTTTTTGAGACTGATAACCCTTCATCTGCTTGACGTAGTATTCGAGACTGCGCGCTTCATCGCGACCAAAATGCTGGATAAAAAGTGTTTCGTAACCTGAGCTGCCGGCGATCATCGATGACCCCCATGCCCGCCATGTCCAGGAGCATCGTCAGCCGATGCCTTGGTTAAAAGTTCGTTGAGTTTATTGATGTCGAGGTTCTCAACATAATCGTCGTTGAACATCATCGCGGGGGCCGTCCCGCAGGCGCCTAGGCACTCTTCTTCGTGCAGCGTGAACTTGCGGTCGGCCGTCGTTTCGCCGCAACGGATCTCGAGTTTCCGCTCACAAAAATCCACGAGCTTATCCGCGCCACGGAGCAGACACGCAACGTTCGTACAGATTTTGAGGTGGTTTTTCCCGACAGGCTTCAGATTGTACATCGTGTAGAAGCTCGCGACTTCTCGGACTTGCGCCGGATGAATGCCAATGTACGATGCGATCTCGTCCAAAACCTCAGCTGGCAACCAACCAAACTCGTCTTGAGCCGCATGGAGGGCTGGTAACAAGAGCGCGACCTTCGTCGGATAACGAGGCTCTAAAGTTTTCATGGCGCCATAAAATTTTTCCGAAAGAACCTTAGCCATTAGCGATCAAGCTCTCCTGCAATAATGTTGATACTCCCGAGGATGGCAACCAGGTCACCGATCAGACCGCCTTTGCACATCGGATCTAAACCTTGGTAGTGCCAAAACGATGGTCCGCGAATACGCATTCGATGCGCCATCGGAGCACCTTTGCTCACGATATAAAACCCGAGCTCACCATTGGCTGCTTCGAACGACGTGTAGGTTTCTCCAGCCGGAACATCGAAACCCGTCATGAAAAACTTAAAGTGATGGATCATCCCTTCCATCGTATTGAAGACAACGTCTTTATCGGGAATGCGCACGCGTTTGTCCTCGGACCAAATCGGACCCTTTTTGATCCGTTCCGCACACTGAATCAAGATGCGTAGTGACTGACGAATTTCTTCAATCCGAACGTAGTAACGGTCGAACACATCGGCGTTGCTTCCGATCGGAACATCAAACTCGACGTCTTTATAGAACATGCTCGGTTGGTCACGACGTAGATCGAGATCGATCCCGGCCGCGCGCGCGCTCGGACCGCTGAAGCTGTACTCGAGGCACTTTTCCTTATTCCAAACACCAACACCCTCCGTGCGTTTCCGCCAAATGCGGTTGTTGGAGAGGAGCTTGTCCATCTCGTCGATCACGCTGCGAGTTTTGATGGCCCAGTTCTTAACTTCGAGCTCCCAGCCCTCGGGCGCGTCGTACATGAGACCACCCACGCGGGTATAAGACGTCGTTAGCCGAGCACCACAGAGTTTTTCGATGAGCGTGTACGCTTCTTCGCGCTGATGAAACCCATAGAGAAAATAAGTGAACGCTCCCAAATCGACAGCGTTGATGCCCACACAGATCAAGTGATCCATGATCCGCGCGATCTCACAACACATCATCCGGATCCACACGCCTCGAGCGGGAACTTCGATGCCCATGAGTCGCTCGACTGCCATGGAGTACGTGACGTTATTGATCAAGGCGGAGCAATAGTTCAATCGATCCGTGTAAACAATGAACTGGTGATACGTGCGATTTTCACCGAGCTTCTCTTTTGCTCGATGCGTGTACCCAAACTCGGAATACGATTTTTCAATCGTTTCGCCGTTGAGTCTCGCCATCAAGCGAAGCGCGCCATGCATCGCGGGATGCGTGGGCCCGATGTTGACGATGATGCGTGAATCTTCCCAAAGATCATCGGGATCATGAAGTCCGTGGATCTCTTTGGATCCTTTCATGCGCTCGACGGACACATGACCCGGAAGCCCCGACCGTAGGATGTCGCGTGGGATTTCGTGTTCGGGGTTTGAGTTGTCGCTCACGTGGTCAGCCTTTCAGAAGATCTGGGTTGATCGGCTCGGGCGTCGGAAAAATCTGATACCCCTTGAGGTCGTAATCTTTTCGCAATGGATAGCCGACCCAACGCATGTCCATCAGAATGCGGCGCAGGTCGGGGTGCCCGGCAAACTCAACCCCAAACATGTCGTAGACTTCGCGCTCGGCCCAGTTCGCAGCCGGCCACACGCTAATCGCCGTCGGAACTTTCTGTCCCTCACGAACACGTGTTTTCACACGTATGCGTGCGTGCCGTTTCGTCGAGAAAAGATGGTAAACAACCTGAAATCGCTGCGGGTCAGGAAACTCATCCGTGGCCGAGAGGTCGGACAGAAAATCATAACCACACTCGTCGTCGGTTTTCAGAAACTGCAGCACCTCGACGATCTTCTCGGGCGACGCGATCACGTTAGGAAGATCTGTGAAATGTTCACCAGGCATCTCCAGACCCTGAATCGCCGAACCCAGTCGCGCATGAACACGCGCCAGCTGACTCGTCCAAAGCGCTCCAAATTTTTCGAGGCTGCAGCCGGGATTTGTCGTGAGGATCGTCTTGACGTCGGTGATCTTCATGGACGCAACCCCTTTCGAAGTGCGAGCTCCCGTTTCTGTGCACGCGTCTCACCGCGCTCGATCATCTTCTGAAGCGTGAGAATTCCGTTCACCACACCCTCGGGCGATGGCGGGCATCCAGGAATGTAGACGTCGACCGGGATCACAGTGTCGATTCCTTGTGTAACGCTGTAGACATCAAAAATTCCGCCCGACGAAGCGCACGCGCCCATCGACAACACCCACTTGGGCTCACTCATCTGTTCGTAAACGTTACGAAGAATGGGTGCCATTTTCGAATTGATAATCCCCGCGACGATCATCATGTCGCTCTGACGAGGTGAAAAGCGAACGACCTCCGCGCCAAATCTTGCGGAATCATAGTCCGAGCAAAACGTCGCCATCATTTCGATGCCGCAACAGCTTGTCCCAAATGGCAGCGGCCAAAGGGAATGTTTTCGTCCGAGGCTGATGAAAGCATCGAGACGTGTGGTGAAAAAACTCGCAGCTCCGTCTTTAGACATGGCTCAATCCCATTCCAACGCTCGTTTCCCTAGGACATAAAAGTATCCCACAAGCAGAATCAGAACGAACGTTCCGACTTCAAAGAGAATGAAAGAATTAACGCTGAGATACTTTTGATACGCGATCGCCCAGGGATAGAAGAAAACGATCTCGATATCGAAAAGAAGAAACAGAATCGCTGTGAGATAGAACCGCACTGAGACGCGCTGCTGTGTGCCGCCGACTGGCGGAACGCCGCATTCGAAGGGCGAGTCCTTGAGCTTTGTCGCGAGCTTAGGACCCAAAAGCGCCGAAACAACCAACGCACCTCCGCCCACGAGGGCGCCGAGGCCCATCATTACAAGGACAGGGATGTATTCCATCTCTGTCAGTTATATTCGAGGTGCAAAAAAATGAGAAGCGAACTTCCCATAAGACGTTCGTGAGAATCGTTCTCAATTACCAAAGAATCAGCTTGGCCGCCCGAGTGGCCCAATTGACGAACGGAGTCGGAAAAAACGTGAGCACCATGAGCGGCAGAAGAACAAGCCAGAGCAAGAAACGACTCGCGGCAACGACAGAAGGCGCACGATTCAACACCATCGCGCCGCTCGCCAGGGCTGCACCACCCGACACCGCTGCCATCGACCCATGCGAACTCGAAAAAAGCGCCACGACAATCCGACCGAGGGCGGCGATCTGCACGATCGATGCGATGATCGAGAACGCGACCAAGCCCGTCCAACCCGAAGCGTAGGCGGTCCCCGAGAGCGCAAGTTTCGCTTGAAACCCAGGCATCGGGGGAACGCCGAGCAAACACGCGAGAAAGAAAATCAGTAGCACCGACTCATGCGCGTACCGAAAGCCAAGTCCCTGAAGTTCCTTAAGCGTTTCCGCCCCTGAGTTTCGAATCAAACAACCAATGCAAGCAACGACACCCGTGAGCGAAAAGAGAAACGACACAAGGCCAAAGAATAGCGCGGGAACACCTTCGTTAGGTGAACCGAGAAAACCCATCGCCAGCGCGCCGAGCTGCGATAGCGTGAGATACACCAACATGCGCCGCAATCGATCCTGTCGAAGGGCGGCCCAGGAGCCCAACAGGAGCGACGCGCCCGCACCGAGCGCTACCCACTCCGACCATGGCAACCTATCTAAAAGTGCGGGATGGCCAAATATTCCACCAAGAACGCGCAAGAGCAATGCGGTCGCCACTCCCGGAAGAACAAGCGCAATAAAAAGCCCTGAGGGTAAAGGCGCTCCATCAACAACGTCGGGAAACCAGTAGTGAGCTGGAAAGAGACCAAAGCAAGCCGCGCCGAAAATGAAAAAAGAAACAAAGGCAAAAGCCGCCAGACGCATCTCGGTGGGTTGCCGCACTAAAGACTCTCGGATCTCCGAAAAACTAAGCGAGCCTGTCGCAAAGTAGAGCGCAGCGGCCGCGCACAGAAGCATCACCCAAGCTAGAAGTCCAAAATGCAAAAGCTTGACGGCTGCTTCGATCGATCGAGCGCGCTCTTTTGCGATCGCACACGCGAAACTCGAAACGACGAGTAAAACGGGATACGCGACAAGGACCAATGTAAAACTTCCTGCCATTGAGAGAATGTTCGCCATCAAAACGCCAGCCAGAACAAACGCTGTGAACTCTGCACGTCGATCGCGTTCAAATTCAGGAAACACGAGCGAGAGCAGAACAACAACCAGCCCAGCAAGAAGCGAATACAAGCGGAAGAAAAAGCTGATGCCATCCGCGATGGCGGCGCCATCGAGAAACCGCGTCGGGCCGCTCGAACCCAGAAGCAGAAGCTGAATCAACGCAGCGCCAAGCCCAAAGAGTGCGATCAGTACGACCGTGCGGATTTTCTCTTCGCGGTAGGTCACTTCGGCCAAAACAAGACCGAAGATCGTCAGCGCCAAGATCACTTCGGGAATCAGGTTGAGGAGATCGCTCCAGCTGATGGCCATAATCGGTCTCTAGCTCCCAGGTGTGAGCAGCTCAATCACGCTCGAGCGCACGACATCCATAAGGGGTTTGGGGTAGAGGCCGAAAAAAATGCTCGCGAGCGCCACGGGATAGAGAAAGATCCGTTCGCGCAGCGTGAGATCCGGCCACTTCTCAGTGAGCGGTCGCTCTGGCCCAAGAAAGAGAAAACGAAAGGCGCGCACAAGCCCGATCGTCGCCAAAAGACCGACCACGCAGAACAAACCCATCAGCCACGGGTGTACCTGCGCAGCTCCCATCACAATCAAAGATTGCCCAACGAAACCTGAAAGCCCAGGGACACCGACCATCGTTCCAATGATCAGCGCCGCCGCTGCGGTCAACAGGGGTGTGCGTGCTGCGAGACCTCCTAGAACAGGTTTCCCGTCTGCGTCCGTCACATCGTCACTCTGTCCTCGTGACAACAGCGCTCCGACAAGGAGGCCGAATGCCGCAAATCCAAGCCCGATACTCAGGAGTTGAAAAACCGCGCCGACGATACCGGCTGTTTGAAACGAAGTGATACCGAGCAGAAGCGCTCCGCCTTGCATGAGGCTGAGATAGGCCATCATACGGCGCAAACTCGACTGCGCAATCGCGCCCAGGGCTCCCGCCACTGCGTTCAGCCCGCCGAGGACGAGAAACCAAACCGAGGCTTCGCGTAGCGCGGCTGGAAAAATTGTGAATCCAAGACGCAAGAACAAGTAGTAGCCGAGGGGAACAAAGACCCCACATAAGACAACAACAAAGGACGACGTGCCAACGCTCATCACGCGCGTGAACCAGCCATTGACTGGCCAAATCGGGATTCGAAACATCAAACCAAAAACCATTAAGAAAAAGGTCGTTGGCGCGGTCGCGATCCAGCGACCGAGAATTTCAAATCGATCCGTCTGAAGCTGGCTCGACGTCAGCGCCGAAAGCTGGAGCGAATGTGGCTCGACCGAAAAGTAGATGAGTAAGAGCGCGCAAAAGAAAAGCGCATCCCCCATCGTGCTCGTGATCAAGTACTGAAAAGCAGCCTCCGTTCCCGACTCGCCTGACTTGCCTAGCTCCTTTGACTCGCCTGTGAGGGTCAGTAAAAGATAAAAAATAAACGCGGTGAACGCCCACGCCGAAAACAAGAAGAACAGATCACGTGCACAGACGATACCCACGAACATCGACTGCAGCAGAAGATACAAGCCAAAAACGCCACGCCGTGAGGACGTACGCCGCCATTCGGAAACAATTACAAACGGGAAAACAAGCGAAACCAGCACCAGCATCGGCGCGCTCAATCCGTCAAGCGCCACCTCGTATGAGATCTGAAACGGACGCAACCAATCTAAGCTCTCGCGAAACAACGCTTGTCCTGGATGACCCGAAAGAACGGCGACCGCAAAGAGCCCGATGGCACCCGAAGCGACACTTGCAAAGAGTGAGACCCACGACGAGATCTTAGGATTGAGCGTTTGAATCAAAGCACCCAAGAGCGGTGCCAAGATCATGAGAGTAATGAGCGGTAGATTCATGACCACGTTCTCCAAGAAAGGACGATCAGTGCGACTGTACCAAGAAGAGCCAGAACGAGATACCACTGTAAATCCCCGCTCTGGAGAAGCTGAAACGTTTTACCGGGCACGGTAACGAGCTTTCGAAAAACTGCACTTCCACTGTTCCACGTCGCGCGCTCGAGAAACTCGGCGCTCCGAAGCGAGTAGCGATAGGTTCCACGCACGAGTCCCGCAGGCAGTGCGCGCCAGCCGGTATTCGCTTTTCTGTCGCGTTCCGTGCGTTCGTGCCGCCTCCACGCTGCGACGGTCGCCATATAGGGAGCTTCCCAAAGACGGTGAAGATAAAATCCCTCACGAAGAACTGCAGCCAGCTTCCCGTCTCGAATTGAAGCGCGCGCTTCCGCGGTCCAAAACAAACCCAAAAGAAATCCCGCCGTCGTGACAGCAAGACCCGAGAGCATTTTCTCCGGATTAGCACCCCAAACTGAGAAATCGGCCGCCGAAACAAGCATGGTACTCCAGCCACCGGGCAAACCCTGACGAATCCACAGCGGCGACGAACCAAAGAGAAAACCGAGCGCAAGCAACACCCAAAGCCACGGACGCACCGGCGTTCGCAAAGGACGACTCCATCGTGAACGCGCGTGTGTGGCGAGCGTCGCCGACCAAAAGAACCAGACCAGAAGATACAGAACCATGCCACCCGTTCGCGCTACCGGCGTGTCGGACAAGAGCTGTAACCAAAAACTGGATCCCGCCATTCCGGGAAGCAGAAGTGCCTGTAGCGTTACGAAAATCAGCGCGGTCCGATGCGTCCCCGAAGGCTTTCCGGTCTCGGGCTCTTCAGCCTCGGAGTCCACGAGCGCGGCAAGGCCCAACAGCCCGAGCAACAAACCGAAGCCAACCCACACACCCGATCGCATCCCGGCCGACACCTCAGCCACCAGCGCCAGCGCCATCGCAACAGGTACGAGCGCCTGCAGGCGCACGAAGGCGTGAGTTTGAAACCAGGCTGTCCAAACGGAGAAAAGACCGAGAACGCCGATAAGAATTTCGAGAATAGCTACGGCGTCCGGACTGAAGGCCATCTGATGTTGTGAAACCACCCAGAGTAACGCCATGACATAGACCGCTTGGCGCAACCAGAAGTCTTGCCACCATTGACCACGTGAAGCCTCGAGCACGCTACGCATGATTGGAAACGGGCGCGAAAGAAAGAAAACCCCCATCACGAGCAACGCACCGAAAACATCTTGGCTATCACTCCACGCCGGCCAAACGGCACGATCCTGCTCACGAAGACCGAACCGACCATGCACGCTCAGCGCAGCCCAAGCCACCACAGAAAGAAAGGCCATGTTTTCGATCAACCAGCGCGCCGCTCGCTCCCCGCGCGCCTGCGAGCGCATCGCTTCTTCGATTTCAGTAAGATTCTGCGCGAAAACGAGAAAAGCGAGGCCGAGGAGTGCCGTCCAGAAAGATCCCGCCACAAAGATAACGAGTGAACCCAAGATACCGAGCGTGATGCCTACGCGAATACGAAGATCTTCCTTCGCCGCCGCAACGCCAATCCCCCATACCGCAAAAGCAACAATCAAAAGGGGAACCGTGGGTTTAACGGCAACGCCGATACGAAGCGGTTCCGCTGATCGCTCGCTGACAATCCACCCGCGAATCACATCACGTAAAAGTTCTTGTCCCGTCATCGTCGCGTACAGTCCGACCAGGCCGATAACCGCTGTACCAACCATCGCCGCTACGGAACAAACCTGCGCAAAACGCGGCGATCCTCGTCGCGATAAAAGGGCTGCTGCTGTCGCGAGCGCCGTAGAGAGCGTGAGAAAAAGAAGAAGTGTCGACTCCATCAGAAACGCAGCTCCCTAAATGCGTCCAATCGCGTTTTCTGTCGAACAAAGTAGGCGCGCACACCAAAGCCAAAAGCGACGCCAATCAGAACAACTGCTTGCCCAAGGAGTAAGAAACCCATAGCGGCTTGTTCGCGACTCTGACCAAAGTTTCCACTGCTTGCGACAAGACTGACGCCACCCCAAAGGGCTAGCTGAACGCCCGTAATCACACCTAAGAGTGTTTTGCGCGAAAGCAACGAAAGAAGCCCTAAACCGATCAACAGAAGAGATAGTCCAATCATACAGCCCTCACCTTTCGGCCGCGCGCGCTTCTGAGCGATGTGTTTCTGGCCGAACAACAAGACCCGACCCAACAATCGCCCAAACACAGCCCAAGATCGCGATCACCCACTCCAGCGGATAACTGCGCGCGACTTCGAGACCAAAGGCTCGATGCTCCTCGATCGCTCGTAAATCTCCCCAGCCACCGAGGTTTTTGAAACCAAAGGCACACCATGCAAGCGCCAACCAGGTTCCAGAGACCGCAAACGCGGCTAAGCCGCGAAAACGATCGCGCCCGGGCTCTTGCGCTCCCATCAAGTAGGAGAAAACAAAAAACAACGCGGCCACCACCGCCGATGAAATCCAAAGTGCGAGTGCCAAAACCTCGGCACCTTGAGAAAGAAAAAGTAACCCAAGACCGAAGCCGACCGCCCAGAGACCGAGCGACTGCACCCAAGCCTTACGAACAACAACAACCGTCACGGCAAACGCTACGACCCAAAGGGCCACAAGAATCACGAGATAGGATTGTGTGTCAGCTCTCATCACACTTCTCCGCTCTGATTGAGAACGCGGGTCCAGCGTGCGCGCTGTTCGTCACTCACGTTTCCACGACCAAAAGAACTTTTGAGATCTTCGAGTCGCTGAACCGCCCCTTCGAAACGGCGCGTGTGTGAGAGTGATCGCGGCTTGCACACATCAACGCAAAGACCGCAAAGCACACAGCGTCCGCGATGAATATCAAAAACCGAAACCCAGAGTCGCTTAGGATCGGGGCCCGGTTCCGTCACAAGATCGATACAACGAACCGGGCAAACGGTTACGCAGTCACCGCAGCCCGTACACTTCTCAATCTCGTTGATCAAAAAACCACGCGTACGTGGCGGAAGATCATCCTCGGTGCGCGACGAAACAGGATCGGGATAGAACTCCGTTACTTCTTTTCGTGATTCGCCAAAGCCAAAGAGATACGGGATCGTTCCGGAAAAGGAACGTCGCGCCGATCGCAAAACGCTTGCGAGGCCTCCAAAG
Source organism: uncultured Oligoflexia bacterium (assembly GCA_964549505.1). Lineage (GTDB taxonomy): Bacteria > Bdellovibrionota > UBA1018 > UBA1018 > CAZJVD01 > CAZJVD01. The sequence continues at coordinate 389,475 of CAZJVD010000001.1, forward strand.
TATTCGCGCAACGGATCGACGAAACTCATGTGTGCGCTCCCTTGAAAATCGCCCAAAGTGCCCAGCCCACGAGTCCCAACAGAGAAAACGGCGCCAACACCTTCCAGCCAAAATCACAATTTTGTTCGGCATGAAGACGCGGTGTCGCTCGCCCCGCCCAAAGCACGAGCGTAACAAGAAACAAGATTTTCAAAACGAAGCTGAGTTCTCCGATCACCGCGGGCCCCGCCCAACCACCGAGAAAAAGCGAAACACTCAGAGCGGACCAGAAAATGAGACCGTAGATGCGCAACATACCCAGCACAACAACCAGCGGCCCGGTTATCCCGCCAAAAACGCCGCCACCTAATTCTGCAGCATTCTGTCCAGCATCAAAGGGGGGAAGAGCTAGCAAAACGAGACCCGAGATATAGAAAACGAGAAACAAAATCGCTCCGAATGGCGGTCCTTGGGCGATCAGCCACATCGACGGTGAAAAGCCCTGTGCTTCGACAGCGGAGACCAAACCCAGCGAACCAATCTCAAATCCTACGCCTAAAAGGCACACCCCGATCGGCATCAAAACGGAAAACATTTGAGCAAAAATACGTAAACTGGTGAGCGTGCTCGCCAACCGATTGCGCATCCGTCCAGCCACACAGAGATAAAGCGCAAGCGAGACGCCAAAGAACACGGGCAGGAAAGCCGAAAACCCAGCTTCGGCGGCCGGCGAACCCCGGGTGAGCGGAATGAGATTCACAAGTCCGAGCCAGAAAAAAATCACTCCGATGGCCCACGGGCCATAGTCGCGGGTCGAAGACTTCGCGATCAGCTTGATGACATCCGCGAAGCTCTGGTCAAATCCGGCCCAAACCCCGCGCGCAGGCCCGACACGTGCCTCAAGATCGGCAGCGGTCTTGAGATCAAACCAACGCACGAGATAAAACGCTGCGCCCATGACAAAGCCATAGATCACCGTCCACAGCAGCGTCTGTTCCACCACACCCCAGATGTCGATGAGCGTCGCCGGCAACGTCGCTGACTCGTTCATCGGTCAACCTCCGCCATCGAGAGGTCCAAGCTTGCGAGAATGACACCTAAGTCTTCGAGGCGACACCCCAACAAAACATCCGGAACCGTGACGAGTGAAAATGTTGATGGCGTGATGAAATGAACACGCTCGGGCTGAGATCCCCCACTCGAGATCACGTGACACCCGAGACTTCCGCGAGGGGACTCAACAAACGCCGTGCCCTCTCCCTCCGGCGGTATGATCCACAATCCGAGACCCAGATCATTCCAGAACGCGCCGGGTTTCATTCGGAGTGTCGCTTCGCGAACCAGGTCGAGGGACTGCTGCGCTTCGCGCAGACGAATCACAAAACGGGAATGCACATCGCCCGGAATGCCGTAGTCGCCTGTTCCGAGCTGGGGCAAAAAACCAATCTCCGTAAACCGCTCGTTATCGGGACGCATGCGTTCATCACGACTCACGCCCGACGCGCGCACATTGGGCCCGCTCACACCCAGGTCAAGCGCCAAAGCGCCTGGTAAAACGCCGGCATAGGTTGTCCGCATCAGAAACGCGTGGTGGTACGTGAAAAGATCGTTGTATTCCTGGATGCGCAAGCGCATCTCGTCGCAGACTTCGAGCGCGCGCTCAACAAAGCCGTCGGTGATATCTTGTGAAACACCACCAAAGCGAACGTAATGGTGACCAAAGCGCGCTCCCGTCACGAGCTCAAAGAGATCCAAAAATTTTTCACGGTCGCGCAGAAGATAGTGAAAAACCGTTTCGCAACGAACCGCTTGAGCCATCCGCGCCGCAAATCGGAGATGATTTGAAACGCGAGCGAGTTCCCCGATGATCAATCGTATCCACTGCGCCCGCGCTGGAACGTCAATCCCGCTCAGTTTCTCCACAGCTTCAACAAAAGCCCATTCGCCAAAGAGCGCGTTCTCGGGGTCCACACGACCGGCAACGACAACGGTTCCACACCAAAGCTGACCCTCGACGGTCTTTTCTAAATTGCGTCCGCAAAAACCGCGCTGCCATTCGCACCCGACAATGCGTTCCCCATCGAGCTGAAGACGAAGCCCTAACGGACCAGGAAGCGCTGGATGGAAAGGCCCAAGCTGCCACGCAATCTTGTCGGTCGCTAACATCTCGACGTTCGCGCTCGCGCTCATGTAAACAACTCCCGCGCTTCGTGCGTTTTTTCGCTTCCGGAAAACTCGACACCAAAAACCTGTGTGACCTCGGCCTCAAGTGCAGATGCTGAAGGAAAAATCTCGCTCACGGACTTCCAGGGTCTCCCAGCACCTCCAGCGCGGACCGACAAACGCGTCCAACGATCTGGATTTCTCAGCAAGTACGTCCAATGTGAGCCGGACTCGGCTTGCTCGTTGTACGTGATGCCCTCGAGAACACTGAACTGCGCTTGCGGATGTTGCGCGAGCATGCGCAGAGCACCGACAAGCTTTTCAAAGCCCTTGGCACCCGAAACCTGAATCTCGAAAACGGCTCCGTCCGTTTTCACGCCGAGCTTCTCAAGTTCGGGCTGAAGCGCGCTGAACCATGGTTCGGCTTTCATGACCCTCCCTTATCTGACGCTGAAGTTCTAAGATTCCATGCAGAATAGCTTCCGGTCGCGGCGGACAGCCGGCGACATACACGCTGACGGGCAAGTACTGATCAATGCCAGACACGGAACGATCCCCTAGCGAGCCGCTCTCTTCTTGATTTCGAAAAAGGCCGCCCGTTGTGGCGCACGATCCGACAGCGACAACGAACTTCGGGCCTCGCATTTCGGCAAAAAGCTTCTGAAGCCATCGCCCCGCCAGTGCGTTGACCGGACCGCTGACAATCAACAAGTCGGCGCGCGCAGGATCCTCCACGGCGCGACAACCAAAACGTTCCCAATCGTAGCGTGGCCCCTGCGCTGCGAAGACTTCATCTCCACAGCACCCAAGATTGACGGGAAAATACCAGAGCGAGCGGGCCTGGGCCCAACGTCCGATTTTAGAGGCGATCTTGGAAGTGAGCGACTCACTCGCGGGTTTCATCATCAAGGTGCCCCCGATCGAACGAACGCAACCAAGCGAGGTCACCCTTTCGAAACGAATAGAAAAGTGCGGCACTCGTTACGAGCGCGATCCCAAGCAATGCCAAGCCGCCCTGGAACCTTTCGCTCGTGCGTGCGCCAAGCCCTACGGCCACCGGTAAACCGAGTAAAACGATCATCAAAAAAAACAATGCCTGCTGGGCGAGCGAGAAGAACCGAATGTTGACTCGTTTGTGATCCCAGCCCATGGGATCGGCGACTTCTGGTTTTCCGGCAGAAGTATCGGATGGAGGAGCGCTTCTCATAATGCGCGCCCAAAGGTATAGACCCAATGGGAAGAGGAGCAGAACTACGCTCGACAAAAAGAAAAGTAGATACGTTTCGAGAGCGCTCACCGTTGAATTCAAGCTAAGGAACCCGCTCAAGCGTGTCAAGTAAGCGTGTTAGTCGCCATTTCAACCATTTGAGTATGACACCCACATGACTCCAAGCAGCGCAGATCGCATTACCGATTCCTTCGTCGGTTTGTCTTCTCCGGTTCGTGTGACGGGGATCGCAAGCCCGGCCGTCGCTCGCGTCCTCGACGGACTTCTTCAAAAACCCCCTCGACGCGACCTCCCTTCGCGTTGGGTCGTCGTCGTGCCGGATGAAGAGTCGGGTGCCGACCTCGTTTCCGACTTTGGTTTCTTTTCGGAGTCGTTCGAGGCGGTCTTTCTACCGGGCCACGAAGTTTCGCCCTACATGACCGTTCGCCCTTCGCTACGCGTACGAAACGGTCGGATGTTTGCCATGACTCGTTTCGATCGCCACGCAAAAACGCGTGTCCTTGTCGCGACGTTGCCTGCTCTAACGTTGGCGTCAACACCCCTGCACATCGTGAGTGAACTGAGTCTCACACTGAAACCCGGCTTTGATATCGAGAATCGTGGCGCTCTCATCGAAAAACTCGTGCGCGCCGGCTACACGCGCGTCGACTCCGTTGAGGACCCCGGAACGTTTGCGATTCGCGGCGACCTCATCGATCTATTTTCGGTTGTCCATCCGAAGCCCGCTCGCATCGACCTCTTCGACACGACGATCGAACGCATCCGAACTTTTGACCCTTCATCGCAGACGACGCTCGAAACACTCGGAGCTTCTGACGAGATCTTAGTGGGACCGGCACGCGAGTTCGTCGGCAACCAAGACGATCTTGCGCGCGCGCGTGAGCGTCTTAAACAGCGTGCAGACGATCAAGCGATTCATCGAAAAATTCGCGATCCTTTTCTGGAACAAATCGGCGTCGGCTCCGCTCCCGAAGTTTCCGATTTTCTCTGTCGTTACCTCGCCGACACGCCAGCAACATTTCTGGATCATGCGCGCGCGCAAGCTGACATCGGCTGGTGCTGGGTCGATGAAATGGGGGCGCTCCAAGCGCTGGATCTGCGTCTCGAAAAGGAAGCCGCCCGGTTTGCGGAGCGGGAGGAATCTCGTGCGCTTCTGCCCGAACCTAAGGAACTCTTTTCTTGGAGTGCCGAACACGAGACCTGGAAAAAATCTGGAAAATCGCTGCGATTCGACCGCTTTGATCAGAACACCGAATCACTGACGCGCGCCGATCACATGGCCGTCCTCACGGAAGCCGAACGCGAACGAACGCGCGAGACCGCACGGACACTTTCCCCCGATCATCGGCTCGCCGTTTGGGGTCACGCGGAACTCACCGCGACTTGGTCGCGCGAGTCCGATCCAGCAAAACTCGTCCCGATGGTTGCGGCGACCCTGCGCGGATGGTTTGAGGAAGGTTATCGCGTTTGGTTAACAGCCGAGAGCCCCTCGCAACTCGAGCGAATCCGGTTTCTCTTTGAGCGCGACCCGGCCGTTCTTGAGAAGTGTAAACTCGTTGCAGAAAACCCCTCGGGCGGATTTCGCTGGCCGGCTGAGCGCTGGGCAGTCCTCACCGATCACGATATCTTTGGCACGCGAAAGCCCGTGCGCACGCGCTCGGAAACGGCGACCTGGGCTGGCATTCAGGCTCTCTCCGATCTTTCACCGAACGATCTCGTCGTGCATCGCGATCATGGTATCGCGCGCTACCTCGGCATTGTGCGACTGAACAACGCTGGCGCGAACTCTGACTTTCTCCAGCTCGAGTTTTCAAAGGGCGACAAACTCTACCTTCCGATCTATCGCCTCGGTCTGATCCAGAAGTATGCTGGCGGCGAAGCCACGGCGGCGCTGGACAAGCTCGGTGGAACCGGTTTTCAGAAAAACAAAGAGCGGGTCAAGCAGTCCGTCCGCAAGATCGCTTTCGATCTCGTCGATCTCTACGCGCGCCGGAGTCTTCAAGAGGGGTCGCGCTTTGATCCTCGAGACTCCGTCTACCGTGAGTTTGAGGCTGCTTTTCCTTACCGAGAGACCCCGGATCAACTCCGCGCCATTGACCAGACACTCAAGGATCTTGAGTCCGGCCGTGTGATGGATCGCCTCGTCTGTGGTGATGTGGGTTTCGGAAAAACAGAGGTGGCGTTGCGTGCCGCCTTTCAGGCCGTTCAAAGCGGAAAACAGGTGGCGGTACTTGTCCCGACGACTCTACTCGCGCGCCAACATGAGCTTCTTTTTGCCGACCGGATGAAGCCGTATGGAGTAACGGTCAGCGGACTCTCGCGCCTCAAAACCACAGCACAGAACAAGGCAACACTTGAGGAACTCGCGTCCGGAAAACTCGATGTGATCGTTGGAACGCACAAACTCTTGTCGCGCGATACGCGCTTTCACAATCTCGGCCTGATTGTCGTGGACGAGGAACATCGCTTCGGCGTCGAGCACAAAGAGAAACTCAAGACATTGCGGCTGAACACGCATGTGCTCACACTAACGGCGACGCCTATTCCTCGCACTCTGCACATGGCTCTTTCAGGTCTGCGCGAAATCAGCTTGATGACGACGCCTCCGGTGGACCGGTTGCCGATCCGCACTTTTGTTGCAAAGTTTAACGAAACGCTCATCAAGAGTGCCGTTGACTTTGAGCTGGCTCGCGGCGGACAGGTGTTCTTCATCCACAATCGCGTCGAAACCATTATTGAGATGGCGCGCGTTCTTCGCGAACTCGCACCGAATGCCACGATCGGAGTGGCACACGGACAGATGAGCGAGGGTGAACTCGAAACGCAGATGTTGGACTTTTACCAAAGGCGAACGCAGATCCTATTGTGCACGACGATCGTCGAGTCGGGCCTCGATATCCCGTCGGCGAATACGCTGATTATCAATCGCGCGGATACGTTCGGGCTTGCTCAGCTCTACCAGCTTCGTGGCCGTGTTGGACGAAGTGATCAGCGCGCTTATGCCTACCTTCTGGTACCGGACTCGGGTCAGATGACCCGTGACGCAGAAAAGCGACTCGAAGTGATCCAGCGTTTTGTGGAGCTCGGAAGCGGTTTCAAAATCGCGAGCCACGACCTCGAATTGCGCGGAGGAGGAAACCTCCTTGGAGCCGAGCAAAGTGGTCATATCGCAACCGTAGGATTCGATATGTACACCGAGCTCTTAGAAGAGGCGATTCGCGAAGCGCGTGGCGAGCCCGCTCAAGATGCGACTCACGATCTGCGCGAGCCGGAAATCAAATCGCCTTTCCCTGCTTTCTTTCACGAAGACTACATCCCCGATGTTCAACAGCGGCTGGCGCTCTATCGCAGACTTTCGGTGGCAAAGGACGAGACGGTCATCACGCAGGTCGAGGCCGAACTCGCCGATCGTTTTGGCCCACCACCCCCGCCCGCCATCAATCTTCTTTGGATTATTCGAACCAAGATCCTCCTCAAAGAGTCCGGGATCGACGTCCTCACGGTTGGCCCAACCGGAATCACCCTGAATCCCGGCCCATCGCATCGCCTCGACACGGCTAAGATCGTGAAGAGCATCGCCGAGTCTGCCAGACAATCTGCCGGGCACCGCGACACAAACGTACAACTGCTTTCGGACTCACGACTCGTCATTCCAGTGACGACTCGTTCTCCCAAAGCTGTGTTTTTTGCTCTTGAAGAGACGCTTCGACGGTTTGCGTTGCCCTGAACCGGCTGGTAAACTTGGGAGCTATGAAAGCACTTTTCAATCTCGTTTCGGCTTTGCTCCTGGTCAGCGCCTCAGCACATGCCAGCGTCGTCGCCACCGTCAACGGACGACCGATCACACTCGATGAGCTGAACAATCGTTACAAAGAAGGCGTTCGGTTCTTAGGTACACATGCTCCTTCAAAAAAAGATTTTCTCAACGACTTGATCGATCGCGAGGTCGCGGTTCAAGAAGCAAAACGCCTGAATCTTCAGAACGATCCTGTCGTACAGGAACGTATCAATGGCGTGCTCTATCAATACCTACTCGAAAAAAGCCTCGGGAAACAGGTCGAGGAAATCACAGTGTCCGATGCAGAGGCACAACGTTTCTATAGTCAGAATCCCGAGATTCGCACGAGTCATATCTTCATTGGCGTCCCGCAGGGAGCGAGTCAAACTCAAGAACAAGAAGCTCGCAGCCGCATCGAACAGATCCGTTCGAAGCAGCTCAAAGACCCCAAACTGAGCTTCGCAGAAGTCGCACAACGCTTTTCGGAAGACCGCACGGCAGCTGTCGGCGGTGATCTCGACTACCAAATGCGCGATGGTCTCGACCCCGACTTTTACCGAGGTGCTGTCGCTTTGCGTACGGTCGGCGCGATCAGCCAACCCATTCGTACCGGCCTGGGTTTTCATATTATTCGACTGACAGGCATCCGCTCCTGGAAAGACGTCGATCAGGCGAAGGTCAAACGCATCGCCTTTGAAGAGCGCCGTGGCAAAATGATCGAAGCCTTTATCCAGAGTCTGCGTGGTAAGGCCTCTGTTTCGGTCAACCAAAAGCTGCTTGCCGAGTAGTTTTCGATCGTCATAGATTCAGACGATGCTGTTTCGCCGTGTTTTTCTCGCGTTCGCTCCCGTTTCTGGTGTTGCCCAGACTTTCCAGACTTTCATGATCCCCATACTCTTCATGACCCTCACCACGCCTCCGTCGTTCGCGAAGGTCGTTGTTATCGATCGTGTCGAGGCGAGTGTGAACGGAACGCCCATTCTCAAATCCGATCTCGGGGACTTTCGAAAAACGGCTCCCCTTCGTGCGCAGCTCGATCCGCTTTTTAGTGGAACCTCTCTGGCAGAAAAGGGGCCCAGCGCGCCTGACAAAGATGTCGTCGATTTTCTCGTGTCGGAACGTCTCATTCTCGATGCTTTTCCGGTGAACGCTGCGGACACCGAAACGGAGATCAATTCGATTCAGGCCGGCCTTCGATTTGACCGTAAGGCTCTGAAACTAGCGCTGTCAGAACAGGGTTTTCGTTTTGAAGATTATTTCGAGTTGATTCGCGCTAGCGTTTCGAAACGAAACCTCATTGATCGCGACATTCGAACCAAGGTCTATATCTCGGATGACGATGTGAAGAACAGCTTCTATCAGGGACAGACCGCCAGTGGCGGCCCACGATCGTATTCGGTTCAAATCATCACCTTTTCAACAGAGGCTTACGCCAATCAGGGTGCGGCGCAAGCGGCAGCTCGCGAAGCAAAGAAGGCCGTGGGTGGTGGTGTCCCGTTTGCTGACATTGCGAAAAAGTATGGCGACGCGGCTCTGACGGGTGGAACAACGGACCCTGTGACCATCGCCGAAGAAGACATGGCTCAGAACATGCGCTCGGTCGTCAAACAGCTGCGTGTCGGCGATGTTTCCGATGTGCAGCGAACCGATAATAAAGCCTTTGTCCTCGTCAAACTCATCGATATCCACTCGGCCGAAAGCTCCGAACTCGTCAAGAAAAAGGAAGAGATTCGCAATCGTCTCGCCTCCCAGGAGTATCAGCGCCAGATCGGATTTTGGCTCGAGCGCGAACGGCAAAAGGCTCACATCCATCTTCGTGGTGGACCTGCGCTTGGCCGGTAAAACCACTCCTCGGCATCGTGTTTTTGTTACCCCCGGAGATCCATCGGGTATCGGTCCGGAGGTCATGATCAAAGCGATTGATCGGCTCCCGAAGTCGGCGCGGCGCCGTTTGGTGATCATCGGCGATCCCCCAGCATCGTATCGTCGCTCGAAAGTATTCTCGAGTGTGCCGCTTTTGCAGCCACGAAATTATCCTAAGAAGCTGCATCGTGGCGGTTACGTTTCGGGATGGTCCGTTGTCGAGGCGTTGCGATTGATCCACGAAGGTTTGGGGTCGGCGCTCGTCACAGGACCCATCAGCAAGGAACACCTCCGTGCTGGCGGATTTCCGTTTGATGGGCATACGGAACTCCTCGGTTGGCTCACTGGGCACCGTCCTACAATGATGCTGGCGAACGATCAGCTTCGCGTCTCTTTGGTCACGACACATATTCCGCTCCAGCGCGTGTCTCGTGCACTGACGCCGGAAAAAATTCTCCGCACGATCGCGCAGACCCACGCCGGACTGAGAGCCATCTGGAAAATTCAGCGGCCGCGAATTGCGCTGCTTGCGCTCAACCCGCACGCGGGTGAGTCGGGCTTATTGGGCAAAGAAGAGGCAAAGATTCTCACACCGGCCATCGTGAAAGCGCGTCGCCGACTGGGGTCGAAGGGCTCCATCGAAGGCCCTTTTGCAGCAGACTCCTTTTTTGCGAACGAGATGCTCAAGCGCCCATCCGACCGGTTTGACGCAGTCGTTGCCCTGTACCACGATCAGGGTCTCATCCCGGTGAAACTCATTGATTTCAAAAACACAGTGAACCTTTCTCTTGGCTTACCGTTTCTGCGAACTTCGGTGGATCACGGGACAGCTTTTGACATTGCCGGAAAGAATCGCGCCGATCCCAGCAGCATGGAAGCAGCGCTTCGTCTTGCGCTCAATACACCTGCGTTGTAGGGTGTGGTCGTGAAAACCAGCTACAATCCCAATATTTTTCGTGAGTACGACATCCGCGGAATCGCTGACAAAGAGCTCCCTGATGAGCTCAGCCGCGATCTAGGGCAGCACCTCGCACAAGATTTTCGTCGAGTCGCATCGGCGCGCAAGGAAAAGCGCGAACGTCCGCTTGTTTCGGTTGGAAGAGATTGTCGTCTTTCGAGTCCACGCTTAGCCACGGCGATGATCGACGGACTGACCTCAGCCGGTATCGACGTTCTGGATCTCGGTGTCTGTCCGACGCCGCTGAGCTACTTCAGTGTTTTTCATTTTGATCTCGATGGTTCCGTGATGATCACGGGCTCGCACAATCCTGCCGAGTTCAATGGTTTCAAAACCTGCGTCGGCAAAGAGACGATTCACGGCGCTGCTATTCAGGAGTTGCGCAAGCGTCTCGAAACAAGCGCCGAACTCGGTACTGGTCATAACACATCGGGCACATCGGACACGTCGGGCATTCGGGGCACGGTTCGCCCGAGCGAAGTGATTGCGCCTTACATCGACTATGTTGTCGCCAACATTACTCCGCGCGTGGCCGATTTTCCGAGAAAGAAGAAAATCAAAGTCGTTCTCGATGCAGGAAACGGTACCGCGAGCACCGTTGCGCCGGAACTCTTTCGCAGGCTTGGCGCCGATGTCGTTCCACTCTATTGTGAACTCGACGGCCGTTTTCCAAATCACCACCCCGACCCGACGGTTCTTAAGAATCTCGAAGCCGCCATTCAGGCCGTGCAAAAAGAAAAAGCGGATTTTGGCGTCGCCTTCGATGGTGACTCGGATCGCATAGGTGCCATCGACGAAACGGGTCGACCTCTTTTCGGTGACGAACTGATGGTCGTGTTTTCGCGCGCGGTCCTTGCGGAAAAGCCCGGCGCCGCGATCATCTCGGAAGTGAAGTCTTCACATCGCCTTTACCAAGACATCGCCGAAAATGGCGGTAAGCCAATCATGTGGAAAACCGGCCACTCTCTCATCAAAGCTAAGCTCAAAGAATCGAACGCCGCTTTAGCCGGAGAAATGTCGGGTCATGTCTTCTTTGCTGATCGTTATTTCGGCTACGACGACGCCCTCTACTCGGCCGCACGCCTCTTCGAAATCGTCTCGCGCTCCAAAGATCCGCTTTCGATCCATATTGCGGATCTTGTTCCGGTGGTCGCCACACCCGAAATTCGTCTCGACTGTTCGGACGATCTCAAATTTAAAATCGTCGAGTCGACCAAGGAGTTGCTCGCTAAAGAACGCAAGGTCAACGACATCGATGGTGTCCGCGTCGACTATGGCTACGGTTGGGGGCTGGTCCGCGCTTCGAACACACAACCCGTTCTCGTTTTACGATTTGAAGCCGAAGACGAAAGGCGAATGGCTGAGATTCAAAACGAGTTTTATACCGCTCTCAATCGCGCTGCTCTTGGCCTTGGGTACACGCGTTTCTCACGCGAACCCACCGAAGCTGCAGTCACGCATTGAGTTCCTTTTCTGAGCTTTACAGATGACGTCGCCTCAACCCAGATCTCCGACCATGATTCGCGTTCGCGGTGCGCGCACGCACAATCTTAAGTCCTTATCGGTCGACCTACCACGAAACCGTTTTATCGTGATCACGGGGCCCAGTGGCTCGGGCAAATCCTCGCTCGCTTTTGATACGATCTTTGCTGAGGGCCAGCGCCGATTTGTCGAGAGCTTGAGTGTTTACGCTCGACAGTTCATTGATCAACTCGCGAAGCCTGATGTCGAATCCATCGACGGTCTCAGTCCGACGATCTCTATCGAACAAAAAACCTCGTCCACCAACCCGCGTTCGACCGTGGGCACCGTGACCGAAGTTTACGATTACCTTCGTGTTCTCTATGCACGCGCCTCACAGCCTCACTGTTATCAGTGCGGGCAGCTGATTGTCTCTCAGACGCCCGAGCATATCATCGAGGCTCTCCGCGCTATTCCCAGCGACAGTCGGATGATCCTCATGGCGCCTGTTGTGCAAGGGCGTAAGGGCGAATATCAGAAAGAGCTAGCGGGTCTTCGCGCTCAAGGTTTCGTGCGCGCGCGGGTCGATGGAGAGTTTCGAGATCTCGATGAAGCTATTCGTCTCGAAAAGGGGAAGAAACACTCGATCGAGGTGGTGGTTGATCGCTTGGTCGTTAAACCGAAGAGTGATGACTACGACTCCAGGCTCGCAGAAAGCGTCACGCTCGGACTACGACTTGGATCGGGACAGCTCTTTGTGGAATACACCCCGCCAGGCAAGTCAAAGATCGACGTTCTATACTCACAGAACTTTGCCTGTCGAAACTGCGGAATCAGCTATCCCGAGCCCGAACCGCGGCTCTTTTCTTTTAACAGCCCGATGGGTGCTTGCTCCGATTGCGATGGACTCGGTTACCTCGGGTTACCTGACCCCGAAGACTCGGAAAACGATGTTACGGGTTCAACGAGCGAAGCAGAAGAGTCCGACGACGCCGCGGCTCTTGCAGAGATTTTGGACCATCAAGACGTCCCATGTCCCTCGTGTGGGGGTGCGCGACTGCGAAAAGAAGCTCAACACTATAGGTTCTACGGCGCCGGCATCACTGAACTGTGTGCAAAATCGCTCAGCGAACTCTCGGTGTTTTTCAAAAACGTAAAACTCTCCGCGCGTGATGAGAAGGTCGTTGGTCGTCTCATCAAAGAGATCCGCGATCGCTTGACGTTTCTTGAACGCGTCGGCGTGGACTACATGAGTCTGGACCGACGCACGGGAACGCTTTCGGGCGGCGAAGCGCAGCGCATTCGCCTGGCATCTCAGATCGGCAGCTCACTGGTTGGAATCATCTACGTGCTCGACGAACCCAGCATTGGCCTGCACGCTCGCGATCACGCGCGCCTTCTCGACAGTCTCGCGCGCCTGCGTGATCTGGGAAACACGATCGTCGTGGTCGAACATGACCGTGAAACCATGGAGCGCGCCGACTTCATTGTCGATCTTGGCCCGGGCGCTGGTTCGCAAGGCGGAGTTGTTACAGGAACCGGAACGCCTAAAGAACTCACGAAAAATCCCGCGAGCCTCACGGGTCGTTATCTTTCTGGAAAGATGGACATCGCCATTCCCGAAAAGCGGCGCGCGCCTGATACAACTCGCATGATTTCGCTCGTCGGCGCCCGCAAGAACAATCTCAAGAATGTTGATCTCGATATTCCGCTCGGTCTTTTCATTTGTGTCACCGGCGTATCGGGCAGCGGCAAGAGCTCCCTGATTCTCGACACGCTCTATCCCGCGATGCTGAGCCACGCTTTACGTCGCCCAGCCAAAGATCAGGAAACACTTCGCACGCGACTGGGTTTCGAATCCGTCCGCGGCCTCGAGCACATCGACAAAGTTCTCTTCGTCGATCAAAGTCCGATTGGTCGAACGCCGCGCTCCAACCCAGCGACATATACCGGACTCTTCAGCCGCATCCGCGAACTCTTTTCGATTTTGCCTGAAGCGCAAATTCGCGGTTTTAAGCCCGGCCGCTTTTCGTTCAATGTGAAGGGCGGGCGTTGCGAGGTTTGCGAGGGCGGTGGTCAAACCCGAATCGCGATGCACTTTCTACCCGATGTCTACGTCACCTGTACTGCGTGCAACGGCAAGCGCTACAACGACGAAACGCTGCGTGTGCTTTTCAAGGGCCGGAATGTCGCTGAGATCCTCGCGCTCACGGCCGCTGATGCGCTGACGCTCTTTGAGGCTCAACCTGGAATCGCCCAAAAGCTCAGAACACTGAACGATGTCGGTCTCGGCTATCTGACGCTCGGACAGAGCGCGCTCACGCTTTCCGGTGGTGAGTCCCAACGACTCAAACTCGCGCGCGAACTTTCAAAGCGCCCTTCGGGTCGAACGGTCTACTTGCTCGACGAGCCGTCAACCGGTCTCCATTTCGATGACATCGCAAAACTTCTCGCGATCATCCAGAAACTCGTCGACCAAGGCAACACGGTGATCGTGATCGAGCACAACCTCGACATCATCAAGGTCGCCGATCATGTGATCGATCTTGGGCCAGATGCCGGCAGCGCCGGTGGACAGATTATAGCTAAAGGAACGCCCGAGGATCTCGCTCGAAACATCAAGCGAACCGCAAGCCACACGGGTGCCTTCTTAAAAAAAGAACTCAGTATTTAACGAACGCTACGAGAAGCGCAAAGATCACCAGCGATTCGATGAGCGCGAGGCCCAGAATCATTGGCGTCAAAAGATTCGCCTGTGGGTTTCGAGCCATACCTTCGAGCGCTGCCGAAGCCGTACGACCCTGTCCGAGCGCGCCGCCAAGAGCTGCGATCGAAATCGCAAGCGCTGCGCCCAGCTTTCCAATACCCGAATCTCCACCCGTGCCTTCGTCGGCCATCGCGTAGCTCGCTACAAAGAGCGGAGCGAAAAGCACCACGAAACGAATTAGTCTGTTCATTTTTGTTTTTCCTTTCGATGAACGTTTGCGATTTTTAAAACCATTTCCCTAAAAGTCTTCTGCGCTCAGTGATCGTGCGCTGTCGACAGCGAGATGTACACCATCGTCAACAGGCAGAACACAAAAGCCTGAATGAACGAAATAAAAAGCCCCATCCCCATGAAAACGATCGGAACAAACCATGGCGTGAGCTGCGAAAAAAGCCCGAGAACCAAGTGGTCGCCGTACATGTTTCCACGAAGACGCAACCCCAGACTGAGCGGTCGCACAGCGTGCGAAACAAGCTCAATGACAAACAGAAGCGGCCCGAGCCAAACAACCGGACCGAAAAAGTGTTTCAAGTAACCCCATCCATGAGCCTTGATCCCCACAGCGTTATACGCCACAAAAACAAAAAGACCCAAACCCAACGTCGTGTTCAGATCCTGTGTCGGTGGCAAAAAACCTGGGATCAAGCCAATGGCGTTACATGTAAAAATGAAAATGAAGAGTGATGCGATCAGCGGATAGTAAATCGGCGCTTCGTGTTCACCCAAAACGCTTTCAACAAAACCGTACAGTTTCTCAGCGATGATCTCGAAAAAGTTCTGAAACGTGAGGCGGTTGGACGGTACAATCCCTTCGTCCGCTGTCTTTCTCAGAGCATCCAGCTGAAGGCGTGCCACCCAAGTGCAAAACAAAATGAGAATCGCGACGAGTGCGGCCCCTAAAATGTGTTCGGGAATCACGCCGCCGATGACTGGAAGGTGGGAAAGAAAGGTGAACCCGTGTGATCCCCCGCCTTCGCTCGCGGGACTGCGCGCCGCAAACTCAAACGGATTGAGACTTGTCCACGACTGGCTCATCACCACTTCTCCCAAAACGAAACCCGGTCCACAAACCATAGATGACAGGAACCACCACTAGGGTGAAACAGCCCCATACAAAGCTGCTGCGTGTCTCTTGGTTTGCCACCAATACCACCAAACCAAAGCTGACTAAACAGATTAATTTAAGCGCTCCCCAAAAAAACACACTTCGACCCGAACCCGTTTTCTGCCCAGAACTTTGCCCAGAACTCTGACGAAGCAACGCCCGACTTGTGCGGTCGACCAAGAAAAGATTGATCATGCAAAGTACCCACCCCAAGACGAACCCGCCGACCCCGGGAACGACATTCGGTGCGCCGAGCCACTGTCCCCCGGCGATCATCGCGATCACACCGATCACCAACCAAGCGCCCGCGATCCAACCCAGCTTTTTGTAGTCTGCACTTCTCATGATTTTCTCGTCACGACTTTCTGGCGGAGGTTTTCTGAGCCAGCCGTTGTTCGATCCGCTTGAGTTTGACCTCGATCACACCCTTCGCCGGATAACGATTGAGCAAGCGTTCATACTCCGCTTGAGCCTGAGGAAGCATGTCCATTTCCTCTAAACAGTTCGCGATTCCAAACCGCGCCTGAGAGGTGAGCTCGCTCTTCGGGAAGTTCTTTAAGAACTTCTCGTAAGCTTCCTTGGCTTGCTTGAACCCTCCGGCGCTGTCCTCAGCCCGGTCCCCACCTGTATAGAGCGCAACCGCCGTTTCAAACTGCGCGCGTTCAGCCCATGGTGTGCCGGCAAAGTCGGAGGCGATTTTCTGATAGGTGCTCACCGCCTTCTCAAACTCCCATAAGAAAAAGTTGGATTTACCGATACGAAAGAGCGCTTCCGCGCGGCGCTGGTCACCCGAATCTTTTAAGTACTCTGCCAGAATATGTTCGTACTTTGCGATCGCAAGCACGTACTTGCGCTGTCGGTTGTAAAGGATCTCGCCAATCTCCAGCTGCGCTTTCAAATCCAGCTCGAGGTCTTGGTTCCACTCCGTGAAAAGCTCGAGACGTTCGACGGCATCGGGGTGGCGCTGGATAAAAAGAGAGAGTGTCATCGCAGAACGAAAAAGCGCCTGCGTTCCGAGTTCGCCCCGCGGATCAAGCTTTGCAACCTGATCAAACTTGGCTGCGGCGGCTTCGTACTGTTTGTTTTTCCAAAGCTCCTCGGCCAGAACAAAATGTGGCTTAGGGCTCTCGCTCGTACAGGCCGAAACTGCAACCATCACCAAAAAAACTGTGGCGATCGTACGCACGTTAGGTCGTCGTGGGCTCAGGACTGTTAGCATCGGCTACCACACTGAGAGCGACGACTTTTTCTCCATCGGTGAGGTTCATGACCTTCACCCCTTGGGTCACACGTCCGAGCTCTGAAATATCATTGACCCGCAAGCGGATGATCTTCCCCTGACTCGAAACGATCATCACTTCTTGGTTCTGTCCGACCTGACAAACCGCTGCGACGGGGCCGTTGCGGTCGGTCGTCTTCATCGAAAGGATGCCTTTTCCGTAGCGGCTTTGGAGTCGGTACTCTCCGGCCGGCGTGCGTTTGCCAAAACCAAACTCGGTCACCATGAGAATCTCCGAGACACCCTTGACCGTGTCCGATCCTTCGCGATGCAAGACTTCCATGGCAATCACGGCGTCTCCATCCTCCAGGCCCATGCCGCCAACACCCTTTGCGGATCGACCCATAGGACGCACATCTTCTTCGTTGAAACGAATACTCATGCCGTCTTTCGAGACTAGAAACACGTCCTTGTTTCCGTCTGTCACACGCGCGCCCAAAAGCTGATCGCCTGCTTCGAACGCGATCGCAGCAATGCCGGCGCTCCGAATGTTCTTAAACGCGCTGACGGGTGTCTTTTTCACAACACCTTGCTTGGTCACAAAGAAAATATACTCGCTCTCGCTGTTGAACTCGCGCACCGGCAACACCGCGACGACTTTTTCGCCGGGGCCTAGGTTGATCAGATTCACAATCGCTTTTCCGCGACCCGTTCTTGAAACTTCCGGAACTTTGTAAACCTTCAGCCAATACACGCGGCCCTTGTCCGTGAAACAAAGAAGGTAACTGTGCAGCGTCGTTGTGTAGATCGACGCCACAAAATCCTCTTCGTCCGTCTTCGCCGCACCCTGGATTCCGCGGCCTCCACGACCTTGCGCGCGGAACTGCGATGGGTCGACACGCTTGATGAATCCGCGGTGCGTGATCGTGACAAGCACTTCTTCGTCGGCGATCAGATCTTCGACCTCGAAGTCTTCTGCCGTTTCGTTGGAAACTTCTGTTTTTCTTGGTGTCGCGTGCTGCTCTTTGATGTCGAGAAGCTCTTTCTCGATGATCTCGAACACCAGTGCTTCGCTCGAAAGAATCTTTCGCAACTCTTCGATTTGCGCCATCACGTCTTTGTAATCGGCAACGATCTTGTCGCGCTCGAGCCCCGTCAAGCGCTGAAGACGCATGTCCAAGATAGCCTGCGCCTGGAGATCGCTGAACTGAAACTTCTTCATCAAGCCGTCTTTGGCTTCGTCGGGCGTTTTCGCCGAACGAATCAGCTGAATGACCGGATCAAGACTTTCGACTGCGCGTTTAAGCCCCTCGAGGATGTGGGCGCGGGCGCGCGCTTTCTTTAAATCATGTGCCGTACGGCGAAGAACAACGTCCTTGCGATGCTCGATGAATGCCCAGAGCATGTCGCGCAAGTTGAAAATCTTTGGCTGGTTTTCATGAATCGCAAGAAGGCTGTAACTGAAGTTCTCTTGAAGCTGCGTGAGTTTGAAAAGATTATTCAAGATCACACTCGACGCTTCGCCCTTTTTGATGTCAACGACCACACGCATGCCGGTGCGATCGGATTCGTCGCGAAGGTCTGAGATACCCTCAATCTTCTTGTCGCGAACGAGGTCCGCGATCTTCTCGATCAGTTTTGCTTTGTTAACGTTGTAAGGAAGCTCGGAAATAACAATGCGCTCACGATCGCCGGTCGATGTTTCGATTTCGGCTTTTCCGCGCATTGTGACGCTACCGCGGCCGGTGAGATACGCTTTTTTCAGCCCTGCTCCGCCAAAGATCACACCCGCGGTCGGAAAGTCAGGGCCTTTTACAAAATGCAAAAGCGCATCGGTCTGAAGACCAGGGTCGTGAATCAGTGCAACCGAAGCATCGATCACTTCGCCAAGATTGTGCGGCGGAATATTGGTCGCCATTCCAACCGCAATCCCCGTCGAACCGTTCACCAAAAGATTTGGAAACTTCGCCGGAAAAACGAGCGGTTCCTTTAAGGTTTCGTCATAGTTCGGTCCAAAATCAACCGTGTCTCTATCGAGATCAGCGAGCAGTTCCGCCGTGATCTTCGACATGCGAATCTCGGTGTAGCGCATGGCCGCGGCGGCATCGCCATCGATCGATCCAAAGTTTCCTTGCCCGTCAACGAGCGGTTCGCGCAAAGAAAAATCCTGCGCCATACGAACGATCGCATCGTAGACCGCGGAGTCGCCATGCGGGTGGTACTTACCGATCACATCCCCGACAACGCGTGCCGATTTTTTGTACGGTTTGTCGTGAGTGTTGTTGAGATCGTACATCGCATACAAAACGCGACGGTGCACCGGCTTGAGACCGTCACGCACATCAGGAAGCGCGCGACCGATGATCACGCTCATCGCGTAATCAAGATAAGCCCCACGCATTTCGTCTTCGATTCTTACGACTTGCGAAGTTTCTTTAGGTGGTGGTGCTTGGGTTTCACTCATAAAATTACCAGCGAACGAGCCCTCCGGCCCAGGTGAACCCGCTTCCAAATGCGGCTGTCATAACCAGCATTCCGGGTTTGAGCTTTCCAGCAGCCACGGCTTCAGCCATACCGATCGGAATCGTCGCAGCTGTCGTGTTGCCGAACTTCTGAATCGTATTAAAAACGCGGTCGGACTTGATCTTCAGCTGCTCGCCGACCATGTCGTTGATCCGTAAATTAGCTTGATGGAAAAGAAAAAGATCGACGTCGGGGACGCCGTAACCCGTTCCATCCAGTGTTTCCAAAACGACTTCTGACATTCTTCGAACGGCATGAACAAAAACAGCTTTTCCGTTCATTTTCGCGTAACGATCGCCGTTTTCAATCTGGAGCGCTGACATCCGCTCGGTCGGATAAGCCATCCCCGGTGCCGGAGCCCAGAGTTCTTTGGCGTGGTCACCGTCGGCGTGAAGAACCGTCTTGATCACACCGCGCGCGCCATCGGTAGCAGCGCCCAAAACAACAGCACCTGCGCCGTCTCCAAACAAAACACTGACATCGCGTCCACGCGGAGTTCGGTCGAGACCCTTTGAATGCACCTCGGCTCCCACCACTAAAACTTTTTTTCGATGTCCCGAACTCACAAACTGATCCGCGATCGAAAGGGCGTAGATGAACCCCGAGCAAGCTTGACGTATGTCGATCACCGCACACCCTTGCGCGCCCAGCTTACTCTGCAGAAAACAGCTTGTTCCCGGAAACTCATGATCCGGCGTGATCGTCGCCAAGATAATCATGTCGAGATCCTTGGCCTTTGTGTCGGACGCCGCGAGAGCCCTCTCAGCAGCACGAAGTGCGAGATCGGACGTCGCCGTCGTTGACCCAAGGTCCACCCAATGTCGTTCTTCGATACCGGTCCGTGTTCGGATCCACTCATCCGATGTGTCCATCATCGAAACAAGATCGCCGTTCGTAACAACGTTTTCCGGAACGAAATGTCCAACACCGAGAATCTGCGCTCGTGGACTCATATGTCGAGATTCCTCACGCGCAACGCATTTTCCTCGATAAACTGTCTTCGTGGCTCGACCTGGTCACCCATAAGAATCGAAAAAATACTGTCGGCGTCGACCGCGTCTTCGACTGCGACTTTTAAGAGTGCGCGCTTGGTCGGATCCATGGTTGTTTCCCAAAGCTGTTCGGGGTTCATCTCTCCCAAGCCCTTGTATCGCTGGATACCAATACCCGTTCGCGCAAAACCCAAAATGATTTCCAGAAGCTCTTCAGGGCCCTTGGCTTCTTTTTTCTCGGTATTCTTTCCGGTCGTCGCCGTGACCGTAAACGGCCCGGCTCCCATCGCACACATCGATTGAAAAAGTTTTTGAAGCTCTTCGAACTCCTTCGATCCCAACATCGCCGTATTCACCGACGACTTCAGGCGGCTTCCCTCGACAGTGGTTTCAACAACACCGGTGTAACCCTCTCCAGCGGGGTTTTTCTCAATCACAAACTCGCAATGATGTTCTTGTTCGGTCAGCTTTTTCTTGAATCCAGAAAGAATGTTCTCGAGCGCCTTCTTATCTTCAAGAACTTTAACATCGACGCCGGCCCAAAGAATCTCGCGCAGAAGTCCTGGGAAAAACCGTCGGCGTGCGCGATCAATCCCCTTCGAAAACTTTGCAGCCGCCTTCAGCCCCGGCAAAAGTGCGCTGGCCGGCACGGTCTGCCCGCTCGCGCGGACTTCGATCCCCTCGAGACCACTTCCCAAAAGGTATTCTGAAAGTTCGAACTCGTTTTTGATGTAACGCTCTTTCTGGCCTTTTTTGACTTTAAAAAGTGGTGGTTGCGCGATGTAGAGAAAACCGCGCTCCAGAATGGGAAACATTTGGCGATAAAAGAACGTGAGCAGCAACGTTCGGATGTGGCTACCATCGACGTCAGCGTCGGTCATGATGATCACTTTGTGATAGCGAAGCTTGCCGACATCAAAATCGTCTTTGCCAACTCCAGCTCCAAGCGCCGTGATCAATACTTTGATTTCTTCGCTCGAAAGCATCTTGTCGAAGCGCGCTTTCTCGACGTTTAGAATCTTTCCTTTGAGCGGCAGGATCGCTTGATATTTTCGCGAGCGCCCCTGTTTTGCTGAGCCGCCGGCGCTATCCCCTTCGACAATGAAGATTTCGGAAAGTGCTGGGTCCTTTTCCTGACAATCCGCCATCTTTCCGGGCAGACCCCCCCAATCGAGTGCCGTTTTTCGGCGTGTAAGATCGCGCGCTTTTCGTGCCGCGATACGCGCTGCTGCTGAGTCAATCGCCTTCTGAACAATCCGGCGGGCGATGGGTGGGTTGTGTTCAAAAAAGTCTCCGAGTTTTTCGCCGACCATCGCGTTGACGAAACCCTCGACTTCGCTGTTTCCAAGTTTCGTCTTCGTTTGTCCTTCGAACTGTGGCTCGCGAAGCTTAACACTGATCACCGTCGCCAAACCCTCACGGATATCGTCGCCGGTGATGGATTCGTCCAAGTTCTTTGTCAGACCGGCCGCGTTTGCATAACGGTTCACAACACGCGTGAGCGCTGTTTTAAAACCTGAAACGTGCGTTCCACCTTCGATCGTGTGGATGTTGTTGGCGTAGGACGAGATCGTCTCCGCATACGAATCGTTCCACTGAAGCGCAAGCTCCGCTGAAGTGCCACCCTCTTCGTTTGCAAAGTAAATCACGTTCGGATGCAACTTCGACTTCGACTTGTTGATGTGTTCTACAAAGCTGACGATCCCACCCTCATAGTGAAACTCTTTCTTGCTCGGTTTTTCATCACGTTCATCCGTGATGCTGATCATGATTCCGTTATTGAGAAACGCGAGCTCACGCAAGCGATTGGTCAACGTGTCGGCGTTGTATTCAATCGTTTCAAAAATCTCTGGATCCGGTTTGAACGTGACTTTCGTTCCACGCTGGGTGGTCGTTCCGGTCTCCGTGAGTTTATCTTGAGGAACGCCTCGCGAAAAAGCCTGTCGGTAGGTCTTCCCGTTTTGAAAAACTTCGACGATGAGTGACTCGGAAAGGGCATTGACGACGGCGGCCCCGACGCCATGCAATCCGCCTGAAACTTTGTAAGCGCCGTCTTCTTGATTGAACTTTCCACCGGCGTGCAGTTTTGTCAGAACGACTTCGACCGCTGAAACTCCCGACTCATGCATCCCTGTCGGAATTCCGCGTCCGTCATCAAGAACAGAAACACTTTGGTCGATGTGGATCGTGACATGAACGCTTTTCGCATGTCCTGCCAGCGCCTCGTCGATCGAGTTGTCCACGATTTCGTAAACCAGGTGATGGAGCCCCCGTGCGGCCGTGTCACCAATGTACATGCCGGGGCGTTTACGAACGGCTTCGAGGCCTTCAAGAATCTTGATCTTGTCGGCGGTGTAATCCGAATTCACGCGGGTGTTTCGAAGCTCGGTTGACATGAGTTTTTCTAGATCTGCTCTCTTTGCTCTTAGACTAACTAATCGTGCCGTTCACTACATCAAAGCTCTGGATCTCGGGATGCAGCCGGCGAAAAGACTGTTCTTCAGTCGTCGTCACAAACCCTTGCACACCCGACTCTCTCAACCGACCCAATAAAAACTCTCGTCGTTTCAAATCCAACTCCGACGAAAAATCATCTAGTAACAGAACCGGTTTGACCTGAGAGCGAGTTTCGTAAAGATCCATCTCAGAAATTTTCAGTGCAAGGAGTGCCGATCGTATTTCCCCCTGAGAACCTCTATGGGAAAGAGGCATTTGCCGAGACTCAAACATCCAATCCTCTCGGTGAGGTCCCACTAACGTCACACCTGCAGCAGTCTCGCGCTCTCGAAATCGTGAAAGCCTGATTTCCAGCCGCTTTTCTAGTAGTTCTAGCGAGGCGTCAAGGCCTTGTCCAGAGAAAGTTTCCCCGAATAATCTATTGTTTTCACTCACTTTTTCTTCTTCGAAGAGTGGTATCGAGGCGTGGTATTTTACCTCTAATTTCTCCTGCTCTGGCGCTATGCGTTGCAGCGCAGAATTGATCGTTTTTGCAAGTTTTCCAAGCCACAGAGCGCGCAGATAGATGATCTGAGCACCATAAGCGGCGATCTGGCGTGAGAACTCAGCGAGCCCTGCAGCCTCTCGACTCAAAATCCCCTGGGAGATCTGCCTGAGAAGCGCGTTTCGTTGCTCTAAAGCCTTCTGGTAGCGTTTTAGAATGTCCCCATACTCGAGTTCTTCGGCGCAAACGACGCGATTAAGAAAAGTTCTTCGTCCCCTCGGCTCACCGCGTATCAAATCATGGTCTGCGGGGTTGAAAACAATCGTGTGAAAGCGGCTGCGGCGATACTCCGAGACGCGCTTAGCGGGCTTATGGTCTCGGAAAGCTGTTTTCTTTAACCGCCTTTGGATTCGGTGTTCATCGCGTTCGAGTCGAATCCCAAGTGAGGTCTGCCAGGCACCTTGTTCGTTCTCAAAACCAACATCCGCACCGACTTCAGCTGTGTGCTGTCCCGATCGAATCACGAACTCGAGATCTTTCTCACGAAAGGACTCTAACGTTGCAACCAGGTGGATCGCTTCCAGAATGGAGGTTTTCCCTTGAGCGTTGGGTCCGATAAAAAAGTTCAATCCCGCGCTTGGCTGATGAACAAACGGTTCGAGGTTGCGACAGTTCTGTGCTTGGAGACGGAGTAACTTCAAATCCGCATCGGCATGATGATGTAAGTGTGGTTCTTAGAATTTTTTCCCTGGATAACTCCAGGACTCAAACGATCTTTAAACTTAAATTCGAGTTCTTCGCTCTCAAGCGTCGGAAGGCAATCGAGTAAGTAACGAGCGTTGAAACCCATTTCAACAGCATCACCAGTGTATTCAATCTCGATGTCTTCTGTTGCTTCGCCGGTATCCGGATTGCTCGTCGAAATCATGAGAACACCGGGCTTGAAACTAAACTTTACGCCGCGACTCTTCTCATGCGCGAGCAAGCTGACACGACGAAGCGCCGCTGTGAAATCTTCTCGACTTAAAACAACGACATGTTCCGTCGCTTTTGGAATCACCTGACGATAATCAGGGTATTCGCCTTCGATAAGACGAATAAAAAGATATGTGCTTCCCGAGTGAGCATAAAAATATCCTTGATCGAATGCGATCCGAATACTTTCCGGTTTTTCTTCGTCGAGAATTTTTTTCAGTTCACCCAAACCTTTTTTAGGAATGATCATTCCCTTTTTAAGGTCGGGCATTTTCAAAAACACTTCTTGATCAACAAAGGATAGGCGATGCCCATCGGTTGCCGTCATGCGCATGAGTGCTCCTGAGTCCTCACGAGCATTATCAAGGGATTCAAAATAGACACCGTTGAGGTGATACCGAGTGGCATCGGTTGAAACCGCAAACCACGTTTTATGAATCATGTCGTTGAGCGCTTTGCCTTTTGCTTGATGGTATTTTTTTTCTTCAAACGAAGGCATCGTCGGAAACTCGCTCGCAGCCAAACTCACAACGCTGAAGCGTGACTTTCCAGAAACAATCTCAACCCAGTCGTTACTCTTGCGAGAAATTTTAACCGGCTTGCTAGGGAGTTCCTTGATGATGTCTAGGAAGTGCTTTCCAGAAAGCGTGATCTTACCGTCCTGGTCGGTCTTTACTGGAACCTCGACTCGCATCCCGACCTCAAGATCTGTGGCGCTTAAGAAGAGTTTCCCCTCGCTGGCGACACAAAGAATATTGGACAGAATTTGAACGGTGTTCTTCTTTTCAACAACGGACTGGATTCTCTGAAGCGCGCTAAAGAGGGAGTCCCGATCAACCTCAAACTTCATCCTTGAACAATTACGATCGACTTGTTTCTGTGACAAGTGGTTTTACCCATATATTTAGTAGCAGTAGTAGAGGGTGTGGATAAGTGGATAACTCAATCAATCGATTGATCTAACAGGGAAAACTCATCCACATTGCCTGTGGATAACTCTGGGGAGCGATTGTGGATAACTTTCGCCAAAACAAAACGCTCAAGTGGAAAAAGGGACTTATCCACAAGTTATCCACAAGAAAATGTGGATAACTTTTTAACGCAGATTAAAAAACTCAAATGATGAGCCGAAAAACCACCATGACGCAGCGAAAAGACCCGACTTATCCCCAATACTTGACCACCCCATAGCAACTAGCGAAAACAGCGAAAAACAGGGGTTTTTTGTGGATAAGTGGATAACTTATTTTTTCAGGCGAAATCATTGAGGTTTTAATGTGGAAAACTTGTGGATAACTATGTGGATAAGTATGTGGACAGATTGTGGATAAGTTTCTGTCCACATTTTATCCACAGACTTATCCACCGGGTTATCCCCAGAATTAGCGTTGTTGAGTAAATCGTACCTGGTTTAGTGTGTTGCGGTGACTCGACTCACTCAAGTGGGCCGGTTCTAAACATCTTCATCATCCCAGCCTTCACCGCCGAGATATCCGCTGAATCGAGCTTCGAGTAATCAAACTTTCGACCCTTGATCTGCTCGAACTCTTCGCAGGCTTCGAGCCAAGCCGTACCTCCCGAGCCGCTCCCAGTCGGGATATGAAAGACGCCCGAGTGTTCGAGCGGATCGATCATGGTACGCATGTGCTTTGTCGCGGTAGCCGCGTTGTGACTGAAGTCATCAAGATCACCAATGATGTAGAACGCGCGGTTCCAAGTGGCCGGATCGTACTCATCAAGAATCTTCCCGGCCGCTAGGAGGCCAGCTTGGTAGTTCGTTCCGCCATTGAGGAAGACCGTTTCAATTTCCTTCTCAGAATACTCGTGAGCGGCCTCACTGAATCCCACGTAGCGGATGACCACATTCTGGTAACGCGCTTTGAGCATGGCGCGTGTGTTGAACATGATCGTGCGGGCGATTTCGAGGCCACGGCCATGCATGCTACCCGTCAGGTCGATCATGAAGGTGACGACAATGCTCATTTCGGGAACCGTGACGTTCTGACGATCGCGCACAACGATGTCGGAAGGTGAAAAAAGCCGCACACCTTCTTCAAAGAGCTCTTCGATCGACACGTCATCCGTCGAGCGGCCGTCGCGCTCGCGAGCCGCAAGCGCCTTACCAATGATTCGCTTCGCGGTAGGACCACGAAGCAGTTTTCCAAATGGGCGGCGTAGCTTTCCAATCTGTAGCTGTGATGCCACATCGGTCTGCTGACCTTTCGTTTCGAGATTAGGGATCTCCATCAACGAGGCAAGGTGTTGGCCAAAGACTTCAACCGGGATTTCGATTTGCAGCGGGTTTTCTTTTCCCTGCCCAGCGCCTGTACCGCTGCCGGACCCATCGCCGCTCCCAGCACCACCACTGCCGGTTTGTTTTGGCCCGATAAAACGATCGCCGGTCTTTCGCGAACCCGATCCGACATCGACATTTTTGGGTGGCCGCGGATCAAATAGGTTGAGGCGCAGCCCGCCGAAACCCGGATCAATGGGCATCGGGGCGTCGTTTGTGGACGCGTCCGGCGTCAAGGGATCGAAGCTCGGCGTCGGCGGTCGCGGAATCCCCGCTACTTTAAAAGAGTTGCGAGAGGCATCCCACTTTGCTTGACCGGACAGAATCTTGTCGAGAGCTCCAGCAACACCGTGCTCGAGTATCGCCATGTATTCTAAAATCGCGTCAGCGGAAAAACTGTCCATTCCGAGTGGATGCTGAACCGTATTGGAAACGTAGTCTTGAACAAGCGATGTCACGGGTTGGTATCCGTGAAGCCCCAGGAGCCGCTCTTGGTAAGCGTTCAGGTGACTACGAAAGAGAGGCGCGAGTTTTTCATCGTCAACAGGACCGCCTTCTTCGAGGCGCGCGACGTGAAGCTGGCCGTCAGGTGAAACGGTGATCGTGATGGGTAAAAAGATAGGCTTTTCGTTCATGGCCGCTTTGATTTCGTCCGCCGGAGTCTTTTCGAGTTTTTCTCCGAGCGATGCCCAGGCAGCAGGCACATGGGTTTTCAGCGTGACGGAGCGATCGAACGTTCGAGCGATGTGAAGGAGCAGCTGTGGCGTCGATTCGCGGCTGAGAGCGCGCTTCCCTACGAGTTCGTGCTCAAGCCGGATATCGTTGTCGCCGTGGTCGCTAGGGTCGTCGCGGTCCCACGTGATCGCGAGACTCGGATACAGCCGCTCCTTGAGCGCAAGGTGATCGCGGATTTGATCGCGAACGAGTTTCGGGTCCCGGCTAACGACGACATATTGTTGCTCTTGAGGACCAGGCTGAAGCCCGGGAAGCTCTTCTTCCTTTGTGGCCGGACGGCTCAAGTAGATCCGTCGTCGATTGATCCACGTCTCATCGAGCGCCATCGTTAAGAACTCTCGATCCGTCGTCACGGCCATCATGCTGTGTGCGTGTTCAATGAACGCACGAAAGAGGTCGAGACGAGAGGCGTACCGCGAACCGTTTTCTTCTTGAAAGCGCTCCCAGATTCGCAACCAACCTTCGATTCCGAGCCAGTACGGATTTTCGAGCGAGGGCTGAATGACGCGACTCAAGAGCGATGCGTAGTTCCAGAGCGCTTCCGTGCTGGTGTTACCGTCGGCCCAAGCCGTGTTCATCAGCTGGCCCATGACGGCCCAGCCTTCGTTCACGATTTTGAGATTTGCCGTCACGGGATAGACGCGCACGGTTTGTTCGAGCAGCGATAAGAGTTCGAGTTTCCATGGCGCAAGATCAACCGGTGGATTTGCGACAAGAGCCTGAAACACGGAACGAGTCGCCCGAGGCTTGCCGCGCAGTTCATCAGGTCGAAGAACCTGCCCCGAAGGATAATCCTGAAGCCCCAACAACCCCGACGCCCAGTAGAAAAACATGGAGACTTCGTCGTGGCCAACCGTTCGGTAGAGCTCTTTGAGCTTTTCGCTGAGTAGGTAGCTCGCGCGGACCGGGTCGGCCTGAATGCGCCGATACTGAACAGCGGTCGCGTAGAAGTCGTTGTGCCAGAGCACGTGATCGAAGATCTGCGTTTGAACGTCTATTGAACTGGCGGATGTATGAAAGGACCGGCAGTACGGACAGCCCGGTTGTGCGAGCTCGAGCACACCTCTCGCAAACGCGTTGGGTGTTGCGAGCGATTGTCCTTCGAGAAAGTGTGGGAGTGGCAAACGCCCCCCGACGGTCACAAAATCTCGAAGATCCGTGGGGGAGAGAAAAACAGCGAGATGCTCGGGCACGTGAGTCCCAAGCATGAGCGCGATCTTCGATCGCTCGAGCAGAAGACCCGCTTTAGCTTTCTGATCCGGATCTCGTGCGTCTAGAAAGATCGACTCGATCCCAAGCAGGGCGCGATGACAGTCCGCGACCGCAGCGAGTGGTACGAGAAAGTTCGCCGCAAAACAGTTCGCGAGGATGAGCCCCGCACGAAACTTAGCGCGCACCCGTCGTCGCAGCATAAGCACGGATGTACCTCAGAAAACCGAGCGAGGCTTCAATGCCCATGTCGTTGTAACCCAGATGGCGCTTAAGAAGAGGGATCAACGTTGGAAACCGCACACGTGCGATGCCAAGATCTCCCGGGAGATTCTCGCGAATTGATTTTAGAATATAAGCATTCACCGTTGCGATCAGCTGCGGTGACGGCTTGATGATGGCCCTACTTCTGTGGCTCTTGGGATCCTTGCCCGCTGCCCGAGCCATTCGGACATACTCGGCGAGCGCATGGGTTGGGAACTCTGTGTTGTAGAGTTCTTTGTAGATCTCACCAAGCGCCTCGAGACGCGTCCGATCGATCGTGCGCGGACCGGTCTGGCCTTCGGCTTGGTACACCGACGTCAAGGGGTTTTCACCGAGTGCATAGAGCTCTTCGAGAACTTCCTTCGCCATCGTTTCAGCCCATGTCGCATCTTGTGAGATCGCTCGCGCGATGTCGTCAAGAATCGAGTTCGCCATGAACTCCTTTGCGATCGCCGACTCAATCACTGCCCAACGTGTTTTGATTTGAACGTTTGGCCACCGGATCGCTTTCTCAACGAGCAGATCGTAGAACGCTTCGCGAACGATCTGCGGTGTGAGCGTGTTGCCGTTCTTGGGTAAGCGTGCGAGGTCGAGCGCGCGGAGAAACCAGCGACCCGCATCCCGTGCTGAAAGGCCGGTTCGCCCTTCCCCGAGCGTCACGCGCAACTCTTCTAACTCTTCAGCCTGCGCAGGCGTGAGCTCAATCAGTCCCATGTAGGCTTTGAGTCGCTGGCTGGGGTGATTGAAAATGTCGTTGGACGTAATGTCGAATTTCCCGTGCTTTGCTGCCTCTTTCTCATCGTAGCGCAACCGCGAAGCTGCGACGACATGAGCGATGTGCATCACCGCGTGCGGAGAGATAGTAACGGTGCCGGCACCAAACCCATAAGTCAGCGCAAACCGACGATCCGGACCGTGTACGACTTTGTTGAACTCAGCTGCCGGGAAAACCGCATTCCACGCGGCCCTTCCGACCATCGGGATAGCTTCGTTCTCTTTGTGGCTCGGATCGAGGGCCTCCTCAGCTGTGAGCAACGGCTGAGCTCTGAGAAGACCTTTGTCCGCCTTCATGTAAAGTAACGTCTCTAAAATCGTATGTGGTCGCAGCGGCCAATCCATCCGGATAAAAATCACGCGATCAAAAAACGCGCGCAGTTCGGCCTCCTTCCCTTGGATACTGTCGTCGTTCGACATCGCAAGCATGACCATGTTGAGCGGTATATCGCCCGAACCGCCGTGACTGACCTTGAGATCTTCGATGGCGCGCTGAAGCTTCTTGAGAAACTCCGTTCGGTTGTTGAGGACTTCTTCGAAAACGACAAGACTGCCGTTGGCATTCGGCAGCTGGCCCGGATAATACGAAAACGGGCTCTGCGGACCCTCTGTCACGGAGTTTCGAATGTTTTCTGAAGCAAAGAGCCCTTCCCAGTGCACGTCCGTACCTTGATCTTCGATGACCGGATTGAACCGCGCCGGAATGAAGCGCCTAACGACGAGGTACTCGTTTAAGATCTGCACAATCTCAGCGTTCGTGAGGGCTCGACCGCCGAAGTCGCGGTTCGAATGAAACTTTAAGATCTCTTCGCGAATCTCTTTAGACTGCGCGTCCGCTTCGACGATAGGAGCTGCCTGAACACCCAGACGTTCCAGGACTAATGGGCGAATTTTTTCGGTTAGCTGCTGCTGATAAGCCTCCGGTAACAGCGCCATCGGTGAAAGACTCAGAAAGGGTTTGAGACCGCGATACGTGCGCGTCCCGTCGGCACCTACGACGACCGGTACCCGTGCGCGCAGAGTGGGGATCGCTGCGAGCTTTTCTCCAATCCACTCGTACGTGTACGTGAAAAGTTCAGGGTCGGATTCAGAATACGCCGAAGTGGCCTTGACCGCGATTTTTCCGGCCTCGGACTTCGCTGTTCCGGGAGGGCCAAGCATGAGGACCAGCGTGCGACCCGTGCGATCACCTTCCGACATCGCGCGAATAGCTGCTGCGAGTTCGTGAAGCCCCTTGTCCTGTCCAATCACGCGCATATTGTCGACCGCGGCGACACCATCGGTGAAAAGACGTGGCACACGGAACTGACGGCCTGGATGGGCTACGTCTTCAACGATGACTTCACCTTCGCGCTCAAAAATCGCGCGCTGACGTTGGTAAGCGTTCAGTACACTCAGCGGGTGTTGAAGCACGAGATTGCGAGCTGGGTCCGCTGTTACAAAATCGAGAAGCGTATGTGTTTCAACCGAGATCGCGTTCTCCGCGTTGGTCTTGCCGCCGACTTCCGATCCGCCCAGCCAATCATTACACGACGAAGCGCCGCTCGACTTTCGCGCATGCACCGGTGCAGCCGCCAGCGTGGCGCAAAAAGAAAACACTACGGTTGTTCGACGAACCCCAATACACCCCATCGGTTCACTCCCCCTTTGGACCGATTAACCCCAGGCACCGTGTATATCTAAGCGGTTCTATAAGGTCAATTGAGCGACAAAACGAGAGAGTGCGAGCGACTTATAAGTTCTTATATGTTTTCACGTGTTTTTGTGTGTTCTCGTGGGCGCGCACGCGGGCCGTGTTTACCAGACGGAGACCGCACGCCGCAGCAGCTTCATCGCCATTTCGTGAATAGCGGAGAGCGTGCTTTCGTCGAGCTGTGGGTTCGTCGGTACGTCTACAGTGGGGGCTGTCGTTGGCGGACTTTCTTCGCCCTTGTTTTCGGGCGCGGGTGCCGGTTGGTCGGCGCCTTTAGTGCTGTCGGTTTTATCGGCGTCGGTGTTGCCGATGTCGTCTGTTTTAGGGGCGTCGCCTGTATCGGGCGCATTACCTGTATCACCGGCTTTTGGCGTCGGATCGTTTTCTGGTACTGGCTGCGAGTTCGCAGCGCGAGCTTCGAAGTCCTTCTGTTGCTTGATCAACACTTCAACGCGAGCAAGAGGTGTGCTGATATTGGTGATATTTGCGGTGATGGATTGGATCGCAAGCTGTGAAGGCATCAGATGGGCAATCGTAACTTTCGAAGCACCGTGCGCGTTCAAAACGTTTTTCCAGAGTTCTGGGCTGAGGCAGATGCCTTCAACAGTACATTTTCCTGTCTTGGGATCGACCGGACCGTCATAGATCGGCCTCTTAGCCGAAAACGTGTTAGCGAGCTCATTCAGGATACTGTTGCGAGCTTCGACATCTTCCAAAAAGTTTTGATGATCGGTGACCGTTTTACGTAAATCTTCGATTCGTTTCGTGAGCGCTTGGTACTCGGGCTCTTGCGAAGACTTCTCTTTGTATTTCCGAACCAAGTCGCGGTGATTCGCGCGCGCCTCATCCAGCTCTTCTCTCAGCGTCGAGGGATCCATCGCTGCAAGCTGCGCTGCCCGCGCTTCGGATTCAGCCGCCAGTATCACGACCGCAAGCCCCTGTGCTTGGTACAACGCCTTCATCGGATCCATGCGAACCCAGTCGTCTCGATCCGTCCAAAGATTAGGCACCCATTCGGTGAGGACGCTATAACCAGCGCCCAACAGGAACGCATCACCTGCAATAACGCGGTAACTGCGCTTTTCGAACATACGTGTGAGAGCGTTGACAGGCTTTTCGATCCAACCCACCAGACGATCACCACCCGACTGTGTCGCGCTTCGTGCAAGAAAAGCCTCGTAGCGAGCAGCATCGAGAGCGTCGCGGCTCATCTCTGCGACCTTGGCTTCGGCACTAACTTGAGCACTGACATCGCGACTGATGCCCTTTGCCTTTGTGAGGGACGACCACCAATTGCCCAGACGGCGTGTTCCCTGGATCAGTCGTCGCGACGGCGAGAGATACTCCCAAAGCTCCGCGAGGGGTTTTCCACCGCGGAAACTGAGAAAATGTGTGGCAATCCCGGCCACGATCACGACTCCCATCCAGTCTGAAGAAACTTCAAGCATTCGTCCGACGTTGACTCCGCCGATTTCTGATTTGCGGCTGATCGCGACGACTTCGGCGACGTCCACAAAAATCGGCCAGAGCGGTTTCCAGGACTCAGGCATGACGTAGGTCAAAATACCTAAGCGAAGAATGATGCTGTTGAATCGACCTTCGTTCGTGATCTCGGTCAATTCATGTCGAAGAATCTCTTGGTCATTCGCGATGAGCTTGTTTAGGGCATAGGGCGAAATTTTAGTGACATCGAGCTTGGGGTGCATCCCTGTGGCGATTTGCTGTAAGAGAACGACGCGGTCTGTGACCAGCCGTGCGCGACAGAAAATTTTAGCACCGTAGTCGTTTGGGTCTTCAGCGGTTCCGGCGGGATCTTCTTTACCGTCACCCGTCATGTCGGGACCTAGGTAAGGGAGTGCGTCGTCGTTATCGAGATCGTCGCAATCTGTCTTATCAGCGACCAAACGTTTCATCTGGTCTTCGGTAAAAACAGTGTCGCGCCCGGGAAAATACTTTGGTTTCGGGGGCGGCTTCTCCTGCGGCAGCTCGGATGTTTGTGGAAGCGTTCTCGGGTTTGGATCATTGGTGCTGACGCTGATGCTCCGTGCCCACGAAAGCGTCGGCGACTGAAAATACGTGGCGGCAACCAGGACCGAGAAGACCAGCTTTGCAGCGCGTGAGGTACTCATTTGAAGTCGTCCTCACTGTTTGGCTCAGCGGTTGATTCAGTAGCGGGCTCAGTCTGTAGCGCATCTTGTGGCACGCCTGCTTGCGGAGCGATTTGCGTGAGTGCGGCCCCAGCCACGAATTGTTTCATGTACTCCACGAGACCCGAGTGATCCTTTGCTGGCAGCAAGATATACCGACGTGTTCCGTCTGCAGCGTCGAAGGCGTACTGTTTCAGCGGACCGGGCATCGTTCCGGTTTCGTATCGGCCGCGATACCACCATTCTAGCCGACTCGTGTTCCCCGTCGCACTCCGCATGGCTTCGCGTTCAAGCGTCGCCAATGCGGAGTTTTCGAGTTCGGACTGCCCAATAAAATAACGAGCTGCTTGGCGCTTAGTCTGTAGCGCCGGAATCAATTCTTTTGCTGCGCGATCAGCATACGCAAAGTCTGCCGTCGAGATTTCGCCCTTAGCAAGCTTGGTGTTGAGGTCCGTGATCGCCTTAGCAATCTCTTCTGGATCGAAGGTCGGATCGCGCTTCAGCGCCTCGAAGTGGCGTTTGTGCTGTATCAAAAAACCGATGGCATCGTTGTGTGCTTTGATGACTTCTCGGCCAAGCGTGCGCTCCGCCCAGTTGATGCGCTCGATAGCTAAGGCCGAGTCGCCCGTGTTACCTGCGGCCCGCGCTGAGTTTCGCGCGGACTCTGCCAACGAGGACAGTCGGCCTGGGTTGTGAACGATTTCGACGAGGTCGTTACGCGTGATCCGCAGTTCGTCGAGCGCTTTTGTAATGCGCGACTGACGGCGTGCGGCCTGATAGCGCCCGACGCGCTCGAAAACCTTCGCAAACAGCGGCGAATCCGAAAACGGATTTGGAACCGTTCCCACGACAAAGAGTCCGTCGAGAAGCACGCGCCAGTAGTAACCGGTCGCCATGGAGTCCAGAGAGTTTTCGATCTCTCGCAACGTCTCATCGGCGGCCAATCCGCCCTTGTCGACGCTACTCAAGTACAGTTCCCACGCCTCTTCTTCTTTGTTCGGCTGTGTGACCCAGCGATCGTAACTATAAAATCCGAGATTGACGACGGTTCCGAGTGCCATCGACCCAATGACAGCCCGAGGAACGACGGCATTGAAACTCGCCATATATCCCCGCCCCATGCCACCTAACCACGTCGCTTTTCCGAAAACACCGAATAGACCGGGTAGGTAGAGCAACATCATCTTCCGAACGTATTGGTCGTGAAACTGATAGAAAAAGTACTCGAGTTTTCCGGGCATGTTGGTCGCCCACTTTTCTTCTAAGTACATGTTCTTGAACTGCGGATGTTCGCTCAGGACCATCTCCGACCAGAGTGGATTGTTCACCAGCACCTGTCGGCGCTCTTTGGTGAGTTCGTTAAAGTCGTGAGCCTCTGCGAGTGCATCGATCTGATCTTGAATATAGTTGTCCGTTACTTCGGACAAGGTGCCTTCGACCCATTGAGCGATTTCTGGAAGCTTCGCGTCCGGAATCGTCTCACCCGGTTTCAGCGGACCCACCTTCTCCGCAAGCTTTGTGTAAAGAGGGATTTGGTCGTCCTCGTCGTCGGTTGGATTGATAGGTGCGCGCAGCGGATGGTTCTCAGCAAAATACTTGTCCATCGCAGCTTGGCGGTAGACTTCAAAGCCGCTCTTGTCGCCCGTAAAGACCGTGTTAACAAATGAACCCCACCAGCCAGAGTCCAATGACTTGACGTCAGAGAGATAAAGCGTTTTCTGACCGGGGCGCTTCTTGCTGTCCTTCGGTTCGAGCGTGAGTCCCATGCGTTCGCCGAGCGCGAGCATGTCCAAGAGATCTTCGCGAGCTTCCAGATTTGCGCGCTGAGCGACGACCGAGTCTTTTTTCTTGTACTCACTCGGGAGTTTCTGAATATCGAGAACATTTCCAAGCGCGATCTTTCGGGCTTGAGCAACATCCACACGATAACCGTTGTGAATGATCACGGAGGTCGCATTCTCAAAACGACTCACGGCCGCTTCGACAAAGGCAGCGTAACGCATCTGGGCCGTTTCCCAAGATCCACCCTGTGCGATCAGGTCGAAGACTTTCATCACATCGTCTGAGATCCCCGGAGCTTCATCCGGTGCGAGAGGTTTATCTCCCAACTGTACCCAACCAATGAACCACCAATGCTTGGCTCTTTCACTGAGCGGACGATCATGGCGCTCAAACCCTGTTTTGAGCTCCGGATTGTTCATTCGAATCGAGAAAACTTCCCAAAGAACATCCACGTCGACTTCGAGATCGTCGTCACTGGTCTTTTCAATCGCGTTGGCTTGCACCGCCGCTTCGGCCATCGAGCGCGCACGCGCCAAGCGAACGTTTTCTTTCAGTAACGTTTCCGTACGCACGCGAGCGCGATCGATCCACTTTTTCAAGTAATCAGGCGCGATGCCTTGAGCAAACTCGACGGCGTGGTTATCTAAAACCTCGCGTAGAGCTTGGGAGCCACCGGAGAAAAGGCTCTCGAGACGTTCTTCGACAGCACGATCGACTTCTTTGAACGTTTCTTCATCCAAAGGCTTATCCGTCGGAATCAGAGACTTGATCCCCGCGGCCGTGCTGAAAGCCACATCGGCTTTCGCGCGAGCCATCAACCACGCCAGGTGTTGTGCGAGCTCGTCGTCCGAAGTGAGCTGTGTGAGCGGAACCGGCCAAGGTTGCGCCATCACGATCTCGGCTTTTTCGCTTCGGACGCCAAGGGCTTGTCTTAAAAACTGTTCGGTGTGGTTGATCTCTTCGAAAACCCAAAGATTGTACGTCTCTGTAATCGACGCTAACTCCTGAGGAGTCTTCTCTTTGTGATAAGTAGCGCCTTGTAAACGCCGAACCGTTTCGACCACTGCGGGCGTGCTGTAGGCCATCCCGGCCGGAAGCATGTCCTCCGGAAGCCAGTGATCGATGAAGTAGTTACGATTGTGTAGGGCGAGATCCTTTGGAAAGAGGTCGGCGGTCTCGACGAGTGCCTGTCGGAACGCTTTTTCGCGTTCGGACTCGAGCGAAAGCGCTGCTTTCACAAGCATCGGTCGCAGTGATTCGAGACGGGCATCTAGAGTCGGTAAGTTATCGGCGGTCGGTGTCTTACCCTGATACATCAGCGACAGAGCGGCCTGCCGAAAGAGCTCGATCAGACCGTAGTAACGATAAAGTTCAAAGAGCGAAGACGAGCTCATGGTGTTTGCGATGCGTTCGATCGCGATGCCGGTCAGATGATGTTCTGAGAAACCGACCTTCAGCGTGGCGTCTGGATTGCTCGGGATACCCTTGAAGTCGCGGATCACATGCGGACCGTCGCGCGAAAGTCCTAACTCTTGGATCTCTTTGAGCCCGGTCATGGTCTCGAGCGCGCGCAACGAGATCTCGAGATCGTACTTAGCGATCCAAGCCGTCGATGCGTCCAGGCCAATAAGCGCGCGCGTTCGCGCGAGCATGTCGAGATCTTTCCAGTACTCGATCATCTTTTCGTACGTCACCACAGGAGGAGAGAAAACCCCCTCGGGTGCGTTTGGCTCCGCCTTGACGGTTCGGTCAAAAAGATAGCGATTGATAGCGACCGCTTTGTCCGCGTCCGAAAGCTTTGGGTCAGCAATGTTCGGCGGAATCGTGAGCTCAGGAGTCTGTTTGGGTTTTTCCTTGGGATACGCAATGAATCGACTGGTGAGGTCCCGGAAAGGAGCGAAAACGGTTTTTTCGAAGTTCTCGATCGTATCGACAGTCGGCGGGCAGTTTTCCGAGAACCGCGGCGAGGAGCCTGGAGCCTTTGCGCAGGTGTAGAGCGTGTTGATCTGGTCGCGCACCGAGGCAGCGTGTTTTCTCCAGAACTCATGATGGTTCGCGTTCACACGATGAAAATACTCATACTTGGCTAGAGCGAGACGTTCTCGGCCCAGCCTCGCCTTTTGCTCTTCTGTCGCCCACTTACCGTAAGCCTCGACCTCTGCCTCTAATTGCTGGTCAGGTGTGAGATAGGGGAAGGGAAAGTCCCAGCGCTGACTATCATCTTCAGCCGCGGCTTCTTCTTTGTAGACGAGCTCGTCCAGAGACTGCGTCGAGACATAATAGCCATCGGGATACTCATCGGGCAGCTGCTGCGTCGCCGGCGAGCTTGGTGCCGCAGCTGGCGAGACACCAGGACTGAGCGCCTTCTCCGCAGGAGTTTTTTGAGGCGTACCGTCCTGCCGGGACCGAGGGGCACCGAAAGAAGGAAGAGCCAAGAGAATAATCAGTAGCAAACCAGTGTTCAACATCCGCTTTATAACCACAAAAACCACATGAACTGGTGAGGCTTATTCAATTGTCGGAGAAGAGAATCTAAGGTGGGAAGTACGAGCCAAAACTTTATAATCAAAACTTTTTCGCTCACCCGGGAACCCATTTTGATTGGGTTCCCGGACTCGCGATTTTTCTAACTAGGAAAAAGGTCTTTTTTTAGAAAGACCTGTGTAGGGACCAGAACCGTTATTAGGTTCCAGCTCCTACTAAAGCATCTTGAGCAACTTCTGCTGCTGCTTGATCGCCGCCTGGAAGGTCAACAGTCAAGCAAGCTTCTGCTTCGCGGCCTTCGTTTGCTGCTGCAACCTTGTTCGGGAGCAACAACAAGCTAGCAAGGCTTGAACGATCGAAGATCTTAGCAACATGTTGGTTCTTTAAGAGGCCTTCCAAAACGTTTTGGAAAGCTGTGTTGCCGGGATTTTCGATCACGTCAGCGAGAGCGAAAATAAGTGTCTTTGCATTTTGAGCAGCCTCTGGCGAAAAGCCTTCGCCACGAAGGCACTGCTCGAAAATTTTCAGGTCAACGATCTGAATACCAAGACGCTTTTCAGCGGAAACGATAGCGTTTACAGCCGCATCGGTATTGTATGTACCCAAACCCGCGTCGCCCACTGCTGCAGTGATAGCGTTACGAATCTGTGTTTCGCGATCTTGGCCAGCAACCGTGCTCGCTGCGATACCTGCTGCAGCGATCGATGCCGTACGGCTATAGCCTTCGACATGTTCGCTAGCAATGGCGCTCACAGCAGCTTCGAGCTTTCCAGCATCTTTCAAGCTGTATGCATCGACGCTTTTGACGGCCTTAACGAGTTTTTGAACTTTTGCTTGGAGAGCCGGATTACCTTTTACGGCTTTCAAGACGGCTGCGTTTCTCTTTGCGAGAGATTGCGAATAAGCAGCTGAACCGACTGCGCCCGCAACTGCTGGCAAGTTGCCAACGATCGAAACGAGAGCCGAGGAGTAAGCTGACGTACCGGCAACTGCTTCAGGAACAGCACCAAGCTCTTGCGCAAGCGTCAATGCTTGGACGCCTTGCGGAGCAGCTGAAGCAACATTGAAGTTTGCGACTGCCGCGATAACACCTAGAACAACGAGTGTATTGAATTTCATTTTGAATTACCCTTTCTTCCTAGTTAATACTTTCGAAGCGCCCCCACAATCGGACCGCGTCTCGCGCGGGGAACTCAGCGAAATTTCTGTTTCATATTTCATGAGCTCACCCCGGTCAAGTTATACAGAAAAAACCAGAAAGTGCCCAAGAAACTTTGCTGTATGCGGTGGCAGAATTTAGTCGAATCGCCGCTCAGTGTCAAATGATTTTTGCGGGAAATCATGAAATCACACATCCGCTACCCCTACCAATTGAACCAGAAGTCGCGCTGGTTCGTTGTGGCGTTCGTGTCGCCAACACGAAGGATCTTAAACGAGCCGTGAAAGAAATCGATTGTAAAGGATTCTGAACCTTCAAACGCTTCATTGCCCTTCGTCGATGCCATATCTTCTATACGGTCGCGCACCCACACATCAAGTTCTTCGAAAAAGCGATTCAGTTGTCCAGGGTGGCGTTGAGACTGAGCGGTGATCTCACGGATCGCGTCCTGTCCGAACAGGAGTTCGAAAGAATACTCGGTGTCCAGATGGTCCTTGAGGTGCTTTGCGGCGTTCTCAGTCACTTTCTTACTCCATGCATCGGCGGCCTCCTGCACCTTGGCACGAGCAGCACCAGCGCCCTCGTGGGTCGTAATGAGGAGCTGACCCTCATCGGTGGCAACAACCACGATCTTATCCCCTTTCCTAATCACACCACGTGCGAACAGGTCACTGATCTGATTGTTCAGTTCTGCGCGTATAATATGTGCTGCGTTCCGGGCTCCCTCACCTTCGGCACTCATGCGCCGGGCGAGATTGTTGATGGTTCCGTCCGGCATTTCTATTTCGATACCAAGTGCCTTGACGAGATTGTGCGTCGACTTAAGGCGCTGACCAATGATCTTACGAAACGCATCCACATCCAGATCCTTAAACGCCAGGATGCGATCGGGACCTGTGCGGTTTAGGTTTGCGTTCAGAAAGATCGTTCGTTCAAGCTCGAGCATTTCGAGCAGCTTGACTTGTGCCGCGCTGAACGTGAACAGTCCCTGCGTGATGCCTTCGCGGAAGGTTTTTAAGAGGTACTCGCGCTCCGCCGGGGATGGGTTGGCATAGGTACGTCCCCTTTCCGACTGTCCCGAGAGGCGATCTGAAATATCGCGACCGATACGGCGAGCCCGTTCTTCAAACTCTCTCGCCCAAGGTCCTGCACCTGGTTTTGCGCGTATTCCCGAGAGGACTCTTGCGAAATCAAGTTCGCTCGTGAGCAGCGTTTCTTTGAACTTATCAAAATAGACCTCGGGTTGGTACTTAACCTGTTGAGCTTGGTTTGTTGTGTAGATCACCATCACGTTCGAGATGTTGATCTTACGACCAGCGCCGTCTTCGATAACGTTTTCGTTACCCATTCTTTTGAAAAGTTCCATCGCCTCAGGGGGCCCGCCGTTGTAACGATCCGGCATGACCTCATCATACAAAATGATAGCGAACGGATATCGGTTGACGTGATCGGTGAGCTTTCCACCCTCGTGCTGAGCCGGGTTACCCGCCAACGAAAAGGTTGTTGGAAACTGTGACGCCTGCAGCGCAAGTAAGTTTTCGGGGTTTCCGTACAGAATCTCGTTGATCTTCTCTGCGAGGTAAGTTTTTCCTAAACCGGAATTCCCTAAAAACACGAACGATACGCGAAGGCCCTTTGTGCCAGCATCGCGACCCGCACTATGAACGGAGTGATAAGCGGTCATGATTTCGCGTGCGACAGC
Source organism: uncultured Oligoflexia bacterium (assembly GCA_964549505.1). Taxonomy (GTDB): domain Bacteria; phylum Bdellovibrionota; class UBA1018; order UBA1018; family CAZJVD01; genus CAZJVD01. Next base: position 429,669 of record CAZJVD010000001.1, read on the forward strand.
TTTAACGACCTCCGGTTGTCCAAAGACGACTTCTGAAATCGCTTTCTCGAGGTTTTCGAGCCTGCCGTCGTCATCAGCAGAAATCCGCTCGATCGGAATGTTCTTTCGAAGCGCAATGGCCTTGATGAGGTCGGGAACACCGATCTCAGCCGACGGACGTGCGACTTTATTGCCTCCGGCCTCCGCCTTTTCCACTGCTGTGATGGTTTCTTGAACACGCACGATCTGTTCGTGAATCTTTTCAAGGGGTCGATGGATCAAGGGGTTTTTCGCGGCGGCTACATATTCGGTCTCAAGAGCGAGTAATGTGCGTCGAAGAGCCACAGTGTCGCTCTGGGCGTCGAGTTCAGCGACAAGCGCTTCTTCTTCACGCTTGAGTCGCTCCACTGTAGCTTGTAGCTCTGTCAGACTTTCGAAAAGTATCCTGCTTCGTGGGCCCACATCGCGATCGGTAGACTGCTTGATCGATGCGACAGCCGTTCTTGCGTCGGCCAAATGGGATCGAACCTCCTCAAGTTTACGCAACGGAGTACTGTTCTCGTAGAGTTTAAGGGCGATTGCATAATCCAAGAGTTCAATAGCGGCGTTCGGGAACGCACCACCAAGGTATTTCGATCCTAAGTTGTAGGCGGCATCGACTACTTTTTGAACAGATTCGGCGTCGTTTCCAAAGGAGATCCGATCATTGTAATGCGCACTCAAGCGGCCCATGTGAAACTCTAAAATCTGTTTGGTCTCGGCCTCCGTGGTCCAGCCGAGATAAATAGGGGCCACCTTGTCCCGCAAGAAATCACTCTTCGCGGTGACCTTGTTGTAGTTTTCTATTGTGATCGTTGCGACGATTCGTAGATCCTTACTCTTGAAAATCCCTTCCATGAGCTGAATAAGATCGCTTGGGTTGTTCGACGAGGCACCTTTTCCTTGGAGGGACTCGAACTCGCGGATCACGAGTACGAGTTTCTTGTCTTGTTTGGCGGCTTCTTCAGCGGCCGCTTTAAGGTCTTCTTCGAGAGATTTAACGCGCTTTTCGATTTGCCCGACGATCCCGGCTCCGCCCGCGAGCAACTCGACATCAAGCTCAATCACTTCAAGGGATGGGTCTTTTGCGAGCATGCGTGCAAGCGTGTTGCGTCCTGATCCACGTGGTCCCACGATGGCGACGTTGTTCATTTCGCTCGAAGCGAGCGCTGTTCGGATTCGATCCATTTCGGCTTTTCGTCCGATACCATCGGACATCGCGGTCGTGATCCTGCGTGTGAACTTTGTAAGAGCTTCACCCGGGGAAAACTTTTCGTTAACGCTGTCTCCAGACTTGGTTTCTGTGCCTGCGCGGCTTGTAGCAGTGCCATCCGTCTTGCCCTGTGCGGTTCGACCGCTCTCCCCCGGCTTTGACGTCGCTCCGACAATCGGAACATCATCTAACTCGACAATTCGATTCTTAATCTGACTAACGGATAAACCATTGGTCTCGAACACGGTGGCCGCTGATGCGCTTCCCGGTACAGAGCTTTCGCCCAATTTTGCGCCCATCAGGAGATGGCGACCCTCAACCACGCCCGGCTGACTCGACCTCTTGCTATCAGCAATCTGCTTTAAGATCGACCGAGCATTCAAAAGCATAGCGGTCAAATCGAGTGATGGAAGAGTCGGCGTGCGTAGTCTTGCGTCGACATGCGCCTGAGAGTCCGTTTCAGGTAGCCATCGTGCGCTCGAAATATCTGTCTTGAGCCAGCCCGGAGAATCAATGACAGCAAGGTCTTCGGCGCTGAGGCGAGCATCCGGTTCGATTTTGGAGTCTCGTATCGTCGAGACACGCTCACGCATCTTAAGAAGGGCCGCTGTTTCAACCGTGTAATTGCCGGACGCATCTTGGAAGGCGTCGAGAGTCTTAACCGCTCTCGGCGTTATCATTTTGATGAGCCAAATTTTACGAAGTCCGCGTTTTACTTTTCCGACGGCCGTTGACTCGTCTCGTGCCTTTAGCGCGCGACGCACGAGTTCCAGGTCAATGAGAGCCTGAATCATGTGACGACGTTCGACACGCCCCTTTCGACCGAGTTGACCGTCGCGAGCGGCGAGCCTCATGGCGTTGACATAAACGATACGTGCATCCGTTCCGAGGAACTGTTCGAGTTCTGTAACGAAAGCGATGGCGTCGTCCGCTGCCGCAACACACTTGTTTTTGGAGACAGGTTGAAGTTCGAGATCAGCGTGTGCGCGCGGTCCGAAACACGCCACAAACAACCCGATCACCAGAGCTGTCATTAAACCGCGGTAGAAACCACGGGGGTTCTGGACTCTAAAGCCAAGTCGGTTCATCACAGTCATCATTGCAGCAGCCATTATCGGGGCCTCCGGGCAAACTGAACACCCTCGAGGACAGCGAGGGAGCAAGAGTCATCGTAAAAAAAGGTTCGAACAAAAAAGTAATCGTAGGCGTCGGTTGGGTCCGGTGTGCCGGACGCGATCGCATCGAGGGCGCGCACGCGCTTTTCCACGGAGCCTGTGAGCTTGATCACTTGAAAGCCTTCTTTTTCAGCGATCGGAGTCACTCGATCCACGGTGTTGGGATCAAAGCTTGTAAACCCATCGAGGCCTGGTTCGCCCTTCTGACATTCGGCCGCATCGATGTTTCCCACGAGATTGAGCATGCCTGCGAGGTGGGGCACAAGATCTGGACGATCGACGGGGGTGACACTCAGAACCGTGCGGACAGAGTCCGGCGTCAGGCGAGAGCTGCTTTCAGAAGATGTCGAGAGAGTTTCGTCTTCTTGTCGACCGACGACGCGGTGGCGGAGTTCGCAACGTCGTACATCGACCGTTTGAAACGGGCTTTCATAGGAGAGCGAGGCGATTTCACAAGTGACGGTATAGGGTTTTGGAGAGGCCAGCGCTTCGTGCGGAGTCGTCTTTGTGTCGATAGCAAGCGGTGCAAAACTGACGACGAGCACGTCGGTCGTATCGCCCCAGCCCCATAGTCCGCGCTCTGTTTTTTTCGAAACATTCATATTCGTGGGTGCGAAACCAAGAAGGTCTAAGAGAGCTCGCAGACGTAGGTCGTCGGAGATCGTTCCAGCACTCGCAGTGCCTGTGGGTTTCCGGATGGGCGGTTTGTTCAAGACCTTGGCCCACTCGTTCAGAAAGAGGTTTCGTCGAGCGTCGTCAGCGCCGACGGAAAAAAATCCAAAATCGATAGGGTCTTGCTGGCAATCCGCTCGTTTATACACGCGCGCGACCAGATGGACATGATCTTGTCCCTCGTTCGGCAGGGATCCGAACGCTTCTTGCGCCGCAGGCCCGAGTACGGCCATCTCATACGAGTATCGCTTCAGGGCGTAGCGCGCAGACGACTCTGGTTTAAATGTCCCGGCCACGCGATGGAGCGCAAGGGGGTGTGAAGGGTCGATCGGCATGCATGTGAAATGTGTGCGGGGATCTTGAAGCGGATTGTAGAGCGTCGATGCCAGCGCTGTTTCAAAAAACAGAAATCCCTGAAAACGATCAGGTGGAAGTTTTAGCGCTTCAAAACGTTTGGCCAGTGTTTCAAAGTCACCCAGTCGCGCGACCGTTTCTTCTGCGAGTATGGTTTCGAGGCGCTCGGCTTGCTTTTTCCGAGCCGCTTCGGCGACCGCTTGCTGAGCGAGAAGGGTTTCTCGGATCGAAATCTCTTTAGCGTGTTCCTCGAGTGTCCCAAACAAGATCGGAAACGTTTTCCAAATTTGGTTTTCTGGTTTGTCGAGCGTCGTGCATGTTTTGATTGAGACGGTTAGTTCTCCGGTTGCGGGTTCAAGCGGGACTTCTTCGGGGTCGGTTGGGGGTGGCGGCGCCGGAATCGTCGTTACGGAGACCGCGCATTCGAAACTGCTGATGCGAGCGCCGTTCAGACCGATGTCCACGAAACGGGTCGTGGCAGTCGCTTTCTTCGGGTCGCTTGCGTTGACTGAAAGCTTGACCTTGAGGTCGACCGGCGAAAATCCTTGTTCTTTGATGGCCGTAGTAATGAGGGGAGTGACGGACGCCTCGTCAATAATTGCGGGCGGGGGTGAGGGCGTGGGCGAAGGCGCGGGCGCAGGGAAAACTTCTTGTGGGGCTGGCGGCGTCGCTATCGGCGGTTCCTGACTGCTTACGGCGCCATGCGCTAATGACGCATTAGACCATGGCCCAGGTAATCCCCAGCCAAGGCTGCAGAAAAGAGCTGCTGCTAATGAAAATAAACGAGTCATTACAATCACTTCGACAACCACTTCGACCATTACTTCTTAGGGCCAGTAATCCCGGCCTGTATATATCACCGACGCACCACAACAGAGAAGCTTGGAGTTTTTAACAAACCCGAGTCATTTTGTAAAGTATAATGATGGTTCACTAATGTTAACAATTACAGGACGTCCACGAGGAGGGCTTGCTGCTGCTCGGGCCAAAACGCCACAGGGACCTCGTGTTGGATATCGTAGGTGCTGAGAAGCGACTGAAGCTTCTTGGTCATGTCGGTAGCTTTGGTGGCGATCTCGCTTGGAGCACGCCCGCGGGCAAAGACAAACTCGCGCGATAAAATTCGAAACGACATGGCCACTGAAAATAAGACGTCAGACGCTTTAGCGCCCGCGCGATCCGGATCGGGTTGTTCTAGGCCCACGAGATCGCGGGTGCCTCGATACATTTCGTAGAAAAAATCACCGACGCCATCGACCGTTCGTTCGATCGGACGGCAGAGCTGCTGCGCGTAGCGTTCTTCGATCGTCCGCTTACGATGCTCAAAGAGCGCGGCAACAGTTTCCGGAAAAGCGGTGCCAGACGTGAGATCGGAAGCCCGAGCGGCGACGTCCACATCCTCAAGGATTTTCTTAGCGACGGTTCTTTGAGAAAGAGGCCAGAGCCCAACCTGCTCATGGAAGAGCGCCGGTGTGAGTTCTAATACCGAGTCAGCGTTCGCTCGGGCCTGCATCGCAGCCAAAAGATTTTCATATGCAAAGTAAAGGCGCGCGTCTTGGCCCGTCTGATCCGCCGCGAGCTCGTGGATTTTCTGGCGATTCTGAGCGATCAGCTGCTTGACCTTGTTTTCAAAGCGCACGTCCTTTGCAACCACGCTCAATCCGCGGCGAAGGTTTTCTTCTTCGAACTGATCTTCGAGTGTGTACCGAGCGCCTTCGAACTCAGAGCGAAGCCTGCTGTACTCTTCGTGACTGATGCGCTCGGGACGATCCGACGAGCCCGTTCCCTCGAGGACCTCAGGTCCCCAAAAGTTTCCGGTCCGCACCGAGCGGTAGTAAGCCGCGCGGACGCCTTGGACTTGGTTCCTGTAGCGATCGTCATGCGGAACCTCCATGAAGAACTTGAGTGGCATCTCGGCCGTAGCGTCCGGTCGCGCAGTGAAAAACCCGTATGGAATCTCTTCCTGACTGAGAAGAGCGTAGTTGTTCGGGGCCGCGAGTAGTCGCTGCATATCGTTCCAGCTTGGAAACGAACTCATCGCAAAGCGAGATTCTCGATTAAGATAAGGAGCCGCAATCAACTGATAGGTCGTTACCGTCGCGACGTCTTGCTCGCGCGTCTCTTGGTCGAGCGCAACAAAAAGATCGCGATAGGAGCGACTGTAGCTGGGTGACGAGCGCACCGTCTCCCACGTGAGGGCCGCCATCGCGTCGTGCAGCTCTCCAGAGAGAGCGAGGAGTTCAAAGTGAGAGTCCTTATGTTTCAAGATATAAACATTGCGAGCTGCTTCGAGCATCGTGTCGGACAGGTCGTAGTGGTCGAGCGTGATGTCGGAGACAGAAAGCGCGCGCAACTTCTGGTGAGCGTCGCATAGGCGATCGACCTCCGTGCCGATCTGTTCGATTTCCAGTTCATGCCTGAAGGAATACTCGACAAAATTTAAAATGAGCGTAATCACGACCGTGACGATCGCAACAGGTCCGACTTTCAAAGCAAGACCCGCCGTTGTGTTCAGGGTTTCGGCAAAACGAGCAACTCGCACAATGCGTTCGAGACTCGCAATGGCTAAAGAGGTACCCGGCAGAACCGCCGAAAGCGTGAGAGACTGTACCTGTTCTTCGGCCAGTTCTCTCAAGGCGACGAGTTCTTGCTGTTCGGGAGACAGCTCGACGCGTGACGTGTCCCGAACACCGCCAAATCCGAAAACAAGAGCAGGCGGCGGTATCACACCGGCTGAGACGTAGTCTTCTCGATCGATGTCGCTCATGACTGCTGGTATCGCCGCGCCCCCAGTTGCCACGCTACGAAAGACCGCCGCTGTTCCCAAAATCCGTGCCGCATAATCCAGTTGGGTCACAGCTGGGAGGAGCTTGATAAACTTTCCATATGCGAGCCAGTACATGAGGCTTGCGACGCCAGCAGCAGGAACCGAATACTTGAGATTCGACTGAAACTTCCGACTCTGAATCTTGATTCGCAGTGCCCGAACCAGGTTTCGATCTTCCCAAGAAGCCTGTAGGTTTCGTGCGAGCTCGATCGTCGCCAACGGCTGACGGGTCTTGTACTGAGCGGCATACGCCAAGAGATGTTCGTAACTCGAACCATCCACACCGTCGAAAACGAGCTCAGCGAACTCCGCACGACAGTTCAAGGTACGCAGCCCCATCTCCGATGCGGACGAACGATGGGCGTGTGATGAAAAGTAGAGATCTACGAAACGTCGTCCGAGCGCCAAAGGGTCACTGTAGTTGGCTCGTTCCTCCGGGTCGAGGCAGGTGGCGCGGTCGCGGAGATCCGACCAGGAGTTGACTTGCGGGGCGTTCGCTTGCTCGTTTTCGACGAAGCCAGCTGCGGCAAGCGGTGCATAGGCACGAGCACTTGTAGGTGCGGCCGTCTGAAAAAGGAGTGCGACGCTGAGGAAGGAGGCTAAGAACGATTTCATTTTTCGCCCTCCGTTTTCAATCCCGCCAAATGCAGACGAGCTTCGTGAAGTGATTCGTTAACGAGGTTGTTACCGATGATGGCGTCCATTTCAGGCATCTTGAATTCGGCGCGTTCGGACTCAGCCCAGAGCATCTCATTGTCTTCGAGTTTGAATTTCTGCTCGTCTTTGTAGAGCGGGTTGTCCATGCCTTCTTTCCAGAACGAGTCGCATTCGAGCAACACATCAGACTGCGTTTGAAGAATGTCGATTCGCCGGGCAATCAGTGCTTTCTGATCGTCGGACGGCTTTTCGATCGACTGTACTTCGTTCAGCACTTCGCGTGCATCCCACATCAAAAGCTGAAGTGCCAGCGCTTCGTAGTTGCGAAAAACTTCGTCGGGAGAGTCTTTTTCGTCTTGGCGGACCCAGAGATGAAAAGCTGTGTAACCGAGGGCCCCCGCCGTGCCAGCGATGAGAACGCGCGAAGGATCGCCACCGATCAGGCGGCTGAAGTCCGCGGCGCTCCGGGTTTGAATAAAGCGCAACCCCAACACGCGTCCGGCACGCGCGCGTGCAGCGAGCGAACCGACAAACTTTTTTGTTCCGACCGTAACCGTGTCGATCGGATGCAGGATCGCTTTTCCTGTGTTAACGGCCGTGTTTTCGATGCTGGATAACTTCGCAAGTCCTGCGGCCTTTGCATCTCGCGCGGCTTCGCGTGTGACCTGTTTGACGGCAGCAACCACTCCCTGGCGATCCACAGCAAGGTTGGCGGCGCGAACACGTTCTAAGACCTTGGGGACAGCATTACGAAGCATCTTAAAGCCATTCCAACCAACCATCCTAGCGCCATTATAAGCAACCGTCGCCCACACAAGCGCGATCCATGCCCCACCGAAGCCGTGGATGGCGGAACGTTCCCAGTAGTCCTGCGAACGTTCGTCGCGTTCTTCTTGGGTGTGTTTTGAGAGGGCCTTACGAAGGTCAGTGATGAGAGGCCGCTGTGAGGGATTCGCGACAAACATCGTCCCAAGCGTGCGCAGAACGGTGTTATGCACGTCGGGCCCCTGACTTATTAGGTCGCTCACGATGTTGTTGCCCATCTGTTCGCTAGCGTCTTGGGTGAGCGTGAGCTTCGGCGCACCGTCGAGCGTTTGAGGAATACCCAAGAGATCGAGCGTAAGAATGTCCTGTTCGTCGGAGAGCTCAAGACCGCCCGTCTGTGCTGTTTCCATGTAGGTCATGAGAGATTCCGACCAATCTTGCAGCGAGAACGGCGACTCATCTTCGTCGGCACGCGCCGGCACACTCACGGCCTGAGTGAACAGGCTGACCAGAAGCATCGGGACAATCATCGGGAGATTCATCGGGCCTCCCCTGTCGCCCCAGCGTCTTTTACGACGAGATCGGCCAGTCGCGAGTAGTGGCGGCTTTCGTTGAGCAAGAGCAGAATACTTTCTACTTTTGGGCTCGCTTCGGGCACGGCACGATCGCGGAACCAGAAACCATCCGCGTTCTTCTTGAGTGCTCCCGTGGCCAGATCGTATCGCGCGACGGTTTCAAAACGTTCACGATCGGACTTGAGCAGACGCGCTTGCCGTTTGGCCAGGGGCTCGAGGAGTGCCCGCTTTTGTGCCGCAGTCACTGTTTCATCGAGTGCTACCTGTAGGATGTTTAAAAGGCCGGAAGTCGCTGTGATGCCGCGTTCATCGTCTGGTTTGAGCGATAGATCTTTCTTCAGTTTTGCGAGCGTATCGGTTCGTGAAAGCGGATCAATCGAAAGTGCAACGACCTGTCGAGCAGCGCGGCCCTCGGATTCTTGAAGCGCGATGTATTCGACCTCGAGTTGCGGGTACTCGCTTCGTAACTTCTGAATGCGGTCCTGAACCTCCGATGCTGTAGCCGCCGACCATGGCAACACATAGACGCGACGTCCGGACAATGTCGTACCCCAAAGCTCAGGGTCGCCTTCCGTGTTGATACCCGCAAGGATGTCGCGGATCTCTTGCGGCAGATGTTCTCCGAAGCGTCCGAGATAAAGTTCCTGGAGATAGGGACGACCGCTCGTAATCGCACGCATATGCGCGAAAGTTCCATTGATCCGAACGACAGCCAGCTCAATCTGGCGTCGTTCACTGTCGGTGAGCGCGCGACTTCCCATCAGCTTTCGCAACCGAGCGAGATGTTCTGCCAGTATGTCGGGCGTGAGTCCTTCGGGCTTGAGCCCGAGTGTTCTCAAGTCATACTTGTGAAGATGAACGAGGGTGTCCCAGCTTTTTTCCACGCTACGTAGCAACGACTGCAGTTCGTCGCGTGCGGATTCGACCTCTTGAGCGTCACGTTCGCGTCCCGCTCGACGGTGTTCGGCTGCGACCGCGTCGGCTTGTTTGCCGATCGCATCGCGATTCCACTGAAAATCACTTTTCCAGCCCAGCTTTCCGAAAAGTTCGGCCGATCGCTGTTCGATACCGCGTGCGCCCAGCACCCATTCACCTGGAGTAAACCAGGTCCGCGGGTTCATCAGACTACGAGCATTAAACTTAAACGCGTAGATCTTTGGCTTCGAAAAGCGGCTCTTCGCAAATATTCCGTACGCCTTGAACGCGCCAACGATGAGCATGTTGGAGAGAACAGCCGCTTCTTCTTCTTGAAACTGTTGGTGACTGCGTTCGAGATCCTCGCCCAAAATAACATGCTCTCCGCCCGGGCTTGCGGCGTAGTCGTCGAGGGCGCCAAAGAGTCGCGCGCGCCCGCTCTTTCCGAAGATCCACCATGTCGATAGATCCCAAGGCGAGAAGTAGTAGTTGACGGGTTTCGCGATCACGTCTTTCATCACGATCAGGTGCATGCTTGTGTGAAACCAACCAAAAGCCATGAGAGGAGCTGCGATCCCTTGAGCGGTTTTCAGAAACGGTGGGATATCTCCTAGGACCGGAACACCCTTCGTGAAGCGACTGAACACACCCGTGCCCAGCGTAAAGCAAGAGGCAGCAACAACATAGTTGCCGTCGACCAGACTGATTATCGCGATCAGCCCCGGAGAAAACGAAGCGTAGTTCCCGATGTTAAAGAGCATATGAACCGCGTCGTCGAGAGCCAGCTCGTGCCGGGCGGGATACAGGATTTCTCGAAGCGCTTTTTGGTGTTCGTCCGTTAGGCTTGGAAAGCGCGCCATGAGGTCCGACAGGAGCGACGAATCGATCCATGCGCGGAGGTCCTCGACGGAGTTGGCTCCGCCGATCGTTTTTAAGTTGTCTAAAATTCGCTCCTCGCTTCGCTCCAACGCCTCGTCGAGTAAGCGCGCGAACGTCGCATGATCAGGGTTCTTGGCTGCGAGCTCGTCGGCAAGATTAGAGTCCCAGTCGCGCTGATCCAGCCACGTCCATTTCGACAGCCAATTGTAGAGGCCTCGTACGGGTTTAATATGCGAAACAAACCGATCAAACGCGCTGAGGTCTCCGCCGAAGCGTGACGAGAGGATCGGGATCTTGTCGATCTCGATCTCTTTACGAGCCTGAAGATAGAGTTTTACGAGTTGAGGTTCCTTGACGAGATCGGTGTACGCCGGTGGACAGTCGTCCCGTCGCGTGAAACCGAAGTAATCTCCGATCCAGGCGAGATGCTCGAGCATGTCGAACATATCTTGCGCGGTCTTGGCGTCGATACGATCCATCAGTTTGTTTTTTCCGCCCGTACGTGACGGCGGGGGATTTTCCTTGGCGCGGGCTCGATCCGAGCGAACATTCGCGCTCAGCCGATCGACGAGAAGCTTGAGCGGAAGCCCCTCGTCGGTCAGCTGGAGCGCTGTGTGTATCCAACTCCGGTACCACCCGCGGGCGGTAGCGTAGTCTTCTGCAGAAACCAACATTTGAAGGTATTTGAGTGTCGGCGTCGAAAAGCCGAGATACGGGTGTTTAAAGTTCTTGTCGTTCTGGTGCTCGAGCATCCAGCGTGACGTAGCAAGATGCAGAGCCGGAATACTCACTTCTTCGGGTGGATTTCGAACGGTTTCAACGATCGCGGCGACTTCCGCTTCCCATTTCAAGCGCGAGATCTGGTTGGCGGCGTACTGGCCCGACGGTTCGGCAGTCGCAGCGTCGATCCAAGCTTTTGTCATGCTCGCGATGAGAGCGGCTCCGTTTTTAGTATCCCGTTGGATCGTGATGAGAGCCTTTTCGACATACGCACGCAGGCGTCGATGTGCGCCGTCGATGATCTCGCGAGACCGCTTCGCTTCGGCACTCTCTTCGGGAGTGTTGTCGAGCCCAAACAGACCTGAAACGTCCATCACACCCGTGAACATGGCCTCGGTTTCCGCCATGCCCTGTACGATGGATTCGGCAAGTGCCGACATGAAAACCGCGCCGATCGTTCGCGAGTCGGGCATCCCCTTTCGGTCGGTCACCCCGTTGGGCCAAGCTGCGACCAAACTCTGGAGTTCGACGGGAAGTCCTTCGGCGATTCGTGTCTGACCGATCTGGACAATCGTACTGGACAGTTCTGCAACCGGTGCGCCTTCGCGAGCGTCGATGATCACGCCATAAGCACCACGAAAGCGTTCGTCGTTCCACAAAGTCTGTACGAGTGATCCCCAGTCCACCTTCTCAGCGGTCTTTCCAAGGCGCAGGCGTAGGTCTTGGTCGGGTTCGTCATCTACTTGTTGTTGCGGCGAAAAACCGACGAAGTCACTTAGGTCGTCAGGAGGTTTGGGACCCGGTTCGTGATCGCGACCGAGGAGAAACCGCACCATCGCAAGTTTGTCAGACCAAAAGGAATAAAGAGCGCCACGGGTCAAGAGCAGATGCTGTTCGGCCGTTGGAACGGAAGCCCGCGAGGAGATTCGCTCAAGGGTGAGTCGGTCACGTGACAGGCGCAGCGTAACAGATTCTTGATCATACGTGATCTCGAGCGAGGCAAGCGGTGAAGCCGTGTCGGGCGAGAGAACGGCCTGGTTGGTCAGCGCGCCCAGCAGGCGATCCGCAGTGGATCGGTTCAGGCGCACGGTGTACTTGTTAAAAAACTCTTCGTTTGCAACGCCGGGATAGAGTCGACCGTAGATATCAACCAAGCGTTCCACTTGAGAGAAATACTGGCGTAACAAGACGGATTGGTGAATTGACAGCAGTGTCGCGGACTCCATTTCTTCGACGTAGGAACCCTGCGAAGCGCGACTAAACGGATTCGTCGCAAAGAAAAACGAAAGATCGGATCCAAGACGATCGACTTGCTTTGCGACTGCGAAAAACGCTGTCTTAGCTTCGGATTGTCGGCTTATGGCCGCGCTGATCGCCCTTGAAATTTCGATATCAAGTTTCTGGGTCCGTTCGAGTAAAGCCGAAGCGTCGTTGAAACGAGGTTGATCGTCCTCGGATCGTGCGAACGTAGAAAACGAGAGAGTAAAAATGAAAAGCGTAAGGACGGTAACCCAACGGGTCTGCGTTGACCGAAGCTTTGGCTCAGACTGAAAGCCAAGACACATCACGGGCACTCCTAAAATCTATCGACACACGCCAGCGACGGCCGCTCGACTAAAAACCTGGCAGGCATCTTCGGACAGTGTGCACACTTCTCGCCTGGATCGCTTCGTATAGCGTTCCATGGCCTCAATCAGTCGCGTTCCCAGTTCACCAGCCGAGCGAGCGATGCGGGACTCGATGACGGCTCTCAAAATATTCGAGACGGGTCGTGCGGGCATTTTTGAAAGGCACGTTTCAAAGGTACGGGCAAAAACAGAAACTCCGGTGCGTTTGACGATTTCGGTCGAAGCTCTTTGTGCTGCGGCAAATACAGCAGGCTCGACCTTCTCGGCGCCCGTACGGTCGCGTTCGGTTTCGACGGCACGAAGCGAAGCCTCCATTTCGCGTGCGTTGAGTGGACGTTCGCCGGAGGCGTTGGTTTTGTCCGCAGATCGTGGGCTGATCGCCGTTAGCTCTTTCAATGAATCGTAAACCGAAGCTGTACGCGCTCGGCCTCGCGCGAGGTCGTCGAACCAGCGCTCAAGTTTCGTTACGCGCTCTTCACCGCCGCGTTCACGGACGCGCTCGGCCAGTGCAGTATAGCGCTCACTAGGAGTCTTGAGTGCCCACGTATCGAAACCGAGTCCGATACTTTCCATGAGTTTACGTGCCTCGGGGTTGCGCCGCATCTCCCTCACCATCTCCACCGACACTTCCCTCCCTCCACCCTTGCCCTGAGCCCAAACTACTGAGCTCTGTTGAACAAGCAGGAACAGGATCAAGCCGATCGTTGATAGCCGGTGAGAGTGCCGAAAATGCATAGAAATTTCGCTCCAAATTTCTAAAGAGAACTTAGTCTTTAATTAATCTTTCAGGGTCTTTCCGCAAGACGTTCCGCAAAGCTGAAACCCGAAAAACGGAGCTCAATTTATCTAAGTGGACCAAAAAAATCAAGTTTAAACTTGTGATGTGTAAAAAACCCCAAGAAAACTCTCAAGAAAACCACGGGAAAGCTAATGATCCCTATCACTTAGGATCGAGCGCAAGCGGCAACTCGGTCCCGTCACCGGGCTCGGTGGATTCGGGCGCCTCATCTTCTTCGGCCTCGTCAAATCGCTGAGCCGAGGTCACTCTCGATTTGAACCAACACGTAGGCCGGACGCTTTCGGGAGAGGATGATGACTCCCATGAAAAACAAGAAGACGGCGCTGCATCTCTCTCAGCCACAGCGCTGTGGCGTCCTCGAATAAAATGATATCGGCCGGGGATGTCGGTCATGTCAAAACGGTCCGTGCAAAGCGCACCGGCGAGATAGGTATCGAGCCGGCACTGGAGCGCCGGATGCGAATCGTCTGTCTTGGTGACTTGACGAGGATCTCGCGTTGCGTGCGAGGCACGTACGGGTAGCGGAAGTGGGCGCGACCGCGAAGAGGGATTCTGGGAGAGGCGATTGTTGTATTCCATGACGGCCGCGTACGCGGATGCGTAAAAGAGGTTCGTGAGCGACAGTCCCGCGTTCGCCGTTCGGTAACAGAGATTTCGATCGGCCTCGCTTCCCCACGTAGTATCGCACTTGTTCTTGGCAGCCGGAGCAACGCTCCAGGCGGCCTCCGCATTCAGTCTAACGTCATCGGCCCACATCAAGCGCGTGCAGACTTGAGCCGCGTAGTAATCCGATTGCCCCTCGTTGCTCACGTAAGCAAACGATCCGTGTGCGAAAACATACCCGCCGAAAAGATGACCGACCTCATGGCACGCAACCAACATGAAACCATCCGGAGTGATCTCGGGTCGTCGTGCTAAACCGCCCATCATATGGATAACCCACCGAGAGCGCTTCTTGGCGGCATAAGCGTTCACCGTGCTTTCTTCCCAGGCGCGCTCGATTTCGAACCGCGCTCGGAAGGTCGCTGCGAGCGGTCTGTAAACGGCGTCGATTCTGTCGAGAATTTCGTTAAACGTCCGGAGATCGATATTCGGCGGAGCGAGTGTGTCCCGCGCGGTCAAGTGCAACGTGTTCTCCGGAAGAATTTGCCCAAGAGCTTCGCGGTGAAAAGCGCTCAACGACAAGGTCGCCAGCAGGACGATCGAAAGTTGTTTCATTGTTAAATTTTCAGTGAAAATTTAACAAACTGAAAGCGGTAGTTTTTTGACGAGCGTCGCGCCGACGATTACGGCGCGAGAAAAGCGCGTTCCGTCAGGTCCGTTCGGAACAAGAGTGGATGCAGCTCGCGCGACTTCAAAAAATCGTCGAAGGCTTTCTTAGCGCCAAACCATGTTCCATAGTCGTCGCTGATCACAACACCGCCGCGCACGACGGAACCATACATCGCATCGAGAACATGTTTGATGAGATCGTGCCAATCGAGATCGATTCGAAATACTGCGATGGCGCCATGACTTTCGCCCAAAAGCGCTTGTGGCGCTTGAGCAGGAACCGTCTGCCGGATGTCACCTTGGATGAAATGAATTTTATCTTTCGGGTAACCCGACTCGAAAATATAACGTTGAACCGCCTCGAGCGGCCAAGCGCATGCCTCATTATACTCGTGAGCCGCGTTCTGTTGATTGGCGAGCCAGTTCGCGCGGTTGGTTTCTGCTGAAAGTTTGCGGTGCGGTTTAAAATCCAGCGTCCCAGGCTCCGTCATCCCAGCAAACGTGTCGTAAAGAAAAACATCACGGCTCGTGTCACCAAAGGCTTTTAGCGTCTCAAGCATGAGGCGAACGTGCCGACCTTGATAGACACCGCACTCGACGAGTGCACCCGGAATCTTGTTCTGCACGACATATTTCACAGACGAATACGTCGTGAGCAGTTTCGGCTGCGCCGACATGGGTTCCACGCCGGATACCGATGTTTTCGATTTTTCGACAGCCGTTAAGAACTCGGGGTCAAAACTCCAAGATCGGTCGCGCTTGGATCCGTGACCCTCTTCCGCAGGCGGCACTCCACCCGCGCCACCGACGCGCGGCGCGCGTCGCACTTCAAGGCCCAGTTTTCCGAGCGCTTGTCCAAGTGCGAGCTTGATACTCTTTTTAACTCCGTCTTTTGCTCTCTGGCTCAGGTTCATGGAAAGTCCTACAGCTGATTCTGAATGTTCTCGACCATCTCGCGGACTTTCGGATCCGCATCAAAAGCCGTTTCGATTTTCTCGCAGGCGTGCATCACGGTCGTATGATCGCGCCCACCAAAGTAAAGCTCACCAATGTCTTTGAATCCAAGACGCAAGTACTTGCGCACCAGATACATCGCCACTTGTCTCGGTAGAGCAAAGTTCTTAAGTCGCGAAGAACTCTTGAGGTCACTCACGCGAATTCCAAAATGTTTCGAAACGATATCCTGAATCGACTCAGGCGTGATCTCGGCTGCGGCGTCCGCTCCGTGATCGCGAAGCTCGTTCTGCGCCATCTCGAGTGAGATCTCAGCGCCCGTCAACGAAGCGCGCGCTTTGAGTTTTGTCAGCACTCCCTCGAGCTCGCGAACGTTATTCTTGACGTGAACCGCGAGCAAGTTCGCGATTGAATCGTCGAGATAGATGTCATCGTGTTCGGCCTTAGCTTTCAGAATCGCGATCCGCGTTTCGATTTCCGGCGGCTGAATGTCCACCACGAGGCCCTGTTCAAATCGCGTACGGATCCGCTCTTCGAGCTTTTCGATCTCTTTGGGCGGACGATCGCTCGTCACGACGATCTGCTTTTTGAGCGAATACAGCGCGTTGAACGTGTGAAAGAACTCTTCTTCTGTCGACTTCTTGCCTGCAATGAACTGAATATCGTCGATCAAAAGCATGTCAAACGCGTTTCGATACTTTTCTCGAAAACGGGTCATCTGGTGATGCTGCATGGACTCGATCAATTCATTCAAAAACATTTCGGCTGAAAGATACAGGACACGTAGATGCGGGTGATGCGCGAGAACATGGTTACCGATCGCGTGCAGCAAGTGCGTTTTTCCGAGTCCTGGATAACTGTAAATAAAAAGCGGGTTGAACGCGTGACCGGGCTTTTCAGCAACCGCGACCGCGCTCGCATGACTGTACTGGTTACTCGCTCCAACAATGAACGTCGGAAACACAAAACTCTCGTCGATCCGCGCTTTCTGCGACCGAGCCCTCAGTGTCTCGGATGGATTGACGTCGCTGCGACCGATGCCGACTTTGAGAACGCGCTTGTTCGTGTTCTTGCGATCGGCGCCGCTCGTGACCGAACGGTGTTCCGACGGATGCTCGGGCTCACGCAGCGCGAATCCTGGCTCTTCCTCGTCAGGCTTGCGTTCGGCGCGTGCCACGATGTCAAGATCACAAGGACCACCGGTCACTTGCTCAAGGGCGCGCCGCATTTTCTCTTCAAAATGGTCTTTGATCCACACCGCATGAAAGGGGTTGGGCGCTAAAAACCGCACAAACGTCCGTTCCGAACGCTTTTCCAAGGCCTCGAGCTCAAGTGGCGAAACCCATGCCCGTAGGAGACTCCCCACTTCGGACTGTTCCAAAAGACGGTAAGCAGCTCGCCAAACTTCAGGCCACTGCGACGAATCCGGATCAAAGCTTGTGCGCATGTTGAAAACTATTCACCGTGTGTTTTAGGGCTCCAAAAAAGGGGGAACTGTAGGGGTAGCACCATCCTCTGGCATTGACAACTTTAACGCGGTCGATTATCCCTGCGGCATGAAAAGAACTTGGCAGCCGAGCAAAACCAAGCGACGGCGTAAACACGGTTTCATGAAACGCATGTCCTCAGTCGGCGGCCGCAACGTTCTTAGACGGCGCAGAGCTCGAGGGCGTCGTCGATTGACTGTCCGTGTCTCCGGTAAGTAAGCGTACGCACAGCGGGGAAGCCACTTCCCCATCGCTTCCCTTCGGATTTGAAAACCGCCTTCATAAGCGAGCTGATTTCCTAAGATTTTTTGAGAACAGCCAAGCGCGTAAGCGTGGTGATGTTCTCTATTTTGTGACGACGAACGATCGCGACTGTTTTCGTCTCGGCGTCACGTTCAAGCTTCGTATGAGTTCTGTTGTGCGCAATCGTCTGCGCCGCGCGATTCGGGAAACGTTCCGATTGCTCGGACCCGAGCTCCGCGGTCGCGACTTTAACGTTGTGGTACGACGGGAAAGCTGCTTAGATCCGTTGGGTCAAAAACGTTTCCGATCGGACTTAAGAGAGCTTCTTCTGCTGGAGAGAAAAGGGAATTCGTAATGGTTTTGTTTTTTAAGATGTATCGGCGGATCGTTTCGCCGGCTTTGCATTTCTTTGGTTCAGCCATGGCCGGTCCTGGCCGAGGATGTCGGTTTGTTCCGAGTTGTTCGTGCTATGCGGAAGAGGCTTTTCAGCGCCATGGTTTTTTTCGTGCTGTCGCGCTCACGACCCGCAGATTGTTTTCCTGTCACCCACTTCGCATTTTTGGCGGACGCTCAGGGTTCGATCCCGTTCCGATGATCGCGATCGTGTGGTTGGCGGGGTTTGCACACACAGTGATGACGAATCCTGCGCGTGCCGCGGAGGGAGCTCCGGAGTTCACAACGTCGATCGGTCGCGCGGTTGGTGGCACGGGGTCATCATTCTTTTCCGGTTGGTCGCTCGCAAAGTACAAGAACACTTCGTTCGACATCACGCAGGTCCCGGGCGAGTTTCAGTTTGCGTTTGATGACCCGTCGCTGAGTTATCTTGATCAAATCAAAGGACAGTGGGCACGCGAAGGGGACACCTGGGTTTGGACATTCTCGGACGAGAATCTCACACTCAAGCGAACCATTCGCGAAGATCTCGCACAACCTTTCTTGCGCGTCTCGGTCACGGCTGACTTCAAAAAAGCGCTCCCGAAGTTTGCGTTTGTTTCGGTGATCGCAACGGGCGGCGTGCATGAAGACGAAAAACGCGATCACCACTTTGTGTATTTTTCGGACAAGTCGATTGAGCGCGTGGCTGTTCTTGAGGAACATGCTGTCGAAGCTATCGAGCAGCCGATACGTTGGATGGGTGTGACCGGGCGCTATTTTACGTTGCTCGTCAAGCCGGAGTCAGGTCCTGCACCACGGGGTGTGATCCAACCGTTCGGTACCGGCGGTGGTCGTTTGAGTTTGATCCTTCCCGTTTCTGGAAATCGATTCGAAACGAGTTTCGTCACGTACTACGGTCAAAAAGACCTGCGTATTCTTCGATCGATTGATCCAACCTGGGATCATGTTGTTGATCTCGGATTTTTTACGGTGGTTGCTTATCCCTTGCTCAAGCTCCTCAACTTTTTCTTTGGATTTGTGCACAACTACGGTTGGGCCATCGTGCTTCTCACCGTACTCGTCAAGGTTCTTACGTTTCCGCTCACTTACAAGAGCATGGTCGGGATGCGAAAGATGGCGGAGCTTCAGCCGGAGATTGCGCGTCTCCAGGCTAAGTTCAAAGACGATCGCGTTCGCCTCAACCAAGAGATGCTCGGCTTCATGAAAAACCGTGGTTACAACCCGATGGCGGGTTGTTGGCCGCTTTTTGCGCAAATGCCGATCTTTTTTGCGCTATATCAAGTGCTTTACAGCAGTGTGGAGCTGTATCAGGCGCCGTTTGCGTTCTGGATCCAAGACCTTTCAGCGAAGGACGCTTACTATGTACTTCCGATCCTGGTCTCTTTGACGTGGTTTCTGCAGCAGAAGATCCAACCATCGACGATTCAGGATCCAGTTCAGCGTCGGATGATGCAGCTGATGCCGCTGGTTTTTGGGGTTTTCATGCTGACCCTCCCTGCGGGACTTGGGATTTACTTTTTGGTCAACGCAGTGTTAAGTATTGTTCAACAATTGGCATTGAATAAAAAACTAGGGCCCATGCCGGAGATGACCCTAGGACCTGCCACGAAGAAGTTGAACAATGGAACACTCACCCAATCGTGATCTATTCTCGGGCTACTTAAGTGACGATACGATTGCCGCGCCCGCCACAGCGGTCGGGGGCGCGCTTGCGATCGTGCGCGTTTCAGGAAAGCGCGCGGGCGCGATTGTGTCCGAACTCTGTGCCGGCATTTCATCCGACCTCAAAGAGGCCCATGGTCGAGCGCGCTGGACGCCGATCGGGCGA
This sequence comes from uncultured Oligoflexia bacterium, assembly GCA_964549505.1. Taxonomy (GTDB): domain Bacteria; phylum Bdellovibrionota; class UBA1018; order UBA1018; family CAZJVD01; genus CAZJVD01. The sequence continues at coordinate 449,046 of CAZJVD010000001.1, forward strand.
AACCAGCTGATCGACGAAGGTGTCGTCACCTGTTTTGCCGGACCCGCAAGTTTTACGGGAGAAGATGTCGTCGAGTTTTCGGTTCATGGCGGCCCGGCCACCGTTGAAACCTTGGTTGCGAGCATCCTGGCTCTTGGAGCCCGGCAAGCGCGTCCAGGAGAGTTTAGTTTTCGTGCTTTCCGAAACGGGAAACTGTCTCTCAGGCAGGTGCAAGCACTCCCCGATTTGATCGCGGCACGATCCGAGCCCGCTCGTATCGAAGCTTTGGACCGTCTGACGGAGCGTGCGCCGGACCGGCTTGCGCTGATCACCGACCGTTTGATCGACGTGGTGGCGCAGCTTGAGCTTGGAATCGACTTCTCCGATCCCACTCAGGCCGATGTTCCCGAGCTCGAGCTTGCGAGTCTAAAACCCACGCTGAAAACTCTGTGCGACGAGCTCTCCGATCTCGAATCCGGCTATCGCCGCGCGCGTCGCATACGCCAAGGTGTTGCGCTCGCGACCGTGGGATTGCCAAACGCAGGCAAATCCAGCCTGTTCAATCGGTTACTCGCCTCAGATCGCGCCATTGTGAGCGATGTTCCCGGTACGACCCGTGATGCGCTTCGCGAGGATCTTCGGTTTCGTATTGAAGGCGGAAGCGAGGTCCACTTTGTTCTCCACGACACGGCCGGTATTCGAAAGACCGACGACCGTGTGGAAGCGCAGGGCGTGCTTCGATCGAAGGCAGCACTTCGGGAAGCAGAAATCGTTCTTTGGGTTTTGGATCCGCAAACACCGCGAAGTCAGTGGCTCGAGTTTTTTGAAGAGATCGGGGGCCCGCGTGACCGCGTGGTCGGTGTTCTCTCAAAGGCGGATCTTGCTGGGAGGTTCAGCTCGGCTGGTTTGTCCAATGGGGCCGACTTAGCGAGCACGCTCGAAAAGGAAACGGGTTTGGGCGAGTGGCTCGAAGTTTCAGCGGTCACCGGAGCAGGTGTCGATCGTTTGCTGCGTGCACTCGTTCGGCGTTACCAGGCTCTCGCCAATCGTCAACCGGGCGAGTTTTTACTTTCGGGCGAAAGCGAACGCGATGCCTGTGTTGAAGCCGCGGCCGCATTGAGACGTTCCATCGATGCCGACGACATTTCGATTGCAGCAGCTGAGATCAAGCAAGCGGCAAGTCTTCTGATGAGCGTCGCACTTCCGTCTAAAGCAGATACAGGGAGTTCGTTCGCCGATCAGGTTTTAGGTCGAATCTTCTCGCGATTCTGCATCGGAAAATAAGAAGGCTGTCGCAGCCTCTCCCATGCGTGTGCGGCAGTCGTCGATGTATCCGTTTCGGAACGCGATACCCTCCCCGGAGTCTCGCATAGCATCGATCTCAATCTGCGTTGTATCGCACTCGTCGGAGACGCCAGACAGATGTGCTGATTCGTGGATCATGGTTTGTCCTAAGGCTTTCGGCTGTGAGTAGAAAGCGTCTTGTACAACCCACCCACAGATATAGATCGTGGGGTCGATTTTCCGTCCGTTCTGGGGAACATAAGCATACGCCAAGATCGGTCTTGCGCACCCCGGGTGTTCTTGTCCCCGTTCAGGAGCTGCGATCGGGGCTCCCTCCAAGGTTTTGTAAAGCGTCGAGTACATCGCCGCTCGTTGTTCGTTCTTGGTTCGGCGCCACGCGCGCATCAATACTTGCTTTGCTTGAGTTCGCGCGCGCTCGACTAAGGCGTGCAAAGCAGGATCCATGGGTGCGGGTGGTTGGGCCCTTTTGCCGTTCACGCCGAGTTCCATGTCGTCGGTTGAGATTTCGTCAGCATCGCGTAGGCAGCTTGTTTCCCCCACAGGACTTATCGGCAAAAGCATCTCTTCAGCCGTCCACGGAGAGCTTTGCGCGATCGCCGTAGCGGCGGTCGTTATGCTGAGCGTGGCACCTATCACGACACTCGTTACACCCGTCAATACACTCATTCGTCCAATGACAGCGACGAGGCCAACCATGGCCTCGAGATATTTTTTCATTTAGCCCCCCCGCTTAAATGCGGATGTTACAAACGTCGAAGTAAGTGCTCCGAAAAGCAATTCCTTCGCCGGACTCTTCCATGATGTCCGTCTCGATTTGAGTGGTCTTGCACTCGTCTAGTACCCACGACAGATGTGCTGCTTCGTGGATCAAGACTTGTGCGAGTTCTTTCGGACGTTCATAGAACGGGGTTTCAACAGCATCGGTACAGAGATAAATTCCTCGCCGCTTTATAACGGACGCAAAGGCAATCGTGTCCTCCGTGCACGAAAAGAATGTCGTTCCGAGATCGGGCCAACGAATCGAAACAGTATCGATCACCGCATGCACGTCGGCGTACTTTCGGGCTCTCTTGCGATCGTGGGTATTTTTCCAAGCGCGCGCAACGATCAGCTTTGCTCGGCGCCGAGCGGCCTCGACACGATCCTGTATGACGGAGTTCGGAGTGATGCGACGGACATCCTCGGATGTTCGAAGATCGTCAGCAATTGCGTGAACCCCGGGCGCAAGAAGCGCCGCGACAAGGCCAGCCTTGGCCATGGTTTTCGCTGTCATCTGTTTTCCCCCTGACCGGCTCGCCGGTTTACCCGGGGACGATCGTAGCAGAATATTTTTCGTTTTCAAAATTCGCTCGCCGGACGAAGGGCGCGCCACATATAAGGAGTGTGGAGATCTAATATGAAAACGATTCAAACCATTGGCGTTCTGGGTGCCGGACAAATGGGGCAAGGAATAGCGCAGGTCGCCGCGACGTCGGGTTTCGCTGTGACGATAGTCGACCAGAACGCTGAGACAGCACAGACCGGTATCGATCAGATCGCAAAACGTCTGAAAGGCGCCCTCGAAAAGGGGAAGCTGACGGCGGATGCCGTTCAGGCTGGCCAAAAGAACCTCAGGGCCGGGAAAAGCATGGACGACTTTGGTTCGGCGGATCTCGTGATCGAAGCCGTGACCGAGAATGTAACCGTCAAATTCGATCTTCTCCGAAAGCTCGACGCGGTCTGCCCGAAAGACGCTCTGATTGCGTCGAACACCTCGTCGATTAGCATCACGGAACTTGCGGCGGTCACGAAGCGACCGACTCAAGTCGCCGGGATGCATTTCATGAATCCTGTCCCTGTCATGAAGCTCGTCGAGGGTATTCGCGGTCTTCAGACATCCAACGAGACATTTAGTGCTGTTCGAGGCGTTGCTGAAAAGATGGGGAAAACGTTTATCGAGGCGCAAGACTCGCCAGGATTTGCGGTGAACCGCATTCTCATGCCGATGATCAATGAAGCCGTCACGACGCTGCACGAAGGCGTTGCGTCCGCACGCGATATTGATACAGCGATGAAACTCGGAACCAATCAACCGATGGGTCCGCTCGAACTCGCCGACTTCATCGGCCTCGATACGTGTTTGGCGATCATGGAGGTTCTGCACACCGGGCTTGGCGATTCGAAGTATCGACCGTGTCCACTGTTACGAAAGTATGTTGCTGCCGGATGGTTCGGTCGAAAAACGAAACGAGGTTTCTTTGTCTACGAATAATTTTTTGAACATTAAGATCACACGGGCGGACCAGGGTGAGGCTCCTGGCGTTGCACTTCTTACGATCGATCGCCCTGATGTTTTGAATGCACTCAACACAGAGACGCTCAAAGAGATGCGACGGGCGCTCGAAGAGTTATCGACGGACACGAGTGTTCGTGTCGTTGTACTGACGGGTTCGGGAGAGAAAGCTTTTATCGCTGGTGCGGACATTTCCGAGATGCATCAGAAGAACACAAGTCTCGGGATTTCGTTCGCACAGATGGGTCAGGAAGTGACGAAGCTTCTTGAGTTTATGCCGAAGCCGACCATTGCAGCCGTGAACGGCTTTGCTCTTGGTGGCGGGACAGAGATGGCGATTTCGTGTGACTTCATTGTTTGTAGCGAGAACGCCGTTTTTGGACAGCCGGAGGTGGCGCTTGGGATTATTCCAGGATTTGGGGGTACCGCGCGGCTTGCCAAGTTTGTTGGTTTTCCAAGAGCGAAGGAGCTGATCTTTTCTGGACGAAAAATCAAAGCCGACGAAGCCCTTCGCATCGGTCTCACGAATCGTGTTGTTCCGTTGAGTGAACTCAGAAAAACGGTCATCGATTTGGCGGGATTGATCAGTCGAAATAGTTTTTCAGCTGTGAGCACCGCAAAGGTTTTGCTCAATGAGTTCTCCGAATCAATTGGATTAAGTGCTAAGCTAGACGCCGAAGCCACTGAATTTGGAAAGCTCTTTGCCTCGCACGATCAGCGCGAAGGCATGGGAGCTTTCTTGGAAAAAAGAAAACCGAAATTTTTAGGACTTTAAATCATGGACCGTACCCGCGATTGGCCGGAAACAAGCGACGAAAAAACGATGCTCATCGATCAGGTGCGCGCGTTCTGTAAAAGCGAGATCGTACCGAAAGCCGCTCATCTCGATCATACGGGAGAGTTTCCAACGGAGATTTGCGCGAAGCTCGGCGAAATGGGTTTGATGGGGATGATGGTTGAGGAGAAGTGGGGCGGCGCCGGAATGGACACCGTCTCGTATGCGATGGCCCTTGAGGAGATCTCAACCGCCTGCGCTTCGTCCGCCGTTGTCGTGTCTGTTAACAACTCTCTCTTTGGCGCACCGGTTGCGAAGTTTGGAAACGATGCTCAGAAGGAAAAGTTTCTGAGACCCATCGCAAGCGGACAGAAGATTGGCTGTTTTGCGCTTTCGGAGCCAGGACACGGTTCGGATCCAGCAGGCATCAAGTGTGCGGCGAAAAAGGTCGATGGCGGTTACTTGATTCGCGGATCAAAGAACTGGATCACGAACGGTCGCGAAGCAGCGTATTGTTTGCTGTTTGCAACGACAGACCAGACGCAACGGCACAAAGCGATTGGGGCTTTCCTGGTCGACACGAAAGCCAAGGGATTCAAGGTTTCGAAACTCGAAGACAAGCTCGGTATCAAAGCATCGTCGACAGCAGCGCTTTTCTTCGACGACGTCTTCGTTCCTGACTCGGATGTCTTGGCCCCTCCAGGCCAAGGTTTTAAGGTCGCCATGTGGACGCTCGACGGCGGACGGATCGGAATCGCAGCTCAGGCGCTCGGGATTGGTCGTTGTGCGTTCGAGGCTTCGAAAAAGTTTGCGGCGGAGCGCGAACAGTTCGGTGGACCGATCGCGCGCCTTCAAGCGATTCAATTTTTCATCGCCGATATGGCTGTCAAGCTGCAAGCGGCTCGTCTGCTGACATGGCAAGCAGCGAAGCGAAAAGATCAGGGTCTTTCTTACGCACGCGAAGCTTCGATGGCGAAGCTCTACGCCTCAGAAGCGGCCAACTGGGTTGCGTACAAGGCGATTCAGGTCCACGGCGGTTACGGGTATACCAAGGAGTATGTCGTCGAACGCAATTTCCGCGATGCCAAAATCACCGAGATCTATGAAGGCACGAGCGAAGTGCAGCGAATCGTGATCGCAAAGCACGAGTTTGAGGGTTTGGCGAAACTCTAGGCGAAGACGCTCCCTATGAAACCAAAGCAAGACAACCAACTAGCAGATCGTTTGAAAGCCTGGGACTCGCGGCGCAAGGACGCTGAGAAAAAGGCCCCACAACGCGACGTTCGCTTCACCACATTGAGTGATATGGACGTGCCTCTGCTGAGTACGCCGCTCGATCTCGAGAGTATCGGATTTGATTACGAGCGCGATCTCGGATTTCCTGGTGAGTTTCCGTACACGCGCGGTGTTCAGCGCAACATGTACCGAGGCAAACTTTGGACCATGCGGCAGTTTGCGGGTTATGCAAGTGCGAAGCAAACCAATGCCCGGTTCAAACTTTTGCTCGAGCAAGGTCAGATGGGGCTTTCGACGGCGTTCGATCTACCGACGCTCATGGGTTACGACCCCGACCATGTTTTCTCGAAAGGCGAAGTCGGAAAGTGCGGCGTGAGCATCGCCACACTCGAGGACATGGAAGAGCTCTATGCCGGAATTCCGCTCGGTGATGTCACGACCTCGATGACCATCAACGGGCCGGCGATCGTTTTCATGTGCATGTACTTTGCGGTCGCGGAGAAACAAGGTGTTCCGAAAGAGAAAATTCGCGGCACACTCCAGAACGATATTCTCAAAGAGTACATTGCTCAAAAAGAATGGCTCTTTCCTGTCGATCCCGGTTTCAAGCTCGTGATCGACACGATCGAGTACGGAACTGAGCTCTATCCAAACTGGAACACAGTGAGCATCAGCGGCTATCATATCCGTGAAGCCGGTGCGACGGCTGTTCAGGAACTCGCTTTCACGCTTGCGGATGGGATTGCCTACGTCGAGGGTGCCCTGAAGCGCGGGATGAGCGTCGATGATTTTGCGCCGAGGCTCAGTTTCTTTTTTGACGTTCACAACGACTTTTTCGAAGAAATCGCAAAGTTTCGAGCGGCTCGTCGGATCTGGGCCCACGTCATGCGAGAGCGATTCGGCGCAAAGGATCCAAAGTCATGGATGCTTCGAACGCACGCACAGACCGCTGGGGTTTCCCTCACGGCTCAACAACCGCACAACAATATCGTGCGTGTGACGGTTCAGGCGCTTGCGGGGATTTTAGGCGGAACGAACTCGCTTCACACAAACTCGATGGACGAGACACTCGCACTGCCCACTGACGATGCAGTGATGATCGCGTTGCGGACCCAGCAGATTCTGGCCGAAGAGAGCGGCGTCGCGAACGTCGCGGACCCACTGGCCGGTTCGTATTTTATCGAAACACTCACGAAGCGGGTCGAAGACGAAGCCTTGGCGTATATTGCGAAGATCGATGCGATGGGCGGAATGTTGCGTGCGATTGAAAAGGGTTATCCGCAAGCTGAGATTGCAAACTCGGCATACCAGTACCAGAAACAACTGGAGTCCAAAGAGAAGATCATTGTTGGTGTGAACAAGTACCAAGCCGACGAAAAAAAGCACAAGATCGACACGCTTTATATTGATCGCCAGGTTGAAGCCAATCAGATCAAGCGCATGAACGCCGTCAAGCGAAAGCGCAGTCAGCGCGGTGTCGACGACGCGTTACGCGAACTCAAAAATGCGGCCGAGTCCGACAAAAATCTCTGCCCACCCGTGATGAAATGCGTTCAGAGTCTGGCAACGCTCCAAGAAACCTGTGATGTTCTGAGAAAAATCTATGGCGAGTACAAAGAAGCGACCGGCTACTAAAGGGACTCAGAAACAGAGCACGGCGCCGAAAGCGCCAGCCCGCGCGGTAGCGACGGGTCCCATCCGTGTTCTTGTCGCAAAACCCGGTTTGGACGGGCACGACCGTGGCGCGAAAGTGATCGTGCGAGGATTACGGGATGCTGGTTTTGAAGTCGTCTACACGGGCCTGCGACAAACGCCCGAGATGATCGTCAACGCTTCGGTCGACGAGGATGTTCAAGTCGTGGGTCTCAGCATCTTGTCGGGAGCACACAACGCCATTGTTCCTGAAGTGATCTCGGGTCTGAAAAAGCGTGGCTTGGGCGATGCTCTTGTTTTGGTGGGTGGTATTATTCCCGAAGACGATTTTGCTGCTCTCAAAAAGAAGGGTGTTCATATGATCTTCACACCCGGAACGAGTCTTGAAGAAATTGTTCGCTATATTCGAGCAAACGCACCCGGTCGTTAAGCGGGCCGCGCGATTTTTTGTCGCCGCTCTTGTTGTCGGTCTCGGCACCGCGCTCGTTCGAGACACCGTTTATCAGGGTCAAGATTTTCTCGTGTTTTGGCGCGCCGGACGCGCGCTTCTTGACGGACAAGCTGTCTACTCGATCGCACGTGATGGAGCGATGGTTTACAAGTACCCGCCGTGGACCGTTCCATTCTTTGTTCCTTTCGCTCTTCTTCCCGAAGTCGCCGCGCGCTGGTGTTTTGGCGTTTTCAATCTCGTCTGTTTGTTTGCGATCTTTCGGTGGTTAAAAAAATCGGGTCTCGCAAGGTCGTCGATCGTTCTCTGTGCATTTCTGTTCTGGGGGATCTGGGCGGTTCATGCTTTGGACGGTCAGATCGGTCTCTTCATGCTCGCGCTCGGACTTCATCTCTTTGCTGCTCGAGAGCGACCTTGGGCACAGGGGTTGTTGGTATGGGTGCTCTCTTTCAAGCTTTTCCCACTCTTCTTGGTGCCACTCTTTTTTCGTCCGCGCGCATGGTTTTCCGTTGCGAGCTCTGGCGCGCTTGTTTGCCTGGTCTTGAGCTTTCCGATTTTCCTACGCTCTCCAACCGGCACTACGGTTCGTGAAACCGTAACGCACTGGCTTGACGCCGCCCGGTCAGGCGGCACCCAGTTTGGCGATGAAAAAATCCGCGGTCGCGACAATCAGGGTTTGCCCGCTCTGGCGATGCGGGCGCTCAAGATTCCCGCGTCGGATACGCGCGCGGATCTCATCGCAGCGCTCGTGATTTTCATGGTTGTCGGCTTGTGGTTTCTTTGGATTTCAAAAAACTGGGATGATGACGAACGTTATCTCGCTGCATGGGCGCTCCTGCCGGCGCTCCACCCGCTTGCGTGGTTTCATCTCTTTGTTTGGGCGTTTCCGTTTGCAGTACTGAGGGTGTCGCGTTCCGAGACGGGTCGGAGTTTAGCTTTGGCCTTAATTGCGGTGTCGGCGGTTGCGTTGTTTACGCAGAGAACACTGTTTGGACTGGGGCAAGCGTTGGAACTCTTATCGATCAAATCTTTGGGCGTTGCCGCGTTGATCTTGTTAGCCGGGCCGCGGGTTCGCAAGTCCAGACCGCCATTTCTGAAAAGCCCGTCGACCGCTTGATAGACATGATTGAGCTCTTCGTAAGAAACGTCGGCGACCGCACTCGGTGCGATTGAAACGGCTGCTATTAAGAAACCAACTACGTACAACACGGTTCTAAAGACCATTTAATACGAGTCCGGCTTTAAGTTCAATCGGCAGAAATTGACCGCAGTGGAGCGGAGTGTTACCGATCGGCTATGCAATCCAGCAGTCGGGCCAACGCTCTGGCCGGTACTCAGGCCAACACGCGTTATGACGTTTTGATCGTCGGCGGCGGACATGCAGGCGCTGAGGCGGCACACGCTGCAGCGCGAATGGGTTGTACCGTAGCCCTCGTCACACAATCCGCGCAAACCATTGGCGTTCTTTCATGTAACCCGGCGATGGGTGGGCTGGCCAAGGGGCAGCTTGTGAAAGAGGTGGATGCGCTGGGCGGAATCATGGGTCGGATCACCGACCGAACGGCGATTCAATATCGAACATTGAACGAGAGCAAGGGTCCGGCAGTCCGTTCGAGTCGCGCTCAATGTGACAAGCGTCGCTACGCCGAGGAGATGCAAAGTTTTTTGCAGGCCGTTCCAGGGCTCACGATTCTTGAAGGCGAAGCTGTCGACCTACAGCTTGAGAAAACAGCAGATTTGCCGCGTGTTTCGGGTGTTTTTCTTGCGGATGGTTCGAAGCTTACCGCACGTTCGATCGTCATCACGTCCGGAACTTTTTTACGATCGGTCATGCATTTTGGTGGTGAACAAAAGAGAGGTGGACGTTTTGGTGAGCAGTCCGCTGATGCACTCAGCGCAAAACTCAGCGACTACGGACATCGGCTTCGTCGGCTCAAAACGGGGACGCCTCCGCGTCTCCATCGTCGTTCGATCGATTGGAGTCGAGTCGAACCGCAGCTCGGAGATGCAGACCCGCGCCCTTTTTCTTTTTTTCAGAAGCTCGATCGGTTTCCTTGGCTCGAGCAGCGTCCGTGTCATATCACCTACACCAACGAAAAGACGCACAGCATTATACAAGATAACTTATTGAAATCAGCCATGTATTCAGGCGCTATCACGGGCATCGGGCCGCGTTATTGTCCGTCGATCGAGGATAAGATTTCACGTTTTCGAGACAAAGATCGCCATCAGATTTTCTTGGAACCCGAAGGTCTCGATGTTGACGAAGTTTATGTGAATGGAGTTTCGACATCTCTTCCGCCGGAGGTTCAAGAGCTCTTCATTCGATCGATTGTCGGGTTGGAGCACGCTGAGTTTCAGCGTTTTGGTTACGCCGTTGAGTACGACGCCGTGGATTCGCGCGATCTTCGTCTGACATTCGAATCTAAGCAGATTTCTGGGCTTTTTTTCGCGGGGCAGGTCAACGGAACTTCCGGGTACGAAGAGGCGGCGGCTCAGGGGTTCGTCGCTGGGGTTGGTGCTGCAAACCGCGTGTTAGAGCGCGAAGAGTTTGTGCTCGGTCGCGATCAGGCCTACATCGGCGTCCTTTGCGATGACCTGACCTCCCGCGGTCTGGACGAACCTTACCGAATGTTCACATCCCGCGCGGAACACCGCCTTTTTCTGCGTGAAGACAACGCGGATCTACGTCTGAGCGAGGTGGGTTACAAGCTGGGCGTGCTCTCGGTCGAGGATTTTCGTCAGTTTGAGGCGCGGCGTGAAGCCTTTGAGACCCTGAAAACAGCTGTTCAGGGGTTTTATGCTTTCCCGCGACCCGAAACATCGGTCATTTTGTCAGCAAAAGGGACTACACCGATCAAGGACCGAGCATCGGGTGCGGATCTTTTGAAGCGCCCTGAGCTTGGATTTGCGGATTTGGTGGATCTTGGTTTTTCAACGGGGGCCGATGTTCCACGTGGAACATCCGAACAGATCGAAACGTTCTTTCGTTATGAGGGTTATATCAAGCGTGAACGCGAACGGATGGATGGCGTGCTTCGAAATGACGCCTACCCGATCCCCGCAACCGTCGATTTCGCAGAAATCCCAGGAATTTCGAACGAAATTCGTGCACGTCTCGCTGATGCGCGTCCGACTACGCTTGGTCAAGCCTCGAGAATCCCTGGAGTGACCCCTGCTGCGGTCGCAAACCTCCTCGTCTATTTTAAAATCACGGAGAAAGCCTTATGGAACAAGAATTCAACCTCGAAAACGCACTAGCCGCAAACTCTGAGACCGCACGTTTTCGAGAACGTCTCTCGAGTACTCAGGTCGAGAAGCTTTCTTTGTTCTATGAGTTGATTATTCATGAAAACACCGTTCAAAATCTCACTCGTCTGACAAATCCAGAAGACTTTGTAAGGGGTCATCTCCTTGATGTGTTCTGGTTGGGTGAAATAGCGGAGTTTCGAGAGCGCTCAGACAAATCGTCACAGGCCTCTCCTCTACTCGATCTTGGCTCAGGCCCCGGAGTTCCTGGGCTGGCCGCAGCGATAATGTTTGGTGGACACTGGGTTCTCGCAGAATCTGAGCAGCGCAAGGCCGACTTTCTGTCGCGCGCCGTGAGTACTCTTAAGATGTCCGATGTTCGGGTCTTTCCGGGGCGTGCCGAAGATTTTTTGAAAAAAAATCAAACGAGTGTTTCGGCGGTTGTCTCTCGAGCAGCCGGTAAGGTGGATAGGATACTCAGCTGGATATCTAATTGTTCCACGTGGAACACTCTTTTCTTATTGAAGGGACCAGGCTGGGAGGCCGAGTCCGACGAGAAAATCACAGATGAGCTTCGGGCTCAGTTCGATTTCAGAATCTGCGGAGATTTTGGCGCTGATTCTGAAAACAAGCGCACGATTTTCGTGCAGATCACACGCAAAGAGTAGAGTACTCACGGCGCATAGCGTTCAGACATTTTTTTGGCGACCGATAAATTCTGAGTATGCAGTCAAAGATTTTCTCTTGATTACCCATCAAGCGGTGGTTAGCCTATAAGAGTAGCCGCAAAGGATTTTCGCGGCGAAAAGTTTAAACGCCCAACACAACCACATTGCCTCAATCGGGACGCGAAGTGAGCGTCCCGATCGAGCCAACCGGGCAAGCGCAGTAAAATCAGGAGGAAAAATGGGGAAAGTCGTTGCCATCGTCAATCAAAAGGGCGGTGTCGGTAAGACCACAACGACTGTCAATCTCGCCGCCTCACTCGCAGTAGGTGAGCATCGCGTGCTTGTGATTGATTTTGATCCTCAGGGAAACGCATCGAGCGCACTCGGTGTGGAGATCACTCCCGAGTTTTCAACAAAAACTATTTATCAATGTCTGGTGGCTGGCCTTCCCATGGAAGAGGCGGTTCGCAAGACGGAGATCGACGGTCTTTCGGTTGTTCCGGCGAACAGCAATCTCGCGGGTGCAGAGCTAGAGTTGGTGTCAGCGTTTTCGCGCGAAAACAAGCTGAAAATGGCTCTGTCTACGATTCGAGATAAGTACGATTTCATCCTGATCGATTGTCCACCGTCACTCGGCCTTCTCACGATCAATGCTTTTACAGCCTCGGATTCGTATCTCGTTCCGTTACAGGCCGAGTACTTTGCACTCGAAGGCTTGTCTTCTCTCATGACGACGGTTCATTTAATTCGTCAAAGTACGAACCCTGATCTCAAAGAAGAAGGAATTCTTCTAACGATGTTTGCTGGTAACCGCCTCGCGCATGAAGTGGAAAAAGAAGTGCGCGGTCATTTTGGGACGATTGTTTATCAAACGGTTGTTCCGCGAAACATCAAGCTCAGTGAGTGCACGAGCTTCGGAAAACCAATTCTGCTTTATGACATCGATTCGAAGGGATGTTTGGCCTACCTCAATTTGGCGAAAGAATTTCTGAACAAGAATCGGCCGCAGATTTCTCCACCGCCATTTGTTGTGGAAGACGCACGGTCATACTTTTTGCCGAGCGGTGCATCAGCGAGCGACGCACCATCGGACAAAAAATATGTCAGTAGCTAAGGGAGTGAACGTGGGAACAGGTAAACCAGTTTTAGGTAAGGGTTTGGCGTCTCTCTTTCCGGGGCTAGCTTCGGGAGATGCGGCGGCGACAGCGACGATGACAGAGTCCGGGTCGGATACGACTGTTTCGCAAGAGGCAGGCGCCGGTGTGGCGGCCGCTTCGAACAAAGATCGGCATCCTGGAATCAGCATGATCGATGTTGAGCAGATCCGCGTGAATCCCTACCAGCCTCGACGAGAATTTGACGACGACGCTATCAAGGAACTTTCGCAGTCGATTCAAGCGAACGGTGTGATTCAGCCGCTTGTCGTGCGGAAGACTTCGGAAGGTTTTCAACTCATTGCCGGCGAACGGCGCCTTCGGGCTGCCAAACTTGCAGGATTGAAGAGTGTTCCAATCGTGATCCGTCGCACGACCGATCGCGAGTCGCTTGAGCTTGCGATCATTGAGAACGTCCAGCGCCAGGATCTCAATCCGATCGATGAGGCGATGGCTTACGCACAACTGCTTCAAGACTTTTCGCTCACCCAAGACGAGATCGCACGTCGTATTGGTAAGGACCGCGCCACGGTCGCAAACCTGCTTCGGCTACTGCGTCTGCCTGAAGAAGCCATACTGGCTTTGAAAAATGGTCAGATCAGTTCGGGGCACGGCAAAGCGTTGTTGGGTCTCGAGGCGCGCGAAGATCGACTCGCGCTGCTTGCCGAGATTTTAGAAAAAGACCTCAGCGTTCGACACCTCGAGGTTCGTGTCGCGGAGATCCTGGCTCAGCGGGCCAAGGAGGCTCTCTCGGCAGAATCAACCACACCAGCCATGCCGATCGACACCCAAAGCGCCTTCATGTTGCGATGCACTGAGATTGGTAAAAGTCTACTTAACATCTTGAGTCCAAAGGGAGTTTCGCGTATCGAATTCAAAGGTCGTGAGCGACGCGGAAAAATTGTCCTACATTATAAGTCGAGAGAAGATCTTGATCGTCTGCTCGACCACCTACAGAATAGAGGTTTATGGGAGCAAAACCCGAACTCGTCATCCCAGGAAACAGCCTCGACGTAACAGCCGTCATTGAACAGGGCTGTGAGTTTGAAGGGAAGCTGTGCTTTCACGGCACGGTTCGTATCAACGGAATTTTTCGAGGCGAGATCTATACGCCTGACACACTTGTTGTTGGCGAAAGCGGACGCGTCCAAGGTCAGATCGATGCAGGTGTCGTCGTGATCAATGGCGAAGTTTCCGGCGAAGTTCGCGCCAAGCATCGAGTGGAAATCCACCAGCCGGCCGTCTTTCGCGGCGATATTTTCACGCCGAGTTTGCGCGTCGATGAAGGTGTTATCTTCGAAGGTTCGAGCAACATGGCTCACCCAACCGGAAAGTCACAGCCGAAGCGCGTTGAACGCGTAGTCAGTCCTTGACCTAATCCCCATCCGCAGTGTACCACCGCGTTGTTACCAACGGAGCGTAGCGTGGGCGAAATTCTGCACCAACTGGATATCAACAGCACGGTTTTCATCCAAGTCGGCATTTTCTTTGTTGTTTACATGTTTGTGTCGTCGGTCTTTTTGAAACCGTATTTGCAGCTTTTTCAAGTGCGCCGACAGCGCACGGTCGAAGACCGCAAAGCGGCGCAGAAGCTCATGGCTGATGCGCAGGCGAAGCTTGAAGAGTACCAACGACAGCTTGGTCAAGCGCGCGATAAGACACGGCAAGATTTTGATCAAACCATGAAAGAAGTTCGGAAGTCCGAAGCTCTGATTCTTTTCAAAGCGCGCGAAGAAGTGAAAAATCTCATGCAGAAAGCAGCGGTGGACGCTGAAAAACAAAAAGCTGCGGTGGTTGCGCAAGTCGCTCTGCAGTTGGACGGGATGGCTTCGCAGGTGAGCGATCGCCTTCTCAAGGGAGAGGACCGCTGACCTATGGGTTCACTTCTTTGGCCGTTCATCAATCTCGCGATCTTATTGGGCGTTCTCTATAAGCTTCTTAAGGAGCCCGTGAAAAAATACGTTCGTGAGCGTCACGAGCGGATCGCGACGGATCTCACAACGTCGCGATCGATGCTGAAGGAAAGTCGAGAGAAGTTTGAAGACTTCTCTGCGCGGCTCAAGTCACTCTCAAACGAAATCGAAGCGATGCGAACGCAGATGGCACGCGAATCCGCGAACGTAAAAGATAAAGTCCTGAAGCAGGCGGAAGCCGCATCCAAAGCAATGTTACGAGATACCGAAGCGAGCTTGCTGGCTCTCGAAGAGCGTGTTCGTGCGGAAGTGCGAGCTGAGATCGCCGAGAAACTCTTGGTACAGGCTGAGGCAAAGATTAAGAAGGCGCTCACTCAAGAAGTGAAGACACGCTACCGCTCGGACTTCTCATCGCAGTTCAAGCGTGCTGAATCGCGAAAGGAAACGGCGTTATGAGGTCGTTCTTATGAGCTTGGCTCGAACCTATGCGCGCGCGTTTCATGAAACCGCATCGAAAGAACCTCAGGAGATCAGCCAACTCCGCGCATTCTCAAATCTCGTGGACTCGAACTCAGTGTTGGAGTCCTGTCTGACAAGTCCGATGACGTCGGTGCAGGAAAAGACTGCGGTTGTTGACGGTATCCAAAAGAAAATGGCGTTCTCGCCTCTGGTGCTTCGGTTTGTGGGGTTGTTGATTCGCAAGAATCGCCTGATACATCTGAAAGCGATTTTAGCGGCTCTCGAAGAAGTGCGAATTGAGTCAGAAGGCGGCACGCTCGGACAGATCGTCTGCGCCGACGAGATTGGTGACAAAGAAGTGGCCGATCTCGCGTCAGCTTTTCGCGCCGTTTTGGGAAAGAAAGTGGATTTTCAGACATCAACCGATCCGAGTTTGCTCGCGGGTCTCAAAGTGACCGTCGAAGGGATTACCTACGACGGTTCGCTCAAGGGACAGCTCGAGCGTGTTCGTCGAGCGGTAACGGGCGCTGCCGGCGCAGGCAGTAGCGGATAGGTTTTAAAAAAGGATTAAGAGGAGTCAGTTGAAATGCAGATTCGTCCAGAAGAAATCACGCAGATTTTAAAAGCACAGCTCTCGGACTTTGAGAAAAAGCTGGATGTCTCGGAGACGGGAACAGTTGTTTCTGTCGGCGATGGCGTTGCGAAGATCTATGGTCTCGAAAAGGCCATGGCCGGTGAGCTCGTGGATTTTGGAAAAGAAACTTACGGCATGGTTCTCAACCTCGAAGAGGAAAGTGTCGGGGTTGCGATCTTAGGTCACTACGAAGGTGTGACGGAAGGTGCGACGGTTCGTCGTACGGGTCGCATCGTTGAGGTTCCAGTTGGGAAAGGCCTCTGTGGCCGCGTCGTCAACGCCCTCGGACAGCCGATCGATGGGAAAGGCGAACTGAAGAGCGAAGCCAACCGTCGCGTTGAGATCAAGGCGCCCGGCATTGTGGATCGTCAATCGGTTAAAGAGCCTCTTCAAACAGGTCTTAAGGCAATCGACGGCATGGTGCCGATTGGTCGTGGTCAGCGTGAGTTGATCATCGGTGACCGTCAGACCGGAAAAACGGCTGTCGCCCTCGATACGATCATCAACCAAAAGGGCAAAGGCGTTTTCTGTATTTATGTGGCCATCGGACAGAAACAATCGACGGTCGCTCAAGTCGTCGACAAACTCCGACGTCACGGAGCTTTGGATCACACGATCATTGTTGCGGCGACGGCTTCTGAGTCCGCGCCACTTCAGTTTCTCGCACCTTATACAGGTGTGACCATTGGCGAGCATTTTCGGGACAACGGCCAGCATGCGTTGATCGTCTATGACGATTTGACGAAGCAGGCACAGGCGTATCGCCAGCTTTCGCTCCTGTTGCGACGTCCTCCGGGTCGCGAAGCTTATCCGGGCGATGTTTTCTATCTTCACTCGCGTCTTCTTGAGCGCGCGGCGAAACTTTCGGACAAGCGTGGCGGCGGGTCGCTGACGGCACTTCCGATCGTCGAAACACAGGCAGGTGACGTGTCGGGTTATATTCCGACAAACGTGATTTCGATTACGGACGGACAGATTTTTCTCGAAACCGATCTTTTCCACTCGGGCGTACGTCCGGCGATCAACGTCGGTCTCTCGGTTTCACGGGTGGGTGGTGCAGCACAGATCAAGGCAATGAAGCAGGTCGCGGGAACTTTGCGGCTGGAGCTCGCACAGTATCGTGAGAAGCAAGCGTTTGCGCAGTTTGGATCGGATCTCGATACGGCGACGCAACGTCAGCTCGCTCGAGGAGAAAAGCTAGTCGAAATCTTGAAACAAGGTCAGTACGAGCCGATGGGCGTCGAGCGGCAAG
The DNA here is from genome assembly GCA_964549505.1 of uncultured Oligoflexia bacterium. GTDB lineage: Bacteria > Bdellovibrionota > UBA1018 > UBA1018 > CAZJVD01 > CAZJVD01. The sequence goes on from CAZJVD010000001.1 coordinate 466,043, forward strand.
TCGCGATCATTTTCGCGGCGACCAACGGCTATCTTGATCAAGTCAAGAAGGACAAAGTGAAGCAGTACGAAACAGAGTTCAATTCCTTCTTAGACCGCAAGTATCCCCAACTGTTACCGACCCTTCTGCAGAAAGCGCAGATCTCGGATGATATTAAGGCGCAGCTTGTGGCGGCACTCAAAGAGTTCAACACGGAATTTTCAGGACAGTAAACACCCATGGCGAGCATGAAGGAGCTCCGGACTCGGATCTCCAGCGTAAAAAATACTCAGCAAACGACACGAGCCATGAAGCTCGTTTCCGCGGCGAAACTCCGTCGTGCGCAAGACGCGATTGTGAACAATCGTCCGTTTGCTAAGAAAGTCGGCGACTTGATCCGTCTTGTTTCGTCGATGCATCAGTCGTCAGTCGAATCGCCGCTCATTCTCGGTCGTTACGGAAAAGCTCGGTCCGATACGCGGTTGATGTTGGTTCTCGTTTCATCCGATCGGGGACTTTGTGGAAACTTTAACGGTTCCATTATTAAGGCGGCGTCACGGTGGGTGGACGAAAACGGTCGGCAGTACAAGTCCGTTGAGTTCGCGTTCGTTGGACGTAAAGCGATGGATTTTTTCAAAAATCGTGGCGTAAAGGCAGCTTACTTTCAAGAGTTTGGTCGTACGGTGACGTTCGAGCGAACGGATGAAATCATCCAATGGATCGTGGAAGGTTTTGAAGCCGATAAGTTTGACGAAGTGAAATTTGTTTACAACGAATTCAAGAACGCGATGGTTCAAGGTGTTGTTGTCGAGCACTTTCTGCCGGTAGCACCGGAGAAAGTGAATCTTGCGCAGCCGGGGACACGCAATCCAGATACGTATATTGTTCGTCCGTCACAAAGAGAGATTTTGGCGCGGCTTCTTGAAAAGCATTTCACGATTCAGGCGTATCGAATTTTGCTCGAGTCTCAAGCGAGTGAGCATGGGGCGCGCATGGTCGCGATGGAGAATGCTACGAAAAACGCGGGCGAGATGATTCGCGGTTTGACGTTGCACTATAACAAGCAACGACAGGCGGCGATCACGCGAGAACTTTTGGAAATTATTGCTGGGGCTGAGTCCCAGAAAGGTTAGTGGAGGAAATCATGTCAGCTACTGCGAATCCGAAGAACACCGGACACGTCAAACAAGTTATCGGTCCTGTGGTCGATGTTGAGTTTTCACCCGGTCATTTGCCACCGATTTATCACGCGGTTCGTGTGACCAACGTCGCGATTGACAAGACGGAGTGGAACCTGGTGCTCGAAGTAGCGCAACACCTTGGAGAAAACACCGTTCGCTGCATCTCGATGGACGCAACGGATGGTTTGATTCGCGGACAGCCTGCTTGGGACACGGGAGCTCAGATTCAGGTTCCGGTCGGTAAGGAAACGCTCGGACGTATTATCAACGTTATCGGTGATCCCGTCGACGAAGGTGGTCCCGTCAAGGCGAAGAAAACGTATCCGATCCATCGTCCTGCTCCGGCGTTTCGTGATCAGTCCGTGACAGTCGAGCCGTTTTTCACAGGCATTAAGGTCGTGGATCTTCTTGCTCCGTACGCAAAGGGCGGAAAGATTGGTCTTTTCGGCGGTGCGGGTGTGGGTAAGACGGTTTTGATTCAGGAGTTGATCAATAACGTTGCGACCCAACACGGGGGTTACTCGGTATTCGGTGGCGTCGGAGAGCGGACGCGCGAAGGAAACGATCTCTGGGTTGAAATGAAAGAGTCTGGCGTTATCGACAAGACCTGTCTTGTGTACGGACAGATGAACGAGCCGCCAGGCGCTCGGGCTCGCGTGGGTTTGACGGCTCTCACCGTCGCCGAGTATTTTCGCGACGAAGAAAACCAAGACGTTCTTTTGTTCATCGACAATATTTTCCGGTTCACGCAAGCCGGCTCCGAAGTTTCGGCACTGCTCGGACGGATCCCATCTGCCGTCGGGTACCAACCGACTCTCGGAACCGAAATGGGTGAACTTCAAGAGCGGATCACCTCAACGAACAAGGGTTCGATCACGTCGATTCAGGCCGTTTACGTTCCTGCGGACGATTACACCGACCCTGCGCCGGCAACGACGTTCTCGCACTTGGATGCGACAACGAACCTGTCACGTCAGATCGCTGAACTTGGGATCTATCCAGCAGTGGATCCACTCGCTTCGACCTCGCGGCTTCTTGAACCCGGTGTGGTTGGTGAAGAGCACTATGCGGTCGCTCGTCGCGTGCAGTCGATCCTTCAACGTTACAAGGAACTCCAAGACATCATCGCGATTCTCGGAATGGATGAATTGTCCGAAACCGATAAGCAACTTGTGGGTCGTGCACGACGGATTCAGCGGTTCTTGTCGCAGCCCTTCCACGTGGCCGAACAGTTCACGGGTCTTAAAGGTTGCTTCGTGAAGATCGAAGACACTGTTCGTGGATTCAAAGAAATCTGCGACGGCAAGCACGACGACCTTCCTGAGCAAGCGTTCTATCTTGTCGGTACGATCGAAGACGCTGTTGAAAAGGCTAAGAAGCTACAATGAGCCTTCAGCTGACCGTCCTCACACCCGAACGCAAACTTGTGGATCATGTCGAGATCGCACACGTTACGCTGACAGGCAGTGAGGGCGAGATTCAGATTTTGCCTGGCCACGCGGCAATGGTCGGAACGCTTGAGACCGGTCGGTTTGCCTACTCCACCGCGCATAACACTGCACCGGCGTTCAACGGTTTTATCGCGTCTGGATTTTTTGAAGTGAGTGGCGACGAAGTCGCGGTCGTCGCTGAGGTTCTTGAACTCGCAGGTGAGATCAACGTTGAGCGAGCGAAGGCCGCCGAAGCCAAAGCGCTCGAAAAACTACAGTCAAAGGATCTGTCGCTTGAGCTGATCGAAAAGTATCAGCGCAAGCTCAGACGTGCGCGTCTGCGGCAGAGCTTAGCTAAAAAGCAGTAGAAAAAGCGAATTTCAATGCGCTAGAACGCGAAAGTCGAAGGGCTGGAGCGCGCGTTCGTCCAGCGTTCGAAGTCGCCAACGGCGTCAGGAACCGGTTTGCCTTGTGGCGAATCAATGAGGTCGTCCGTGCCCGTCGCAGGAGAACCATCGGTACCGCCGGTGGCAGCTTCCTCAGTAGCGCCTTCTTCGGCTGTCGCCGATGGCGGGGCTACTTCGCCTTCTGTTCCACCTACAGATGGAGTCGTGCCCGATCCAGGGGTTTGACTTTGATCAAGGTTTTGCTGCACGTCTGGTTGCGGTTGCGGTTGCGGCGCTGGCTGTTCGGCTGGTGCCTCCGTAACTGGAACCTCAAAAGACTCATAATACGAAAGTGACTTTTCGAGCTCGGTTTGAGCTTTCGTGTCGTTCTTAGCTTTCGCTTCTTCAAGCTTCACCTTGATGGCCGCTTTAACGGACGACAAGCGCTCAAACAAAAGCCTGTATGAACTTGTTGTGCTGCCTGCTTCAGCGAGCGACACGATCAAAGCCGTGCCGGTGTACTGAACTGAGGAAACTGTATAAGTCGATGCTCCGTACTGAACCGACGGAGTCGGGCACGGTGGCGTAGCGGCTTTTTGTTCTGGGGTCGCCGATGCCGTTTGATCTGGCGTCAGACAAACCACGTCTTGCGTGTTCTTAATCCCGAGCTGAAGAACTTTTAGCGTAACGGTAGCCCCGTCTTGCGCGTAACCCAATCGTGAGGAAACTCCCGAAACAGCCGCGCGATCCTTTGACGCGTCAGCCGTTACGACTTTTGAACGGTCGATGACAGCGACGGTTGCATCGCTTTCAAAACTGAGACTCATTCCAGAAAAAGGTGTTTCGGTCACTCCGTAGTAAACGGAGTTCTGCGAGGCAGAGTTTAAAGTTTTTCCGGCTGCGTCTTGCGTCGACACAGTCGTCTGAACATTCGTCAAATCCCACTGACCAGCGACCGATACAAACGCTGGTGCCGAGGTTTCATCTTTTGCGGCGGCAGCAGGCTCGTTTTCGGAGGTCTTGGTACATCCTGAAGTTATAATTCCTAGAGATAGAACGACGGCAAGGGTGACGGGTTTCATTTTCGGCTCCTAAAACTTTCTTTATTCTAAAAACGTTTTTAGGAGAGAGTGGTTTGCACCACCCTCTCCCAAATAACCTAAGAAGCTTATTTCTTTACTTCTTTGCTTCGTCTGCAGACTTTGCAGCAGCGGCTGCAGCTTCGTCAGCAGCCTTCTTAGCAGCTTTTTCAGCAGCTTCGGCGGCTTCCTTAGCCTTGCGCTCTGTTTCGGCCTTGCGAGCAGCTTCACGATCATTTGAATCGTCAACAAGGTCACGGTGAAGCGTCTTCATCGTCTTCAGCGTTTCGCGTGCTGATGCGAGCTCTTCGCTCACGTCATTCTTCTCGTGCGTTGCTTTTTCTGCTTGAATGCCCTTGATCGCGCCTTCAGCGGACTTAATGTCGTCGCTATTCTTAGATGCTTCAGCACGTTGTTGAACGTGCTTTGCGTCTTCGAGACGTTCGTTAAGCTTTTCGCCTTCTTGCTCGTACGTAGCATTCAGTTGTTCGAGTTGAACGATCTGCGCTTCGATTTCAGCAATAGTCGTTTCAGGACGCTTGAAAGTCAGCGCCGACGTTTCGTCAGAATTCGAAACGTTGAAGATGACAGAGTCAGTCGTCACTTGGATCGAATCGATCGTCATGAAATCTGCTTCAGATGACAGCTTTACAGTCATCTTAGCGCTGACATCGTCACCGCTGTCCTTAACCACTTTACCGTCTTCCATTTTTTCAGGAAACGAAAGCGTGATTTGCGAACCAGCTTGAACGTAGTTCACCGACGATTCGACGCGTGTTCCGCGTTGAAAAGTCATGCGATCTGCCTTCACGCTCTTGCGACCGAAAGCCGTTCCATCGTTTTCGAAAACGAAGTTCAGATTTCTGTAATCTGAATCAAGAACAGCGCCCGTGTTGAGCGTACGAACGCGATTCGTCACAGCGAAATCGTTTGGTTCGTTGACGTTGTCAGTCGAAACTGAGTGAATCACCCAATTGCCAGCCACTGCGCTGATAACTGGTGCTGAGCTTCCGCTCGCGCCGCCTTCAGCGTCTTTGTTCTCTTGCGACTTTGTACATCCGATTGCCCCAACCCCAATGATTGCAACCAATGCTGCAAGCGTACTTTTCATATTGTGCTTGATCATTTTTTACTTACTCCTCTTTTTGTTTAATGCGTCTTCTAGCGAGGGGTTGCGTTGCACACCACCCGAGTGTCCTCAGTAGGCCACGTAAACCCTCGTCTTGAAGATTCGGCGGAGCTATGAGCAACGCTTATGCCCGAATAAAATGGCACCCCTGCGCTCAGTGGAAAAGATTGCGAAAAAAGGCGAGCTTCTGATTAAAAAAATCAGGTAAAATCAACTATTTATATTAAAATATGGGGGGGTTTTCCGGCTAAAGCTTTGACAGCTGTGCAGGAGAAGATCAGTTAGGGAATTAGGGGAGTCCATCCATGGACGATTTGGGGGTTAGGGTAAACTTTCGAAGACTGTCTTACTTTTAGGCGCCTCGAATCAGGTCGCCGTCTTCTTACTAGAATACTAGAGCAAATCAGATGCCATCAGGGATCCTCTTGAAAACAAAGAGAATCTTCTTGCGAGGCAGAATCGCCAACTATAAAAAGACAGACACAGCTGTCGAGGCGTTTGACAGATTTTTTAGGCGCCAAGAAACCTTCATTGTGCGCTTAGATGCGGCTGTTATTCTGAATCGGTAGGGTTTTTTAAATAAAGGAAGATGATAACTCCAGTGCTCGTCTCAGGCGGACGTTTGGGCGTTCTATCTTTCCTTGCGCTGGCAGGGATGGCTTTCTTCGGGGTTGCGAGTCAGTGGGCTTCCCAGTCCGTTCTTAGATTTCAGGTCCCGTTTCAGGTTCCCATGACGCTCCGTTTTTCATTGGGCTCGGAACTGGACGACGGCGCTCCGTGGGCCGACGGTCTCCGGGGTCAGATTCAGAAAGCCCAGGTCGAAGTCGACACAGCCATTGAGAGGTTTCGAGCTACACGACCGGTACGCCGCGTGGTGGCCGCAGCTACGGCTTCCTCAGGAAAGCGGACGACACCTTTAAAAACTGTTTTAGTTGATAGACGGGTTTTAACATCGAGTTACACCCCTCGGACCGAACTTACGGTGATGACCAGCACGGCGGTTCATATCGCGCCTGCGGCAGTGCCTGTGGTGGCTATCCAACCGAAGTCGGTCGAGAAGCGGTTGGCTACTCACGGTATAATGCTTTCTACGCAGCTTATGGTTGCGGCCCCGAAAGATCCTATGAGTACTCACCAGATGGTCGCGGCTGTTCAGGAGCTTTCGGTGGTTACTCAAGCTGCGCTCGCCATAGAGCGACCGGAAGTTCCGTTGCGACTCGCTGAACGGGCTAAGGAGATCTCTCCTTACGATGGATACTCATTCTCTGGCGTGGTGGAGCCGGCTCTGACGCCCCCTGCTCCTATTGCGATCGCCAGGGCCGCTCCAGTGCGAGTACTCACAAAGCCTGCTGAGAAGACAGTGAGTATTCAAGCCGCTAAACGGACCGAGGTCCCAGCAGAGTCGATCGCAGAGGTTGTGGATACTCACGTTGAGTACTCACAGTCGGCGCCCGTGTTACCTGTATTAGAAGATAATGCGGCCGTCGCAGACGAGCCCAGCGCCGTCGCTCAGGCGCCGGCTGTTTCAATGGAGCTGGTTGAGCGTATGTCAGACCCCAGTTTCGTTAAGCAGGTCCATGGTTACCTTTCTTCAGCTAAAGCAAATCCGGTGACTGCCCCGCCGGTCGTTACCGTTGTCGGAGCGGGCGCAGCCGTGGATGCCGGCCTAAACGCCGAGAGCGGCGCTAAGACAAGCGCATTGATCGGCGCAGTGACCGCTAAGCCATCCGCCTCTATCGTGATTGCGCCATCAGGGGGTGGCTCGGCATCCGCGAAGTCGGATGGTTCAGAGACACGCACCGTAGCTGAGGGGCTCACTGTTACAAAGAAGACGACCTCGGCCAAACAGGGGCTGCACTCTGTCGCGGACAGTGCTCAAAACTGGCCGAACGTTCCGACATCGGGATTCTATGAGAGCTTTGGTGCCCCTCATACGATCTCGGCTGTGAACATTTTAAATATCGACGGTTCCAAGGCGATCACCGCGTCGGGATGGTTTCTGGCTGAGAGTCAGGGCCATGTCCCGATGTTGGCTTTTCTGAAGGACGCAGCTTATCCATCGGCGATACCGATGATTTCGGACTTCAATCTCGGCGTGTTGCGCGCGACGTACGGTCGGGATTCGTCGGCAGAGGCTTCGATTCTTTTTGGAAAGGTTGCTGAGGGTTGGCAGATCAGTGCGCCTGAAGCGCTCGGGCCGCGCATCGCTTACTTTGATGAGACATGGTCGCCCGTTGTGGCAACAGCCGAGGGTCCAAAGTACTTCTTAGCTTTTGGTATCAAGGGTGGGTTTATCTGGGTCGGAGCAACGTCGGCAGAGGGTGATGCCGGCGGGACGTATGTTCCTCTCAGCGAAGGACAGATCTCTTATGTCGACTTCTCGGAACCCCGAAAAGTAGCCATTTCCGGCTCGATTTATTACCCATTGGGTGAAAACGACGAAGAAGGCTATGACGCTGCGTCATCTTTGATCGTGCATGCGCACGGACAGAACGTGCCCGACGATGTCTCGGGAAGCCAGGGCCAGTTCCGTCTGGGTGAAGTGATCGCCATGGGATGGTACCCGGTGGTTGTCGAAACCTGGGCTAAGAGACCGGATGGAGATGGGTATCTTCATCGGCACGCCATAGAGTCCTGGGCCTTTGCTGAAGCCCAGCTTCCGCAGCTGCGCGAAACGGAGGTCTATCGGTTTCGTACAGACATCGGTGCTGGAACGGTGGATGGTCGTGGGTCTATCTGGGGGGAGATGTCCGGACTTGTTGTTGAGAAGGCGGAAACTGTTGGATTGTTTCCAGAAGTGAGTCGAGTTTTGGGTTCGCCGAGCCCATCGAGCGAAGTCCTAAGTGTTACAGGACCCGAACGGACTGAGAAAAACACGCCACTAGATGGAAAGAAACCGCGTTTCTTAGCGGTCGGTCTGGAACAGAGTTGGGTCACAGCACGGGTTTTAGATCGCGGGGGGGAAGTTCGCTGGAGCAGCAGCTTGCCGGTGGAGCCCAACGTTATCTCGGTCGTTAGCGGCTACTGATTCAGGTGTCACTGGGAAGAAAAACTCAGTGTTTTTAGGGATCATTTTTGCACGTGCAAGATCTGGATTCCACTCAAGAAACGTCGTTTTATCGAGCTTTTCACGCTTCAGGAGCTCGGCCAGACGCTGGGACCTTCTTGTCCGGTGTGTTTGAAACGGGGTCGGCTGTCCACTGTCGACGGTCATCGAAAACACGACGTCGCGATATTCGACGAGATACATGACGGCCAAAAATTCAGCAAAATAGTTACGTCCAGCAATTCCAAGATGCTGGGTTCCTCCGCAGGGACGCAGTTCTTTGTAGAGAGCATCGCCGAGGCGACGCTGACGAGGAATTTTGAGTAGGCCACGATAGCCAGAGTTATAAGCGGTTACCGCAAGCGCCCAACTATCCAAAAACTTGAAGTTGTCCCGAAGAATTCGCGCAGCTGCGCGAGTTGATTTGAGAGGTGAAAGACGCTCATCGATACCGCTCGTTTCATCCATGCGGAGATAGCGTTTTCCCGTGGTCGGCATGATCTGCCACACGCCGGTCGCACCACTTCGAGAGATCGCACCATGATTGAACGAACTTTCGACCAAGCTGATTTGAATAAGTTCGTGCGGGACTTGTTCTTCGTCGAAGATCGTCCGCATGCTAGGCAACAGACGCTGGGACCGTACAAGGCCGTGAATCAATTGATCGCGAAGGCCAGTTTGAGCCCGAAAACCCTTGTGAAAGGCCTGAATTGTATGATTATGCGTCGACCCCTTTGTCGTTTCGGGGCGAGCTTCGACGAGCGCACGATAGATCTGAATTTCTTTTCCGGTCAACCCGTGCTCCGACCGGAGCTTGAGGCCACCGCGCGCAGCGAGTTTGCGAAAAGCCGTTTCATAGTCGCGCATCGTGTTCGAAAGTATGCGTTGGCGAACGATCTCGTAGGCAACAAGGTTGCGAGAGCGTTTTTTGAGATCCGAGAAGTCGAGGACTTCATAGATGATCTCAGGGTGGGCGGTATCGTAGATCACGGTTTGGTATTGAGAATAGCGACCGAAAATCGCAGCCCAAAACCGCACTTTTTCTTGAAGTTCTTCGGGAATATTAAAAGAAGCATCCACGCGACCGAGCGAATCGGAGAGCGCTTCTTTAATCGCCGAGTCCGGCGTCCATTGTGAGTAAAGATTGGCTTGTGTGAGAGGTTGGAGTCGTTCGAACGCCCCAAAATCAGGCGCTTGCAACGACGCTCCGGTCGAAAGCGAGCCGAGTGCGCCCCACGCGCTCGATACGGCGAGCGGAGACGCAAAAGCGGAAACGATAGAAATTATCCGACAAAAGGATTTGCCGATCCTTGGACTGCAAGCCATAACTACTCTCTCTGAACTCCTCGAGACAGCTATAGAGCAATGGTCCTGCCAGTCGCAGCGATCTCAGAACCCCTGGAAACCGGAGGTTATTTCCGTGTGGTGCTAGGGCGCACTGACAAAAGGTTTTACATTTGACAAAAAACATTCCACAGCAAAAGAGAAGGGTATTGTGACGCGAGAAAAGAAAACAGCACATGATTTTGAGACTGTTGTGAAGGAACTTGAGGAGACGGTTCGTAAACTTGAACTCGGTAATCTCAGTTTGGAAGAGACGATCAAACTCTATGAGCGAGGAAAAGAGCTGAGCGCGACTTGTAAAACGGTGCTCGCCGAAGCCGAACGGAAAGTAAAAATCCTTGCGGGAAATGAAGAAAATCCGAGCTGACCAGCTCCTTGTAGAGCGCGGTCTTGCGCCGTCGCGTGCTCGTGCTCAAGCACTCATCGCCGCGGGTGCCGTAGTGAGCGGCCCTGGAAAAGTAGAGAAGGCTGGCCAGTTGCTTGCGCCGGATGCGGAACTCCGTCTTCTCCGCGAGGACCACCCGTTTGTGTCGCGCGGAGGACTCAAGCTGCAGCATGCGATCGGTGTCTTTAAAGTCGACGTTCAGGGAAAGTCGGCGCTGGATATCGGTTCGTCGACCGGTGGATTCACGGATGTGCTTCTCCAAGCGGGTGCTCGTGATGTCACCTGCGTCGATGTCGGCGAAAATCTTCTCGACTGGAAGATCCGTTCCGACAAGCGTGTTCGGATTGTCGAAGGGATCAACGCTCGCTACCTGAAGTTTGAAGACCTCGGAAGAACCTATGATCTGATTGTGTGCGACGTGTCCTTTATTTCCCTATCGAAAATCGTTCCGGCATTGATGGTTTTCGCCGAGGCTGAAACGGTGTGGGTCACGTTGATCAAGCCACAGTTCGAGGTGGGTCCGGAGCGGGTGGGAAAAGGTGGGATCGTCCGTGATTCGGCCGACCACGAAGCGGCAGTCAAGAGCGTGACGCGAGCCCTAGAAAATCTTGGCTTGGAGCGTTTGGAGTTGGTAGAATCACCTATCAAAGGAAGCGCTGGTAATCGCGAGTTTTTAGCCTGCTGGCGAAAACAGAGAACCTAGGTGAAGCAACTCTGCATCATAATCGTGATCGCTCTCGGTGTCGGCTGTTCGGCTGGAAGAACCAAGCCGGAAACCGAACCGTCTTCGCCTGAGGCAGCTGTGCTTCAGGGCGGGAACTCCGCTGATGCGTCGGCTAAGCCTTACGGCCCGGACGTTCCGGTCTCAAAGAAAGTCGTTGTTGTCCTCGGACCTGGTCACGCGCGTGCTTTTGCCGCAGCCGGAGTGTTTCGCGCTCTTCAAGACGCCGGAATTGAAGTGGGTGGAGTCGTGGGAACGGGAATGGGTGCGCTCTTTGCCGCTCTCTATGCTGAAGCGGCGACATTGAGTCAGTTCGAGTGGTGGACAATGCGTCTCAAGACAGACGTTCTGCTCGGCAGTCGATTTCGTCGGTTGGTGGGTTCACTTAATTCGGGAAACGAACTCGAGGTGTTCCTTGCGGCGACGTTCGGTAAGAAAGACATTCGTCAAACGAGGAAGCCGCTCGCCATTGGTGTTTTTTCTCAAACGCAGGGCCGTTTTATTTTGGCTAATCAGGGCCCGCTTACAGAAGCGATTCGCGCAGCCGTTGCCGAACCAGGGGTGATGACGCCCGGGACGTGGCTAGGCGAGCCCGCTATCTCCGCCTCACTCCAACAACCTTATCTCGTGGATGTCGCACGCGACTTAGGTGTTGGTCCCGTGATCGTGCTCGATGTGCTGACCGACATCGAAAAAGTTGATGACGACGGTGCACGTGAAGTGGGTCTGGTTCAGAATTTTCTCCTGGCACGAGCCAATGGAGAAAAAGTTTTGCAGACCGCTGATGTCGTCATACGACCCGAGTTAAACGAAGTGGGTTTTTTTGATTTCGATCGTCGTACGACGGCTACCTTTAAAGGGAAAGCCGCGACTCAAAAACAAATCGACTCCATCCGAGAAGCTTTGGACAAGGTCCAACAATGATCTCAACACCCATGAAGCCGGTCACGCCGCCCCTCGCATCGCCACCCACCGGACTGAACCGAAAAAAGTGGGTGCCGATCTTAGCGATCGCCGGCATGGCAGCGGGTGTGGTGGTCATTGGAATCATCTGGCTTGTGGGTGATCTACCAAAAATCTATCAAGTTACGGATTATCGTCCTCCTATTGTGAGTCAGGTGATCGCCTCACATAACGGTGAGGAAGCTGTGGTCGGTGAGTTTTTTCGCGAACGTCGTGTGATGGTTCCGTTTGAGAGTGTCCCGAAAGTCGTTGTCGACGCGTTTGTTGCTGCTGAAGACGATCGCTTCTTTGAGCATCAGGGGATTAGCTTCGCGGCGATTTTGCGCGCGTTCCTTGCGAATCTTAAAGCGGGTCAGGTCGTTCAAGGCGGTAGTACGATCACCCAGCAGGTTGCGAAGTCACTCTTTCTCACGCCCGCACGAAGCATCGTTCGAAAACTCAAAGAGGCGGTGCTCGCTTACCGTCTCGAATCTCACTTGACCAAGGATCAGATCCTCTACGTCTACCTCAACCAGATCTATCTCGGTCGTGGAGCGTACGGAGTGTCCGTGGCGGCTCGCAGTTACTTTCGAAAAGAGCTTTCCAAACTCACGTTAGCCGAAGCAGCTTTGATAGCGGGTCTTCCAACTGCCCCCAGTAAGTTCAACCCTTTCAGCAATCCGCATCGTGCGAAACAGCGGCAAGCGTATGTGCTCCGCCGCATGTTCGAGACTGGTAAAATCACCGAACCCGAAATGAAAGCAGCCATCGCGGCTCCTTTGAGAGTCTATCGTAGTCTCGAGAGCAATATGGAGTACGGCCCCTACTTCATTGAGCACATTCGTCGCCATCTTGTGACGAAGTATGGTGAGAAGGCTGTGCAGGAAGATGGTCTTAAAGTTTACGTTCGCACGACGCCGAGAGTTCTCATGACGTCGAAGCAGCAGTTGCAGGCTGGTCTACGTGAGCTCGACAAGCGCCGAGGCTATCGGGGCGCACTTAAGAAGCTCGTCACCGATCAGGAACGCTTTGATCACTCGGCCAGTCTCCAGCGCGATCTGATCACGCGCCATCGCGATTATTTTGATCTGGGCGTCGAGCAACTCAAAGAGGCGGTCGAAAGCGACACGAACGGTGCTCCAGACGCCGAGGTTCCAGAGCCGAATCAACAGTTCGAAACGCTGGCTTTGCTTTCGGGTGTTCCCGATTGGGATAAGAAACCGAATCCCGACATCTTGAGCTCCGGTGAGATTCTGGAAGCGTGGGTTTCAGAAGTGCGCGACGGTGAAAAGCTCGCATTTGTTCGTGCAGGCCTTCAAGAAGTTCCGATGAAGTTTGACGATATGCTGTGGGCTGCACGCCCAGGTCCTGATGGAAAGCTCGGGCCGCCTCCAAAAAAGGTTTCGGATGTTTTGGCGGTCGGTGACCTGATCAGGATCCAACTCGAGCGGCGGCCGACCGAACGAGGCTTGGTTGCAAAACTGGAACAGGAACCCGAAGTTCAGGGTGCGATTCTGTCGATGGAGGTGAACTCGGGATTTGTTCTGGCGATGGAAGGTGGTTTTGATTTTCGAGCATCGCACTTTAATCGCGCCATTCAAGCGCTGCGGCAGCCGGGTTCGGCGTTCAAGCCTATTATCTTTGCAAGCGCTGTGGAGAAAGGTTTCACGCCAGCTTCGATCATTGTCGATGCACCGATTGTTTATAAAGACGAAGAGTTTGGAAACTGGAAGCCCAGTAATATTGACGAAAAGTTTTCTGGCGACACGACCTTTCGAAAAGCTTTAATTGACTCCCGAAACATCCCGACGATCAAACTCGTTCAGCAGTTACAAGTGAACACGGTGATCGAGTACGCGCGACGCTTGGGCCTCACGGGCCAGGTCAATCAAGATTTGTCGATCTCGCTTGGCAGCGGATCGTTTTCACTGGTGGAGTTGGTACAGGCTTACGCTGTGTTTGCGCGGCAAGGCCGAAGAGTTCAGCCGATTTTTTTCACGAAAATCGTGGGCCGCGACGGAACCGTGCTCGAAGATATCCAACCGGTTCCGCTCCATCCAAAAGTGGCGGCGTTTCCTCCGCCGGAGCCCGGTGCAGCGGCACCTGAGACGATCGATCCGGCAGCGCTACCCAAGTACCCGCCCGCCGAGGATCCCGACCAGGTCGTCGACCCCCGAGTAGCGTACGTGATCAGTCACTTGCTTCGAGAGGTCGTGACCGAAGGAACGGGTCGGCGCGCCAGCGGATTGGCGCGCGTTGCAGCTGGAAAGACCGGAACGACAAATGATTATCGGGACGCGTGGTTCATTGGGTTTACGCCCGACGTGATCACGGGTGTGTGGACGGGTTTTGACGATCAGAAATCTTTGGGTCCTGGCGAGACAGGGTCTCGCGCTGCTCTGCCTATCTGGCTTGGTTTTATGAACGTTTCTGCGATTTTGTATCCTGAGCGTGACTTTCCAGTTCCTGACGGGATTGTTTTTGTTCCCATCGATACCAAAGGACGATCGGTCGGCAGAAAATCGGCGGGCGCCGTCGAAGAGGCGTTTATTATGGGCACCGAGCCTCGAGAGCGCGTTGAAAAAGGGGTCGATCCTGTCGAGTCGGGATCGGAGTTTCTCAAAGAGGATTTCAAGTAATTTCCGTCACTTTCCGATCTGTTAGGAAACGGGATCGTCCCGTTTCTGATGAGTGATCTAACGATTCGCCAACGACCGATTCTTGGTTCGATTCTTCTGCATGGGATTCTTCTCATCGCACTCTTGTGGATTGGCAAACACCCAGAAATCTTTCAATCCTCCGACGAACAAAGCAAACCGACATGGATCGAAGTCCAGCTTCCCGATAATCTCCATAAACAAATCGTTCAGTCCAAACGGGGAGACGAAACCGATACGGCGAAGCCCGAAGCGTTTCTCAGTGACAAGAACCGCGTTGTGAAAGAACAGACGGTCACCAAGAGTGGTCCGTCGGTCTTTGATTCGCCTCAGAAAGCGAAAGCACGGGAAAAGCAGGAAGATCAGGCTCAAGCTCGCGAAAAAGATAAACCCACGGTCGCACTTCGTGACCTCGGTGTTCCCTTGTTTAGAGATGCCGCCGAGAAACCACGCGATCGTCCCGACTTTGCTCCTCTGGATCAGCCTGGACAAAAACCGGGCGAAGACTATGTGAAGGGAATCAACGAAGCAAACGAGACGGCGTTGAACACGCGCGAGTACATCTTTTTCAGCTACTTCAAACGCATCCGTGAACAACTCGATCTGGCGTGGCGACCTATCTTGCGAACTCAGCTCGAAAAAGTCTATCGCCAAGGTCGTTACATCGCGAGCGATCGCGAGCACAAGACAAGAACACTCGTGACGTTGAACGATCGCGGTGAAATCGTACGGGTCCAGGTCCTCGAAGAGTCAGGAACGCGCGATCTCGACTCGGCGGCTGTTCAGGCGTTCAATCGCGCTGGTCCGTTTCCAAATCCGCCGCGAGGCCTGATCAACGGCAAACGCGAAATCGAAATCCAGTGGGATTTCATCCTTCGAACGTAGGGTTGGCGAACGTAGGGTTGGCTGAGCCCTTGACTCGCTCAAGTCCTTGCCGAATCAGGTAAGCTGTCCAAATCGCTTCAAGTTGTCGAAACAGATTCACGAGTCCCGTTGCGGCCGCGTCCTCAGGCTGTCCCGTGCGATGCGCGAGTTCCTGAATCGCACCTAGCAATGCCTCGAATTCAGGTGTCCTTATAAGATGCGCAATGTTCGTTTGGGTGCCGTCGGGCGGTGACCCCGTCAGCGCTCGCAAGAACGCGGTATTGAAGATGCGAACCAGATGCTCATCGGTTGGGGGGCGAAAGTGAAGCACAGCAGCCTGTTTTTGCCTTGAGCGGTCATGAAAATCAAACTAGAACTGTCGCATGGATTTTCAGTTTTCGGACAGGCACATCGGACCACGTGGAACCGAGTTAGAATCCATGCTCGCTGAACTTGGGATCGACAACGGCCTTAACCAGTTGATTGATGAAACAATTCCATCACGTATCCGAACCAAGCGTGCGTCTGGATTGCCGCGTCCGATGCAGGAGGCCGAACTCCTTCGTTATGCGCTCGAGCTATCGCGACGCAATCTAGTTTATCGCTCGTTCATTGGTCTTGGGTACTACGGTACGGCTTGTCCGCCTGTGATTCGGCGGAATATTTTAGAGAATCCGGGGTGGTACACGCAGTACACGCCATACCAGTCAGAAATTGCACAAGGTCGACTCGAGTCGCTGATCAATTTTCAAACGATGATCTGTGATCTCACGGGGCTTGAGTTTGCGAATGCAAGCTTGCTCGATGAAGCTACGGCGGCGGCTGAGGCTATGACGTTGAGTTTTTCGGTTCCCCCGGACAAGTGGGCGGACAAGCGAGCTGCTGGCGATCCGATCTTTGTCGTTTCTGATCAGTGTTTTCCGCAGACGATAGACGTTGTTCGAACGCGCGCGACGCCGCTTGGGATTCGTGTCGAAGTTCTCGATCTCGGTAAGTCGTCGTTACCTCCGTCGTGTTTTGGCGTTTTGATTCAGTATCCGGCGCAAGACGGATCGATCGCCGACTATCGTAAGTTTGTAGAGCAAGCGCATGCGCAGGGTGCGCTGGTGACGGTGGCCACGGATCTCTTGGCGCTTACAGTTCTTGAAGCTCCTGGCACTTGGGGGGCGGACATTGCTATTGGTTCATCGCAACGCTTTGGCGTCCCTCCATTGTACGGCGGTCCGCACGCGGCTTTCTTTTCGACCCGCAACGAACATCAGCGTCGAATTCCGGGTCGCATCATTGGTGCTTCAAAGGACGCGACAGGAAAAACCGCGTTTCGACTGGCTCTCCAAACGCGCGAGCAACATATCCGACGCGATAAAGCGACGAGCAATATCTGTACGGCGCAAGTCTTACTGGCGAACCTGGCGGCGATGTACGCCGTTTACTTTGGTCCTGAGGGTATCAAGGCAAAAGCAGAGCGCGTCCATCGGATGGCAGTGGCGTTAGCCGCTGAAATTCGAAGTCTTGGCTTTGATGTCAGCGAAAGGCCTTTCTTCGACACGTTCTGGGTTTCCGGATCCGATATGGAGATTCAGTCGGTTCTCGACTGGTCGGTTAAGAACCGTGTGAACTTTCGTATCGTTGATCGACGCACGCTGGGGGTTTCGCTCGATGAACTCTGTGGCGATGTCGAAGTCGATTTGATTTTGAGTACGTTTCAGAGAAAGCCTCCCGGGCAGGAGATCGCGCGGAGTTCGCGTATTCTCGTATCCAAAGAAGAAAATATTCCGGATGGCTTACGTCGTACCACCCCATTCTTACAGCATCCTGTTTTCAACACACATCATTCCGAGACCGAGATGCTTCGCTATATTCGGAGGTTGGAAGCAAAGGATCTGTCACTCACGCATTCGATGATTCCGCTGGGTTCGTGCACGATGAAACTCAACGCTTCAGCGGAGATGATCCCGATCACCTGGTGGGGCTTTGCCGAGGTTCATCCGTTTGTGCCGCGTGAACAAGCTGAGGGTTATCGTGTGTTGCTCGAAGAACTCGAGACGTTCTTGAAAGACATCACGGGCTTTGATGCGATTTCCTTGCAGCCGAACGCGGGTTCACAGGGTGAGTATGCTGGTCTGCTTGCGATTCGGCGCTATCACGAAAGCCGTGGTCAGAAGCAGAGGAACGTTTGCTTGATCCCAAAGTCGGCGCACGGAACCAATCCTGCGAGTGCTGCGATGGCTGGTATGCGTGTCGTTGTCGTCGAGTGTGATTCGGGCGGCAACGTCGATGTCGAGGATCTTGAGCGCCAAGCGCGCGAACATGCGTCGCAGCTGGCGGCGCTCATGATCACGTATCCCTCGACGCATGGAGTATTTGAGGAAGATGTCGTCGAGATCTGTCGGATTGTTCATCAGCACGGCGGACAGGTTTACATGGACGGAGCGAACTTCAATGCACTCATTGGGTTCTGTCGACCTCCCGAGTTTGGTCCGGATGTCTGTCACTTGAACTTACACAAGACGTTTGCGATTCCGCACGGTGGTGGTGGTCCCGGAATGGGTCCCATTGGAGTGCGGGCGCATCTTGCACCGTTTTTACCAGGACATGTGTTTCTCACCGGTGGACGTGCAGGTGCGGCAGGAGCCACGCATGCGGTTTCAGCAGCGCCGTTCGGAAGTGCGGGCGTTCTGCCCATCTCTTGGGCGTACATCCGAATGATGGGAGATCAAGGTCTTCGGCGTGCAACACAGATCGCGATTTTGAATGCGAACTATATGGCGGCGCGACTCGAGCCGCATTTTCCTGTTTTGTATCGTGGTTCGCGCGGTCGGGTCGCTCACGAGTGCATCGTGGATTTGCGTCCTTTGAAAGCGACCTCCGGCGTGGAAGTCGAAGATGTTGCCAAGCGACTGATGGACTACGGTTTTCACGCTCCGACCGTTTCGTTCCCGGTCGCGGGTACGATGATGATCGAACCCACCGAGAGCGAGTCGAAGGCCGAGCTCGATCGTTTCTGTGACGCTATGACCGCGATTCGGGCAGAGATCGCAAAAGTAGAATCCGGCGAATGGCCCCGTGATAACAATCCGCTGAAGCATGCGCCGCACACGATCGAAGTGGTCAGCGCCACGAAATGGGATCGTCCGTACAGTCGTGAAATCGCCGCGTTCCCGCTACCGTTCTTGCGGCAGAACAAGTTCTGGCCTTCGGTTTCTCGAGTCGACAATGTCTACGGCGATCGCAACGTGTTTTGTACGTGTCCGACGACCGAGTGACGTAACCGGTCCGTCATTTATTCACGCTCGCTAACTGTCGTCGAGAGATGTAGGTTCGCCCCGTCATGGTGATGCTTTTTTATGTGAATCTCGCATTGTCAGGGGTCTTGATAGCCGCGCTTCTGTCGATCAAACCCGTTAAACCGTTTCGATGGTCCCTGGCTATCGTTCTCGGCGTACATCTATGTAACCAGGGATTGTACCTTGCGAGGATTACGGGTTCCAAAGACGCGTATCCGCTTTTAAGCGGCCTGACCTTTCCGTTACAGATCGTTCTTGTGATCTTCTTGGATCGGTTTTTTCAGCTCTTTACACCCGGTCAGAGGCATGAGGTCAAGACGCCCCGTCTGTTCATCGTGGCGCTGGTCTTTTCCGTCATTTGGTACGCGGTCGCACAGATCTCTTTTTCTGCCTCGGAGCTGTCCTATGGCTTAGCTCACAAGCCATGGAATCTCGTTCGATTTGTGGCGTCCTGTGGGGTGGCGCTTTTTGCAGTTGAGAGAGCGGTGCGCTCGGTGGGGACGTTTCAACGATGGGCGAACGCGAACTTCTCTAATCTGGCGCAGTTACGGCTGCCTGCTTTGAGGGGGATCGTAGGTTACTTTGTTTTGATGTTTTTGATTGGGGTCTTTGACTTCGTCACTGGACCGGAGACTCAGTTGTTCGTTTGGATCCCGTTTCTCTTTGCGGCCGGTGTTTCGATATTCACCGTGTATTGCTTGAAAGTTTCAACGCTGCTTGTGGAGGAGCTTTCGCTGACGGCCGCACAGAAGCTCGGGCCCGAGGAGATCGAGCGTATTCATGCGAAGCTGACTCGGGCCATGCAGGCCGACAAACTCTATCTCAATCCTGAGCTTCGGTTGACGGAGCTCGCGAGTGTCATTGGCGAACGTCCCTACAAAGTCACGATGGCACTGACTCGTGGCATCGGTCAGTCCTTTAACGATTACGTCAACACGTTCCGTACCGAGCATGCCAAGCGGTTACTCAAAGGTCCTGAGGCCGATCGGTTCAATCTCATCGGCATCGCGATGGATTCGGGTTTCAACTCCAAGTCGGTTTTTAACGATGTCTTTAAGAAGATGACCGGCGTTACGCCTTCTGCATTCAGAGGTACTCCAGTTAAGAATTTTTAGCCGACCGAGGGCTGCCTTTTACAGTTCGGACGCCCGGTTTGGACAGGCCGGACGAACCGTCGCGTCTTTTGATCGAAGATCGATGCGATGGAGGCCGTATGAAAAAGAAAATCCTAGTGATTGATGACGATCCCACCACATTGCATGTCGTGGCAGGGATCATTACCAGCGGCGGAGAGTTTGAAGTGATCGAGTCTGACAATCCAGCCTTGGTGCTCGAACTGGTCGAGCTCCACCACCCTGTTGCGGTCGTCACCGATACGAACATGTCGGTGACGAAGGGCATTCGGGTGCTCCGTACGGTTAAGGAGCGTTACCCCATGCTGCCGGTTGTCCTGCTTTTCTCGGGGCTTCATAGCAGTCCCATGACGGTCGATGACGTTCTTTGTCTTGGAGCCGTGGCTGTGATTTCGAAACCAGAAGCTTTGTTTCAGCTGCGTGCCGTACTGGGGCGCCTGGTGTTGTGAGGACACGCCCTAGAGCAGCTTTTCGTAAGCAGCCGCATCGAGCAACTTCTCTGCTGACATCGGATCCGTTAGCTCGATCTTGATCAGCCAACCTTTTTCGTGCGGACTCTGATTGAGAGTAGCCGGTTCGGTTTTGAGGGCTTCGTTGGCGGCAGTGACCTTGCCGGTGACCGGTGCATACAAATCAGAAACTGCCTTAATGCTCTCGACGACGCCAAACGGTTCGCCTTGCTTGAGTGTTCGACCCACCGCCGGAAGATCGACAAAAACAATATCGCCAAGCTGGCTCTGAGCGTGGTCCGTGATCCCGATCGTGACAGTGCTGCCTTGGATGTGAGCCCATTCGTGATCTTTGGTGTAACGGTACTCTTTTGGATAATTCATCTACAGCTCCCTCGGAAAATCTTCATTCATGGGTCAGTAGTCGCGTGTATAGAACGGCGTCTTTACGACCTTTGCTAACGTTTTCTGTCCTCGGATGTCAATTCGAACCTCTGTCCCGATCGCAGCGTCGGCCGACCGCACATACCCGATAGCGATCGACTTTTTGAGTGATGGGGCGTGGGTTCCGCTCGTGACGGTCCCGATCTCTGTTTTCTCGTCAGCCGAGAAGATCTTGTAGTCGTGCCGAGCAATGCCACGATCGAGAAGCTCAAGACCGACGAGTTTTCGAGCCGGACCCATCTCCCGTATTTTCGCGATCGCATCGCTCCCGACAAAACGACCTTTGTCGAACTTGACGACCCAACCTAGTCCAGCTTCAAGCGGGTTGGTCTTTTCCGAAAGCTCGTTACCGTACAGTGCAAATTTCATTTCGGTGCGGAGTGTGTCGCGTGCAGCGAGCCCGCAGGGGGCTATTGAGTACGCGGTTCCCTTCTCGAGCAGGGCGCTCCAAATGGAGCGCGCTTTGTCAGGCGGACAGAACACTTCGAAGCCGTCCTCACCCGTGTATCCCGTGCGCGCGATGATCACCGGGGCACCTAGTATCGACGCCGTCGCAAAGCGATAGTACTTCATGCTGGTAAGATCGACGGTCGTCAGCGTCGCTAGGCATTTCTCCGCGTTTCGTCCCTGCAGAGCGATCAGCGCGTAACGATCGCCGTGGTTTTCGCAGCGGACCTGAAAACTTTTTGCGACTTCTAAAAACTGTGCAAAGTCTTTCTCCGTGTTGCTCGCGTTGACGACGACGAAATAATGTTCCGGTCCAAAACGATACGTGATGAGATCGTCGATGATTCCGCCATGTTCATTGCACATCGCTGTGTACTGTGCCTGACCGTCGGTCATTGTAGAAACGTTGTTGGTGACGAGCGTGTTGAGAAACGCGAGCGTGTCCTTGCCTGTGACCACAAACTCGCCCATATGACTTGCGTCGAAGATACCGAGGCTCTTGCGACAGGTGATGTGCTCTTCGATCACACCTTTGTATTGTACCGGCATCTCCCATCCGCCAAAGTCGACGATGCGTGCTCCGAGTTTCATGTGTTCTTCGTAGAGGGGTGTGCGTTTCAAACTCATGTGCTAGGTCTTTCGTCGCAAAATGACAGCCGCGCGCTTCTCAGCTGCGTCTAAAGTGTTCGAAAACAGCATCGCGATGGTGAGTGGCCCCACGGATCCTGGTACGGGCGTTATAGCGCTGGCCACGGTACAAGCTGATTCGTAGTCGACGTCACCGCAGATTTTTCCGTCTCGTCCGCGATGAATTCCGACATCCACAACGACGGCGCCGGGTTTGACGTGTTTCGCGTTTATAAGCGCAGGCTTTCCGGCCGCGACGACGAGAATGTCGGCGGTTGTCGTGATCGTTTCGAGAGGTTTCGTCTGACTGTGGCAGTGCAAAACGGTAGCATTCTCCTGTAACAGCAAGCTTGCCATTGGTTTTCCAACAATGGCGCTTCGGCCGACAACGCAGGCGACGCGGCCTGCGATTTCGATTTTAAAGTGTTTCAACAGTCGAACCACTCCAGCTGGAGTGCACGGTCGCAGTCCCGGCAGACCCAGATGCATCAGACCGACATTTTCCGGATGAAAGGCGTCGACGTCTTTGAGTGGGTCAACCCACCACACTAAGTTCCGTTCCGAAAAGCCTGCGCCGTTATCTGGCAACGGTCGCTGCAGCAGGATGCCGTCGACCGCATCATCACGATTGAGTTCCTCGATCGTGTCACGCACTTTGTCGGGATCTGTTTTCGCAGGCAGATGAATCACGCGACCGTTGAGTCCGAGGGTTCCGGCTGTTTCAGACTTCTTTCTCGTGTAAATCCCGCTCGCAGGATCATCGCCCACGAGCACTGCAACCAATCCGGGCTTCCTGCCGTGCTTCTCGGCAAAACGTGCAGCGCGATCTTTGACGTCGTTCTGAATCAATTGCCCGAGCTCCGTCCCGCGCAAGACTATCGGAGTTTGTTGCTGAGCTGCGCTCATGAGTTTTTCACCGTCCGAGTTTTGATTTAGTGAACGTCACAACGCTGCAAGCAACGCCCATTAGTAGGAAAACTTTTCCAAGGCTTAAGGTCAAAATTTCCCATCAATTTATGCGGAAACGGAGCTGCCGCAAAGTGTTTTCTGAAAAGCTGTTGAGTTTCGGGACAGTACGACGGAAAAAAAAACCCTCTCAAGAATCTCAGCGGGCATACCGATTGCTTTATTTCGTCTGCAGTAGGGCTCAACGGAGTGAGCCGTGCTTCGGAGGGAATCGAACTTGGCAAGTGGGATCTGGCCAGCCGTATCAGGAGCGGACGCTCAGGCGTTTGCAGTCGACACGGTCGCAAACAACCTCGCCAACGTTGACACCCATGCTTTCAAGAAAGATCAGCCCGTATTTCGCGAGTACATGGCTCTTCTTGAGCGCGAACATGCGCCACCTGACTTAAAACGCGGACCTATTACCGACAAGGAGTTCTACCGCCTTGATGGTCGCGATCAATCTTTCGTTATTACTGACGGAACCTCTTCTAACTTCAAACCGGGCAGTTTCCGCGTGACCGACAATCCAATGGATGTCGCTCTCGATGGGCCCGGCTTTTTTGAGGTCAGCACGCCCGAAGGTGTTCGCCTGACGAAGCAAGGAAGCTTCAAGCAGACCATGGATGGTCGGCTGGTGACTGCCCAAGGATACCCCGTGTTGGCTTCACAACCCGGAGGGCTGGCTAACGCGCTGCCAGCTTCGGCCGTTCAGCCGAGCCAAGGAGGGCTCTCGACTCAGGGAGGAGTCGCGGCTGGACAAGTCGACCCGGCGGTTCGCGCGCGTTTTATCGAGTTGAAGGACGCAGCACTCGATACAAATCTAGTGAGTCGTGGGCCATTGATCACGATCAACAAGCAGGGCGAGATCTATTCGGGCGAAAACAAGATCGCTACCCTGAGTGTGATCGAGGTCAACGACGAAAAAATTCTGCGTAAGGATCGGAGTCAGCTTTTCTTGAATCCGGATCCGACCAATCAGAAGATCACGGGCGCGCAAGAAGTTCCGCGCACACGTGTTCTTCAGGGGGTCGTTGAAACGTCGAACGTCAATCCGATCGAAGAGATGACCAATTTGATCAAGGCACACCGTGCTTACGATCAAAATCTCAAAGCCATCAAGGTCTACGATCAGATGATGGAAAAAGAGTCGAACGAGATCGGACGACTTAGATGATTAAGACGCTCACAACAGCCGCGACCGGTATCGATGCTCAGCAAGCCAATATCGAGCGCATCTCCAACGATCTTGCGAACGTCAACACGGATGGTTTCAAGCGTGGTCGTACCGAGTTCGAAGATCTGATGTATGAAACGATTCGAGCTCCAGGCGAAAACACGGGCGCGTCTTCGCAGACGCCAGTCGGGGTACAAGTGGGTCGCGGAGTACGGGTTGCCGCTACCGGAAAGGTCTTCGAGCAAGGAGCCATGCGGCCGACGGGGCACGAACTCGATATCATGATCCAGGGCGTGGGTTTTATGCCTGTCCAGTTGCCAACGGGCGAGATTGGTTTCACACGAACTGGAACGCTTCATAAGAACGCGACGGGTACATTGGTTACGGTGGCGGGTGCTTCGATCATTCCGCAGATCACGATTCCTGCTGAGACCATGGATCTCAAGATCGCGCCGAACGGTGAAGTGAAAGCGATGCTACCCAACAACGGCGAAGCGATTCTGGGACAGATCCAGCTTGTGCGTTTTCAAAATCCAGTGGGACTGAATGCTATAGGAAACAATCTCTATCTCGCGACTTCCGCGAGTGGTCAGCCGATTCAGGGCGTGGCCGGTGAAAATGGTTTTGGAATCTTGCAACAGGGCGCGCTCGAGGCTTCGAACACGAACGTTGCAAACAGTATGGTCGAAATGATTTCGGCTCAACGTGCCTATGAAATGGGTACGAAGGTGATGGGCGTTGCGGACAAGATGATGGAAGCAACGATCAACATCCGTTAGGGTGCGGACAGAAAGTAGTCCGTACATGCCAAGGAGGGCGGCCTTTTGAGAGTGTTTGTTCTGATGACGTTATTTGTGTTTGGAAGCGTGGCGGAGTCGCTGGGCGACGGGGCATCCGCGTTGAAGGCGTTGATCGAGAGCGAACTCATCAAGCTCAATCAGGGTGCGCGTATCGAAATGGTTGGCGATACCCGCGTTACGAGCGGCGAAGTCACAGCTGGACCCATTCGCGACTTTGCGTTCATGGGAGATGATTCGAAAGGAAACGCTCGCTTTCGAGTGAGCGGTGCGGTGGTCGAAGTCGAATACCACGCGTGGATCAAACTCCCTGTGCCGACGCGTATGATTCGTCCGGGAGAAAAAATCCAACTCTCTGACTTTCGTTACCAGACCGAAGACCTCTCGCGCGGTATGACCCGCGAACTTCGAGGAAACTTTGTTACGTCCATGGATGCTTTTGGAGAAATCCAGGCTCGCCAGACGATACCTGTCGGCTCGTATGTGACGCTAGCGATGTTGGAGCATGTTCCCTTGGTCCGACGTGGTGACATTTTAAGGGTGCTTCTCGGTACCAACGGGCTCACGGTATCCACCTCGGGTCGTGCGCAAGAGTCGGGCGAACAAGGTCGCATGATTCGCGTGATCACCGAAGCGTCCAAACGTGAACTGGTAGGGAAAGTACTCCCAAGCGGAACCGTGGAGGTTTCATTATGAAACGCACCGCTGTCGCAAGAAGACTTGTGGGGGCGTTCTCTCTTCTCGTTCTAAGTGGGCTCAGCGGGCTAAGTGGGTGCGCCGAGATGCTCGGCAATCTTCGCAAGGATCTCAACGATCAGGAGCCGCAAACCGCTCCGACTGTTGGTGGTATTTGGCCCGAGGGCAATCTTCTCGACCAGGGTAACTATGCGGGTCCCTACTCCGGCCCTTATGCGTCCGTTGGCCACAACGATCCGCGGATGACAGCGGAGCGAGCGCTCAGCGAAAGCGAGGCGGGTTGGATCTCAGAAGCGCAACGCGAAGCCAACGCACGTGATGGCTATCGCGGCGGTGGAACGGCGTTTTCGAATACGCCAAACGTTGCACCCCCGATCGCACGCAATTACCGAGCAAAGCGCGATGACTTTATCGACAGCTCTCAAAGTTCGGGATCGCTATGGGCCAGCGATGGACAAACCAATTACTATTTTACGAAGAATCGTATTCGCGATGTGGGTGATGTCATCACGATGGAGATGCAACCCGATTTCATTCGGGATGTGAGCTCCGAGATGAAAAAAACTCTGACGCCTAACGAACGTGAGGTCGAGCTCTATGTCGCGCAAGAGCGACTCAAGGCCGACGCTGGAAAAAATCAAAAAAGCGGCGGCGCAGCGCGCGCGCCAGCCAGTGGTGCGAAGCCGGGTGCTGCCGGCGCCAAGGACGCTGCTCCCGAGTCTGATGTTCGCGAAGCGACGTACGCCGACATCGATGTCACACCGGAGACCGGTCTCAAAGAAAAGGAGCCAATGATGCTGGAAATCGTCGAGCGCTATCCAAATGGTCACGTCAAAGTGCGTGGAACCAAGCGGTTACCGTATCGCGGAACACTTCGTACCGTTGCGATGGTGGGCGTCGCAAAGGCTTCTGACATAGACGACAAAGATCTCATTTCATCGGGAAAACTTTATGAATATCGGCTTAACGTCTTTCGTTAAAAAAGTTTTTGTCCTCTTCTTTATTGGGGGATTTCTTCTCGGGTTCTTTTGGCGCGCGCACGCTGACGTCAGGCTCAAGGACGTCGCGCATGTCAAAGGCGTTCGCGAGAATATTCTGATCGGGTACGGCGTGGTCGTTGGTCTGAGGGGTACCGGGGACTCCAGCACGGATGTCACGAGCCAGTCCCTGACACGCCTCTTTGGAAAACTGGGTCTCGATGTCGCCCAGGACGCGCAAGTAAAATCAAAGAATGCTGCCGCCGTGATTGTGACTTCAAAGCTTCCGCCATTTGCCCGCATCGGCAACCGTGTGGATATCACCGTGAGTTCGATCGGTGATGCCGCTAGTTTAGAGGGCGGCACGCTACTCGTGACTCCGCTCCGTGCTGGCGATCAATCCGTGTACGCAGTCGCGCAGGGACAAGTCACAATTGGTGGTCTCACGGACGGTGCATCGAAGGGGTTTCCAACCGTGGGTCGCGTCGTACAGGGTGCGACCATCGAGAAAGATCTCGATGTCGACTTTTCGCAGAAGAAGAACTTTAGACTGTCACTGCACAATGCTGACTTCACCACGGCCGCTCGTGTTGTTGAGTTGATCAATACCGAATTGGGTGGAAAGTTTGCGAGCGCGCGTGACAGCGGAACCATCGATGTGATCGTGCCGTTCAGTTACGAGGGTAACTCCGTGGAGATGCTCGCTGTTCTCGAGAACATTCGAGTCAATGTCGACCAGCGTGCGAAAGTGATCCTCAATGAGCGGACCGGAACCGTGGTGATGGGACAAAACGTGAGTATCAGTCCTATCGCGATCTCACACGGTGATCTCTCTATTGAGGTCAAACAAGAACAAGAAACGGCACGTGTTCCTGCACAGGCGCCACCTGTCGCTGAGCCACCGGCAACCATGGTCAAACAGAGCATCGCGAACATCAAATCCGCAACCACAGTCTCCGATTTGGTTAAAGCTCTCAACGCTCTCGGCGTTAAGCCGCGTGACCTCACCGCAATTTTTCAAACGCTCAGTCGCGCTGGCGCACTCCAGGCAGAACTGGAGCTCATGTGATTTTTTGGAAAGATTTTGCATGGAATCCTGACTTTGGATTTCAGCTCATCATGCCTGAGGAGCGAGAGGCCGTACGCACAAAGTTTGATCGCCCAAAGTTTGACCGCAATGAAACGGAAACGAACGCGAGTATCAAGGACGATACGTCGACGAACCAGGAAACGAGACCGATCCCCGTGTTTGCTAGGATGGCGGACCGTGGACCCATAAAAAGTCTTGAATCTGTCGCTCAGGGCATGGAAGCCCGCGTGTTCGGATCTGAAAAAATGCGGTCCGAGGAGGGAGAATGAGCCAGCCGATCGCCCCGGCGTACGCTCATTCTCTCCCTCGATCTTTTCAGCGGTTGGCCACCGACAAGGAATTGGCGGAAGCAAAAGCTGCGGCCGAAGGAATGGAAGCACTCTTTATCGACTACCTGATGCAACAGATGCGCAAAACGGTTCCGAAAGATGCTGACAATCCCTTCTCGCTCAACAATTCAGCGACAGAAATCTATCAGGGTATGCTCGACTCCGCGTATGCAGAAAAAGCCGCTGCAAACAACGGGATGGGCCTTGCTAAGACACTGGTTGAACACTTATTGCCACCCGGCACCACCTCCGGCTATAATAGTATCAATGTAATCACGGATTCCAGGAGGGAGCCGTATGAAGATCAATCCATCACAAACCGGTCAGACTGAAGCAGCGCGAGCTCAGGAGAGTCGCGCGTCATCGAAGCTGACGAAGACAGGCGAAACCGAAAACGCTGAAGCATCAGCGAACGGAAGTGCGGTTGGCGGAGCAGCGTCGACGGATATTTCTCAGCGCGCGCGCGATCTTGCGAAAGCAAAACAAGCGGCGGCAAGTGCTCCGGATGTACGTGAAGAGAAAATTCGTGCTCTTAAAGAACGCATTCAAAAAGGCGAGTACAACGTCAAGCCTGACGCGATCGCCGACAAGCTTGTGGACGAAGAGCTTGCCATGCGTAAACGGTAAGAGCGCCCCGGCGTTCAACCGTTAAACGACCTTTGCGATCAAGGAGGACCGCACAGTGATCGAACAAGCACGCGAACTCTATAATATTCTGTATCGGCTTTTGGGCCAGTATCGACGCTTGCAAGAGATCGTGAAAGAAGAACACGAGGCTCTCATCGATGCCAAGAACCAAGGGATTCAGAACGCGGTTCTTTCCAAAGAAGCGCAACTCATTCAAATTCAAAACCTAGAGAGCGACCGTCGTGTGATCGCACGGTCGATCGCAGCGAGCCTTGGTGTTTCTGAAAACAAGCTCGAGCTGCGCATGATTATCGAATGTGTTCAGGCGGATGATCTTAAGCTTGCCGACGACCTACAAAGTCTCCACGCCACACTCAAGCTTTTGATTCATCGGATCCAGGAAACCAACAAAAAGATCGAACGCCTCGTCGCGACGTCGTTGCACCATATTCGTCAGATGAAGCGCAATGTTCTCGGAGAAGCTGCACCCAAGCAAGACACCTACTCGAAAAAAGGACAGCCCGTCGAAACACAGGGGTCCTCAGTTTTACTTTCAGAAAAGGCGTAGGAGGGTTCGGTGGGAATTTCGGTTGTGATGCAAACAGGTCAGTCAGGGATGGCGGCATCCAAGTCCGCGATCTCGACGGCCGGTCACAATATTACGAACGCCCATACGGATGGATTCTCACGACAGCGTGTGGAGACAAAAGCGCAGCAGCCCGAAGAAGGTGCTGGTTCGCGTGCACGTGTCGGTCGTGGTGTGATGGTGGATCGTGTTTCTCGTCTCAACGATGAGTATCTCGAGAAGCAACTCCGGAACTCGGGTCGCGAGATGGCCGGCCTCGAAGAACGCGAGTTTCTGCTAGGACACGTCGAGGGAATTTTCAACGAACTCGATGGCGAGGGACTCAATCGCGTTGTCTCGCGCTTCTTTAACGATTTCAGACAGCTCGCCAATGAGCCCGAACGCGAAGCACTTCGCGAAACTGTACGTGAGTCTTCAAAGGCGCTTGTTACGGACTTTAGACGCTTGCGCAGTTCGAGTGACGACGTTGTCCGCATGATAGATTCACGTATCGATGCTTCGGTTCAAGATCTTAACTCGCTCACGCGCCACTTACGCGATCTCAATATGAAGATCGCCGCGTACGAGGTTGGAAGTGGCCCGGCCGCGAACGATCTTCAAGACCAACGCGATATCGTTTTGAAAAAGATCGCGTCCTATGTCGATGTCACCACCTATCAAGACGAAAAAGGGAACGTTGTTGTCAATCTCAAAGGCCTCGGCCCCCTTGTGGTTGGACCTAATGCCGAGCAATTTTCCACAGCACGCTCAAAAGCTGATGACCAGGGCAAGGTCGAAGGCGCTCTCGACGTGATGTCAACGGCGCATGCCGGTAGCAACGTCACGCATGTTCTCAAAGGTGGAAAACTCGGCGCTCTTCTCGATCTTCGTGACCAGACCATGACTCAGGTCACGACTCGATTGGACGACCTGGCATTTGGCCTCACAAAGTCTGTGAACGAAGTTCACGCTAAAGGGGTCGATCGTATCGGTCAACCAGCGGGGAACTACTTTAAAGATCTCGCAGGACCCAAAGGCGCGTCGGAAAAGTTTGATCTCGATGACGGCATTAAGTTGAGTACCGATCGAATCGCGACCGCTGCTCAGCCCGATGCCCCGGGCGACAATCGTATCGCGCTCGCGATCTCGTCGCTTCAAGGCGCAAAGGTCATGAACGGCGGCAAGAGTACGATGGATGACTTTTTCAACTCCATCGTGGGTGATGTCGGTGTCATTCGCGCCAGAAACCGCGAGACACGAGAGCAGCAAGGCAACATTCTTCGTAACCTCGAAAAAATGCGTGAGCAGATTTCAGGCGTCTCGCTCGATGAAGAAACCGCAAATCTTTTGCAGTATCAGCATGTCTACGATGCTTCGGCCAAGGTGATCAAGGTCGCCGACGAGATGTTAAAAACCATTTTGGAGCTGAGGCCGTAATCGATGCGTGTGAGCGATAACACCAAATTTAACACCGTTCGCGATTCGATCCAGTCTTCGAAAGGTCGTCTCGACAAAGCTCAGAACGAAATGGCGACGTTGAAGAAGGTCAATCATCCGAGCGATGATCCGGTGGGGTCGATCAAGATTCTCGAAATCAGGACGGACAAGATGAACAACGATCAGTTTTTTAAGAACGCGAAGTTTGCTGAGAGCACGCTTTTACACGCCGATAGCGTTCTTGAGAGTCTCGTCGAGACCGTCTCGCGTGCAAAAGAGATTGCTCTCAGTCAGTCCAGTACGCCGAGCTCAACCGACGAAACCCGGTTGGGAGTTTCAGAAGAGGTCAACCAGCTCTTTCAGCGCGCCGTCGCGCTTGCGAATACGCGGATTGCGGATCGCTATCTCTTTGGTGGGTATCGAGTCGATCGTCCTCCCGTGACGGAGGAAGGAACCTACACCGGAGATGACGGCCATATGATGCTTGAGATCGCTCGCGGCGTTTACATCGGCGCGAACGTTCCAGGGATCGAAGTTTTCAATAGTCAGCCCCAGAACTCAGGAGACGCAAGTCGCCTTTATGGGGTCGACCGGCAGCTTGCCAGCGAGAAGATGAAAGACGTCGAGACACTTCCGGGTACCGGTAACGAGAACGTCAATCTCTTCGGTGAACTTGCAGGGCTTCGTGTCGCTCTTCTCACAGGAGATATCGAATCCGTTCACGGAACCCTCGATCGATTGGATCAGATCCACACGTCTCTTGTCGCTAATCGTTCGAAAATTGGTTCACGAATCTCTGGGCTTCAAGGTAGTCTGCAGTCGACGGATCGCCAGGGGTTAATTCAGGCCGGTTTGAAACAAAACATTGAAGACGCTGATCTCGTTGAAGTCATGAACGATATGTCTCGCAACGAGTCTGTGTTTCGCAGCGTGTTGTCCAGTAGTCAGAAGCTCGTACAACCGTCGCTCATGGATTTCTTAAAGTAGGGGAGTTTTCGTTTGCCAGGGCTGCTGCTATGTATTACGAACAAAACGCGTAAGGGACTACAGTTCCCAGAGTCTTCAAATGAGTCTTCTAAAGACACGGAGATCCTATGTTAGTGCTCACGAGGAAACTGGGCGAGAGCATTGCCATTGATGATCATATAAAGATCGTCGTGGTCCAAATTAAGGGTAAACAAGTGAGACTTGGAATCCAGGCCCCCAAGGAAACCAAGATTCATCGTGAAGAAGTTTATAATGCTATCAAAGAATCTAATAAGCAGGCAGTAAAGACCCCCGGAGATATGAGCCAAGTATCGAAGGCCTTAAAAGGTTGATCGATTGGGTGTAGACTAGTTCAGGGGGTAAGACCGAGTGATCATCAAGACAGGACGTTTCGGCGAGCTTCGAGTCGAAAAATCAGAAGAAATTTTAATTCCTAATGGTTTGCTGGGTTTTCCGGAAGACCGGCGCTTTTGCATTGTCGATCCGGGTGACGACACGCTCATTCTCTGGTTACAGTCCCTCGACAATCCCGATGTTGTGTTTCCGATCTTAGAACCAAAAGTCTTTCGGACTGATTTTAAGGTGACCCTCTCAGGCGCAGATCAACGCGAGCTGGGTTTGACGAAGCTGGACACCGGTAGTGTGTTTTGTGTGCTCACCATTCCAGAAGATGTGACGCAAATGACGGCGAACCTCAAGGCGCCGCTTGTGATTCATCGTGATCTCCAGATTGCTAAACAGGTCGTCCTTCAAGAAAACGAATATTCGATCAAGCATCTGATGTTCAAGGAGCTGAAAGCTCACTTGATCACGATTCAATCGACGATGGCGAATGTCGCGCGTGCTTCGGCTGAAGACAAACAACCGACATCGGTTCCGATTCAGAACCTTCCCGTGTCTAGGGAGCTACGCAGCTTAACATCGTGAGATGCTTGGGTGCTCATTTCAAGGCACGCCTTAGCTTCTCGATTTTCGGGCTCAAATGTCAGAAGGTCTTCCCACTCTACTTCCGCGTCCAGCACATTGCCCTGCTGAAAATGTAAAAGGCCGAGCTGCACCCGTGCCGGCCCAAATCGAGGATGCTCGCGCTTGAGTTGCTGCAGCTCTTGAAGAGCTCTCGAGAAAAATCCACGCCGAGCAAAGGCTTTAGCCAGCTTGATCCGAATATCGAGATTAGATGGGTCGAGAGCAATCGCTTTGGAATACTCGTCGACCGCCTCGCCAAAGCGTCGGTAGCGAAAATAGAGATCCGCGAGTTCTAGGTGTTTGACTGCGAACTTCCGATCGACCGAATCATCAAACCCGGATGTCCCGGCTGCTCCCGGCTGACGTTCGGCAATCGATCGGTTGGCAGTTTCAAATACTCGTCTTGCGTCATCGTAGCGACCGAGATCGTTAAAGAGGACGGAGAGACAGATTGCCGCGTCGGTGTTTTTGGGATTCAGTGTGAGCGCGCGCTCGAGTGATTCAACCGTAGGGCGAATATCTCCTTTGAAGTAGTGCCAAACGCCGCGAAGATAGTGTGTTTCTGAATCATCGGGCGAGGTCTCAGCTTTACGATCAAGCAGACGACCAGCCTCCTCGAGGTTTCGGTTGCCTAAGAGTTTTTGGATGCGCTTACTGTCCGGTCCCATTCGCTAAGTTTCGTCGGTGGCGAATTGCGCCCGTGCGCTCGTGGCGTTCGGGGACTTTGCCAGCGAGTTTTGCGCGAACCTTCTCAAGTCGGCCATGAGCTTCTGATGCGGACCTTGTTTCAGGATACTGAGCGATCAAATTGACGTAACGATCTTCGGCAGCTTCCCACTGGTCTTGACGATAGTAAAAGTTTCCAATGTACAACGCCTTATCAGCGAGTCTTTCTTTGACGGCGAGTTGGTTTTTTCGCGCATCGGCGGCCAACTCGTGATCCGAAAACTTCTTAGTGAAGGCGTCATAGGCCTCGATAGCTTTGAGTCCGCTGGATAGATCGCGAGCTTGATTGCTAGGCATGTCTTCTTGAAATGCTAAGCCGGCCCGGTACATCGAATAAGCGACGCTCTCGTGTTTCGGATGAAGTTCGGTGAAGGATTGGTAACTCGCGGCCGCTTCGTCGAAGCTCTCCATTAGGAAGTAGACGTCGGCCATTCTCAGTTGGGCAATCGCCGCAAAACGAGAATACGGGTGCTTGTTTTTCACAAGCTTGAACTTGTCGAGCGCGAGCTGGTAGCGATCGTTTTTGACATCGCTTTCGGCTTCATTGAAAAGCGCTTCGGGATTGTTGTCGTCGATTTCGGTACTGGCACATCGACCCAACATAACAATCATGGCCAAAGCTATGAGAAGAGAGCGCAACATGAATACTCTCGGTTTATGATATCGCGCCTAGAGTTGCAACAAACTCGACTTCGGTACGAAGCCCTCGCGAACACTATCCAGGCGGATCTTGGCCCACTGTGGGTGGTCGTCGCTCGACGCAGCCGACAGAATCACACGCACACCCTCCCCGATTCGCAGAATCTCGGGGCTGTCTTCCTCTGGAAGCGTACGCGCTACAGCCGATTGGACCAAAATAGCCTTGTCATGACTGTTCGCTCCTTCAATGAGAAAGAGAATCCCGCCGGTAGCTACTATGGCAGTGAGTGCCGAAATTCCTGAGAGCGAACGCGTCAACTGGAGCAGCGAGCCGCCGAGATTTCTGCCGCGCCGATACATCGGCAGCCAGACCGCAGCCAAGGCCACAAGCAACAGGCCGAGGACTGCGCGTGCGCTATCGGCCGTCATGGTATCGGCCATCCGCTCTTGCCACGAAAACCCTAGATCGATTTGTCCATGGCCGATCTTTTTCTCGAGAAGATCCGTTGTGATTTCGAGGTTGCTGCGGACGTCGGAGTCATACGGCTTCAGCTTGTTCGCTCGTTCTAAGTGCGCTCGCGCAAGCCCAAGATCTCCTTCTCGCAAGTGAAGAGTGCCCAGTGCAAACTCCGTCTCAGGTCGACCTTGAATCTCGGGGTTCGACTGCACGAGGCGTATCGCCTCGGCCCATTCTTTCTTCGCTTCGAGTTCTGTCAGTCGTCCCCATACGTCTGCACGTGCACTGTCATTCAGAAGTCCTAGACAAAGGAAGAGTGCTACCGCCATACGCTCTAGAATTCCGGACGAACCACCTCTATTGCAAGCCCTAAGAGCGGGTGTTACCTGTTTTTACAGGGCCCCCTAAAAAAATGACTGCAGCAACAAAACGCCTACTTGAACAAGCCAAACGCATGGTGGAACTCCCGTCGGTTTCGACGGACGGTAATGAAGAGCTCGTCAATTATCTTGAAGGTCTCCTGACGCAGTCGGGCATCAAACCGAAGACCCAGCTTGTGACTCATGGGCTTGAGGGCGTCTCTCGACGGCAGTTCAATATTATCGGTGTTATTGGTGACCCGCTTGTTGATCGAAAGATTCGGCGCGGTTTGCTGTTGATGAGTCACTTGGACACGCTTTCACCCGGAAGCCCGGCGGCGTGGGTCCAGACAGGCGGAAAGCCTACTGAGCTCAAGGTCGAAGGCGATAAGTGGTTCGGGCTTGGAACGGCCGATGCGAAGTTGGACTTTCTTTGCAAACTCCAAGCGATGACAAAGTTTCTCGATCAGAAACTGAAAGAGCCGATTTATCTCGTTGGCACCTGCGGGCATCACCTAGGACATCTCGGAGCTCGCTATCTCGTTCAATCGCAGGGGCTCAATCCGATTGTCGCGTTTGTGGGTCGACCGACGGGTCTTCGGCTTGCGTCAGCGACGAAGACGGGGGCCGTTTATCGATTGGATCTCGGGTTTCAGTCGATTGAACGTGGTACGCGTGGTTTCAATCGACGGGTGATGGTTTCGTCGGCGGGACGTATTGGTGACGGATGTGTGATTCCGGGTACCGCGCCCGTTTCGGGTTCGCGCGATGCCGTCGGCCAGCTTCTCCAGTTTTTAACGCTGGCTCAGGAAAACGGATTTGAGTTCAAGCTCACACGTATCACCGGCGGTCTGTCGCCCCATCAGATACCGGATCGCGCGGAAGCTGAAGTCTTTTTAACATCGCACCAGCTGGAAGACTTTAAGCGATTCTTTCGTGAAAGCGTGCGCGAGTTTCCGGAAGCGAAGTTTCTGAATCTTGAATTGGGTGGAATCGGCGATTTGGGCATTCGGTTTTTACCGGATGCCCTTTTTGCTTGTTTAGCGGGCGTCATCGAAAGTCTGCGTGTCCTCAAAGAAGAACTCAAGGGATTTTCGGATGCGCAGAATGAAGTGCCAGAATCCACACTGAACCTCGGTAAGGTTGAGCCAGCTGACAACTCACTCAGTTTGCTCTTTGACATTCGTCTCTCGCAAGCGATGTCACCGAAGGATCTCGATCAGAAGATCCAAGCTGCGTTTCAGCCCGTCGTCCGTC
Source organism: uncultured Oligoflexia bacterium (assembly GCA_964549505.1). Lineage (GTDB taxonomy): Bacteria > Bdellovibrionota > UBA1018 > UBA1018 > CAZJVD01 > CAZJVD01. The sequence continues at coordinate 501,604 of CAZJVD010000001.1, forward strand.
AGTTTCCAAAAATCAACTTACGCGTACGGCGCGAAAGCTACCTGCCGGCGGTGAACTTAGGTTCGGATCAAGAGTGGGTGCAACTCGGTGTCTATGGTTTGGGAGCTGCGGGTTTAGATGCGGCGACGGTGCACACGCCGCACGTCTCCGAAGCCGGATTACTCATTCAAAAGGGCTACCCTGCCCTTGTTTTTGGTGCGGGCACCTCGACCGCCAATGCCGGCGGCCCCGACGAGTGGGTGTCGGCGCCAGATCTGGGTAAGGCTGTTCGATTTTACGAAAGCGTTATCGAACGCGTTTGCTTCTAGCCGTCGCAGCGATCTCTGTTTTTCTCCTATGTTCGAGCTTGCTTCTTTAATCTCTAGATATTCCGGATGTTCCCCCGCGTAAGCCTGGCAGATATTAGAAATCCAAAGATCGCTGCGACGGCTAGAGGAGCGCGTCTCGACAGGGAGGGGTGGAAGTGCGAAAGTACGGAGGTGTCACACGGGGTGTCGCACGAGGTATCTATGACGTCGAAAGCAAAATATCAGTTTAAAGCTAAAGGTAACTATATTGACGGGGCGTTTACGGTGGCCGCCGATCCAACGGGACGTTTTGCGAGCATCAGCCCGGCCGATACAAAAGACGAGCTCGGTCAGTTTTCTTATAGCTACGCCGATATTGATCGGGCCGTCGATGCTGCACAAAAGGCATTTCAGTCCTGGCGAAAAGTAAAACCGGCCGAGCGGGCCGAGTGTCTCAAGCGCTACCAAGCCGTCCTGAAAAAACGTCTTGATGAGGTAACCGAAGCCATTGCACGCGAGACGGGCAAACCACTTTGGGAAGCCAAGACCGAAGCGAACGCGATGATACAAAAGGTCGACATCACGTTGACCGACGGACTGAAACTGATCGAAGCGCGCGCGTTCCCAGGGATCTTGCCCGGGAGCGAAACTGCCGATGGCATCTGGAGTTATCGACCACTCGGAGTGATGGCGGTCTTAGGGCCGTTCAATTTTCCGGGTCATCTCCCGAACGGACATATCGTTCCCGCGCTCGCGACGGGGAACACCGTTGTTTTTAAGCCCTCCGAGAAAACACCCCTGGTCGGTCAAATCATGGCCGAATGTTTTGACGAAGCTCAGTTTCCAAAAGGCGTTTTCAATCTGGTCCAGGGCGAACGCGAAGTCGGTCGACGTATTTCTACGCACGAAGGTGTCTCGGGTGTGCTGTTTACCGGCTCATACGAAGTCGGCTTGCGCATTCGACAAGAAACACTCCACCATCATTGGAAACTGCTTGCGCTCGAGATGGGCGGGAAAAACGCGTCGATCGTTTTGGAGGACGCCCCGTTTGAGACCGCTTTGCGCGAGGTTTTCTTAGCGTCGTTTATCTCAGCGGGACAACGTTGCAGTTGCACGAGCCGGGTTCTTGTTCATGAGAGCCTGCTCGACCGTTTTGTCGAGCGTCTGCACACGAACGCTAAGGCGTTTGCGATTGGACATCCTTTCGATAACCCATTCATGGGCCCTGTGATTGATCGGTCCGCCGTGGATCGGTATCTCAAGTTTTTGGGTATCGGCGTTCGCGAAGGTGCCGAACTCGTCATGCGTGGAAAAGAGATCACGCCGGCCTCGGGACATGCGGGTCACTATATTTCGCCGAGTATTGCCGTATACAAAGACGCAGCCGCGACCTTAACAGCACTCCGGAAAAGCGTGTTGTTTCAGACGGAAGTTTTCGGCCCTCTGGTGACGGTGGTTCCGTTTAAAACAGATGCCGAAGCGATCGAACTCGCAAACTTGGTCGAATATGGCTTGGTGGCGAGCGTCTTTAGTAAGTCTCGCGAAAGGTATCAGGAAGTCGCCGCAGACTTAGAGGTTGGCTTGATCAATTGGAATCGCTCGACCGTGGGCGCTTCGAGCAAGCTTCCGTTTGGCGGACTAAAGAAAAGCGGAAACTTCCTCCCGACGAGTGTGACCGCGTCTTACTACTGCACCCATCCCGTAGCGACGATTGAGGTGGCGCAGCCCAACGATCAGCCGCCCAGTCCCGAGAGTTATCCCGGCTTAAACTGGTCTTGAAACCCCCGAAAACTGAAAAATCCTTAGACAGCGTTTAAGCGATTGAACAGAAGCGCGATGAGGCCCAGGCCGTCGCGCGCCTGAAAACCGCTGTAAATACGCCGTTCTCCTGCTCTGGGTAGCCGGTGCCAAAATGGCCTAGCCCTTGCTGAATAGGCTTTTCGAGAGAGAGTCACGCCTATTAGGTCGAGCGCGACTCCCACGTATTTTTGTTGATGTTGTTTTTGTGGATTTTGCTGAGGAGTACGTAGTTATGAAGTCGGTACGTTTGTTGGTTCTTGTAACCTTTTGCTCAATGCTTTTACCCCAGAGTCTGTCGGTCGCTGCTCAATCCGGCGAGGAAGACGATGTGTGGGGCCTCGAGCTTGTTGGAATTAATACGGACGGCGACCTGTCGGAGTTCGACTATCTTCAGACGAACTGGGACCCGCAGTGGGAAAAATCAGCGCAGTTTCGCTTGGACACGACACGCGAAGTGTCGAAATGGTTTGCGGATCGCGCCTACGAAGACCAGCGCATCGGGAAAATTGATCAGTCGCTCACGCGTCCCGCGGATGAAAAGATTCGCCCCCTCGTTTATCGATTGATCACGGAGTACTACAACCGGAACGACGGCAAAAAGATCGGCTGGCATCCGCGGTATGTGCGGAAGGCGTTCTTTGGTGACTCCCTCGAACATATTAACGAAGATCTTCGTTCGGGTGCACGCACGTTCGTTGCGACTTTGGCCCGACTCGAAAAGGATCTCGAAGCAGAAGTGAGCGGTGGCGTAAGTCGGTCTGCGATGGACGAAAACGCGCGTCTGCGCGAACAGATCGCACAACTCAGCGCTTCGCCCGACAGCGCTGTTCCACCTGAGTGTGGTCCAGTATCTGGCCCAGTATCGGATGGTTATCCTGTAACGATGACAGCGGAACAAATCGATGAAGAGCTCGATAAGATCTCGGATGCGATTAAAGACGCTCGCGCCACGAAGCCCACCGAAAGTGATGAGGCTCAGGATGCTGCCGACGAACTTCAGACTCAACGGGACCTTCTCGTGAAGATCGCCGTTCGCGTCGGGAAGTCCAAAAGCTTTAAGAAATTCGCCGCAAAGATCAAGCAACTGCACAAGAATACGATTGGCGGAGTGTCCGCGCTCTGTAGTCGCCTGATGACATCGATCGGTAAGGCGAGCGATGTCGCCGACATCGAAGATGCTGCCGACACGTGCAGCACGATGGTTTCTGAGACAAAGGACTTCTACAAAGACAATAAGTCCATCAAGGGCATCGAACTCGATGAAGAAAAACTCGTCGCTACGATGTCGTCTGACGTTCTTCGAAGCTATCGAATGGCTTCGGAAAAAGCAGCGACAGCCGAACGCGACGATGAAGTACGCGAGAGTTTAGGTAAGGTTGTCACGACAATTACAGAAGACTTCGAAGGCTCTGTACCGGACGATCTCTCGGACCGCGCGTTCAACACCGTTTACATGGCTTCGATTGAAAAGACGAAGCGTGAGGGTGATGGCAGCGAAGAAGCGAAGCTCGATCGTATCGATCGGATCGCCAAGCAAGCTAAAGAACAATTGCCCGATGTCTCTAGAAAACTCGTAAACTTGATCCCCGTTTTCACGGGACTGGAACGTCTTAAAGAAACGCGCGAAGAAACTCTTTACGCCGCTCAAGAAGGCTCCGGTCAGGTTCCGACAGCCGGTGTTCGTGCTGACGGAAGTATCTTTTACACGCCGAACCACAATGCGCCTTTCGCATGGGGTGTATCTGAACTTCAAGGCCGGTACAGTGGCCTGCTGTCTTCGGTCTGCGGTGGTTACCGTACGTCGGTCAAGAACAAGCGTTACTGGGGCGGTGTCATCAACACAACGTCGGTGAAAACAAAGTATCACGAGCCAAATAACACGGCTTGTGGCCTTATCCAGCGCAAGTACACGGAGACGATGGAACAGATCCAACATGCGGCTCAAATGCGCGATGGACAAATCGATCAAGCCAACCAGAACCTGATCGCGATGTCGCCAGAAGATCGTAAGAAGCAGTACGCTCCAACGCCAGCGGGTATCACCAACGGTACTTACCGTGCGCCGGGATCGTCGAGCGGTTTGTTCTCTACGCCGCTGATGAATCCGTGGACGGCACCGTCGTCACCTGGTTATGAGGACTCTGCGCTGGTCAATGGACTTGAGCAGATCTTTCAGACTGATTAAGGCGAACTAGCTAAAGCGACACTTTAATAAAATAAAACCCACAAACGCCAATGCAAGCGTTTGTCAAGAGTGAGCAAGAGCAAAATACGAGCGCGCAGAGATCTTCTCTGCGCGCTTTTTTCGTTTGACGGGATCGGTTGATCTGCTTACCTTCATTTCATAACAAACTATAATTTTTTGGGGGTTTGTTGGATATGACATCTGGAGTAGTAAAGTGGTTCAATGACAGCAAAGGTTTTGGGTTCATCACCTGCAGCGGTGATAGCCGAGATATCTTTGTTCACTACACGGCAATTCAGGGCGACGGTTTCAAGACCCTTGAAGAAGGGCAGAACGTGCAGTTCGAGCTGATAGACGGACCGAAGGGTCCGCTGGCTACGAACGTCAACAAGATCCCGACAGCCTGAACGCTAACCTGGTATCAGGCCAAGGAGCAGTAAATGACCGGCGGTTGTTTTAATGCTTGGTCGTGAGGCTGAGCGTTCGCAGATCTCGACCTGCCTAAAGTTAGGTCGGAGTGTTCTGCTCGAGGGTCCTGTCGGCGTTGGAAAGACGAGCCTTGCGACCGATGTGATCATGCGGCTGGGAAAGCCGTGTTTTCGCGTTGATGGCGATAGCCGGATGAGTGAATCGAAACTCACTGGGGGCTTTGATCCCCACCGCGTTGTCGCTTCCGGGTACGCACGAGAAAATTTCATCGCGGGTCCTTTGATCGAAGCGATGGAGTCCGGCGGCGTCCTCTTCATCAATGAGCTCAATCGTTTTCCTGAGGGTGTTCAAAACGTCCTTCTTCCCGTTCTCGATGAGCGCAAACTCTTTGTACCGCGTCTTGGCACGATCGAAGCCCGTGCTGGCTTCGTCGTCATCGCCACACAGAATCCAAAAGAATTTGTCGCTACGTCTCATCTGAGCGAGGCGATATTAGATCGCTTTGATCTTGTCGTCGTGGACTACCCCGATGAGAAGCTTGAGCTTGAGATCGTGCTGGAGCATCTCGGTAAGCCGACTGGCGCTGAGATCAAGCGAGCGGCGTCCGATGCCGTGAAACTTGTACGTGCTTCGCGTGACGACCGCGATGTTCGTCGCGGCGGATCGGTTCGAGCAGCGATTTCGTTAGCGGAGCTTGCGAGCGTTTTTGCAAAAGCCAAGGGCGGGCCCGACGTTCACAGCGACGGTTACGATGCCGCCTTCCGAAAAGCTGCGCACCTGACGCTTTCGACTCGAATCGAAACAGACGGATTGGTTCGGGATGTGATCGATCGGCTCGTTTCAGCTGTACTGGAAGGAAAAGCTTCAGACCGGTTCGAAAAAAAAAAGAGATAAGCCCTGAGGCCTTGGCGGCGATAGACGCTCGACGCGAACGGTTTCGTCGCAAGGAGGCCACAGTCGCGCCGGAGATGGCCGCAATGTCCGAAAAAAATGCCCAGCCACTCGACGCAGATGAGATCCCGTTGGGCTCCGACCTGGATCAGTGGCAAGTGGCTTTGCAGTGGGCGGAACTCAAAAAGAGAGCTGGCGCTCGCTCGGATCGCGAACGCATACGGCTTCGAGATCTCGAACAGATCGCTATTTCTGCGGTCTTACGCAAGGCCCGATCGATTTTAGGTGCGGTGGTACGGCCTGAGTATTTCGCGACAGAAGAGTTGACCAGGTTTTCGACGGTTCCGTCGGCGGCAGAGCTGGATATCGAAGAGAGTTTCGAACATGGTTTCGAACGCTTGTTTTTTGAGGTCCGGAAATACCGAGACGAGCCCCTCGTTCTCGTTATGGACACAAGTCTTTCGATGACGGGCGAGAAACTGGCGTGGGCCGCCGTTGCGCTTTCGGTGGTCGCCCTTCAGTTTGAACAGAGTCGCCTGGCGATTGTCACATTTCAGAATGATGCCCAGGTACTGAAAGACTGGAATGAAGAACTTAGTATTGAGCGTGTTCTGGAGCGCTTTCTCGATCTCGAGGTCGAGGGATACACCCATCTCGAAGCCGGTCTCGAAAAGGCGCTGGAGATGGTGCGTGCGATGATGGGTAAAAGTCGGGGTCGGCGTGTCCCCGCGCTTCTCCTGTCGGACGGCAAGTATACAGCTGGCCGCGATCCCCGAGTGATTGCCCCTCTGTTTCCGCGCTTAGTGGTTCTAAAGATCGGTCAAGACACCACCAGCTTGGAGCTCTGTCGGGACCTTGCCCTACGAGGACATGGGAAAATGCTCGAAGTTCCCGACGAAATGGCGCTTCCGAGGGGAGTCGCTAGCGCGGCTCGTGAGATTTTACGATTGTCATGAAAATACATTTCGTTTAGAAAATGAAACATGCGTGAAGACTATGACATCCAAGGGCCTAAGCGTTCGGTTTCCATTGAAATTGAAAAAGACGCCGCCGACAATCTGGATAAGATGGCAGCGTATAAGGAACTCACCGTCTCTCAGCTTATCAACACGGCGGTGAAACGCTTCATCTCGCAGCACAAAGACTTTCTTCCTCCCGGTAAGAAAAAGTAAGGCTTTTATCGAAGACGTGTTTTCAAGTCTTCGTTGTACTTTGCCGCCGCGCTCGAAATCGAGAACGTCGCGGCGAGTGAGAACGCAGCTGAGGCAACGGCCGCTCCTGTTCCTCCGAGCTGAAGTGCGGTGCGTGTCGAACTTCCGTCTTCCGCTAAATAACTTCCAAGAAAAGCTGCCGCACCAAGTGCGAGAACAGCGGTACTGATGATTCGATAGGTTTGAGCGTTTGATACAGTTTCCGACGCTCTCGACGATACGGACTCGATCACAGGTTTAAAAGAGCCGACGGTATACGCGTTCTGCTTCTGCCAAAAGAAATATCCGGCCGTCCAAAAGCTCGGTTCGGTGAGCTCAAACCTCTCGATCTCTGCCTTCCGCTCTTCAGTGCCTTGAGTCTCGAGATTAGGCAATGGGCCGGTGTAAGTCGTGGCGCAAGCACTGAGGAAAACAGAAGCAGCGATGGCCAAAGGAACAGCTTTGGAAAACGTCATGGCGACGTTCTTACTATCACTTGTGCTCAATCACAATTGCGCTGAGCTTTGAGATAAGATTTTCTGGCCACTCCGTTCCGAGTGAAAGCGTGCAGCCATGCTTCGCTCCCCCTATACGAAGAACAGCATGAAATGTCTTTTTAGGTTCCGAAAAGTCCTCGAGAGCCACGGTCGATTTAAAAACAAACCAAACGCGCTTAGGTAGCGGTTTCGAAAGATCGACCGCGAGATCCGCACGGCCAGCTTTTCTGAATTCTGTGATGGCGGCGTCGAGGTCTTGATCCTGAATAATCGTCACTTCGGATCTCCCAGTATTCTTCTCGATGCCGTCTTCAGTCGAGATCCCTACATCACTGGTCAGAAACGAAGTTCCTAAAGATCCACTTCCACTTTCCTGTGACTTTGAACTGGATTCGCTTGTCCCCTCCGGTCCCTGCGGTTGCGGATTAAAATCGCGCTTATCCATGCTTGGGGACACAGGCCCACATCCCGCGGCCAGCGAGATGATCAAAAGAATAGAATGTTTCCGAAACCCTCTCTGAAACTGCATCGAACCCTCGATTAAACCGTCGCTTCCGTTGCGACAGATGTTTAAAGAGGTGTCCAAGAGATGTGCCAAGCGTCTGTCAGGAGCGGGGGCACTTTGACGCTAAGAATGCCCGTACGTTATCTGTGTCAGCGAGCTTATTATTACATATGTAATGTTTATAGATTAGACACGCAAACGACGCACTCGGGTATTGCGCCCATTTTCGTCCCTCCCACAAGAACTCGCGCGGCGTCTCCAGCATTCTTGGATTTACTCTTTAAGTCTTGATCGCGAGAAACACTCCCCCGGCTCGACCACCCATGGTCTCGCGCGCTCTTAGGTTCCCTTAAGTTTCGGCGCGTGCAGAATGTTCCCCGCGCAAGCCAGGAAGGCGGAAGCGGGGCTGGGGTAAGCCACGGATGGCGCCACTCTGAGCGCGCCGAAACTTAAGGGAACCTAAGAGTGCTGGAGAAACTACTACGGCGTGGCTTCGTCAATGAGCTCAGCCAGGTCACGAACGCGAACTTTGTCCTGCATGTTCTTCGCTTTGACGCCGTCGTTGAGCATGGTCATACAGAACGGGCAGTTCGCAGCGATGACCGATGGATTTTTTGTGAGAGCTTGTTCCGTGCGAGTGATGTTGATGCGTTTACCGATCTTTTCTTCCATCCACATGCGACCACCGCCGGCACCGCAACACATGCTCTGCTCGCGCGCCATAGGAAGCTCTTCAAGGCGGGCCGCCGGCAACGCCTGTAGGACATGTCGGGGTTCATCATAGATACCGTTCCAACGGCCGATGTAGCAGCTATCGTGATAAGCAACGGTTTCTTCAATATTCTTTGTCGGACGGATTTTTCCTTCCTTGATCAATTGAGCAAGGTACGTCGCGTGGTGCATGACTTCGTAGTGCCCACCAAAATCTTTGTACTCATTCTTGAGCGTGTTGAAACAATGAGGACAGGTCGTGAGAATCTTCTTAACGTTATAACGATTGAGTGTTTCGATATTGGCTTTTGCTAGGTTCTGAAACAGGTATTCATTTCCAATACGTCGTGCGGAGTCGCCGGTACACTTCTCTTCTTTGCCGAGAATCGCGAAGCGAATCTGAGCCTTTTTCAAGAGATTAACGAACGACTTAACGACCTTCGTGTTGCGCTCGTCATAAGCCCCGGCACAACCAACCCAGAGCAAGACATCAAACTGAGGACTTTCGGCAAGTGTCGGGATGGCTAGGCCCTGTGCCCAGTTTGCGCGATCGTCGGCGCTGAAGGCCCAAGGCGTCGCGTTGGTTTCCATGTTCTTGAAAACCGTTTGTACTTCTTCCGGAAACTTCGATTCCATCATCACGAGGTTGCGGCGGATGTCATAGATCTTGTCCGTCTGTTCAATAAAGACAGGACAGGCGACTTCACAAGCACGACAGGAGGTGCAGGCCCAAATGACATCTTCGGTAACGTTCGTATCGATGACATGCGAAACTTCGTCGGCTTTACCGGCGAGAATCTTGGCTTTGTTCGCCATGAGATTCAGTTTCAGGTCGTGAATAATATTCTTCGGTGAGAGAGGTTTCTCTGTGTTCCATGCCGGGCAGACTTCTTGGCAGCGACCGCATTCGGTGCAGGAGTAGTAGTCCAACGTGTCTTTCCACGTGAGATCGGTGACCTTTGCAGCTCCATATTGCGTGACCGTGGCATCGTCGAAATTGATCGACTTCATGCCCTTTTCTCGGCCCAGATTCTGAAAAAAAGTGTTGGGTCCGGCCGCGAGCACGTGCAGGTGTTTCGAACTCGGAATGTACATCGCAAATCCAAGTACGATCAGCATGTGGATCCACTTAAAAACTTTGGATAGCGTCAGAGCGGTAGTCTCGTTCGGAACCATGTCCGACAGAAAACTTGCTAGTGCATTTGAGAAAGGCATCGCGTCTGCAAAATGAGGATGCACTCCTAGGATCATGAACGCATTCATGCCTAAAATTGCGATCATCAGAGCCGACGTAAACACCAAGATAATCCCGGCATCCGTCGATTGACCGAGGTGCTTGGGTCGGACGATGTAACGACGATAGGCGGCCAGGACTGCCGCGATTAAAACTAAAGCAGTGAAGAAGTCCTGAATGAAGACAAGTGCCGCGTAAGGAATGTCGCCAATAAACTCATAACTGAAACCCGAAAACAGTGTGCTGATGAACTGTTCGACGGTTCCGACCGTGATGATGATGAAACCCCAGAAGATACTGGTGTGAAGGATGCCGATCCAGCGCTTACGTAAGACCGCTTGTTGGCCGAGAACGTTGGCGATGGTCGCTTTGATGCGAGCCGGAAGATGATCTATGCGTGAAATGCGTCCTTTGGACGCTTTCATCAGCTTGAGCAGCTGCCAAACTTTATAGCCGGAAAACCCGAATGCGCCTGCCGCAACAACTAGAAAGAGTGCTGCTTCCATCGTTAGTGAGCGCCGTCTTTAAGCTTCTTGAACTCCTGTGTGAGTGCCGGAATAACTTTGAAAAGATCGCCAACGACTCCATAGTCAGCGAGCTGAAAAATCGGGGCCTCTGGATCGGTATTGATCGCAGTGATGACTTTCGACGTACGCATCCCAGCCAAGTGCTGAATAGCGCCGCTAATACCACAAGCGATGTACAGCTGAGGCGACACGACTTTTCCAGTTTGTCCGACTTGATCGCGATGGGGACGATATCCGGCGTCGACGGCGGCGCGCGAAGCACCGACGGCAGCACCGATCACATCCGCACATTCCTCGATCACTTTAAAGTTTTCAGCATTGCCCATCGCGCGGCCACCCGAGATCACGACCGATGCTTCTGTCACGTCGGGACGGCTTGTGGATCCTTGCTTGAGGTCCACGGTCTTTGTTTTGAGGCCGTCGAAAGCAGCGGTGAACGTTTTGACATCAGCTTTTTTCGAAGCATCGTTCTTGGGTGAGCCTAGAGCATTTGGACGAATCGTTAAAAACTTCGGACCGGTTCCGACAAACTCTATTGTCGCAATCGCTTTACCTGCAAACACAGGCCGCTTTGCCTGTAGCGTGGATCCGGAAAGCTGAGCCCACGTGCAGTCGGTTGCAATGCCGGTTCCGAGTCGCGCGGCGACGTGCGGGAGCAGATCGCGTCCCATCGGTGAATGCGAAGCCATGACGACGTCCGGAGAAACGGCTTTGATCGCTTCGAGCATCGCGGCCGTGTAAGCTTCAGCGGAATAAAGTTTAAGCGCCGCATTTTCGCAGACGTGAACGATCTTCGCGCCCCACGCTCCAAGTTCAGCAGCGGAACCCTGAACACCGTCACCGAGAAGCACAGCGTGTACTTCAGCACCGGCTTGCGAAAAGAAACTGAGCAGCTCAAACGACGCCTTTTTTAGTTTGCCGTTACGTTGTTCGGCGAAAACGAGAACTTTAGACATAGTCAGATCACCTTTGCTTCTTCACGGAGGAGTTTTGCAAGATTCTGCGCTTGTGCAGCTGGTTCACCAGCGATCTTCTTTCCAGCCTGCTTAGGTGGAGGAAGTTCGAGCTTCGCGACCTTGATTTTCATATCGGTCGGAGCAACTCCTGCGTCCGACATCGGAATCGTTTTGATCTCTTTTTTCTTAGCTTTCATGATCTCAGGTAAACTCGCATAACGAGGTTTGTTCATGCCTTTTTGCGCGGCTATGACGGCAGGAAGAGAACTCTCGACGATTTCAAAAGCTCCGCCTTCGATTTCGCGCTGGCAGGTGACCTTTGTTCCAGCGATATCGGCTTTCAGAGCAACCGTCACACAAGGAATTCCCATGAGTGAAGCGATCAATTGGCTCGTTTGCGCGGCGCCGTCATCAATGGCTTCTTTTCCGGTATAGACGACGTCCACCTTGGCTTCTTTTCCGAGCACACCAGCAATGGCTTTTGCGGCCATGAAGCAGTCGGCGTTCTCAGGAAGATCGATATGGATCCCATGATCGCAACCCATAGCAAGCGCCGTTCGAATCGTCTCTTGAACGCGTGCGGGACCGGCACACACCGCTGTGATGGTGCTCCCCGCATTTTTTGCCTTGATCTGGAGCGCTTCCTCGACAGCAAATTCATCGTAAGGGCTCATGATCCACTTGATGCCAGTGGTGTCGATCCAGGTTGAGTCGGGCTTAAGCTTGATCTTGGTCTCCGTGTCAGGGACCTGCTTGATGCAAACGTAGATGTTCATGCCCTTAAGGATAAACGAGCGTGATCAAAGTTGGAAGTCGCGAAGTGCTTGATTGAGTGAGGTTTTTTTGTCGGTGACTTCGGTTCGCTTACCAATAATCATGGCACAAGGCACACCGAACGTTCCAGCTGGGTAGTCACGCGCGCGTGTTCCGGGAATCACGACGGAGTTTCTCGGAACGACCCCATTATAAATCTGTTCCTTCTCTCCCGTGACATCGATAATTTTTGTGCTTGCCGTGATCGTCACACCCGCACCGAGGACCGCGCCCGACTGAATCCAAGCACCTTCGACAATGATGCACCGACTTCCGACAAAGACTTCGTCTTCGACGATCACGGGGTTCGCTTGAAGAGGCTCCAGTACGCCACCGATTCCAACGCCGCCTGAAAGGTGAACGTTTTTTCCAATTTGTGCGCACGATCCAACCGTGGCCCATGTGTCGACCATGGTTCCCGACCCTACGTAAGCTCCGATATTGACGTAGGATGGCATCAGAATGGCGCCCGGCTCGACATAAGCTCCACGACGAACGATCGCGTGAGGGACAGCGCGTACACCCTCTTGTCCCGTCCATTTTTTGACGGGAATCTTGTCGTAGAATCGCAGGTCACCTGCTTCGATCACGGAACTCTTCTCGATCTTAAAGTAGAGCAAGATCGCCTTCTTAACCCACTCGTGCGTCGTCCATGTTCCGTCCGGTTGCGGATCAGCCACGCGAATCTCGCCGCGATCGAGACCATCGATCACCGCACGAACGGCGTTGCGATGTTGATCTTTTAACAGGGCAACATCGCCGCTTAGTTCGTACGCCAAATTGATCATGTCAGCCCAATGGTGGGATCTCATCTGCGTAACTCCTTGAGGTAATCTCCCATTTCGAAATAGCCGCGTTTGCGTTTCGCAATCCAAAATCCGATATCCACCGCACCCTGTGCAAAAACACCGCGATTAAGCGCAAAATGTCGGATCTCTAGAAAATCATGACTACCGCTAAACCGAACGCCGTGTTCGCCCGGCAATTCGCCGGCACGAACGCTATGCATTTGCGGTTTTCTGACTCCGGAGGCGATGAGATCGCGCTGAATCTCGAGAGCCGTACCGCTTGGAGCGTCTTTCTTGTGACGATGATGTTGTTCGAAAACAGAAACCTGATAGCCCAGTTTTTCCAGGCTAGGCGCAATCAAACGAAGGGCCTGTCGAAGATGTGCAACACCGACGGAAAAATTAGCGCCAACAAATACAGCTGTTCTCTTTGAAAGGCGCTTTAATAGAGCGCGATCTGCTTTTGTAATGCCTGTTGTTCCGACAACGAGTTTCGGAAGGGCTCCGTGCCGGACTTTCAGTAAGCCTTGAATGAGTTTTCGAAGTCCCTGCGGCGATGAAAAATCAATCCAAACGTTCGGACGATCAAAATCCGCGCGTGCGTGCTCGCGATCAAAATGTTCGATCACCGATGCGCCACGAGTTTTCTCTAAGATACTTTCCACATGACGGCCCATGCGGCCGCTCGATCCAGAGAGTCCGAAGGTCAGCATAGTGCCTCAGTGAGTTTCGAATCGGACTTGAAGTATTCGAGCAACTTCACCTCGGCAGCGATCCGATCGATTTTCTGGCGATTTTCAGCAGAAAGTTCGACCAGTGGTCGACGGAGTCGCGCGGGAAAATCCATTCCGAGCGAAAGCATGTACTTGATCGGAACAGGGTTGGGTTCACAGAACATCGCGTTCCAAAGAGGAAAAACCTTGTCGTGGAGCTGCGTAGCTTTCTCCATGTTTCCGGTCGCCACAAGCTTTTCCATCGCGAGCAGCGCTTGCGGTGTAGCGTTCGAAGCGACAGAAATCGTGCCCGATCCGCCCTGCATCTGGTAAGCGCACCACGTGAGGTCGTCTCCACTGAGGTATACAAAGTCTTTTCGTACAGATTGAACACGGTTTCGAACCTCAGTCGCGTAGTTCAAGTCTCCTGTCGCGTCTTTAATGCCGACAATGCGTGGATGCTTGGCAAGTTCAGCAACGGTTTCGGGTTGGACGCTCACAATCGTCCTCCCTGGAACATTATACAAAATGATATCGCAGGGAACGTTGTCGGCGACCGCGCGGAAGTGTTCGATAAGGCCGCGCTGCTGAGGCTTATTATAATAGGGTGTGACTACAAGAGCGCACGTGGCGCCGAGTTCGACAGCGGTACCTGTGTTTTTAATCGTCTCAGCTGTGTTGTTGGTGCCTGTGCCCGGCATCACACGAAGTTTTTTCTCCCGACCGAACCGCAATGTCCGCTCGATGAGTTTGATGCGTTCTTCTGCCGAGAGTGTTGGCGACTCACCCGTTGTTCCGCACGGAACGAGACCTGTGATTCCGGCGCGATGTTGGAACTCGAGCAAGCGATCGAAGGCCGACCAATCAATCGAGCCCTGAGCATCAAACGGTGTAGCGAGCGCGGTCCAGACTCCCGAATACTTTGTGTTCATGCTGTTATGCGTTATCACTGTAATCTCGCGACTGTCAAACAGTCTCTGCGTCGACTAAATCCTCGTAATTTTCGCGGTAACGAATCACGCGATACGACTTTCCGGTGACGAGGATTTCAGCCGGTAGCGGGCGACTGTTGTACCGACTTGCCATCGACATGCCGTAAGCGCCGGCGGAAAGTATAGCCAGGCGATCACCAGCGCAAATGGATTTCGGAAGCATACGTGCTTTCCCAAGAAAGTCTGCGCTCTCGCAGACAGGACCGACGACATCAGTCTTGGTTTTCTTTCCTGTCTTTTTTTCGAGGCTAACGATTTCGTGATTGCCTCCATAGAGCGCAGGTCGAATCAATTCGCTCATTGAGGCATCCACGATTAGAAAATCTTTTCCGTGCCCCTCTTTGCGATACAAAACCTTCGTGATGAGCATACCGGCCTCGGCAGCGATGGACTTCCCGGGCTCGAGTAACACTTCGTAAGTCGGAAACCCTTTTCTCGAAGTGAAGAATACTTTCTTAATAAGCTGACAATAGGACTTAAGCGACGGAGGACTCTTACAATCCCCGTAGGGGGCTGCCAATCCGCCACCGAGATCTGCAACCGTGAGTGGATCAGCGCCCTGTTTCTTTCGAATGATGTTGAGTTCATCAAGAAGGTCGCGTGCTTTCAGAAACGCCTCACGAAACGGGCCGAGCGATCCAATTCCACTTCCAATATGGATACTGATCCCCTCGAGTTTGATCCACGGCGAGTCGGCGAGTGATTTAACGATAGCGAGGATCTTCGAGCGGCTGAGGCCAAACTTTCCCGACCTCAGACCTGTCGCTATATAAGGATGGGTCTTAGCGTTCACGTCGGGGTTGAATCGCAGAAGCACCGGGGCTGGCTTACGGAGTTCGCCGGCAATTCGTTCAATACTTCGTAACTCAGCTTCGGACTCGACATGGAACGATCGAATCCCTGTGTTACCGAACTGGAGAGCCGCAAGAATTTCTGCATCCGATTTTCCCACGCCGGAAAATACGATGCGACCGCCGGAGGCCCAGATCTGTCCTGCTCGATACAGCTCTCCACCCGACACGATGTCGAGTCCGGCACCCGCCTGATAGAGAAGGTTGAGGATCGCGATGTTTGAGTTCGCTTTCACGGCGAAGAAAATCTGATGAGGGTGACCCTTCAGCTCGTTCTGCATTTCACGCAGTGGTTTCAGAAACGCCGCTGCCGAGTAGAGATAAAAAGGCGTCTGAACTGCCGCAGACAGACGTTGAACCGACACGTCCTCACAGAAAAAGTCCTGAGACCTACTCGTAGATCGAGGCGACGGCTTCATTTTTTATAGAGCTTATGAGTTTTCTGTTGCTGCGGATTTTCGAGATCGAGCTCATCCCGATCGGCAGGGTCCGAAGCTTGGGGTGTGTCCGGAAGTGGCGGCTGCGGCGGACCTTTGACGCCACACGCGCTTTGAAAAAGCAGGATCATGCTCGCGAGCAGTAAGGGCACCGCATCGGACTTTTCAGTCATGGATCAGAACCTTAGCACAAGGCCCGCACCGATCATATCGAGTCCCACGTCGGTGCGGAGGTACCAATGAGGTCCAATCCGAAAGAAGGACCCGACGCCGATGGAGGGTAGGATCGAACTTAGATTCGAGACGGCTTCTTCGCTTCCATCAAAAGCCGATTGCACAAAGTTCTTTACGAACCCAGCATAAACAAACGCGCCCAGACCCTCTGTAAAATGAACATTATAACGAAGGTTCATAATGATCGGCATGACGGTGTAGGCGTCGCTGTCGGTTTCGTAGTTCAGAACTTTGTAAACGAAGAACCCGGTGTCGAGCGTTAGAGAGTCTTGATAGGGGCCTTTGGTAATCCAGAAGTTTCGTTTCAACGTCCGACCATAGCGGAGACCCGCTCCTGAAAAGTATTCGCTCGTTGTAACGGGTTTCGAAAAAGTTTGACCGTTTTGCTCGAACGTCTCGGTTTGGATCGCGCCCGCTTCGTCGCGCGCAAAACCCAGGTTGCGAACAATACCGGCCTGAATACTCATCCAGCTGTCGTCTTGGTCGAGAGGTCGTTTCTCCTCGATGACCATTTGATTGAGATAGGTCTCGGACTCGCTTGCTCCAAAGCCATCGGGTGCTGGTGACGTTCCTTTGTCGAGGTCGGGGTCAAACGCTGCGATCTTTCCGGCTGTTTCCATTCGCGCGTTTGAAATCTCTTCGGGCTGGTTCGGAAGAATTTCGGCCGGTGGTTGATCTTGGTCGGACTCTGGTGGTGCGTCCTCATTAAAGGTCTCGTCGTCAAATGCCTCGGGCGGTGCGTCGAGATCCGAGTCAAAAGCTGGCGGCGCGCCTTCGGGTAACGCCTGGCTGCCGGGGTCATTAAGTTCTTGGTCGAGTGCTTGGTCAGCTGCCTGGGGCTCGGCGTCAGGAATGAGGGCTGGGTTGTCGACCTCGAGTTCTTTTAGGTCGTCGTTGTCCTGCTGAATTTCTTCGGCTGTTCGCGGTGGGTAGTAGTCGGAAACTTTTTCGATCGCTCGAAGGGGGTCGGTGACCGTGAGCTCATTAATGTTGGCGTATGTGCGTCGAATTCGGCTTCCACCAAACTGCGAACCGTGGTTGTAAGATTTTATGACGCGAAACGCCATGGCGTTCTCTCCGCCGCGCCTTGTAAGGATGATGCGACCGAGGGCCGGCCGGTGTTCGCTCTCATCTTTAAAGATGTAAACCTGCTTTGATTTGCTGCGAGCCGCAACGACGAGCGGGAAGGTGTCGGCGATGATGGCGGGTTCAGAATCGATAGCGCTACCTGGCACACTCGGCGCCGTGATTAAGTACACAAATAATAAAAAGGTTCCCACCCACCGCTTCATCGTCTATTGATTTCAGTCTAACGGCGGATGAAACGAGTTCAATCGGTATTAATTGCAGTCAGTATCGGCCTAGCGACAACCTCTGATTTCGCGCACGCAATCACGGCCGCGAGCAATTGGTTGCAGAGTCTATCGGAGTTGTCACCGACGTCTCCCGCAAGCAACCTTCTTCCTATTAAAACCGAAGCGATGCATGAGATCGGTTCGCGTCGCGTATCGGCGCGCGAAGAAACAGCTCTCTTAGATCTTGTGGAGCGATTTGCAGGCCTTCGCGATCGTGAGAGCGCACTCGAGATTCTACGTTTTCTCGAAACGAAGTCAGTCGGATACAAGAAAAAGTCGATTCAGCTCAAGCTCGATCGTGTTGCTCGCGTGTTTTTTTCATCGGAAGGATTTAATGCTTATCAGGAAGGCTTGAGCCTTCTGACGACCTCGCGTGCCGAAGAGGCCCGCTCACGTCTCATGAAGGCAGCCGATCTCGAGCCCAGTAACGTCGAAGTGTTGATCCGTATGGGGCAGGCGTTAGTGGTCCTGCAAGAGTCCGAAGCTGCGATCTCCTATCTTAAGAAAGCTTTCGCGTTTCATCCGTTTCGTAACGAAGTGACTCTGTGGCGCGGACGAGCAGAGTTTCTCGCGCACGGTTCAGTCGAGGCACTTCCGCTCCTCGCCGCGGCGACCAAAGCATTGCCCGGCAGTGAGACCGCAACGCTCTGGTACGTCGAAGCGCTCGCAGCTTCCACCAGTACGTCCGATCAAACACAGGCTGTCGCACTTCTTAGATCCGCAGTCGTGAAAAAACCAAACTCAGCGGTGTTGCGATTGCAGTACGCCGAACTTCTGAAGAGTCGAGGTGCAGTGGCGTTGGCTCGTGACGAGATTCGAAAGGTCTTAGGACCGGAAGGCGCGAAAGGTGCGGAGTCCAAGAGCGCGCTAACTTTTGAGCCGGCCTCTGCTCAGGGGGATCTTGGTTTCCAGCCTTACGATCTCGCGCAGACCATGGTTCGAGCGCAGGCTGTTTTCGCGGGACTCGAAGGTCGCTGACGGACGCGATCATTATTTTTAAACTCTAACTAAAAACATGACGGTCGCCGCGGCGACCAAGTGACGTCAGGGATCAGCGACGCAGAAAATGTGACGGTCGCCATGGCGACCAAGCGAAATGTGTTGCACGTCAAAAACGTAACAACGTACAATGAGTCGAAGTCTTATCGTCAGTGCCAGAATTTTGTTTCATGCTACGGAAGGAGAGGAACAAAAGATGTCACAGTTTAAAGAAGCCCTGTTCACCACGAGCGATTTTGCAAAGATCGCTAAGCTCGATCGCGACATCATTCACCAGCTCGAGGCCGACGGCCTTCTCGAGGTCACCCGAAAAAAAGTAGGGAACGTCGAGAAGCGGATGGTCTCTCTCGAGAGTGCTCAACGTTACTTTCATAGCATGCGCGAACTCTACGCCAAGCTTGGAACTCCACAGTTGGAGGTCGGAGCGGGCGCGCCAGTATCTTCGGGAACTTTGGTCGCCACGGCGACCGTCGAAAATCTCGCAGTTCCTGGGTCCGAAGGCGCGGAAGGAGTCGGTCAATCCACGGTCGCCGCGGCGACCAACCCCCTGAGTGGCTCGGGTTTGTCCGAAGCGGCTCAGTACATCCTCACGAACTCCGTTTTTGTGCGTCAGCCTAAGCACAAAATTCAGATGTTCTACAACGTGAAGGGTGGAACCGGTAAGTCGACGATGACGGCTCAATATGTAATGAGAGCGGCGATGCTCGGTTACAAGATCCTCGCAATCGATCTCGATGGTCAGGGCCATCTGTCACTCAATCTGGATGTTCTTGATGGTCATGAACGTCCGACGGTCTACGATGTTCTGATCAACGACCTTCCGATTCGCAATGCGATAGTGAACGTGGCGCCTGGTCTCGATCTTGTTCCGGCAAACCTGGGACTTTGTAATATTGAGATTCCGCTCAATCACAAACCCCGTCGTGAATATCGTCTGTCAGAAGCGATTCAATCGATTGCTGGTGACTACGATCTGATCGTCGCGGACACCAATCCTGCGGCTTCGATTCTCAATAGCTCGATGTTGGTGGCGGCAGAGCTCGTAAACGTGGTTTGCGCTACGAATCCCCTCTCGTTTCACGGAATGTCACTCGTGATTTCGACGATTGAAGAGATGGAACGTGAGTTTAAGCACGAACTCGCGCTTAAAATCATCCCGAACATGTACGACAACCGCGAAATCATCAGTCAAGAGGTCCTTGGCGAACTGAGATCGCAGTTTCAAGACCTGTGCACGCAAGCCGTGGTCAATCGCAGTGCAGATATTAACGAGGCAACGAAGCGAAGAACGTCAGTTCTGCTTGTCAATCCTCGCGGGACAGCTTCAACAGACATCAATGCGCTCACTGAAGAGCTCTTGTTTTCATAAAAAGAAAACAGAATAGGAGAAAATCATGGACGACAAGAACGACGTACCCCAAACACCGGGATCAAAGATCAAAATGCGCTCGGGTAGCGGCTATTTGCGCCAGCTTTACACATCCGCGCGGACAACAGCGGGAACGACACACTCGCATTTCAAGAATCTCACGACGTTTCTCGTGAACTTCATTCCGCTTGATAAAATCGACGCTTCGGAGCTTCAGGTCCGAACGCACTTTGATGATCAGGAGGTTCTGGGGCTAGCAAAATCGGTCAAGGAGCACGGCGTGCTGCAACCGATTCTCGTTGTTCAGAACGGCGATCGTTACAAGGTTATTGCTGGTGAGCGGCGGGTGCGCGCTTCAAAACTTGCGGGGCTGGAACGTATTCCTGCACGTGTGATCACCTCGGACGACAAAGGTGTTCACGAAATCGCGTTGCGCGAAAACCTCGACCGAGTAGACCTGCATCCGATCGAAGAAGGCGAAGGTTACGTGTCGCTGCTTGATTCGAAAGCTTACGCCAGTCACGAAGCGATAGCCGAAGCGTTCGTCAAGCCAAAGAGTCGCATCACTGAGTGCATTGGGTTCACGCGACTTCCTGATTTAACAAAGAAAGAGCTTCTGCAGCGCGGCATGAAACAACGTGCGCTGTTGCGGCGTCTTCTCAATGTGTCGGTCGAAACCCATCTTGATCTCATCAAGCAATTTGCGGAGGCGGAAGAACGCGGTGAGTTTGCGCCGACCGTCGCGGCCGCGGACGCCACGGCGACCGAAGCTGCGCGGGCAACGCCGACGAAGCGTGCCGTAAAGCCGTTCGAATATAAGGTCGGAGACAAGGGATTTGCGATGTCGGGTTTTCGCTGGAAGCGATCGGATGGAAATGAAACGCTGCAAGGTCTTTTGCAGACGTTAGAGAAAATGATCGCCGATCTCAAAGCTCGATACTCGTCGTCTTGACGAAGTGAACTCTGGTCCGTATCTCCATAGGGAGTGCTAAGGAATCAGGCCGTTCAACATTCGAAGATCTTTGTCGCCATCGCGGGAAACATTGGCGCCGGAAAAACAACACTGACAAAGCTTCTGTCTGAACGCTTCGGTTGGCGTGCGCATTTTGAGTCGGTGTCCGACAATCCATACTTGCGCGACTTCTATGCGGACATGTCGCGCTGGTCGTTTTCGCTCCAGGTGTTTTTTCTGAATCATCGGTTTCAGACCCATCAACGAATCACCGGTGGGGCCGAGAGTGCGATTCAAGATCGAAGCATTTATGAAGATGCCAATATTTTTGCGCGAGGGTTGCACGAGCAGGGTGCGCTCGATGCCCGCGACTATGCCAATTATTTGAATCTCTACAGCGTCATGTGTCAGTACCTCGAGCCACCGGATCTCATGATCTATCTCCGGCGCTCGGTCCCGAGGCTTCGAGAAAGAATACTCATGAGGGGTCGGGACTACGAAAAAGAGATCCCCGAGAATTATCTCTCCAATCTGAACCGCTACTATGATGACTGGATGGAGGGGTACCAACTCGGACCCAAACTCGTCATCGAAAGCGATGGTCTCGACCTGGTAGAAAATCCCACCGACTTCGAGGCAACCTGCCAGCGGATCTTCGAGAAGCTGAGTCAGAGCGACCTGTTCTTTTAGGGGATGTTCTTGTCTGTTTATCTGCTCACGACGCGCTATGGCTACCAAAAGTAGCCTGACACTATTTGGCGGCTAAGGTTTTTTGACGGTCGACCGATAAGCTCTCAGGAGAAGAGAGCAACCATGAAGCTTAGGGAAGTACATCATCTCGCGGCACTTGTTTTGTTTGTCCTCGTGGCGATGAGCCTTGGCTCGGGCTGTAGTCCAACCCGTCCCGATGGCGACGGCGGCGACGAGTTTTCGGACGCTGATCTCGAAGCGGGAGCCGACACGGACAGCATTCCAGAAGAAGATCTCGCAGAGCTCGACTCCGAAAATCTTGATGATGTGCGGCTCGAAGACCCTGCCCAGGGTCTTGCCGACAACGCACCTCCAGCATCGACAATCGATGAATCACCCATTCCTGAAGAATCACCATCGACCGATAGCAGTTCCGGATTTGCAGCTGCGCCGGTCCCATCGGCCTCCACGGATAGCGGAAGCTTTGGTGGCGGGGCGACGTCTGACTACACGGTTCAACGCGGCGATACGCTCATGAAGATCGCGTTCGAAACGTACGGTAGTGTTTACGCGTGGCGAAAAATTTACGAAGGCAATCGCGACAGAATCAGTGACTTTAACCAGCTGTCAGCGGGAACAGTTCTCAAGATCGAGCAACCTTCATCGCCGGTATCGATCGATAAAAACGGCACGGCTTACATGATCAAGACAGGCGACACGCTCGGAACAATCTCCGACGACGTATACGGTACGCCAAAGAAGTGGCGGAAACTCTATGAGAACAACCGCCAGCTGATCAAAGATCCGAACAAGATCTATGCGGGCTTCTACCTGTATTACTCGATGGATGCCAATGACGAGTCTGAGAAGCAGGGTCATCAATCGGCTAAACCGTTAGCTGAACAGCAGCCGGTGCAAGAACGAGTCGTCGATCCGACGACAAGCGCCCCCGCTTCGGCTCCAGCTCCAGCAGCTGGCGCAGGTGCGACGCGCGCGGCCCAAACGGCTCCGGAAACGGAACCGATGGATATGGATATGTCCGACGGCGCCGCTCGTACTCCAGCAGAACAATAAGCAACAGCATTCCTCACGCGCTCCTTCTCCGTTTCCGTTATGATGAAGCTGCACGATGAGAACGCGCATCTTTCCTATTGCAGCAGCGATCGTGATCGGCTGGATCGGGGTCGTCGGCTTTTTTGGTTGCTCTTCGGGACCCAAGAAAGAACGCACCTCCCTCGCCGAACAGATGGCGCAAGACGCAAACCTGAGCATTGTGCTCTCACAAAAATTTGAACCGACGTTCGCTCTACGTAATGACCCGATTTTGGCCACCTACTTGCGTCGTGTGGCGCTCAAGCTCATGTCTCAGACCAAAGCATTTGAAGGCGTGGGGGTTGGTGTTCTTTTGATCGATAATCGTCGGGCCGCGTGGAGGAACTACAGTCTTCCTGGGGTGAAGGTATATTTTAGCGCCAATCTTTTGAAGTACCTGGGTTTTGAAAACGAGGCCGCAGCCGCCATCGCTTTTGAGTTGGGTCACTTGATCAATCGACATGTTGCTCGAAAGATCTTCAGCGATCGCATTCCGGAGGAGGTGTTTCAATACTCTGAGGAAGAGCTGAGCGCTGCGCTCACAAGCGCAGTCGGGATTCTCTATCGTGGCGGCTACGATCCGCGAGGGCTTGTGTCGCTCTGGAGTGTTTATCAGCGGTTTCCGCAGTACGCTCCATTGCCCATCGATACCATCGATCGTCTCAAAGAAGAAACGTACACGCGAATTTCGGAACTCGCTCCGCTTCGTAATCCGATTATTCAGACTGAGGAATACACGAAACTCAAACCACGACTTCAGGGACTATGATCATGGAAATAGGACGCAATCAGGCCTTCGTATCCGACTTTCTTGATTTCGATAAAGTGCGCGTAAAGCCCGCGGGGCGCAGAATCGGTATCAAGACTCTCCGTAGACTTCCTGGCGATGCGAGCACGCGACTCTATTTTAGAATGACCGATCAGTCGGGATCTTGGATTGTTGTTCGGCAGGATCGTTTTGATCGTGGATCGCGCGATCTTCCCTTTCTGTCGGTTCAATCGCTTCTCGAAAGAAACGGGATCGCCGTTCCTAAGATCTTTGGAGTTTCACCGAAGGAAGGCGTTCTTTTTCTGGAAGACTTGGGCGATGAGACCTTGCTGCATCGTCTTGCGCGTATCAAAGATCATGCTGAGCAATTGCGCCTGTATCGATCCGCGGTCGAACTACTTGTCGAGTTACAGAGTCGCTGCCTTCCAAACCGGAACGCAGGCGATCTTGAGGCTTTCGAACTTGCATTCGATACACCAAAGCTGATGTGGGAAGTGGATTTTACAATTGAGCATCTCTTTCGGGGATATTTAAAAAGAAAGATGAGTCCGCGAGATCTTAGAGTCATGCGGGACGGCTTTCGCACACTCTGTCAACGTTTAGCCCGCGAGCCGCGCGTGTTTACTCATCGGGATTTTCATAGTCGCAATCTGATGGTGGACTCAGCGACAGATGCGCTCAGTGTGATCGATTTTCAGGACGCTCGAATGGGGCCGGCCCAGTACGATCTCGCGTCGTTGCTCAAGGATTGTTACTACCGACTTGAGGACGGCGTCGTCGAGAAACTCAAGACCCTCTATCGCGACCGAATGGGCCGCGCTTTGGGTAAACGGTTTTCAGCGGCACAGTTTGATCGTGTGTTTGACTGGATGACGATTCAGCGGAGTTTTAAAGCGATGGGCAGTTTTGCGTCGTTTTATCAGACGCGAGGAAATCCGATTTATCTACGTTATCTCGGTACCGCATTCGAGAATATGCGCAACGCTCTCATGAACACACCGGAGCACCGGCGTCTCCGTGAGGTGATTCTTGCGTACTACTAAGAGGAAGTCGCGGACTCCGTATGTCACGCGCGCGCTCGTTATGGCGGCCGGCTTAGGGACGCGATTGTATCCGATCAGCAAAGCGGTTCCGAAGGCATTTGTTCCTGTCTGCGGAATACCTGCGATTCAGTTTTCGATCGATCATCTGCGTGACTCCGGAATTCGCGAAATCGTGATCAATGTGCATCACCATGGCGCTCGTGTTCTGAAGCTAATCAAGAAACTCGACACGCGCGGGCTCAAAGTGCATGTGAGTGATGAACGTAAGGAGCTTTTAGGAAGCGCCGGTGGCATACGAAAAGGATACGAGTTTTTTCGGGGACATCCTTTTTTAGTCGTTAATGCGGATGTGCTTTCAACAGTTGATCTTCGCAAGTTAATCAACGAGCACAAAAGGAACGCGGCACGATCCCATGCCTGGATGACGATGTCGGTCCATCCACGCGGCTTTCAAGGGCAGCGTTATGCCGAAGCGGAGTTCGATCGCCGGACACGTCGGCTCAAACGGATGGTCACCCGACGCGAACAGCGTCCTTTTTATCTGGGTACCGGTGTCTACGAGCCGGCATCAGTGGCGCGTGTGAAACTCGGCACCGTCGCTGACTATAAGGATCTGATTTTGAAGCCAGCGCTTCGTGCTCAGCGAGCCTTTGTTTTGCCAGACGGTGGATTTTGGATGGACCTTGGAACGCCTGAGCTTTGGGCGCGAGCGCATCGTGAGCTCCTTGAGCGACTCGAAAAGAGAACGCTTCCGTTGAGCTGGATTCGAAGATTAAAAAAATCAAATCGAAAGATCATGCGTGGTCGGTGGGTGCTCCGTGGTGCGCAGTGCGATCCAAAGGCATTTGCAAAATCGGAGCTGCGATACTTTGGTGGAAAACGATGGGACAAGCTCGCGGTTTCCGAAAGCCGCGTTTGCCACGTTTACTACGATCCGGTGATTCGTTTCTGAAGCGCGCTCCAGTTCTCGCCGACGACAATGGATCCCGGAGATGAAAATCCTAAGGACCCTGTCCAGCCTGTCGTAATCGATTCGCCCCGCAGGACGAGGAGTCCAAAGTAGGCAAACGCTGAGGCTTCGACGTACTGCGGGTCCCAACCGAGAGCTGCCGTGGTGTGAAAGCGAAATTCGCTGCCAAGCGCCGCTAAGCGGGCCATCAAGAAGGGATTCTGCGCACCACCGCCGCAAACAAAGACGTCGCGCTCTTGTGCGCGACGAAGTTCCTGAACGATCGCCAATGCAGACGCTTCAGCCGCTGTCGCGACAAGATCGCCGCCCTTTGCGCGACTTCCCTTGCGGAGTCCGGCCAGTGTGAAGATGCCTTTATGACAAGATTTCGGAATTCCAAGACGAAAGTACGGATGCTTTAAAAAGCGCTTTGCCGCCGCGCTGTCGGGGGCTCCTTTTTTTGCGAGTTCGCCACCACGGTCAAAGCGTCGCTTACCGCGCGTGACGAGTACCGTGGCTTCGTCGATCAGCGTGTTTCCTGGACCAAGATCCCACGCGCTGACAACGTCGCCGTTTGGGTTGAGGATCGTCGCATTCGAAACACCGCCAATATTGAGAACGATCGCACCCCGTCTTTCAAGCTGAGCATTTCGAATCATCCATCCGTGAAAACGTGGGGCCAGCGGAGCCCCTTGCCCTCCGCGTGCCAGATCTCCATCACGGAACTGAGCAATGACGGTACGTGAAGTGTGAGCCGCTACACGTGTCGGATCACCCAACTGCACGGTCCAACCACCACCTTTGCGATCCGGTTGATGATCAATCGTCTGACCGTGGAACGCGATGACGTCCGCATCGTGCTCAGACTTCTTAAGCCACTGTGCGACCTTCTTCCCGACAAACTCACCAAAGTCGCGATGGAAAAGGCGCCCATCGGTGTAACGCGAGCGTTCCGGCGCACGTTGCAGAGCGAGCGCCTGCTTTCTCAAGTTCTCGGGCATGGCGGCTGTTTCGGTCCAGATCAAATGAGCGTCGTTTCCGGAAAACTCGAGACACGCGCCTTCGACCCCATCGCACGAGGTACCGGTCATGAGGCCCAAGATGCGAACGGACTTCGATGTGTTGGATAAGGAGTGTGACATTGCTATTCTGGGTAGCTCCGATAAATTGACATTCATAAAGATGGCATGAGAGTTTGTTAAAGTGAAGGTTCTTTCGGCTCCAAAAGGCATCAAGCGCAGTCTTCTCGGGGCCTTTCTTTTTCCGTTCATTGTGACAGGACAGGCGGTGCTCTATCGCCCGGAGTGGCTCTGGACACAGCCCGAACGAAATCTCCTGCCTTGGTTGGGCGTGTCGCTTCTCGTGATCGTGATTTTTTCACTTTTCATACTGAATGGATCACTTTTCGCGCGTCGTGCATTCGAAGTATCAGCATTGATTTGGATTTTGTTCACATTAGCAGTTGGTGTCGGAGCACATCGTTTTTGGCTTTCGCTTTCTGCGCTACCGCTCACTGGGATCGCTGCCATTGTCACGCGTCGCCTTCGCGACCAGTGGGATCGCGCGAGTTTTGATCCGCACTGCCCCTGGTACGCTCGTGTTCCAGATCCGCTGCCGGAGTTGAGTGCGTCGATTAAAGGATTTGACTGTCGTTTGAGTCGTCTCGACTCCGACGGTCTTTTTGTATTCTCCGATCAGAACGGGCGTGACGGAGATTTTCGTAACTGGGTTAAGACCTTGCGTGCACGTGATCGGGTGCCGATTGCGGTCGCGCTCGGTGGTGAGAGCGTTTCGTGCTCAGGCCGGCCGATTCGTCTGTTACGCGATGACTCAGGTGTTGGATTCGAGTTCGTCTTTGAAAATTTTGAACAGGAAAAACGTTTGGGTGATTTGATCGAGCGCGCTCGGGGGAGAGGTTATGTGGCGTAAGTGTTGTTTAGTGATGAGTGTTCTTGCGGCGTGTTCGCCTTCGGGTAACAAAGGGTTCACGAACGATCCTCGCGAGACACTGAAGCGTTATATTGAAAAGAGCTTTTCGATAAAGAGTGTTTCCGAGCGTCGCGAACTTGAAGATTTTCTGACCGGCGATGCTAAGGCCAGGCTTGCGAGCTGGAGTCCGGGGCAGTTCGAAGACGCGTTTTTGAAATCGAAGAAGCAGTTTTCGAAGCTCAGTTTTTCCGATCTTAAGGCCGTCTCACCGACAGAAGCCCACCTCACGTATGACCTTTCCTTTGATGAGGAGTCCGGTGGCGTCAGAACCAAGGTGACCAATAAGAAGGCCTGCCAGATGACGCTCAGAGACGGGAACTGGTTTATTCGCGAGTGTAAGAATATCAAGCAGCTCGTCGAGTACACGGACGAGCTCTCGATCCCGTAGTTTCACCCAGGGTGACGGCGACACAGCCCCTCTCTAGGGAGCGTGTTTCTTCTTAATATTTCTGGCGGGACGGCCGATACGACCTTAGGAGTCCTATGTCAGACGATTCGGAACCCATAGATACTGATACGATGCCGATCTTGGAGCGGCCTGAGACAGTGGAATCACCGGAAGCCGGTGTTTCGACGCTGTTTTCGGATGATGTTCCGGCGCTCGCGTCCAAAGTCATCGCTTACGAAGCTTTGTTTCGTTTGATGACGTCGGATTTGAAGTTTCAAGATTTCATGCGCGAAATTCTTCTGATGCTCATGAAAACGGTCAAGAGCGAAGCCGGTTCGATTCTGGAAATCAACCACAAGGACCGAACCATTTTTTTCCGTGCTGCCGTCGGGCACAGTTCCGATCGGGTTGTTCGCTTCGTGATCCCCATGGGAAAAGGTATCGTGGGTCATGTTGCCGAATCGCGCCAGCCGCTTGTTGTATCGAACGCAGCGGAGAATGAAAGACATCTAACAGCCATCGCCGACGCAGTTGGGTTTCAAGTGCGCAATCTTGTGGCGCTCCCTATCGTTGTGCGTGGACAAGTTTTTGCGGTCGTCGAATTGCTCAATCGAATTGGAGAGGGAAACTATTCGGACTCCGACGTCGAGTTACTTTCCAGCCTCTGTGATGTGATCGCGCGCGCGGTGGAAGTTCGATTGATGATCGCCTGGGGTGTAAACCCAGAATCAAAGGACATGCGCGAGAAGAAAGACGTGGCCTAAGATTCGATATGGGTTTGCCAAGTCGAAAACCAGACCCGCGATTTGCAGTCGTCAAAGGTGGAGCGCCCGAATCTCCAGCGCAACCGCCACCTCCAAAGGAAGGTACGCATATCGATATGCGGTACCTCGTCAAAGCACTGCTTAAGTACAGCGCGTCCGACCTACATCTCAAGATCGGACGTCCCCCGCTCTATCGAATCAATGGGCGACTGATTCCTGCAAAGATGCCTCAGCTCGACAAGCCTTCGATCGAATCCGTTTTGTTTTCAGTTCTGAATGAAAAACAGCGGGCTGAACTTTTCGAAAAGCGCAGTGTGGACTGTTCGTTTGGGTTTTCAGAGATCGGTCGCTTCCGTTGCAACGTCTTTTTTCAACGTGGTAGCGTGAGCGCCGTTATTCGGCTGATTCCTCTCAATGTTCCGAGTATCGACGAGTTGGGCCTTCCGCCGGTTCTTAAGGATCTTTGTTACAAGCCTCGCGGTCTTGTCTTGGTCACAGGCGCGACAGGAAGTGGCAAGTCGACGACATTAGCGGCGATGGTCCAACACATGAACGAGAATCGTTATGTTCATGTGCTCACACTCGAAGATCCGATTGAGTTCATCTATCGCGATCAGAAAGCGTCGATCACACAGCGCGAGCTTGGTTCTGATATTCGCGACTTCTCCGAGGCTTTGTATTCTGGTTTGCGGCAGGATCCGGACGTCATTGTTATCGGTGAGATGCGCGAACAGAGCGTGGTTCAGACCGCTCTGACCGCTGCAGAGACGGGTCATCTTGTGATCGCGACGCTCCATACGAACGATGCGATCTCGTCCCTCGAGCGCATTCTCGACATCTTTCCGGGTGAAATGCAAAATCAGGTTCGTGTTCAGCTCGCGTCGTGTTTGGTGGGGATCGTGTCGCAGCGGTTGCTTGTCAAAACAGACGGTACGGGGCGGGTTCCAGCGACAGAAGTGATGATCAAATCGCCCGCTATCGAGAACTACATCCGTCGCAACGAAGTTCCGCATATCTATGAAGCGATGGCGAACTCCAACGCTTACTATAAGATGCAAACCTTCAATCAAGACCTAGAACGCCTAACTGCGCAGAGCACCGTCTCTGTCGACGAAGCACTCAAAGCTTCGAATCAACCTGACGAGCTGCGCATGCGTCTCGCGGGTGTGCGCCGAGAAGAAGGTTACGGCAACGACCCTAGTAAGACCTGAACGCGGTCGCGTTCATTTTATGTTAGTCTAATCCTCGTGCAGGCTCTTGCTGTCGCTGTTTTGGCGCTCGTCTTTGCGGTTCTCACGGCTCCGTGGGTGTTCGCACTTTTCTTTGCGGAGTCGTGGTTAGCTTGGCGATTGAACGCAAAGCTCTTCGAACGCAGTGGTACGGTTTTCTGGACTTTTCCGGAGCCGACACCCGTTGCGTTTGCGGTTCGTTCGTTCGGACAGCGCGGTCGCATTCTGCTCAGTCAAGGCTTGCTCGCGCCGCTCACCGAACGCGAAATCGAAGTGCTCGCACGTTTGGGGAGTGAAGAGCTTCACAAACGAGGCACGATTCTTCGGTCCGTTTCCGCTGTTCTACGATCCTTTGTTCTCGATTTTACTCCTAATGCATGGCGTGGGTTATTGGCTCGCCAGGTATCGAGTCCTGAATTTCGTGGGGCTGATAGTTGGCGTACCGTCGCAGGGTTTATCCCGTTTCTTATGAATGCGTGGTGGTATCGACTTCTTTCCTTGCCGGCACGGTCGCTCACGGGGCACGATACCGTTTCTGCTGCTGTGGTTGCTGCCGCTTCGCGAAAGATTCTTGATTTTTCCGAGAAACGACGCTTTCCTGAGCTCGAGCCACTTGAACTAGTTTTAGATCCGATGTTAGTTACTTCATTTGATGGAAACTCTAAGCACGGCCTCGCGAAGGCTTGATCTCACAACATTTCTTTTGTCGATCTCATCAGCGGTGCTGATCGGTCTGGGGCTGGTGCCCGATCCGTCGGGGCGTGCTCCGGCGGTCGACCTTGAGATGGCTCGTCAGAACATCGATCTTCTTGAGTTGATCGAAGAGAAGACACGCGGCAATCGAACTCCTGCTGAAGACACGCTCATCCAACAACTTTTATTTGAAACACGAATGCGTTTTGTTGAGGTTCAAAAAAGTGGCAAGGCTTGAACGGCGAACACTCACGATCGTTACTCTCGTTTCGGGTTCGATTCTCGTTGGTATTGCTGCGCATGTCTTGACGCATGACCAGCTTCCTATCCCAGAGCCTAGTACGGTCATCGGTGGCAGTGTGGTTGCCGGTTCGAGCGATGGGGCTGGATCAGCTGGTGGTCTGAACGTTCAGAATATTTTTGTCGAACCAGCGCGGAAAGTCGTCCCTTCGGTCGTAAATATTTCGACGACGACAAAAATTAAACGTGGACCTCCTGGCGGCCAGGACGATCTTTTCAGGAAGTTTTTTGAACATTTTTTTGAAGGTCCGGGTAAGCGCGGTGGGCCGGGTGGTGATGACGGCGATGGAGAAGAGGACCGAGGTCCTGCTCCTGTGCCGCAGCAACGGGCGATGTCGTTGGGTTCCGGATTTGTGATCGATGCGTCCGGTCTTGTCATGACGAACAATCACGTCGTCGAAGGCGCTGACGAAATTAAGATCTACTTTACCGAGAACGAAGATGAGATCCCGGTCGATGGAAAAGTGACGGGTCGTGATCCGGAGCTCGACATCGCGCTTGTCGAAGTCAAAACCAAGCGATCGTTGACCGCCGCAGTGCTGGGTGATTCCGACAAACTCGAGGTGGGTGAGTACGTGATTGCGGTCGGCAATCCTATCGGGCATGGGCATACTGTGAGTCACGGGATCGTCTCCGCAAAAGAGCGAAATGCTCCGCAGTTTCCAATTGCTCGTTATCTCCAAACAGATGCACCTATCAACCCGGGAAACTCGGGTGGACCGATGGTGAACCTCAAAGGCGAGGTCGTCGGTATCAATAATGCCATCGATGCTCGAGGGCAGGGAATTGGATTTGCCATTCCTATTAACTCCGTAAAAAAAGTTCTATCGCAGCTTCGTGAAAAAGGTTCCGTCGCACGCGGTTATATCGGTGTGATGGTGAACCCCATGACTCCGGAGATCGCAGAGCAGCTCGGCGTATCGAAGGACCTTGTGGCTCCCTTTGTGGCGCATGTGGTGGCTGGTGAGCCGGCAGCAAAAGCTGGTGTTGAACCCTACGACATCATCACGGAGGTCAACGGAAAATCTGTTCGATCGCCCGGTGATTTGATTCGAGCGATCACCGACGTGAAAGTGGGTGAGGCGGTTAAACTCGATATTCTTCGCAAGAACGACAAGAAGAGTATTAAGGTCACCGTCGCTCAGCGACCAGCCGGTGGTGAAAAAGATCCCGAAGAATCATCCAAGCCGAAGAAGCCATCTAAACCCGAGCCGATCCGTACGGGTATGAGTCTCGAAACGCTTACGCCACGACTCGCACGACAGTTTGGTTTTCAAGAGAATGCAAAAGGTGTTCTGGTCACGGATCTTGAATTTGACAGCCCAGCGGCACGGGCAGGGATTTTTCGTGGTGATGTGATTATGGAAATCGGCCAGAAGCCGGTCAAAACGACAGAAGACTTTTACGGCACGGTCAAAGAAAAGAAGAGCTATCTCTTACGGATTCGACGGCCATCGCCGGATGGTCAGTCGGTTTTCAGTGTTGTCGTTCTTGACCTGAAATAGACACAGATTTCTCTAGGGTTACGCGCGGTTGACAGTTAGGAAGCGGTGCCCATCATCTCAGATGAGATGGCTTCAAAAAAACTGACCGATAGTGCGAATGAACTTTTACAAGCTGCCCAGTCCGAGGCGATGCGGCGGGAGCATCAGGAGATCACTCCAGAACACCTGCTCTATGCCATCACCGATGCCGATCATGCTGAATCGGTCGGCGCGAGTACGCTCGAACTGGCGGGTGCGAACTTAAAGGCGATTCACGCGCAAATGGATCGCACACTTGACGCGCTACCGCGTGTGTCGGGTGGTGGCGGTGCTTTGTACGGGTCAGCGCTTCTCACTCGATTGATGGCGCTTGCTGAGGGCGAAGCCAAAGGCCTACAGGACGACTATGTTTCTCCAGATCATTTTGTTTTGGCGCTTTTCAGTGGCCAGCTGAGTGCTTCGACGGCTCAAAAGAGTCTGACGGAAAGTGGGCTCACAAAAGCTAAGTTTCTTGAAGCCGCGAAGAAGGCGCGCGGCGGGTCCCGAGTTGACGACTCTCAGGGAGACGTGCGGATGAAAGCACTCGAGAAGTACACACGCGATCTCACGAAGCTTGCGCGTGATCAGAAGCTCGATCCGGTCATTGGTCGCGACGATGAAATTCGACGTTCAATTCAAGTGCTCTCGCGTCGTACGAAGAACAACCCTGTTCTTGTTGGCGAGCCAGGTGTTGGAAAGACGGCTATCGTCGAGGGACTCGCACAGCGGATCGCGCTTGGCGATGTGCCTGAGTCTTTGAAGGACAAACGCCTTCTGTCGCTGGATCTCGGTGCGATGATTGCTGGCGCGAAATTTCGTGGCGAGTTCGAAGACCGACTGAAGTCGGTTCTAAAAGAGATTGAGCGTGCCGAAGGGAACGTTATTCTCTTTATCGACGAACTGCACACCTTGGTCGGAGCCGGTGCGGCCGAAGGCGCTATGGATGCATCGAATATGTTAAAACCCGCGCTTGCGCGTGGCGAGTTGCGATGTGTCGGTGCAACGACATTGAACGAGTACAAAAAACATATTGAGAAGGATGCGGCACTTGAGCGTCGTTTCCAGCCTGTGATCGTGCGTGAACCCACGGTTGAAGATACGGTTAGTATTCTACGCGGCCTAAAAGAGAAGTACGAGCTCCACCACGGTGTGAGCATCCGGGATGCCGCACTGGTTTCTGCGGCCGTTCTTTCGAATCGCTATCTTACCGATCGGTTCTTGCCCGACAAGGCCATCGACCTTGTCGACGAAGCCGCCAGTAAACTACGTGTTGAACTGGGATCACGGCCTGAGGAGGTCGACCAGCTTTCACGCACAGTTCTTCGCCTTCAGGTCGAACGTGAGGCCCTGAAGAAAGAAAAGGATCGCGCATCGGTCGAGCGTCTTAAAGAGTTGGAAACGGAGCTGGCGACGTTACAGGACCGCGTTCGCGCGCTCACCGCTCAATGGGAGCGTGAGCGACAGAGCGTTCATCGTGTGCAGTCTCTGAAAGAGAAGATTGAGAGTGTTCGTAACGAGTCGCAA
The DNA here is from genome assembly GCA_964549505.1 of uncultured Oligoflexia bacterium. GTDB lineage: Bacteria > Bdellovibrionota > UBA1018 > UBA1018 > CAZJVD01 > CAZJVD01. The sequence goes on from CAZJVD010000001.1 coordinate 535,272, forward strand.
GCAGCCGAACGTCGTGGTGATCTCGAGCGTGCAGCAAAACTGCGTTACGGTGAACTCTTAACGCTTCAAAAGCAACTCGACGAGATCAAGATCGAAGGAAAACTCTTGCGCCAAGAGGTGACCGAAGAAGATATCGCCGAAGTCATCTCAAAGTGGACAGGGATTCCTGTTTCCAAAATGCTCGAGAGCGAACAAAAAAAGTTGGTGACGATGGAGCAGCGACTTGCCGAACGGGTGATTGGGCAGTCGCGCGCTCTTCAGGTGTTGTCCGATGCTGTCCGGCGTTCGCGAATCGGTCTCGGCGAGCGAAGCCGACCGCAGGGGTCTTTTTTGTTTCTTGGTCCTACCGGTGTAGGAAAGACGGAGACGGCAAAAGCGCTTGCTGAGTTTTTGTTTGACGACGAAAAGGCCATGATTCGGATCGACATGAGCGAGTACATGGAGAAGCACTCTGTCGCGCGTCTTATCGGATCTCCCCCGGGTTATGTGGGTTACGAAGAAGGCGGTGCACTCACCGAAGCAGTTCGCCGGCGTCCTTACTCGGTGATTCTCCTCGACGAAGTAGAAAAAGCACACCCGGACGTCTTTCACGTTTTCTTGCAGATCTTGGATGATGGTCGTGCAACCGACGGTCAGGGGCGCACGGTGAACTTTTCCAATACGATCATCATTATGACGTCGAATATCGGGAGTCATCTGATCCTCGAAGAGAAGGATCTGAAAAAGCGTGATTCGGGCGTTATGGAGCTGGTCCGACAGCACTTCAGGCCGGAGTTTCTCAATCGAATCGACGAGATCGTGATCTTCTCGCACCTCGAGACCCAGGACCTTGAGAAGATCGGATCGCTTTACGTCAAAAAATTGAACGACCAACTCAAGAGTCGCGGACTTGAGCTTCGATTTGAGCCCAAAGCTCTCGAGTGGATTGTGGAACAGGGTTACGATCGGGATTTCGGAGCACGTCCGATGAAGCGTGTGTTTCAACGTGAAGTACAGAACCCGCTTGCCGTCAAAATTTTGGAAGGTCAGTTCCAACCGGGATCGTTGATTCAGGTTAGGAAGCAGAGCGACGGTCTCGTGTTTGCCCTCGGCTAAAAGTTAATCTACAATAAAAATTGAAGATGTTGTTGACGCGTGGACGTAAGGAGACGCTCCATGGAACTGACCGAAATAAAGATTTTCCCCGTCGATGAAGAAAAGCTCAAGGCTTACGTCACGATTGTGCTCGATGATTGTTTCGTCGTTCGCGATCTCAAAATCATCAACGGAAACACTGGGCTCTTTGTCGCCATGCCGAGTAAGAAACGCAAAGACGGCACTTATAAAGACGTAGCGCATCCGCTCAATCAATCAACGCGTACGATGATAGAAGACAAGATCCTCAAGGCCTATCTCGAGGTCATCAAGTCAGGTGACGGAGGCGGTAGCTCCAGTCCCGACGACGATCTGACTGAAGAAAAAGGCGCCTAGGCTTAACGTTCCAAAAATTCCGCTAACGCGCGTAGATACTCTCGTGCGTCCAGTGTCTTACAATTCGTTTCGGTGTCGACTGTATAGGTGCGACTCAGCGTTTGTAAGTGAGCCAGGCTGTCTCTTAGTTTTTCGACGGAGAAGGCCTGCAAGCTATAAAAGTGGTGATCCTTCTCAGAGGGTGTCATTTCAGACGGAAACACGTGCTCCACGACCGAGCCGGTTGTTTCGATCTGATACGCACGGATCGTGAGTGTCGCCGTCTCGGCGTCCAATGAGAACATTGGCGTACCAGTCGACGTCACCGTCTGGCTCATACGATCAAAGTAATCGCTGTTGGCATTGTAATGCCGAACGCGGACACGATCACCGGTCTGGGTTTCGCGCGCCGGACTTTCGATCACGATCGTTGCGAAGTCTTGAAGGAGGTCGGCGAAGCTAGCTTTTAAGATTTCGCTATCGACGACCGTGTCATCCATCGCGTCGTGGATCTCGCGAAACTGTTTGTAGGTGCATGGATCCGTCGAGCTCGCGCGAACGACAAAGGGCTTGCCGAGGCCTTCTTCGAATGCGTTCTTAATCTCGAGAATTGTTGAAGGTCGCGTAGGGCAGCCCAGTAATCCCAGAGCCAAAACCGAAAGAATCAAACCATGTCTCATTGTTCATCCCCGTCTCGCGCAGTTAGCTAACATCGTAAAAGGTGAGTGTCAAAGGGGGGCGCTCTAGGCGGCGTTCTTTTTCTTCAGATCTGTGTCGCAAACGGGGCAGTAGGTCTGCTCTTTTCGAAGCGTACTCATGCAGTTTGGGCAGAGAGTCTCGTGGGGTTGGGCGGGATGCGTGCGGATCTTGATCGGCTTCCCAGACAAGACCATCGGGCTCCAGGCATCGATCGCGCTACCCTCTCGCTTTTCTTCGGCAGCAGTCTGAACGGGCGCGGCATCAAGGGTTTCCGGTCGCGCTGGTTCGAGTTCGACAAGCCCGTTGGTGTTCCAACGTTCGACCTCTTTGAGGACCTGCCAGTTGAGAAGCATTTGTTCAAACTCTGACTTGATGAACGAGAGTCGGCCACCATCCGATGTCGAAACACGTTTCATCATGAGCCCCTTCTGTTCGAGGCGGATAATCTGCTCTCCATCAAAGGTCTTGCCGAAAACCTCTTTCATCGCGTCGACTGTGGCTTTGTACGGCAGCGTGACCATTCCTGTGCGGTCGGTTCGATACGTGTCGGCGATGCGAACGAGGTGCTCCGTGACTTCTGTTGTTTTATCGTCCGTTTTGAGCATTCCGGCGTGACCGGTCTTGAATTGGTAGTTCTGGTAAAAGTCAAAAAACTTCTCGACTTGGATCATGTTCGTGAACCGGATGGCTTTCCAATCGGTGTCGTATTCGGATTCACGGACCGGGACGGCGTAACCGAGATTGGTCAACACATGAATGCCTTCTTCGAGGCGAATAGGATCTTCGAGAAAAACTTCGGTCGCGTAGGCTCGAAATGCGTCCCATTCAACGAGAACGACGTCGCCTTCTTTTTTTCCGACGTACTGAGCGGTATGAAAGATGACACCGAAAAGTTTGGCAATGACATCCGACGGACAGGGGCGGGCGTGTCGTGCGACTTTGATCCCGCGCAGTTCGGACAAGCTGATCTTGAGGCGTTCGAGCAGACCTTTGATGATCGGGTAGACGGTGAGACCCGACCCATCGATTTGCGAGCGAGCTGTCTCGAGCGGGATTTCAAGAACCTCGGTGTCTTTGACCGCTATGGCGCTCACGCCCGTGGGGGCTCCGCCGATGAGAGCGTCTTCGCGTAAGCACTGGCCAGCGCCGATGAAGTATAAGGGCGTGCAGCCATCTTTGAGAATGCAGATTGAGATCAATCCCGATTGAACGAGAAACACATGCGTCGGTCGGGTCGTCGCCGTGAGAATTGTTTCTCCACGCTTGAAGCTTCGAGTCTGGATCGGAGCGGGCGCTTTAGCCATGGATTAAGCGGCCTCCTTTCCTCTCCTGTCAGGAGCTGGTTCGGGCGCTCCTGGTGCTACTCCGTTCTGATTCCACTCGTGAAGTTTGATCGAGATACGCCAGTTTTTGAACATCTTCTTGATCGCGCTCGGAACGAAGGTCAAGACTTTTTGATCGCCAGTCTGATCGATTTCAGCGGCGAGCCCTTGCCAGATCAGTACATCGAGATCTGTCATTCCAAACGTTGCTTCACGTAGTTCAGTCTGTAGCGCACTGAGGGCATCTTCGAGGGGGAGACGTATGACTGCAGTCTCAGGTCCGGTTCCTCGAAACGTGCGCAAGAGCATCTCGCCGGCTTTGAGTGAGCGATCGTTCAGGTCAATCGGTAAGGTTCCGTTTCCTGTTTTGACTCGTCCGCGTGCGAACTCTGAAAAGCTTTTGAGCTGATCGAGATCCTTGAACTGCACAAAACCGAGCTCATCGGGCTCGTCAGGGTCGATTTCGTTTTTCACCATCTCCAACTTTGCGTAACCCAGATGGACGAGCAGATAGACGGCTTGCTCCAAGCGGACAGGTGATTCCAAGAAGACGCGTTGGCAGTACTTTCTAAAGGTCGGCCATACGATGCGATGCCAGCCGTCTTTCGCCTTTGGTGCTGTGTACATGACGACATGATAGATCGTCGCAAAAAGCTTTGCTGTCAGTTCGGATGGGCATGGAGTCGGATCGTCGGAGAGCTTGAGACGCCGGATCTCACTCAAAGAAGCCTGATACTTAGCCAGGATACTCATGACCAATTGTTTGAGGCCGGGAGCGATCTTTTCGAGTGCCTGGTGCGTGGTCTCCGCCGTGACCTCGATGACGGTCGTTGCGTTCAGGGCGATCGCGGAGTTTTCGTAGATGGGCGCGCCCTCGATCGCCTCGGCGCCGACGATCTGTGGTGCTGTGGCTTGGAAAATCTCAACAGGACCGGTTGGCTTTGTGATCGTGACGGAGACAAGGCCCGTCTGGAGTAAAAAGATCTTACCGGCGGGATCGCCTTGGCGATAAAGAACATCGCCCTTTGCGTAGCTTTTTGTGCCGGTTTTGGATTGCACAGCCATATCGACGTTTCGACAATCAGCCCAAGCTTCTAAAGGACCGAAAGTAGACGAAGCGTGCGGCACCTGTTAGCTTTTAATTCTGAGTGTCGGAATCGTATCTTCAGTGGAGCACTGACAAAATCCTGCCGGGAGAGCCTCTTCCAGCACCACTTTTTTTACTGCTTGAAGGGCGTTACGTTCGGTACCGCTCAAAGGGCCAAATAATTGACAGGCTGACCTTTGACCGGCTTGAGCACAAGCATGTTCAGGAACTCTACATTGCCAGCGCGGATGTAGCGGTGTTTGAAACTTGGGTTCAGAACGCCCATCAGATCAAAGCCACAAAAGAGACCAAGAACTTGCGGATCACGCGTGAGGAATCGCGCCGACATGTGGCTGATATTTTTCATTCGTTCCATAAAGACGAAGCCATCACGCAAGCGCTTGAGACATCAATGAACCTTGTAGAAGAGATTACGAAACAGCCCTTTGCCACCCAGGCGCTTTCGGAACTCCAGACCTTGTCGCGAGGAACCGCTGATCATTCGGTGAACGTGAGTGTGCTCTCAGTCTACCTCGCGTTGAACATGGGTTATTCGCACATGATTATTTTGAAGCATTTAGGTGCGGGCGCACTCTTGCACGATATTGGTAAGATTGATGCGCTTAAGATCGAAGAAGGGCATCAGAAGGAATACGACGAAAAAATTCGTCAGCACCCTCTCATCGGTGAAGCGATGTTAGCTGGCAGCGACACGATCACGCGCGAAATGCGACTGATCATCGCTCAACACCATGAGTGTCACGATGGCAGCGGTTACCCAAAGAAGCTCCACGGCGACCAGATCTACGATCTTGCGAAAATCGTTTCGATTGCGAATACGTTTGATGGCCTCGTTTCAGGGGCGATCGGATCGTTAGCGGAACGTCAGCAGTACGCGCTCGCCCAGCTGAAAGGTCCACTCGCTCCGAAGTTCCAGCCCATGAAGCTTCAGAAAGCGATCAAGATTCTAGGGTTGGGGATCTAACATGGAGATGAGTATATCTCGCTTTTCAGAGCGTTCGCGTTTCCACAGCGCCTAGGGTTTCAAACCTAGGGTCCACACCACACTACAAAGACAAGTAATTACATATAGTTATATAGTTATGCATGAAACTATCGATTTTCGATAGTTTCATGCATAATTAGATCATGTCGTCACTCCTCGATGCAATCCTCGATCACGTTCCCTATGACACGATCACAGACACGGAACTCACGACCTTACTTAGAGGGTCCGCTGCCAGTCGACACAACCAGCTCAAGCGGGCTGTTGCTAAGGGCGATCTACTGCACATCCGTCGAGGGGTCTATCAGCTTGCCAAACGGTATCAGCGTAAGCCGGTCAATCCCTATGAGCTCAGTCAGAAGATCTATGGACCATCGTATGTCAGTTTCGAGTCTGCACTTTCGTTTCATGGTCTGATTCCAGAAGGCGTGTATTCAGTTGCTTGCGCTAGTTTGAAACGATCGCGAGAGTTCCGCACTCCGCTCGGAGTGTACGCTTACAAGCAGATTCCAAAGAGAGTCTTCTACATTGGGGTCGATCGTGTTGAAAAAGATACCGACGTTTTTCTAATGGCAATGCCGTTCAAAGCTTTGGCCGACATTTTGTTTTCCCGTCGGCTGGAAGGATTAAGTTCACATGCATTTTTGGAAAGTCTACGAATTGATAAGCAGGACCTCAAGATTGATCCGGACGATGTTCAGGTGCTCGTTCGGGACTACCGCTCAGAGAGGGTCCGTCAGTTCTTTGAAGAACTGCTGAAAGAGGTAGCTCTGTGAGTATCAAAATCATTCGTGACCGGCTGGATCAGTATCGACAAGGCAGATCGTTCACTCTTCTTGAGGAGGAAAACGCGATTAAGGAGATGGTCCAAGAGATCGCTTTGTCTAGCTTGGCAAGAGCGGGCTTTTTTAAGGTTGCGGCCTTTCAAGGAGGGACCTGCTTACGCATTTTGTATGGACTGAATCGATTTTCGGAGGATCTGGATTTTGCGCTCAATAAACCTGATCCCACGTTTTCATGGCCGCCTTATCTCAAGAATATGCAGGCGGAGCTTGAGACCTTCGGATTTAAATTTACAATTGAGAGTCGAGACCGCGATAAGGCCGTGAAAAGTGTTTTTCTAAAGGAAGACTCGATCGGAAGTATTCTCGCCTTGACCTACAATGGTCAAAGCGGCTCTCGAAAAATCAAGATCAAACTCGAGATCGATACCCATCCGCCATCTGGCGCGATTAACGAACAGAAGTACATTAGCTTTCCGGTGAATGTTCCTGTTGTCACGCACGATCTTCCCAGTCTTCTGGCGGGTAAAAGTCACGCGCTGCTTTGTCGGGCGACAGGGAAAGGTAGGGATTGGTTTGACTTTGTTTGGTATGCGGGACGCCGAACACCCCCCAACTTTGATCTCTTGTCCAACGCAATCAATCAGTTTGGACCCTGGAAGCACCAAAGGATCACAGTAACAAAACAGTGGTACGCCGAAAATCTAGCCAGAAAGATCAAGGACACCGACTGGCAAACGCAACGCAAGGATGTCGAACGGTTCTTAAAACCCAGTGACCTGGATCTTCTGCAGCACTGGAGTCATCCATTTTTTATCGATCGATTGGCGGAAATCGTTCCGACATTTCATATCTCCGTAAAGACTTCGACGGGAAAGCAGAGCCAGTTTTCAGAGAGGAACATCGTCTACTACGAAAGAGACGAAGCCGTGAAAGCGGGCAAACGCGTTTTCGAAAAAACGACCAATGTCATCATGGTTGAGGTTTGTCAGTTTGGAGTTGCTCGACCGGTTGCGATTTTTTCTTAGCAACGCTCGTTCATGAAAACTTAAAGAAGTGTTGGCTCACGCGTTGCCAGCCAGGTTGGACAAGAGCCTGGTGGGGGAGGTCGAGCTGCGTCCACACCGTCGAGAGGAATGTTCCTTCGAGCTCTTTCTTGTCAAACCAGTAGATCAGGCATATCGCCGTATCACTGGTAACGTCTGTTACGTAAACAGTGGAAGCGGAATGGTTAAAGCCCCATGCTACGCCCTTGAGCGCGCATAACTTTTTTGCTGCTTCCGCTCGGACTCTGTTCGCCGCTTCTATTGTGAGCTTCTCAGCAGCGGATCCTTCTACCGGAGGCCCGCCTTTGGTAGATAGTTAATGAATATCATCAGTTTAATATATCAATGGGTTAGCGAAGCCGGTCCCTCGCAACAATCGCGGCGCCAGGCCGGTTTACTTTCGTCGCCACGAGATCATCGCTTTACCTCCGCCCGCCAACGGGCCTGTAAGCACGAGATGGTTTCGGTCGAGCATGGTCACGGATCGTCGAAACACCTGTTTCAGTGAACGTTCGCAGAAGTTTCGTACATCGTGCACGACCGTATCTCCCTCCAGGTGATAGGGCCCGGAGTATTGAACCATTTTTGAGGGGTTGGAATCACAGTTGATAGCCACCGACATGTAACCTTCCGTGTACAAGATCACGCCATAGGCACCTTCGCACCAGGGAGTGACGTTCCCGTTGCCGTCGTCGAGTTCAAAAGCGGTGAGTTCCCACAGTCCGACGATATTCTCGGAAAGGGTTGAATGGGATTTACCGAGATCTGTGATCTGGACATTTCGAAACTTGACCCCGCCGGCTGCGAGTTGCAATGCGATCGGGCCACGCGTGTGCTGGGTATCTCGAACGCGCACGGTTTCGACTCCATTGAGAGTCACTACGAGCAAGTCCCCCTGGGCGAAGATTCGATAGGCGTTCCACTTGCCCTCGGTGTCGACGCGACTCTTCGGAGGTGCGAGACCCGTAATTGCGCCTGATCGATAGGTTGGGTCAGGTCTAGAATCAAAAATGTTGGCTTCGTAACAGGTTTTGTCGCTGATATTCGTCGGGTCATCGCAACGAAAGAACACACCGCTGTTCGTGCCGCTCTCCGCGTAGAACTCGAGTTTGAGATCGAAGTCTTCGTAAGCTGTTTTGGTAACCAAGAATCCTTTTCCGGCATCGGCGCTGAGCGTGTCACCAACGAGTTTCCACTGGGCATCTCCCACTGAAACAAAGCTCTGAAGATCGATCCAGTCAGTGGCTGCGGTAGCTAAAGACATTTGTCCCGCGATCAGAAGTACAGTCAGGCTTATGGATAGCTTAGATCTTAAAAGTGTCATCATGCGCTCCCTCGGTTCAGCAGTTGTCATCCACTGAGGTTTAGGGCAGGTTTGTCATGCGGTAAATTAGAATAAAAACATCATAATCGTTCTGAAAAGGAGAACGAACCACATGACCTTGCAGCAGATGCGGTATTTTATGAAAGCAGCCCAGTATGAACATATTGGTCGGGCTGCGAAGTCTTTTCCAATCAGTGCCAGCGCGGTGAGTGCTGCGATTACGGCATTAGAAGATGAATTGAGCACCGTTCTGTTTGAACGAAAAGACAAGACGATCAGGTTGAATTCAAAAGGTCGAGAGTTACAGCAGCATATTCAAGAAATCTTGTTGTCGATCGACACGCTTCAATCTGACATGACGAAGGATACGAAAGCATTTCGCGGACGTGTTCGAATTGGTGCAAGCCACTTTTTGGCTTCGAGGATGCTAGCTCCGGCATGGCTCCAGCTTCAGAACCAGCATCCGAAGCTGGTCGGAGAACTGCTTTCCATGGGAACTGCGAGCTTGATCGGCGATATCCTCGGGGGTCGTGTGGATTGTGGAGTGGTTTTCAGTCAGCTTCGGCATCCCGAGCTTCAGGAGGAGCGGCTTTTTGAGGGGCAGCTTCTGCTGTCGGCCCACAGGAAGCATCCGCTGTTTTCAAAACCCAAAGGCAAACGACTCGCAGAGATTTCAAAATATCCGGCGACGATCCACAAACCCTATGAACGTGTTGACAGCTGCGAGCATCATCCGATGTTCGACCGGTTTCATATCCGGCCGCGGATTTCGTTTTATTGGGATAGTGATGACATCGTTTTGCAAAGTCTAAAAAAATCTCCGTACTGGACGCTGCTACCGGACGTCGTTGTGGAGGGCAGCAGCGGCGAGGTCGGTGTGATTGCTCGACCAGCGGGTTGGCACGCGCCTTACCATATCTCGTTAGTGTATCGAGTGGAGCGCAAGGGTGAAGCGCTTATGCAGACGGTGAAAGAGCATTTGGCTCGGCAGATTGGATGAGTCCAGGACCTAGTATCGTGGTTTGATGACATAACGCTACGGCATGTTGGTTTCAATGCAGAAGTCGGCGAAGGGCATCACATGAATCGAGCCCGTTGAAAATCGCCGAGATCCCATGTGCACTTGATAGAATTTTGGAATCTTCGTTCTTTCTGAGAAGTATTTTATGGAGGATCCGATTTTGTTATCGCCCGATTTGCACTCGACAGCAAAAACTGGAGACCCCTGCTTTAGGACAACAAAATCGACCTCGCGTTTGTCGGTGTCCCTCAGAAACCTGAGTTCCATTGTGTAGCCCTGGGTATCTTCGATCCAGTGGCAGTATTTCAGGAGTTGGGAGGCGACTAGATTCTCAAATTTCCGTCCCTCGCCGGTAACCATGGTCCAATCCCATAGGTAGAGTTTTTTTTCTTTTTTTACGGCCCTAATTTTGGGTGATCCGTAGGGAGCGATTCGAAAGCAGACATAGAGGTTTTCTAACGCCTGTATCCACCGTTCAACGGTCTAAGGTGGTTTTTCCCACTTGGCGTGGCCCGCCGATAAAGACCATTTTTTTACCGAGGGCCGCTTTTATCGCCAGAGTGAACGCCGGAGACCGATTGTGCATAAAGTAGAGTATAGTCCACTTTACTCATTAGTAAAGTGGACTTTGATTCGGGTCCACGCACTTCAGCGCGGGCGAGAACAGCAGAGTCGACTTTTACTCGAGGAATCGCGCGCCAGATTGGACGAGTTCAGAACTTGGTTCGCGTTAGATCACCTGACTTCTTCAATAGTAGGTTCCGCATACTCAAAGTATCTGCCAGTCCCCATTCCAGAAGGAAAAGGACCGAAGCGTTTTGTTGCGATCGTGGTTACGCGATAGTAGCCGCTCGTTCCATGAGTGGGGCCGACTCGGAGTTCTACAACAGTCGACCCTCCAACCGGAAGCCCCTCGGGCTGCGGAGCCCAGTAGTATTCGAACACTTCATCGCAACCTGGTTGCGGATGTCCCAACAGACTGCCGAGCTGAAAGAACTGGAGTTGATTCCCGGTGCTTTGGACAAGAAACTGATCCCCGCAGCCGCTCGAGCCATCAACAAAAAGACGGATTGCAAACTCAGCGATGATGTCCTGCGGTCTCGAGACGATACCTTTGGAGCGTACGCCCTGTATCGCGATCGTTTCTTGAATTCCAAGAAGTCGGGAGCATGGGACCGTGGGACCGTCCGGACTTTGCGGATCCGGTGCGGCCTGTGACAATGATGAGAGCACCGACAAAATACCGAAAACTGGTAAGTATAAGTTCTGTTTCACTATAAAACCCCCTCGATGTGGTGAGAGCTATCATACGGGATCGGCGAGAACAACAGATCAGCCCCGTAGCGAACGCAGGCCTTCTTCGAGTTCGCTCACTGCGGTTTCCAGTTGTTCCGCTGTGAACCCGCAAACCTTTGCTGCTGCCGTGTTGCTCGATGGACCCGACATCACGAGATGCTTTGCGTACGTCTGACCGTTTTTAGAAAGCCCATTGAGTACCCGCTGAGCATCGAGACGTGATTCTGGTCGAGCAAAGAGTCGCTGCAACTGTTCCAGAAGCGCGATCCCGCGCAGTTCGCCGGGCTCCGCTTCGCGTGTCTTTTTCTTTTTTGCCATCGATCGGGATTCTAACAGCAATACCGATGCTGAGGGAGTGGCTGGTCCGCTTGGACGAGCTTAGAACCTGGTGCAGAGGGTTAGCGGCTCATAGCGGTGAGTTGTATTGCGGCGCAAGTTTTGCCTAGATTGGTTGTCCAACCGACCAGGATCTCGACACTATTGGTGCTATGCGCGCTTTTTCTGAAGCTGCTTCTCGATCTTGGTGACCCGCTCCTCAAGGCTAGTTTCATTCATAAAAACTTCCCTGAGTTTTTGATTGATAAGAGTTTGATAGGGGATATGTCGTTTAGCGGCAACTTTCCGAATTTCGTCAACTACATCGAGATCAACAAACATGTTCACGCGGAATTTTCCGTGCTTTGGGTTAAATTCATTAGGACCGATTTCAATGCTGCCAGTTTTAATTTTTTTCATGATAATTCTTCCATTCAACCATTAGTTCATCTCTTCGTTTGATCACTTCGCCAAGGATTCGATCCAGTGCCCTATGAGAGTAGTCTGTTTCGTTATCCATAAAATCCATGGTCAACAGATTGATTCGAACGCTCGATCCATTTCCCTCGACATGTGCATATTATACACACTTAATGGGTATGACGCAAGGCTTTGTTATAGGGAGCGCTTTAGGGGCGCCATGGCCACTCGATGCGACGAGTGGCCTTAACCGTTTGGGCTTGCATCGGAAGGTATGGAGCGAACGCGCGACGAAGAGCCCACCGTTGAAGTAAAGCGGTCTCGAGTTCGCTATCGGTTTCATGTGCTCCTGCAGCGACGATAGTCACGCCGCTACTTTCCCTGAGTCGCGCCCCGACGCCGCATATCTTGGATTACTGTTTCAACTTTCCGTTTAGCTTCAGGGTCACCGAGCTGATCTGCGACTTCGGTCAAACGAGTCGCCGCAGCATCGCACTGCTGAGGAAACCTGGCCTGTTCGTTTTGAATGCGAGTTACCAACGCGTTACCGGCGCTCTCGGTGAGCGACTGCCATTGATAGAGATCGAGTAAAATTCTTTTGGCTATGATGGATCGAATGGTTTCGGTGCAATCTTTCGTTTCGATGAGCGGAGTATTCATGACCCAAGATTCTGATCCGAACAGGAGATGACTTTTTCGAATATTCTGATACATCCAAAAACGATCTCCCAACCAGGCGAACTCTTCACCATCGGCATCGACACGTGGTTGAGAGCGAGCATGCGGTCCGCTGACATACTCACCGCCGACGGGCTGTTGCCGCAAAAAAAGATCAATATCGGATCCTCCTTCGTGGACGGAGTTAAATTTCAATACTCCTCCAAAACCTAGTAACTGTCTGTTCGTAAGAGAAAACTGATCCAGGCTTTGCTCAAGTTCTCCGTCTTTGACCGGCCAGCTTGCAACCGGCTTGCGCTCACTCTCGTCAGGGCCGCATTCCCCAAGCGCTACTTGATCACGACAGTAACGACAGACCTTTTCTGTAAAGGTAGTGACAACCTCGTTTCTTCCGCGAACTTTCTCGAGTGCTTCAGATCGTTCGGCTAAACCCTGGAGAGTCCGCTGTGCGGCTCCGCCTATTTCTGAAGCGGAGTAAACCCAATCAAGAAATCCAGGTCTGAATTCGGTGGCTGTTAGATCTGCCGCATCTCTGAGGTGACGTAGAATCTTTGGAGCGATCAAATCAATATAACGGTTTTCAATAGGTACTACTGACCGTTCGATAGGAGGAATTTCTGTAGTCGGAGGGCCCTCATTCAGTCGGCGCTGAATGTCTTCAAGGCGGGGATTATATGTTTCGTAGAAACTCTTCTGACGCTCGAAAAGTGCTGCAGCTTCATCCCTAGTTCCACTGTATCTGGCTTTAAAGACGGCATTCACTTCTTTAGCACACGGCCCCTCCGGGTCGTATGTCAGAAGTGCGTAAAGCGTACGGACCGCCCCATAAGGCTGACTGAACGCCAGTTCGCTTTTAAGAGTCGACGCTAATGAGTTCTGTGAGTAGTCGTGTTGAAGGTTTTCCGATAAACATCCTACAAGATTCAATTCGAGGGGAAGAACATCGGGATCGTATATGAGGCGCTGTTTGTCAGGCTCTTCCCTGTATTTTCTGAACGCTTCTGCTACCAATTCCCATTCACTATTAATGCCGGCGGCCCATTTATTATAGGAGTCGAGTCCCAACGGCTCGCACCTGCCAGAGAACTCCTCAACAAGCAGTTGAACGAGTTCTGAAAGCTTGCGATCGTCCGTCTCCTTTGAAGTGACGGCCGGTGCCGCTGACTTCGGTTCATCTAAAGAAGATGACTTCTGATACGGAAAAAATGTGATCTTAATTTGTTCTTTGCCGCTGAGATAAAGCAACGTGGTCTCACGCGCCCAGGCACGTAGATCATCATCGAGCTTCGAGTCGACGTTGCGCCAATCTGCTGTCATTTTGGTCGTGAAGACATCGAGCGGCCATTCATCATAACGATCGGTCGTACAAAGGGTGCGAACCTTTCGAAGGTCCCCAGTAATATAGGCGGCATTTTCATCGTAGCGTTCGCCCAGCGCCTTTGCTTGCCTTCGATGGGTTTGCTCTCGAGCACTGTGGTCACCCGCAAATGCTAACGCCATTCCGCGTTCCTTCGCTGTCCGAAGACGCGAGCATTCGGCTTCACTTTGGCGTGCACTCGCGCCGGGCAGGTCCTTGGTGCAAAGCAAGACGTATGTCATTTCGGCCTGCTGAGCAGAGTGGCAGCAGTTTCTAAAACTCGGATCCGAAATGCGTGCGCAAATGTTGTCCTCTGCGAAAACAGAAATAGCGGCACTTCCTAGAAATGCACTCAGCGTCAGCAGTTTGACGACGAACTTCTGATAAATGGAAACACCGTGGACGCACATCGATTTCGTTTCGGACAAAGTTCTGAATATATTATTAAAAACCGAATCAAGGATCGCAGTGTGAGGGCAAATAGGTCGAAGGGTCAGAGAGCTTGAAATCGCTCGATGAATTAGGGCTCCAAACCAAAGCATCAAACATTTCCGGCAATAAGCTATCGCTTCTGTAAGGAAAATCATCCCGATGAAATCGCGTTTCATCAGTGAAGTTGTCTAAGCCCTTATCCACACTGACGCTGGAAAAAGGTTCGAGTTCCACGCCAAAATCTTGGTTGGCATATCTCTTTGATTGCCGCCGATTAAACTCAAATGCCCCCAAAGGAATGTTTTCTTCGTCCTCATCAAAGGCCACGGTTTTTGTACGGCCTCTGGCATCAGGGGCCATCTTCAAAAAACTTTCAAACCACGACAAGGAATTCCAATCTGAGGTCCACCGGTCTTCGTCGATTCGATGGGGCATGCAACCTTCGATGTGCTTTACTAGATGCCCATAGTGGTAAAACACGATCGCTTTATCGTCTTTGCCCATGCGGTTCCATACATTGTTAAAAAATCGATGAGCAGTGCCGCTCTCCCTATCTATGGACTGCACCAGTGCGTAGGCTCGTGAGTAGTGCGGTGGGAGCTCGCAGTTTCCCGGTGTGTAGTTCTTGCTCGAAGTAGCGGCGGAATCTGCAAAAGAACTCAATTCATCAACTGAAGTGACTATCAATTTATTTGCGGGCGGCCTTCTTGCGTTTATGTCTCTGATCTTAGGCATGAAGTAGAAAATCAAATGAGCCCAATTGCGGCTCATGCAAAAAGAGTATTTATACGGATCACTGACAGCGACTTCAGAGTGCTCTGCCAATGATTCTGCAAGTGGTACTATCGAAAGATCTTCATAAAAACCAGCTTCGGTGTGAAAGCGTTCAATAACGACATATTTCAGTTTCGGATCATCGCCAACCACGTCGAGAAGATCGGTTATGTATTTAAGCGTCCGCCACTGCGAATGATTGGGCTCTCCGAGAGCGAGGATCTGATTCTCGTTGTAAAGTTTCAGCAAGAGCTCGGAAGGAGCGGCCCTATTCTTATCAAAGATGGAGTTTTCGTCCAATTCGGCGTTTGCGGCGGCGGCAGTAGAAAATAACAATAAGAGATACAAACACCTGGTCAGGCATCTGGATACAACACTGTTTTCTCTTTTGTTGCCGGTCATACTTGGGGCCGACCAATAGCAGTATCCCGTCAACCCGTCAAAGTCGGCATCCCGAAACCAGATCGTTACCGAACGCGTTGAAAATTATCCGAGTGACAAAATGTCTGGACGTCGACGACGCCCTTATCGTGATGAAGAAACTTGCCTTCGTTTTCTGAGGCTTGTTTCTTATAGTATGCTTCTGCCCAGCGCTTGTTTGTTTGTTCAGCGTCTTGGCCTTTCCAGGACAAAGGATTTGATTTTTCGATTCCGACGGGTTCGCCGTCCTTATCAACGAAAACCTGTACGCACTCGATAACAACGATGTCTTCGATGGCGTAGGCAAACGTGGTCATTCCAAGCGTTGCAAAAAAAAGGGCCGACAAGTTAAGGCTAAAAAGTTTCACAATCAATCTCCTTTGAGTGAGTTTGTTGGATGAATGACGGATTACTACTACAGGTAGCACAGGGAGTAAAATATTAAACCACTATCATGTATTAAAGGTAAGGCACGGCATCGCCAGCCGAAATACTGTTCTGTATTCGGTACCCGGCAATCGGTTAACAGCATTCGGAATTAAATTCAGAATGCTGGGTACCGTTAACGATATTCGGGGTACAGGACTTGGGAATGGCTGGGCAGGTTGGACGAGTTTAGAACCTGGTGCAGAAGCCTGGCAGCGTGAATATTCTAAATAACGAATTTATCGCGGGGGCGCCGATTCTGAAAGACGGGCTGCAGGATACACAACATTTGAATATTAATTCTGGGCATGCTATGCCCAGGGGATGAGATCCAAATATTATGCGGGCATATTGCTTTCGATTTTCATAGGTTCCGGTTGCGCAACGGGTCCTACTTTACCACTCGATCCGGAGGCTAAGAGTGTAATTGTTGTTGAGTACCTAAATCCAGCGACAAAGGCGGAACTTACGGAGATCGACATGGTTTCATGCGAACTCGGAATGAATTCGAGGTCACAAGAAGACAATATTGCTGGATGCAAAAATAAGTTGCGAAACGAAGCTAAAAAAATCGGTGGATCAGTTGTGCTTTTAGAACCAGAAAAACAGCAGATGGGTAAAGACCATCATGATCGCTTATTTGGTAATCGGTATTGTCCGAATTGTATTAAATTGCGTGGTATTGTTTTTGCCGAAAAGTGAACTCCGACGGACTTTTGTTTTGGATCTGTCGCCAAAGCAATAGGTAAAAAAGGATCCTAGATATGAGTCCCGTCCAAATTGCGCATACAGTTCTCCGTTAGTGATAATCTTGCTATGCGCGCTTTTTCTGAAGCTGCTTCTCGATCTTGGTGACCCGCTCCTCAAGGCTAGTTTCATTCATAAAAACTTCCCTGAGTTTTTGATTGATAAGAGTTTGATAGGGGATATGTCGTTTAGCGGCAACTTTCCGAATTTCGTCAACTACATCGAGATCAACAAACATGTTCACGCGGAATTTTCCGTGCTTTGGGTTAAATTCATTAGGACCGATTTCAATGCTGCCAGTTTTAATTTTTTTCATGATAATTCTTCCATTCAACCATTAATTCATCTCTTCGTTTGATCACTTCGCCTAGGATTCGATCCAGTGTCCCTTGAGAGTAATCTGTTTCATCATCCATAAAGTCCATGGTCAACAGATTGATCCGAACACTTGAACCATTTCCCTCAACATGAACATGCGGAGGATTGTGGTCATTGGCGTTGACTTTAAATTTCAAGGACTCAAAGATGAAAACCACGGGCGACATGTGCATGTTATACACATTTAATGGGTATAAATCAATGCTTTGTTATGTAAGGAGCGCTTTATGGGTGCTGTGGCTCTGAGGCGCCACGATACGCCTCGGCGCCGAGGAGCGCCTGCGGCGAAATAGCTGGGCAGGTTGGATGAGTTTAGAACCTGGTGCAGAAGCCGAGCGTAGGCTACGCGACTATAGGCTTCGGAAGCTTCCCAGTTTTCTTGCGAGCTTTGTGAAGATCAACGGCCTTTTGAGCGTTCAACCAAAAGTCTGCGGAGTTGCCAAACGCAGCGCTTAGCTTAAGGGCCATCTCAGCGGTCACGGCCGTCCGTTCATTGATGATTCGGTTGATCACCTTAACGTCACAGCCGATATGTTTCGCGAGCGCATTCTGAGTAAGGTTCAAGGGTTTCAGAAACTCCTCAGCCAGGATTTCTCCAGGGCTAGTTGGTTTACGAGACAAATTACGCATACAGTTCTCCGTTAGTGATAATCCGTAATCTCGACTTCTGTGGGTCCGGCATCGGTCTATCGAAATACAATCCGCCACTGACATTTGCCCAGCCGACCTTTCCAGTTTTCCCCGTCTCAAAAAACACGCGTGTGTTCTTGTCCGCGAAGGACTGAATAGCCACAGAAGAATAATACCTTCATTGGGTATACCTTGTTAAGGTATTATGACTGGGCAGATTGGACGAGTTTAGAACTTGGTGCCGAGGGTTGGCCGCTTAGAGTGGCGAGTTGTGTTGCGGCGCAAACTTTGCTTAGATCGGTTCCATGCTGCGTTCTAAAATGCTCTTTCTGCTAGTGATGGTTGGTGCCCTATATTCCGTTGGTTGCACGAAGAAGTCGTCTGAAGGGGATGTGCTTCATGTCGACAAAGGCTTTTCTTTTCCCAAAGACTTTCCTCCTGATCCTGGTGAAGTAGGAAAAAAGACCATTGAAGGCGTAGATTCGGACCGCGATGGCGTACGAGACGATGTTCAACGATGGATTTACGCTCGCTTTCCGGATGATGAATCGAAGCGCAAAGCGTTGGGACAGATGGCTCGTTCTTACCAAGCCGATCTGGTTGTCGGTCCCGATGACAAGGATCTGGACGCGATCAATCGAGAAACCAACCAAGCACTTGCATGCATGGAGAAGAGATTCCCAAAGGGGATCGAGGATGTGGTTGAGGGAGAATACGTTCAAGCTAAAGTTCTCAATACTCGTCAGCGCACCGAACAGTTCCTGAGAACGAGTTCCAGGTTTAGTGGTCGAACCTTAGGGGGTGGATACGATGGCCCTACACCATGTGATCCATAGATTTTTATCCTTCGTCGTGACCCTCTCGGGACTCTTTATCGCTAGCGCAAGCGCTCAGCCATGTCGTGGAACTGGAACAGTCGTCTTTTATGGTAACGGCATGTTCAATTCTTTTGCAGAAGCAAATAAAGGTCGTAACAAGTTGAAGTCAGTTCTTGCAGGCACCCTTTCAGCCGACGAGATGACCAGAATAAAGTTCGACGTCGCTTATCAGGGTAGCGAGTCTGTGTTGTTGCAGTTTGCGGACGTTGCTGTTCAGAAGGGTGTGACCGAATTTGAGAATTTTTGGGCCTGGCTTTCGTCGCTTCAGGCAGCGCCTCAATGGTTTAAAGTTCCATTGGAGAACAGCTGGCGCGAATCCGGATGGCAGCGGGGCTTACTCAAGCGCAGCTTGCAAAAAAAGTGGGAACGACGGCATCTGCTATTAGCCGTTATGAGAGCGCAGAATATGATCGTTATGAGCTGAGGACGCTTCGAAAAATTGCCGAGGCCTGTGGGGGGAAATTTCAGTTAAGTTTGGAACCAGCACCAAAAAGAAGCCGTGCAGCTTAATGAAAGTATCTTCTACGGAATTCCGAATACCGTTAACCGTATTCTGAATGTTTACGGGATAGATTGCGCATAAAATTCTCTACGAGACTGTTGAACAGCGTAAATTTAATACTTGGTTTTCTTGCGAAAACATTTATCTTTGACGCCTGGCGGCGTCGTTGCTATGGTCTCCCCGTTTGAATGCGGTGTATTTAAGAATGAGATTTCTAGTTCTATTTCTTTTGTGCGCATTGACCGGCTCGGTCCAAGCTGCCACCGAAGAGTGCTCAAAATATCTCGATTTGACTGGAACGGCGGTTGTGGTTCGTGACTTACCCGTAACTTGGATGTCTGCGAATAACGCCGATATAAGAACGGCTGGCAAGTACGAGGGGTGGTCCAAAAGTCGAGGGGTAGAACCGGACTCTTCAAAACTGACATCATTTTTGGGCGGTGACATCGTTCATCTTCGCCTTACCAAACTCTCGAATGGTTTACGTTATGTGACGATTCATAAGGAAGACGGTACCCAGATTTTTGATGATACTGCTTATCGCGGTCTTAGTCTTATTCCTCGTAGGGACAGCGGAATCCAAGATTCGCCTGCTGTTTCATCACCTGGAGAAGTTTATGATGCGGACCTCGGTGACGGCTTTTCATTAAGGATGACCTTGTCAGAACAAGAGAAAGGCCATGGACGTACATCGACCTTTGCGGAGAAAAGATATCGACGCCCAGATGGTACCCAAGTCGAACTTCATTACTCTATCAAACCAAAATCACCGATTGAAATCGAAGATCTCAATATCACCTACGAAGCTGTATCAAGTGCATCTACTCGCGCAGACATGGCGACGTGGACAGCTAAGGTTGTGCAAGCGAGATCGCAGTTCTATCAAGGTAGTCATCTCAAAAGTCTGATAACGATTTCTTATCGTTTTGGCCAACAATGGGATCAAGTGAGTTTTTATTTTGGCCCGAATGGGAAACTTTTCCTCATTATGGCCAAAAGTAATATTCCCACACCCCACCCAGACTGGAGCGAGCCCAAATTTTTGAGGGCGATTGGGCAAGGCTCGGGTACATCGTTCCAGTACGGATGGTCCGATCCAGCAGCTGCGATTATTTTTAGAACGGTTTTCGGTAAAGACATTTCAACCCTCGAAAGACTTTCGCTCACTTCTGTTCAAAGTATATTAAATGCTGTTACCGAAGAAAAATCTTTGAATCTGGTATCGTTACTTAGTTTTCGCAAATAGTTTGAAGGGCTGGGCAGAATGGACGAGTTTAGAGCTTTGTGTCGAGGGTTGGCCGCTTAGAGCGACGAGTTGTGTTGCGGCCGAGTTTTTCCTAAGTTTGCTCCCGCTTTGCGCCTGCGTGTTCAGTTTTTGTTTTGGATCTTTTCGCGAGTGACATATCAGACGACTTTTTTGAGCTTCCTCTCAATGAATTTATTTAGGCTTTCGCCATCTACGTTCGCTCGGATTGCAAGTTCCCGATGGAGTTCTGGAGCGATTCGAAGCGGGATTTTCCCAGAAAACTTCTTCGATGCGATTGGATTGGGGAATGGTTTACCCCGCTCATCCAAAGAGGCTAGATAAGATTGAATGGCCTCCTGCGCATGAAGAGCTGCTTCTTCAAGCGTTGAACCATCCGTCACGCATCCGGGGAGCTCGGGAACCCTGGCGACATAACAGCGGTCCTCATCGCTCCAAGAAATATCTACGCGGTATTTGATCGGTGTTTTCTTTGATTTCATTCTTCCTCCAGTAATGCCTTTTTCATCTCTTTGATTTGGTAGGGTTTCAAATCCACTCGGCCTACGATGATGGTGACAGACTGCGCACCGTCGCTCCAAGTCTGATGGCTACCTGCTTGACGCAAAGGATACCAGCCCAGCCGTCCGAGCAAAGTCAGTAGTTCATTGCCGTCAATCGTTCCGTTTTTAAGTTTGGCAAGGAGCTTGTCCGTCTTGCTCGTGACTGTATTATGATATCAGTTTGATATCAAATGTCAAGCTATGGGTTCTCGAACCATTTGAAGAATGGCTGGGCAGGTTGGACGAGTTTAGAACTTGGTGCCGGGGTCTGGCCGCTTAGAGTGGCGAGTTGTGTTGCGGCGCAAACTTTGCTTAGATCGGCCTCCAATGCTGAAATTCAGAATGATTCTTTTGCTTGCTGCGACAATAACGACCTCGACCGACTGTAGTTGTAATAAGAAGGCGCCGGACGGAGACGCGCTTCATGTCGATCGAGGCTTTTCTTTTCCTAAAGGGTTTCCTCCTGATCCGGGTGAAGCAGGAAAAAAGACCGTTGTAGGCGTAGATTCGGACGGTGATGGCGTACGAGACGACGTTCAACGATGGATCTATGCTCGATATCCGGACGACGAATCAAAGCGCAAAGCTCTACGACAGATGGCTCGGTCTTATCAGGCTGATCTGATTGTCGGTCCTGACGATAAGGATCTAGACAAGATCGGGGAAGAAGCGGAACGCGCTCTTGCTTGTATGCGACAGAGATTCTCTGCGGGAATAAAGGACGTCGTTGAAGGGGAGTACGTGCAAGCTAAGGTACTCAATACCGTTCAAAGGACTGAACAGTATCTGAGTATGACCGCCAGGTTTAGTGGGCGCACTTTGGGGGGTGGATACCATGGTCCGTCGCCGTGTGATCCCTAGTTTTCTTCTAATAATAGCAATTGCATTTGAGCTAGTTAGTCAAAATGCGAGTGCTCAGCCATGCCAAGGCAGTGGAACAGTCATTTTCTACGGCAACGGTATGTTCAACACACTTACGGATGCGCGGAGAGCTCGTCGTCGGCTCGAGGAAGCTCTGAAGGACGTCTTATCAGCTGATGAGGTAACTCGTTTAAGGTTCGACGTCGCTTATCAAGGAACTGAATCAGTAACAATGCAATTGGTACACGTTGCGGTTCAAAAGGGAGTAACTGATTTTCAAGATTTTTGGGCGTGGCTTGCGTCACTTCAGCAAGCGCCCCAATGGTTTAAAGAAGCTGCCCTTACTCTCGTTGCGGAGGCCTTTAAAACTGGTCGATCACATTTTACCGATATTGACCGTCATTTTGAGGCCTATGCCAAAGCGGTCCGCGACGGCAATAATATCGTTCTCGTCTCGCACTCTCAGGGAAACTTTTTTGCAAACCAAACGATGCGTAGCTTTGGCGACTACGTCGACAATAAACTCACAGGTTCCGTCAACGACAAACGGAAACGAAACTCGTTGTTTCCAGAATTTTTTGATCTCTTTGCAAATGTGCAAGTAGCTACGCCTGTTTCAGCGACCGTTCATTCTTCGCCGTGGTCAACGTTTGAAGACGATCTAGTGATTAAAAGTATTCGGGCGTCCGTGAGTGTATTGCCGAGTAGTCTAAAGACATCCGGCGTGGGTCCTTCGGCAGACGGCGATTTTCTAGGACATAACTTTATCAAGGCATATCTTCGGGTCGATGAAAGTCGGCAAAAGATTCTTTACGACATCAAGACAGCGTTATCGAAACTTCGCTATCCAATACCGCATTTTCAGCCGACGATAGTCGTCGAAAAGGAAAATATCGACGATGGAAGCGAAGACGGAGCGCTTATATCGTTTCGTTTTCATGCTAAGAAAAATTTTGGCGATCTTCAGATGCACTATGAGGAACGACCTCGGCCCGGCGTTCGGATCGGACAGGATTTCGTTACTTGCTTTGACCTTCCTCTTGGAGACACGCCGATCTCCGCCACAACCATTTTGACCGGAGCCAAGGAGCGCGTGTTTGCCTTTCGTGTATGGCCGGATGGCAAAGTTAATGAGCCGAAAGAAAAGCCTATTGAGTTGCAGGTCAAGGCAACAAAAAGCATGCAGCATTGGGATATCGGAGTGATTCGCGCCAAAGCAGGGAGCGGAAAAGAGCCGCTTGATATCAAAGTGGAAATCTATCCGAAGCCAAAAATGAGGATGCCATAGTCATGACGAAGGACGTTACCTCCTTTGGCCGCCATCTAGGGGTAGACGCACTTGACTATATTAGCGTATGTGCTAATATAACGGTGTGAGTAGACGACATGTCAAAGTCAATAGAACTGACAAAGCTTGCTTACCGAGGATCTGTCTTTCAAATCGAATTTTATGTGAGGCTCTCTGGAAATGCGTTGGCTGAAGATTGGCTTGAAACTTTGCCGGAACCCTTGCAGGTAAAGTTTGCCGCTTTGTTTGCTTGGATGGGTGATCAGGGACGGATTTCCAACGAACGAAAATTCAAACATCTGACGGGCTCTGATCAAATATTCGAATTTAAGGTGGATGACGGTCGAATTCTTTGTTTTTTCTTTTTCGGAAAGAGACTCATTTTGACTCACGGATTCAAAAAGAAGGGACAAAAGACGCCCAAGGGTGAGGTTGATCGGGCTGAAAATTTAAAAAGAGAATTCGAAGTAAGGATTAAGAAATGAAGGAAGAACGCAAACTCAAAAGCTGGGTGGATAAGAAACTGACGAACACAAAATTTCGTCGTGAGTTTGAAACAGAGTACGAGAAGCTTTCCATTGGAGAACAGTTAGTGAGACTCAGGATGATGGCAAGTTTGACACAAGCGCAGCTTGCAAAAAAACTGGGAACTACGGCATCTGCTATCAGTCGTTACGAGAGCGCTGAATATGATCGTTATGAGTTGAGAACGCTTCGAAGAATCGCGGAAGCCTGCGGAGGAAGACTTCAGCTTAGGTTTGAACCGGCGCCAAAAAGAAATCGCGCCGCCTGAACGCTGGGAAAGAACTCTATATTTTTAAATAAAAATTATTTAATGGCTGGGCAGATTGGACGAGTTTAGAACTTGGTGTCGAAGCTTGGCGGTATGATTCGCAATTGACGACACTAAAAAACGGGGCGGGGACCTTGCCAATGAATTCTGTATTGTGGCTATTTCCAGGAGTCCGGCACAATGGCGGTTAGACCTCGATCGAGTAATAAAAGACATCCTACCGGGACGCCATATTTCAACCAAAAGAGTCGTTTAAAACGAATGAATTCTCTTTTCACCAAAGGAGCCCTATCTTGAGTGCTGTTTAGTTGCATTAGTGTGGAAGCTTCAAGCGCATCGAGAACATCATCTACTCCTCGTATGGCCCACGATTTATCAATGACTCCCATCTTTGGAACGAATTGTCGGAGTGCTTCGAGATAAACATTCAAAAACTCGAATCCAAGATCATGGGGTTCCGGCAACTTTATATACGCGATTACCCCGCCGAGATCTCTGTGATGCCCACCGGTAATTTGGGCAAAAGCGATTATTCCCCGCATGGCAGAAGTTTGGTCGTTAGCATTACGAAGGCCTTGAGCAGTCCTGGTCAGGCTATCAAATTCGTTAGACTTGATAACTTGGCTGACCCCAGATCGGTTTGCCTGAGCGCCAAGACGCTTCCCAAGCTCTTCAAATGATTCTCCATGAGAACTGGAGGAAAAGAAGAAAATGAAACTCCAAAAAAACAGATTGTTCAGGGGTTTGACTCGGAGTTGCATGTTTTAGATGGGTAGCACTGTCTAAAAATTAGTTCAACTGACGTTGGATCTCCATCAGAACGAGGGGCATGACCGGTTTTGGTAGAATTTTGTTGCGA
>CAZJVD010000002.1:0-101283 GCA_964549505.1 uncultured Oligoflexia bacterium
AGAAGAAGCGCGCTGGATGATCGCGCAGACGAAGCGGGGTTGGAATACGAGTTGAAGAGAGTTCGCCACTCCGGAACCACTGCGGATCCGTCATACGATCTTACCGCTCGATCATCAGCTCCATTGCCGCTTCAACTGGAATTCCAGTCTCTGTCGTTCCGCCCGCAGTTTCTGCATTCGGATCAACATCCACCGCTCGAAGGTCAGCTTCGGAGTCCTTTAAGACATCCGGACCAAGAGCTGCCACGTGATGGGCGAGAGCCCAGCGATCTTCAGCCGGCATACTCGAAAACGACGGCATGGCATTGAGTCCTGTCTTGAGAGTCTTAAAGATCTGACTCGGTTTACGACCATTCTTCCAACCATCACCAGCCGTAAAGTTTCTTGGCTTAGGATTGAGCGCAGCTGCAGCAATACCATCACCGTGTCCCGAAGCTCCGTGACAGGAAACACATTGCTGCTCGAAGAGCACTTTCCCATGCGCAAGCACTTCGGGCTGAGGATTCCATGGCTTCTTGAACTTCGCCTTTCCACCAGCCGCCATCGCTTCAAGATCTTTCGGCGAGGCCTTTTCGTTCGGTCGGAACATCAAATCAGAGCCCGTAAGGATTACGAAGATCGAAAGAAAAATGAACCCCGTGAAGAAAATCGTCCGGTTATCATTTGTGTCGTACTTCAGTCCCATGAAAATCAGGCAAACCATCAGCGCTTTACACGTGGCAATCGCCATGGCTACGGGAAAGTTCAGCGCGCCGAGATCCACCCGCGCGACTGCGACCGTAATGATCGTGAAAACCACCAACCAGACAAAGACGATGAATCCCGTCTTATAAGGAAGGATGTGATGATGACCGTGCGATTGTCCGTGATCGTCGCTCATTCTTGCTTGCCTCTCTCCAATGTCCCTAGCCCACGAGATAAAGCAGCGGGAAGAGATAGATCCACACTAAATCCACAAAGTGCCAATACAATCCAAACATTTCGACCGGAGTGTAATACGACGGTCCAAAGCGCCGTTGCGCCGTCCACTTAATGACAAAAAACAGATAAACCATCCCGCCAATCACGTGCGCAGCATGAAGTCCGGTCATCCCAAAGTAGAACGAGAAAAAGAGCGGAACTTCTTTGTTCTTAAACTCGCCACTCGTGAACAGTTCCGGATTAAACATACTGCCCGGTAACGTTCCGACATGAATTTTATGAGAATACTCAAAATACTTTACAACCAAGAACCCACAGGCGCAGAGAAAGGTCAGAATCAAGTTTGCAAGCGCGCGGCTCTGCTCACCCTTCTGAGTGGCGGACACAGCACGCGCCATCGTGAAGCTACTGAAAAGAAGAATCAATGTATTGACGGCGCCGAGTTTCCAGTCCAGATGATGGCTGGCTTCATGGAACGCAGCCGGATGTAAAAAGTGAAAAATCAGATAGCCGACAAAGAATGGACTGAAAAAGAGAATCTCCTGAAGCAAGAAAAGCCACATCCCTTGCTTACAGGTCTCAAACTCGTGATCGGCGCTCTTAAAATGATGCGCATGGTGGTGTTGCGCTCCCGGTGTCCCTGTGGCTACGTTTCCCATCCTCAAGCTCCCTTATGATCGCTTCTCTTTAGGACCGATACTCATAAAAACCAGTCGACACGACTGGCTCGTGAAAAAAGTTCTCATGCGGTGGCGGTGAAGGCGTCTGCCACTCGAGCGTGAGTGCTTCCCACGGATTGTCGGGAGCCTTAGGTCCCCACTTCATCGCACGAAAAAGGTAAATCGCCGTCAATACGAAACCCAACGCAATCACGAATGCACCGATCGTCGACAGTTGATTGAGTCGCGTGAACTCCGGCAAATAGTCATAGTAGCGTCTCGGCATTCCCCGCGATCCCAAGATGAACTGTGGGAAGAACGTCAGGTTGAATCCCATGAACACGAACGAAAACGCTACGACAGCAGCGCCTTCCGAGTACATGCGTCCAAATATTTTTGGAAACCAGTAGTGTAAGCCCGCCAAAAACCCCATCAGCGCCCCGCCCACCATCACGTAATGAAAGTGCGCCACAACATAGTACGTGTCGGTCAGGTGAATATCGACTGCAAGTGTTGCCAAAAACACGCCCGTCAAACCACCGATCGTGAATACGAACAGGAATCCCATGGCGTAAAGCATGGGAGCCTTGAGGCGAATCGTTCCGCGATACATCGTCGCCACCCAGCTGAACACCTTCACGCCGGTCGGAATAGCAACAAACATGGTCAGAAGCGAAAATAGAAAGTTCGCAAGCGGCGACTGACCACTGACATACATATGGTGTCCCCAGACAATGAACGCGACGAGTGCGATTCCGAATGTCGCAAGTGCGATACCGATGTATCCAAAAATCGGTTTACGACTGAACACGGGGATCACTTCCGAGATGATTCCCATCGCCGGCAAGATCATGATGTAAACGGCCGGGTGGGAGTAGAACCAAAAAAAGTGTTGAAACAGTACCGGATCCCCACCGATCGCAGGATCAAAAATTCCGATACCAAACGTGCGTTCAAGAACCACTAAGAAAAGCGTGAGCGCGATGACAGGAGTTGCTAGCAACTGAACGATACTGGTCGCGTAAACCGCCCAGCAGAACAATGGGAGCTTGCCCCAGTTGAGACCTTTGGCGCGAAGCTTGTGAATCGTCGCGATGAAGTTCAACCCGGTCAAAATCGATGAAAAACCCATGATGAAAGCGGCTAGCAATACCAGTGTCGTGCTCGTAGCCGTCTTGATCGAGTAAGGAGCGTAGAAGGTCCATCCGGTATCGACGCCTCTCAAGAAAAGTGTTGAAACCCCCATCAGCGCACCGATCCAAAAAAAGTAAAGCGACGCGAGATTGAGTTTCGGAAACGCGACATCCTTCGCTCCCAAATGCATCGGTAAGACAAAGTTACCCAAGATCGCCGGGACGAGTGGGATGATCACCATGAACACCATCATCACGCCATGGTACGTGAACGATTGGTTGTACTGATCCGCCGTCATGATTGTTTTTCCCGGTGTGAACAACTCGGTTCGCACGAGCAGAGCGAAGATCCCGCCTACAAAGAAAAATGTGAGAACGGAAAACAGATACATCAGCCCGATCCGCTTATGGTCAAGCGTTAAGAGCCAGGACTTCAATCCCGAGGAATGATTGAGATAAGTAGAACCGGGTGCACTAGGTGTGTGGGCCATGACGTCGTATCCTCACTTCAATTGCTTGATGTACGCGATGAGCGCGCCAAATTCTTCTTCGTTCAGCTGTCCCGAAAACGATGGCATCACGAGTTGTTCAAAACCTTTTACTTTGTGCTTTTCGGGCTGTTCAATTGATTCGCGAATATAGTTTTCATCCGCAACGACCTTACTTCCATCGGCAAACTCGCGCTCGCGACCCAAGAGACCTTTGTAGGTCGGACCGATACGCGCGGAACCATCTGCGGAGTGGCACGCAACGCAACCTTTGAGTTGCGTGAGCTTCTCGCCTTTTTCGATCAACGTTCCGCCCGTCGTCGCAGAGGCAAGCTTCATCTCCTTGCCTTTCACAAAATCGTTCCAGTCTTTCTCTTCGAGCGCGATCACTTTTGCGAGCATGCCCGAGTGCGCCGTCCCACAGTACTCGGCACAAAAGACGATGTGGTCACCGGGAACCGTCGCTTCAAACCAGACACTGGTGTACATGCCCGGCACGACGTCTTGCTTGACTCGAAAATCTGGAATGAAAAATGAGTGCAACACGTCTGTCGAGGTCATGACAAACTTCACGGGCTTACGTACGGGAACATAGACTTCGTTGGTCATCGAACGACCATCGGCGTACATGAACTGCCAAAGCCACTGCTTACCCACCACGCGAATCTCATAGGCGTCGGACGGCGGGCTGATCATCTTTTCATACAGCACCCATCCCCACGCAAAAATAGCGAGGACCAGAATCGTCGGAACCACGGTCCACACAATCTCGAGTGGAATATGGTGTTCGATGTATTTCGCTTTAGCGCCTGGGCGATCGCGATACTTGATCGCAAACCAGACCATGGCGGCCATGACCAGAACAAAGAAAAAAATGCTGATAGCGAAAATCGCCCAGTAGAGAAGATCCCAGCTCTTTGCCAGTTGTGTGGCCTGAATCGGCAGACTGCCGTTTATATTCAGCCCGCTGGTCACCAGAGGTTTCAACATTTCAGCTCGTCTCCTTCGCCATGTGCTTGCGTTCACGCCGCAAAAACCAGAATACGAAACCCGCGATTGATAACATCGTGACCACTCCACCGGCTTTCATCAGATTGACAGCAAAGAGTGAGTAACCGCGCGCGTCCGGATCGTATCGGTAACAGAACAAGAGCACACGATCGACGATCGAACCGATCTTGCCGTTGCTCGCCTCGAGAAGCGACAGCTTCAAATCTTTTCTCTGGTACTCGATTCCGTAAAGAATGCGCGAAATATAAGCATCGGGAGTCAGAACGAAAATCCCTGAACCATGGGCGAACTCTTTTTGTTCAGGCACCCATTTGAAACCAAAGCCGACAGCGTCCGCAAGTTTCTGAATATTGGCCTGATCACCTGTGAGAAAGTGCCAGCCCTTCTCAGCGTCCAATCGACCTAGATTTTTGAGATAGTTTTTTTTCTTTTCAAAGGCGAGGTCAGGACCCTCTTTCGGATCGATGCTGACGGTCACGATTTCGAATTCGTTTCCCGGGAGCCACTCGAACCCCCGCAACGAAGCAATCATTCCGTTCAGAACAAAATTACAGAGCCCCGGACAGGCGAAATAGACCAGGTTAACGATGACGGGTTTGTGCGAGTGAAAGTACTTCGAGAGTGTGACGGGTGCTCCGGTTTCATCGCGAAACTGCAGCGATTCAACAGGCACACGCTCACCTAGTTTTTCTTTGATTCCGACGTTCTGAAGATCGGCAGGCAAGGCGTTCGGCTGATGAACAGCCGCTTGGACGGGCCTCGACACTCCGCCCACGAGGACGACGAAAGCTATCGTTAAAACCCGAAAGAAAGCCCGGAAGACCGGGAATTTACACACGTTTAACCTGCCCAAAAAGAGATGCACCTTCGTTCGCTGCACGCAGACCACACGCACGAGACAGTTGTACGGGACCTCTTAAAATTTTCATATGGTCGACGATTGTGCAAGAAAAGAATCTAATTGATGCTCGGCGTCCATTTCGCTAACACGGAATGTCGTATGCATGCTCTTCACACCCGCCCGGCAACACTGTAAAAAACTGTGTGACCTTCAAACTACGTGCTTATCTGGAGCTGTCGAAATCCGGCATCGTCGTTCTCGTACTTCTGACGGGGCTTGCGGGAGCTCTGGCCGGAACGTCACTCGAACACGGCGTCCACCTGAGAACACTTCTCATCGGACTCGTCGGCTTAGCGCTGATTGCTTCCGGATCGCTTGCGTTCAATCAGATTCAGGAAGTGGAACTCGATCGCAAAATGAATCGCACTCGAAAGCGCCCACTTCAAACGGGAGCTTTGAGTATGCGCGAAGCGTCTGTTTTTGTGGGTCTCACGGTCGGCGTGGGAACGACACTCCTGATCATCGCGGAACCTCGCGCTGCGTTTCTTGGGCTTCTGACGATCGCACTCTACAACGGGCTCTACACTCTTTGGTGGAAACCACGCATGGTTTTCGGCGCTGTTCCCGGCGCACTTCCGGGCGCTTTACCTGTTCTCATTGGTTTCAGTCTTGGAGCTCACCAAATCGTGCATCCAGGCGGTGTCTATCTTTTCTTATTGATGTTCTTTTGGCAGATGCCGCATTTCTGGTCGCTCGCCATTCGTTACGCCGAAGACTACGCGCTTGGCGGCGTCCCTACGTTACCTACTGTTTCAGGAAAAGAGATCACGGTCGATCAGATCACGGTTTGGTGCATCGGTTATCTTGGAATCGCGTTGATCGCACCGCTTTTTCTCCCGCTCGGCGCTCCTTACCTATGCGCAGCGGCCCTAATGGGACTCAAGATCGGTTATGAACTCTGGCGCTATCGCCAACAGGGCGAGAAGCGTTGGCTTCGGTTTTTCCTATGGGTGAACGGCAGTCTGATTTACTTCTTGTTCGCCGTGGTGCTTGAGTTGTGGCGACCCTACTTCGAATCATTTTTTATTTAGACTCTGTCTAAATTCGAAAACTAAGCGGCTTTTCGTGCTTTAGGTTTCGTCCTGATCTGTGGCGAATAGAGGGTCACACGATTGCGGCCGAGACGCTTCGACTCGTAAAGTGCTTGATCCGCTTTTTCAAAAACGTCATCGAGCGCCGGCCCATCTGCGGGAAAACCTGCAACACCAACACTCACCGTCAAGCGGCCAAGGGGTTGGGCGTCACCAAACGCAAACGTGTGGTCTTCGACAGCCTTACGTATCCGCTCTGCAAGAACAGCAGCGCCGTTCGTCGGAACACCCCGGCAGAGAACTGCGAACTCCTCGCCTCCGTAACGAGCCACAAGATCCGTCGTTCGACTCTGAGCCTTGAGCACACGAGCAAGTTCCTCGAGAACGGCGTCGCCCGCTGGATGTCCGTTGCGATCGTTGTAATGTTTGAAGTGATCGACATCGATAAAGACAATTGAAAACGGTGTCTGGTATCGAAACGAACGGTCGTGTTCGGCACGCGCCTCACTCATAAGAGAACGAAAGTTTGAGATTTTAGTCATCTCATCGGTCGTCGAGAGTGCCTCTAGTTTTGCCAAATACTCTGCTTCGCGACGGCGCGATTCCACAAGTTCGGTGACGTCGGAGATCACGGCTTGAACGACTTCGAGACCATCGACCAATTTGAGCACACAGGCTTGCCAAGCTGTTTGTTTGGGTGCGGACGAACCGGTCCATCTCGTCTCGAATCGGTAGGGTGTGTTGCGCCGACGGGCGACGCGCAGACTCTTTTGAACGGAGAGACGTTCGGTGTCGGGAACAAACTCGAGCACGTCACGACCGACGAGATCTGATGTGTCGATGCCCGTGAGGTGTTCCGCCGCAAGATTGGCATCCAACACGCGAAAGGTCTGGATGTCCAAAATGAACGTGGCTTCCGAGAGCTTCTGGAAGAGATCATAATAAGCTGCACGCCGCGATGGGCGGTCTGCGAGATCAGAGGACATCGATTGCGTTTCGGAGAATCCGCCCTTGATCCTGAGTGTTGCCAATAGTTTGACACCCGAGCGATTTGCGACGTGTGCCAAGACAGTATACTTCCGTGTGGATGGTGACCGAACGAGGAAAAGAGTTCGAGGCCTTTTACCTGGCCCACTTTGGTCCGCGATGGACGGATCTCAGAAGAGCGCTCGGAAAGCCGCGCACACTCACGGCAATTCCAGGAACGTCTTTCGAGATCGATGAGGGGTCCATGGAACCCGTCCGAGCCCTCAAGCTCGAACGGTCCCAGAGTCTTCTTGATCTTTGCGCGGCACCGGGTGGAAAATCACTGGCGCTGCTTTCATCGGTTTCAGATCTTGGGGAGGTTGTCCTCAACGATAGTTCTCCAACGCGTGTTCGTCGATTGAAAGCCAATCTTGAAACCCAGCTACCGAGAGCGGTCTTCGAGCGTTTGAAGTTTCTTTCAAAACCGGGCGGAACGCTTGGAGGACGTTTTCCGCAAACCTTTGATCGGGTCCTTGCGGATGTACCCTGCTCCTCCGAGCGCCATCTTCTCGAACAGCCGTCGCAGCTCGAGAAGTTTTGGAATCCGAAGCGCTCCAAACGCCTTGCGAAGGAGCAGCTGGGATTGCTTCGATCGGGACTAGCCGCTCTGAAACCCGGTGGTCGCTTGGTTTACAGTACGTGTGCGCTGCTCGACGAAGAAAACGACGGCGTGGTGGGTGAAGCGATCGCCCGCGAACGGAAAAAAGGATGCGTGGTCGCGGCTGTCTTCGACTGGGAAGCTCGAGGACGACGTACCGAGTTTGGGTTTCAGTGGCTGCCCGGCGAACCCGAGCCATCGTCCAATGCGGGGCCGATCTACACGGCTGTTTTGGTGAAAGACAAGACGACTAACGGTCGCTAACGACAGCGCTCAACGCACTTTCAAGCGTTTCGTAGCGAAAACGAAAACCGGCTTCTTCGAGACGCTTGGGAAGCGCGCGTTGGCTTGAGAGCAACACCGAACTCATTTCGCCAGCCGCGATCTTCAGTACTTTTCCGGGCACGCGAAACCAGGTCGGTCGCTTGAGAATCTTTCCGAGTTTTTCTGTGAACACTTCACCGGTCACAGGATCGGGCGATACCGCATTGTAAACACCGCTCGCACGCTCGTCGTTACAGGCCCAAAACAGCGCCTCGACAAGATCATCGAGATGGATCCAACTCATCCACTGTGAGCCATCTCCGATGGGCCCCCCGAGACCAAGTTTGAAGATCGGCAGGATCTTCGCCAGTGCCCCTCCGCCCCGACCAAGCACCATCCCAAACCGGAACACGACCTTGCGTCCATGAATCGTCGACTGAAGAACCGCTTGCTCCCAATCGCGGCAAACGTGCGCGAGAAAATCGCTCCCGGAAGTCAACTCCTCCGTCAGCTCCTCTTCGCCACGCGAACCGTAGAAGCCAACCGCTGATGCGGAAACGAAAAAGCGCAACGGTCGTCCTGCGAGGCGTTCTGTGAGAAGTCTGGTCGCACCCACACGCGAACTCCGAATATCGGCTTTGACATCCTCGTTCCATCGTTGCGCAATGGACTCACCCATGAGGTTGACGACGCCGTCGCAAGGTGGAAGTGGTGTCTTCCAATCGATACATACAACCGAGTGGTGAAACTGACGTTTAGCGGTACCGGGTGATCTCGAAATGACGGTTGCCTGATGACCCGCCTCAAGAAGACGCGACACGAACCTCTGTCCAATGAAACCGGTGGCGCCTGTGACGAGTACTTTCACTGATGATGGTGAAAAACGGCTTCGTTCAAGCGAGGGTCGTGAATCGCAACGACATTGTGGCGTCCAAGAAAACGGGAGACAGCAAGACCAAAGAGGCCAAGGAAACCGAGAAACATCCCGAGCTCCACCCAACCTATTTTAGGACCCGTTTCAAAAAAGTCCGGCTGTACCATCCAAATCAAATCAAAATAGTGCGCCACCAAGATGAGAACGGATACGCCCACCAACACTTTTGGATTTCGTTTCGCCTGGCGTGGCATCAACACAAAGAATGGAATAATGAAACGGAGTAGAAACAGCACACCCATGATCGGTCGCCAGTCATCGAGAGCACGTTTTCGGAAGTAAATCGTTTCCTCGGGAAGGTTCGCGTACCAAATCAGCATGTACTGCGAAAAACCGATGTAGGCCCAGAAAACCGTGAACGCGAACAGGAACTTTCCGAGATCGTGAAGATGGTTTTCGTTCACGACGTCACCGAGAGCTCCGGACTTCCTGAGCATCACCGTGAGTATCGTCATTCCAGCTAGCGTCGATGAAAATAGGCCTGCAAAACAATAGATTCCAAAGATCGTGCTGAACCAATGTGGATCGAGCGACATGATCTGATCAAAAGCCACAAGGGTTAGAGAAAGCGCGAAAAACAGCATGAACAACGGCGCCATGCTTCGATTCTTCCGCGTGTGCTCAAAGCTACCATCCTGATCCTGCGCGACCGATCGACCGACAAACTTTGTCGCGAAAAATGTCCAGAGTATGACAATCCCAATGTTACGAATCGTGAAGAACTTCAGATTCAGGAACCCCGACTTACCGAGCAAAATCGAATCATTTGCCACTGCATCCGTATGCGCCCAATGATAGAGCTCGTGCGCCCCGAGGATCACACCGATGCTACTCAAGACCGCGATCGGCAAATACGCTGTGAAGCTTTCCGATAAACGACGTACAGGTGAACTCCACATCGCATTGGTGAGCCATTGGAGAGCGGCAAAAAACAGTCCGCCAGCTCCCAACAACAAAAAGAAGAAGTGATTGATCAGGAAACTCGCCCACGCACGCTCTTTGTCCATCTTGAGCGCGACGAGAAACGCACCGATTCCGACTGCGGTGAAAAGAGCAAAGAGTACTTTCCAGCCCCCAGAGACATGAAGAGGACCAGGGTTCCTTATTTCGCCGCTATGTCCGTGTGCACTCATCTCGACATCCCTCTAGAACTGTTTCGCCTTTTCGATATCCGAAGCCGACGGATTCTTCGCTCGATGAAGGGCTCGCACATAATGAACGATCGCCCAGCGTTCCTCAGGCTCGACTTGAGACGCATAACTCGGCATCAGATTTTGGCCTTCGGTAATAATATGAAAAATCTTTCCGTCCGAATATCCACGGACCTTGTCTCCAGACAATGTCGGGGGACGAGGGAACTGCGGCACGACCGATCCATCACCCTCACCGCCCTTGCCATGACAGACGATGCAGTAAACATTGTAGAGACCCTGTCCCTTTTTGAACACATCACGCGTGCGCGGAAGTGGGTTTTTCAGCTCCGCAGCTGCACGTTCGGGATCGCCCTTGTAAGCGTAAGACTTGTAGCCACGCGGAACCGTCCCGGCAACCGGCTGAAAAAGTGTCTCGCGTTCGTTACCGTTTTCGTCCACCCACGGTTCTTGGGCTTTGATCGCTGGACTGTACGCCATGTTCGGCATGTACACGATACCTGGATCCTTGTGCTTACGAACACAACTCAGGAGTCCAAAGCTTAGAACAATGGACACTGCAACCGCTGCATGCAGTGTGGTTCGCAACTTCATCCGAACCACCCTTCGTTCTTAACGGACCGAACATCTTGAGCACCAATCGAACTCAAGAACTGCGTCGCTTCCGCTTCGTTAAAAGGTTTGAACGAAGCGTGCTTTTGGTTTTCCTCCTCATCAGATCGATCCCATTGGACAGTCTCGATCAAGAGGGCAAACCGATCGCTGGTCAGGCGCGCATCAAAACTTTTCTTTGTAACGTTAGGCAGACGATTGATCAGGATCATACCAACGCCCGTCGAAACACCCGCGAACAAAACTGTGAGCTCGAACATAATCGGCACAAACGCGGGCCAAGAATTAAGTGGCTTTCCGCCAACGTTGAGCGGCCAGTCGACCGCAGAGGTCCAATACTGAAGTGCAAATGCTGTGATAAATCCTGTCAGACCAAATGCAAAGGTGATGTACGGAAGAAACGAACGCTTGAGTCCCTGAGCGTCGTCCATGCCATGAATCGGAAACGGTGAATACGCATCGACCGATTCGTACTTTGCAGCTTTCGCCTTCTTCATCGCTTCGAGAAGCGCGGACGGACCACTGAAAAAACCGATGACTCCAGCGAGTTGATTGGAGCTCATGAGTGCTTTCCTCCGCCCGCCTCTGGCATCACCATCTTCACTTCTGCCATCGCAATCGTTGGCATCACTCGGCAGAAGAGCAAGAAGAACGTCATGAAAAACCCGAAGCTCCCAAGCGCGATACCCCAGTCATAGAACGTCGGAACATACATGCCCCAACTCGACGGCAGATAATCACGATGGAGTGAGGTGACGGTGATCACGAAACGTTCAAACCACATCCCGATGTTTACGAAAAGCGAGACGACAAACATGATACCGACGTGACGACGAAACCTTCGCACCCAGAACAACTGTGGGATCAACACATTACATGTCACCATGATCCAGTACGACCACCAGTAAGGACCGAAGGCTCGATTGATAAACGCAAACTGTTCGAAGGGATTACCGCTGTACCAAGCGATGAAAAACTCGCAGGCGTACGCGTAGCCGACCATGAGACCGGTTGCCATGATGATCTTGTTCATCCGTTCGAGGTGACCGACGGTGATGTAGTTCTTTAGATTAAAAACCTCGCGAACAATCACAAGCAACGTCACCACCATTGCAAATCCTGAAAAGATAGCGCCCGCAACAAAGTACGGAGGAAAGATCGTCGTATGCCAGCCCGGAAGGTTGGAAACTGCGAAGTCAAACGAGACCACGCTATGCACGGACAGAACGAGTGGCGTCGAAAGACCCGCAAGCGTTAGGTAAGCGACTTCGTAGTGGGACCAGTTTCGATTCGAACCTCTCCAGCCCATCGACAAGATCGTGTAGATGAACTTACGGATCGGGTGTTTCGCCCGGTCGCGCGCGGTTGCCAGATCAGGAATGAGTCCAATAAACCAGAAGATCGCTGAAATCGTAAAATAGGTACTCACCGCGAAGACGTCCCATAGCAGTGGAGATCGGAAGTTCACCCAAAGCTCGCGCTGGTTCGGATAGGGCAAGAGCCAGAACGCCGCATACCAAGGTCGCCCCGTATGGATGACAGGGAAAATCAGAGCCGTCATCACTGCGAAGATCGTCATGGCTTCGGCAGAACGGTTGATCCCCGTACGCCATTTTTGTCGGAACAAAAACAAGATTGCCGAAATCAACGTTCCAGCATGACCAATCCCGATCCAAAAAACGAAGTTCACAATGAACGAACCCCATCCGGCTGGTTCGTTGATCCCCAAAACCCCGAGACCCGTCATGAACATGTCTGTCGCTAAAAGCGCTCCAAATCCGAGCGCGGAGAGCGAGACCGCTAAACAAACCCACCACTTCCACGTCGGAAAACTCTCAAGCGGACGACAAACATCATTGTCGACATCTTGATAGGTCTTTCCACCACTGACGAGAACGTCGCCGTAAAGTTCCGTGGCACCGGCATCAGCTGTGGTGTGCATCGGAGCCCCCTTCTGTGACGTGTTCATCGTTCGACTCAGCTGCCTTGTTTCGAACTTTGGTAAGATACGAGATCTGTGGCTTGTTGTTCAGATCTTCGAGTACACGGAACGCGCGAGCTTCCGCCTTGAACTTCGAAACCTGACTTTTGGGATCATTCGTGTTCCCAAAAACTATCGCGTCCGTCGGACAGGTCTGCTGACAAGCCGTGACGACATCCCCTTCACGAAGAGCTCGGTTCTCTTTGCGCGCTTCGTTCTTTGCCTTGTGAATTCGCTGCACACAGAACGTACATTTTTCCATCACCCCGCGCGTGCGAACGGTGACATCTGGATTCCACGCTAGGTCGAGTGGCTTATCGTAAGCCATCCAGTGATCAAAAAAGTTAAACCGTCGTACTTTGTACGGACAGTTATTCTGACAATAACGTGTTCCGACGCAGCGGTTGTACGTCATGTCATTGAGACCCTCGTCGCTATGAGTGGTCGCAAGAACCGGACATACCGTCTCGCAAGAGGCGTTTTCGCAATGCTGGCAAAGCATCGGTTGAAAGATCAGATCCGGTGCTTCGTCCGATCCGCTGTAGTAGCGATCGATCCGAATCCAGTGCATTTCGCGACCGACACGAACACGGTCACGACCGACGACAGGAACGTTGTTTTCCGACTGACAAGCAACGACGCACGCGCCACAACCGGTGCACGAGGTGAGATCGATCGTCATTCCCCATCGGTTGCCCTTGTATTCAAAAGACGGCCAAATCGACGGCACGTTCTCCATCCGCAAATGCGGCTTCGTATGTGACTCTTCGCCTGGCTTTTTTCGATACGCAGCCAAGGTGATGTCGTTAACGATTGGACGATTCATCGTACGGTGATGCGCTTGAGTCATTGCCACTTCATACCGACGGCCCGTCTTCGTGAGCTTTGCTTCAAAACCTGAGAACTGTGTTCGACCGCCGTCAAAACGGACGAAACCGTAAACATTAACGCCGATCTTATTGCCAACTTTTCCCGCTGCCGTACGACCGTAACCGATCGCCGCACTCACAACCGATCCATGCATACCAGGCTGAATATGCGCGGGTAACTCACATTCAAAGTCCCCCGCGGTAACACGAACAACATCGTGTTCCGTGACACCCATTTTCGCCGCTGCACTGGGAGCTATGTTGAGATAATTGTCCCAGGTTGCGGTCGTGATGGGATCAGGCACTTCTTGCAACCACGCATTGTTTGCGGTGGTTCCATCGCGAATTCCGGTCTGTTCGTAGAGCGCGAGATAAACGGCACCCTTTGCGTCAGTCACACCTTTGGGCAGCAATCCGAGGGCCGATGTTTGAAACCGACGAGCTTTCAGATCACCCACGCCAGCGCCAACGACTCCGGTTTCCAACGCTTTTTCCCAGAACATTTCAAAAGCAAGTCCACCCAACAGAGATGAGCCAGCTTGCTTCCATCGTGCTTTCAAATACTCATGCCAGCCAGCCGTCGAATCAGACACGATCTGGCCAGCAAGGCCCTTGACCGCAAGATCTCCTTGCCGCGCCCATTTGATGAGCATGTCTTCAAAAGCTATTGAGTCGTGCAACGGACCGATCGCAGGTTGCTGGAGTGAAAACACACCTGGACGCGTCTGAGCATCACCCCAGTTTTCTAAAAAGTGATGGTCCGGCAACGCAAAGTCCGCCACACGCGCGGTCTCATCGAGGCGA
The DNA here is from genome assembly GCA_964549505.1 of uncultured Oligoflexia bacterium. GTDB lineage: Bacteria > Bdellovibrionota > UBA1018 > UBA1018 > CAZJVD01 > CAZJVD01. The sequence goes on from CAZJVD010000002.1 coordinate 14,384, forward strand.
TCCGTGACAGCGATCAACGTCTTGACGTTACGAGAGGCTTTTAAGAAACGTGGATCCCAGTATGCGGGATTGGATCGGTAGGTCACGAGTACCGAGACCTGTCCTGCTTCCATTTGCTTGATCAGATTTTCATAGGCACGACCACCGAGTTCACGCGTAAGACCCGTGCCACCCACCGTCTTGCCTTCGTTCCCAAGCAATTCGTTGAGAACACCCGCTACGACCTGAAGTCCAAGTGCCGTGTTTCCGCCCGAATGAACGCCACCAGCGATCACAAGGCTTTCACCACGGTGTTCCCAGAGATCCCGTGCAATCGCTCGCAGCTTTTCTGCGGTCACGAGTCCGCCGATCTGTTCGGCGACACGCTCCACGGTATGCGGCCCAAGAGCGTCGCCTAAACCTGAAAGTGATCCGCCGTAACGCGTGGAAATTTCGCGTGCGATTGCGAGCCCGACGCGCACTTCATCACCGGGACGAAGCGCAAAACGTTCATCGGCATTGGCACCCGTGACGGTCACTGTCGATTCGAAACAATAGAGTTTTGAAAGATCCGCGCGATGGTGTTCAGCGTCGTTCAGTTTTCGTCGCTGTGCCCACTGTCGAGCATGCTCAACGGAGGACAAACCGGTCTGAAGGAAGTCGGAACCTAAACTCAGAACCACCTTCGCTTTATCAAAACGATACACTGGGATTTCAGCCGTCCCATGAGCGGCCCACTGTCCTTCTAAAATCGTCTCAGCCGCGCCCGGCGCGAACTCAATATGTTCACCGTCCGAGAACGCACCCAAGAACTCATGCACGAGTTGTCGCTGCGAAACACCATTGAGATAGCCACTCAGAACGCGAACTTTTCCACTACCCGCGGCCTGTTTGAAAGCTTTCTGAATCTCCGGACTCACTTCAGCCCAAGTCAATGTCTTGAAGCCCGCTTCTCCGCCCGTGCGCGCACCTGACATCGGCCCACGCAGACGATCGGGGTCATAGAGATCGAGCAAGGCCGCTTGCCCACGCGCGTTGAGCTTACCCTTGTTCACCGGATGGTCCGGATTGCCCTCAAGCTTGATCGGTCGACCTTCGCGGTTCTTTACCAGAACCCCATAGCTCTCGACGCCGTCATTGTAGGTCGTTGCGTACCATGTCGCTTCACCTGGCTTGATCTCGATCGGCTGAACCGCATACGGAATAATTTTGTGAATCGGTTTGCGCGCAAATCCCAAACCCGCAAGCGCCATACTCGCGCCCATGATCGTAAGAAACTCACGACGCTCAAGACCGCCCTTATCCAGGCGATCGATCAGCGCGATGGTCTCAACAGGCTTTTTGAAAAACTCTTGCCCGCGCACCTCTTGCGACTTCTCGTTTTCCCAGTAAGCGGGCGTGAGCTCGTCGAGGTCCACCCAGTGTCGGGGAGCTTCGAAGTCTTTTTTATTTTTCGAAACATCTTCGCTCATGCCGCTTCCTTCACCATCTACTCAGTAATGGCAGGTCGAACAGTTCAGCGGAGCAACCGGTTTTCCTTCGGGTTCCTCGTCGCCGGGATACATCGTTCTCAACACCGACATCGGAGTGGTCTGTCCTTCGTGACAGTCCTTACACCAACCCATATTGAGAGGTTCGGCCTGATACACCTTGTCCATTGTTTGAATCTCGCCGTGACACGTCTGACAGCGCACGCCTGCTTTAACGTGCGGTAAGTGATTGAAGTGCGCGTGGTCCGGCAACTCATGGATGCGCACCCACTGAATCGGAATACCTTTTTCGAAATTCTCTTTAATCTTTTGAATATGAGGACTGTCGGTCTTCACCACGCGATGACAGTTCATACAAACACTGAGCGGTGGAACAGTCGCGTGAACCGACTTGTACGCGTTCGTATGGCAGTAGCGACAATCCATCTTGAGCTCACCCGCATGGAGTTTGTGCGAAAATGGAATCGGTTGGTCGGGCATGTAACCTTGATGAGAAGGACTAGGAAAATTGAGTGCGACAACGGCCACGACAGCGACACCAACAGACAACACGACCGCCGTCAACACTGCCCGCTGCGCGGTCGTCAGAGACTTGAGTTTAGAAACACAATTCAGGAGTGCGTGCTCTAAGTTGCGGAACATTTGAGATATTTTTTACTCTGAACGATAGGGGCCAACCTTTGCAAGCAAATTATTTGAGTTAGCCAGAGCCTCGGGCAGCCCTAATCTTCCGTGTTGTCGGCATCTTCGCCGGCACCGACATCTTCGGAACGCCCGGCATCGTCGCACGGAAACGGCCCCGCACGATCCCAGATCCGAACATGCAAGTGATTGCGATGGTTCCGAACATGCCGAAGCAGCGGCGCAATACGCGGCCATTCGGGGTCGCCACGCGCATGTGACGCTAACTTATTGATGAGCTTCTGCGACAAGAAGATCTTACGAACGCAAGCATAGGGATTGGAGGCCAAGGTTTTAACCAGCCAGAGATTGTTTTCCACATCGAACTTGGGATCGAAATAATCAGGCGACTCACCACCCCGCGGCGTGTGAAGAAAGCCGACGTCCACATCGAGACCGTTCTTATGAGACACATGGCCCTTGCGTCCACCTTTTCCAGCCAAGCATTGACCGCGTGGTCGCGAGATGTCGCCAACCAAAAGATGGACCCCCGTGTACTCGGAGTCTTTCGGATAGCGTTCGTCCAGCTTCAGTCCTGTCCACTCGAGCATTGCGGCCATTCGGTCCGTACCGAAGTTCACGCAACGGCCGGGTCGGCGAATCTTGAGACGATTTCTCTGAGTGCCCACCACGGGCCGTCCCGCAAACAGAAATCCGTCACTCGTCCCGCACCGAGCCTGTACGAAACGGCCACGGCGCCGCCCGTCGATCGAACGCTCTAGATGACGAAGAACATCGTCGATCCGGCCAGACCGGACGTCATCGATGTACTCAAAATGTTCGGGCAAGGCTTCATGACAGAAACTTTCGCGACTACTCTCGGGTGAACACACCACGCCGCGCGGGCGGCGAGAAGCTGGCTTCCGGCCACAACACTGGCCACCCAAAAACCCAAACTCAGGATTCCAATCGGCGCAGAACTTAGCCGTCATTCCAAGTCCGGTCCAATCCACAAAAGGAGATTCAGGACCCCAGAGCGGCGCGCCGGCTCGGGCCCGTTCGAGTGGGAAAAACGCAATCAGACCCATGACCCATATCGCTAGAGCTCTGCAGCGCTTGGGGGAAACGCGTAAAGACATCTTATAGATCTTAAATGAGGACGAGAGCCAAAGGCTAGTCCTATCCAGTTCCCTAAGATGCGACGCGTCTCCGTTTTGGGGATATCCGGCCGCCGGTGAGGCTCTACCCTTCCTATGTGTGTTCGCTGCTGTTCACCGCTGTGAACGGTTTTGTTCACAGCAGTGCGGTTTTTCATTGATTACATAATATGTATGTACTAAATCCAACGACGTGATTCGATTACCAACTCATTCCATCAGCGCGCTGGAGTACCTGCGCGCCGTGATCGCCGAGAAGTCGAGCGCTGCGGGCGCTAAACGCGGCGCTTTTGGCTTACGTGCCATCGCTCGCCGGGCCGGTCTCGCAGGACCTTCGTTGCTAAGCATGGTTCTGCGCGGACAGCGCAAACTCACGCCGGATATTGCTCTCAGGTTAGCCGACGCCCTGAGCCTCAAGGGCCATGGCCGAAAACTCCTACAAGCACTTGCTCAGGCTGAAACCACAAAAAGCCCGGTCGAACGGCGGCGGGCGCGTGAGCGCGCTCTCGAGCTGCTTTCGCGTCATCCGGAGACCGAACTCTCCGCAAGCCAGTATCGATTTTTTGCACTCTGGTACATGCCTGTCCTCTATGTCTGGATTGGCGGCGATGATTTTATCGAAGACACGAAGGCGATTGCTCTGCGGCTCGGTGGAGGCGTGCGCCCCAGCGAGGTCGAGACGGCGATCGGTGACCTGCTTGCGATCGGCGCCATCAAACGAAACCGTTCGCGACGACTCGTGCAGTCGATGGGTGCGGTCACAACAGCGGACGATGTTCCCCCCGGTGCTCTCAACTCATACTACGAACAGATGATCGATCGCGCACGCGGCGCACTCAGTTTTCCTCCCGACATGCGTGAGTTCAGTGGTCTAACGATTGCGATTTCGGATAGCGCACTCCCGCGCGTGAAAGAAAAAATCCGAGCGTTTCGCCATGAACTTAACAGCACGCTCAGCCACGACCCCGACGCCCGAAAAATTTACCATATCGGTATGCAGGTTTTTCCAGTTCTCAAAGATCTCAATTCTAAAAGGAGTACGAAATGAAGTTGCTTAATATTTCCTGTCTACGAACACTGACACTCGCCATGGCATTTCTAAGCGCCGCATGGGCCGCCGGACCGGGCGACGGTGGCGGTGCCGGAAGCGGTAATCGCATGTTGATGTACGCTTCAATCACCGGCATTGCCGTCCAGTATCGTGAAGGTCTTCAGGCCGAAGAAATGACCGGCGGTGGCGTGCGCGTGTGTAACGCTTCCGAAGCCACGGGTCAGAAAACCGAAAGCTGCGAAACGAGCTCCGATGCACAGAAACCTGTCTCGAAGGTCGAAATCACGATTGCTTATCCGAAACTGACCGATCTCGATTCGCTCAAACGCATACTGCGCACCCGCGAGCCCAACACTCCGTTTGAATCGATCGCCCCCATCAATGGCATGGAGGGCTTCGTAAGCCGTTCGGCGACGACACAGACCGAATCACAGCACGCCCGCATCTATCTGTTTCATAAAAGCGGGGCCGTCATTCTTGCTGAAATCGAGGCATTCGAACATCAGAACGGTATCCAAGAAATCACAAACGTCTTGGGAACCGTTGCACTCGATATTGAGCCTCCCGTGATCCAGAAAATTGAAGTCGATCGTAACCGAGTTGAGGTCGGACCCGACAAGGCTCCGTTTCATATTACGATCAGCGGTACAGATGATGTTTCAGGCATTTCCGTCACTGCACCAGCACAAGTTGTCGTGGAAGCGATCGGAACGTCATTGGATAGGTCTGACTCCGAAGACGCGTTTCGCTCTCGTCGGATGACGCTTGAAATGTCTGTGATTCACAACCCCAATGGAACATTCACACTGGTTGCAAAGCGTCCTGATGACTACCGTTTTCGTGAATCGGGTCCTTACGTCATTCTCTCCGTTCGTGTGGAGGATCATACGGGTAAGGAAGTGACGTACACAGCGCAAGAGGTCTCGAGCGAAAAGCGCACGAGCGGTCTTAAAGAGAGCAAACGCATGTATCGTCGGATCGGAACAGTGAAACAAGCTTCTGAACGCGATTTCGGTCGCACAGAGATTCCGCTAGTTGTTTTTGAATACAGTGATAGCGGCGGTGCCGACTTTGTTCCTCCAGAAGTCCGAGAGTTTCGTGTGCGCCGCGGATTTGATCGAGATGATGCAAATCCGTTTTCCCTCGATGGCGTACTCCAAATGCGCGTTACAGACGATTACTCCGGTCTTCCGGACATCTTTCACAGCACGATCAGTTTATCAGTTAAGACATTCGCGGATACTGTCAGAGTCGCAAGTATTCCCGGTTATTGGATACGCTTGCAAGGCAATCCAGGTCTCGATGGCTGGTTTGATTTTCATATGGATACCGACCCCGAGACGACGTGGGAGTTGAACAGCCTACGCTGGGTTCGCGGAAGGGACATGCTGCAGCTGACCGGCGTGAGTCTCGTCGATTGCGGCGGAAACATGCGACGCTGTAAAAATCAGCAGTTTAATTTGGATACGGGTATCTGGCCTAGTATTCCCATGGTGGGGACATTAGAGCCGGACCAACGCGGCCCCAGGATAGATGTCATGTGGTCGTCACCGAAAGTTTGGACGATATCTGAAGCAAACCCAAATATTGGCGGAGAGCTCTGGGCGGATGACGATGTTTCCGGGTTGCGAATGGGTGCGACGGTCTATTTCGTGCAGCCCGATACCAAGAACTTTACCGAGGGTACGCCGTGTGTTCTTGTTCCGGTGCCCGGAAAAAAACGAGGCGTGTACACGCTCAGAATTCAAGCTGATCACGATTGGTTTGTTAAAAACAGAGGCCTACGCTGGAATGTACGAGACATTACTGTTTTCGATCAGGCCCACAATGCGGCTCAGTTAGATCTGACCAATTCCAGAACGCAGATTTCATTTGACGTCGAGTGACGTCGAGTGATGTGAGTGACGTCTCGTGAGGTCACGTGAGATCAAGGAGAAGCTCAACAGGGGTCTTGAGCTTCTTCGCCTGATTGCACGAAGAACAGGCGGCCGCGAGATTACGCTTTTCACTACGTCCACCCCGCGCCAAAGGTATTCGGTGATCCATGGTGAGGTCGCTCGCCGGAGTGGCCTTGCCACAGTATTCGCACATCGCTTTTGCGAGTTTCTCCGCCCACCAAGGCGACCTTTTCAGAAGACGAGCTTCGTCCCGCTCGGCGCGGATACGCCGGGGGTTCGTGTGCTCCGGATTAAGATTGTAGAACTCGCTCACAGATCAATGACCATACCTTCATGGGCAAATTCCCATTGTACGGGGTGGAGCGTCAAGCCTTTTCTGGAGGCGATTTTAAGCTGACTTTCATAGTAACGACGTGCTTCCTTTTCAGCGATTGCGATCTTTTCATCGGACGAAGCTGGGTCATGGTGCATGAAAAGCACGCGCTTGACCCCTTCGCGCATCGCTAGATCGAGCCCGATCGATGCTGCTGCGTGTCCCCAATTGATCTTTTCGATCGTCTCCATCAGGGTATATTGGGCGTCGAAAACCATCAGATCGACCCCTTGATAAAGCGGTAAATCCGGTCCGAGTTCCTCTTGCGAAACGCGTATCGCTTCTGTGTCCACGCAGTGAGAAAACACTTTGCCATTTGACTCAAAACGGAACCCCCAGCAGGGATCCGGATGATCGAGTTGGTACGGTGTGAATTGAATATCACCGATCTTCTGAGTCTTGCGCGGCTGCAGACGATGGTACTCGATTTTCGAAGGTAACTGCTCGAGAGGAACGGGGAAAAACGGTTTCCTGAAAACCGTTTGAAAGACCATTGGCAACTCAGGCTGCACCGCGTAAATATGAATACGATTTCCGGGAATAAAGAACGGCGTGAAGAACGGTAACCCCATCAAGTGATCCCAATGAAAGTGCGTGAACAAGATATGAATCTCGCCTTTGCCGCGCCCCGACAAGCCGTTCATCATTTCGTAACCGAGAAGACGAATACCGCTGCCCCCGTCGATGATGATCTGAGTTTTCTCGTCTGAAACTTCGAGGCAAGGAGTGTTGCCTCCATAACCGCCGACTTGAGGTAAGCCGTAGTAGTCCAAAAATCGACTGATGTCCGAGCGCGATTGAAATCCAGCATCGAAAAATCCGTTCATCAGCCCCTGCACACGTGAGAACAGGGCATCGGGAGAGTAAGGCGCTGGCAAGGAGCCGCGCGACCCCCAGATCTTGATTCTCATATTTTCAGAATAACGCCGAAAAATCGTCACCGAAAAATCGTACGAAAAATCAGGTAAAACTTGCCTAGTTTAAAAAAATCCATTACTTCGTCCACAGAGTTAGTACTGAGAGAGAGAAAGGGTTCGGTTGGATACATGACCAAGAGAGGACGTCCTAAGGGTCGCTCGCGAGACAAGAAGTCCTATGGACCGCTCGGAGATTTGATTCGAAGCTACCGCCTTCAACGTGAAATGGGTTTGGCCGACGTCGCAAAAGTTTGTGACTGCTCCGTTCAATTCATCTCGAACATCGAACATGGTCGTGCTCCACTCCCGTGGGAAAAAGCGCGCTTGCTTGCGAAAGTTCTTCGCATTCCGATGGAAGAACTTCAGGCTTCGAACCTCGCTGTGCGATCGGATTTCAAAAGCTTCATCGGCACTTCATCAGCGCAAGGTTCATCACCTGGACTACGCACTGGAAAAAAAGCCGGGCAGCTTCTAGGTCTCAAGAGCGCAGCTTCACTGGTCGCATTGACGGCTCGTGATCGCGATTTGCGTGAGATTCTTGAGCGCTACCAGCTCGCGACCGATAGTGCGAAGAAACGTTTCTTCGAAACCGCTCGCGAAGCTCTCGCTTAAATAGCAGCGTTACCACTCGTAAAAGGTTCTTTGCCGCGCTCAAGAGAGCGCAGCCATTGCTCGCGTATCACGTGTAAGCTTTTACCAAACCGCCGCTCGTAGCTCGTGCCACCGTCGGCCACCAATGCGGCTGTTTCACTGAGACCATAGTTCGCGACTAGAAATTTCACGAACGACCAGGACGTCAGACTGAACGCGATTCGAACATCCTGGGACGAAAAACGCAGAACGGGTTCGGGTTCTCCAATCCCGTCCACAAAAGCCCGAGGATACTTCTGAATATAGCGAACGGCGAGTGCGTCGGCATCAGCATCGGCCGGCGTAAAGCCGTGCGCCTTCCCGGGACAAAAGTAAGCCTCCACCCACTCGGCTAGCCCTTCGCTGAGTGAAACCGAACCATGATCGCGCGTGAAATTTTCAGCGGGCTCTGACAAGTGGGCAACCTCGTGAAAAAGCGGTGCGCGTCCCTCTTTGACGTACGCAAGCATGATGCCCCAAGAGTTTGGGGCGTCACTAAACTTTGCGGTGGTCGAAACTGGCCGATCTGCCTTACCGATGTCATACACGTAGATCGTCACGATTTCGGAACCTGAGACCAAACGACGCCCCAAAAGTTCCGGGACCTCAACAAGGGCTTCGGAGAGCTCGGCACGAAAGTAGGTTTTTTCCCGCGCGGTGAGATAGTTCTGCTCGATCACAACGCGCGCACGCGTCGTGCCAGCAGTAATGTACGACACATCGCCCGTGCGAATAAGCTCGTTACGAAACTCGGCATAGCCGTCGAATCCACCTGACGACTGCGACAGTGCTTCGGGAAAGCTGATACCCGAGCTCTGCATGTCCTGTGAACGTCCGCAACCCGCGATCAAAAGTGCGCACGCAAGAGCACTAAGAAACTGTTGAATTGGAAATTCCCCCGAAAGAGACGCTACGTGCGGGAGGCTCAGCTGTCAAACACGCTCGTAAAGCACGTAGCGGTAGCGAAGACCGCTCTCCGTGTCTTCGTTCATCTCGTCTGAGATCGCACGAAACTGGCTCATAGGAATCTCTGGAAACCACGCGTCCCCCGAAAACTCCTTCTCAATAATCGTAAGATAAATCCGGTCGGTCACCGGCATAGCGAGCTCATAGATCTCGCCGCCGCCGGTGATGAACGCTTCGTTACTCTCGGGACTCTCGGGACCCTCGGGGCTCCCTGGACCGAGGCGTTGAAAAGCGGCTTCCACACTCGGTACCACCCACACGCCTTCCGGGGCGGTGTAATCGCGCTGTCTCGTGATCACAATGTTTTGTCGTCCCGGCAGCGCGCGACCCAAACACCCAAATGTTTTCCGACCCATGATGATGGGATGACCCATCGTGATCGAGCGAAAGCGCTTCAGGTCGCCGGGCAAATGCCAAGGCAACGTGCCATGAGCGCCAATCACGCGATTCTGGGACATGCAGGCGATTTGAGAGATGGTCCAACCATTCAGCATCGTGACTCACACAGCGATCGGCGCATCGATCTTCGGATGCGGATCGTAACCTTCGAGTTTAAAATCATCGTAAACAAAATCATGAATCGTCCGACGTGCCGGATTGAGCTTCATCACAGGTAAGGTGCGCGGTTCACGACCGAGCTGCAGTCGCGCTTGCTCGATATGGTTGAGGTACAAGTGCGCATCGCCGAACGTGTGGACAAAATCACCCGGCTTCAGATCGCAGACTTGCGCCACCATCATCGTGAGTAACGAATAGCTCGCGATATTGAACGGCACGCCCAAGAAAACATCCGCACTGCGCTGGTAGAGCTGACAGGACAGCCGCCCCTGAGCGACATAAAACTGGAAAAGCACGTGGCAGGGAGGAAGTGCCATCTGATCAATCGCGCTCACATTCCATGCGCTCACAATGTGTCGACGCGAGTCCGGCTTCTTTCGAATCGATTCAATGACAGCTTCGATTTGATCGATCTTTTTACCATTACCGGCATCCCAGCTGCGCCACTGGGACCCGTAGACCGGGCCGAGGTTTCCATCTTGATCCGCCCACTCGTCCCAGATCGAAACACCGTGCTCTTTGAGGTATCCGATATTTGTGTCGCCTTTGAGAAACCAGAGGAGCTCGTGAATGATCGCTTTCGTGAACACTTTCTTGGTGGTCACCAACGGAAAACCAGCCGACAGATCGAAACGCATCTGATGCCCAAAGATACTGAGCGTCCCGGTGCCCGTACGATCCGCTCGCTCGGTGCCTTTTTCTAAGATCGTTCGTAGAAGTTCGTGGTAGTTTTTCATGGCTTCCAAACCAAGACCTATCGCCTTCGAAAAGGAAAGTCATGGGACTCTGCTTGCAAGGCCTCAAAAATGTCTTACGAGATGCCGTCGAGACAGCCCTCACCGTTTACAAAGTCGTCATACCGGTCATGGTTGTTATCAAAATCCTTCAGGAAATCGGCGGGATTTCGTTCTTAGCAAAACTCTTTGAGCCCGCCTGCTCGCTCTTAGGACTGCCCGGGTCCATGGGACTTGTGATTGCTTCTGGCGCGTTCATCAACCTGTACGCCGCCATGGTGGCCTACATCCCACTCTCAGCCCAGGATCCGCTCACGGTCGCTCAGATCACCGTGCTCAGCAGCTATATCTTACTGGCACACAATCTACTGGTCGAAACGCAGATTGCCCGAATGAGTGGTGTGCGTGTCGGATGGACACTCTTGCTTCGACTGGGTGGCGGACTCGTCTATTGTTCGGTTTTACGCTGGGCGCTCGCATTTTTTCCCGAGTTTTCAATGATCAGTCAGCCCGCTTGGCAACCGCCAGCGGTCGACGCAAGCACGCTGGGCTGGCTTTTCGGCGAAGCTAAAAAACTTGCCATGATCTTCGCGATCATCACAGCCGCGATGGCCGCACTTCGCTTGTTTCGCCATTTGGGAATTCTTAAACGATTCGAAGACATCCTGCACCCCATGATCCGCTGGAGCGGCATCACACGTCCGGCGATCAGCGCACTCGTCGTCGGGTTTTTCATTGGTTTGTCGTATGGAGGAGCATTGATTCTGAAAGACATACGCGACGGTCGCGTGCGCGGAAACGACGTCTTCTTAGTTCACGTTTTTCTTGCCGGCGCCCACGCTTTAGTCGAAGACACGCTTCTCATGATCTTGCTGGGTGCGAAGATGGTGGGTATTTTTTGGGGACGCTTGTTATGGACCGCCGTGATCGTGTGGATCGCGTCCCTGCTCTACCGGAAAGTATCCGTTAAACTGCGGCACCGCTTTTTTGCGCGGGTTTCTTCCGCCCCCTAATCCACTGGCGAAACGACTTCGGAAGAAGTTTCTTTGCAATAGGACGAAGCACGCCCTTATCGAGCGCGTGTCGATAGTAAAAACTGTCGAAGATCATGGGTGATTTAGCTCCCGTCATCGCCCAAACAGAATCGGGACGAGCCAAGAACCACGCAAATCCTTGGAGGCCATCCAACATCTTGAGATTTTTTACGATCACGAGACCCGACGCCTCGATTGCTTCGTGCCAGCTCGCCTTGTCGAGAAGCCACTGCAACTGACGCCCCTGTGAGGGGCGACAGAACTTCTCGGTAATCCCAGTCCGAGCGGAGTCAAATGATGGAACTAAAATGTAAGCCAGACCGTCTTTGGTAAGGATATCTTTTGTTCTCCGGAAAGCGTCGACAGGATTCGTAAGATGCTCGTAAACGCCAAGACTTACGACAAACTCAAACGGCTTTCCAAAATCGAACTTTAAAAAATCCCCTTGATAGAGCGTCGAAGACGGGGCCCGATCCTTTGCAACGGTAAGGCCTTCCTTGGAAAAATCGATTCCAAAGAGCGAACCGTTGTTTGAAAACCCGAGGCGTTCGAAAATCGAAAGTGCAGCGCCACTGCCACAACCAATATCGATCAAACGACCGGAAGGAAATGAACGAGCATAGCTTTCGGTAAACTTTTTCAACAGATTGAACGCCAGCTCTGCCTGATGAAAGTCATCCCATCGATACGGACTGCGTTTCAAATGACGATCGTACCAATCAACGACATCGTGATCCCAGTTTTCGTCGGAGATCTTCTCGTCGCTCGGTTGGGCTAGATACTCTTGAAACAAGGACTGGAGACGGGTCTCGATCATGAAAAGGTCGTATCGTCGGAGACGCGCGCGGTCAAGAGTGGACCGCCTTCCAACGAATCCGCGCCGCCGCAATCCATACGAGCTCGAGCGCGCAGAAGCCCGCTACCCACGGTGTTCCACCCGTGGAAAATCCATAGCTGTGCAAACCCGCACCCAGGACAAAGTTCACGCCATACCAAGCCATCATGACGGACAAAAAACATCCAACCGATAGAGCCGCGAACGCAAATGTTCCGACCCATCCCACAAAGCGCGCATGCAAAACGGCGAGGTAACAAAGCAGTGCGATGAGGGCCCAGGTCTCTTTCGGATCCCAACCCCAGAACCGTCCCCATGAGTAGTCGGCCCAGACACCGCCTAAGATCGTACCGGCGGCTAGCAGGACGACTCCGAACTGCATCGAACGGTAGGAAAGCTGGTTGAGGGCCGTGGCATTCTTTAAAGGCAGTGTGTTTTTTCGAAAGAATTGAAAGAGTGCGACATTCCCGAATCCCAGACTGAGCGCAAACGCCGCGTAGCTGATCGTAATCGTCAATACATGAATCGTGAGCCAGAAATTATCGCGAAGCACCGGCACGAGCGGTTGAATCGTCGGATCCAAAACAGCGGGGCTGAGATCGGCGACAAACAAGATCACCGCCGCTACGGCCGTACCAACGGCCAACACGACACGTTCACGATGAAAGTAAAAAACTGCAGCCGTGAACACCAAAACTCCGAACCCCACCCAAAGTACAGACTCATACATGTTCGTGACGGGGGGTCGACCCGAAATCAAAACTCGAAGAGCAAAACCTACGATTTGAAAGCTGACACCCGCGATCGTCGCGACAATGGCACCCTTCTTAAACCACGCCATGCCCTTAGTCTGAGAGAACAGAAGACTGAGCGCCCAGAGGAGTGCACTGACAACAAGCAACAGCCACGCCCACTGAAACGGGCGGAGATGATTAAAGAAATCCTCCAGTGAAATCGACCGCGCCTCTTTCTCACCGTAACCGTCAACGCGCGATTCGATCGATGACTTTAGTTCACGACTCTCGTTTTCAAAGGCGACGGGATCGGAGTCAAAATACGCTTTCACAGTCTTAAAAAAATGTTCGCGTATCGCGGTCGCCGCAGGATCCTGATCTGAAGCCGTGGGCGTTACCGAACGCCAGGGAGCTGTTCCTTTTTCTGGAATCAACGCCAGTGCGCTCCCCCGCAGAACGCCATCAAAAAGACCGATCGCATGGAGCAATCGCTTCAGATCTTGCTCCCGCGCAGGAAGGCGTTTGTCATCAGGTGCAGGAGATTGACTTCCTTGCGACTGAAGGTACTGAACGACCGTGGTGTTCGAAAGAAGTGTCTGAACAGAAAATCGCGTGGCGTCTGCGGCCAACATCAATTGTTTTCGCGTATCAGGATGCGAGATGCGAAACAGTGGTTCCTGACTCCATGCTTCGGGATACGCCATCCACGAAAGCAAGATCTCGGTATTTTCCCATCCCGAAAGGTGCGCCTTGCCGGTGACGAACAAAATCACTTCGCGCGCAAAACTACTGAGTGGCTTGAGACGTCCGCCCGACTGCATCGGCATCGAAGACCAATGACGAAAATCAAAACCGGGTTTCGGCTCGGCTTTCGAAAAGGCGAGGGGCGCCGTCACGCACATGAACCCCAGAAAAAAACTAAGCGGGCGTAGAAGTCTCAGCGTCATCCGATTTCTTTTTAATACTTGGAGCACGTCTGTACTTTACTATGAAAAGCAGAGCCGATCCTAAGACAATCAAAAGTGATCCCGCGTACTTGGGATAGCGACCTGGATCGTAGTTCACCGACAAAACGGTCGTTCGTGGCCTGGGTTCTTCAGGAATGTAGCTTGCTTGATAGAAGGTGTACCGATTCCACTGCAACGGATTGTTCATGGAAATAGTGAACGGTCCCTGACCCGCCGCGCGAACCGTCGAAGCATACGTCGCAGGACTCTGCGTTCCCGGATCAAAGGTCATCTCAAATCGATCGAGACTGATCCCGAAATCAAGCATCGTACGTTCCGGCTGAAATACAAAATCCGTGAACAGATTTCCTTCCGACACAAAACGAGCTCGCTCATCATGCCCCAACCAAACTTCGTCAGACGACGTAAGAGAACGCACTTTAATCGCAGGTCCTGGCGCCGAGTCTCCGTACTGCATGCGCGCCGACTCATATCGGCTGGCATTGACAGCTTTTGGAATGACATCGAGAACACGAACTTTAATCCCACCCATCGCCTGTCCAAGACCGGTTTCAATCAACGCTTCTTTTTCGAATTTTCCGTGACCGACCTTGCGTCCCTTGGACCATGCTTCAAATCGCATGTTGGATTTTTTTTCATCGAACACGATACGAATGAGCGGACTTGAGGGATTCGAGGAGGACGAACCAGCAAACGGACTCCGCGCGAGTCGCTCGCTCGAAATCAGTTCGAGAATCGCGGGCCCCATTCGCATCACGCTCCACTGCGGCTCAGCCGCCCAGAGCCAAATTTTTCTTTTAAGACGTGCGCGTGGAACCTGAAGCTCAATATGAACTGCAGGACGCGCGAGCGCAGCACGGTCTGCTGGTGCCGCCGCAAAATCGACAACCAGATCCGCATGGGCAAGATACTCCTTGATGCCGATTCCATGCTCCGGATAGTCGCGTGGTCGAAACGCCGCACTTGGAGGCCGCCAAGGCAGCCGAATTTTTGAAATCACCGTGTCCTTTTTTATCAGGAGAACCGAATCACGCTGCTCGAGCAGATGGGAACTCTGCCCTTCGGACACGATGAGGTTCGCATCGACGCCCCAAATGAACGTGATCCACGACCCCGTAAGCAAGGTCAGAATCCCAAGATGAGCGAGCAGAAAAGGTATGTGCTTCTTTTTCCATGGGAGTCGGCTAAGCGCGACGAAAAGAATGTTAAAACCGAGCGTCACGAGAATCGCCTGAAACCATCCGGCTCGGTAGACATAGTATCCAGCTGTCGGTGTGTCCGTGAGCGACTCGACGATCGTTCCAGCAGCGAGCGCGGAGGCAAGCGAAAGAATCACGATCACCGCAAGCCGGACCGAGATGAAAGCGCGGTACAGGCGATCGGTTACACGAGCGAGCATGATCGCATCACTGACTGAGCGGAGGAAGTTCGAGAGCAATACTGGTTGCGCGATCCGCCGTGAGGTCGCCTGTAGGGGTCATAGGAATGCCCGCCTGTTTTAAAACTTCGACCTGCACCTGACGTTCGTGATCAAACGGATGGCCGGCGATCTTTCGATCTTTCCTGCTTTCATCATAAACACGACCATACAGCATCGTTCGTAAAATTCCTGACTTGCGGCCAACCTGGAACCGCGAACGACGCCACAGACGAAGTGCCTGAAGTGAGCCCTGTTTTCCCCAGAGCCAAAAACTTCCAACGTCGTCGGGAGCCGTGAGATCAATCAAGAGATCCACGCGATGTGGTGCCGGAACTCCGAATGGCTTACCAGCTGTCGACTGAAAGAAAACAGCGGCGTCCGGATACGTCATGCCGATCTTCTGTCGCAGCGCCTCGGCATCAAAAGCCATTGCCGTCGCTGAAAAAACAACCAGCACCGTACGCACGGCGGGAACGATCTGACCTCGAAGCGCATCTTTCGGTGCGAGCGAATCCAACGATGTCTGTGTCTCCGGATCATCGGCATTCCATTTGGCGGGAACAGAAACGGCGCATTTGTTCATAGACTTAATCTATCAGAAACTGCCATCCTCGCCCGCCGTTTTTTAAAAGGCGTCGTTTTTTAAAAAGTGTAACGAAGGCCGATGCCGCCGGTCATCGAAAACTCCGTACCGGGCGAAAGATCGAAGATAGGTCCTAGCTCTGCGAATACTTCGAGCGGCGCTCCTCGAAAATAATAAGACGTCCCGAAAGCACCTCGAATGCCCATTCGGAAGTCTTTTTCGCCGAACTTAGCGCGCACGCCGGGGCCATAGAAAAGATTGAAAACTTCCGTTCCGAGTTGATACGCACGCATCGTGTGAAAGAGATAGTCGCTGTGAACATAGAGACCACCCTCACGACCAAATCCAAAACCCAGTGCCCCGTCGATCGCTCGATCGGGTTCCAACCAATATTTTCCACTGAGTGCTGTGGGTTCGCCGATGATCACACCAGCGGCCTTCGCTCCAGGGTACACGCGCGGCGCCGCGAACGCCGACACACTAATCGCACTCGTGAGCACCGCTAAAAGTAAACTTCTCATAGATACCTCCGCCGCATTTCGAGACTCGCCGAAAAATACGCTCGTGACGTTCGACTCGTCAGTGGTCTTTTAACAGCTTTCGAAATGAATTGCGCTGTCTCATACAGCTTTTTCCGATCGATGCCGGTTCGCACACCCATGCGCTCAAAGAGATAACAAAGATCCTCGGTCGCAAGATTTCCAGCTGCTCCCGGCGCAAACGGACAACCGCCGAGACCACCCACGGAGGCATCAAAGACTTTCACTCCCAATTCTAACGCCGAAACGGCACACGCGAGGGCCGTTCCACGCGTGTCGTGCACATGAAGAGCAAGGCGCTTTCCCGGCGCTTCACGCAAAGCCGGACGAAACACGTCCTTGATCGAACGCGGATCCGTAACACCAATCGTGTCGCAAATGGCAATCTGATCGACTCCCAAACCCAATAATCGACGAACGACTTTCAGAGTTTTCGAAGCCGGTACCTCGCCCTCAAACGGACAACCAAATGCCGTGGAAACATACGCACGCACGCCCATCTTGTAACGGCGAGCTTCGCGAATGACTTCCGAAAAAACACGGATCGACTCAGCAACGGTCATTCCTATATTGCGCTTCGTGAAGCCATCTGTCGCTGCGGTGAACAATCCGATGGAACGCACACCGAGTGCGTGCGCGCGTTCAAGGCCATGAAGATTCGGCACGAGTGCCCAGTACTGTGCGCGCGCACGGCGTCCGCCACGGCGATGAAGACTCTCAAAGATCGTTTCGGTATCGGCCATCTGAGGCACGCGGTCGGGACGCACAAAAGCACCTACTTCGAGATGTTCAAGGCCAGCGTCTTGTAGTTTTTGAATCAGACGCAGCTTAATAGCGGTCGGGACGACACGCGCTTCGTTCTGCAGACCATCACGTGGTCCAACTTCAAAGATATCAACGTCCCGTCGGTTCGAACTCAACGAACTTATCTCCTGGCTGAATCTGCTGTCCTTCGGTCACCAGAACACGCACCACCCGACCGCTGGTGGGCGCCTTGATCGCAAACTCCATCTTCATCGCCTCGACCAACACAAGATCGGCCCCGGCTTCAACAACACCCGGTTTGCAAACAATCTTTCGGACTTTACCTGGAAAGTCAGCGACGAGTCGCGAGGCCCCCGCTCCTTCGCTCTGATCGGACAGCTTTTCTTCGACTGCGCCTGAGAAGTGCAATGGCGGCAAACTCACCCAGAAGCGGTCGCGCGCACGGGACGTCGCAACTCTCTGAACCGTGAAGCCCGTCTCTGTTTTCACTCGGACGATCTGCCACGCACCCGGACGCGTTTCAGGCGTCGCTGGAGTCGTCTTCTTCTCAATCGTCTTTTTACCGACACGAAAACGCTCACTCATGAGAACCAAGGACTCCGTACGTTTTCAGTCTTTTGCGTACCCGCGGACGGCGAACCGCGTGACGGCAGGAAAGCGGTCGCGCTTTCTCCGGCGTACTCCATAGCGCTTTCGGGTTCGAATTGAAAATCACGTTCCAAGAACTTTGTGTCGACCGCACCCGCTTGAACCGCTGTGTTCGATAAAATATGCGTGAGATACTCTTGATTCGTCCCCACGCCATGAATCACGGTTTCGCCTAGTGCGTAAAGCATACGTCGAATCGCACTCGCACGGTCCTCACCGAAAACGCTGAGTTTTGCGATCATCGGATCAAAAAGCGTCGTGATGGATTGACCGATCTCGACACCACTATCCACACGAATACCGGGACCCGAAGGCCAGATCAATTTTTCAACACGACCGGGGCTGGGAACAAACCCTCGCGAAGCGTCTTCGGCATACAATCGCACTTCGATGGCATGCCCGCGCGGCGACGTCACTGCCGGGAGTTTGTAGGACTTCGGATCAAGCGCGAGCTTGAGCTGCTCTTTGACAAGATCGAGACCCGTAACCCATTCCGTCACGGGATGCTCAACCTGGAGTCGCGTGTTCACCTCAAGAAAATAGATACTCCCATCTGGAGCGACTAAAAATTCGACGGTACCCGCACTGCGATACTTTGTTGCGCGCGCTAGTTTCAACGCAGCGTCGGTAAGATCTTTTCGAGTTTTCTCGCTAATAAAAGCACACGGGGCTTCTTCGACTACTTTTTGATGGCGACGCTGAAGCGTGCACTCCCGTTCGAAAAGATGAATCGCGTTTCCACCGCCATCGCCAAAGATCTGAACCTCGACGTGACGAGGCTTTTCGACAAAACGCTCCAGAAAAATCGTCCCATCGCCAAAGGCACTCTGCGCTTCGCGCGACGCACTCTCGGCAGCTTCGGCTACCTCGCTCGCTTGGCGAATCAGGCGCATGCCTTTGCCCCCACCGCCCGCCGAAGCCTTGATCAAAACTGGAAAACCTACGCGCGAGGCTTCGGTTTCTAATCGCTTTCCGTCAGCGAGCTCTGCAGCAGACAGCTTGGCCCACTGTACGGTCGGCACGCCTTCTTTTTCGGCCATTTCCTTCGCAGCCACCTTGCCACCGAGATGCTCCATGGTTTCGGGTCGCGGGCCAATAAAAACAAGACCTGCCTGTTCGAGCGCGCGCGCAAACATCCCACGCTCCGACAAGAAACCGTAACCGGGGTGAACAGCGTCGATTTTCGCTTTCTTCGCACGTTCGACGATCGCAGGTGCATCGAGATAACTGGGAACTTCGATCACTTCGTCGGCCATCGTGATGTGACGAGCTTCCTCGTCTCCGGGAGCCAGTAGACCCACGGGAACACAGTCGAGCTCACGACACGATTGAAAGATTCGGCAGGCAATCTCCGAACGATTAGCGACCAGAATCCTTGGACGCTTTTTCATTGCTTCTTGGTTCCGGTGATCCAGGACGGTTCCCGCTTCTCAAGAAACGCGCGAACACCTTCTTGGCCTTCCGGCGACGTACGCGCTTCGGCGAGTGTCTTCGAGATATACTCGATGCAGTCTGGAAGCTGCTTGCGACGCTCAGGCCAGGACAGATTCAGAACTAACTCTTTTGCGAGTTTCAACGCTCCCGGACCGCACTCGGTGATCTGTTCGGAGATTTCCTGAACTTTCTTTCGAAGTCCGACAGCATCCGTCGTAACACTGTGGACGAGTCCAATCTCTTTCGCCTTTTTTGCCGTGAACCGCTCCGCGCTTAAGAAAAGCTCACGTGCGTGCGAGGCTCCGATCTTTGAAATCACAAACGGCCCGATGCAGGCGGGTACGATCCCGAGCCGTACTTCGCTCAAACTGAAAATCGTATTCTCAGTCGCAACGACGATGTCACAAATACTGACCAGCCCCACGCCGCCGCCGATCGCAGCACCTTGAATGGCACCCACGACGGGCTTGGGAAACTCATTCAGAAACGCAAACAGGTTCGAGAGCGCGCGCGTGTCTTTCAAATTATCGGGCAGACTAAGGTCGATCGATCGTTTCATCCAATTGAGATCACCGCCGGCGCAAAAGACCTTGCCCTCGCCTTCTAGAACAATGACACGCACATCGGAACTCATCCCTTCGTTTTTGAAGGCTGCTCCAAGTTCTTGAATCAAAACCTCGTTGAAGGCGTTTCGAACATCGGGCCTGTTGAGCTTGATCGACAAGACCCCAGGTGAAAGTGTGGACGTAAGCAGTGTTTTGTAACTCATTGACCAGCGCATTATCTCTTGAGAAAAAAGTTTCGACAACCTCTTTTGTTCGATACGATGGCGCTCAATCCTATGTCTGTCATCGCATCACAAGTACGCTCCTCCTCCGACGACTATAAACTCAATCACAAGTTTCATTCGGCACTGCTCGAAGACCTCAAGGCCAAGCACGCTGAGATCGCAGGTGGTGGTGGCCCTGAAGCGAAGAAGCGCCATGAGTCGCGGGGAAAACTTTTTGTTCGCGATCGCATCAAAGCACTGACCGATCCCGGTTCGCGTTTCTTAGAGCTTTCGCCCCTTGCTGCGTGGGGAATGTACGACGGTGCCGCACCCAGCGCTGGCGTTGTCACAGGAATCGGTGTCGTGAACGGACGCGAAGTGATGATCGTGGCAAACGACGCAACCGTGAAAGGCGGAACCTACTTTCCCATCACGGTAAAAAAGCATCTGCGCGCGCAAGAAATCGCGCTCGAAAACCATCTCCCGTGTGTTTATCTCGTCGATTCGGGCGGTGCGTTCCTCCCGATGCAGGCCGATGTTTTTCCCGATCGCGATCATTTCGGACGCATTTTTTACAATCAGGCTCAGCTTTCAAGTCGCGCGATTCCACAGATCGCTGTCGTGATGGGTTCGTGTACGGCGGGAGGGGCTTATGTTCCCGCAATGAGTGACGAGAACATCATCGTTAAAGAACAAGGAACGATCTTTTTAGGCGGTCCGCCCCTGGTCAAAGCTGCGACGGGAGAAGTCGTCACCTCCGAAGAACTGGGCGGTGGCGATGTCCACACGAAAATCTCTGGCGTCTGCGATCACTTGGCCGCGGACGACGCTTCGGCTCTTGAAACAGCGCGCACACTCATCAGTCACCTCAATCGAAAGCCAAAAACTTCCCTCGATGCGATCGCCCCCGAGGACCCGCGCTACGATCCAAGCGAGATGCTGGGAATTTTACCGAACGATCTTAAGAAACCTTTCGATATTCGTGAACTGATCGCACGTCTCGTGGATGGATCGCGACTGCATGAGTTCAAACGTGGTTACGCGACCACGCTGGTGTGTGGATTTGCACATATTTGGGGACAGCCGATTGGGATTGTTGCGAACAACGGGATCTTGTTCAGCGAAAGCGCGATGAAAGGTGCTCACTTTGTCGAGCTCTGTGGGCAGCGCGGAATTCCGCTACTCTTCTTGCAGAACATCATGGGATTCATGGTCGGCAAGAAATACGAACATGGTGGCATCGCAAAAGACGGTGCGAAACTGGTCACGGCAGTGTCGACAGTTCGTGTTCCAAAGTTCACCTTGATTGTTGGCGGCAGCTACGGCGCCGGCAACTACGGCATGTGCGGTCGTGCGTTCCAACCACGTTTCCTATGGATGTGGCCCAATGCGCGCATCTCCGTCATGGGCGGTGAACAAGCTGCGCAGGTGCTCGGACAGGTGAAGATCGAACAGCTTGAAGCCAAGGGTGAAAAGCTCTCGGAAGCGGCGCTCGGGAAAATCCGCGATCCGATTCTCACGCAGTATGAAGCCGAAGGGCATCCTTATAGCAGCACGGCGCGACTCTGGGATGACGGAATTCTGTCGCCACTTGAAACGCGCACGACGCTCGCGCTTGCGCTTCAGGCCTCACTCAACGCCCCGATTGGCGGCACACCGACGGGCGGTTTTGGTGTTTTTAGAATGTAGTGCGAGAATGTAGCGCGCGACAGAATCTCCGGCTACACTAGGAAAACTGTATGAAACTTCTACGAGCTTACGCTGTTGCTGGTCTGATGTTCCTCTTTGCATCCCCCGTTTTTGCAAAATCAGATCATGACGATCCTGATATGCGCCTCTTGGAATTTAGAACGGCGCCTTTAGCGTTGATCTGGCGATGGTACACGATCGAAGGACTCGTTCGACTTGGTCCACCCAGCAAACGTTGGGCGATCGGTCCGTCTTACATTAAGTACGGTGCCCCGACGAACTCGAACATGTTCTTCCCCGCTTATCGGGGCTCGGCGATGGGTTTCGTCGTCACACGTTACTTTGATGTGCTCTCGGCACCGGGTTGGTATGGAACGTTTCGCTACTATTTCGAAAACTATGACTCGTACCTCGAAGATCCTTATTCAACGATCTCTCACCTGCGCGGACATGCGGTCACGCTCATTGCGGGTTATCGATTTCCAGTCTTCGATCGTTCGTTCCTGATGGCGGGTGTCGGACTGCAGGCCCGCAGTTACGACAAGAAAGAAATAAGAACAGATAACATGAACCGGATCTCTCCTATCGAGGACTCCGACTTCTTCGAAGCCCTACCGTACCTTGAGGTCAAGGTCGGCGTTGAGTTTTAAACAGCCTTAGGCACCTGAAAATCCCATTGCCAATCGCTGACGCTGGATGATAAATCAGCGTACATGTTGTTAAATAATCTTAGTTTAAAGAATCTTGTGACCTGTGGCGCCTTTGGAATTGCTTTGGCAGGCTGCCCAGCTCCGACGAGCCTCAACCCATATCTTGGCACCTATTACGGTTTCATACCTACGGATGAGTCGGCTGTGATGGTGGGTGAGGCGAAACTAGTCTTAGGCGAAGAAGAGATGACGATCGAACATGCAACCGGACTCGAGATTCAAAAGGAAACGGTCACGTACGAACGCTTTGCAGACGAGTACCGCGAGCTCAGTCGCGAAGAGATTCTGAAAAAATTCAAGACTCCTGAAGACGCTAGTTATGTGGGCGTGGCGTACGCCGGAGTACACAATCCCGACACACTCTTTCTGTTCTATAAGGAGCCACTTGCGGACGGCGACCTTGCTCTGATTTGGTATACTGGAGGCGTGTCGGACATCAATTCCCCCGGCATGTTTCTCAACCAAGCACAGGTCAACGCCGGAAAACTCGAAGCACTTATTGATGGCGTCACAAAAGAGTATGGCCGCGAGGTCGTTCCGCGGTTGAAGTACAATGGATTGACCAAGGAAGCATTTGAGCGTCGAAAAAAATAACGGCCGGATTGCGAGCCGGTCTTCAATCCTCAATCGCGACAATACTCTCCGCGAGAAGAAGATCGTACTCTCCCCACTCAGGCTGAAAAAGAACGCGGTCACCGAGTGTGACCGTACAGTCTTCCAAGGTCAGCAGACTCGGACTGGCAAGTATATGGTCCTCCGTCTGAAGACTCTTGATGAAGCGCCCCTCGACCACAACACCGGATTGGTATCGAACCGTAATCCGATGACCCAAAACGGGCAAAAACCCCTCGCCAGTAAGACTGGCTATCGCACCCACCGGCATACCGAACCCTTGCGAATGGCGATCTTCATCGTGACCAGGGACGACTGCGGCGCCCTGATCCACTGTCAACCGCGCCTTCAACAGCTTTGTAGGCCCCTTGAAACGCAAATACGCCGGCTTCAGCGTTCCCGGCGCTTCCACGACCTCCGCAAAAACTCCCTGAACAGCGGTTTCTGAATTGAAAACGATCGTTGTCCGTCGCTCTTGCTTGGCTCGCTCGACTAGGATCGCTGTGTCGAGGGCTGAGAGCGCGTGAAAACCCTCCATCGCCGCCCGACATAACCTGGGATCGGGAATGACGTCTTCGGACCGGGACACGGGCGCCGAAACAGCGAGCAGAAGCCCACTGACAGACAAGAAGCTAAGAATTCTCACGGGTCGGAACATAGTTCGCTACAACTAAATGCGTCAACGCGAAACGAGCCGTGATGCGCTTTCTCTTTCAAGCTTTACGCATCAAGTCACAGACCGGTTAAGGGTTCTTAACTCGAGTCATCCCCACCGAAAATGAGATTCTAACGGCCATGGATACATCATCGTTCATGCCTCATGGCCACTGTTACCAGTGGAGAGCCGACGTCGTTCTTATGCACAGTATATCGGACGCCATCATCGCTGCGTCATACTATGCGATTCCGTTTCTGTTGGCGTACATCGTACTAAAGGCGAGAAACCATGTGCGGTTTAACTGGTTGCTTTCACTTTTTGCGATCTTCATCGTGGCGTGCGGCACGACGCATGTGATGGAAATCGTCAATATATGGAAGGCTGAGTACGTGCTGGCAGGCCTGATTAAGTCGTTCACGGCACTGGTTTCGCTGGTGACGGCGATTAGCATGGTGCCGGCGTTGCCAAAGATCATACGCATATTGCAAACTGGTCAAACAGGGCAGACGGACCAAACTGGGCAATCCAACCAATCTTGAAAGAATCAACCTTTGCACGCAGTCTACTTGCTCTCCTAGCCGTACTCTATTGCGGCGTCATTCTCTTAGTCGACTACCTCCTTCCTTTAGGCGCTGCGGTGGCCTCGCTTTACGCGCTTCTTGTCTTTGCAACGACGTTCATCATGACCTCACGACGCGACATCTATTGGACAGCTGCGATGAGTTCTGTCTTTCTGATGATCGGATTTTTTGTTTCGAACGTTCCTTTGGATTTCTGGGAACGGGTGATCAACCGAGGTCTTGTACTCTTTGTGATCTGGTCAGCGGCAGAAATTGGCGGAAGGTTCTTGGAGGCTCGCACCCAGGAAAAGGATTCCGAAGCGCGATTCCATCGTGAAATGGAAAGGAAGAACGCCCAACTCGCGAAGGCTAACGAAGAGTTGTCGCAGTTCGCGTACCGCACATCGCATGATCTCAAGGCGCCTCTCGCAACGATTCAGGGGCTCGCACGTTTCATCGAAACCGACATGAACTCGGGGCGACACTCAGAAGTGATTCAAAATTCCGCCAAAATCATCAAGCAGTCGGTAAAGCTTTCGGCCCTCGTTACCGACATTCTTGATCTCACCCGTGCCGATCTCGAACAAGTGGGCAGCGAAGTCGTCGACTTTTCGACAATCATCGACGACGTCAAAGAAAAGTACGCAGAACTGATCGCAGCCAATGGTGTCACCGTCTCGAGCACGATTCATGGTACGAGCTCCGTACGTCACCAACGAACGCGCTTAATACAGGTTCTCGAAAATCTCATTTCAAATGCCATAAAGTACAGCAACCCTAAGCAAGCAAAGCGGTATGTTCATATCTCGATCGAACAAAACGCGTCGCAGATCTCGATCAAAGTTCAGGACAACGGCATAGGCATCCCGAAGCAGCACCAGAGTGATACTTTTAAAATGTTCAAACGCTTTCATCCGAAACTCAGTTTCGGAAGTGGACTCGGAATGTCTATTGTTAAAAAACACATTGAAAGCATGGGCGGTCGCATCCAGCTCTTAAGTTCTGAAAAAGGTACGACCGTCGAAGTGACGTTACCCGTGATGACATGATAATGAGGTAATCTATGAAGCAGTTCTCGGTTTTAATCATTGATGACAGCGAAGAAGATCGATATCTCCTGAAGCGTCAGCTTCAGGAAATCAATCTGACCGACACGATCCATGAGGCCGACGATGGAAAAACAGCTCTCGATTTTCTCTGCGCCTATGACGAAAATCTACAGCGCTTTCCGGATCGGTTTCCGCCTCTCCTGATTTTTCTGGATATCAACATGCCGGTCGTTAATGGCTTTGATTTTCTCGAAGCGTTTTCGAAACTGAGGAAACAACAGGAGTTGCGATCAACGATACTGATGATGTTCACCTCTTCAGATCAGGAAGACGACAGGAAAAAGTCCTTCTCCTATGAGTTTGTTAAAGGCTTCATCGTAAAGATGCCGCCGACTGCGAAAGAGCTGCTCGAGAATATTCAAGCCGCGTGCCCGCATCTTTTTTAGACTTCAGCTCTGGACCGCTGCGGCATCGCATGCGTTATATGCGACCCGAGGCGTCGAACCGACGCTAAACACAAGAAAAAGCCTTGGTTTTCCGATCTGTAGAAAGAATGGGTCCACTCCCCTTTTTTATAGCGCTGTTCTTTACGCTTACGGCGGCCGGCAAGCAGGAACCGTCCACCCTGACGCTGCTCAAGAAGGTGGATTCGCTTGATCCGGTTGAGCAGGCCATAGCTCTTGAAACGATCCGCGGCTTAGACCCCGCTGGCCGCACCCAGCTTGCCGAACCCTTGCTGCAACAGCTGCAAGCGAGCTCTTGGCTTCGCAGTCAGCAGGCTTACGCAAACGCTATCGGCGCACTAGGAAAAGAAGCCCAACCGCTCATCCCTCGCCTGAAAGAAATGTTCGCCAACGGAGATAATGCTCCAAAAGCCACAAAGGCGCTGATCGCGATGGGTGACCACGCACATGAGACAGCGGGTTTTTTGGTCGATCGCATTGAGAGACGCGCCTCGAGTGGAGACTACGCCGCCCGCATTCTATCGACCTGGAAAAGGATCCCTGAACCCGAACTCAAACGACTTCTGCGCCGCGCAGACGAACAGGTTCATTTTGATTCGAATGTATTCTTTGCGCTCTCTGGAGCTACCGATCAGTCTGCCTTGATCATGCCAACCCTCATGGATGCGCTGAGATCACCAGCCACGACCTATGAAAGCTTCGTACTCGAAGAACCACTGATGCGCCATACGCGAAGCACACCCGAGAACTTTCAATACTTTGCCGCCTTAGCTAAGACTGGTACGGGTCAAAGACAGCTGCTTGCCATCAAAGTCCTAGGTCACATGCCGTCGGAAGCTTCTCAAGCTATCGCACGACTTCAGCAAACGATCGCAGCGGAACGCCATAAGCAAAGCAAATCGAGGGACCCCGCGCTTCCAACCCCGCTTTCAACTCCGATAATCTCTGCGATCCAGGCGCTCGGAAATTATTACGGACACTCCCCAGAGTTCGACGCATATTACGACAAGCTTCTTGCGGACCCGGAAACACGCGTATCAGCCCTGGGTGGCCTCGATGCCGCAGTAGCGAGCGGACGCTTTTCCTCCGACCGACTCATGGCACTCATCCAAGGAGATCCAGAGAGTTCCGAGCTTGAAGCGAAACTTTTGGTGCGATCACCCGATCGCATGCGGCATCGACAAGCGGCCCTAGAAGTCATCACGAAAGAAACCAAGCTGTGGAAGGAGTCCGCGGCAACCAAAGCCGCTCTCGCTGACTTGCTCGTCGACACAAAAGGCATCGATCCAAAACAGCGACGCGCGGAACTTTTAACTTGGGCACGCGACGATCCATGGTCACTTGTAGGAAGCGATTCCGGTAGCCAAATACTGGGAGCTCTCGCCGAAAGCAATCCCTCTTCCTATCAAGATGTCCTCGAGCGAATGGATCTCAGCAGTGGTTCAAAAGACAGCCAATATCGGTACTACGTAGCGGAGTCTCTTTGGGTTCGAAACCGATCACCCGACATCACCTTGAATGCTCTTCTAGAAACTCTAGTCGACAGGAGAAACGAAAAGGACATCTCAGATAGAGCGCTGGCCGCCCAGCTCCTCGTCGGTGGCCTTGGTAAAGACATGGTACTTCGCCGCGTCTTGCACCTCGTCTCAAATGGTAGCGAGACCACAGTGCGAAAACTCTTAATTGATGGGATCGCTGAGACCTATGAGAACTATCCGATTCCCGAGACGGCACATATGAAGCTCTTAGCGATCGCCCTGACTGAACCCGAGCGGGCGCGAGCGGTTGAGCTGATTGGGGTACTGCAACCGGATCGAGCTACTCCAGAGATTCGCGCTCTTGTAATGACGACATTAGCTGGAAACAATGAGGCCGCTGGAGCTGTCGCCCTCGAATACATTTCCGATATGTCGCCGCGAGACAAGGCCCTGATGCACGCAGTGAGAACGTATCTCAGACGGCATCCCAATCCGGTCGGCATCAATCCTGTCGCTCTTCTTTCACTGACGGAGGATGATCCCGAATCCTGGCTCACCTTCTATCCTCGGGCGATAGAATCGGTCCGCGCAAGTGGCACGGTTTACGATTCAGAGCGTTTGCGTGTTCTCACAGAAGCAGCTTTTGACCGGTTTCCCCCACCAGCCCGGGCGAGACTTGCCTCGCTCGTGAAAAAGTCCATGATCCAGCCGACACAGGACGGTAACCCCGTGACGGATGCATACTTGTGCGGCCAGATCTGTAAACTCTTCGTTCGCATTCGTGATGGAGAATCAGATTCAGAAAAAACGAAATCCTTTCACGACGCGGCAGCTGGAGCGCGGGCATTAGCCGAGTTTGCACTCTTTCAAGCAAGTCCCGTCTGTGAAAAGCAACAAGAAACACGCAAGTATGTCTTAGAGGCGCTCCTAAGTTCTACGAGCGCAAATCAGACTGCGGAATGTCAGGTTTCTCCTCCTTCAAACAGCGTGCAGACCGAGTGGGTGGAACAGATGGAACGGACACTCATGCAAAGTAACGTGTCGACGCAAATCGGGCAGAACTATCGCAAAGTCTACAATCTCATGCTCGTCCAAGCAGTCCTGCAACAGCCTCATTTGACGTTCCCGCAACGCGCGCAAATAGAGAGAGTCCATAGAAGGCTTCGTGCCGCAGTCGAGACGGACCTGCGCGCACTTCCCGCATGGACACCGAAAGGCGGTGGCGGAAGCTTATACAACGTCTACATGAGTTCCGCGACGGCACTAGCGCTCGAAGGTGAACCCGATTCGCCGGGTCGAAGCAAGCTCATGACTGAGCTTACCTTTCTCCTTACTGAGCTTCAGAGTAATCAGTACGGACTCACCACGATTGACGTTCCTTATGCGCTCGGCCCGATCGACGAACGCATGCCCTCCTCATCGCATAAAGCACAGGGACGCGCTGTCGGCTTTTATGGCGCTCTTTCGCGAGACTCTCCAGAATTGCGCAAAGATCTGATAGCAGCGCTGACAAGCTTTGGCGTCGGCGATCTGGGCGCGCTTCTGGCACTACACGTCGGGGGTGATGGTTCTCTTGGAAGGCTCACCGAAGACTCACGTACACCCCACACGGGCAAGTCGGGACACGCACCCTATTACTTCTGGACCAACCTACCCTACGCAACTGCGCTCAATAAGCGCCTTCTTAGCGATCCGAAACTTTCGGACGACGATCGTAAGCAACTCGACGCAAACCATGCTTCGTTACGGGAACTCGCACGCGCTCAAATCAACGAACGAGGCGCCGCTCTTGTGGATCAGTTTACCGGAGTACCCATGTACAACGACGCGTTTGCTATTCTCAGTCTACTGCCGCTCGTAGAGTCGTGTTCCGGGCAAAAGGTCGACTCACTCGGCATTCTAACGACAGGGCCATGAGCCGTATCGGACCACTAATCCGCGTACGCTTTCAGGTAGCTGGTCATTTCAGATATAAAGCGTTCCAAGGTCATGGTCGGATCACCAATGCAAGCTTCTGCGATCGCTGCCAGTGTCCTAAGATCCGGCGTAAAGGGAAAGTTACGGCGCTCGTAAACGGACTGAATAGATTCGAATCGATCTCTTCGTTGCGCTTCTTCCACCGTACCCGTCCGAGCAATCGGCACTTTGGAAAACTGCGTACGACCGGTAAGAACTTCGTAAAGAATCGTTCCGATCGCTATGACATCGGCACGCCCATCCGCTGCTAACCATGGGTTAAAGTGAGGGGACGTGGCAATAACGGTCGACCCACTCCGCTCAGTGAAACGAAACGCAGGAAACAGCAGCGTGATATTCTCGCCATTGATTACGATATTTTCTGGTTTGAGATTGCCGTGAAACGGCAAAATGCCTTCTTCCCGGAGCCGAAGCAGTTCCCGAGCGATGTAAACGAACCAGTCGGTATGAGGCCCGCCACTTTTAGGGTTGTTCATGTAGTCAAACAATGTTTCCGATCCATCCAGTTGGAGTCGAATTGCGGGCGGATCGAAAGGCAAGCTTGTTTCCAACACCTCAGGAAAATAAACCGAATCAATCGACCGGAGTACCAAACCGAGTTGGACGACCATATGGGGTCGCAGCAGTCTGGCTTCCCTCTTTCGCAGCTCCATCCAGCCATCACTGCGAACGCGGTACAGCCTCTCAAATGCGTATCCGGGCGACGGCGATGAGATGTGTTCAAGTCGGCGTGACTGACTGGGCTGTTGACCACGACGCCGCCGGGGCGGCGCTTCCGTCACGCGCAAACTCTTAGTCCCATCGGCGGCTGCTAGCCAGTCCCATTTGAACCATGCATTTCGGCCCGGGCCGGGGACATCAGCGAAAAAATCGGGTGTCAGCCCTGCTAAGCAAGATGTCGTGTCATCCGTTGCACCACTAGCAATGTAGGATAAAAAGAGGCCCAAAATGATCCCCACTGAGCGCATCGCGCTCAATTAGCGCATTGCGCCGTTTTGGTCAACCTCTAGACTACTTCGCGAGAGCCTTGGTCTTGGTCCTAAGAATACTGTCGCGGCTGAGTTGTTTACCCCACTCGCGAACGGCAGCCACAGTCGATTCAGCTTTATCTGCAGGAACGAGCTCGGCGTCCGTTGTCGGCACGGTCTGAAGCGTCTTCGAGCCGAGAGCTGCACGCCACAGGGCAACCAGAGCTGGATCTTCCGGGTTTTCTCTTAAAAATTCAGCATGGCGAATCAGAGCGTCTTCGATCGGATGCAAAATGTTTTCGCGCACGCAAGCCTCTGACATCGTGGTCAGGCGAACATCCGAACGGATCGACTCGAGTGCACGAACCGTACTGGACTCGAGCGGCATTTCGAGCGATCGAACGATTTTTTGAATCTGACGGCTAATCCTTTCTCTCTTGTCTGTCGTGTCAGCTCGCAAAAATATCGTGATCATATTGAAGAGCGCCTCGCCCTTAAAGCCACCCAGCTCCGCCGCACTCACAACATCCTCAAACATAGCAGCGATCTGTTCCAGCGCCTCAGGATCCTTTTGCGACTCGCTGTAACGGGCGAGCAGCTGCATATCGGAAGCGGTGATCGTTCCATTGCGAATGCTTCTTTGGACAAGAGGAAGGAGAACGCCGTCGATATCGGAGGTATCACCCCGACCCTTGGGATCGCTCTGAACCTGCATAGCCTTTTCAATCAAACCTTGTATACCGCGCGCACCGAAACGGTTCACATAGCCGAGGACATCAGAATCCACGTCGCCATTACTGCGAACCGCTGTCTGGATAATGGCATCCACCATCATCCGCAACTCAGAACCTGTCGCTTGATCTGCGAGCGCCCCAAACGCCGTCGCAATACTATCGACTGTAAAACGTTGATGCCCACCTTGCTGAAAGTATTCAGCGATTGGGCGGACCGCTCGCGGATCGCCTAACATACCCAGTGCGTTCACCGCTGCAGTCTTGACCTCAGCGTCTTCGTTCGGAATTTCTAATACCTGAACCATCTCATTCAGAACCAAATCCCCGAGCGCCTCGCGATTCGCAGCTGCGATCTCCCCTAAAGCTAGAGCGGCTCCGGCTCGCACCAAGAGCTCTGGAGAAGTCTTAAGCAATTTTAAAAGATCCGTATCCCATCGAGCGGCTTTCATACGCCCGAGCGCGGCCGCGATACTCGGACCGAGATTGATGTCCTCGTCCTTATCAAAAGGGTTTACGTTTTTCCGAAGCACTTCCATAAGCACATCTGCACCTCTTACCTGTTGTCGCCATGACAGGTATTCGTAGCCGTGGAGGCGATCCAAGATCTCAGCCACCTGAATGGTCTGCGAACCTGGCACCCGCGACTTATTGAGTGCCTCCAGTGTATCCAGGTCTACCCAAACACTCTCGTTTTCTGGTTTGTCAGTGCTTCCCTGTCCCGGTGCCGTCGCGGAAGGAACCACGACCGGAACTGGCGCGAAGTCATTCGATGCATCATTTGGCAACACGACCTGGCGGCCGGACTCTGGCGGCACAGGTTTTAGCGCCTGCACGCGAGCATTGCTTTCTGAGAGCACTGCAATCATCGCTAAGCTATCCGTCATCTCAAGCGCACGGAGAATCGTCTCGGTCTCCGCAGCAGCTGCAGCTTTGACTGCTGGATTAGCGCCGAAGCGCACAAGCTCAGCTAGATCGATCAAGTTTACTTTTGCTTTAAGAATCGTCAGTACCGTACCAGCTTGCAACCGAACTACGCGGTCTCCACTTGCTCTTAACTCCGCGTCGTCCAGAATCTGATTGACCAAAACCAAGCCTGCGCGGGCGCTTGCAAGATCGGTCGTCAACGCAATCGCATCGAGCGCTTTGTGTAAGGACTTTTTGATATCGCGTTTCTCTGTGGCATAAGCAGCGACCTTGTAACCCTGAACCAAAAGCGGGATACGAGCGAGTTCCTCCGATCGGGCATGAGTTTCAAAACCATGCACGATGAACGCACATACAAAAGCGAAAACGGAAACCGCTCGATTCATAGCCGTACTCTTTACTACACATTCTAGAGAAACTTAAACTGACAGGATAGCCCGTTGGTCCGGCGCGCGAGAGAAGCCGTACGAAGCGTTTGTTCGCGTCTTATGAAATCAGTAGGTGTTAGACGATTTTGCGCGCTAACTTAGCGCTTCCTTCTGTGTGTCAATGGCGGTCCATTTAAACCCACTGAGATTGACAAATTTGTCCAACAATGAGAGTCTACAAGTGTGACTGAGCGTCCGGAATATCCTCTGAAAATAATGTTAAATGGGCGCAAACTCAGTCGACTGGTGATTGATCAACATTATCGGGTCAATCATGACGAATCCATGAATGATCAGATTATTTTGGATCTGGTCAAAACTCTGGATGGAAAGAAAATCCCGCCAGAAAGTGTTCAAGGTGAGTTTGAATACTTTACGGTCGAGCCCGTTTTTCATCTCGAAATGGCATATCGGGTGATTTTGGTGCTTTGTTTAACCGATGATTATTTGGGCGTCGTGAATGCTTTCCGGGTGAATACTTGAGGTCTCTATGACGAAATTTCCGAGTGAAAAAGAACTAAAAGAGGTGCGCGACAAGCTGGAGAAGGGTCCTGCGACTCGGATGCTGTCTCCGAATGCTTCGCCGGTGGAGCGTCTCAAATTCTCTCTTTGCGAGAAATTTGTATCCTACCTGCTTGACCACCAACTCACACAGCGTCAGCTTGCTGAGGAGATCGGGATTGATGAATCTTTAGTGAGCAAGATCGTTCATTACAATTTCGATGATTTCACTCTTGATCGTCTAATAAAATATTTGTCTATTCTTTTCCCGAAAGCGGATCTGGAGATTCGGGTTAAAAAGAAGCGTGAAGTGGCCTGAAATGGTTATGGAGCCGACGGCCGGAATTGAACCGGCGACCTACGCTTTACGAAAGCGTTGCTCTACCCCTGAGCTACGTCGGCATGATTTGCTTGAAAACCCATTAGTAGCTCAAAACTCATTGGACGAAAACCCCTAGTAACGTCATTCTACCAGGGATGATCCGGGGGGGTTTTTGGGGATGGGTAACCGTGCTCGGCGTGTTTTGCGCGCTTGATACACGGGCCTCCGTCCCTATTGTCCAGGGCATGACGGATGAAACCTCCACGGCGTTTGCCATCCACTGGGATGACAGCGCCAGGGATGCCGAGCACGTCTCGGTCCGAGCGTTTCTCGACGAAGAACGGCCTCGAGGGAATGCCTCCCAACCGATGACTCCCATTGCTCCGATCGCTACGTGGATTCAGTCTGAATCTTTCGGCGACACAGCCGTTGTTCAAGCGGTGTTTACCGGTCTCAACATCCATCAACGCTACCGACTCGAAGTCTATTACAAGAATCACCGCAAAGACCGCCGATGGTTTCGGACGCTGGATCGGTCGAAGCAGGACTTTCGCTTCGTCATGCTCTCATGCGCACACGATCACATGCATCACAGTGACATCTGGGAGACCGTCGTCGATCAGAATCCCGATGTGATTTTCTTCTTAGGTGACAATGTCTATGCGGACTATCCTTACTGGCTACCTTTTCTTCGGCGGAATCCTGATCCGGAGCAAATCTGGGATCGGTATCGCGACACGTTTGAAGAACTCGCTTTCTACCGATCGAAGCAACTCATCCCAGTGACCGCGATCTGGGATGACCATGACTTTGGCGGCAACGATAGCGATTCGCACTATCCTTACCGTGCAGAGAGCATGCGCGTGTTCCGAGATTTTTTCCCGCAAGGACGTCGTATCAAAGCGGCAGTACCGGGTGGATTCGCGAGCCATGAGTTTGGTCCGGGAGTTTCGCAAGCCTTTTATGCGTTCGGGCGAACTTTCATTTTTCTCGACGAGCGAAGTTTTCGCAATCTGAGTCCGGACCCGAAGACTCGAACCACTCTCGGCTTTATCCAATGGGATTGGTTGGAACGACGGATTCGGTCGACTGAGGGGCATGGTTTCATTTTTGGAGGAGACCAATTCTTCGGCGGATATCACGAAGGTGATTCGTTCGAGGGCGACGATGCGCCAGGACTCGGACGCCTCACGCGAACGTTAGCGGAATCGAAGGGCCGATTTGTTCTCGGATCGGGCGACGTGCACTACAGCGAAGTGCAAGCACTCGAACGCGCATTGTTTGGATACGAAACACTCGAAGTAACATCGAGTTCGATCCACAGCTTCAATCACGGCGAGCACGAACCACTCGATCTTCACCGGAGGCGACGCGCCTTTACTCGGCATCATAACTTTGTGCGCGCTGACGTCCGCACGATCACAGCCACGAACAGTGCGCCGCTCCGCTCAGAGATGACGTTCACGAGTTTAGGTGGTGATGGTGAAACGTTTTTTGTCATTCCGTTCACGCTCGAGTAACTTCTAGAAATCTTGGCATCACGATTCGCGGCTTGGACTTTATGGATCATCGGTACGGTCACGACCTTCTGGCCGACGCTGTATTCTCGCTTCGCGCTTATCCAAACCGACCCCGGCGATACGCGCTACAACATGCTTACGCTTGAGCATAGTTTCCAGTGGCTCAAACGAACGCCACTTCATGAAAACTTTTGGAGTCCTCCGTTCTTCTTTCCTCACGCTGGCGTTCAGGCCTACGCCGACAATCAGCTGAGTGTGGCACCTCTGTTCTGGGTTTTTAGATTCGTGGGTTTTCAGCCGGACACGAGTTTTCAACTCTGGATGATCCTCTGTGGAGCGCTGAGTTTCTGGACCGCACATTTTTTAATGAGACGAGGTTTTGGTTTTTCACGCGTGCCGGCAGCGCTCGGAGCTTTCTTGCTGACGTTTGCCTCGTCGCGCGTTGCGCAGCTCGGACATCATCAGCTCTGGGGATTTTTCTATGTGAATCTCGCCGTCTTCTTCTTGGTTCGAACCACGAGCCTTACGCTTGACGTCCGCACCCAAAGGCGGGCGTACCCGATCTATGGCTTTTTTCTGATGTTGGCGCTTATGGCGTACTCGTCGATCTATTGGCTTTGGTTTTTCAGTTTCGTTTTACTTTTTGTCGGACTGGCTGCGACCGCGTTTCGCGAAACGCGTGCTTTAGTGTTCAGAAATCTAAGAACCTACCGACGAAGCTGGTGCGCGGCGACCGTCATTTTTCTTGTCGCGATCGCACCCCTCTTCAAACCCTACTTGTCGGCGTCACGGGAACTCGGAGCCTATGGATGGGACGCCATTCAGTGGTTTTTGCCATCGGCACAAACGTGGGTCTTTCACGGCAAAGAGAGCTGGCTCTACGGATGGATGAAACAGGTCAAACTTTTTCAAATGATCCCCATCCCCGAAGAAAAGCAGCTGGGTTTCGGTGTCGTGACGTTCCTTGTTTCCGTCATCACGGTCTTTCGTCAGCGAAAGACCCGGTGGGTGCGCGTGACCGGACTCGGGTTTCTTGGTGTTTGGCTGGTGGCCAACTGGTTTCCTGGTGACATCCATCTCTGGAGTGTGGTCGACGACATCTTTCCAGCGGCGCATGCGATGCGCGTCGTTTCGCGCGTCGGTATCTTTTTTCTCTTTCCAGCAGCATGGGCGCTCGCGTTTTACGCGCAGAAGATCAGATCGAAGCGCGCGCTTGCGCTGTTGCTCGCGGTTGTCGTTGCGGAACAACTCCGTACGGTCCCAGCCTATCCGAAGCAACTCGTTCGCGGCACCGTCGAGCAGGTTCGTGAGCAGATTTTTGACCGACATCTTTTTGCGAAAGAGAGCTGCATTGCGTTCTTGCTCACCGAGGACATGGGACTGCATCCCGAATGGCCCGACCGCAACACGCACGATATCAATCGCGATGCCATGTACGCTTCTTTAGATGTCGGATTGCCGACGCTCAATGGGTACAGCACGCGCCCTCCACCCGGCTGGGAGTTCGATCCTGTGCTCGTGCCGGACCCCAGAGTTTCGACTGAAAAGCACGCTCGCGAAATGAAACGACTTCGGCAGTCCTTAAAAAAATGGACCGAACGGTACGGTCTCACTCCTGCCGATGTCTGCTGGATTCACCGATCGCTTTAGCTGAGGCAGAGCCAAGTCGCTTCAATCAGCAATGATAACAGCTAGTTATCGACACGGCGAACTCGTCGCTACTTGCTCTTTAGGTGCCCCGTTACTCTTCCTTTGTTCTTGACTATGTGCGTCTGGTATTTTACTCTCCGCGTCGAAAACGATGTCGGAGATATGGAAGCACTGAACTCAAATCTGATTAACGATCAAGACTGCAGATGGGTGATGACCCTAGGGTTTCTTGCGAGCTTCACGATTGTTTTTCAAGCGCACACCACCTTCGCACGTAAGATGCCTCTCGAAGATCGCATTCAGCGACTCTCCGAAACGCTGAGTCTCCAGATTGGAAAGGCTCAAGAGGTGGACAGTCTCAAAGAGTTTCCGAAAGCGATCGAGACATTGGAACTCGTCGCCGCGCAGGTCACGCCACTTGCCAAATGGGGCGCGCTTCGTGGAATTCGCGTGGGAACGATGACCGAGGCAAGCGCATCCGCTGTATCACATGACCTTTGGATCACGGTCCCTTGGAACGGAACACGCGATGTGATTTTCAATATTCTCACCGAGGCTGGAAAAAAGGCGACGCAGGTTCAAACGGTTTGGACGCAAGCCTCGAACGAACTCGATCGTCTCGGCGGTTCGCTCGAACCCGTTCAAATTGCGGTCGACGACTGGTCGATCGGTATCCAGAAACTCGTACAAGCCCTCAAAGCCGTGCCGACGCTGCGGGAGCATCCCTTTTCCATTCGAATGAGTCAGGATAACGAAGGCTGGAATACAGAGTCCACGCTCGTCATTTCGTGGAAAGCCTCAACTAAGGAAATGACCGAGGCCGTGAAGATGTTCTTTGATGTCGAAAGCGCTCGATGGCGCGCGCAAGAAAAAACACTCGCTCATCAACTCGGCGTTCAGATCGCTCGCCCTGAACCTATACCGGTTAGCGAATATACGAAATTTCTCGATGAACTCGAAAACACTGCGCAAGATGAACAGGTTTCTAAAACGATTCGACGACTTGAAGTACGTCCGATGACACACCCTTGGGGTGATCGCATTATTCGTACGCTCCGAGGACCGGTTTCGATTCCGGTTACGCTCAAAGCGCCCGCTATCGGAATATTGCTCTCAGCGTCCGATCTCTCGGAGATTCCGCGCGAGTCTCACTTTGTCGAAAGATAACCAAATAGTGTCAGGCACCATTTGGTAACCACAGCGCGTTAGATTAGTCCTTAAACTTCATCGCCACCCAAACAATCAGGATGAGTGCGACGAGTCCACCGAGGATCAACCATTTGGTCGGAATCCCGGCGAGTCCACCTGACGACTGCGCCTCCATAGCTGGCGCATCGAAGCTCGGCGGAGGCGGTGGAGGTGGCGGGGCAAAACCCTGCGGCTGTTCCATCGGCTCCGGTGGAGGAGGCGGAGGTGGTGGCGCTTGGTTCTGCGCCATATAAGTGTTGTTGGTTGGATCTTCTACAGGCGCAGCATCGGCCACATGATTTTCGGCAATCTTGCGCTCACGGTGCGGCTTAGGCGCCGGCGCGCTATCGACTGATCCGTCGACGGTTGCTTTCGCTTTCTTATGACGCTTTTTCTTCGGCTTTGCGGAAGGAGCGTCGAAGGCAGAATTCATCGATGAGGATGAATCGCTGCTGGTCACTTCGGTCGTCGTCGCATCGGTGGCCGCTCCGCCGGACGTGTCCGTCGTTGCTTCCGATCCCATCGCTGAGGTCAGGGCTGACGAGGTGTCTACGGTCTCTTCCGAGCCAGCGTCACCAGGAATTGTTTCGGCAATTGCGTCCGTGTCGGCTTCGCTTTCGAGCACGGCATCTTCGTCGACAATTGCGGCACCGTCCGCTCCATCGCCATCGGCCTTTTGCTTCGAAGAACAACCAGTCGTAGCTGTAAAAAGTCCGAGCGCTCCTAGAGCGAAAAGTAACGACACCAAACGGGTCACAGAAAACACTTGTGGTTCCATCAACTGCTGTATCGGTAAACGAAGACCCACCCCTTAAATTTTTCGAGAAACCCATCGATTTTACAACGCACATGAGCTAGCGCGACGCGTTTTTTGATGCGTTTTGAATACTCACAGCCTCGAGGCCGCAGGGCCCTTGCCAGATTTTCGGACGCTTGATGTGATGCCAGGACTTGTCACTCACGCGTCCACTTCGCATTTTGAATCATGCCCTCATGCTCGGCCTCGGCTTGGCATTTCTTTTCGCTTGGGATGTGTATTTCACGTCGGACTACGCGCTGATTGGATTGATGGCGAAGCACTTCAACACCACGGGCGAGTTACCGCTTTATGTTTGGCGAACCGGTTATATGGGAACGCTCGCCGATGTTCCGCTCGCGGCCCTGTTCACCCGCATTCTGGGTTACCACCCGTCGGTCCTGATGCTGGGATCGTTCGTCTATTTTGTCGGTTTCGTTTTCGCTTTTCGCTGGGCCATGCGCGCCTGGCACGGATCCGAACGCGCCGAGCGTGCTGTCTTTTTTCTTTTGCTCGCAACTCCGTTCCTTTACGGAAAACTCGTCCGTCCTCAGCCGAACTACAGCGCGATCTATGCGCTGGGATGCATCGCCATCGCCTGCTACGGCCGTCTTTTCTTCAACAAAAAGCAAACACGAACGCGTGATAGTTTTCTACTCGGTCTTGCTCTGGGCTTCGGCCTGTATCTCTATGGGCAGATTTTTTATTTCATCGCTGCGATCGCGGCGCATTTCGGAATAACCGCCATGCGGCGACTCGCACAAAGTCGCGGCCTTCGGTTACCGCCCCTTCTCTGGAATCCCTCACCACTCGTACCTCCTAACCGCCCCCGCGTGCGTCGCATGGTAAGAGCCGTCGCCATCGGTAACGCTATTCATTTTACGATCGCACTGCTGCTCTGGATCTCAAACACGCAGGAGATCAGCATAGGAACACATCGCATCCGTATGGGCGCGATGCCCATGATGTTGGCAAGTCTCGAGGTCATAGCAGGATTGTGGGCAGGACTGTGGCTGCTGGCTGGCATGAGATCTTTTCGAAAGCCGCTCCTCCGATCGCTGCTCGCGGGAGCAGCCGGCTGGTGTGTCGGCATCGCTCCCAAGCTCTGGTATGCGCTGACGACGATCGAGCCTGCGTATATTCAGACGTCTGGTTTCCAAGCGCATTTCACGAATACGGTTCGGAACTTCGGTTACGCGATCACCGGCCTGCGAACCTTTCTAGGCTTTGGAGCCGAAGTCAGCGGTCTGGCGACCGGAGCACTCATTTGGTTGGCTTGGGTCGCGCTGGGCGCACTGGACGCGTACACCGAAAAACGTGGAACGCATCGAAGCTTCCGAAAAGATCTCTCACCCTGGGCTGTCTTTCCGTTCACGGCGACAGCGATCTTTGTCATGACTCGTTTCATCTATGACGTGACGAGTATGCGGTACTACTTGGTCATTGTCCTTTTCGTGGCGTGGGCCGCAAGTACCCACCCATGGCCGATCCGAAACACTGGACGAAAGAACCTCGCAACCAAGATTTGGCTTGCGGTGGTCATCGCCCATCTTGGAATGACGATGGCCAGCGCTCTCCGCCGATCCGACAACGCTCACGAACTCCGTTCGCTCGCAGCATGGATGCACACACACCAGCTGCGCTACGGATATGCGAATTACTGGACAGCGTACGCACTTTCGTACCTCTCGAACGAGAACATCGTCTTGGAGCCGACCTCTTCACGCTTCAGTCCGCACTATGGTCCGATCGTGGCGAAAGCCGAAACGATCGCCTACATCGACACTTGGCCGCTGTCCTTTACTCCCGATGCTAACGGAAATCTCACGATCGACGGGCAACGGTACCAGATTCAAGCAACGGATCACTTCAGGCCGACGTCGGCGTCGTTCCTCTACGACCTGCACCATCAGGGCCCGAGTGTCCGCGAAGCGATCGAAAGATACGGAATCTATTTGTTTGTCTTGAAGAAAGTTTCTATTCTCTCTGGAAAGCATGCGCGTTCCACTGACCCCACTCCGACTTTACGAACACCAACGGATTCTTGAACTCGCGAAGTTCAAAGACCCTCTCCTCGACGTCCGCATCTTGGATCACGTCAAGTTCAAGCAGGGCGAGCTGCCGATCATGGGGTTTACGCTTGGAAGCCGCGATCCGAAAGCCCCCGTTCTCGGCCTCTTTGGTGGCGTGCACGGACTCGAACGCGTGGGTTCGCATGTCGCTCTCGCCTCGCTCGAACATCTGATCAGTCAGCTGCGTTGGAATGACGACTTTCGCGAATCGCTCAAACACTGTCGCATTATCAGCATTCCGCTCGTCAACCCGGGAGGCATGGCGCTTTCACTGCGCAGTAATCCGAACGGGATCGATCTCATGCGAAACGCTCCGATCGAGGCTCTCGAGCCTGTGGCGTATCTCGTAGGCGGACATCGCATCAGTCCGAAACTCCCTTGGTACCGCGGACCACAAGGCGCGCCCATGGAGACAGAGGCCCGTGCGCTCGTCGAGTTTGTCCGCAAGGAAGCGCTCGCGAGCCCGTTCAGTCTTTGTATGGACTTTCACAGTGGTTTTGGTGTGCGCGATAGAATCTGGTCGCCCTTCGCACGTACGCGAAAACCGTTTCCGCTGCAGACGGAGATCGATCGGCTCACGCACCTTCTCGACGAAACACTCCCGCATCACGTCTATCATGTGGAACCGCAGTCGAAGACCTATCTGACTCATGGAGATCTCTGGGACTATCTCTTTGAGATCTCGGTCAACGAGCATCCGGGCAACCACTTCATCCCGCTGACGCTTGAGATGGGATCGTGGATGTGGGTGCGCAAGAACCCACTTCAACTTTTCAAAGTATGGGGGCTTTTCAACCCTTCAAAGGTTCATCGGCACAATCGAATTATGCGCCGGCACCTTAGCCTAATTTCATTCTTGTTTTTTGCGGCGAAGAACTATGGTCGCTGGTATGCGGCGGATCTGCCGATTTATTCGGCTGAACCAAAGCAAAAGCGGATTGCACCACCTGAATAGCCGATTCCATGGTTCGCTCGACGTCTTCGCTTCGCCCAGCGATCGACGGATTGATCTCCACCATGTCGAGCCCTACGAGCTCACTATTGCGTGACAGGTACTGACAGAGAAACTTTGCATCTATGAGCGACAAACCGTTTTCTTCGGCTGTTCCGGTAGCCGGAGCGTACTCAGGATCCAAGCTATCGATATCAAAACTGACATGCAGGGGACCTGCGCCATTCCTTTTAAGATGGGCGAGCACTTCTTCAGCTACGCGAGCCATGCCGAGTTCCTGCACTTCTTGGGACGTGTAAACCATGATGTTACGGCGTCTGAGAATCTCAGCTTCACCCGGATCAATCGATCGAACTCCCACAAAAGCTATCCGTGTGTCCGACAGCTTTTCGGAAAGCCAGTCGAAACAGTGCGTGATCGTGTTGGAACGTTCTCCAAGTAATGCAGCGACCGGCATTCCATGAAAGTTTCCCGTAGGCGACGTTTCAGGCGTGTTGACATCGCCGTGAGCGTCGACCCACACAACACCGAGATCAGGATGTGCTTCAAGCAACCCAGAAATGCTGGCGACAGCGACACTATGATCCCCGCCGAGCGTTAAGACCCGTTGCCCTTCCGTCGCAAGCAACGAGATCATGC
The DNA here is from genome assembly GCA_964549505.1 of uncultured Oligoflexia bacterium. GTDB lineage: Bacteria > Bdellovibrionota > UBA1018 > UBA1018 > CAZJVD01 > CAZJVD01. Next base: position 56,378 of record CAZJVD010000002.1, read on the forward strand.
GAGACAGCTTCCAACAATAAAGTGAGATCCTCTTGAGGCGATCCTCGCCAAGCCCGTCACTGAGTGCGCTTGGTAGAGTGCCTGACACCCCGCCTAGTGATCCTTCACTGATGGCACCGATGGCGACTTCAAAGTCACCTTGGTCGTCGACATGCCAGCCCAGCTTCTCAAGGCGCTCGATAAGACCGTACTGACGTAGAAATTCTGGCGCGAGTTCGACACCCCGATGCAACTGCCCAAGACTCAGGGGCGCGCCAAGAACAGACAGGGATTGACCGGGCTTACTGGTGTAACGAGTTGTTTTGCGCATAACGCGAAGCGATCCTTTCTCTCAGCGTCCTTGCCAATTCTCGTAGGCCTAATTCTTTTCGGCTGGCGCCGGGTGAAACCCGAACGGGCTCCAGGAAGTCGATCGCTACCTCAATCTCTCGGAGTTTTAAGACCTCGGAAAGATGGGGGAAAAAATTCATATCCCCGTAGTAGCAGACCTTGTCTCGGTTTCCTGGTCCCACCACCGCACCGTCAATGGATCGATACCAAATACAGGCTGGCACAAAACTGTCAGCCGCTGCTAGAAGACCGGGTCGAAACGGAAGCACGCCTTCTCCGTTTGAGCTCGTTCCTTCTGGAAAAATAATCACCGGAAATCCCATCGCCAAAACGTCGCGAACTTTCTTCAGATCGCGCCTGAGACTTCCGAGGTTACGTCTTTCCACAAAGATCGCTCCACCCGCTCTCGATATCCATCCTAAGAACCCAGAACCTTCGACTTCTACCGATGTGACGAAAACCCCGGGCACTACGACTGCAAAGGCAAGAACGTCTAGATAGGATAGGTGGTTGGCTACGATTAGACAACCCCGCAGGTCTGATTGTCGTATAACTTCGGACACTTGACGCAGCTTAACGCCGCATATCGCTAATACCACTGACGCTCCGAGACGATTGACCCAAAGGGCCACTCGGTATCTTACGGAGGCCAAAGGGAAAATCAGCGATAGCACACCGTATAAAGTCAGTTGAATGACCAGATACGTCAACACCGTTAAAAAAAAGAATAGTGCCTTGAGTCGAAAGCGCATCGGAAAATATTCTGAAACAAGCCGTTTCCGGCTACAAAACTGCGTTTTTCGTCCCTCAGAAATCGGACGAGTTGCTGTTAGGGCGTGTCCTCATTTGTTATGACCGGCTCGTTGAAGCGTATTTTAGATAAGGCGAGGAACGACGACGACGATTTAGTGGTTCTAAATCGAGGAGGAGTGACGACGCCATATCTAAAATACGCTTCAACCCTTTGGGCGAAGGCAGTTCGACCCCATTCGCGAGCGGTCATAACAAATGAGGACACGCCCTAAACTTCTCTCTGAAAGGTCCTCAAATCAAGGACTGTGAGAAAATCGGCACACTTCATTTTGACGTCGATCGCCGGCAGCCCCAAGATCTTGGCGCCCGCTCGAACATAACTCTGAAGCAACGGCGGAAGACTCGAAGCGAGCTCGCGTGAGACCAGGCCGCGCATTGTTCTACTCGCGCCACCCACGCCACCCGCACCACTCGCCGGGATCCATAGATTCATTCCGTGACGACCGGGATGAAAAGGATCAAGTGGGGTCACACCGAGGGACGTGTTGATCACGCCCATCGCCGACAACGCCTGGATGGCCGACTGGATCTCCTGCTCGTCCATCGAGTGGAGACTCGAACATCCGAAGAGCCACTGAGCACCAACCTGACGCGCGTAGTGATGGATTCCGCGCCAGAGAAGCCGAATCACCATACCGTTACGGTGGTCGGCATGAATACAAGCTCTTCCGAGCTCGAGTTTTGTGCCCGAGGTCTCGAGAAACGGCTGCAACTCGAATTCGGTCTGTGAAAAGAACTCGGTCACGTGATCGGAAGCTCGGAGACGATACGTTCCCACCACCTTGCCCGTGCCCTTCTCGATAATCAAAAGATGGTCACACGCGCGATCGAAGCGATCCGTGTCGATACCGATCGGGCTAAGAGCGTCAAGAAGCTCCCGGTAGAAAACGTTGTAGCGTAACCGCAGCGCTTGCCGAATCTCGCTCTTGGTCGTCGCCGTTTTTACCGTGTAGCGCGAACTATCCAATTCGAAGCTGATGCGCGAAATGCGCTCCGGTTCGCGGAGTCGAAAGGTGTCCCGTAATTGAGTTGTTTTCAGTCTTATTCCCAACATATTCTTTTGGCCCTCCCTGTCCTTTTCGCCTGAGTTTAATGAACACCCGTCACAGGAAAATGAGCTTTGAGTTAGCTTTCAATGAGAGGTGCTTGTAGCCTGGGGGCATGCTGCAAGTCGGGATCGGAATCGCGCTTTTACGCGTTCTCACGGCATGGTCGGTTGCACCGTGGGATCACCCCGACGAATGGTTCCAATCCGCTGAGATCGCCAGTCTTTTGGCTTTTGGACGGGCTTCGCATGTTCAAGAGATCTCGCTGCATTTGAGGAATCTCGCGTTTCCAGAAATCTTTGGTCTCTTACTCCGGGTCGCGGACCTCGTCGCGCCGGGAAGCGCCGTCATGCGAGTTTGGGTGATTCAGGCGTTCATGGGTCTGCTCAGCCTGAGTGTGCTTTGGCTCTTTGTCGAAGCCTGCGATCGCTGGAAAATAGCCCGATCGCGGTGGGCCGTAGCTGCCGTCGGGCTCTTTCCGTTTTGGATCGCAGGGAGCGTCGTACCCAGTTCCGAAAATCTTTCGACGTACGTTTTTGCGCTGGTCGCAGCACTCGCTCTGCGTGGATCGTCCCGGTCTTGGGTATGGGCAGGATTTTTCTCGGTCGGCGTGATTGCCGCTCGCGCGCCGTCGGGACTCCTGATTGTCGGTTTCGTGTTGGCACTCCTGAGCCAGCTCCGCCGGAAACGAACCAACCCAAAGGTCACCCCATTAGCTAGCTGGCCCTTAGCTGGCTGGAGTGACCTTCGCCGTTACAGCGTGGGATTTCTGATCGGCGTGGTTCTTTGGGGTCTACCGGATGCGATCCACTACGGTCGTCCGTGGGAGAGTCTCTTGCTCTATTTTGACTTTAATTTTCTATCGGGAGTTTCGGAACGACTCTATGGCTCGCAGGCCGAGAGCGTTTACCTTGGACTCTTTCGCGCGCATTTCATGCACCCGGTCTTCGGACCGATTGGCCTTGTGATCGCGGCCGCCGGAGTCAAGCGTTGGATCTCCTTGGTGCGACGACGCGACCCGATAGCATGGGCAGGACTGGTGTACCTCATGGGTCATCTGCTCTCGGCGCATAAGGAACCTCGGTTCATGGTTCCCCTGGAGATGATTCTTGTCGTTTTTGGAGTCGCCGAGATCACGAGATTGGCGCGCAACCCCAGCACGCGCGTCTTCGCTCTCGAATGGAACCGCCGACGCTGGGGAAAAGCGGTCGTCGCACTGGCTCTCCTCGTAATGACCGCAGTCGGCGCGCAACGTGTGATCAAACCGTTGGGACAGGCTGAGCGCGTCTATCTGGCTGGCGAAACTCTCGTGCAGAAAATCGCTCCCTGCGCCGTGCTCAGCCGGCGCAAACTCTCGTCGACTCTCTTATTTGCTGATCCGCGAGCAAGACCTCCAGCGATCCCAACTGCGTTTTGGCCCGGTCGTGAGGATCCTGTGATCTGGCTCGACGCAAAAGCAGATTGTCCGGACGACGGGCGCGTTCTCATTCAGAGTGATCGTGACCATACTGAGTGGCTCAGCGCGGAGTGCACGCACGAAGCGGTTGGTATCGAACGCTTTGCGCGCTCGCGATCGACTTGGTACGCCTGCCCGGCACGGATCTTAAAAAGATTGCCGCGTCAGGAAGTCCGGCACCTCCTCGTCGATCGGTTCTTGAAATGGCCCAGTCTTCCTCGTTTTCGAGGGGCGAGCGCCGATCAGCTTCGTGAATGGACCAACCGTTACGGCGCCGACGAAGGTACATTGGGGGACTACTGATGCGGGGGTGGGACGCGTTCTTAAAGTTCGCAGTTCTTTGGATTGGACTGCTCCTGGTTACGGGCGGTCTTATCTTGAAAACTCGGATCGGAAAGATAGAGTTCTCATCGCTCGATCCGTGGGTTCTCGGATTTGCGGTTCTCCTCGGCATTCGTCTCTGGATCTCTGACCGACCTACTGCGCTCGCATCATGGTGGAAAAAGGGTTTTGCAGCGTGCACACGCACGGAAGGTCAATCACGAAGACTCCTCGGGGTCTTTGCCCTTGTTTTCGGCGCACTGGCACTTGCGCATCTTTTCCGACACCTCGGGTTTGAGACCGCGATCTACGATCACGCTTGCATACACCAACCCCTCTGGAACGCTTTTTCGAATCCACTTCTGAAATGCGACACCTGTGTCGGTGGCTCTTATCTGGGTGAGCACTTGAGCTTTGTTTTTTTCTTGGTGGCACTGGTCGTGAAAGCACTCGGTTTTCTTCTGATGCCACTTCAGGGACCCAACCTTTCCGTCTTCTTGCTACAGGCTTTTCTAACCGGTTGGATGCTCTGGCTGCTCGTGCGCAAGGGTCCCCTCGAGAAAAAACCCGAGCTCTGGATCTTCGCTGCGATCATTCTGCTCTGCTTTCGTGGTGTACGCGCGAGCGTCGTTTGGGATTTTCGAGAGGACTTGATTGCGGGCTGCGGTTTCGCGATCGCTCTCGTGAGTTATGGAAAGCAGCGGTGGTGGCTCTACAGTCTAGGACTGGCGATCGCGGTCCTTTCGAAAGAAAACATGGGACTCGTGATCGCCGTGCTTGGAATTTCGATCGCACTCGACCGGTCGCGCGTCCGAGTAGGTATCGCCACGATCGCACTTGGTTTGGCGGCGACCGTGATCGCGTTTAAGTTTTTGATTCCACATTTTTCGGCAGGCGCGGAAAGCGAGAACAACATTGTCCGGCGTTTTCCGGGCCTCGGAACAACGACAGCACAGGTTCTCATGGGACTGGTCACAAACCCCGGGACGGCCGCGGGTCTTTTCCTTCCAAAGATTTTTTCTTTCGGCGCTTTCAAGTATCTCGTGCTGCTTTTAGGCCCCGTTCTCGCTTTTGGATGTAGGAGTTTTTTGGGATGGTTACCAGCCCTCTCATTGATAGCGATGAATCTTCTTTCAGACGCTCCCACCCAGCGATCGCTTCAGTTTCACTACGAACTCGCCATGACACCGTTTCTTGCGTTCGCGGTTCTTGAAGGAATGGCGCGCACACCGATGTCGGCAATTCGCGGACGCTTGGGTATCGTGGCACTCCTGCTTGCGCTCGGAACAAGTGGGCGCTGGCCAGGTGCGATGCTCTCGCGCTATTTTCCGACAGCCCAGGACACACGAGCCAGTTTCTGTCTGAGCCGTGTTCCGGACCTCGGCATCACAATGAGCAGCGTCGCCACGTTGCCACAGATCAGCCATCTTCGGTCGGTTCGGCATTTTCAGTGGCCTGCCGATGCGGGCGATCGTTCAGGCAAACAGCTGTGGAACGACCAGTTCGAGAGCTTACCCAACACACGAGCACGGTTCTCAAAGGAAGACTTCTCCAAAATTCAGGCTATCGTTCTTGATCTCGAGCAACCCCTCGAAAAGAAACTCTCGGACGATCGCGAGCGAATAGACTTTCACGAAGTGTTTGCTTGCGGCGAAAATCGCTTTAGAATTCTAAAGCGTGACTAAGAATGGATATTTCCGGATCGCTCTGACCGTCGTACTCGCGGGACTCGCTGCGAAGGCGGTTCCGTTTCTAAAGTCCGGAGCGACGTATCACTTTACGGATATGACGAGCGAGCAGTTCATTGTCGGAGGCGCACGCAGTTACGTCGATGGCGGTTGGTTCACCCACTATGGTCTGCCGACCTATGAGGGTTTTCGAACCGAGACACCTATCAAGAAGATTCAAGAGACCGGCGTCTACACTCATTTCCTTCCAGGTCCCGACGTATTCATGGGTCTGATGCTTACGGTTTCCGGCGATCATCACGGAACGTTTGTACTCGCACGCCTTTTGATTCTCGCTTTTCTTTTGTTTTCTCTGGCGCGACTCGCTTATGCGCTTCGCGATCGAGTTTTCGAGCATCAACCGTGGAAAGCGATCGTGGTCATCACGCTTGTCGCGCTTGTTCCGGCGACCTATCGCTGGACGATGAGTATTTTTGGAAACACGATTTGGACGGCATGTGTCTTCTTGTTGATCGCACAGGGTCTCCGATCTGGTCCGTCGTGCACGGATTACGTAAAATCCGGTCTCTGGGGTGGACTCGCGCTCTTCATGTTTCTGGAGGGCGCGTTCGTTGCGGCGTGCGCACCGATTTGCGGGGCGCTTCTATGCTTAGAACCAGATTGGCGACGTTCGCTCGCGACAGGAACTCGACACGCGCTTGCGGCCGGCACCGGTATGATCGCGATCTTCGGACTGCACTTCGTGCAAGTCGCCCTCTTTCTTGGAAGCCTGTCGCACGCTTGGACCGATCAGATCGGAACAGCGCTCACACGAGGCGAACATCGTGATGGTCCAGATCGCTGGGCCATGTTCGAAGCCATGAACGCATGGGTACGCGGGCATTTCTATATCGGCATTTGGGCGATGGTGGTCCTGGGAGCGATCGCGGTCTTCACGCAGTGGCGACGCGGACGTCGGTCACCGGCTGGGGTGTTGGCGATCGCAGCGGCCGTGAGTGCTGGGTATGCGTTTCCGCTACTGCTCATTCATCACACTTTTATTCATTCGTTCCGAACGCCGCGGTTTTTCATGCTCTTGTTTATCGTGTGCTGGACACTCGTTCTCACGGTTGCCGGAACCCGACCCTCGAAATCCACTTGAATTTATTAAATAAAATTAGTATATAAACACGTCGTGGGCCCCCGAAAAATTCTCATCACACTGCTGGGTAGTTGGTTTTGGACTGTTTCGGTTGCAGAGGCCGGTCCACTCCAGTGCCTCCGGTCGCTGTGCGGTTGGTTCAGACACAAAGAAACTGTCGCCAGTGCCCCGTCGTCGGACACTTCGGTACGCGTCCTCGCCATCAAGGCGGCTCTGAACGACCTATCCACCGACCAGGATGACATTCAAAAGCTGTTTGCACTCTTCCGTGACCGTCGCTTTTTACCGCAGGCGGGCGTGGTGCATGTGTACGGTCCCGGCACGAACGCGTATGAGTGGCTTCTGCCGCTGGCAGCCCGACCCGATTGCAAAGTTTACGTGCACGAGATCGCATGGAAACTTTCAACACTGGGAGCATTCACAGGAGCCGACTTTCGTGTCGAGGGATCGATCGAATCCCTAAGGTATGCACGCACTCACACCCCTGAGATCCTCAAAGACATAAGTAAACACACCCCGAATTTTTTTTCAAACTCCGACATTCGATCCGCTGAAGATCTTGAACACGCGATGACCGATCGAATGATCGTGGTCGAGGAGACAAGCGATCAGATCGAGCATGGAGACTTGCCTCCCGCCGACGTGGCTCTGATGATCGGTCCTTTTGGCTACAGGGTAACGCCGACAGCGATAAACTCGACGGGCGTCGTGTGGCTTGTACGCGAAGAGGGCAGTGATTACGGAATCGAAAGAACCGGAGACTTCGATCAGGTCGCGTTCGAAGGAGAACTAGGCCGCTATCTTCCGAACCCGCTACATATTGAAGATTCGGGAAAGTTCAGGACACAGAGCACAGGACCCGGTGTCTTGTTGGTTCCGAAACAGCGCTAGCTCTATACACCTTGACCTCACGCGTCTTTTTTGATTCTCTAAGCACGATTGAAAGTCAGCATTGTTCTCCCGATCTACAATGAACAGGAAACGTTGCCCGAGCTCTATCGGCAGATGAGCGCATTGCTCTCGCAGATCATTCAAAAGTTTCCATCGGTACGCCCTGAAGATCTTGAGGTCCTTCTTGTCGATGACGGAAGCCGGGACGCCAGCGCATCGTTGATGGTCGAGATTCACAAAAAAGATCCTCGCTTCAAGATTGTGCAACTCTCTCGCAACTTTGGTCATCAAATCGCGATCACAGCGGGAATGGAAGCCTCCATTGGCGACGCGACGGTGATCATGGATGCCGATCTCCAAGACCCACCCGAAGTCGTTCTTGAAATGCTTGCGAGCTGGCGATCGGGAAACGAGATTGTTTATGGTGTTCGAACATCTCGCAAGGGGGAGACTTGGTTCAAACAGAAAACCGCGGCAGCTTTTTATCGATTACTCGTCAGTCTAACGGATCTGAAAATTCCGACAGACACAGGTGATTTTCGGCTCGTCGACCGGCGCGCGCTGGATGCGTTCTTAGCCCTACCCGAACGCAATCGTTATGTACGCGGAATGATGACCTGGGTGGGGTTCAAACAAGCTCCCGTCACGTTCATCAGAGACGAACGTTTTGCCGGAGAAACCAAATACCCGTTTCGAAAGATGGTCCGGCTCGCACTCAACGCGATGGTGAGTTTCTCGGACCGCCCGCTAAAGATCGCACTCAACCTCGGCCTCGCGATCAGTCTGCTCTCCTTCTTGGCGGGAGTTTGGGCCGTGATCGCGAAACTTTCCGGTTCCTATGTCGTTCCCGGCTGGACATCGCTCCTTGTGCTCGTCGGTTTCTTAGGTGGGGTCCAGCTCCTGGTCATCGGAATCCTGGGTGCTTACGTCGGCAGGATCTACGACGAAGTCAAAGGCCGACCCCTGTATGTGGTGCGCCGGACTTATGGATTGAATACTCAGTCGCAACCGGCGGCGCGCGCGGTCGACACACACTAAACCCCAAACGAACCTCTACACCAAATTCAATGACACGCCGTATCTCGTCATTTTAATGTCCTTAGTGTCCGTTAAATGCCCGTTTAATATTTTTAAATGACCTGACAAGAACGGATGCTAGACTGGCTTGAGCGGGACTCCCATGGCCAAACATCTTGCACACAAACCGCTTTCGATTTCAGCGTCGTCGTCGGCATCTTCAAATGCCCCTCGCGAAAAACTATTGTCCGCAGCGCGAAAGGTCTTCGCAAAGCATGGATTTGAAGGTGCAACGGTCAAGCTGATCGCGGACGAAGCTGCGATGAATCCGGCGTTGATCAGTTATCATTTTGGGGGGAAGGAAGCGCTTTACTGCGCCTGCATCGAAGAGATCGGACAGATTCGTCTCACGCGATCCGAACAGATCTTACGGCCACCGCACTCTCTCGAAGACTTCACAGCACGAATCCGAATCTACATTGAAGATTTTTTTCGTCTTCATGAGGACCACCCCGATGTAACGACTATTATCCACCGTGAGTGTGACGGCGATATGAAAATCACCCGCGAGGTCTTCCAGAAAACATTTCATCGCTCGTTCCTGCTGTTGAGAGATTTTTTTGAGGCGGCGAAGAAACAGCGGATCGTTCGAGGTGACGTAGATAGTCTCATGACCGCGGGCCTTTTTTTTGGCGGTTTTATCCATATGTTGAGAATGAAGAAAATGATCGAAAAGAGTTTCGGCTTGTCGCTCCGAACCCCGGAAGCGCTCGCCGAACTGATTGACGGCGCCGTCAACAATCTAGTTAACGGACTTGTAAGAGCCCCATCGATCAAAACGGCGTCAAAGTCGAAAAAAAGGAAGGAGCACTGAAAATGCGAAGCCTGGTTCGAAGTATCTCCTCTATCACCGCTCTTCTTATACTCAGTGTGATGGAGAGTTCAGCAGAAACACCCCTCTCACTCGAGTCGTATCTCGCTCAGGTGGCCAGTCGAGACTCCGGTGTAGCGGCCGCAGAGCTCACCTCTCAGGCAGGTGTGCTGCAAGCAGCCGAGGGTCGGTTGCTCGTGATGCCATCGTTTTTCCTTGAGGCCAGTCATGGAATCGACAAGAAAAGGAGCGCTTTCTTTCCGGCCACGAGCACGACGCTCGACACGGTTACCTTTGGGTTTGTCGAAAACACGCCTTGGGGAACATCGGCGAAACTTTCTTACTTCTTTGATCACTACAACTACGAAGGCCTGGCGCCTGGCTTCGGTCCGAATCCTCCTAAATTTTACGAAGGTCGGCCACAGATCGAAGTGTCGCAGTCTTTTTGGCGCAATGGTTTTGGCGGAGAAATACGAGCTCAGAAGCGCGCGAGCGAAGCACGAGCTCTGTCATCGCATTTTTTTGAGCGCTTCAAACGCAAACGTATACTCTCGGTGGCCGAAAGTGTGTACTGGCGACTAGCACTTGCTCGAGATTCGCTCGCAATCCAACGCAAGACCATGGAGCGCGCACAGATGATCTTTGACTGGAGTAGCCGACGCGCGCGACTCGGGCTTTCTGACCAAGCAGACGCGCTCCAAGCCGATGCAGGTAAAGCAACGCGTGAGCTTGATCTTCAGCTCGCGGTTGATCAGGAACGCGCCGCTCGCTTAGCATTCAACGATCTTCGCCGCGTTGCCGGCGATGCCGTTCCCGAAACGCTAGACCCTCTCGATCGAAAGCTATTTGATTCACTGACTATTCCGCCGCGCGCTGAGAATCGTGATGACGTTCTCGCTGCTCAACACATGGAGACACTCCAAACGGCAACCATGGATCTCGCACGTCATCGCAACCTTCCTAAATTTGATATTTACGGCGTGTATGCCGCCAATAGCTGGGAAGCTCAGCGCAGCGACGCGGTCGCTAACTCGTTTGAATTCGATCGTCCGTCGTGGCAAGTCGGGTTTAAATTTTCAACACCTCTGGACTTCTGGGCGCAGACAGACGCACTCAAGGGGTTTCGACTCGAGCGGCAAGCAGCAGGCTCCGTGCTCGATCGAACACGGATGGATCAAGAGACCGAGTGGACAAATCTTACCACGCAGTTTCGCGAAGCTCAGAACCGCTTCTTGATCACCAAAAGGATCGAAGCGTCCCAGCTCAAAAAACTGGAGTACGAACAAGGCCGACTCAAGCGCGGTCGTACGACGACGTATCAGATCTTGCTTTTCGAACAGGATTACTCGCTTGCCGCGCTCACTCGATTGAGAACGGAAGCTGAAATTCTCGATCTCATCGCACGCATGCGTCTTTTCTCGGATGGAGGGGCTTCATGAATCTCGCAGATCTATCGATTAAACGACCGACGTTCATCACATGCATCATCATCATGATGATGGCGGTTGGCTTGCTATCGATGCAACGCCTCGGAGTCGATCTGTTTCCGGATGTTACCTTTCCGGTCGTGGTGGTCACCACACCCTACCCAGGCTCCGGTCCTTCCGAAATCGAGACACTTGTCTCCAAACCTCTCGAAGACGAGATCAGTACGATCTCGGGAATCAAACGTCTTTCGTCGATCAACCAGGAGGGTGTCTCGACCGTCGTTGCTGAGTTCACTCTCGAAACGGATGTAAAGTTCGCAGAACAACAGATTCGCGATCGTGTCGGTGGAGCTCGCCGTTCGCTTCCTCGTGACATTAAGGAGCCCGTCATCCGTCGCGTGGATCCGTCTGACTTACCCGTTCTCACGCTTGCGGTAAAAGGCGATCTCGAACCCAGCAAACTCTATGATCTGGCAAACGAAGTCATCAAACCGAAACTCGAGCAGGTCGAAAAGGTCGGCCTCGTCGAAGTGATCGGTGGTCGAAAGCGCGAGATTCAAGTCATCTTAGATCGTAATCGCCTCAAAGCGCATGACCTTTCGGCATCCCAGGTCGCGACACAACTTGCTCTCGCTGGAGAAAATATCCCCGCTGGAAAAGTCGATCAATCCAAGAAAGAAACTGTCTTTCGAACACTCGGACAATTTCAGAACCTTAGCGATATCAAGGCCACGGTCATTAACTTTTTCGGAAGCGAAATTCCAACGCCCATTTCAACGATTGGAGAAGTAAAAGACGCACTCACAGACGAAACGTCACGGACTTTTGTCAATGGCGAACAGTCGCTCTTCATCCTCGCGTTTCGGCAATCAGGCGCTAACACGATCCGTGTGGTCGATGGTCTCAAAGAGCGCGTCGCTAACATCAACGAAGAGTTGAAAACCCAGCCCGGAAATGGTTCGGTCAGCGTCGTACGCGACGCGAGCGTTTGGATTCACGCCAACGTTCAAGACGTGAAAGAGTCGATTCTGATCGGTGTGGTGCTCGCAATCATCGTTGTCTTCTTTTTCCTCGCAAACGGTCGTTCGACGATTATCACTGGTCTTGCGCTACCGAGCTCGCTCATCGGCGCGTTTATCTTGATGGCAATGGCAGGTTTTACGATCAACATCATGAGCTTGCTGGCACTCAGCTTGTCAGTCGGACTCTTGATCGACGACGCGATTGTTGTCCGCGAGAACATCTTTCGACACCTGGAAATGGGAAAAGACCCGATCAAGGCTGCGAAGGAAGGCACAAGCGAAGTTCGCCTTGCGGTTATCGCGACGACGCTCACGGTGATCGCTGTTTTTGGTCCGGTCGCCTTTCTTAAGGGCGTGGTCGGTCAGTTTTTCAAACAGTTTGGTGGAACGATCTGCTTTGTGATGGCCATCAGCTTGTTTGACGCTCTGACTATCGCGCCGATGCTTTCGGCTTACTTCGCGGGCATCACCGAGTCGGCCGCGCAACGATTCTGGCCTATCAAGATGTTCCAGAAGTTTCAGAACTGGCTGGATCGCATGTATGACATCGTCCTGAAGGCTTCGATTGGTCACCCTTTCAAAACCTTGGCCGTCAGCACCGCTGTTTTCTTTGTGTGCATTATTGCTGTCACAAAAGTTCCGAAGACGTTCTTACCTCCACAAGAAGCGGGAGAGTTTTCCGTGAGCCTTGATCTCCCTCCTGGATCGAATCTGGAGGCCATGACCGAAGTCGCTCATAAAGCGGACTTGATCATTCGGGCCAACAAGGAAGTCACACTGACATCGCTCACGATCGGAAACCGCGATGGGGAGTCGAACGTCGCGGATCTTTACGTCAAACTTGTTCCTTTCAAGGAACGCGGTGTTTCGACGTCAGATTTTAAAGACCGCATTCGCGCGCAGCTCGTGGATTTGGCATCAGCTAATCCTAAAGTCAAAGACTACGACGCCGTCGGCGGCGGTCAGCGGCCTTTCAACCTCAACATCATTGGTTTTGACCAAGCGAAGCTCGAGGAGGTCTCGATGAAGGCCTTCGATAAGCTCAAAAACCATCCCGGGTTGGTCGATGTCGACATCAACTATCGCCCCGGAAAGCCTGAGTATCAGATTATCCCGAACCTCGGTCGTATGCAGATGCTCGGTGTTTCGACAGGAGCGATGGGACAAGAGCTCCGTAGCCAAGTCGAGGGAATCGTACCGGCGAAGTACCGCGAGAACGGCATCGAATACGACGTTCGTGTCCGCGTGAAAGATGATCAGCGTGATTTAGCAAAAAACTTTGCTAATATTTTTGTTCCCAACATCAATAACAACTTAGTTCGCCTCTCCGATGTGGCAGAGGCGAAAGAAGCCGAAGGTCCTGCCAAGATCTATCGACAGGATCGGGGACGCTATATTCAGATAGCGGCTGATATTCGAGCAGGAGCTGGTATGGGCGAGGTCATGAGTGATATCGCCGAAATGTTCAAAACGCAGATTCCCTTGCCTCCGGGTATGCGTTACGGTTTCGTCGGGCAAGCTGAGAACTTCAAAGAGTTGAGCGAAAGCATGGCGATCGCAATGGGCATGGGCGTTCTATTTATCTTCATGGTGCTCGCGAGTCTCTATGAGTCGTTTGTCACACCCTTCACCATCATGCTGGCCCTCCCACTCGGTCTTTGCGGATCGTTTGTGGCCCTTTTCATTACAGGACAGTCGCTCAATATTTTTTCGATGATCGGCTGTGTGATGCTCCTGGGTGTGGCAACGAAGAACTCCATCCTTCTGGTCGACTACGCCAATCAAATGGTTCAACAAGGTAAGGATCGCGCCACAGCCATGCTGATGGCAGGACGTACGCGTTTACGTCCTATCTTGATGACAACGATGGCGCTGATCGCCGGTAGTATTCCGATCGCCTTAGGATTGAACGAGGCCTCACGTCAACGCACGAGTATGGGTGTTGCGATTGTGGGAGGGCTGATCAGCTCGACACTGCTCTCGCTTGTCGTCGTTCCAGCGTCATACGCGTACATTGATCGGTTTCGAGTGTGGAGTAACACTCTCATGAAGAAAATCTTCACGGCGGAATCGAAGGCGCGGGCGCCGACCGTTAACGGTTCCGAACACAAGAGTCTCTAGACTCTCTCAGCTAAATCGTCCCGTCGTCTTTGACCCTGATACAGGCCACGCGACGCGTGTCGGGATCTGGAATACTCTTTCGCGATTCGAGAACCGGCTCGATCTCGCGACACCGATGCTCGGCCTTTGGGCAGCGTGGGTGAAACCGACAACCACTCGGAGGCTGAATCGGAGATGGTGGGTCACCTTCAAGCAAGATTCGTCGACGCCCGCGCTCCAGCTCAGGGTCTGGCACCGGAATCGCCGATAAAAGAGCCTGTGTGTAAGGATGCATGGGCCACTCGAAAAGACGTTCGGTGTCTGCTACTTCGACAATCTTTCCAAGATACATCACCGCCACTCGATCCGAGATATAGCGAACAACCGATAGATCATGAGAAATAAAAATCAACGTCAGGCGCCGCTTACGAACGAGCGATACGAGCAGATTCAAAATCTGTGATTGGATACTGACATCAAGTGCCGAAACCGGCTCGTCCGCAACAATCAACTTCGGCTCAAGCGCCAATGCTCGCGCAATCGCTATCCGTTGCCGCTGCCCGCCTGAAAACTCATGCGGGTACTTCTTCATGAAGCGCGATGCAAGACCGACTTCTTTCATGAGCGAAGCCACGCGCGCTTCAATACTCGAGCTGTCGGCGTAACGATGCGACAATAGAGGCTCGGCCAATGTAGAAAACACCGTCATCCGCGGATCCAGCGAGGCGTAAGGGTCTTGAAAGATCATCTGAAACTTTGGTCGTTCGCGACGTAGAGCTGCTCCTCGCAACGACGTGATGTCCTTGCCTTCAAAGAGTATTTTCCCCTCGGTCGGACGCACGAGTCTCATGATCGACCGACCTAACGTTGACTTTCCGCAGCCGCTCTCACCGACAAGACCTAAGACCTCACCCGGGCGAACGGAGAGATCGACACCGTCGACAGCGCGCACACTTGCAACTCGCTTTTGGAAAACGCTGCCCTTGTAGATAGGAAAATGCGTCTTCAGTCCTCGAATTTCAATCAAAGGCTGACTCATACGGGCCACGTCCCCTTCTGACGCCGAAGACACGCGGATTTCTGGCCTTCCGCGACGTCGGCTAACACCGGTTCCCAGCTACGACACGCCTCTTCGGCGAACTCACAACGGGGAGCAAACCGACAACCCTCCACACGGCGTGACGGATCGGGCGGTAATCCCGGAATGGAGTAAAGTTCACGCTTTCCGGTCGGACCACGATACGACTTTGTGTGAATACCAGGAATCGACTGCAAGAGGGCTTTCGTATACGGATGCGTCGGCTTTGCAAAAATATCGCGGACGCTTCCCGTTTCCACAATTCGGCCTGCGTACATCACCACAACACGATCCGCAACCGAGGCAATGACACCGAGATCATGGGTCACGAAGATCACACTCATACCCATTTCTTTCTGCAAGCGTCGAATCAGCTCGAGAATCTGAGCTTGCACCGTAACATCAAGTCCGGTCGTCGGCTCGTCGGCGATCAAAATCTCTGGTCTCGTAATCAGTGCCATCGCGATCATCACACGCTGGCGCATTCCGCCCGAAAACTCATGCGGGTACTGTTCGAGACGTCGCTCGACATCAAGAATGCCGACATCTTTGAGTACCTGAATCGCACGTGGACGTGCTTCCATCTTCGAAATACCCTCATGCACTCGCAGAGGCTCTGTCAGTTGGTCTTCAATCGTCATGTAGGGATTGAGACACGTCATTGGATCCTGAAAGATCATCGCGATCCGTTTGCCGCGAATGCGATTCAAGGCGTGACGATCGGACTGAATCAGATCGTCGTGACCGAAAAGCGCTTGTCCCGATTCGATACGCGCGGGCGGCTTTGGAAGCAGGCCCAATAAAGAATAGCAAAGCACGGACTTTCCAGATCCGCTCTCTCCCACGATACCGAGCGTTTCGCGCGCACCCACATCGATGGTCACACCGTCCACAGCACGAATCACCCCGTTACGTGTATGAAAGTACGTTCGTAAATCTCGAATATCGAGCACAGTCATTCGTTAATCCTTCGACGAGCGCGGATCCAGCGCGTCTCGTAAACCATCGCCCAAGAAATTCAGCGAAAACAACGTAAAGGACAATACCAGTCCTGGAAAAATCAAAAGCCAAGGGTGTTCTTCCATGCTCTCAACACCCGCGTTGATCAAGAGCCCCCACGAGCTCATAGGTGGCTGCACACCTAAACCCAGAAAACTCAAAAACGCTTCCAGCAGCATCACGCTAGGAATAGTAAGCGTGGTGTAAACCACAATCGGCCCCATAACGTTGGGAATCAGATGTCGGAAGATAATGCGCGTTCGAGAGATACCCATTGCAGTCAGTGCCTCAATGAATTCCATGCGTCGCAAACTTACAACCTGACCCCGCACAATGCGCGCCATCGTCAGCCACTCAACCGCACCGATCGCCATGAACAGTAAAAAGAGGTTTCGACCAAAAACCACCATCAGCAAGATCACAAAAATAATAAACGGCAGCGCGTAGAGAACATCCACAATCCGCATCAAGAGCGCATCCACACGACCGCCAACGTACCCAGCAACGGTACCCCATAGAACTCCAATCACGAGTGAAACAAGCGTCGCCAAAAATCCGACCATGAGTGAAATGCGACCGCCGTACATGATTCGCGTCATGAGATCGCGACCCAAAACATCCGTTCCCAACCAATGCTCGGCGCTCGGCGGTGTTGCACCGAGTGCTAGATCTTGAGCCTCGTAACTATAGGGTGCAATCCAGGGCGTAAGAACCGCCATCAGCGTGACGGCAACCAGAAAAATCAGACCAAGGATCGCCATACGATTCTTCTTAAGACGCGCAATCGCATCGCGACCGAGCGAACTACCCTCATCGATATCGGTGATCTCAGCCATCAGACCCGATGCGATTTCGATATCAGCCATCGAGTGCTTCCTCATTGCCGTACTTCAGTCGTGGATTAAGAGCCACAAGCGCAACGTCGGACGCGATATTGAAAAATATGATGAGCGCCGACAAGAAAACCGTTGTTCCCATGATCATCGTATAGTCACGATTGAACGCAGCTTGCACGTAGAACCGCCCGAGACCTGGAATCTGAAAAATGGTTTCAACGACAAAGGATCCAGCCAGCAGTCCTGCAGCCGCCGGACCCAGAAACGAAATCACCGGCATGAGTCCGCCTTTGAGCGCATGGCGAACCACAACCCAAAACTCTGGGACACCTTTTGCGCGAGCGGTCCGAATGTAGTCCTGACTCATCACTTCGAGCATCCCGCTCCTGCTGAGTCGGGAGATATAAGCCGCATAAGCCGATCCTAATGTCATCGAAGGTAGAACTTTGTGACTCATGCTCTCCCACCCCGAAACAGGAAACCACCCGAGATAGAGAGCAAAAACGAGAACCAGCAACGGACCCAAAAGAAACGACGGCATACAAATGCCGAACATCGACAGGCTCATAGGAATGTAGTCACGCAAACTATTGGGTCGCGATGAAGCCGTCACACCTGAAACCACGCCTACGATGATCGAAAACAAGATGGCATACAATCCGAGCTCAAAGGTTACTGGCATTCCGGTCTTGATCAACTCGGTTACTGTTCGATCGGGAAACTTAAAGCTAGGACCGAAGTCAAAAACCACCAGATGCGTGAGATAGCCCCAGAACTGTTGATACACAGGCTCATCCAAATGATAGCGCGCGTTCAGATTTTTAAGAATTTCCTCCGGAATCGCTTTTTCGGTATCGAACGGACCCCCCGGAGCAAGACGCACCAGAAAGAAAGTTGCCGTGATCACGACTAACAAAACAGGGATACCGCCTAGCAGGCGCTTTACCACATAGACCAGCATGATCTAAGACCCACCCTCCGTACGCTCGAGATACATCCATTTCCACGGGATCACCTCTTGAAGATTGAGCTGAAAACCTCGGACGTCCGGATGCACCAGCTGAACACGCGTGTAGGTGTAAATCGGTATGATCGGTGACTCGTCGACGAGGAGATCCTCTGCTTTTTGAAAAATCTCATGCCGTTTCGGACCCGAGGTGTGACTCGCCTCTCGGATAAGTCCATCGTAGGTGCTGTTGGACCAACCCGTCTGATTGTTTCCACCACCCGTGACAAGCATATCAAGAAACGTATTGGGATCGAGATAGTCGCCGATCCATGCCATGCGAGCGATGTCATAGTTCAAGGACCGCATCGTATCGAGAGAGACTTTCCAGTCTTGATTGACCAGAGCGACGTCCAGATTGAGTTCCTTCTTCCACATCTGCTGGATCGCTTCGGCGATCAGTTTATGCCCCTCGAGCGTGTTGTAGAGGATCTCGATTCTGCGAATGCCCAGTCCGTTTGGAAACCCGGCCTGCGCGAGCAGCTTGCGTGCCTTTTCCGGGGAGTACTCGATCCGTGATCGTGCTGTGAATCCGTCGAGCCCCGGAGGTGTGAGATTATATGCCGGCGCCTGCCCGCCTCTCGTGATTCGCTCAACGATCAGTTGACGATCGATGGCCATCGAAAGAGCTCGGCGCACACGAGGGTCACCAAAAGGCTTCCGTTTGACGTTGATCCGGTAAAAATAGGTCCCATTCAGAGGCCCGATTTTAAGCGCGGGGTTCTTTTCGGCCTGGTAGGTTTCGATCTTACTCGTCGGAAGGGTCAACGTGATGTGAATATCGCCTGCTCGATACGCCCGCTCCTCCGTCTGAGCTGAATCGTACGCAAGAAAGTGAACCTCGTTCAGACGAATGATGTCGCGATCCCAGTACTCAGGATTTTTCTTAACCACGACCCGGCGATTGACCTCCCACTGGTCCATCTGAAAGGGTCCATTGGAGACCATGTGACCAGGACGCGTCCAAGAGTTATCGCGCGAGTCCCAAGCACCATATTTTTCAACTGTTTGACGATGAAGCGGGTACGTCGAAGCGTGCGAAAGAACCGAAACAAAATACGGCGTCACGCGGTCCAGTTCGACAACAAGCTCGTGGTCGGCCGCGGCGCGAACACCCACCTGCGAAAAATCCTTGAGCTTACCTTCGTTGAACAGCTTTGCGTTCTTAAGATAATAAAGCATGTACGCGTACTCGCTTGCCAGCCCCGGCGAGAGCGTACGCTTCCATGCAAAGACAAAATCGTGCGCCGTCACTGGGGCACCGTTCGACCACTTGGCATTTTTCCGCAGAAAGAAACGATAGGTCTTTTCGTCTTTGCTAATACTCCAGCTTTCAGCCGCACCTGGTATCGGACGACAGGTTACAGGGTCGTTACCCACCAGCCCTTCAAACAGAGCACGCAAAATATGGGCTGCGTCGACAGTCGTGCTCAATCCAGGATCGAGCGAAGGCGGTTCTGAGCCGTTTCCTATATGGAGAATCTGTTTTTTCGTTCCATCGTCGACACGAGTTGCCTGCTTTTGGCAAGCAGGTGCCGAAGCGAGAAGCAGAACGGTTACGAAGATAAAACGTCGTGAGCCACTCTTACTGTTTCTGAGCAACTTGCGACTCACGTGAAAGATAGACGTATCGAAGAGGATGGTGATCCAAAAGATTGCCATACCATCCTTTTACATCCGGACTGAGCAGACGAACGTGCACATAGTGATAAACGGGAATAATCGGTACATCGTCTACGATCAACTGCTCGAGCTGCTGAAAATATTCGAAGCGCTTCTCACCTTGAACACGTTGCGACTGTAGAACCAAGTCGTCGTATCGACGACTGGAGTAACCCGTTTGATTGTTCCCACTACCGGTCACCCACATGTCCAGAAACACGTTGGGATCTGGGTAGTCGCCAATCCATCCCAGTCGCGAGACGAAGTAGTCCCCCTTCTTTGTGTTATCGAGATAGACTTTCCAATCGACGTTCATGAGACCCACATCAATCGACAGTTCTCGTTTCCACATCTGTTGAACTGCCTCGGCGATCGTCTTGTGCTTCTCACTCGTGTTGAAGTGAATATCGATGTGAGGAAATCCTTGACCACCTGGATATCCTGCTTCAGCAAGAAGCTTACGTGCTTTTTCGGGATTGTACTCAACCGCAGCTTTTGCATTGAAACCACTCGTTCCCGGTGGTGTAAAACTATAGGCCGGTAGCTCACCACCGTTCGTAATATTTTCGACAATCGCTTTACGATCGATCGACATCGCGAGAGCACGTCGTACCTTGACGTTGTCCGTCGGTTTCCGCTTGTGATTCAAGCGATACACATACGTACCAAGATACAGGTCCAGCTTAATAAGATGCGGCTCCTTCTCGCGGTAAGTCTTGATTTTTTGCAACGGGATTTCGTAAGTCGCGTGGAGCTGACCGGCGCGAAACATACGTTCTTCAGTCTGCAGCGAATCGATGGGATAGAGATGCACCTCATTCAAACGAACGGTTGCCGCATCGTAGTACTTCGGATTCTTCTTAAGCACGAGAACCTTGTTAAGATCCCAACGTTCGAGAGTGAACGGCCCGTTGCCGACCACAATGCCAGGTTTCACCCACGACGTGTTGCGGTCATAGAAACCGCCGATCTTTTCGATACTCGCCCGATGCACTGGAAACGTGCTGTAATGTTGAAGAATTCGCAGAAAGTAAGGTGTCGGATTGTTGAGCTCGACCACCAGTGTGCGCGGGTCAGTCGCTTTGACGCCGACCTTCGAAAAGTCCGTGACCTTTCCTTCGTTAAACTCGCGCGCATTCTTCACTTGGAAGAGGATGTAGGCGTATTCCGACGCGAGCTTCGGCGAAAGCACGCGCTCCCAAGACTGAACAAAGTCACTGGCCGTCACAGGATCGCCATTGGTCCAAATAGCTCCCGATCGCATCGTGAACGTATACATCTTGCCGTCTGCTGAGATTTTCCAGCTTTCAGCCATCTCTGGCAAAGGACTGTTGTCCTCGGCAGACTCGCCCACCAGGCCACTGAAGATCTGCGTGATCGGTGTGTGCTCCGGGACGCCGGTCGCGATATGCGGATCGAGCGTCGCAAGTTCCGATCCGTTTGCAAGATGGAGGATCTGCGCCTTCGTTCCTGCGTCAACCGGTGTTTCCTTTCTTGAGCACCCTATTGCAGCAGTGAGAAGGACGACTAACGACATGAAAACACGCGAAAAACACGGCACGACTCTCACAGCGGAACCTCCTCATAAAATAATTGGACCTAGTCTGAAATCTACACCAAAACGACGCATGCGGACAGACTTGCCTTAGTCCGGTTCAGGTGACTTTTATAGTCAAGAAACAACGAATCAACGACTGCTTCGAGTATGCTGCATTGACCCCACGTCAAAGAAACAATATCCATGATCAAGACTCGCAAGCTCTTGTCCGAGAAGCTGTTTGAACTATGGAAAACCTTGGCTATCTGCGCGGCGGCACGGCCGACTATATCGAAGAATTACTCGAACGTTACAAAGCCGACCCGACGTCGATCGATGAGTCATGGCGTTATTTTTTTGATGGGCTCGAGCTTGGGGCTCTGGTTGGTGATACCGAAAGCATGCACGAGAACGGCCATGCGAACGGCGCGACGGCAACGAACGGAAAGGTCGCCCCCGTCGTCGCACTCGCCTCGAGTCAAGGCAGTCTCTCGATCGATCTGAACGCTGAAGCGAAAGTAGCCGACTTGATTCATGCGTACCGATCGTACGGACGATTTCTCGCACGATTGGATCCTTTGAGCGAACCACTGAAAACACATCCGTTCCTCGAACTTGGCCGATTTGGCCTCGCCGAATCCGATCTCGCGCGTACGTTCACAGCTGGAAAACTGATCGGCATGGGTGCGGCCACCCTGGCTGATATTCTTACACGTCTCAAACTGATTTACTGCGCATCAATCGGTGTCGAGTACACGCATATCCAGAACACCGAAGCACGCGATTGGATCCGAGACAAACTCGAAACCACCGTCACCGAAAGCGTGTTCTCCCCAGAAACACGAAAGTTTATCTTGAAGCGCTTAGCCGAGAGCAAGAGTTTCGAACACTTCTTACACACGCGCTACGTTGCTCAGAAACGATTCTCGATCGAAGGTGGAGAATCGCTCATCCCAACGCTCGATCGCCTGATCGAAGTCGGTGCGGACCTCGGCGCAAACGGTTTTGTCATGGGCATGGCCCATCGTGGACGCCTGAATGTTCTCCGTAATACCTACGGCAAGCCAGCCGAACATATTTTTTCCGAATTCGAAGACAACTACGAAAAAGATCCATCCATGGGACAAGGCGACGTCAAGTATCACAAGGGATACTCAGCCGATATTCAAACGCGCAATGGAAAGAGCGTTCATCTGTCGCTTGCTTACAACCCGAGCCACTTAGAGTTCGTCAACCCTGTAGTCGAAGGAATTGCACGATCGAAACAGCGTGACCAAGGCGACAAGGAACGCAAAGAAGTGATTCCCGTTTTGATCCACGGAGAAGCGGCGTTTGCTGGACAGGGCGTTGTTTATGAAACACTGAATCTGTCACAGATTGCAGGGTATGCGACGGGCGGAACCATTCATATCGTGATCGATAACCAAGTTGGTTTCACGACCTCTCCGATCGATGCACGCTCGACAATGTACTCCACCGACATCGCAAAAATGCTCGACGCTCCGATCTTTCACGTCAACGGTGATGACCCAGAAGCACTTTGGTTCATTGCCGGCATCTGTACCGAATATCGGCAGCGTTTTAAGACGGACGTCTGCATCGACATCGTTTGTTATCGTAAGTACGGCCATAACGAAGGTGATGAGCCAACGTTCACCCAGCCCTTACTCTATAAGAAGATCAAAAATCATCCGTCTCCAAACGAAGTTTACGCGAACAAACTGATCGGCATGGGTTTGCTCGACGAAGCAGGTGCGAAAGCTCAGTTTGACGAGATGATCGAAAAACTCTCGAAAGCACAAGAGATCACTCGCAGCGAGAAGCCAAAACCACACCTGCCGGCTTACACACGTAAGTGGCAGGGATTGAAAACGGCTACGGCTGACACTGAGATCCACGCCGAAACAAAAACTCAGATCTCAGTCGAAAAGTTTCATGAATATGGCAAGAAGATGGTTGCGGTTCCAAGCGGGTTCAATGTCCATCCGAAGCTGAAAAAATTTCTCGAAAATCGTGCGGACTCCGTTCAAAAAGGTACGGGTCTCGACTGGGGCACTGGCGAAGCGCTGGCGTTTGCCTCGCTCGTTGATGAAGGGCATACGATTCGTGTTTCGGGACAGGATGTGGAGCGCGGAACTTTCAGTCATCGTCATGCGGTTTTGAATGACGCCGAGAACGGCTTAAAGTACTGCCCGTTCAAAAACATCTCACCGAAGCAGGGGGAGTTTATTATTCATAATAGCTTGTTGTCGGAAACTGCGGTTTTAGGTTTCGACTACGGCTGGTCCTTGGCGGATCCCAATGCGCTTGTGATTTGGGAAGCGCAGTTTGGCGATTTTTCTAACGGCGCCCAAGTGATCATCGATCAGTTTATCGCATCGGCGGAAAGCAAATGGCAGCGTGCGAGTGGTATCACGTTACTCCTCCCGCACGGATACGAAGGACAAGGCCCCGAACACTCAAGTGCGCGGCTTGAACGGTTCTTACAACTCTGTGCTCAGAACAATATGCAGGTTTGCAATCTCACCACACCCGCACAGATTTTTCATGCGATGAGACGGCAACTCAAGCGGACGTTCCGAAAACCATTGGTGATCATGTCACCAAAGAGTCTATTGCGTTTACCGCAAGCTGTCTCGGCGATGCCCGAGTTTACTGAGCGCGGGTTTCAGGAGGTTTTACCGGACACAGCAATAACTTCGGAAAGCGCCACCGGAGTAAAGCGTGTCCTTCTCTGCAGCGGAAAACTTTATTACGAGCTCTTGGCCGCCCGAGACCAGAAAAAGCGCACGGACGTCGCCATCATTCGTGTCGAACAACTGTACCCCTGGCCAGGCGACAAATTGGCAGCCATCCTGGGCGCCTACCCAGCTGCTGAAGTAGTGTGGGTCCAGGAAGAACCACGCAACATGGGCGGTTGGTCGCATGTTTTCGGAATCTGGGCTGGTGGAACGGGCGAGTTCTCTAAACGGGTTGGCGGCAAGACCATCCGTTATGTCGGACGCGAATTGGCTGCGGCCCCGGCGGTGGGTTCGCACAAACTGCACGTCACCGAACAAACAGCGATTATCGAACAAGCGCTCAGCGGATCGTAATTCGGCAGACCGTGCGCGACTACTCAATCCACTGACCCATGAATTTTTCACCATACGTTTGAATCGCTCTCAGGCGGTTGTGAGCGGGACAGAGTAATTGTAGATTAGTTTCAACCGTCTCGCCTCCGACCGCAAACGGAGTGATGTGATCGAACTGCAATCCGTGTTTTCCGTCGCATCGTTTTCCGGTTTTTAGATCAACGTACTCGCACTGGTTCTGCGCCCGAGCCGCGACCATTTCGCGTACGAACTTTGAAATGTAGCGCGACACAGGCCCAAAACCCGACTTTGACGGCGCACTTTGCGACGCTGGTAAGACTGTGTCTGAACCCTGTTGTGTGGGCTGAGCCGAGCGCGGCGTGTGTTGCGCGGTCGCTTGTTCCGGCACAAGTGCGCACGCGTCATTGTCGGCATCACGTCCTGCTGTTACGACGCGATCGTCGGCCCCCGCACTGGAACGCGTTCTTAAGACGGTGTTTTTCCTTTCCTTGATCACAATCGACCGTCGCAAGGAGATCTTTAAGCAGTCTGCGATACTCAGTCCTGGATTGCCTTCGAGCTCTTTGAATCGTTCGAGTAACGCCTCACATTCATCGTCGATCTCGACGGTAATTGTTTTGAGTTTGCCCGGCTCGAGGATCTTCTCGATCTCGCGCTTCGGTCGGTCTTCAATCTGAGACAGAAGCTCCAAAGTCTGCGCAGTTGTCAGTTGTTTCTTTCTGACATGAACCGCAAACTGTGCCGTCGTTGTTAAATTGAGTTTACCTTCCTGAAGTGCGATCCTTACTTCGTCGATCTTGAAAACCAATCGCATCGCAGCAACACGCTCGAAGGCCTGTCGATCACCGTAGCCTAAATAGTCTCTGACGTAGACAAACAGACTCGAGTAACCACGTATCAAATAGAGTCGCCTCCGATCGACCTCAAACAAGAACTCAAGTAACTCATACGTTGCTTTCTTTTCTCGTTTCGCGGCTTCTAATGTCTCCGAGTGGAGGATATCGTCTGGCATTCTTTTTGTAGAATCTTGCAAATCGTGAGTTTTGATAAACATACCTCGTCCACTGAAAAGCACGTTCAGTGCCAAGGCAGATAACACCACACGGATTTGTACCCATCACGAGAACATCGCCAAGGGCAGAATGCAGATGGAAATGATTTATCAAAACAGCAATACCGAGTACTTCGTCCGTATGCCATTGCCGATTGCTCCACCACATACATCGTCTGTATTAGTGAACCGAAAGTATCATAGCATCGTCGCGCCCCACTCGTCGCCGCAAACGCACACGACTGGGCGGACCATCAGACCGAATAGCCGCTCGCCCAATACAATCTCGTACAGCCCACTAAAGCATCTACACCGTGCTGCGCCTGCACTTGTTCCGGAACAAGTGCAGGCGCCGGAACATCCAACGGCTCAAACTTTCAATATCTTCTTAGTAAGGGCAATTTATCCCACTGCGTCACAACACCTGGATATTTCGAACACGTGACAGTGACATCACCACGAACTGCCTCACATCTGGGTAAACATCCACCCACAACCACAGAGATTCATAAGCAAACTCGTTTTAAGTCGGATAGAATTTGATCAACTATGAAAACCACCCTCGTGGCACCTAGCGTCGGCGAATCCATCACCGAAGTCAGCATCCTGAAATGGAACAAGAAATCGGGCGAAGCAGTGAAGAAGGGCGATGTCCTACTCGAGATTGAATCCGAGAAGGCAACCGTTGAAGTCATCGCCGAAAACTCTGGCGTATTGACCATCATCAAGGCTCAAGGCACGACGGTCCCGATCGGCGAAACACTCGGAACGATCGACGATTCAATCAGCGCAACGGCGAGTCCGAGTAAC
Organism: uncultured Oligoflexia bacterium; assembly: GCA_964549505.1. GTDB lineage: Bacteria > Bdellovibrionota > UBA1018 > UBA1018 > CAZJVD01 > CAZJVD01. The sequence goes on from CAZJVD010000002.1 coordinate 82,575, forward strand.
GCTCCTGTCGCATCCACGCAGTCCGCCACCACAACAGCTCCTACTAGTACCCCTTCATTCTCTCCCGCAGCTCATGCTGGTGCCGGTGCTATTTCAGCCGGAGCCGGATCGTTTCAAACGACCGTAAGCCCGTCAGTTCGGCGCGTGCTCACCGAACAAGGTTTGAACCCCGATCAAGTCGCAGCTTCGACTCACGGAACCGGACGCGACGGTCGATTGACCAAAGGCGATGCGATGCAAATCGGCGCCGGGGGTATGGCCACCGCGACTGCGATAGCGCCGTCGCCCCTAACACGCCCTAACCAGACACCCGCTCAGAACCGCGAAACAACCGTCACTAAAGATCAGCCAGGTGATCGTCGCGTTCCAATGTCGCGTCTGCGCATGAAGATCGCAGAGCGTCTCGTTCACGCACAGAGCACGGCAGCGATTCTCACGACTTTTAACGAAGTCGATATGTCGGCAGTCATGCAGATTCGCAGTCAAAAGAAAGACGCCTTCAAGACGAAGTATGGCGCTTCACTGAGCTTCATGTCGTTCTTCACGCGTGGTGTAGTCGAATCACTGAAGCTGATTCCGGCGGTCAATGCGTTCATCGATGGAAACGACTCTGTCTTTCATGATTACTTTGATATTGGCATCGCGGTCGGCACTCCTCGCGGCCTCGTGGTGCCCGTACTCCGCGACGCCGGCTCGATGGGTTTCGTACAAATCGAAAAGAAAATGGCCGAGATAGCGACCAAAGCACGCGACGGGAAACTCTCGATTGCCGAAATGTCCGGTGGGACCTTTACAATTTCAAACGGTGGCACGTACGGATCGTTGCTATCAACGCCGATTCTCAATCCCCCGCAGAGTGGAATCTTGGGCATGCATAAAATTATGGATCGGCCGGTCGTGGTCAATGGTCAGGTAGTGGCGCGACCCATGATGTATCTGGCGCTTTCGTACGATCATCGAATGATCGACGGAAAAGAGGCCGTGACGTTCTTGGTAACGCTCAAAGATCTCCTTGAAAACCCTGAAAAACTAGGCTTAGCTGAACTCCATGCCGTTTGATCTCATCGTGATTGGTTCGGGGCCGGCGGGTTATGTCGGCGCCATACGAGCTGCGCAACTCGGAATGTCGGTCGCATGCATTGAAAAAGATCCCACTCTGGGTGGGACCTGCTTGAATGTCGGTTGTATTCCGTCGAAAGCGCTACTCGACTCGAGCGAAAAATACGAAAAAGCGCAACACGAGTTCGCGAGCCACGGTATCGAGATCAGCAGTATTAAACTCAATATCGATGCGATGATGAAGCGCAAAGAGACTGTCGTAAAAACCCTCACGCAGGGAATCGCGGGACTTTTCAAAAAGAATAAAATCACATCTCTTCAAGGCACAGGAAAGCTGATCGACGTTAAAGGGGCGCTCAAAACCGTCGAAGTTACGGGCGCTGGCGGCACCACCACCCATCAGGCGAAATCGGTTTTGATTGCGACAGGCAGCACACCCATTGAGCTACCGACACTGAAATTCGACGGAACGACGATCATCAGCTCGACCGAGGCACTCTCCCTCAAAGCTGTTCCGAAGCGACTGGCCGTGGTCGGCGCAGGCGTTATTGGGCTCGAGCTTGGTTCTGTTTGGAAGCGCCTAGGTTCACACGTCACGGTCATCGAATTTATGGACAAGCTCTTGCCACGTCTCGATCGTCAAGTGGCTAGAGAGGTCGAGAAGTCCTTCAAAAAACAGGGTCTCGAGTTCCACTTTTCGACCAAGGTTGTCGGCGCAACCAAGACTAAATCAGGAATCACATTGTCAGCAGAAGACGTTCCGACAGGAACAAAGAAAACGATCGAGGCCGACGTCGTTTTGGTTGCGACGGGTCGCCGTCCTTATACAGACGGCCTCGGCCTTGAAAACGTCGGCGTCACAAAAGATGACAAAGGCCGGATTAACATCGACGATCACTTTCAAACGAATGTTCCGGGAGTTTTTGCCGTCGGCGATGTCGTCCGTGGTCCGATGCTCGCTCACAAAGGCGAGGAAGAAGCTATCGCTGCAGTAGAACTCATGGCTGGAAAAGCAGGACACGTCAATTACGACGTCATTCCCGATGTGATCTACACGTGGCCCGAAATCGCGACGGTCGGTAAGACGGAAGACGAATGTAAGGCTCTTGGATGGGAAGTGAAAACGGGTTCGTTTCCGTTCCTAGCGAATGCTCGATCAAAAGCAATGTCAGAAAATGAAGGGGTCGTCAAAATCGTGGCACACGCTAAGAACGATCGCGTTCTGGGCGCCACGATCTTCGGACCCGGTGCAAGCGAACTCATCGCTGAGATCGCATCAGTCATGGAGTTTGGCGGGAGCTCCGAAGACATCGCGCGGACCTGCCACGCACACCCAACGCTGTCAGAGACCGTCAAAGAAGCGGCGCTCGATGTCGAGAAACGCAGGATCAATCTGTGACCGGCACAAAAAAAACGCCGCATAAACCCGCAAAAGCAAAACCCGCGAAAAAGACCGGTGAGTTTGAGATTTTTCGAGAAGAGGATTTCAGGTCCATCGAGGTCATTCTCGACTTTGAGAACGTCACGACGCGCACAAAACTCAAGGCGAGCGACAAGGCCATCTTCAGCGAGTTAGCCGAGGACAGTTTTATCATCGAAGTGCCCGAGAAAGCGTGTTCCAAGGGACACAATGTCCTCGTGGAGATAACCACTAAAAACGCTCCCGAAGACCTCGCTTTTTCGGTAACGGGTAAGGTCGTTTCGACCGAAAAGGTCAACGCAGGGAAACTGCGTACCGAGGTTAAACTCGTCCAGTACGAAGAATCGGACTGGAATGCGTTCACTCAGATTTTCTCAAAACGACAAGAGGAAATCACCGAGTTCTTTGACGCTGTTCGCGGCTCCTAATTGCCACGAGGTATGGACAAGAACGCCGAGCGAAAACTTGGGGACACCCCCGAGAACAACATGCTTTTTCAAGCTTTCATCGAGAAGGCAACCCTCGTTGTTGCGGATCCGAATGGCGCCTCGCGCACCGGTATCGCGCGAACGTTAACCACCATGGGGGCTCGAGCGGCCAATATCGCCACCGCAAGCACGTACCAGATGGCCGAGAGTGAAATCGAACGCGTCCGTCCAAGTATCATTGTTTGCGACTATGACATGAATGGCGAAAGTGGACTCAATCTACTTCAGAAGCACCGCCAAGAGCGCCCCGATGCCAAGAAGTCGATTTTTGTCCTCGTGACGGGAAACAGCTCGCAAAGCGCTGTCGCACAAGCAGCCGAAGAAGATGTCGACACGTTTGTTCTGAAACCCTACACGCTTCACACCTTCAAACAGCAACTCTTTCGCGCCATCATGGGCAAGATCAATCCATCGGACTACGCTGTCACAATCGAAGCGGGCAAAGAACAGATGCTCAATGGTGAGTTCGATGCTGCGATAGCCACTTTCGAAGCGGCGGCAAAACTTCATCCAAAGCCGGCTCTAGCGCATTTCTATCAAGGCCAGACGCGTCTCATGAAACAGATGATGGCAGAAGCCAAACAAAGTTTCAGTGAAGGACTCGACGTCAACAAAATGCATTACAAATGCCTCACGGGTTTATTTGACCTTCTCATGGGTCGCGGCGAAGCGGCCGAGGCCTATGCCGTCGTCAAACGCATTTCGAAGTATTTTCCGGCAAACCCAAAACGACTCTCACAAGTCTTGCGTCTGGCGATCATGACAAAAAGTTATGAAGATATCGAAGGGTTCTATCAGTCTTTCATTTCGATTGAAGCACGCAATGACGATCTGATTAAGTTTGTCTGCGCTGCGCTCGTTGTGTGCGGAAAGTTTTATCTGAGTACGAATACGCTTTCGCGTGCGTTTGAGCTCTTCCATAAGGCCGTCGTCACAGCCGCCGGCCGAACCAAGGTTTTACGCGAAGTCATTGTCGCCCTCTGTGAGTTCAACCAACCCAAACAAGCGCAAGCATATCTCACGCGCTTCGATCCAAAGGTTCAGTCGGGAGCCGACTATCAGGTTTCCAAATTGTCGATCACCGCGAAACTCGAGTTACCGACGGTCCTACTCGAAAAAGTGCGTGGCGCTCTGAAGACCGGAGTCGAGGACCCCATCCTCTACAAGATTGCTATCGAGGCTAACCGCGCTTGTGGGTACCACGAACAAGCCGACGACCTCGCGACCCGGGCACGAGCAAGGTTCCCCAATCATCTGGCCCTTTTTGGTTCGGGCTCCAAAGACCCGGGCACGACGCCCGCCAGCAACGCAGCTGCTTAGAAACTGACCATATCGAGTCCCGGAGAAGCCGTCCAACACGGTTAAGCTATTGCAGCTATTCAACTTTTTAAATTGTTTGTATTTATTCTTTTTGTAAATTATTATTAATATTAAGGCTCCTTGCGGAGGGTCATAATTTTTATGGAACACCACACCGGATCACCGGGTAACGGTCATCAGAGAAAGACAAAGTTCATGATCATTGGCGTGCTCACGCTTGTAGCGTCGATCACGCTGGCCACGGTTTTTTGGCCGTCGCCATCCGACACCCCAGCCGTCGGAACATCGGGTAGCCCCGGCGCACCTGACTTGGAGACAGCGGCCCCCAGCGCAGGCAACGACGCTGATTCACAGTTTGCCGATAGCTCCGCTCCAGCTTTACCCGTCGAATCAGCTGATGGTCGTGGAGCCACCGCGGGCGAATCTGCTCCTGCAGCGGACTCAGCACGACCAGCGAACGGACAACAACAAATCGGACAAGTCGGTCAGGCCGCACCAGCACTCGGAAGCACAGCAGCTGTAACGATCTCCACACAACCTACATCTGAAGCACTCAAGGACGCACCGAAACCAGTTTGTCACACCATGGAGTTTAAACACGAACACCTTCGAGCACATGACAGCGGTGAACCCTGTCTCGAGCATCGCAATGTTCTTACTCTTAAGGAAGATTCACTCAATCCAAAGTCCGTCTGCGTACGCGTGAACGGTAAAGCTATCCAACATCAAGTGGTTCGCAATCCAAAAGTAGCAAACGAATGGAAAGTCGTTTTCGGTCCGCACGCCGGCCCGAATGCTGTCGTTACAACTACATACTGTTCGATCGGCGCACAATGTTCGGAAGGCTGCAAGATTCCGCGCGATGACTTCATGGAAGCAATCGGTGGCGGCGTCGGCTCACTCGACGGAAATCTGCCGGCCGTAAGCTGGGATGCCACGGGCAAAGAAAAGAAGATTGGCAAAACAGAAGAGAATCTCGATCGCGAGCTTAAGGACTTCACGGCCGTCATGAAAAAGTCTGACACTCAGAACTCAGACCTCTTTGCCGGATGGGTGAACGAAAAGACGCAAGTTTCATGCTTTGGAACAGGTTACGCACTCTTAGCAAAACCTGTGACAGGCAGGAGGTAAGTCATGAACTCGGGCCATGGAAAACTCGGAATTCCAATTGGACTCGGCTCTCTGGCCGTATCCCTATTCGGCTGTACTGCACAGCTACCGGATAGCTTTCGCTTCTTTCAACAAGATCAGCTGTTCGCAGCGGTATCGAACGTCAACACAAAAGTCGATCTTTTGTGGGTGGTCGATAACTCTGCGAGCATGGATATTTCACAGCAGCACTTGCGAGACAACATGTCGGCTTTCGCAGTGAAGTACATGAAACCGACGTGGAATATTCGCTCTGCGGTGATCACAACTGACACGTACCTCGCGAACCCAGCGTTCTCGGGTTACCTGAATACCGTTATCGCCGGCAGCGTGAACTATCAGTCGCAGCACGTTCAAACGATTCTCCCTAACTGGGTGAATCCAAGCTGGAACCCCACCCTGTTGAACACAGCCACGGGGCGCTTCACCAACGGCATCAAATTCAAAGAACTTGTCTCCGTCTGGGGACCAAACTACGCCAAGCTGCAAGCCGGTCACAAAGACGGGCCGACAACAGCGATCTGTATGGAGTTCATGCCGTACTTTCTAGACGGCGTCACTCAGTGCGACCTACGCGATGACCCACTTGGTCCGAGCAACTCTGGAACAGCAAACTGCTTGGATCCAGACACCGGAGAAGATTCACTTTCACAATGCGTGAACACCATCCAGAACGACACCGTTCGTAGCGGTAAGGCGATCATTGAAACCAAGCCTCCATTAGGTGTTCCCGCAAACGCAGCTTGGACCGATCAGTTGATCGACGACTTCATCGTAAACCTATCAGCGGGTAGCAGCGGTCACGGCTCCGAACGCGGATTCTCGAGCGTGCTACAGTTACTCGCAGACAACGAAACGACGGGAACAGCTTTTTTCCGGCCGGACTCGATTCGAATGATCATCTTTGTTTCAGACGAAGAAGATCAGTCGATGAATATCCCCTCATCGCCACCAGCAGGATTCACACCCGACACAAACTACGCTTGCGATCAAGCCGGTCTTATCGCTCTCAATCCGACAGCGAACATCAGTGGCGTGAACGGTTACTGCTGCTCAGTAGGCGCCAACAACTGTAAATACGGTTCGGCAGGCACGAGCTGCGCGGCAAAAACCGTGGATGGACACACGTACACGATCAGCGTTTGCGCTGACGGCACGAAACTCATCCCCGTCAGTTCCGTAAAGTCACAGATCGATAGCTTTTTCAGAACGCTCGACGGACATGCCTCAGACCCGACAGCCGATGCCGGCTACATCGTCGCTGCGATCGTACCGTCCACTGGAAGCGCGATTCAGACACTACAAGCTGCACGAACCGCTATGGACACGACCGTTGGCGTGATCAAAACGATCGCGACCGACAACGGTCAACGCTATCAAGATCTCGCAAATCAAGTCGGCAATGGATCGATGGTTATGGACATCGCATCGCCTAGCTACGATGCGATTCTCGACAGCATCGGTCAGGCCATCGTCGCTAAGGCCGGTACATTCACGCTGAACTTCACAGCCACGAGCGACAGCGACATGATCGTGATTGTTCTGTACGGCGACGGAACGTTCAATGTTTTGAATACAAATCAATTTGACGTGATTGGGAACAAAGTCGTCATCGCTCTCGATATCGTTTTGACATTCGACGAGAACACGCGTGTGGCGATCAATTACCAACCACAAAATGGGGAATAGTTAGAACTAGTAAGGGAGAAGTAAGAATGAATATCTTAGATTTTTTACGCGAGCATTTCACACATGCGTTTCCAATACTGTTGGCAGGGTGTTTCGCCTTAGCTATCATTGTGGAGCGCTTCCGATCGATCTTTGTATCGTACCCGATGCAGAACGCCGACGGATTCTTTGAGCGCATTCTACAACTGATCACAAACGGCCAGACAGCCGAGGCTGTTGGACTTTGCGATTCGTTTCAAAGCAAGCCGCTTGCACGTATCGTAAAAGCCGCTCTCGTGCGTGCTCACTTACCAGACTCAATGATTCAGCACGGTCTCGAGTACGCGATCAACGAGAACACTCAGATGATTCGTAAGCGAACATCGTACCTAGCAACTATCGCGAACGTCGCCACGTTGCTCGGACTTTTCGGAACAATCGCCGGTCTCATCTACTCCTTCGAAGCCGTTGGACACGCTGACCCTCAACAGAAGTCGGCGCTCTTGGCAGCCGGTATTGCTACTGCCATGAACGCGACAATGCTTGGACTCGGTGTTGCGATTCCGTCGATGATCGCGTTCAGCGTCCTCATGAACCGAAGCAATCGTTTGATCGCTGAGTTAGAGAACGGTGCTGTACGAACACTCGAAGTGATCAAGCAACGTTACTATGGTGTCGGTGCTCACGGCGCCGCAGGCCATGGCTCGTCACATGGACACGGCCACGCAGAGGAAGAGCCAGGAAAGGTTGTTAATCTCCGGAGAGCATCATGAGCGCGGGAAACTTTGGCGATTCTGATAGCAATCAGGACGTCGATCTTAACTTAGCGCCGATCATCGATAGCTTCGTCGTGCTGATCTCGTTCATGCTCGTCTCAGCTGCGTTCATCTCGATTGGCTTACTCGATGCCGGCATCTCGGCCGGCGGAGTGACCAGCGCGAAGACCGAGCCGCCACCTGTGACGATCACTGTTTTTCTCGAGCAGGATCTTTCGATGCGTTTACAAGTGACCGGCAAAGAAAAGGTCGACACGCGCTTTCCTAGCAAACAGGGAGCATGGGACTTCGACGCACTCACGACTCAACTCGACGGCCTGAAACGTCGATGGGCGACCGTTCAAGCACTCACACTTCAAGCCAATGATCGCGTTGAATACAAGAATGTGATTCAGGCACTGGACAAGATCCGACCGATTCATCCGGCCGTGCTCCTGGGAGGCTTCTAGTTATGAAATCTAGCGTCTTCAGTTTTCGAAAGAAAGCGGCACCTGCGACCGAGGACATCTCGCTGAATATTACCGCTATGGCGGATATCTTCACAATCATCCTCGTCTTTCTACTCAAAAGTTACGCAACAACAGCAATGAATCTTGCCCCCGCAAAAGGTTTGTCTCTACCTCAAGCTTTTGCCGCCCAGAACAACGTCGAGGCGTTGCGTGTGCAAGTGCTTGATCAGGGTGTCACCGTCGAGGACGAAAGCGTCCTTCCGCTTGCGATGTTTGTGTTTCCAAAAACAGATGTGGGCGCCAACGGCGTTTCAACAGCTCTTTCGCAGGCCTTAAAGAAGTATCGAGCACGACAGCTCGAGATTGCAAAGCTCAACGCCGACGTCAAGGTCGACTCACGCATTATCGTCATTGCGGATCAGCGCGCACCGTACTCGACGATCAAGACCGTGCTCGCATCTGCAGCGGTACACGGTTACACGGATTTCAAGCTCGCGGTCGTAAGACCTGAATAGGTTCGCCACACTAAAGCTGGCGACAGAAGGGACGCGGGGATGAAAAAGGGGAAAACAGTTAGGGTCACGATAGCTTCACTTGTGGGGCTTGCGGTTGTGTGTACCGCAGATGCCGCAAAGCCGGCTAAGCAGAAACGGTCGGAACAGATCAACAACGAAGCACAAGTGTCTATCTTTCAAGGAAAGCAAGGAACAGAAGGGTTTGAGCGCGACGTCGACCGAGCCGCACTTTCTGCCCAGAAGGTAGCTGAACAGAAACTCAAGAAGCTGATCGACAAGAATCGTAATCAGCGTAATGAACCGGACCTACTCTCACGCCTTGCTGAGATCTATCAGCAGAACGCATCCATCTACTTTCGCCTCGCTCACGCGACAGCGCTCGGAAAAAGTCGTCCGATCAATCTACAGAACTACAAAAAAGAAATGTCGATGTGCATCGAAACGATCAACACGCTCTTGAAACGCTTTCCTCAGTACCCCGACGAGGGTCGCATGGTCTACATGCGAGGTAAGGCGTACGAAGAGATCGGCCGACGTGCCGACGCCAAGCATGATTATATGAAAGTCATACGCGAGTTTGCGGACTTGCCCGAAGTTTACTCGGCCATTATGTCTGTTGCTCAGTTCGAAATTGACGACAATCGGCACAGCGAAGCCGTTCAACTACTACAAAAGATTGAACAGCACCCCGAGATTCCACATTACCCGTTTGCGATCTACAAACTGGCATGGAGCCACTACAACCTGAAGCATTCGCCGAAGGCCCTGGCCTATCTTGAGAAACACATTCGGTACTACGACGGCCTCGAAAAAATCGCTAAAGAGAACCAACTCAACTTCGCTCAAGCCGATGGCGTTATTCGCGAGACTAGCCAGAACGATACTCCGCTCTTTTACTTACAAGCTTTTGAGAACAAAGATGACGGCTTTCAGATCGACAACGCCCTACCGTACTTCAGAAAACTCGGCGACTCGCGAGCACTGGGTCGTATGAACCTCCGCTTCGCAAAGCTTCTTCGAGCGCACAACCATGACGGAGATCTCGATCAATGGAAAAATCTATTGATGGAAAAAGAGCCCGCGTTACCTGAAACGGTTGATGTGGTGGTCGTTGTTTTTGAGACTCAATTCGGTCGCAAAAACTACAAAGAGATCATGGCATCCAGTGGTGATTTGGTTCGTCTCTATCAGATGAATCAGGATCTTATTAAAAAGACTGAGAACTACGGAAAAATTCAAAAACTTCTGCTCGACTCCGCAAAAGATCTTCAGGCGTTGACGATTAAGAACAAGCAGGCAACCGAAGTGAGTCGCTTGAGCCGAACGCTCGCTTCGGTTTACGACTCCTTCATTAAAATTGTTCCAGAAAATGACCCACGCATTCCGGGCGTTCATTACAATCTTGCCGAGACCCTCTTTGAGATCAAAGATTTTGAAGGCGCCACGGACCACTACCGTTGGATTGTCAAAAACTGGAAAGAAAAGGCGGGCGGCGTGAAAGTTCGCGATGCGAGCTTAAAAGCGATTGCCAGCCGGTACGAGATTCTACGCAGCAAGCAGATGGTTCCCGAATCCGTTCAGTCCAAAACCATGGACATGAACCAGGAAGCAGCTATCGATTCCTCGCTCGTTCAGTATGTTCGCTGGATCGATCGCCACCTCGAACTCTATCCCGATGCGATGCCGCAGGTTGAGGCGTTCCTCTTTGATGCTCATCGCGCACTCTATCAGCAGAACAAAATCCAACTCGTCACCGATCGCATGCTGCAGTTTGCGACCCGCCATACGAGGTCTAAGTTTGCAGTTCCGAGCGCAAAGCTTGTCCTCGACACCTTCGTTGCTAGCGCGAACTGGCAGCGAGTCTATGAGCTCGCAACCGACCTTGTAAAACTCAAAGGTTGGCAAGATGCTAAGTTCGTCGCGTCCTTGGATGTGATTGCTAGTGATGCGTACACGAAACGAGTCGAAAACTTGATCGCGTCCGGAAATCGCGAGGAAGCACTCACCCTCGGACAAGCCTTTCTCAAACGCTACCCAAAGAGTCATCGCACGGAAGATGTTTTGTTTCTAACCGGAAAATCCGCGCTCGAGCTTAAGCAAGATGCGCTGGCGGAGACACTCTTCACGGATTTGGTCACGCGCTTTCCTGGCTCACCGAATGCGGGGCCGGCTCTGCTCTCAAAAGCTCAGTTCGACGAACGTCGCTATGACTTTAAAAGAGCGGCAGGTGGATACCGAACATACCTGACGCTTCCGAGCGAGAAGACGCAAGCAAAAGATAAAGACATCGCCGATCTACGTAAGAAGATCCTTCTTTACGCTTGGCTGTCGGAAGACTGGGACGGACTACGCAGCTCTCTCGAGCAAAAGGACTTCTGTGCGGGAAGCCTCGAAGAAGAGTGCGCTTACTATCAAGCGGTGGATGCAGTTTTTGGAAATCGGAAGGACTTCGATATTCCGCAAGCTTTGAGCAAAGCTAGCAAGGGAAAGTCGGAACTCCGTGCTCTCTGGGCGGCCAGTGTTCTTGAGCGAAAGTCCGACCTCGCCATTAGCGAGCGCAATGCTCTCGTGAAGACGGTCGCTACAAAGTGGAGCGAACTTGATGCGGATCTCAAGTTCACGCTCGTCACACGCATGAGCGAAGCATTGCCGCGTGCCTTTGAAGCCAATCGCCTTTTGATCCAGAAAAGCGCACGTACATTCAGCAGCGAAAAGACGATCAAGCTTCGTGTCGCTATGATCAAGGAACTCGAGGAAACGGCGGCTCAGGTTCTAAAACTTCCGTGGGCACGCATTCGCGTCGGTGTGATGCGAGAGATTGCGCAAGCTTATACGGACTTCTCACTGGCACTGCAAGCGGCGGACGCACCGAAGGGGTTATCACCTGAGGAAACAAACCTCTACAAAGAGACGTTGGCAAAACTCGCTTTCCCCTTTGACGAGAAAGCCCAGGAAATTCGAGGAAAAGCTTTTGAAATTGCGGCACGCTTAAGCGTCGAATCAGGTGATTTCGAAGCGATTCGCGATCCCTACTTCAAAGACAACCCAAGTCTTGGCGCTAAACTTCGCGGTGAAATTCGATTCGACGAAGCGATCCAACTGGATCTCGACCTCCTCGATCGACTGGACCCCGAAGGTGACTGGTCCGAACTAGCCGACTCGAAACTCAACCCGCACGAGAACCCGAGCGACTTTGCTCGAAAGGAGATCGTGCTGAGCCTCACAAGAAAGTCGTGGGCACGTGCTTCGTTCATTATTCGTGAAGCAAAAAACCGAGGTCTACTGACGGAGAATCGCACGCTTCTAGCACGGGCGATGGCACTCTCGCAGATTGGTGCACAAGCGGAGGCTTTAGCCGAGATTGATGCCCTACGCGGGTCTCTGTCCGAAAAGCCGCGTGGAGCAGCAACCGTTCTCCTGATCTCCAATGCCGTTCGGACGCTGTCGCCCGAGCGCACGCGTGAGCTGATTCAGGATTTTGAAAAGCAGACCCGTGAAAAGGCCTCCGGTGTGAGTTCGGGTATCGATGGTGAAGACGAAGCGTTTGTCGTCGCCTACGGCGCCGTCTGGGCGCAGGCCGCCCTCAGCACAGAGAACACGCAGCGCCTGCTTCGAACAGCGACACGAGCCACCCGTCGAGAACACAGCAGCTGGGCGAAGCGCATGATCGCCGAGAGTCAAAGTGGTCCGGAACCAGCTTCGTCACCAGCGATCCCAGCACTTGATGACGGTCGCGAGAAGACCCAGCCGCGCCGCACCGAAAAACATAATAAAATCAATAAAACTTAACTTTTTTAACCAAGTAAGCCTATAAAAATCAATATAAGTACTTGTTTTTAATAAATATATACTTATTTAGTTTAATTCAGATGTTGATAAATTTGATTAACACTTGTACAATAGTAGTCGGACTATATGTGGAACGTTAGAGACAGTCTATTAGCACTCAAGCCTTACCTTGTTGGCTTAGGAATCTTCGCACTGGGAGCTGCTGTTTCGGGCTGCGAACCCCCGTTTACGCTCAACAGCGCTTCGAACGCCAACAAGAAGCCAGCGGATTCGCCGCCGACGAACTCGAATGCCCCGACCATCTTTCTGAATACAACCAGCCAGAGCGCCGCCGAAGAAGCCGGAACAGCGACGGTCATCGTCTCACTCAGCCGCATCCTCTCGTATGATGTCGTCGTCAACTATACTGTTTCGGGTACCGCAACCGCGGTCAATGACTACACCGCTCCCGATGGCTCGATCACGATCCTCGCTGGAGCACTTTCGGCATCGGAGAGCATCGCGATCACTAATGACGCCTTTGCGGAAAGCAGCGAGACCATTGTCCTCAGCTTCGCAGCCGCCTCGCCTAGCACGGTTTCGTGGACAGGCTCACAAACACACACCTTGACGATCACGGACACGGATAACGGCGTCGCGACGTATGTTGTGAACTTTTCATCAGCCACACAGACCGTCGCAGAAGGCGCCGGTACAGCCACCTTTACGGCAACCCTGAACGCCACGAAAGCTGTCGATGTCACAGTCCCCTTCACGGTTGGAGGAACAGCAACGAATCCAGCCGACCACAACCTTGCGGACGGATCGATCACGATCCTGGCCGGACAGTTATCAGGCTCGCAGACGTTTAACCTGGTCGATGACTCACTCGATGAGAACAGCGAAACGGTGACGGTCACGATGGGCGTTCCAACCAACGCTGCCGCCGGAACGATCACGGTTCAAACAATCACGATCACGGATAACGATGCGGCTCCGACGATCGCTTGGTCAGCAGCTTCACAGACCGTTGCGGAGAGCATCGGATCGATCACATTGACCGCAACCCTGAGCACAGCAAGCGGTTTGGCAGTCACGCTTCCCTTCTCCGTCGCTGGCGGCAGCACCGCAACGAGCGGTTCGGACTTTTCGGTCGTAACCGCATCGCCAGTCACGATTGCAGCCGGATCTCTTACGCAAACCGTGACGATTAATATTACAGACGACGCTCTTCTTGAAGCTACTGAAACGATCGTCGTCAACATGGGAGCCCCGACCAACGCTTCCTTAGGTGCAACGACGTCACACACTGCTTCGATCACCGACAACGAGACGGCACCGACGGTCACCTTTGCTGTCGCTACACAATCAGGAGCCGAGAACGGCGGAGCGATCACTGTCACGATCAACCAGAGCGCTGTTTCGGGATTGGCGACATCGATTCCATACACCATTGGTAACGAAGCCGGAAAAGCAACACTGACCACGGATTACGCGATCACCGCATCGCCTATCACGATCGCCGCTGGATCCACGTCGACAACGATTACAATCACTCCCGTGAACGACGCTCTTGATGAAGCCGATGAAACGGTGACACTCACACTCGGCGCGCCGACCAACGCGACGCTTGGAGCGACCACGACGGACACGGTTACAATCACCGATGACGACGCAGCACCGACGGTTTCCGTAAGCGCAACTACACAGAGTGTTGCAGAAAACGTCGCGAGCGGAAATGCTACTGTCACGGTGAATCTCAGTGCGGCCAGTGGTCAAACAGTCACCGTGGATTATGCCACCGCTGATGGCACGGCAGCCACTGGGTCAGACTACACAGGTGTAACGGGAACACTCACCTTCACAGCCGGTCAGACTTCAAAGACGGTCGACGTCAGCATTACGAACGAAGCTGTCAACGAAGCGAGCGAGACGTTCACTTTTACACTCAGCAACCCATCCAATACCTCGGTCGTTACGGCAACTCAGACGGTCACAATCACGAATGATGATGCAGCACCGACCGTTTCAGTGGACAACACGACCGCGAGCGTCGCCGAAGACGTTGCAGCTGGAAAAGTTGTAGTAACAGTAAACTTAACCGCAGCAAGCGGTCAGACGATCACCGTCGACTACGCGACCGCCAACGGTACCGCTACGGCTGGCACCGACTACACTTCAACCTCAGGCACATTGACGTTCACCGCCGGTCAGACCTCGAAGACCGTCGATGTCCCCATTACAAATGACGCTCTCGATGAAGCGAGTGAGACCTTTACATTCACACTGAGTAACCCGACGATCGCATCGATCGTTACAGCCACACAAACCGTGACGATCACGGATGACGACACGGCTCCGACAGTTACCTGGACAGCCGCCTCGCAGTCCGGCGCCGAAAGCGTCGGGACAATGACCGTCACAGCGCAATTGTCTGCGGCATCAGGTCTTGACGTCACCATCCCGTTCACGATTACCGGTACGGCTTCGGGCAGCGGTACAGACTACTCGATTACAGCAAGTCCGATTGCCATTACAGCTGGGAGCACGACACAGACCATTACGGTCACAGTGATAAACGACTTACTCGACGAAGCCGACGAAACGGTCGTCGTTACAATGGGTTCACCAACCAATGCGTCACAGGGAGTGACGACGGTTCATACGGCAACGATCACCGATAACGATGCTACGCCAACGGTCATCTGGACGGCCGCTTCGCAGTCAGCTGCTGAAAGTTCTAATATGACGATCACAGCTCAGCTGTCGGCAGCGTCGGGTCTTGACGTGAGCGTTCCGTTCACACTCACCGGAACGGCTACCGGTGGTGGTACCGATTACTCGATCACAGCAAGCCCCATCACGATCTCAGCGGGATCGACCACACAAACGATCACGATCACAGTGAACAACGACGCCCTCGATGAGAGCGACGAGACGGTTATCGCAACGATGGGCGCGCCGACGAATGCTTCGCAAGGCGCGACCACCGTACATACCGCAACAATCACCGATGACGATGCCACGCCTACTGTTCAGTGGACGGCTGCTTCGCAGTCGGGCGCTGAGAGTGTCGGCACCATGACCGTAACCGCACAGCTTTCGGCAGCGAGCGGCCTCGCCGTTTCGATTCCTTACACCGTAACGGGCACGGCTACCGGCGGTGGCACGGACTACTCGATCACAGCAAGCCCGATCTCCATTGCCGCTGGATCGACAACAACGACAGCTACGATCACTGTTGTCGATGACGCCTCTGCCGAACTGTCGGAGACCGTGATCCTGACGATCGGATCACCCACGAACGCAACCGCAGGCGCCACGAGCGTCCACACAGCGACGATCACAGACAATGAGCCGCCAGCAAACTTGACGTACTCGAGCCTGACCCCGACGTACTACATCGGCGTCACCATCACGAACAATACGCCAACGGTATCCGGTACCGTCACAGGTTACTCGGTCAACCCTGCACTCCCGAACGGTCTTTCGCTCAACACCACGACAGGCGTCATCTCAGGCGCAGCAACGGGAGCCGTCGCGCTTGCAACCTACACGGTGACAGCTTCGAACGCGTTTGGTTCGACGACAAAAGATATCGATATTACGGTCACACTCGCTCCTCCGACTGGTTTTGATTATCCGGACTGGCCGCTCGACGATCCGATGCGAATCGGCATCGCGATCCCAACACTCACACCGACGATCACGG
This sequence comes from uncultured Oligoflexia bacterium, assembly GCA_964549505.1. Lineage (GTDB taxonomy): Bacteria > Bdellovibrionota > UBA1018 > UBA1018 > CAZJVD01 > CAZJVD01. The sequence continues at coordinate 98,899 of CAZJVD010000002.1, forward strand.
GATCCAGTATCACTTATTCGGCTACGGACGGATTGCCAGGCGGGCTTTCTCTCAACACGACGACAGGTGTGATTACCGGTACGCCAACTGAGTACATCGATAACGTCGACTACGAGATCGTCGCCACGAATGCGGGTGGCTCTACCGCCTATACCTTTACCATGAGCGTGGATTACACATGGGTGATTGGTAACGGCGGAAGCGCGGATACCGGCATCTCTGACGGAAGCGCCGGCGACGGTGTTTGTGAAACGACTTTGGGTTCGGGTACCTGTACGGTTCGCGCAGCGATTCAGGAAGCTAATGCAATGGCAGGATTGCAAGCAGTCCAATACACGGGAACGAATGATCTTACGGTTGGCTCCGCGTACAGTGTCACAGACTCGCTCCTTTTTGTCGGCCCAGGCGGTGTATGTAACCAAAACGGTAAGATTGATCCGGCCCAAGCCAGCCGCGCATTTACGATCTCAGCCGGTACCGTCACACTCAAGAATCTTGCGATCACGCGCGGTCTAGTAGACTCGCTGGATGGAGGCGCGATCTTGGTGTCGGGCGGCTCTCTCTCGATGCAAAGCTCCTGTGTTACCTCGTCGAGTACGACCACGGCCGGAAACGGCGGATGCGTCGCCGTCACGGGTGCGGCCAGTACCTTAACTCTTCAGAGTACGACATTTGATACTTGCACGACCGTCACAGGCAGCAAGGGTGGCGCCGTGTACATGGGTAACGTGTCAGGTGCGATATCGGTTTCCGATTCGATCTTCAAGTCCAACACTGCCATCGGCGGTGGTGGCGGTGGAATCTACGCGGACGCTGGAACTGGCTTCACGGTCGCACGTTCGTCCTTTCAAAACAACGCCGTGGGTAACACCGGTGGTGCTGGCGTACTTGTCATGCGCGACGGAACCATCAAGGATTCAACATTCTCAGGTAACAACGGCCGATTCCCTACCATCACTCTCAATAAAGTCGGTGGGACACTGTATGTGACAAGTTCAACTATTCATTTGAACACGAGTACCGTGATCACCACATCGGCGGGCGTGTATGCGACGGCAGGAAGCGTACGCATTCGGAATAACATCATCACGGAGAACCGCAAGAGCGACGCCTCTCTCGACAACTGCGGTGGGAACGTCACGAGCGATGGGTACAATATTACGGACACCGCCAATACCGACTGCCCTGTCACCGGTACAGGTGACCTTCCGAGCTCAACAGCTGGCTTATCAACAGCGGCTTCGGCGGAGTACTTTACGCTCCCGAACGGTAGCGCGGCGCTCGACTCTGGAGATAACACCGCTTGTTCGGCTTATGACCAGATTGGTAGCACGCGGCCGTTTGCAGGGACGTGTGATATCGGCGCGATCGAAAAGCATTAGGCTCTGTTTCTAGGCTCTAGCCTAGTGCGTGTTCTCATTTGTTAAGAGCATCAGCCTTGTACGGCTACTTACCGATAAGATTTTGACGGAAGTATGTCATGCGAAGGACCCACCTCTTCTACGCCAGTCGCCTGCTTTTCTTCATAGCCACCTTAGCCGTGGGATCGAGCGGGTGCGTGTTTGAACTGGACGGGACGGAACCTAAGAAAAAATCCTCAGACAGCGACTCATCCTCCGGCGACATCACGTCAAACACCGGCGCGCAACCCATCGTCTACTTCACAGCCGCATCGCAGTCCGTGAGCGAGGCGACCACAGCGCTCACCGTCACCGTCAACATCAATCAGAAAGTCACCTACCCCACGAGCGTGAACTACGTCATCAGCGGAACTGCATCGAATCCAGCCGATCACGGTCTCGTCGCTGGTACCGTCAACTTCCCGGCCGATTCGGACTCACAGGTCATCACACTCACAGGCATCAATGACACGACCGACGAGGACGACGAAACAATCATCATCACGCTGACAACGGCCAGCAGTCTCGCTCTGGGAACGACTTCCATTCACACCATCATGATTCTCGATAACGATGCCGCTCCGACCATCAGCTTCGAAGCTGACAAAGCCGCAGCCGAAAACGCTGGAGCAGTGACCGTTACGCTCACCTTGAGTGCGGCGAGCGGAAAGACCGTTTCATCCAGCATGACCGTCGGAGGAACGGCAACCGGCGGTGGTACGGACTATTCGACTGCCGGAATTCCGATTTCAATAGCGCCTGGCGCGACGAGTGCAGTCATCACCGTCACGATCGCAAGCGACGCCCTCAACGAAACCGACGAGACTGTCTCATTCGCCTTTTCCGGTCTGACTAACGCAACAGCGGCCGCACCTGTCACACACACGCTCACCATCAATGACGACGACGCAGCCCCTACGGTCTCCGTCGGCGCGGCGACTCAATCGGTAGCTGAAAACGTCGGAACCGGAAAAGCTACCGTGAC
>CAZJVD010000002.1:101383-252909 GCA_964549505.1 uncultured Oligoflexia bacterium
CCGACGAAACTTTCACTTTCACACTCACAAACCCCGTCAACACTTCGATCATCACAGCCGCTCAAACGGTTACGATCACGGATGACGACGCAGCCCCCACGGTCTCCGTCAGCGCGGCGACTCAATCGGTAGCTGAAAACGTCGGAACCGGAAAAGCTACCGTGACCGTCAACCTCAGCGCGGCAAGCGGTCAATCGGTCACCGTCGACTACGCAACAGCCGATGTCACCGCTGTAGCAGGCTCAGACTACACCGCCGCCTCTGGCACACTGACGTTTACAGCAGGTCAGGTTTCGAAAACAGTCGACGTCACGCTCAACAACGACGCGCTTGACGAAGCCGACGAAACTTTCACTTTCACACTCACAAACCCCGTCAACACTTCGATCATCACTGCCGCTCAAACGGTTACGATCACCGACGACGACGCCACACCGAGCGTGACACTGACCAGCGCAGGACAAACCGTGGCTGAAAGCGCAGGAAGCGTGACCATCACAGCGCAACTCAGCGCAGTCAGCGGTCAGAATGTGACCGTCCCTTACACGGTCAGCGGAACAGCAGCACTTGTAACCGACCATGACCTTGCCGATAGCAGCATTGTCATTACGGCCGGATCCTTGACTGGAAACGCCGTTTTCAATGTAACTGATGACGCGATCATCGAGAGTGGCGAAACAGTTATTTTCACCGTCACGGTTGGCGGTCTCGTCAACGCCAGCGCCGGAGCAACGACAGCTCACACCGTCACCATCAGCACGAACGATCAAACGATCACCGTCAATAGCACGACCGATACCGACGATGGAAACATCGGTGATGGTCTCTGTGAAACGGTAACAGGCAACAGCGTGTGCACGCTACGCGCGGCCATTCGCGAATCAAATTTGGCTACAGGCACCCAGACCATCTCGATTCCTGCAGCTACAACGATCACCTTATCTTCGGGAACCGCTCTTCCGACCATCAGCGGAGCCGTGACAATCACTGGGGGAGATCAGACGACAACCGTCGTCTCCGCAAGCGGTGCAACCGAGATCGTGACCTTCACCGCAGCAGCGACCGTGAGCACAATGACGTTTCAACAAGGCTCTTCGAACACGGACGGCGGTGCGATCGTGATCAATAACGTAGCCGTGACCATGAGCTATGTGAACGTCATCGATAGCGCAACCGTGGTAGCTGGCCTCAACGGCGGCGCGATCTATGTGACGGGCGCCTCAGGCTCGTTGAGTATCGATCACTGTACGGTCTCGAACAATACTGCCACCGGCGCGGGCGGCGGAATCTACTTCAGTGCCAACACCACAGGTACTGTGGACTACTGTCTTTTTGACTCGAACACCGCGTTCACTACGGGCGGCGGTGCGATCGGCTCGGCCTCCGGTGGCACACTCACCGTTCGGCGCAGTCTTTTCACGAACAACATCGCCTCGAACGTCAATGGCGGCGCTCTCTATCTCGCAAAAACAAGCACTATCGAGAACAACACGATCACGAGTAACACCGGCTTTCGTGGCGGCGGTGTTTACGTTGCATCTAACACGAGCACCTTGATCAACAACACGATCACAGACAACGATACCGGCACCAATACGGATGCCGGTGGCCTCAAAGTTACGGGCGGAACTGCGGTCGCTTCGTTACGTAACAATATCATTGGCGACAATCTCACCACCTCGGGCGGCGCAACCGACAACTGTCGCACCAGCGTAGGCGGAACGATCACGTCTGTTGGTTACAACCTCAGCGATACGAGCACTGCGGATTGCCCTCTCCTCAGCGCCGGCGACATACCCAGCGGCACACTCACTCTTTCGGCACTCGCCGATAACGGCGGACCGACACAAACAATGGCCATCAGTTCCCCAAGTGACGCAATCGATAGCGGAACCAACACCAGCTGCCCGGCTACCGACCAACGCGGCTTTACGCGCCCCGATACAACTTTCAACGTCTGCGATATTGGCGCCTATGAAATCCAATAGATATTTTTATAAGTTATTGATTTTATTATTATTTAATAAGATGCAGTGCGGCTTTAAATAATTTGCATTTCATAACTTTATTAAGTAAAATTCATTATAAGGGGTTTTCATGTATCGTGTCCAAAGCACCGATCAACACACTCTCCGCCGCAGCTCGACGGTCCGTTGGCGTATGCGCTCATCGGCCTCGTGGGCCCCGTGGGCATTGATGATTGCCTTCGGCCTCGTCGTTGCGCTGAGTTCGTTCGCCGAACCCCAGACTACCCGCACTGCCCCGACTACGAAGACCGCTACGAAGGCTGGCGATAAGAAGCATCCGCCGAGCGACCGCGCCAACAAGCTCGATTTTGATGACTCCCTGATCGAAGGCGTCAACAAACAACCTCTCGATAGCCTCGCGCAGATTTCGGATGCCGACAAAAAACGCAAGCGTCGCCATCTCTATATGAAGCGCTCCGGTTACGACTCCGAAACCAAACTGCTTGTTAAGGAGTTGAAACTCACACCATGAAGCCCAGCGAACTGCTCGTCCGCATTCATGAACCTAAGAAGCGCCGAAACGCAGAAGCTCTCGCCACACTCGTATGGGACACTCGCAAACCGCTGGCTCTAGGTTTTCCGTTTCGCTACGTTCTCGAAAAAACAGCCGAAGGCTTTCGCGTACGTGATCTCAGTGGCGAAATTGGCGAACTACAAAAAGATTCTGTTCTTGAGATCTCCGAAACTATTGTTAAACAAAACAAGCCCATCGAACTCGATGCGTTTCACATCACCCTTTCAAAAACATCCGACGCGCGTCCGGCGTTTGCAACATCTCCAGAACTTGAAAACCTCGAAGAGCTGCCGAAAGGCGCCGAACTTCGTGTCAGTGAGACACTCGGCGAAATCTTAGTCGCCACCGTCGCATTCGATCGTCAGTTCGCTGGAGTCGTCGCCGGTCGTCGCATCTTCGAACTACACGCCGATGGCGACGAGTATAGACTCAAGTCACTGGTCTCCGGTCTCACCGTAAAAAATGGAGACACACTCGAGTTCACCGAAGGCCAATCACAGGATCTCAGTTACGCCATGCTCACCCAGCACTCTGTGATCTGGGGTCCACACCAATGGCACTTTCATGGTGTGGCCAAGGTCAACCTCAAGCTCATACCGAAACTACGCGTATCAAGGGACCGAGAAACAGGTGTGTTTGGGCGAAGTCTTGCTGGTTCACTCGCAGCGCTACTCGTACTCCTCCTCACTGTCGCGATCTGGCCGAAGGCGCCCGTCGAAGAAACACCCGAAAGCATTCCTCCTCAGTACGCACAAGTTATTCTACAACGGCCGAAACCGCCGCAAGACGAGACAAAGCCAGCTGCCCCTGAAGCGGCCGCACCCAACGTGACAAAAGCGAAAGACGCAGCCGTCGTGCAGGCTTTCCGCGCAAAAGCACTTCAGAGCGCCGTTAGTCAGCTCATGAAGGGCGGCCTCACAACTCTCCTCATGCAGTCCGATCTTGTCTCGCGAAACGCAACGAGCAAGGCGCGCGGAGTTTTTGATGATCGGGCAAAGGGAAAGCTTGATCCCGGCGCACTCGCAGGTTTGACAAAGTCACGCGATGTCAACGTTACGGAATTGGGCGGCGCCTCGGACGGATCGAATGTCGGTTACGGCAAAGGACAAAAAGCCGGAGTGGCCGGCCAAGGATCTGCTTTTGTCGCACTCGATACCGGAGGATCTTTTGTGGAAAACGGTCTGACAAAAGACGAAGTGGGTAAAGTCATCCACGCTCACATGAGCGAGATTCGATACTGCTACGAATCCTCGATGATTCAGAACCCATCAGTCGAAGGAAAACTTCAGGTCGACTTCTCCATTGGTCCACAGGGCGTGGTCACACAGGCCGGCGTTCAAGAAACCACAACTCAGTCTACGAGACTTGACGACTGCGTTATCCGACGCTTGGTCAAGTGGCAGTTCCCGAAACCCAAAGGCGGAACGACGGTCGCCGTCGCCTACCCCTTTGTCTTTAAGAAACTTGGGAGATAAGGGTCATGCGTAACGTTCACTCCGTCTTTTCAAAGTCATACTTGTTTTCGCTTTCGCTCGCGCTTTCCGCAACGCTGTTGCTCACAAACACTCCGGTTCGTGCCGCGGATGACGAACCCGAAGTCACCGCCGCCGATGTTCCGGCCGAAGAGACATCCGGTGCTCAAAAAGTTCCAGCACAGAAAGCCGACCGCGCCAATGTTCAACGCATCAAGAGCAAGTACTGGGCGCGCGGCGAAGAGAGTGGATTGGGAGTCGTTCAGAACCGAACCTTCACGAAATCCGGCCGCTTTCAAATAGGCCTGCTCGGCGGAATGGCATTCACCGATCCCTTCTTAAACGTTCGCATGGCAGGACTAGGCGTTGGTTACCACTTCACTGAGACCTTCTCGCTCAATCTGCTTTACTGGAAATACTTTGCACAGTCATCGACGGCTCTGAAAACTTTCGAAGAAACCCGTGGCGCGACGGCCAACACGAACTATCCGCAACATTATCTGGGCGGCGAAAGTACTTGGAGTTTCTTGTACGGTAAACTGGCTCTCTTTGACGCGAAAATCATTTACTACGACATGAACGTCGCCCTCGGCATGGGCGCAGTCAAGACCGAGTCGGGCACTAATCCAGCTCCTTCGGTCGGCGTCGGCCAACGGTTTTTCTTAAACCGTTCGTTCTCACTTCGTCTCGACTATCGCCTCGTCGTCTTTAAAGAGGACATTCTCGAGAAGCAAATCAGATCACGGATCGGCCAGGTGACCGGATCGCGAACCAATTTCTCAAATAATATTTCGGTTGGTATCGACTTTCTCTTTGGAGGCGACGAATGAAAGCTCGCTACGCTTACCTCCTCACACTTTTTCTGGCCGCGCCGTTCTGGGCGCCACGCACAGCCATCGGCGGTGTGAGCACGTTTTCAGACGCCTGCGATGGCAGCGAAAAGTGGACCTTCTCTCGCTCGATCGATACGATTTGGCAAACCCATTTCAATAACTTCTTGGCCTCACGAAGCTCGATCGCACGTGGATTCTCAGAAGCAATCGACTTACGTCGCCGCGAAACGGCCACCAAAGAGAGCATGGCCTTCGGCGAGTACTGGGTCGCGCGCGCGCTTTTCAAAGCCGAGCTCTATCATATCGCCTACAACGGCTTCACAGCGATTGCTATGAAGCAACCCGATCCAACCACACAACCCGTTCAAGTTGCTGCACTTGAGTGCTTGCTAAAAATTCGCGAACTCTTTCCGAATCTAACTCTGCACCCAGAGATCATACGCGTCCTCCCCGATCTCAAGGGGACCACGATCAAGAGCGTCCGCAACACGTTAGACAAGGCCGCGTTTCAGATTTTTCTCACGGAGCTTGGTCACGATCCAATCGAACCCGCTCGCGTAAAAGTGGCACTCTCGAGTATGAGCAAAGGCTCGCCCGAACATCGCCTGAGTCTCGGTCTTGCGGCTGCCGCCAACGGAAAAGACGACGAAGTCATTCCCGCATTGAACAGCTTTTTGGCACTCAAGACACGTCCAGAATACCTCGAGCGTTTCGTCGATCGCGCTCGGCAGGTCCTTGCGCGTTCGTACTACTCCATGGAGCAACACGATGGCGCCATTCGCGAACTCAAGCTGATCCACAAGAACTCAAATATCTTGTCGGACGCTTTAACCGAGCTCGGCTGGGCGTATCTTCAGAACGACATGCTTCGCGAAGCTATTGGTACAGCTATCAATCTGCAAACGGGTGGACTCCGTCGCACCTACAGCCCTGAGGCTTCGATGATTATGGCGATGGCTCTCAACGAACTTTGCCAGTATCCCGCATCGGTCCGTGCGATTGGTTCGTTTCGAAGGCATTACCGAGATCCGTATTTTTGGCTCGCTAGCTGGCGCGAAAAATTTGCAAACAAACGAGCTGACTTCTATTCGCTCACCCTTGAGTTTCTGAAACTCAGCGAAAAGCAGGCGCGCAGTTATAAGAAAGTTCCCTTTTCAATCGCTGCCGAATGGATGCGATCGCCGTACTTCATCGCACGCCAAGACGAAATCAATCTTCTCTTTGACGAACGCGACCGAGCACAGAAGCTTGCCGGAATTGCTGAAAAGGAACAAGGCGAAATGGCCCACGTCCTCCTCAGCATGGTTCGGAACCTGAAAGAAGCTTTCAAGCGTGCGCAGATTCAGTTGCGCCCAGGTGAGTCGATGCCAAAGCCCCTTCTCGATGAAGTTGAAAAACTGAGAACCGAGTTTGCTAACTACCGTCGGTTCCGTCAAGCAGCTCCCGTTTGGAACCGCGTTCTCGGTACGCATCTCGTGCAATCAGGCGAACTGGAGAAGTATCTTGTCCGCACGATCAACACAGACTTGCATCGTTTGACCCGCCAAATGCTCGATAAAGTCGAAACCGTCGCCGAAACGACGGAACTCATCGAAGTCGAAATCTACAGCGGCGCTAGCCAAGACATCATTTGGCAAAATGCTCACCCCGATTATCAAAAAATCGCGAGCGGATTTAAAAATCAGGATCAGAAAGCTGTCGATAGCTCCAAAGTCTACAAGTGGGGTTACACCAACGATGGCCTCGATGGCAGTGGTGAAATCTGGGAAGATGAACTCGGCTCGTTCAAAGCCGATCTTCACGACAACTGCAACAACAAGGAAAAGTATCTCGCCATACAGGTTAACAAGAAGGGGGCAAATTAATGAATCGCTCACACTACCTTGCCCGCGATGGAAAAATTTTTGGACCGATCGACGACGCCGCTTTTGAAGGACTTCGTGTCAGCGGTGAGATCCGAACGTACAGTTGGATTTGGGACTGGAGCCTAGCGACCTGGGCACCCATCGATCCGCCGCCGCCTCCCTTGACTACGAGTACAGAGGCCGGCGCACACGAGCGCGCCCCCCGTCCCGCAGCGCAGAAGCGCTCGGTGGCACAACCGAATCGTTCGCACTGGCTTGCTGCATGCCACGACTTTCAAGGCATGGTAGCAGGAACGCTGGAGCAAGTGCACGAGCTGGGCTGTGAGTTACGCGCCCAAGGCGACATCGAAGAACCGACCTTTGGAACATCGGGCCCGGTTATACTCAATCTTTTCGACCCTAAGTCAGGCCGCTCGATCAACGTTCGCGCACAGATTCTAGGCGTTGCACGGGATCAGCGAGGATTTCACTATCGCTTGGGTTGGGACAAGAAGCCGGCCCTTTGAGGCCAGATTAAAATCGGAAAACGATCCCGGCGCCCGCGAACAGTCCATTCATCGAGATTGAAATCGCTGCATACTGGCTGCCACTTCGAAAGACTTCGCTACCATTTCCGGCGACGACCGGGACACTTTCGGATGTTGTTAGAACACGATAACCCAATTCACTCGTCAAGCCGAACGACGGCGTGAGATACCACTGAAACCCTCCGGATAAGAGTCCGGTAACAGCCGAGGATTCGTAAACGGTCTCGTTCGGTTCGTCACGACTGAGTGCTACAGAGGCAAACTGGGTGTTGTACGCCATGCCCGCGTATCCCGAAAAAAACACTGAGAGATCCGATTCGAGAAAGCGCTCCCAAACCAGTCCACCCATCACCGGCGTACTCGACGCACTAAACTGAAACACGTCATTCGCGCTCGGAGACTGAACCGTCGAAACCTTCCGAATATGATCCACACGAAAGGCGATCGACCATTCGGTCGAGATCGGAATGTGAAAATCCCCACCGAAGTAGTACCCAACCGTCGAATCCTCGAAACCCGCCACCTGCGCAGCATCTTTCATTTGAAAGAAAGCACCCCCGCCAAATATCCTGAGCTCCGCTGCAGAATCCGTGATCACGGTCTCGCGTTTGGACTTGTCCGATTTTTCTTGAAGAGCCGAAGCCTGCGTTTCGACTTCCATCATGTCAGGCGCTTGCTCAAGACGAAGAGCCTCACCGAGTACCCACCCCAACGTACCGTCGGATAGCTTGACCTTATAAAAGCCAGCCGTCGGAAGATTGCTCACAGCAAGGGTCGAACCCTTTGCGAGTTTTGTGATGACGTCGCTCATCGCCGTGGGTTGAGTATGCACGGGCGTCTCATCCATCTCCACATGACCCACACGCGCGGCGAACACAGGGGCAGTCAAGAAAACCCCGACCGCGAACAGAAACACAAGTTTCATTCGCTAAAAACCCTTGTCAGGTCAGACGGATTGAAACTGTCGTGATTCCCGCTGGATGCAAAGACGGCTCCCCAATGCAGATGCGGACCGTTCACACGTCCCGTCTTTCCCGCGAGCCCGAGAAGCTGGTCGCGAGTCACACGATCCCCTTTTTTCACACGCAGCTTCGACAAATGAGCGTAAAGAGTCATGAGACCAAGTCCATGATCCAAAATAACCGTTTTACCCGTGAAGTAGAGACTCTTTGCTAAAACGACAGTCCCCGCTTCGGGCGCACGAATCGGCGTTCCCACACCTGCCTTCAGGTCCAATCCCTTATGAAAGCCGCGCGTCTCACCATTGTACGTTCGCTTCGTACCAAACGGGCTCGTGACAGCACTCGCAATCGGTAAGAGAAAATTACCCTTCCATAGCTTCTCCGCCGAGATCGTACGATACACTTCGCCTAATTCTCGATTCTCACGTTGGATACGCGCCATGGCTTTCGCTGGAGGATTGACCATCTTGGGATCGACCTGCAGGGACTCCGAAGCATAACCTCCCGGTTGAACGACGACCGGCACCGTCCACTTCTTCTTCGAAGAAAAAAAGCCGCCTTCGGTCAGCTGAATGGTGAGTTCGTACTCGCCGGGAGCTGTGTCGAGCGGAACGACGCATAGACCACCCCACTGAACCTCAGCACCGGCCTTGGTCGACGTGTCGCGGAAGAGTTTGACCTCTTTACCGGCGAACGTACCGATAAAATTTTCAGGCGACCAAGCCCCCTCGGGTGGTCGAAACTTGACGACCACAAGGGAACCGTCAACAACCTGCGAGCTTGAAAGCGAAACAGGTCCCAGCGAGGCGTTCGCATCCGGTGACCCTGGGGTCATTCGCCCCGTCGAACACGCTGAACCGAAGAAAAACGCAGCCGCCAACCACGTCGCCGGGGAGAAGTATCCTCTAATAAAGCTAAAGCGCCTCGATCTCGCGTTGCCCATCCTTAAAGATCATCCGGTACTTTTGGCCGCGAATCAACTGAGGTGCTGAAACCACAACCTTCGACGTGGGAGAGCTTTCACGCACCACGACGTAGCCTCGCTCTAGCACCTTGTAAGGACCCAGATACTCAAGACTGGTTTCGAGAGCCTTCCATCGATCGAAAAACGACTCATACTGATGCACGAATGCAGTTTCAAAGCGAGCGATCCACTCGTCGAGGCGCTGAACCCGATCCCGAACCAGCTGAAACGGACTTCGCAACCGGAGAGTGAGTTGATTTACGCGTTCGCGTTCTCGCTCGATCTGTATTCGAACGGCTTGGGCGATGCGACTGTCCCAATCACTCAAGCGATGAGCCATCAGAGACCAGCCTTGCGTGAGAATTTCCGCAGCTGCCGAAGGTGTCGGCGCCCGCAGGTCGGCTACAAAGTCGGCAATTGTAAAATCCGTTTCATGCCCGACTGCTGAGATGACGGGAACAGGACTCGCAGCAATCGCACGCGCGAGCGCCTCGTCGTTAAAAGGCCAGAGATCCTCGAAACTTCCGCCCCCGCGAGCCAACACGACTACATCACCCAGCCCGGTTCTTGCCACGCGTGCGAGCGCTTCGATCACCATTCGCGAAGCTGTATCGCCTTGAACGGCGACAGGAATGACTTGCAGACTGAGATGCGGAGCACGCCTCTGAAAGATGCTCACAATATCTTGAAGAACGGCACCCGTTGGCGACGTGATCACGACCACGCGTGAAGGGTACGCGGGTAGAATGCGCTTTCGTGTGGCATCGAACAAGCCCTCGGTCTCAAGCTTGCGTTTGAGTTCTTCGAACGCCTTGAAAAGATCGCCGACGCCGGCAGGCTCGAGTGTGTCCACAACGAGCTGGTACGTTCCACGCGGAGGATAAACCGATAAGCGTCCGACGGCGAAGACATCCATACCGTCCTTGAGCTCAAAGCGAAGACGTTTTCGGACAATCCCAAACCAGGCCGCTGAAAGCGAAGCCTCACTGTCCTTAATGGAAAAATAGGCGTGACCCTGCGCAGAGACTTTCACGTTCGAAAGCTCTCCGCGCACTTTGACCTGGTTAAAAGCAGGTTCAAGAAGTGAGCGGATCAGGGCTGTGATCTGCGTGACCGTCTGAAACGATTGTACTTCCAGGTGCTCCACCGCTCGAGATCATGGTGGGAACGTCGCACGGAATCAAGCCCAAATCCGCTCCTTCCTGAACGCGACCCGAGCCTGCATCGAACATGCCGCGTTCGGGTGTCCTCTTTTTCACCGACAGAAACATGACCTCGAGGAGAAAACTCACAACGACGTACTCGGTCCGTGTCGCATCAGCCGTAAAACCCGCGCGATACGCCTCCTTCGATAGTTCTGACGATGGCACTGCGTTTGCTGTGCTTCATGCCAAAGGAGAACATCATTATGCGTTCCAAGAAACAAAACAGCCATCGCGCTCCAGCAAGCCGGAGCAGCCGCACCACGCATGGAAGCAGTTCCAACTCGCGTGATACCCGTGGCACCCCCCGCGGTACTCACGATGTCCGTAATACCCGTAATACCCATGATGCTATTGACATGCGCGAACCCCGTAGCCGAGGTCCCGTTCAGAACGTCAGTGGGCGTGAACGTTGGTTACAAGGAAACTACGATCAACACCCTGACTCTCGTTATTCGCGCGGTTACGATAAAACGCCCTATCCCTATGGCAACCCCTATGCTGATCCGTATACCGATCGATTTGATCGGTATAGCCGAGATTACGATCGCGAAGATCGTCGCTACAGCAGCTCTCAACAACCACGCGACGAGAGTCGATTCGACCGCGAGAGTCTCAGCGGTACAGACGACTACGAACAACAACATGAGATGAACGCTGGTCAGCACGATAACGAACAGGATCAAGACGATTACCGTTTTAATAACGGTCGCAATGAAGACGAAATCGATGACCGAGACTATCCGGTAGAGTCGAGACGCAGAACTGGACGTAGGTCCGATCGCGATTCCTCGTCACGACGCTATTAACAAGCGAAACACCCCATGAACTTTGAGAGCAGTGTGCAAACACAGTTCACAAAGTTCATGGGGTCCTTTTACAAGGAGCATACATGCATCCCTGGCACGATATCGATCCCGGACAAGCCATCCCCGAAGAGATGACCGTCTTTGTTGAAGTCCCGATGGGCTCGCGTGCAAAATACTCCATCGACAAGAAGACAGGTCTACTCGAACTGAAGTCTTTCTTACGCAGTGAGGAGCCTTATCCTTTCAACTACGGATTCATCCCACAGACTGTGAGTGATGATACGGAAGCATTGGACGTGATCATCCTTTCTCCAGGGCCGATTATTCCGTGGACGATCTTAACGGTTCGGGTCGTTGGAGCGATCGAGCTTTGGTACCCCAAGAAAGAATATGAAACCAAGATCGTGACGGTCGAAGTTCACGATCAAGACTACGATCATGTACACGAGATGACCGATCTATCATCCTCTCTGCTCACTGGAATGACGGGCTTCTTCGAATCCTTTCGGTCGGCTGAACACTCCGGACTTCAAGTCAAACAGATACTCGACAGGCGACGCGCCGAAATCACGGTCACGCATGCCCTACGTGAGTACGAAAAACTCTTCTTAGCGGCCTGAGCACCCCGGGGCGAGCATTAAACCGTTCGTGAGTGTTAGCGCGACGAGATCTTTTGAAAGATATCGTAAGACTTCAGATAGTTGAGGGCCTGACGGACCTGATAGTCCTCTCGCGGGTTCATATCGACGGGCTTGAGATCGGTCGGCTCTGACTTGCGTGAGCTATTTTCAGCGTCACTAAGTTTTTCGAGCTCTTCAGCCGAAAATTCCTTCCCACCAACGTCCTCGTCCTTATCGTCGCCCTTTTCCTCGCCGATGATATGCCCGGGCAGATCCTTCTCTCGGAGCGAATCACGACTGATCTTCGCCTTTTTCAAAAGCTCCGGATCGTACTGGTCGAGCAGGATGTCGGGCATGACGCCCTTTTCCTGTATACTGCGCCCGCTCGGTGTGTAGTAACGCGCGATCGTCAGTTTCAAACCCATTTGATCGCCGAGATCAATCACCGTTTGAACTGAACCCTTACCAAACGTCGGTGCGCCCAATACCACAGCACGCTTATGATCTTGCAACGCTCCCGCAACGATCTCCGCCGCTGACGCTGTCGATGAACCAACAAGGACCGCTACGGCGAGATCTTTTCGTGTTTCTCCGCGACGAGCGTATTTGATTTCCTTTTGAGCGCGGTCGCGACCGATGGTCGAGACAATCACACCTTCGTCGATGAAGATCGATGTCACATCAACGGCTTGATCCAAGAGACCGCCGGGATTGGTCCGTAGGTCCAGCACGAGTCCCTTCAGTTTGCCCTTTTGCTCGAAACCAGCGAGAGCCGACTTCAGATCGTTAGCGGCATTCTCGTTGAACGTCTGAAGCCGCACGTAACCAAAGTTCGGTTCGAGAACCATCTTTTCGGCGACCGCACGGATCTTGATTTCCTCGCGCGTGAGCGTGAGCTCTTTGACTTTATCGAAGCCCGTCCGGAAAAACGAAATCTTGATCTTGGAGCCCTTTCCTCCGCGCATCTTGACCACCGCTTCGGACAAACTCATACCCTTGGTCGACGCATCATCGATTTTTACAATGCGATCACCAGCCAGAAGTCCGGCTTTCCAGGCGGGTGTTCCTTCGATCGGCGTGACAATGGTGAGAACGCCGTCGCGCAAACCGACTTCAATACCGACGCCGCCAAACTTCCCACTCGTATCGACTTTCATGTCTTTGAAAATCTCGGGTGGCAAAAAGTTAGAGTGCGGATCGAGCGTCGCGAGCATTCCCTTAATCGCGCCATGGACCAACTTGGTGTTGTCGACTTCGTCAACAAAGTTGGTCTCGACAAAATGAAGCACCTTTTGAAAGAGTTCAAGATTCTTGTAACGTGCACCATCAGTCGCCCTCGGCGTCTCGAGTTCAACCGTTTTCTGGTTCTGTTTGTCACTCGGTTTGTCTTTTTCCTTGGCTAGACTTTGAAACACAAAGTTTCCACCCACGAGACTGACGAGAGCCGCCAAAACACACGCATTTTTCCGAGTCATTGAACGATGTCTCCTTCATGGGGACTTGGTTCGAGCTTCGCCTGCAACCATCCTATGGGATTCACGGGGACGTTACGCGACCGAATCTCAAAATACACCGGGGTTCCTTTAGAATCACTTTTTCCGACTGCCTCTTGATCGCCAACAAAGTCGCCTTCTTTGCGAAGGGCCGTCCCGAGTTGAGCCACGAGTGAGTAATAGTTAGCGCCATGATCGATAATCGTTACGAGACCAAAATCCTGAAGCTCGCCGGCAAAAACCACGCGCCCAGGCGCGACCGCTCTCACGTCCGTTTCAGGTTGCACCGCGAACTCGATACCTTTACGAAAGAAGGACAGACCCGATGCTGGATCGCGATCCCGTCCATAACCCTGCACAAGCTTTCCCGCGACCGGCAGTCCTAGCTTGCCTTTCTTGAGTACAAAATCACCGAGGTAGACCGACCGAGCGGCCTGTTTCTCGGCCTCCGTCGTTCTCTCAAAAGCAAGACGCGCATTGAACTGCTCGATCAACTGCTCCACCCGAAGCTGGGTACTTTTCAAACGATGCACTCTTTCGACTTGCGAAAGGCTGTCGGTCTGCATCTTCGCCAGCATCTGATTCTGGATGCTCTCATGAAACTTCAGCACCTGTGCCTGATCCTCGAGATCGTTCATCAAGTAGGTCAAATGAAGATGTTCTTGCTCAATTTTTCCTTCGATTTCATCGACATCCAAACGATCCATGCGCAGGGCCTCGGCTCGCTGCAGACTGAGCTCAACCAGCTTGGTAACTACCGAACGAACGGCGGGGCGATTTTCATACGAAGAGCGACTATGAAGCGAATCCAGTGTCTCCACCAAACGCGTGAGACTGCGTCGCTCTTCGTTCATCCGTGATTCGAGGGCTGTCTTTCGAGCGGTCAGCTCTTCGAGATATTTTTTTAGTTCGCCAATGCGCTTTGCTGCAAGCGTGCGCTCGGCTTTCTGCAGTTTCTGTAGACTCTTGAGATGCTGAACGCGACCGCCTGTCGCCTTCAACTCTTTTGTATTCGATATCAAATCTTTCTCTGACTTGAGAATCTGTTCTCGTACCTGCAGGAGTTCTCTTGCAAGCGAAGGTTTCGGCTTCTGCGGAAGAGTGGCAGCAGCCGACATGCTTAAAAGAAAAGAGAGAAGAACGACGCTCATGAGCGTCCGCCACTGCTGCGCGCCGTTCGAAAACTCAAGCTCAAAACAGCGGTGGCACCAAGCACCACGAAAACACCAATCGTGATCAGCGCATGCAGCCGCGGCAACGCGATGGCCTGAGGGGCCCACCCTGCCGCTGCGGAAAAACCGATGGGAGCGGCCTGCTCTAGAAAACCATTGATCACGGTCGATAAACCCAACCATGCAGCAATTCCGAAAAGAGAACCCATCGCTAACGCCGAAAATCCCGTGATGATGACCGGAAGACGCGACCGAAACACCCCCGCGCCCCATTGTGACAACACCTGAATGATGTCGGCTTGCACGGCTACATTCATCGTCGCAAGCTGCGTGAGCGTGATCACCAACGCACACAACAAACCGATGCCAAGGATGCGCAAAGCACGCTGCAACGACACCAGCGACGAAAGCAACGGCTTGAGCTCGTGTTCTGAAGTCTCCACACGATCAACGTTCGGGTTTCCGCGCAACGTATCGAGCGCAAGCTGCGAGATAACTCCGTAGAACGTGACAATTCTTGGGACAATCTTAGGCATTTCGGGGCCTAAGTTAAAAAGCTCGTTCGCCAAGTCAGGATGGTCGGATTTCAGACGCTCGAGAAACTGTTGCGGCGTTGTGAGGTTGACCCGGTCCACGCGGGAGTCCTTACTTTCGATTTCGGTTCGTAACGATGCCGCCAATCTGTTTTGATCCTGATCGGCGACTTCGGGTTTCATGTAAGCGGTGACAAGCGTCTCTGACTTCAGATGATCCATCACGGGCAGGATCCACTCATGAAACGACGCAATCGAAGCGCCGATGGCGACGATCAAACCGATCGCAAGCCAGCTACCAATCTGAACAAGAAAACTTCGGCGCATACCCTTCATACCGAGTTTTATGGTCAAAGGAATTCGTGTCGATACCACCGACGTCAAACCAGACATGGCCCTTCACTTTCTAAGACAAGCTGCCCATCGCGAAGCACACCACAGCGCTTGCGTACTTTGCGTACGATCTCGCGATCGTGAGTTGCTAAGATCACGGTGGCGCCCTTGAGATGACTTCGCACAAAAAGCTCCATGAGCGACCAGGTGTACTCACGGTCCTGTGCGCCCGTGGGTTCATCGGCGATGATGAGTTCCGGGTTGCGAACCAGCGCTCGCGCGACGGCTACCCGTTGCGCTTCACCACCGGAAAGTGCCCCAGCTGGTTTCGCCGCTTTGTCCGCGAGTCCCAGAACGCTGATCAACTCGTGCACGCGTGTTCGATCATCGGCCGTCATCCGACGCGATCCACTGAGCCAGAGAGAGAGTGCGACGTTCTCAAAAACCGAGAGATCGCGTATGAGTTGAACGTTCTGTGGAATGTAACCAATCGCTCGTCGAATTCCTCCGAGCGTCGCGCGCGCCGCTGTCGAGAGACTGTAACCAAAAAGTGAAACCACTCCTGTCGACGGTCGCTCTTCGGTTGCTAACACACGAAGAAACGTGGTTTTGCCCGCACCACTTCCGCCGACCAGATACAGAAAGTCACCCTTCTTGAGATTCAGGTTGACCCGATCGAGTACTTTTTGATTTCCGAGATATACCTTTGACACATCCGTGAGCTGAATCATAAGACGCCCCAACCTTATTTTTATCATTCAAATAGGTACCCGGGGATGCGGAAAATTTTTGACGCCCGCAGCTCTCGAGGTACTCTCTACAAGTGATTCAGTGGCGACCGCTCGTGCATCTTGCGACGTACATCGTGTGGCAGACGATCTTCTACGGCGCAGCTATGGCCGCATTCACCTACTGGGGAGCCGCCTCGCATTCATCACTGAAGGTGCTCGGGACGGAGATGGGTGCGTTTCAAGTACCGATGGTCGCGATCGCCTCGGCGTCCTTCGTCGTCATTTGGGGCCTCTTGTTCCCCATCACGCGTGAGCCGCTCTATGAAATCTTCAATCCCAAGCGATTTCGTTACCGATTCTTGCCTTCACTCCTCGAGGGGAGCTGGCTCGCGTTTGGACTCGCAGCCGCGTGGGTTCTCGTTGGACTCATGACGATCGTCGGTGTCTTCGTCGAGCTCGGAGGTTTTTGGGCGAGCCTTGGACAATCTCTTGGGAGCGCGCTTCTCCTGGCTTTTTGGATCTATGGCGAAGAGTTCTTGTTTCGCCACAAATTCATCCTTCCTTTGCGACGAACATCGGCGCCATGGATCGGGATTCTATGGACTGCCGTGATCTACACGACGATTAAGTCCTTCCAGCTCGATCTGGATTGGCAAACAGGAACGTCTTTCTTCTTTGCATCGCTCTGGATGGGCATCGAGTTCGAACGAACGCGCGACTTTTCTCGAGGCGCCGGCCTTTGGGCAGGGTTTCTCATCATGCTGCTACCCGTCCTCGGAATGTCTTTCACGAGCGAAGAGTTTCACGGTGTCGTCCTACTGAAAAACACTTTTAAAGTTAATGGTTTAGGACCAGTTTCACACGGCTTTGACGCGTGGCTAACGGGGGGCACGACGGGTCCCCTGGCCTCCGGATCTGTGATGCTCCTTATTTTGCTCCAAGTCATTAAATCGTTTATAAAGAATAGGTCCCTTCTCACAAACACTCATTAGAAGAGGAGAAAGAATCGGCTCATGCTCGAACTCGTCGTCAATGCCGGCCTTACGGTCCAAGTCGTTTTGATCACACTGGTTGCTGCTTCGGTTGCCTGCTGGGCCATCATCGTTGCGAAGTGGACTGTGTTTCGCAAAGGCGCTCGCCAGGATTTCGCGTTCCTCAGTTACTTCTGGAAAAGTAAGAGTCTCGAAGAAGTCTTTGCGAAAACCGACGAATATCAAGATTCTCCCGTGGCTCGCGTTTTTAAGTCAGGCTTCAAAGAACTCCAGAAACTGCCGCTCAACGACCGACCAGCCGATGCAGAACCTTTGATCGATAATATTCAACGCGCACTGGGCCGAGCGACCCACGCGAATGTTGCTTCGATGGAGAAGCATCTCGGATGGCTCGCGACGACCGCGAGCGCGGCTCCGTTCGTCGGACTTTTTGGAACCGTCTGGGGAATCATGAACGCATTCCAAGACATCGGCGCTAGCGGTGCCGCAAGCTTGGCTGTTGTCGCTCCAGGTATTTCCGAAGCACTCGTGGCAACAGCGGTGGGGCTTGGAGCTGCCATCCCAGCCGTTGTGTCCTACAACCATTTTGTGAACATGATCAAACGTTCGGCCGTCGATATGGAATGCTTTGTTCAGGATTTTCTGAATATCGTCCAGCGCGGCTTTCTCACAGGTAATCGCAAAAAATGAAGCTTCCGGACGCCACAAGCTCGCGCTCGTCAACACCGGTGACACTGGCGGAAATCAACGTCACACCGCTCGTCGATGTCATGCTCGTGCTTCTCATTGTGTTCATGATCTCAGCACCCCTCATGCAACAGGGCCTGGATGTGCGCCTGCCAAAAGTGAGTGCTGGAGCCCTAAGCGAAGCTCCTGAAAACATCGACATCAGCGTCACCAAGGATGAGCGGGTTTTGCTCAACGGCTCGAGTGTGTCACTCAGTCAGTTGCCAAAGAAACTCTTTCAGATAGCAAAAGGGAAAAAGAACGTTCAAGTCTACGTGCGTGCCGATCGCGTGGCCGAGTACGGATTTGTCGCCCGTGTGATTGGCGCTATCAAAGCCGCTGAGATCGATCGCGTGGGCCTTGTGACGGAACCGGAGTCCAAGGGTCTGTAACTCGAAGAGGGCCCGACGTGAGCACATTGGACGAGTATCAAGTTTTCGAAGCAACTCTTGATGGCAAACGGAGTTTTCGCCGCGGTCTCGGCCCGTCGCTTGCGATCCACGCGGTCTTGTCACTTTTCCTCTTTGCGCAGGGATGGTGGTGGCGCAATCACGAACGGACACCGTACAGTCCAACTCTCCGCGTAGATATCGTCGGCCTTCCGGATATCGTTAAGGGGGATCTTCCAAACAAAGTGGAAGACGTGACGAAAGAGCCCGAAATAAAAGCACCCGAAAAATCCCCAGATAAGTCGGAAGACAAAATCGAGAAAAAGACCGTCCCACCACCCGACGCAATGACGTTAAAGAAAGTGCGCAAGAAGGATCTCAAATCAGCACTCGAGCGGATCAAAGCGCTCGATAAGGTTCGTGATCAGAGTGAGGATCGCCCGCAAGCCCCTCCGATCAAAGGCAATATACTCTCGGCCGGCACGGACACCTCAGCGGATGCAAAAGAAAATGGTGCAGGTCCTTATTATGACGGGATCCTCGAAAGTGTACGCGGACACTGGTCACTCCCCGCGTACCTGGCACGTGGCGACCTTTCTGCGCAGATCGAGATCCTCGTTGATAGTCAGGGACACGTACGCGCGAAACGCATGCTCAAGTCGTCTGGAAATTCTTCTTTTGACGAAGCGGCACTCCGCGCGATCGAGGAAAGCGAGCCCTTTCCGCCACCTCCTGAAAATATTCGAAAACAGGTTCTCGAAGGCGGCATTGTTCTCGGATTTCCGCTATAATGGCGAACACGATGAGACGCTTTCCGATCCTGCTTCTGGTTTCCGCCTGGGTTTCTACCTGGGCT
The DNA here is from genome assembly GCA_964549505.1 of uncultured Oligoflexia bacterium. GTDB lineage: Bacteria > Bdellovibrionota > UBA1018 > UBA1018 > CAZJVD01 > CAZJVD01. Next base: position 120,404 of record CAZJVD010000002.1, read on the forward strand.
TTCATGACGGCTTTCGTCACGACACAAGCCGCAGAATCACCTTATCTCAAAGTCGGAAAGGCCAAGACTCGTCGGATTATCATCGCTTATCCGTCGCCGCCGACGACCGGCGCTACCCGCGATGCCGCGACCGTCGTCCAGCGAACGATCAAAAATGACCTACTCTTTGTCGATACGTTCCGGTTTTTAGGGGACTCGAACTTTCCCGAGGTGGCACGCTCGGGCGCGCCCTCCGTCGACACCATCCGATTGTCCGCTTGGGATGCAGCCGGCGCTGAGATCCTACTCAAAACAGCTGTCGAAGGGGATGCGAGCACGACAGTTTTCGAAATGAGTCTCTACGATACGAAGCGCGGCAAGCAGCTTGCTTCGAAGCGCTACACGGCTGCGAAAGCTGACCTTACCGTTCTCGGACACACAGTTGCCAATGACATTGCGGAAACTCTGACCGGTTTACCAGGCATCTTCCTCACGCAGATCGCCATGTCTTGCGATACCACCGGAAAAAAAGAGATCTACTTGATGGATTTTGACGGTACGAACCAGCGCAAGCTCACGGACCATCGTTCGATTGCCTTGGGACCCGCATGGAGCCTCGATGCGAAACGCTTGGCCTACAGTGTTTTCACGCGGCATCCCGGCAATATCAAGAACATCGACCTGTTTATCTACGATTTTAAATCGAAGACCGTTGAACTCATTTCCAATCGCAAGGGAATGAACAGCGGGGCCTCATTTCATCCGAAGGAAAACCGATTAGCTCTCACGATGAGCTTCTTAGGCAATCCAGAAATCTTTTCGATCAATCTCGGCACCAAAGAGGCGACCCGACTGACGACATCCTATGGTGTCGACGTCGACCCCGTTTGGGCTCCCGATGGCCAGTCGATGGCCTTCGTTTCGTCTCGTTCTGGACCGCCGATGGTTTATTCCATGGATAACGCCGGACAGAGTGTGAAACGACTGACGTTCGCCGGAAAATACAATGCCACCCCCAGCTGGTCACCTCAGAATAACAAGATCGCTTTTGCCGGGATGATCGACGGTCATTTTGATATTTTCATCATGAATCCAGACGGTACCAACATCGAACGTCTCACCAAGGACCAGGGCGGCAATGAAGATCCGCACTTCAGTCCGGATGGAAACTTTCTCGTTTTCAGTTCCAATCGAACAGGTAAGAAAAATATTTACGTCATGAATATCGATGGAACATTTGTCAAAAGGCTGACCTACGGGCTTGGAAACTGTGTCGGTCCCAAGTGGTCGCCCGTTCTCAAGTCATCGCCCTAAGCCCATCATCTCGAAGGAGTTCAATGTGTCAGGAATGACGCCACAGGAAATTCAAGGCCGCTTGCGGACCGAGTACCTCGATCGGTTAATACCCCGCGTACGTAAAATGCGTCGGCTTTTTGCCGATCGCTTGTGGGAAGAACTCCGAGCGGAGTGTTCGCAGATTCAGCTTTCAGCGTCGCGCTTTGGCTTTCCGGATATTGGCGTTCTCGCCACGGACGCTGTGAGCGCTTTAGACCATCAAGATGCAGATCAGGCACGCCGTCTTGTCGAAAGTCTTTTAGTCGGTCTCGATCATGTCCTCGTGACTGAATCACTTTCGAAACGACATTGAAAAAACTGGCTCGCCCGGTGATCATAGACTTCTATGTCACAAGATTCGGTTGTCGTTATTGATGGTGCCCGTACTCCCTTCGCCCGAGCTTCGACGGTCTATCGAAAAATGTCTGCGGCTAATCTTGGCGGCGTCGCGATTCGCGAAGCGCTCCAGCGTTCGGCAATCGACCCTAAGCTGATCGGCGAAGTCTATCTTGGGATTGTTTCGATCCCGTCCGAAGGCACGAACGTCGCACGCGAGGCACTCTTTGATTCGGGACTACCGGCTGAGATTCCTTGTACGACCGTCAATCGCTACTGTGCGTCCTCGCTCGAAACAGCGTCAGCGATGGCAGCGAAGATTCAAGCAGGTGATCTGGATTTTGGGATCTCCGCAGGCGCTGAATCGATCAGTTCGATCCGCGCACTCTTTAGCCAAGAAGCGACGGACTTCTTTTCATCGCTTGGAAAAGTTAAAGGCCCTGGGCAAATGGTTTCCAAGATTGCGGCTTTTAAGCCTAAGTATCTGGCGCCTCACGCACCGGGCATCAAAGAGCCAACGCTTGGACTCTCGATGGGCCAAAGCGCTGATCTCATGGGTCGTCTTTTTAGCGTCACACGTGCCGAACAGGACCGTTACGCTCTCGAGAGTCACCTCAAAGCTGCGAAAGGCTGGGAGACTGGATTTTACAAGAGCCACGTTGTCCCGGTGGGTACGCCTGATGGCAAAGTCGTCGATCGCGATACCGATATTCGCGCCGATTCTTCAATTGAGAAACTCTCCAAATTGAAACCTGTTTTTTACAAGGACGGTACCATCACCGCTGCGAATGCAAGTCCGCTGACCGATGGCGCATCCGCGATTGTTCTCGGTTCCGAGAGAAAATCTCGCGAGATGGGCCTGAAGCCGATTGGTCGTATTCGGGCGATCGTGACATCGGCCATCGATATTCAGAAAGAACCGCTTCTCATTGGCCCTGTTTACGCATTTCCGAAAGCTCTCGAGAAGGCCGGCGTTTCGTTTCAAGATCTCGAACTCATTGAGATGCACGAAGCATTCGCTGCCCAAGCCCTTTCCACCATTCGAGCGCTTGAATCAACGACCTTTGCAAAAGAAAAGCTCGGACTCTCAAAGGCCATTGGTACCGTTGATCCGACTCGCCTCAATATTTTCGGTGGCAGCATCCCGATCGGTCATCCTTTTGGAGCGACCGGTGGTCGAATGATTCTCCAGACCCTTCACGCGCTCAAATCACAGAACAAGAGTATTGGTGCGATTTCGGTTTGCGCGGCCGGCGGTTTGGGGATGGTCGCCATTCTCGAAGCGCTGAACTGAAATTTACCGACTCAGTGGCCGCCGCAAAAGCGCGACCACAGCACGACTCTAGTGGTTCCAGTAGTGACCGTGGCACTTGCCCGGTTTCACCGACCAGGGTCCGTAGTAAAAGTTGACTCCGGCCCAAGCGTAGTAACCACCGTAGTTCCACTTGTTGCCACAACCGTAGCAAGAACCCATGTAGTTATAGTTGTTGTAAAAGTAGGTGTAGCCGTTCGAGCCTGGAAACGCATACGTGCCATTGTTAAAATTGCCGTTCGCGTAGTTCATTGGATTGCCGTACCAATACGGGCTGTTCGGATTATTGGGATTATTCGGATTATTTGGATCGATCGGAACCTGAGGATTGGGATTGCCCTGAGGAGCTGGGATATTCGAGACGTTGTTACCGTCGTCGCTGCTTCCGCAACCGGACAACACACCTAAAATGGCCAAAACCGAAACAATCTTAAAAGCGCCGTTCATCGTTAAATCCTCTACAAAATACAAGACCGCGCACTTCGAACTACAATCATTCTCAGAAGCGGCTTGCCCGACGTTTATACTCAATTATGGTGTGCTAAGTCAATAATTTTTTAAATCATGTGTATTTAATAAATACCCTCTCTTTTCAGATGGTTAGAAACATGAAAGATAAAGGAAACATGCACACCCCCGATTGGAGCGCACTTCATAGGTTCTGGTTCTCATCGCCACCGGCTCAGCTCGACAACAGCGACAGCGTGCAGGCCTATCTAAACGAACGAAATACGATTTGGTTTGGCAAAGATCCTACCGTCGACAGGACCATCCACGAACGCTTTGCTCCCTGGCTCGACCTGGCTGCAACCGGAAAACTTTCCGCATGGCTTGAGCAACCTCAGTCGGCGATCAGCCTGATCGTCCTATTCGATCAAGTGCCTCGTAATTCGTTCCGAGAATCCTCGCGAATGTTTGCTTACGATGCTCATGCCTTAACAACGAGTCTGAATGCCATGGAACGTTTTGAGAAAACTCTTTCCGTCTTCGAACGATCGTTTTTGTATTTGCCACTCGAGCATTCGGAGGATCTGACCATCCAACGCTTATCGGTTACCAAGTTCGAAGCACTTGCGAAGGACTGTACCCATACCGCGTACACCGCAGCAATACATGAGAACTTCAGTGAAAATCTCGACTATGCCCGACGCCATCTTGAGATCATCGAACGATTTGGTCGCTTTCCACACCGTAACGGAATTCTTCGACGTGATTCAACGCCCGAAGAGATTGAGTTCCTCAAGACGCCGCGAAGCAGCTTTTAAATGAAATCGGATCTCCCCCCCTCCCCTCTCGACTTCGATCCCGACGCCAGCGACCTTCCGCGCGACGATCTTGTCGCTGTTGGAGGAGACTTTTCGGTCGCGACACTCCTGATAGCGTACAGCAAGGGTCTGTTCCCGTGGCCGGTTGGACCTTACGATCTGCTTTGGTTCTATCCAGTCGATAGGGCCGTTTTATTTTTCGAAGATTTCAAGGTTTCACGATCCACAGAACGTGATCGCAAGAAAGCAAAGCTTGTCTACTCCATCGACCAACATTTCGACGACGTGATCGCTAAGTGCGCTGACGTCCCACGACCCGAGGGCGCCGGAACATGGATCACATCCACGATCAATGAAGCCTATCGAAACCTGCATCGCGCGGGACTCGCCCATAGCTTCGAAGTATCCCGCGAAGGAAAACTCGTGGGGGGTGTTTATGGAGTCTCCGTTCGCGGAGCCTTTGCTGCCGAAAGCATGTTCTATGAAGAGAAAAACACATCGAAACACGCGCTCGCGTTCCTCGTCGAGACGCTATCAGCACGCGGTTTGAATTGGATGGACTGCCAGGTTCTCAATCCGTTCACCAAAAGCATCGGAGCTAAAGAGATCTCGCGCAAAGCGTTTCGGGCGCTCCTTCGAGAGACCCAGACCTTGGGTCTAAGGATTTTCTGAGTTATCCCAGATTTGATATGTATCGCTCGCCGAATCACGAAAAACAAAATACGAGCCTTCTGGTTTGCTCCATATTTGCATCGTAACCGGTCCCTCACCCCAGCGCGCTAGGATCCCGTGACCGGTACGTACAAGCTTTTGCACAACATCCGGATACCTCGATCCCCCCGACGAAATCCGATGCCATCGATCCGTGGATAGGACAAGTCCGTAGGTCTGTTCCAGGTTCTCACGGAGCGATTCTGGAAACTCGACGCTTCCGTTTGGACGCATCTCAGCCGCAGAGGGGTAACGAGCCGTCAACGTAGCCGCGGTGATCTGGGCTGCGACCGTATCCGTAACTCCCGACAAAGCCGCAATCCGGCGAACTTCGCTAGGCAGAAGCTTGTCGGCATGATTTCGTAAGAACTCTTCCACGCTGATCCGCGGAAAACTTTTCACCGACTCATCATCGAGAAGCGATGCTCGGCGCAGAATCGACAAAAGCTGAAAGTAGTATTCGAACAGCCGCTCGGCACAGAGCGGAGTGACGACAAGGCTACGGGTTTTGATCATCTTCAAGAGCGTTTGGGACAGCGCTCGGAACACATGCATCGCAAGAACTCTCGAGATCGCCCCGAGCGTCTTGCTATTTGTCTGGCCACTCCTCTGGGCACTTTTGACATGATAAGCGAGAACCGTTATCGCTACGTCGAGTCGAGCATCTAACGAGCTATCGGATACACGTTGAGCCTCACCACGAATCACAAAACTATTGAGAGACTGATACGCCATCCAAAGAAAAACGGGCAGGTCCGTATACCCCCGAACGGCAGCATCCATTCGTACAAAAAGACGCTCCATCTCGAGACCAGTCCACTCGGGTCCGAAGACACCGGCATCCCAACCAAGACCTAAGATCGCCTGGAGATCCTCATTCGATCGCCGCGTGAAAAGCGCACGCAAGTAGAGAAGCGAAGCCGCGCGTTCTGTTTCACCCATCGCAAGCATGCCGGCTTCCTCTAGAAGTCCCCCACTCGATCCGGCGACCCAAGAGCCATGCATTTTCGACATCACTTCCATCGGACCTCGAACGTTCAGATCGCGATTGATATCCGTAAATAGAAGATTCTTATCGAGTTCAAACAGACCGAGACCACCGAGTTCCCTCACTCGATGAAGGAGAATGCCACAATGACTGAGTTTGCTTTCAGGCCCACCAGCCTGCGTCGCGGCCGCCATGAACATGCAAAAGCTTACGAAAGCGGTTTTGAAATATGGATACGAAGGAAGTCCCACGGCCACCATTTACACTGCGCGGAGTCATTACGCAAGACAGTGTCCTAGATTTATGCTTTTCTTAAATGATTTCGTTCGGCTACTTCCCGCCGTTCGAGCCTTCGTCTTCCGGTGCTGAACCGTGCCCGGCAGCTGCCGTTTCATCAGAATCCGAAGAATCCGGGCTTTCGCGCGCACTATCAATAACGAACTGAATATCACCCTGCGGGTCGGTCTCGACAATCGATCGTGGGAAATCGCGCGCCGTCTGACTCGCAAGAAACAACCGAACCTTGCCACCGTGTTCAAGCGCTCCGAAAAGAATGTGCTCCGAGAGGGGTTTCTTAATTCGATCCTGAATCAGGCGCGCCATCGGACGAGCGCCCAGCTTCCGATCATAGCCGCGCACGGCGAGCCATTCGCGGACCTCACCATCGATCTCGATTTCGACTTTCTTTGCGAGCAACTGGGACTCCAGCTCGGCAATCTGCTTACCAACGACCTGCGCGATGGTGACAGGATCAAGAGCGTTAAAGTACACAACGCTGTCCAGACGGTTTCGAAACTCGGGACTGAACGCGCGCTCGACTTCTGGCTTCGAAACGCTGAGCTTCTTGACCGCTTGTTTCGTCTCGGCATCCTTTTCAAAGGATAGGCGATCGCCGATGAACCCTCGATCGAGTTCTCGCGAACCAACGTTCGACGTAAGAACAATGATCGAGTTTTTAAAATCCACTTTACGGCCGTTATTATCCGTCAGTGTTCCGTGATCCATGATTTGCAGCAAAATATTCCAGATATCGAAGTGAGCTTTCTCAATTTCGTCGAGCAAAACAACGGAGTGCGGGTTCTTAAGAACAGCATCGGTTAAAAGACCAGCTTGCTCAAAACCCACGTATCCCGGAGGCGCCCCAATCAAACGAGAGACCGTGTGCTTTTCCATGTACTCACTCATGTCAAAGCGCAGAAACGGGACACCCATACTGAGTGCGAGCTGTTTCGTCAGTTCTGTTTTACCAACCCCGGTCGGTCCGCAGAACAAGAACGACCCAATCGGTTTGTCGGGCGCTCGTAAACCGGATCGCGACAGACGAATCGCAGTCACAACACTCTCAATCGCTTCGTCCTGACCGAAAATCGTCATCTTCAAATCGCGCTCGAGATTTTTAAGACGTGTCTTCTGACTCGAAGAAACACTGCGTGCCGGAATACGCGCGATCTTTGCGATCATTTCTTCCATAGCGACAGCTTCGATCTGCGGCCACGAAACATCGGCCGTCTGACCAGCGCGCTTCAAACGCGACTGCGCGCCTACTTCGTCCATAATGTCGATCGCCTTGTCAGGCAAGAATCGATCATGAATATGCTTTGCGGTTAGTTGAACAGCGGCGCGGATTGCTTCCGTGCTGTACCGGACGTGATGGTAGTCTTCATAGCGCGGCTTGAGCCCCTCAAGAATCTGCACCGCATCTTCCTGAGACGGTTCGGGAACTTCGATCTTTTGAAACCGGCGCGCAAGCGCCGAATCTTTTTCAAAAACGTTTCGGTATTCTTTGTACGTCGTCGAACCGATCACCTGAATCTCACCGCGCGACAGCAACGGTTTGAGCATGTTGGACGCATCCATCACACTGCCTGTGACCGCTCCAGCACCAATGATCGTGTGTATTTCGTCAATCAAGACAACCGGGCGCATGCCGGCCTCACGCTTCGCTTCGAGCGCCGACAAGACTTTCTTGAAACGCGACTCGAAGTCGCCGCGAAACTTAGCGCCCGCGAGCAACGCGCTCATATCGAGCGAATAGACGATGACGTTCTTGAGAATTTCAGGAACTTCTCCCTCGACCACACGTACGGCGAGACCTTCGGCGAGCGCCGTCTTTCCGACGCCAGCTTCGCCGACAAGAAGAGGATTGTTCTTTTGGCGACGACAAAGAACCTGGACCATGCGCTCGAGTTCGAGCGCTCGACCGATCAGCGGATCGATCTTTCCCAGGCGTGCACGTTCGTTCAAGTCGGTCGCGAACTGATCGAGCGCGCTGGCAGTCGCTCGCGCGGCAGCTGACTTCACAGATCGAGGTCGTGTCGTGGCCGGGGCTGTCTCGGAGTTCTCGCTCAGATTCTCAGATGTGGTCACGGGGTTCGAGCTCTCGTCGCCACCGTGACTGATCACAGCGATCACATCAAGGCGCTTGATACCTTGTTTCTCGAGCACGTGTTGCGCAAAACTGTCTTTAGACTGAAACATTGCAACCAGCAGATCCTCAGGAGTGATCTCATCTTTCCCAGCTGATTGAACATGAAAGAGCGCACGCTGAACCATGCGCTGAATACTCAGTGTCGCCACCGGATGCTGCATGATCGCATTTTCTAACGAGTCGCTCTGTTGTTCGGGGGGAGCTTTGACCTTGTGCTTTGGAACTTCTGAATCGAGATACTTCTCCAGCTCCGCGCGAAGTGTCTCGACGCGTCCACCACAAGCCTTGAGAATATCCTCGATGCCCGCTTCTTCTAAAAGGCTAAGGAGCACGTGCTCCAACGTGAAGTATTCGTGGCGACGCTCAAAAGCGAATCGCACGGCTCGGTTGAGAACTTCTTCTGCTTCTTTTCCTATCACTTTTTACCCGTTCCTCTAATTCCAACTATGGGATCTCATTTTTCCTCGTCAAGCGGCTCCCAGGTGCACTTGAGGGGAAACCCTTTCTTTCTCGCATATTGCGTCACTTGGGAACATTTCGTCTCCGCGATTTCAAACGGATAGACCCCTGCAACTCCTCGGCCTTCTTGATGGACTTTAAACATAATCGCTGTTGCCTCAACACGATTCCTTTCAAAGAACTTCTCCAAAACTTCGACGACAAAATCCATGGTCGAATAGTCGTCATTGTGGAGAATCACCGCATACTTTCGCGGCGGGCGAAGATCCGACTCGTCCTCAAGCACCGTAGCGCCGCTAGGATCGGAGTCCGTTCTTTCATTTTCGTTCATGAACCAGAATTCCCTAGATACGAGAGAAGTGACTCACGGGTGGGTTTGTCGAGTTGCGAAATATTTCCGAGAAATTTTCGAGCGACTTGCAAAATCTCGTCGGGCACCGCTCCGTGAAAATGAATTTCCTGAAGAGGCCGCGCGGAAGCCTTTCGAGACGACATTTCGTTCACGACATGGCCGTAACGAAGCGCAAGACCTGCTCCGCCTTCGAGCTGATTGCCAAAAAAACTGAGAAAGAACTTTTTGACGACCGGTTCGGCTCCAGGACGTCCGTCAACCACAAGCGAAAGCTCGCAATTGTCCTGACCTCGAAAGAGCCTGAGACTTCCTTCGGGAAGACGCTCGAGAATATCGGGACGCACTTCGATCATCGCAAGGGCCGCGAGTTCTACTTCAAAATAACGGAGAACCATCCGGTGCATCTGATGAAGACCGCCCTCAAACTGACCGCCCACCATCGTGTCGGATACGCGCACGAGACGAATCCGTGCAGGAAACTCTTGACCCTCGAGCTGAAACATACCTTCCACCACCGTTCCGAGCTCCGGCCATTGGTTGGATCCTTGACGATGAAACGCGACGCCGCTCGCCGAAAGATTGACGAGCGGAAGCTTGTCAGCAAACGCAGGAGCCGTCGGATGAAACTTGATACTGTGAAGCGGAAGCAATTGTACGCGACCCGCGCGAAGCGCACGGGGCGGAAGTCGGGACTGTCCGAGAATCCTTGATGTCAGTTCTGAAAACCATTCACTTAAGCGTTTCATGACGTTCACGGGGCACTATGAATCACCACTATGTATTAGACGATGCACTCGGTTGAGAACTTCCCAGACCAAGACATCCCTACTAGCCATTTTAGCCCAAGACTCATGAAACTGAGCGTCCTTTTTCCCACGTTGCTCCAGCCCAAAATCAACACCGACGCCGGCCGTATCGGCTGCCCACTGCCCATACCATCGATACAGCGCCTCATCGCCCTTTTCAGCCTGCTCCGCAATCACACGAAGGGCCTCCTCGCCTAAAACTCGCGCCATCGTAAAGGGTGAGCTTTCCGCAAAGATCGCCTCCGTCTTTGCGGCCTTTGCAAACACTTCTTCGTTCACACCCTCTGAACCCGCCTCGAGGTCCGCGTTCGACATAGGCTTTGCCAGTGGCAGTCCATCTTCGGCAGCAAAGACTCTCGGCTGTGACGTCGATTTCGCGAGGCGTCCGAGCTCGCGCAAGAAAACCGAAAGGGCCGCTGGATGAGCTCCTTTCGTTCGCGTCTCAAGCTCACGGTAAAACTGATTGCGGGTGAAACCCCGATAGATCCCTTCGTACGACGCACCTTCGTTCAATGTATGAACCCAGGACTTGAAAGTATCCGGCGAATTCGGCTTGGTTTTCCAAACGACATTGTAGAGCTCGTTCACAAACAATGCATGCGCACGTGTCTGCCCGAGCTCATCACCCTCCTGAGAAGAGGTACGACTGAACAATCCGGAGAGCTTCGTGCGCCATCGACTCCAGATGCCTTCTGCCCGATCGCAACCGCTGAGGAACGAAAGACCCAGGAGACTCCACACGATCAGCGCGCAAGAGCGTCTCGTCATTGAGGACACGCCCTAGAATCCAAGCGCGACTTTCACACCAAAGTGATAGATGCCCGCAAAACTGTAGCCACCTTCGAAGGTTGTCTTCAACAAAAGAAAATCAAAAGGCAGCCCGAGGTAAACACGCCCCACTCCAAAGTTATGATGGGTCTGAACCCCAGGCGGTAACAGATTGAGATTCGGCACGAGAAGTTCCCCTGTTCCGAATTCGTAACCGACCGCTGCGTAGGGTTCGACAATCAAGAGAGGTATCGAAAGGACCGCATCCAAAGCCCAATGCGTGGTGTTGATGAACCACATCCGTGTGTTCGTATAACTTCCTCGAAAAGCGAGACTCGGAAAGAGATTTTCAAACCCGCGTTCTCGATCGGGCGCACCCAGTGCGGCCCACTTAAGATCAAGGCCCAGCGCCCGAAACTCGGAGAAGCGGATGTACGAGATCCCGGCCTCCGTACCGAAAGGAAGGCCCTTGTGCGCATTGATTCGTGGAAGCGGAAAAAACGGCGGGATCTTCGCATCCGAACTCACTTCGGCAGCGGCGTTTCGAAAATCGCGTGGTAGCGGCGTGAGTGTTCCCTCGATACCGACATCGATACCAATGAAGGTTGGCAATGGCGTTGCGGGCATGTAAGCGCGATGGCTCGTTGCGATCGCAGCCGTTTCAATCAGTTTTTCGGTAAATCCTGTCGTCAAGTGACCCGGACGATCCAGATCAATCGCCGCATGAGCGACACTCGCCGAAACCACCCAAAGTAAAACACTTAAACGTAACATATGCATGCTGGACTACCTCTTCGACTGCCGTTCTTTGAATTTTCGAACAAAAGACTGATAAAAGTTTTCGCGTAACTTGGTTTCAGGATAGCGATTGTTTTTCGAGATCGTCTTGTAGAGCTCCTCGCGATCCTCGTTCTCGGCTTCGGTGACCTGCTTGACTGCTTTCCTTTCATCCTCGGTCTTCGCCGCACCTGCGTTTCGAACCTCGAGTGTTCCGTCAGGGCTTTCAGCGATAATGCCCTTTGCCTTAAAGGCGTCGATCTTATCCAAACGTGTTGCCATGCGATCGAGATACGGTTTTGTTTCAGGTGTTAACGTTGAAAACTCAGGAGCCTCCGCGCTCGCTGTCGCAATCAACATATTTATAAGACGGGACACGACGGTCTGAAAATGCTCACCCGCCGTTGCGCTCGTCGAACCACCTTTTTTCGTACGGTAGAGTTCGTCGACAAAATCGTCGGTCGCCTTTTGCACCGTCGCTTCTGGAAAGTTTACATTGACGGTCACGCACGCTGTCGCGATCGACAACAAACTAAAAACCGTTAGGAAGACATTCGCTTTCGACTTCATCGCTTTTCTCCTTGAGCTGCTCGGTGGAAGACGTTCCGTTCGTGCCAGCCTTTTGTTCTTTCAGTGCTTCGAGCGTTCGAAGAATATGCCTCGTAAAATTCGCGACGCGAGGCGCATCAAGAACGACGGGATAGCGGGAACTCTCTAAAGGTATTTTAAACCTTGGACCTTTGAGAAAGAATCGTTTTCTTTGGCGTTGAACCGTCTCTTCAGGGTCCAAAGTCCCAAGCAAAATCGATCCCCGTGACGAATACAGCGTCAAGCCGGCGTAATTGACGTTGTACCCTCCCAGAAGATCGCTAAACCATCCGAAGGCTATCCATTTTGCGATCCCCGGCATACTGTTTTCGACTTCGTTGCCGGTAAAAAGTTTGACGGTGTTGCGCATCGCCTTCGGTGAAAAGACGATTCGGGTCTCGAGCGAGGGTTTGATTTCAAATTTGAAATCATACTGCGTCGGCAGCCAGGACTGGAGAACGACGCCTTTAGCGTAGCCCTCGACGGTACCATCCATCGGACCAAAGCCCACCCACTCCGTGAGCGACTTGAGCTGGATGCCTGACCAAGCCGCCTCAAAATCGATCTCCGGAACAGGATTGAGCAGGTCGAAAATCTCGATGTTTGAAACGGTGATCTTACCCGAGAACAACCGCGCGTCGACCTTTCCAAAGGCCTGCGCCGAGATTTGATCGGCGGCATCCGTATTGTCCTTGGAGATCATCACGAGCGGAAACGCGGCCTGAACATCGATGGGCGGCAAGGCGCCAGGCTGCCGACAGAGTCCCTGCTCGAGCCATGCGGCCCGAATCGGTGCCGTCGCGGTTCCAAGGATCACACCGGTTTCGAGATGAAAGCGTGGTTCAGGGGGTGGCCGCTGGTCATCGCGCTCCGATCGTTTTGGACGTTTTGGAAACGAAGCGGAAAGCGACCAGGGTTTGAGTTCAAGTGCGGCTCCGTCGAGCGCGAAATTCCACGCACCCAATTGTTTTGCCGTGATCTCGGTAGCATCGCTCGACCGATCGAGATGCAACGAAAAACGGCTTGGTTTCATCGTACCTTGAAACTTCTTGATACCGAGGTCTTCAACCGAAAGTGATCCGTCGCCGTCGGAACCACGAATCTGCGCAACAAGATCGACGTTACGCACCAGAAGTTCTTTCGTGCGATCGGCGACCGTAAGGTCCGTCAGCTTGATCGCCGCCGCCGTGATCGCAGCAACAGGATCATCGATCAGAGCCTGAGTGGTTCGCGCCTCAAGCTGCCACCTGAGTTTCCCCGATCGAATCTCAGGAATCTTTCGAAACGTCGCAGAACCGAGAACGTCTTTAATAATGGGATACTTGAGAAGCGCGGACAAATCGATCGTTCCGTCAGTTTTCAGAGGTCCCGCCAAGAAAGGTGTGCCTTTTCTGAGTTCGGCACGCACGACAGACTTTCCGAGTCGCGATTCGACACGCGATTCGATACGCCATTCGATACGAATGATCTCCGTATTTTCCTCGAGCTCACCTACGATCCCCGGAAGATCACTCAGACCCGCCGTACCCTTTGCGAACGACCAGCGCAGTTTGGACACACGTGCGGAACGCAAGCCACTCACATCACCATCAAGCTGAAGTTCTTCCACCGCAATCGGCGAGAAAGCACCCTCTCCTAAAGACCACTCGAACTTTGTAAACCGTGACCGCAAGTGCAGCCTCTCACCGACTAAAACGATCGTGGCGTCGGCACCTTTCACGTCGAGCGGACCCCATTTCCAGGGCGTCGGTGTTCGCACGGGATCCACTTGAACGGTGACCATGCCAATGGATTCGTGTTCCGGTTCGATCTCGAGCACAGCACTCAGCCCTAAGTTCGGAGCTCTGCCAAGTGTCGGCGAGCGAAGTGCGATATCGGGCCGAAACTCGACTGTGAATCGCTTACGTCCGCCGGCACTCGAATCGCGCGCGCGCACAAGCCGTAGCGTTCCGGTGACATGCGCTTCGACACCTTGCCACTCCAAATCAGCTGTCACGTCGGTCAGTTCACCATGAAGCATGTCTTGCCAAGACAGACCGAGGTCAAGGGCGACGATCTTGAACGGCAGCATCGGCTGAAAACGTTCAACAAGCTCTGCGACCACCCGGTTCTTGTAGGCGCGCCATCGCGCCTTCAGCCACTCGGGCTGGAGCGCGAGGGTTGCCACAACGACACACACGAGGAGAACGAATAGGAGACCCAGAAAGCGCTTCATGAAACTCAGTTATCCGCGGAATCAGCGGTCTTTTAAAGAAGAATGCTCAGGGCTTGGGGGCGCCACCAGAAACGAACGACGGATCACGACCTTGGTCATATCGACGAACAAGCTCGCATTCTCCCCCATGAGATACGACACACACACTCCGTCAGGCGGCTGAGACTTGGATTTTTTCATCTGGGCCGCGCCGATATTTCGACCGAGAGAGACATTTTGGACGCTGACGACGCCGTCATAAAGCCGCGTATCGAACGCGACTGTGTAATCCAGAGTGTTGACCCCATCCATGTCGGAGATCTTGAGCTCAGTTTTCTGATCGTCCTGGCGAAGCTCGTGCCAATCGATGGCGCCGCGCTGCCCTCGAAACCAGACATGGGCTGAAAGATCGGCGGCCGTGAGCGCACGGTCGGTCGGGATCAGGAGCCGAAAATAATCATATCCAGCTTCGGCCCGAAGAAACTCAAAACGTGCGTTCGCAAAATCAAATTCGAGGGGCTTTTCATCAGTGCTATCCATCGGCACCGTCAGTGCTTCCCAGCGGCTCTTCGGAATCGCATATGCGATCTCACCTTGAACGCCGTTCGTCGGGTCTACCAGCCCCATCCACACCGACCCTAGTCTCATCGCGCTCGCACCATCAAAGGGCGGCAGAAACACGTTCACGATCCAGTCGTCTCCAGCTGCGTCCGTACGGATATGATCTTTGTCCACGAGATAGCTTAAAATAACGGTGCGCGGGCCGTCTCCTAGGTCGACGCTCGTCATGAAACCAAGCTGAATCTTTTCCGGATCAAAACGTTTGCCTGGAGGCTTGCGGAGTCGGACTTCGACTTTCGTCTGAGGTCGATCGTAATACTTCGGTGGCGAATCCGTCGAAACAACTCGTAACGAAATACCACCCTCTTCGTCGAACGACTGGGTCAGGTACCGAAACACCTCATCGTCGTAGACATCCGTCGACCGAGAAGGGTCTTGCGGTAATGTTGCGGGGTCCGGAAGCCCCTTAAGGAAAAAGGTTCCTAACGACGCTCCCGAAATCGCACGTTCGTTTCCAGCACGATCAATCAGAGTAATCTGCTTAACGGAATAGCCACGCTTCCATGCACGCTTGAAAAACTCGTGGAGACCGTAACGACCCTTTGTCTCCGATGCCACGAATGTACCCAAAGCCACGTCGGAGTCCCCGCAGAAACCTATTGGGTAGTCGCTCAAACCGCTCGGCAGAAGACAAACTACGACGCTGCTGACTCCGGTACCCGCATCGCTGAACCCGTGAAAACGCCACGTGATGATCTCGTCGTCGGGCCCGAGTTCCTCAAAACTTTTTTCTGATTGAACGGCCGAGAAAGCCTCCTTGAGAGGGATACTGAGTGTCGGCGCCTCCGTATCCACGATCCCGTCACGATGTTCCGCCGTGAGCGTGTCCAAAACTCGGTAGAGCGTTTCGCCAAAAATCTTTTTTTGAAAAAACGTACGCTTCTTTTCAAAAACAGGTTTCAACAGTTCATCGGAACGCGTGTAAAAATAGGAAAAATGTTCAGCGAAGTCTTCTTCTCGATTGATCTGCGAATAGGGAGTGACGAAATCTTCAGCACTTTCTTTCGGATCCCATCCAGAAAAAAGTCCCCACTCCCAAGAAATCTTGCTGTACCTCTTCTGAAGCTTATCGGGTAGTCCGTGCCAAACAGCATGCCCCAGTTCATGCGCGATACCGGAAAGCACGTACGATCGATCAGCATAGAAAAACTCATCCGTGAACTCAATGGTCTCTTCGTCGGGCACATAGTGAGCTGGATTGATTTTGAAGTACGGATCCGTGCTTCGACGGATGTCTTGGAGCCTCTTACCGTGAGCAAGACGACGGAGTGTTTTCAGTTTCATACTACGTACGAGGTGATCCGGTAAATCCGAGAGAATTTTGATCAGCGCAAGAAGCTCGCGCTTCGAAAACGGATCAGCACCGACGACACGCAGACCCCACACCGACTGAATCAGCGTCTCCAAGTCCTGCGACCCCAGCAGTGCTTCTGCGAGTTCCTGAAAGACGGCGTTCGAGAAGTCCACGACGACACGTTTGCCCTTCTCAGGAGAAAGCTCCAACAGGGCATCGGTTTCCGGTGCTGGTGAGGCAGCACCAGGCATCGCACTAGTTACGGCACCACTTAGAGCACGACGAATTCCGGCAAAGAAGTTTCCGCCGACCGCCATCGGCGTCACCGTCATCACGCGACTCGTGCCTGCTGCGTCGCTTTGAACGCGAACCCACAGCGGCCCATCATCATCAGCGATCTCGATGATCGTCGGTAGGCCGGGCTTGTAACGAAACGCTTCGAGAAAGATGAGCAGATAAGCCAGAAAGTCTTTCGGTTTGGAGTCGAGCGCCGACAGCGACTTGCCTGGATAGAACCCGAATGCCGCCAAGTCCTTAAGCAATTCATCGGCGCTCGACCCGGTAATACGATCCACAAGATTCCGCAAATGCTGAGCGTCCGCATCGGACAGCTGTCCGAGCAAGAGCCGAGAATGCTCTTGGGTCTGAGCGCGCGAACCAGCTGCCGGCAGAAACGCCATGACGCAAACCCCTGCGCAGATCACGAAAACCCGAAGCACCTTAGAAAAACCTATCGAACCCGGCCCTGCCATGCGAGGCGGTACTTTAGCACGACGCTCGGCGTCTTTGTTAAACACATACTATTTAATAAGCCCAATTCCCGGACGTCGCGGACCCCCAGAGGGCAACTGAGTGGATCTGACAGAATAGCCCCGCTAGTACTTGACGAATTTCCTCGCAATGCGTTATAAGCACTTAGTCGGGCTATGGATTTTGTACATTTCATTCCTCCTAATCAACGAAGGCTGGCCTTGCTAGCCGCTCAAGCTGAAACAGCTCCAGCACTCGTCTATGGCGCGCAAGGCTCGGGCAAAGAGATCATTACTCAGTGGATTCACCAGCACGGTCCTCGAAGCGCCGCTCCGTTCGTTCGGTTCGACGAAACGAAACCCTTGGCGGAACAGATCCACGCCGCCCAGCCAGGAACACTTTTGATCCCGGAGGTCGGTACACTCAACCGAACCGACCAGCTCATGCTTTTACGGTTTCTGAAAACACGGTCGATCCCCTATGTCGGCATCAACCACCAACAAGACGTTTCGCTCTCGGAACTGCCTGCGATGATTTGCAACACGCGGATCATGGCAACCTCGAGTCAGAACCTCGAAGGTCGCGCGCTCGGCGGACTCTTCGACAACGAACTTTTGCGCAAGCTCGATGCGTTCCGTATCGAGATGCCAAAACTTTCCGAACGCCCTGAAGAGTTCGAAGAAATCGCGATGGAACTTTTGCACGAAATCACCCGCGAACTTCACAAAGAGTTTATCCGTGGATTTTCGAAGGAAGCACTTCAGGCCCTTTTACAGCATGCCTGGCCTGGAAATTTGCGCGAACTTCGTAACGTCTTACGCGTGGCGATTGCTCGTTCGACAGGAGACGCGATCGAAGTCGAAAGCCTTCCGGACTTCCGCGCTGAGAATACAAATTTTTTAGCGCGGCGAGACGAGTTTGAAAAAATTTACCTAACGGAGCTTGTAAAAACTTTCCGGGGTGAGTTGGACAAGGCAAGTCAGGCCGTTAAAATCAATAAAGACGTTCTGGCCGACAAGTTAAGAAAATATGGAATTGCCCACGACAAATCTGTCACGCCATAGCCCTCGCAAGTAAAGCCAACTCATTAATACACTTTACTTTTTTTGAATCTAATCTTGACTTCACTTCTGGGAACTCATAGACCAGGCAGTGATCTAAAAAATCAACCGCCTCTGGAAGCCGGTCCCCCCACTCCCCCCTAGGGCTTCCAGAGGTGGTTAAATAAAAATCCAAAAAATCTAACCAGAAAGTCTAGATCTAGAATATCTAGATGCTAGTCATGAAAACCAAGAAAAAGCCGCATCACCACTTGGCGAGTGCCGACAAACGCCTCGCAAAACTCATTAAAAAGATCGGACCCCCGAAGCTACGCGTGGAACGCACAGCAAGTCCGTTTCGTGCGCTCGTCGAAGCTGTGGTTTACCAACAGCTCACTGGAAAAGCGGCCGAAACAATCCTAGGCCGTTTCAAAAAACTTTTCGGCGAAGATGTTTTTCCAACTCCCGAACAAATCATCGCGATCGCTCACGACAAAATGCGCGGTGCCGGACTCTCCGGCGCAAAGACGCTTGCGATCAAAGACATCGCACAGAAGACGATCGAGGGGACTGTCCCTGAAACGAAAGCGATTCTAAAACTCGATAACGACGTCATTATTGAGCAACTCACACAGATCCGCGGCGTGGGTCGGTGGACCGTCGAGATGCTTTTGATCTTCAAACTGGGACGCAAGGACGTGTTGCCGTCGTCGGACTACGGCGTTCGAAAAGGTTTTGCGAGTGTCTACGGCCACAAAGAACTTCCGACCCCAAAGGAACTCGAAGCGCACGGCGCGCGCTGGGCCCCGTTTCGATCGTTTGCAGCGTGGTACCTTTGGCGAGCTGCGGATCTCAATAAGCTTGAGGGCAAGCCTGCGGCGGGTAGGCCCGGTAAGAGTAAGCAGCCTAAGACCAAACGGCCGGTTCGTACTTGACTCACGGCGTCATATCTTGCTAAAAGCGGTCACGTGGGTGCAGACGTACGCCACGCACCATTAGAAACGGGATTGAAACGGAGTGGAATTCGTATGTTCTTGGGTCTTATAGCGGTTTTCCTCAGCCAGAGCGTCCAGGCACATAACTTTTCGGAAACCGGTTATCGGTACCCGGTCGATTTCGCGACTTGGTGGAGGAACACTCCGGACGAAACCAAGGAGCTTGCTGGACGCATCTATGGTGAAGCGAGCGGTTTCGCGACCGCCGAGCAAAGTCCAAATATGAGTAAAGCTGGAGAACTCCCATCTGGCTACGCTCTCGCGTCAGCGATGGACAAGTGGTTGGCGTATTCGCAAATCGCGCTCACAGCTCTCTGTCGCGAGGAGCAAGGATTTCCTATGAAAATGCATTCTCCGGTTGATCTCAAAGACCTCGATCAGCGCAATCGTTTTGTCGAAAATTCCGTACGATTTGCGGCTCTATCAGCGACCGAGATGACGGAGTACTTCGAAGAACTCGGAATGAGAAATCTTGATTGGCGTCAATCGATCTGTCGAACAAACAAGCATTTTTGGATGGAGTGTTTTCGGTTTTCAACACTCGGCCCGGTAACCTGGCAGTCGGATGAATGGGGACCGCAAGACGTGGCTTTCATCGATCAGCTCAAAGCGGACCACACGATATGGAAAGAAGCCGGTGAAACCGCGACGGAGCAGGGTTTGGTGCCCACCTATACGAGCATCCCGTTCAGGGCTGCGGGAGACGAAACCGTTCGATTGTTCTTTGAACCCACACGTGGCTACTGTCGACTTTATTTTCCGCTGGTCGCAGTCAAAGAGTGAGGGTCCGCGGTGAGGCGAGCCGTCAACAGAATGACGTTAACAATTCCCGTCTAATCTCCTTCTTATTCCATGTGGAGCGACCGAAAAGCGCTGTGAGCATGACATTCAAAACACTCTCGGTCACCCTACTGGTTGTGCTCTTACGTTCCATCGACGCCATGGCTACCTCCTCAGTCGGCGATGTTCTTACCGTTTACAGTGCGAAGGATAAGAACATATCGATCTACGGGTTTTCGACAACCGATACAGACAGTCTCTATCCGATCAAATTACCGTACGGAGAAACTCTCACCGTCGTAGATTATTCGGACAAGCCTTCATGGCAAACAGCGGTTCGTGTCGGAAAAACCGATACCGTTCTCCTTGTGGGAACCGAGACGCTTGAGAACAATACGGTCACTTTCCGAAAAACGACGCAAGCCGTGCGCAGGCTCGAAGCGAACAATCGGGCTCCCGTCACCGGTACGCCACCCGGTTCGTGCGTGATCGATGTCGAAACCGGAAAAGGCACGGCATCGGCAACCACACTTCCGCCCTACGACATCGACTGGAACAATGCTCGTGCAGAACGGTATATTCGAGACGCTGATTTTCGTCCCGACTCACTGACGATTCATAGTCGCGAAAGCTGGAACGCATCTCCTCCGCGCGATGGTCTTGATCCCATGAACCGATTGTCGGTGATCGGAATCACGCTTCATCACCCAGCCGATGACTCAAAGACCGGTAGTATTAAGCAGATACAGGAAGGACATTTCGATCGGACGTGGAGCGACATTGGCTATCACTACATCATTGGCAAGGATCCAAAGTCGGGCCAATGGCGGGTCTTCGAAGGACGCAGCACCAAGTATCAGGGGGCTCACGGCGGTTTGAACAATGCGCGAATCCATCGCAACAAAAAAGGTAAGATCGTGTTTCTCTCGCAATGGGGTGGCGAGCAACCCCTGACGAACGGAGCGGTTCGAAAAGCCAAACTCGATTCGGACGGTAAGCCCATCGAGGTCAACGGTAAGTATGACTTTGACAAGGAAGAGCCTGTCCTCGCGCAACTCATCGATGGAAAGCTGTACGATCCAAAGGATCTATCTAAGGAACTCGTCGACCCGCCGCTGACCTATGTTTCCGTCAACACCAACCCTCGCACGATTGCCATCATGATCATGGGCAATTACGAGCCCAAGAGTGCCGACAATCCCTTCGGGCAGGCCGTACAAACGGACGGAAAAGGAAACGCGCTACCCGATGATCAGTATAAAATTCTACCCGAACCAGCTGCGGTCCAGCTCTTGGGCCAGCTAACCGCAAAGATCAAACGAGACTTTCCAAACGTACGTGAGTTCTACGGACACAGTGGCAGTGCACATCCACTCAACCCGTATCACAGCATATGCCCGGGCCGAGGCTGTGTTCCCATCATCGAGGCCATACAACGGAGGCTTTCCGGAAAATGAAAAAGCTATTCGCAGTCGTGATCACTTGTAACATCGCTCTCACTTCGCTTGCAGCAGCCCCGCCAGAAAAAGCGACCGAGATTCCACTTAAGGAAGTATCCGCGCAGGTCGTTCAATACATCAAGGCCCACAGCACCGGAGATTTCTCGATCTTCGAGAAAGCCGTTTCACGTTATTTCATCGAAAAGGGCGGCGGCGAGAAAGAGTACCGCAAGTTTCTCATGTCTCAGAAGACCACCTACAAAGGGACAAGCCCCAGAGACATCGAAGTTCTCCCCTACCCTGGAAATCCAGAAAAGTTTGTCACGCGTTACAACTTAGTTCGCGGCAAGAAGATCATCACCCGAAAAAACGCGTCGTGGCTTGTCGTTCAAAAGGACGAACAAGGTCATTGGCGCATCCACGACGCCCTCACGGATTATGATCCGACCGACAAGGGCCCCTAAGTTCTATTTTACCGACGACACTTCTGAAAACCCGAGCTGCTTTGCGCGCTTCAGATCACGTTTCGGAATCAGAAAGCGATTCAGCTGTCCGGTAGGAATCCCACAAACCGCCGCACGCATTTTTCCCGTGTTCCCATCGTGAGCTTTCTGCGATGAAAAAATCTCAATACTCGCCTGCGATAGGATCCGAGCGTCGTCTTCGACGGAACGGGAACGTTTCTCTTCGTCGCAGCTTCGACTCTCGTCGGCTCGCTCCACCCAAACCGACGGCGGATTTTTTACGCGGGCGTCACCAAGAGCAAGACAGGCCACACTGCAACCAACGAGTATGAAAAGTATTCGAAGCATCATGTCTTAAGAGTCCACTCGGCGTTCCAGGTAAAGTTTGAAACGTTCTGAGTATTTTCCACGATTGTAGCGATTGCAGCAATCGAGACACGCACGGTTGCCGTTCAGGCGCTTTTTTGTGCGAATCTCTTTCAAACAAGCTGGGCATCGGTAGATGCACTTGTCGGGTCGCACGCGCGGAACGGTGTTGTAACGGCTCACGCCCATGGCGTGCATCTTTCGTAAAAACTCCTTCGTATGTCCGTACGGCTTATGTTTCAGCCAAAGCCAGTAATGAATCATCTCGTGCGCCAGGGTGTCTTCGACAAGCGCCAAAGCGTCGCGCTCTTCGAGGAGATAAGTTGCGACATCAATACTCGCGTTGAAGCGCGCTGGCGTGAAACGGCCCGCGCTCGCGCGCAAGCGCGTATTCCAAAACAGACTTGGCATCGGAAGTGATCCTTCGAAGTGCTTGGCGTTGACCTTGCGAAAGAGGTCCTGCAGAGTCGGAAACTGTTTCAGTCGCTCCGCGGCATTTGTGATCATTATCTTCCTTTCTTGCCCGAAAGCTCTCGATTTTCAAGCCCAGTTGACGGCAAGTCCGAAACTCCGTTATCGTAACGACCGGGACTTCCTTGGGGCGGGGGATTCAAATTGGGGGAATTTCATAAAAATCGATGGCTCGTAGCCGTGTTGCTATGGGCTTTTTGGGCGCAGAACGTTGTCGTCCCCTTGCGTACGCACGCCGCGTACACGAATGACGAAACAGCCGGCGACGTCGCTGACGGCAACAGAGCGCCGATCGAGATCGGATTTGTCGAGACGCAGCCCGACGACACGGGAACCACGTACCAAATCTTTTCCGCTGAAGCCGCCGACCCTGAGCGCGCTGAGACGATTGCGGACATCGCTGCGGCGATGATTCGCACCGCACAGCAGACCGAAGTCGTTGCCCTGACAGCCGGCGATCGCGAACTCTCGGAGACCGAAGATCTCGTCGCAATGGCCCGGCGCCTTGCCGACGAAGCTCCGAACGGAACAGCTTATGTTCGTGAACTGCCGTCCGAAGTAACGAACACATGGAAAGCTCGCTTTCGAAGTTGGTACGCGAAAAACTATCGTCGCACGCTCACGTGGGTGCGAGGGAGTGTGAACGGCATCGCCACCGGGGTGAACGTCGCGGTTTCAAACGGTGTGCCGGTTCAGTACGGACTACCCGCCGGCCTCGCTGTTGCGGCCATGAGTGGATCGATTCAGTGGAATAACAAAAAGTTCAACGCGTTCATTGGCGACTCGACTACCGCCAAGCGCTGGTTAAAAACAGAATCGATCGACGCCTTTCTCGACCGCGCGGTCGACGCCACACCTCGGATTTCGGCGAAGTTTCGGGCTTTTCTTAAGCGCAGCCTCAACGTCACCGCTGTCGTTGAGAAAGTGGTTCCCTACACAAAATGGGGTTTTATCGAATGGGCATTCATGTCCGTCATCACTCTTCTCTCGCTCGCCAGTCTGAAGTACGCGACCTTACCAGGCGACTCGATGACTGATAAGTTCCAGACGATGCAGCTGCTCGGCGATCAGATCGGCAGTGTCTGGAGCTGGATCGGCGATCAGGCGCTCGATGTGTTTCGAAACTATGGAGATCAGTTCTCATCCATTCTAAAAACGGTGGGCGTGTCCATGGCCGCAGGCGCTCCTTGGTCTGTCGCGATTGCCGAAACGATGAAACGCGAGCTTGCGAAAGACCCGAACAATCCGGTTCATCACGCTGACGTCGAGATGCGGACGAACACCAAGAACGCGGTTCTTTCCATGATCGGTGTTGCGATCTCAGTAGCGATGTTGATGGGACAGGACTGGGCGATGGGAGGACTGATCGGACTTGCCGGAGCCGGCATCGCTCATTACATCAAAGTGCACTACACCGGAAAAGGCCGCGTGATCGCTTCGTTGGCAATCGGGGGAGCTGCAGGCCTTGCGCTCTGGCATCAGCTGATTCCGTATCCCGCCGCGGGAGTCGTTGGCTTCTTCGGTGTGAGCTTCTACGGTTACGCACGTGAGTGGTACAAAAGCGCCCGCGCTAAGTATCTTGCTACCAGAGCGACTAAGGTGAAAACGGGCGCCACGACCTGCGAATCGTCACTGACAGGACTTTCTGGCCCCACAAGTGACGAATCGGATGAGGCCGCTTAGGCACCAGTTCTTTTATTCAACACATAAGACATTGAAATCGTGAGGATTTAGAACAGCTTTCGTGGGCATATGCGTTGCACACATGCCGGTCATGATGGAGACGACGGCAATGTGGAATGTGAACATGAGAGTAAAAAAGGCGGCGACCACCACGGCGCGGCTGCCCGCCGCCCTGGTGAATACGGTGACAGAAACTGTGCGCACCAAAAACCCCACCCTTTATTTTTTAACGACCTTGATCGGGTGCTACTTGGTCTTTCTTGTCGTGTTCTGGCTGATCACCACGCACGACCTATAAACAGAGCGCGCTATCTCTTTAAAACTCGACAACGGTCACGCCGCCCGAGCCCTCTCCGGGCCCACCGTCGCGGTGAGAT
The DNA here is from genome assembly GCA_964549505.1 of uncultured Oligoflexia bacterium. GTDB lineage: Bacteria > Bdellovibrionota > UBA1018 > UBA1018 > CAZJVD01 > CAZJVD01. The sequence continues at coordinate 144,982 of CAZJVD010000002.1, forward strand.
TTGACGTAAGGAAGCGTCGTCAGAAGTTTTTTTGTTCCTTCACGCAGGGCGCCTGTACCTACACCATGGATGATCGTCACACGCCCAACCCCAAGTCTCACCGCCCGATCTAAAAAGATCGCCAGCTCGCTCATCGCTTCTTCGAAACGTTTTCCCCGGAGATCAAGCTCCGCCGTAACCGAATCGGCTTCCTGAACCGTACTCTGAATCTGCACCGGTTTCTGTTTAGCGACTTCCTTGATCTTCTCAAGATCCACGAGCTTCATCTCGACGTGAAACGCACTTCCAGTCGAAATCTTGGCCTTATCGCCGTGAATCGCCATGACTGTCCCCGACGTCTTAAACTTCGGAACACGCACACGATCGCCCACATGGATTTCTTCGGGTGCCATTGCCACCGTTTCCGTGGTCTGCTTTTCAAGAAACTCTTCGGCCGAATCCCCAAACACGATCTCAAACTCTTCGCGAACCGCTTCCTTAAGCGACTCCTGGCCCTGGTCTTGAACGCGACGAACCGAGGTCTTCGATCCCGATCGCGTCTGAGCTTTCAATTCTTCTTCGGTCGAAGCGGCAATCTTTTTAATCCGTGTACGCGCTGCTTCGAGAGCTCGTTCGACGGCCGTTTGTACATGTTCCTTAAGCATCGCTCGCTCGCGTTCAAGCGAGCGACGCTCATGATCGAGTTCGGCGCGCAAACGCTCGACATCCGCTGCTTCGGTTTCAAGCTTTGAAAGCGCTTGCTCAAGGCGATGATGCTCGTCAGACAAGAGTTCCGTCGCACGCTTAATAATCTTCGAGTCGAGTCCCAGCCGTGACGCGGTTTCGATCGCGCGCGAGCGCCCCGGCTGACCGATCACCAACCGATAACTGGGCGTGTGTGACGTTTCATCAAACGCCATCGATCCGCTCGCGACTCGAGGATCGGAGAGTGACCAAGCTTTCAGTCTTGGGTCATGGGTCGTCAGAACGACACGCGCCTGTTCACCCACTTTTTCCAGCAAATGTTCGAGAAACGCGCGCCCCAATGCAGCTCCCTCTTCGGGATCTGTCGCCGCGTTGATTTCGTCGATCAAAAAAAGGCTTCGGGGCACGGCTTCGTCCAGCATCGCGCGGTAGCGCAATACATGCGCCGAAAAACTCGAAAGACTTTCCGAAATACTCTGCGCGTCCCCAACATCGACAAAGAGTCGCTCGAAGAACGGAATCTTCACCGTGCCGGCCCCTGGAAACGGAAACCCCGTTCGCGCAAAGACCGCCGCCAGACCGAGCGTTTTCAGTAAAACCGTCTTTCCACCCGTGTTGGGGCCCGAGATCAGGAAAATCGGCCGACCAGGCTCGAGCGCAACACGGTTCCTGACAACTGCGTTCGGCGGTAACGTGAAAAACAGCAGCGGGTGCGCCGTGTGGTTGAGATGAATCTCACCAGCGCCCAGCTGTACGCCTCCACGCTCGGCCGTCTCATCTGTGATCTCCATCTCGCGCCCACCGAACTGCAGACCGAGTTCAGCTTTAGCTTGAACATGATCCCAATGCGCGAGGATCTCGGCCGACGTGTCGAGCTCGTGCGCAAACGGCTTGAGAGCAAGCGAGGTGTCTCTCAAAACCTTGAAGATCTCCTCAAGAACAGCGTTATCGAGGCGGCGTAGTTCATTGGACAAGCTTTCGATCTCTTTCGGTTCAATGAATACCGTCTGTTTCGAAACCGACGCCTCAAAAACCCGGCCTTCGACACGATCCTGTTCCGAAACCTTCACAGGTAAAACAAACCGACCGTCGCGAACGTCACTGAAACGATCCTGGAGGATTCCGTCCTCCGCAAACTTGATCTTGAGCTCCTCGAGACGCTGTTCGATTTTTTGGCGAGTCGCTCGCGACCGACCGCTCAGCGCGTGAAGCTCCGGTGAAGCGCGCTCCGAGATTTCGCCAATCTCCGTGAGAACGCGGCCAAGAATACGAAGTGGTTCGCGAGCGTCCGCGAGGCTCTTCGTAGCTTGCGCGAACAGTGGCGTGTTCCTTAGCTCATCAACCGGTATCGCGTTCCAGTCATCAACGGCAGACCACCAGCCGCGAAGGACCGACAACTCAGCTGTCTCTAAAACTTCCCCGCGCGCAAGACGTTCGACCGCAGACCGGACCGGTGTTAGGCCACGAAGCGGTCCCCAAACAGAATCTTTTTTAAGAAACCCTCGGATCTCCTGTGTCTCCGACTGGAGCGTCCGCGCCTCCCCCACATCTGTCGCCCAAAATCGATGGTCCCGAAGCGCCCGCATTTTTTCAACACCGGCTTGCGAAGCGCACCGGCTTGCCGCTAGCTCTAGGATCTCGACAAACTCAAGGGTTTCGACGGCGCGTGACATTGTATCTTGGGTACTTTGCGTACTCTGCGTTTTCGCGTTCTGTGAGTTTAGATTCGACCTACCCGGCATAACCGAGTTTTAACACGGACGACCTCTCGTTTCACGTCCGCCGCACAGGGGCTGCCGCTTTGGGTCTACCGTTTTGGAATCAAACCAATCATCGCGGCCAGGATCTTGATGTCATGCCAGAAGGAAGGGTTTTTTACGTAGGCTAGATCGTGTTCAAGATGCGTCTTCGGGTCTTCATTGTAAGCGCAGATGATTCCGGCCGAGCCAAGCATCCCAGGTAGCGCGAGGAGGCGAAGAGGGGTTTGCCGAAACTGATCGGTGTGCCGGTCGATTTCTTCTGGAACATGCGGGCGCGGTCCCACCAAACTCATGTTGCCGATGAGAACGTTCAGTAACTGCGGGAGTTCGTCAATGTGCAGGCGCCTCAGGACACGGCCAATGCGTGTGATCTCTTTGCTTCCATCTGGCAGATCGTTCATCGTCCGAAACTTGTAGATCGTGAACGGCTTACCCCTATAACCAACGCGTTTTTGCAAAAAGAAAACGGGGCCGCCCGAATCCAAGCGGACAGCGACAGCAAGCACGGCCGCCATCGGAACCGTCACCGGAAGGCTCAGTACCGTGATCAGTTTGTCGACCACCTGCTTGCGTTGATAGATAGCGTGCGCTTCCTCCGCCTCTTCTTCATCCCAAATAGCGGCCTCAGCGGCGGGGGTCAGCTTTGCAAGGTCGTCCGGTGTGAGCGCACGAATATCCACCGTCTCAAGCGGATAATCGGGGACGCGGAACTGCCCCGCAAGCGTCTTCGGACATGCTTCGTCGGCTGCATAGACCGGCACGATCGAAGCCAGCAGAAATAAAGGAAGAAACCCACACAGTCTCATTCTTCGACCGCCGGTATTACCACAGTTCCGCCAGGAGTGACACGATCCGTGACATCTTCGTCTCAGAGCGTTGGACCCCCCGTCCAGACCCTTCCACGGATCGTTCAAAATATCGGAAAATGTCGGGAAATGTCCTGGGGTATATCCGAAAAAACATAACCAAACTTCTATTATTTATTAAATTGTGTTTGTGTTTTTTCAAAAAACACTCTAATGGGGAACTTGCTCGCATAGTTGGGACGTTGGGACTTCAGGGCGGGAATGCTGGCAGAGAGAGGTAGATGTATGAGTTTGTTTTCGAGGAAGCTGCAATTCGCAGCATTTTCTATCATTTTATTATCAATCGCAGGTTGCAGCGAAAGTAAGACCGGAGTCTATTCGGGTACGGTCGTTGTTACCGAAGGTGGCGTGACACAACAGCGTCCAGGCACCATTGAGATTAAAGAAACGGCGTACAACGAGTTCGAAGGAACGCTCGAAATCAGCCGTCCGAACGTCGTCACAAACGTGATTCTTGTTTCAGAAGGTAGCGATTACCTAGCGTACACCGAGTGGAAACGTTCTCAGAAAAAGCCGACGGATTCCTCCGATACGCCGCCAGCGAAGAGCGACGCATCCAAGCCGAAAGGTGACGAGCCCGTCGCACCCAAGAACGATGAACCCAAGGTCGAAAAGGCTGAAACTGAAAAGCCTGAGGCTGAGAAAGCTGAAGCCGAGAAAGCCGAAAAGACAGACGCTGATCCTGAGACCGCACCCACCGAAACCGATGAGCCACCGGTTAAAGTGTCCGGTCCCGTTGAGTTAGGCAGTAACAGCTTGAGCGGTAGCCTTTGTGCCAGCTCGAGTGCGGCGACACGCTCACGCGCTTCTTCGGCCACAGTCGATACTTCCGCACAACAGATCTGCATTAACCTGAAAGACTTCCGTAAAATGGAAGACGGAAAAAGCCAAGACAGCTCTCGCGCGCTGTGACGATCGTAAGGAGTACAATCATGATGAAAAGAATTTTTCTCGCTGTAACTTTCTTGTTCGCACCCATGGCCTGGGCAGAAGAGACGCCAACCACTCAGCCATTCTATATCGGGTCATTGCTGGGCGCGAGCTTCTTGAACGAAGGTCGTGGCACACAGTTTTCGTACGGAGCACGCGCGGGCATTCAGATCGACCCACAGATTCTGATCGGCGCTTACTACGATCGTTACCGTGTGATCTCGACTCCGATCGCTGACAGCTACGCAAACTTCCTCATGGGAGAAGCACACTTCTACCCTGATCGCGTTGGCAGCGGATTCTTCATGGGCGGAAAGCTGGGAGTTGGGATCGTTCAGTCGGATCGCATTGGCGGTTACAACGATTCCGATACCGACTTTGCGGTCGCACCGTCAGCCGGATTTGAAATGCCTTTGAACGAAGACGACCGGTTCATCCTGGGGGTCGAAGGGAACTATAGCTTCATCCCACAGGCTAACGGTCTAGCGTCGTTCAACCTCTTGGGTACGTTCCGTTTCGTGTTCGACGGTATCTAACTCGGGGACAGGCTCGGCTCGCACTTCCATGGGCAGTCCTGTCAAGTTTTCATAGACAACGCAGCCGTCTTTGAATTAGGAATAATAAATCTCGTAAAGGTGTCCCCATCGTCTAGAGGCCTAGGACATCGCCTTTTCACGGCGACGACCGGGGTTCGAATCCCCGTGGGGACGCCAATTTTATCAAGTGGAAAATTGGTTTTTTGTCGAAAAGACGAAATCTCGTCAAAATTCAAAAGCTTAAATCTCAATAGGTTGCGGAAGCGACCCCTTGCCCCTGTCACGTGAAGTCACCGTTTGTCACATTCGTTTGCTTCATCTCTGCTTCATCGTTGCTTCATCCGGCTAGGACGGATTTTTTTCCCTTGGGGAAAAGTTCATTGCTAAGCATTTCTCATCATTCAATTTTTCTAGGACATTGTGAAAGGCCGATGTCCTGACACCAGAAGGGCATTTCCCAAAAGAAAATCTTCCACCTTCTGGCGTCGTGAAAAGCCGTCGTCCTAGAGATAACCTGGGACAAGATATCGTCTATCACTCGTCATTCTACGGGACATCGTTAGACTCCCACTCATGTACTTGAGAAGAATCAAATACAAGGATCGCATCTATTATTACCTCACCAGGAAACAGGCAGGTTCAAATCAGGAAGATCGTCTGGCCACTCTCGGTTCGTTAACCAATCCAACACCCAATCAAGAACTTCAGCTCATCACTCGATGGCTTCTTACGCTTTTGGGTGGCTCAGAAGCTTCAACGCAAAAAAGCCTTGGGACAGAGAAACAAGTCACTGCCTCAAGGCTTTCTGAATATGGAAAGAATTTTGACCTCGATAAGTGCCTGGCCGAGTTGCGTGCGATCTACGTCAAATACGGAGCCATCACCAAAACCATCCTCGATAAGCAGGCTCGCCCGAATGGAGATCTGAGTTGGGGTGTACAGACGGTACTGGCTAATTTGAAGCGGCGCGAGCTTAGTTTGAAAAAAGTATTTGAAGCAATCCGTAAGAATAGGTCAGAGAGTATTAGGACTGTTCCCACGTCAGTGGAAAATTATTTGTAATCTTTCGCCATTGCTAAGGCATTCTTCTCGTTTATTACGCCGCCGTACATCACTTTGTCCTTAAGAGCCGGTATCGGATCGATTGACTTGAAGATGATTTCTCTGATCTGCTTAACCGACAGCTTCGGATTTACTGTTAATATCTTTACCGCTAGGTTTGTGACAAATGGAGTAGCCATCGACGTACCAGAAAGCTTGCCAGTCTGTCCCTCTGGCAGAAAGGACATAACGCTTACTCCCGGTGCAGCAACGTGAACTTTTTGCGCACCATAGTTGGAAAAATCAGCCAAAGATTTACCTGTTTCATCTACTGCCGCAACTACAATCATGTTCGGAAGATCAAATGCCGCTGGATATTTTGGAAACTGATCAATATTTCCTTCGCCTTTGCCTTTTTCGTCATTGCCCGCTGCGATCACGAACAACATATCTGGGTGGTCCTGCATGGCTTTTTTTAGAGGCTCCCAATACTTTATGTCTTCTGATCCTAAACTAATGTTTACAACCCGCGACCCTTCCTGATGAGCAAGATTGACAGCATCAACGAATTTATCTGTGCTGCTTTTCGGATATCGGATTGGCAAGATCGCGATGTCGTCAGAGCCTTTCGACGCGATTCCTGCCACATGAGTTCCGTGATTTCGACTATTAAAGAGTTTACCCATGATCGAAAATTCATTGTCATAGGGCAGATCATCGTTGTCTTGATAATCCCAACCCTTAGGGCTTCCATTTGGATTTCTTGCTACCTTGTAAGCAACTCCCGGATGGTTGTAATCCACTCCGCTATCCAAAATAGTTACAAGTACTCGGTCAATGCGTTCCGCTTGCTTAACCACTTCGTCGATGCTGTCAGATGTATAATCCTGGATTCTGCAACTGCTATAAATCGTTCTCAGAGGAAAGGCGTCTCTGTTTTCGTAGTAAAGCTTAGATTCATTTCCGTTAAAATCTAAGGTAACTTTTTTCTCAGCATTTCCGTCCTTCGTATATGTCCAAACTCTACCCCAGTCATACACGCAATTAGGGGTAAGGAACATGTCAGCGAGCAAATTACTCCACCAAGAGTCTGGTTTTTGCGGCGAACCAACTTCAATTGAAATTCTTGTTAAACCGCTCGCAGCGTATTCTTTTTTTATTTGGACCTGTTTTGGCGGCGGAGACTTCAAATAGACATAGAGATATTCGCTGTATTCTCCTTTGTCGTTAACATCGCCCTTGTTATAAGACACTCGATCGACTGTGATATTTGCGGACAAACCAAGTGACTTTCCGGCTTTACCGAGGGCAGACTGAGCGCCAGAGGTCGTAACTGAAGCAAGATTCTGTCCGCATCCAATCTCTTTCCCGGCTTGAAGGTAGGGATACCATCGTCCATATTCATTTTTGAGTGCTTCCGAGACGCGTTTCTCCTGCTCCACCAAGAATTTTTGATATTCAGGTTCAGACTTTGGATCTGATGAGAGCAAGCCAATCAACATTTCTGCTGGAGCATTTACGGGTACAAACAGACTGACAGTTCCATCTTTTTCCGATTTAGACTCAGTAGGACTACCTCTTGTATTGATAAAGAGGAGTTCGATATTTTCGAAGCTTCGGATTTTTTTTGTTTTACTGAATGCTGCTTTTAGTCTCTCAAGCGTCACTAACTTTTGTTCTTCGTTAGGGCCATTGAATAGATCGGGCATAATGCCGCTTAGCCAGCCTTTGGGGTTGAATCCATTTTGTCGGAAAATGACCTCTAATTCTTTTTCTAAAGCATCGCTTTTGCTGGTGTCTTGTCCAAAGCTAAGAGTTGAGAATAGAAGTCCAAAAGAGATTATGCAAATGCTGCTTAACTTTCTGCGCTTCAGTGCAATCACTATTTACTCCTTTGAACTGAAACAATGGCGACCTGATTCTTGGCGTATTCAATCTGCGGTCCCCATGTAGTCATGTCATTGGAGGCAACTGCAATAAGTGCTTTGTAACTTTTTATAGCATTTTCTTTTTGATCAAGTTTCTGAAACATTTGCGCAATTCTTAAGTGTGCAAGAACAGCGTTGCGGTTAATTTTGAGGACTTTATTAAAAAATACTTCGGCCTCTTTGTACTGATTGTTTTTATATAAGACTTCCCCAGCGGCAAAAAGTGCAGAAATATTTGCTGGATTTGAAGTGACCGCACGGCGAAAGTATCTTAGTGCTTCATCAGATTTTTTTTCAGAAAGAGCAATTGTTCCCAAATTGAATAGGACAACATCATCATCGCCTTGAGCGGCAAGTGCAGTATAGATATCTTTTGCTTCTTTTCCTTTATCGATCCTTAAAGCGACATACGCGTATTCTTTTGAGACATTTTGATTTTGAGGAGCCAATCGACGGGCACGCCCAAGGTAATCGTATGCTTTTGTGAGCTCATTTTTTTCGGAGTAAACAATGCCTATTTTGAGAAGAGTTTCCACATCCGATGGATTATCTTTGAGTTTATTTTCATAGTTTTTAATTAATATCGAATTGCCTTCTGACGCGAAAACTTGCAGGGGGACCAAAGAAGAAAATGAGCAAAGACAGGTGAAATATAAAACGCTCTTGAGTTGTGAAAATACAATAGTACGCATACTGGAGTTCCCCATGCTCAATTCTTCGGAAAAAATAGACATATGCTTGAATTTAAAGGAAAAAATAATTCGAATCGTTTTTTAAACGATAAAAAGTAATCATGTAGATTCACGGGTTCAATATACGCTCTGATACGTCCAATTCAGAGTCAATGATTTGACGTTAGCAAGTAGTCAATTTTATCAAGTCGAAAATTAGCTTTTTGCCGAAAAAACGAAATCTCGTCAAAATTCAAAGTCTTAAATCTCAATAGGTTGCGGAAGCGACCACTTGTCCCCGTCACGCCAGATCACCGTTTGTCACACTCGTTTGCTTCATCTCTGCTTCATCCTTGCTTCATCCGTCTAGGACGGATTTTTTTCACTCAGTGAAAAAGTGCTGCCTATGTTTCGTCATTCATTACGAAATTCCAGGACGCCGTGAAAAGATCCTGTCCTAGATGTATTTACGCCGAACAAAGTACAAAGACCGAACTTACTACTACCTCGCGCGAAGGGTAGCGGGAACCGAGCAAGAGGCAATTTATGGGCAAGAGAGTAGTTTCGGAAAAAATCGAAGACAGCGCGGAATGTCCGGGGCAGCAGGGGATTTCCAATTGGAGCGGAAAACCGCTAAAAGAATGGGACTCACCGTAAGCGAGAAAAATGATGAGAGATTTGACGTAGATAATGCGTCTGCGGCTTCAGCAAAATATCTAAAGATGCAAGATAAGGCCTTTAGCAAAAAGACCACTCTTTCTGAAACACTTTCGACGAGTCCAATAGAAGCTCCTGTTGAACGAAAGAAATTTGCAATAGCGGCATTCAATGCTGGCGAAGGAAGGATAGCCAAGGCCCAAAAGTTAGCGAAAGAGGATGGAAAAGATCCAGCGATATGGAATGATGTCAAAGAATATCTCGAAACTGCTGGTGCCACCTCAGACAAATCAAAAGAAATTCAGGAATATGTGGATAAAGTTCTGGAGTATGACGCCGAATTTTCGAAAAAATCTAAAGCCGATAAAATGGTAAAATCAGGAAAACCGAGAAAGATTAGAAAACTTCCAGTAGGAGGACACTGGATAACATTAGACGGCAACCATATTTTTATCGAAGACAAATAAGCATGAAAATTTTCAAGAAATTAGTTTCAGTTTGCTTACTGACATTTGGTTTCCCGGTCTTCCTCTATGGGGCAAATTTTGAGAAACCGATTTCACTTCAAATTGAAAACCTAACTCGATGGAAAAATTCTTCCGAAGCCCCGGCCATTCAACAAGGCCTGGGCGCAATACTCAAACCACGGCGAAACTACCTTCGAATCACGGAACCTTTTAAAGGAGTGAGGCAATACACTTCTATCTTCAAAAAACCCTTCTTACTTTTGGAAGCTGAGCCGACTGATTTTGGTGGATTTTTCGCGTTGGTTGTTTTTAAGAGTAATCCCAAAGTGCTACGTCTATGGATTTATGAGATCGACAAGAATGTCTTTGAAGTCCGTGAAGCAGTTCCACTTCAGGCAACCCTGAACAAAAAAATCATGAACGAACTTGATGACAAACGAATTGCTCCATTCTGGCTGACTTCTCTCTCCCCGTAGGAACAGGTTCTTATCGAATTAAAGTTCCAGAATCGCTTTTAGGCGATTCACTAATTTACGGTGATGCTCAGGTTTCATTTTTTTAATATTTGCAAGTTTCCACTGAATTGCCGGAAGAGTTTCGAGGCCCGGCAGCTGCATAAGTTCCCATTTTGGTTCGCCGGATTTGAGTGAGAGTAAGAACCGCCGCTCATCTTGAGTGAGTGATTTTTTAAGTGTCGTGATGAGTTCTTCGCGTGTTTCAAGAAGGATTTCAAATGTCATGGGCTTTAAGGCCATTCCGACAAACTGTTTTGTGTAAATGTCATGAATGTCTTTGCGCGGGGGCTCAAGAAGTTGGCTCATGGTTTCGTCGTGTCCTGCGAGATAGACAACGAAACCCTTGCGAATCTCATCGGTGACCCCTTCATTTTCAAGTAGGATCTTTACGTCATAAAGATCACGAGGATGCTGACGGTCCAAGGCCGCACAGATTTTTCCTCCGTAGAGATCCGGATGAGAAGCTACTGCGATAGAGAGAGTGGCTCCAAAGTGACTGGATACTTGAGGAGAAACACGACGGAAATCTGTGGAGAAGACAGCCCCGCGTAATGTCAGATTCGGCTCAATGATGATTTGAGTTTCGGAATTGTTCACATAAAGTTTATTTACGATTTTAGTATTTTTGATGAGCCCTTCTTGGATGGTTGCATCCGGGAGTGCCTTTTGAATGCGTTCAGAAATTCGTTTGAGCGCATCGGTAATATGACTCAACGATGTTGCCCGGTTCTCGATGGGAAGATAAGTCAGGTCAATGTCCACCGACAATCGCGGCATGTCGCGCACAAAAAAATTAATCGCCGTTCCGCCTTTTAGGGCAAAACATTTTTCTTGAGCGACGGCAGGAAGCGACTCAAGCATGAGACTTGCCTGTTTGAAATAGGGGTGGTCTTCGAATTTCGCGCTCATGGTCCTTCAAGCTCCTCTGATTCCACTCCTTGCGATATTTTCGGAACGGATATGTCGTATTTTGGGATAAAAACGCCACCTTCTGCAATCACTCGCTTCCCTTTGCCGAGATTCACTTTAGAAAGGTTCAATTCTTTTAACCATTCTTGATTAGTCGAATCGGCAAAGTGGAGAAAAAGACGTTTTGCTTTAATGGAGCGGCAGTTTTCTAAAAGTTTTTGAACAAGTTCTGGTCGCAGAGTGCGTAGGCTCTCAAAAAGAAGACAAGCCTCATCAAACTGTTGTTCATGAGGAATCAAATGCAAAAGCTCCAGTGCCGCACGTTCGCGCGAGGAAATACGAATTGAGAATCCGCCGATGTTTTTTTCTATGCATCCCAAATCGCCGTTACCAGAAAAAAGAAGAGTGGCAGTGAAACGAATATCGGCTTTCCAATTCTGCTTTTTAAACCATATGGGAAGTTTAGTGCGAGGTGTGCCGAAGAGATGAACGGTTTTGTCGGGACCGCTTGATACAAAATGAGTAATGCCCTGGAGTTCGAGGGCTGTTTTAGCGGCAGCATGAACGGGGAGTTTTAAATGTTTCTGGATGGCGTAAAGAGCCCCTTGCCATTCCACCTGATCGCCGTCTCGGATAAAGGCCCCGTGACCAATCCGTTTGATCCAAGCCGATCGTTGATAATCACTTGCAAGCTGATGATAAACACCATGAGACTCGAGCCAAGAAGTAGCGGCCACTGTACCCGGTGGCCATATCTTGAGGATTTTGTTTATTTTAGTACCTAATTGGCCAGTCATTCATTCTATTTTAGACTTAAAACAAACTAAAAGCAATGATAGTTTATTTTAAGTAATTAAAGGCAATGTTATCATGCTTTTTAGATTCTAAAATAAACTAAAAATACTTATAAAATCAAATACTTACTGGGGCCGTTCAATCGTAATACATTGAGATGGGTTGCTGCGAGTTATCAGAATAAATTCCAGCTTCGGTATCTTGATCGGTTTTATAAGAGAGTTTCTTCGTGAATCCAATTTCTCGAAGGCGCTGTCTAACTCGCATTACATCCTGCCCGTAACGAGAGCCCGGGTCCATTGCTTCAGCGAAATGTAATTTTGTGGGTGCGCCTCTTTAATGGCGTGATTTGTTACATACTTCATCAGAAAGGAGGTCGAATCCGCAGCAACCGCTAAACCTAAAACTATCAGTAAAATATCAATCGCTGTTTTGAGTATTCCCATTTTCGTCCTTCCTTCAAAGATGAGAATCTCAGTGTTAATTCCAAAGACCTGACTAAGCTTCCGCCACTGAGTACGACGGCTCGGTTCGCAGGTGCCGTCTTTCCAACTTCTATAGGTACTGCGCGGCACTTCCAGGCGTTCGATTACTTCGCGCTCGGTAAGTCCCTTCTTCTTTTCGAGCAGGCCTAAGACCTTGTAGAACGGTAGGTCTTGTGGAATATTCACGTTGATATTGGGTGCGACATTGTAATTTATTGGGTTCATGGCGTCCTCCTTGTTTGTCACCTGATGATCACAGGATCAAGAGGGGCATTTGCTTCACTTTGCTTCTAGCGATAGCTAACCTCTTGATACGGTTCATTTTAGGGAAAGACGCCAATTTCTCTGACGTAGAACACTAGCTGTCGGTTTTTTTCAAAAAAGGGATGCCGATGACTCCCCAAATTAAAAACCTTAAGACATTGAGCGATGCTGTAAAGACTCCTCGTGAAAATTTCATTGTTGGAGAAGTGAACGACAGTTGTTTGCGCTTGGCGGTTCATCAAGGGGGCTACAACTGGCATCATCATTCAAATTCCGATGAGCTTTTTGTCGTACTAGAAGGCGAGCTTACCATTGAGTTTCGTGACCGGCCGACTGTAAAATTAAAATCTGGGGATACACTGACGGTGCCTGTAGGTGTTGTTCACAGGACGATAGCTCAAACTCGAACCGTCAATTTATGTTTTGAAAAAATGCACAGCGATACGGTTTTCGATTCCGACTTTGACGAGAGCCTCCTGGAAAACAACATGGAAAAAACTGTGGATCAGAGGCTTTTAGCCCACGATTCCGCTCTCGAAGTGGCTCGCGAATTCCAAAGAGCGGGAAAAGAACTGTACAAAAATATAAACGAACCGCAGCCGGTAAGGGACGATGCCAGCTGAAAAGACGCTTAAGGATTTGTTATGTCTGCTTGCCGATAGCAAAATTCCCTGCTTTGGAATTTGCTCGCTCCCTACCATCCAGTGCATCGGATGACGCCGCAAAAGCTGTCTTTATCGAAGTTTCCCGAAAATATTGAGGGTATTAATAATCTTTACGTGAGTACTGACCTTGGTCAAATCGACTTTCTCAGTTCGGTCGGTGGTGTTGGGGATTTTGAACGGGTTTCAAAGAATGCCATCGAAGTAACGGTTTTTGGAAGAAAATGTTTGGTAATTTCCATCAATGATTTGATAACCGCTAAGATGTTCATGAAACGGCCACACGACATTGAAACAGTAAAACAGCTTGAGTGGATTAAAGCGAAATTGGGATTGAAGTGAATGGGTTCTACGTTAGGAACGCAGGGGACGCCATTTCTCGGTTCTTCTCGGTTGAAGGTGGGTCTTCGTCCAAATTCTTTTAAACACAAGCACTTAAGACTCGAAGCCTATAATTTTGGAAGCTTCTATATCCGTAACCCATTCCTTTCACAACCTTTGCCTTATTGTTGAAGCCTTCCGTTCTTGCGTTTGTAAGTCCGGTTCCTAGGTATTCCGAGTTACGGCCCTAATCGTGAAGTTGTAAGAAACGATCTGCCACAGAATCAAAAACAGAATAATGGCTGTCTTGGAGACGGGTACGCCGGAATAAACAAAGTAATTCTGAGACGAATCTCCTGACACCATTTCCTTTTCTGCTTTACCTGGATCGCTAAGACTCAATGAAACCCCTAGCGAGATAGTTCCCGTCTTTCCGTCGATTGCTTTATCCGGAGGAAGTCTGTCGATCGAAACTTGAAAAATAGAGAGGCAAAGAAGGCAAATTAAGATCGCCAACGTTGTGAGGAAACTGGTTTTTGTAGCCCTCGCGCTGAGAAGGACTTCTCGCTCATCTTGTTCTTTGAAGAAAGTGAGCTTGGTCAGCACGGTTTCTCTAAACACCTTTGAAAAAATGAGTCTCCCGCTGAGATAGAGCGAAAAACTCATCCACAGACCAAAAACCAACCCGGAAAAGTTATAAAGAGCCTGCAAATAACCTGGCTGACTCCCAATTGTTTCGGCGTTAAAAAAACTGGCGCCGAGAGCCATTAAAATCGCGATCGGAAGGCCGTACAGGAATACTTTGAGTACCAATTTATCAATCGTTTTCATTTTTTATCCTCCGTGGAAAAAATATTTTGAATATCGGTCTGAAAAACTTTGGCGATTTTAAATGCGAGTTCGAGGGACGGATTGTAGTCGCCCCCTTCGACAGCAACAATCGTCGCTCTCGTAACCCCTACTGCTTGGGCTAACTGTTCCTGCGTGAGTCGGTGTTCAGCTCTAAGCACGTGCAGTCGGCTTACAATTCGAAACTTGGAGATGGTCTTTGTTGTTTTCATTGCTTACCTTACTCTTAAAGTAATGTGGATATTACTAAATGTAAAATATATTTTACATAAAGAAAAATAAACATTACTTCTGAGCGATATTGTTTTTAGTAATGTCGAAACCGATCGTTGGGGACTCTTTCCACAGATCACTCGCTTCGAGGTTGTCGCCTGCGTGACGGAGGCTGTATCAGTCGAGGGCATCGATCAGCTCCCGGAAGGTGCGATGAAGCCCAGGATCGTTGCTGACCATGGCTCTGCCAACTGCGCTGCCTTCACGAAAGCCAATATCGAAGTGCAGGGCTTGGATCTCTGGCTCTCAGGTGTGAACAGGCCCACGGGCAATGCCAGGACCGAACATACGATCGGCACGCTGAAGTGGGAGGAAATAAATCTCGAAGGCGAGTATCAGAGCGAGGAGCAAGCACGTCCCCGATTAGGCTCTGCGATCTGGCACTACAACTTCCGCAGACCCAACTCCGGCAACGGTGGCTTTGCTCCGAACATCGTCCACCTGCTTGGAAGAACACTTCTCTCTGAAAGGAGGAGAAACATTTGCAATCCTCGAACTACAAGTTGCTTTAATTCAACTCCTGCATAAGATCCGACTAGGTCTCAGAAATAATTTTGTTGCGGGATGTTCCTTCCTACGAATTGTATACAAAGATAGAACACGTAAACTTACTTCCAATCCCAGTGCCATAGAAAGTTACGATTCACCTGATTGGGATCGAAAGCATTCGGATCGAAGAATCCGCCTAACCATCTCATCGTTTCAATACGTTCTTTGTCTCTGGGGTCTCGCGCGATTTTTTCTTTCAATTCATTGTATCCCGGAATCCCGCCGCAATCATCCGGTGGACAAGCGCTTTCTCCGCCGGTGCAGATGGGATATCGAAATCCCAGATCGGCGTTTGAAATTTTTTCGACAATAATCTCGTGCTCCCAATGATCTCCAAAATCATAAATGTATGAAAACTTCTGGCATTCATCTTTAATCAAATCCGTCAGCTTTATGGATTTGTCAGATTTATTCCCCTCCGGCCCGAACTGGTCTGCACCAAACCGGAACTCATAAAGGTGACTCGCATTCCATCCCATCACGACTTGGATAAGCTCATGCAATTTCGAAAGCTTGAAATCAAGGGGAACAAGAACTCTTCGCCACACCAAAGGCTCTGTTTCGACGAGCTGAATTCTTAATTGAACGACCTTACTTCCCTTCATGGCATTCTCCTGGGCACGGATTTACACGGTTATCCACTCATCGCTGTTTTTTTCCGAGGTGGGATGACCGAGGCCTTTCCAAAATCAAAGATGAGTCGATCATAAAGCGCGACCGGGCGCAGACGTTCGCGCTCTCCATCTTTTTTAGCGTCAAGTCGGACCAAGCCCAGTCCTTCAAGGATTTTCACATCGCGAATGACGTTTGCGTGGTCGCGCTCAAGAATCTGAGCCAGGTTGTAAATGGATTCTGGCTTTTGGTCCGCAATGGCATAAAACAGTTGGATGCGTCCTGCAGTCATCGTTGAAAGCATCGCATTGATTGAGTTGGACAATGCCTCATCTTTTTCAATATCAGCAACATGAGACTTAGCTGCCTTCTCAAGTCTCGAAAACATATTTTTCGGGGTTGATTTTGGATTATACCGGAACGTGAAAGTTTTCATGAGTCGCCACCTCCATCATTAATTGAAGCGCAGTCAAACGGCTGCCCTTCTCTATCGTCATCAATATGAAAGTGCATTCCCTTAGAAGCATGACAATCGAATAGCACACGCGTATTTGGTGCCGCTTGATCGAAAGCGATCCAACTAAATTTGTACCGCGCGGAAAGCTCGTCATCAGGTGTAGCATCGGGCAGTTCGTAAAGATCCATTTCCATGACTACTGTTTTGCCTGTTACCGTTTCAAATAACCGACGGCTTCCAAAAAGAAGAACCGCCTTCATATGTGTTTTATATCACAATAATGTGCAACACACCACATATTGCAGCATTCCTCAAAAATATCTTTAAATTCAAGGATTTCACTTGAGTTCATTCATTGCCTTCTTGTGTTTTTTGAAAGCTTCTTTTGCTGTAGCTTCCCACTCTTTTGGGTTTATCGGAACGAGTTCAATAGATTGTGGTTGCTCAATAAATTTTTTCACTGCGAGGTTCACAAGCTTTGCAAGTTTGATGTCAGGATTTTTTTTCAAATACGCCTCGATCTTAGCCTCAAGCTCATCTTCAAAACGAAAGGTTCTAGGTTGACCCATGATTTTTCCTCCGTAGCATTATGTATACATAATACTACAAAAAGATACGAAGCGCCCTAGCTTCTGGTAAATTCTTGGCGACAGCAAAGAAGGCCTTTTCTAAGCACAAAAAAGCCAAGGATGAGCTTAAATAGTAAATATGGTATTATTTGCCATATGACTAAAAACGCTATATACTTAGAGGTTAGATGAGTTGGACTGTAAATTTCACCAAGAAGGCGCATAAGCAGTTCCAGGTTATGTTGCCTGTTGGGAAGTGGTCGGAAAGGAAATTAAAATTGTGGAGGTTTATTATGTCGGCACCCATGAAAAGGCCCCGTATTAAGGGCGGAGCACAAGTGGAGATTCTTATTCGCGATGGTGTGGAAACTAGGTTCCGTGTACCTCGTGAAAAAGCAAAGGGCTTCCTACTTCTTCTCAACGAATTTCAGGTAGAAGGAAAGACTACCGCTGATTCGGATACTATCCCTGCCGATGAAGTTTTTAAGGAACTGGACGCAAAGTTTGGAAGGGCAGGAGCCGCGCTTCAGGGTGCTCGTCTAAAAGAAGGATTGAGCCAGGTAGAATTGGCTGAGAAACTTAGAATCGCCCAAGCAGATCTCTCAAAGATGGAGAACGGTAAGCGGTCTATTGGAAAGCAAATGGCCAAAAGGCTTGCTCATACGCTCAAGGTCGATTATCGGATCTTTTTGTAATTTAATCTAATTTCCCAGCCATCAAAAATCCCCACGACGTATCAAATACTTCACGCAGCTTTTGCCAATAGACTCGCTTTCCCGGTTCAGTGTTCTCATCAAAAATAATGAGATTCTTGGGTCGAAGATCCATAGTGCGTCCTCTTGTTCAAAGTTTTGCGATGTCACAAGACGCCATCTCCAAGTTCTGGTTCTCAGACCGCAGCAACCGAAAGATGCACACCCCTAGCTGATCCAAAAGCTTATCGACTTCGTCACTAGGATTGTGCAGAAGACGGAGTATTGTCTGGCAGAAGCGCTTCTTCTCTTTGACCGACCACTTAGCATTGCCCTCCGAAAGATTAAGTGCAATCGACGCGGCGGCTCGCAAAAAGGGCCACTTCCATTTCTTGATTCTGCATTTAGCTTCGACTAAGGTCGCAACCATGTCGTTAAAAATAGCGTCTTTATCAATCCTGATACTTTTTATTTATTCGGGCTGCGCCAGCACTCGCACCAAGCTTGCTGAACGGACGGGATGTCCGGAGGATAAGATGCATTACAAGGAAGACAGTGTTTCGCCGGTTCATCGATCCTGGACTGTAGAGTGCGAAGGCAAAACATATCGGTGCATCGATGCTCCTGTTTTTAGAACGTGCGATGAGATTTCAAGCACGGAAAAGAAAAAGTGAAATAGGGTTTGTTCGGTCACAACCTAGGCGTTCCGAGTTACGGCTCCAATCATAAAGAGGAAGTCTGTCAGCTTTCAGCAAGCTTCAGCGCGGATTGAATCAACCTCTTTTTAAGTTTAGCGATCGGTTCACGCGGTTTTTCACAGACCTGCCCGATGATGTTTCCGATAATGAGCATGAAAAGACTATGAGCGATGGACCGGCGCTTTTCTTCGGAAAGTCGACAAGGGGCAAGTATCTCCGCGATGCGGTTTCGAGCACCATCGCGTAGCCGGTTATAGAACTGCGCATACTTGTCGTCATAATGCGCGTAGTGCATCGATACGACGATCGTCGAGGCAAAGTGAGGGTTCTCTTGCAGACAATCAAAGATTGCCGAAATATAAGCCTGAATTCTTACTTTTATCGAATGATCTGAATGTGCTGATAACTCACTCACAATACGATCTTGTATTTTTCCATGCACCCATCGGAGACAGGCCTCAAACAATTCTTCTTTAGAAGCGAAGTAATAAAATAGATGAGAGTGATTGGTCTTGAGATCAGCGCCCAGCGCCTTAAAGGTCGTGCTTTCGAGGCCGCGAAGGGCTACCGACTTCATGAAAGCCTCCATCATTTCAAATTTCTTCAAATCGCCCTTGCGCTGAGGCAGTTCGAATAATCGCAAATAAAGAGGGTCAACAGGGGGTTGGTGAGACTCTGGCATAAGCACTGAGATATCGTTTATTATCAGTTAATACAAATGTTTTTATCTTTTGTGTTAATAATATTGACGCACGCTCTTTTAATCGTTAGGGTCCCGCTCAATCACTAAACAAGAGCTGAGGAAATGATTATGCCGTCTCCAAAATATCGAACTGAAGTCGACCCCCGCTTTTCTGATTTTGACCTGCAAGGCATTTTGAACTCGCGCCAATATCTCGATCTGATCGGCGAAGCGCGCGTGGACCAGATGAGACGCTGCTACCACACCCCCATGGAAGACTACACCGCTCGAGGGCAGACATTTGTTCTCCGGTCGCTTGCGATCGAATACGAGAAGCCGATTTACTACGGATCGAAATTCAGCATTGAGACTTGGATCGAAGAAATCAAAGGCCCCATGGCGAAAGTCTGTTTCCGGTTTATCAGTCCGACCGACGAGGTTCTCTATGCGTCGGGGTCAGGAATTTACTTCCTGGTGGATTTGAACACCAAGAAACCCGCACGTTTTCCCGAGAATGCGGTGAAAGCTTACTTAGGCATCAAAGAAAGTATCTGAGAAAGTATTTGAGACAGTATTTGATCCTAGTCGAGCAAACTTATTTCATTGCCTCAAGTTCCACCCAGCGATTGTAGAGACGTGCGATTTCGGCTTGAGTTTCTGAGATCTTCTTGGTTTTTTCGGCAAGCTTCTGGTAACTGCCGGCAGTCTTAGGATCGGCGATTTCCTGATTGAGGTGTCTCAGGCGACTTTCAGCATCAGCAATCTTAGACTCCATATCTTTGAGTTCTTGCTGTTCCTTAAAGCTCAATTTGCCTTTTGGTTTTGCTTTTTTTAAGAGAGCCGAAGGAGTCAATGACGCTGGAGGCGTCCCCTGCGGCGACGGGCCGCTCTGCTTTCCCCTGTACCACGACTCCCACTGCTGAAGTCCAACCAAGCTCGCGATCTCGGTTCCGCGGCCCGGAGGCGGAAAGGCCAGAATGGTGTCGGTCGCTTGATCCAGAAAGTATCGATCGTGCGTGACAAGAATCAATGCTCCCTTCTGACGTTCCGTAAAATCGTCCAGACACTCAGCTAAAACATCCAGTGTCGCGGCGTCGAGATCATTAGTGGGTTCATCTAAAATCAAAAGATTTGCCGGCCGCAGGAGTAACCGTGCAATCAAGAGTCTCGACTGCTCTCCACCCGACAGTCGTCCCACGCGCATTTCCATCTGAGACGAGGTAAACAAAAACCGATCCAGGTAACTTCGTACATGAACCGATCGCCCCGAACCGTCGACGATATTTCCAAAGTTATCACTCGGACGACCACCACCTGAAGGCCCCGAAGGCGAAATCGTCTCGAGTACGGTCTTGTCCTGATCCAATGCTTCGCGGCTCTGATCGAAATAAGAAACCAAAAGCTGATCCGACAGAAAAACAGATCCCGTATCGGGCTTCTCATGTCCGAGTAGAACACGGATCAATGTCGACTTCCCGCAACCGTTGGTGCCGACGAGCCCTATGCGACTCCCGGGAGCAATCACGAGGTTGAATCTTTCAAAAATCGGTCGCCCATCATACGTTTTCGAAATATTCTGAGCTTCCACTAACTTTTTAGGACTGCGACCCACGCCCGTGACTTCGATGCCGATTGTTTTAGTCTGATTGCGGATCTTGAGTTCCGCAACCTCCTCACCAAGACTCTCCGCTCGCTGAATCCGTGCTTCCTGCTTGGTCGTGCGCGCCTTGGCTCCTCGGCGCAACCACTCGGTTTCGCGACGTAGGGTATTGCGCAGAATAATCTCGCGCCGAGTTTGCGCTGCGAGGGTTTCAGAACGGATTTCCAAAAACGAAGCGTAGTCTTTCGCCACACTGAGCAATCCTTCCGGATAGCGTGGGTCGACTTCGATAATACGTTCCGAAACGCGCTGGAGAAAAAGTCGATCGTGGGTAACCGTCAAAGTTGCCGCTGCAGTTCCTCGAATAATACCTTCGAGCCAAATGATACTTGGTACATCAAGATGGTTGGTCGGCTCATCCAACAACACGACGTCAGGGTTCTTCATGAACTCGCGAGCAAGAGCCACGCGCTTGCGCCAACCTCCAGAAAGCGTGCCGACAGGTGCTTCTGCTCCAAGAGTATCGAGATCAAAACGCGAGATCAGTTCGAGAGCGCGGTGTTGTTCTTCCCAATCGCCGGGACTCTTTGACGCCTCAAGAACCGTTGAAAGAACTGTGGCTTCGGTGCTGAACTTTGGATCCTGCTCGAGATAACCAACGATCAAGCCTTTTTGTCGTGAAACCGTTCCAGAATCGGCGGTCATTTGGCCGGATAGAATTCGAAGGAGCGTCGATTTGCCGACGCCATTTGGGCCGATCAATCCAATGCGCTCGCCTCTATCTAAGGAAAATGTGAGTCCCTTGAACAGCGGCCTGTGAGTAAAAGAATGCGTAAGTTCGTGAACGCCTAAGAGTATAGCCATGAGCTCGTCACCGGACTTTACCGCACAGTCTTCAGGACGGCTTGCCTAATTCCTACCGTCCAGAAGGAACAAACGAAAAGACGTGTTCGTTATCAAAGGTCAAAGCCTTTACTGAAACGGTTTCTCTGCCGACCCGAACAAAAGAGTCAGTCACATTTGAGCAAAACATAAAACGACCATTAAATTCGATTTGCTCTAAACACGTAACCGAAAAACGTGCTGTCTTGAACACAAATGGCTGAGCCAGCACTCCATGTTCAAAAACGTATCTATTTTTATCCCACGGTTGGTTGGAGCGAAAACCAAAAGACATTTGGTCTTTTAGCCGAACGTCGAATGGCCCTAGTTTCCAATTTAGCTCTCCAAGAAAATGAATAGAAATTTTGTGATCATCGGCCCCTTCCTCAGTACTCGAGTTCAGGACACGACGCCACTCGACCACTTGAGGGATCGTTTGGTCCATCAAAGACAGCTCAAAAGGTTTCTGAGTTTGAAAAGAGATAACCGGATCATGCCCTAACACTCCTGCTTTAAATGCTGGTGTTTGACCATCACGCCACGATCGCCAGGAATAGCGGCCGTCCATGTTTTCATATTTCTTTCCGTTGATCGTAAAGCTCTCGAAAGACACTCCCTTTTCAAGCTGGACCGGTGTCGAGCGATCCGAGGTATCTAAAACAAACTGAAAAGCTGATCCTTCCGCGTCTGCGGGACGCCAACGATCATGCACCATAAAATAGAGGGGATAAGAATGTCCCAAACCGATCGAAGCTACGAATTCATTCCACCGTTTCACGCCTCTTACCCCGGTGGACCAAACGGCCCAACCTGCATGAAGGTCAACGCCCGTGAGCAGGGCCTTTAGAAATTTCCGCGAGACTTCAGAGGGATTCGGCAAACCTCGCTCTAAAGACTCGCGAGTGGCAAGCTCTCGCACCACCACAGCACTTTGTTGAATCGACGGCAAAGCATCCCACGCCATGCGATCGAGCTGATGTCGCACTATTTTGCCATCCCGTGATGTTTGGATGCTGATTTGGCGGAGACGACAACCAGGAGGAAGAAACTCAGTCGTGGGAATGGCCAAAAGCGGCAACTCGACGTCGGACCATTCGATCGAACCCAAGAAAGCGGAACCTCGATCTTCGTACTGTTCCTTTCGAACCGGATCAATGGTGGACAGGCGACTCATCAAAGTTTTGAAGTCATCCAGATAGGCTCTCTGACTTGTGGCCTTAAGAATTACGGTATCGAGCAGTTCAAATCGGTTTTGCCCGGGTCTCGGATTTTCGCAGAACACAGCGACGCTGCCGGCCTCACTTGCGAAGCACAGATCCGAAACGCTGAGGCTACAAATTAAACATAAGAATATGGTTAGATTCTTCATGAACAGACCCCCTTTGATGGCTATTAGTTACCCTCCTAACGATGTTCCACAATGATCGTTGGTTTTCGGGACTTCATACCACTCTCCCTTTGCAACGGCCCGATCTGCGCTAGTAGGATTCTCTACGGTGATCTCGAGTACTTTTTCACTTCCGCCCTGTGCTGAAACCTTAAAATAATACGTTCCAAAACGAGTGCGAGGCAGTTCTGAAAAATGCGAAACCGGAACTATATGACTCGGTACAAAGCCTATAGGAAGTTGCATCGTTATGGGCGTCCTATTAAGAATAACTGCGTTTTGTCCCCAAGGGCGCAAATTTGGAAATGCTAATTCGAAACGAGTTGTATTATCGGTTTGATTTCGAACCAACCCTAGCACCGGTGTCCTTGGTCTCTGATCCCTAGCTACATCTATTAATCTCTCACTATCTCCTATTTTAAATGGAACCTGGTACCAATTGTAACGGAGTTCCTCACGATACTCCTGTCTCCATCGAAACTGGTAGGAACCCATATAGTCTTGATAATATCTACCAGTTGGAACGCGGACCTTCTCGATACGAGATACCGCAGCAATCGTCGCCCCATCTTCATCTAATATTACTAGCTCTCGGGTCGCAGAATCGTTCGTTGCAGCAGCTTTGCGCAATAGAACTTCATAGCGATCCACAGTGATCAAACCACTCGCGCTAAGACGCCCCCTACTCACGAATCGAAGAGCCGCCTGAGGATCCCCTTCTGGTTGGTATTCGTCCCAATCGGGAAGTTCGTCCTTTGCGCATACGTCGCCATAGAAAGTAAAAGCATAGGAAAAAGCAATGGCCAGAAACAACGTAACAATACGCAGAAATCTCATCAATGTCCGGCGTTACAGTCGGCGGGCACAAGTGTCAACTGGTTTTGAACACGCACCGGATCTCCGAATTGCGTCGTTGTTTGGAGCTCTCATTGATTCTCTTCGTGTACGTGGGTATGCGTGTACGTGAATACAATTTACGGTTCAGCTCGATGGAGGGTAATACCTGTGAGAAAACTCATCATGGCCGTCAACATATCTCTCGACGGCTATGCCGATCACACGGTTGGGGTTGCCGACGATGAGCTGCATGACTTTTTCAGCAATCTGTTGGACGAGACGGGTATCCAATTATTCGGCCGTGTCACTTACCAGATGATGGAAAGCTATTGGCCTCATGCTCATGAAGACCCGGCATCTTCAAAGAGCGATCTGGGCTTTGCAGACAAGTTCAATGCGATACCCAAGATTGTATTTTCCAGCACGCTCGAGAAAGCAGAGTGGAACAATACAACACTCGTCAGAACCAGCGCGCTGGAATATGTCGCCAAGCTAAAGGAAACGAACGGGAAGAACCTTTTTATCGGCGGAATAAAGTTGGCCGGTTCATTCATGAGCCACGGCCTCATCGACGAGTACTGGTTATTGGTTCATCCGGTGGTGGTCGGCAAGGGCCGACGCCTTTTCGAGAATGGTGATGAGAAGCTGAAGCTCAGACTCGTAGGATCACGGGCACTCAAGTCGGGAGTGGTCGTTCTCCACTATGCATCTGCCGGTACGTAAACAGAGAATCTTTGTCTTTAGCGCTTGTTTCTCCGCTTTACCTGTTCTATTGAAAGTTGAAGTTAAGAAAATTAAGTCCATTTTGGGAGGATCAGTGAAGACCGTTAGATACTTTGTTTTTATCGCATGTGTAACGTCAATGACTGGGCTAAACGTATTGGCCAGTAACTCGAGCGGCCCATCAGGCCGATCAAATGACACCTATGACTTCTCAGCGGCAGCGATTTCGTGCGGATGCCCGGCAGGAGGGGTACCAGGTTGGCAACCCCATTCAAACACCTGCAAGTCGGAGTGCACCTCTGCTCAGGCTACGTGGCTTTGCGATGGAGTCACCGTTCGTACTGAATGTGTTTTTGGTCCAGAAGGCGGCTGTGCAACGAGCACACCCCCAACCCCGCAAGGTGCGCCGCCATGTGAGCTAATAACTGGTTGCGGTCAGCAAGAGTGTAAGGGAGATTGCAAGTACTACAAGATCGATTGGTTCACAGGCTTCATGTCCTTCGAGTACCGGGACTGCGAGTAGAAAAAACCGAGTCCATTGAGTTAGTGTCTCTCTGAACCCGAAATGAATTCTAGAATTCATTTCGGGTTCACAATAGTATCGGCCTCATGCGCAAGCTGATTACAAAGATGTCCATGTCCATCGACGGTTTCGTAAGCACCGTCGATGGCCAGAATGACTGGATTTTCAAGACCGTCGACAAGGAGTCAACGGCCTGGAGTGTTGGGTTAAGCCGAGAGGCTGGGTTGATTATCATGGGCAGGAAGTCGTTTGAGGTGATGACCTCTTACTGGCCGACTGCGACGGGACCTTTTGCCGCTCCCATGAACGAGATCCCCAAAGCCGTGTTTACCCAAAAGGGATTTAAAATACCGCCCAGCGCTTCTTCCTCGCCCGCAGCTGTTTCCTGGGCTGAGGCGCGCGTCTTCGACGGCGATCTCGCTGAAGGGATCAAACAACTGAAACAAGAGCCTGGAAAACATATTGTCGCAGCTGGTGGCGCCGGGTTCATGCGCAGCTTGATCGCGACGGGCCTTATCGATGAATACCACCTGGCATTCCATCCGATCGCGTTAGGCGCTGGGCTGCCGATCTTCAGCTCTCTTACAAAGCCGCTCGACCTCAAACTAGTAGCCGTAAAGACTTTTTCAGGCGGAATCGCGGTCCACACCTACCATCCCGCATAAGGCTATAAGCGCGGAAACAGAACAGTTGACTCCGTACAACAGAGTGCGATACCGCGGTTTCGCGCATTCCGCGCGATCCAGAGAAGGGAACACACTTATGAATCTAGTTAAATCATCTGCAATGTTTGTAGTTTTTTTGAGTGGATATACCGCTTTTGCTTCCGATCAGTTCGTATCGTGCACATCTGAGTATGAAGTCGCCGGGAAAACAAAAATAACAGTCGTTCCGGGTCCGGGCCTGGAAACACAGATCACAAGAGACGCTCAGAATAAAAGCAGCTCCTTTGGTCTACAAGCGGCTACGGATCAGGGCCCTGGTTTTATCGCTGTTTACAATGATTCAGAACTTGTGGTCTCGACTACAAACGATCAGGCGCAGTCCGTGTCCATGACAGCTTTTGTTACTTTAGAGCATAGCGCTACTTTGACTTTTACGGTCAATCCGAAGAGTGAGGGCAAAGATGAGATCACCACCATGAAAGTGAAATGCGGCCTTATTGAGAAAGCGGAAAAATAGAGCCCATCAGTTCCGATGAAGAACTTCATTTCAACATACATGCGCGCTAGTACCGGATTCATTGGCGGATTGCTTGTATCCGCTTCGTGGGCTCCTGCTATGGACTTCGCAGCATCGCCCAACACCATGTGTTCTCAAGTGATGAATGGTATTCACACCGTCCCCGTGGGCAAAGACAGAGTGTTACGGGTCACTTTGGATCATAGAGTGTTGCTCGTTAGACACACGGGTTCTGGCACCGCACGGGAGATAGATGGTGGAGAGTTCAGGTTCCCGTTCGTTGCTTTCGGCGAAACTGTGGAGCTTCCTAAAGCAAGATTTTTCAGCCGGAAGCAGTATCTTACGCTGGCCCGGTCGAAAGAGGGTTTCTCGCTCATACTTACAAATCGCGGGAAAATCCTACGGGTGCTCGAATACAAAACGCCTTCTTATCCTGATGCACTCATGCTTCTGCAACGCCCGATCATGGAACGCACTGGAGCATTGAAAGCGACGATGGTCCAACACGTTATTGTTTCATTGGGTGACACATATCGGCCCCACGAGGTTCTCGCTGTCTACACGTTGGACTCTGATGGCCAGCCGGAAGCAACACCGGAAACGTTCGACGGAATCATCGACACGGATGACAACGCTTGGCAGAAGGCTGTTGGCGTCGCTGAGGTCGACCTCACTCAGGGATCGAAGCTCGCTCTCGTGTTTTCCGGAACCCATCTTGCCGGACTCGGGTTCAGTCCTGACGAACCCACCGAGGCGCTTCCAAGTCTGGATATGCGCTCACTGGGAATGACTCATCCGATTTCGTCCATCGAGCAGGACATCGGCGTCCCAGGTAGAATACGCGTTCGAAGCACCGACCCGGCCGGCGGCGGGTCTGAGTGGAGAATTTTCGTCTACGATAGTGTTTCGAATCGCCTCGTACTCCAACCGCCGACGGCAAACGACGGCGCTGAAAGTCCGCAGTACCGCCGAGTCGATCACTTCACGGTCGGAAGCCTGTGAGCCAACTTGTCCTTACTCACTCGCTATTCATCCACTGCAGATAGTTCTGCACCTCTTGCGCGCTAAGCGGGTTTGTCGCTGGATCTGGAGGATGAGGCTGCGAATAAGGATACGCAAAGAGCACCGAAAGCCCGTGATTGCTCTGATTCATATGCTCGACAGCTCGCTTGCATTCAGCGGCGATATTCGAGTCATTCATCATGAACTTGCTGACTGCATTTGCTGAAACCGAAGGATCGCTGTGACAACTAAAGCATCGATTAGCATTTTTGTAGATTGGGCGAACGAGCGAAGTGTATCCCGCTAGATTCGTACAAGACGGAACCGCGATCAGCGAATAGTCGCCGATCCACAGAGTGAGTTTGTCGCCGGTACCTGTTTTAGTAATCTTAGGCAGCTGCGTGGAAATAATAGGTGTCGATCCTCCCCCTACTCGTGAATCCACTTCTGCAAACGCTGGTACAAACGAGCCGCTGTTCAACTTCATCTGTACGTTCTGCAACCGAATGTGCACGCCAGACGCCGGTTTCGCTCGCAATCTCTTGAAGTCGTACTGTGTGGCTCCGCTTTGTAAACGCACTTCGAGCTCCACAGTAAGCCCTGAAATCCCCGGAAAGGTGAAAGCGTAGATCTTATACGTCGTCGGAGCCGTACCAATGGTTACCTGATTGGACAGGTACCCACTCGGAACGGGCGCGGCCGAACCGGTATCAGAATTACCACAGGGCCCGGATCCCAAAGAGTTGGTCGCAACCGCGGAAAATGTGTATTGAGTTTGGGTTTGCGGCGGAGAGTAGAGAACCGTGGTCTGAGCGGTTGAGAAGATAGGATTCCCTGAGCAAGTTCCGTTCGAAAAGTACTTGTACCCGGTCGCACCAAACACCGCATTGACGGAGAGTCTGATCTGTCCCGGAATCGAAGTGTCATTATCGGATGCCGTCAGAGAAGGCGCACCCGGTAAGGAGATAACAGCAACCGCCGATCCTTGGACCGGTCCGCTACAGGCGCTCGTTCCCACAGCATTACTTGCCCGAGCAGAAAACGTATAGAGTGTTCCACTCAAAGGGGCATCAAACAGCACGGCACTTACTCCCGAGGAATCAGGAATCGGTAAGTTATTAGAAAAGGGCGTGCCGTTACAGTTACCATTAGAAAAAACTGCGTAGCTGTCGGCAACCGGATCAGCAACCCATGAAATCTCGATTTGCCCAGGAATCGTCGGATCATTCATGGTCGCCGAGAGCACGGGAGCAACAGGCGGGACAGGTGGCGGAGGAGGAGGTGGTGGTGGCGGCGTACTGCAGTCATTACCCCACTGAGTAATCAGTCCACTCATCTGCGTTCCGTCTGTGTTCGAAGCCGCGTTACTCGAATGACCGTCGGTGGTTTTCTGAGTCAAAATGGAGTTAACAGGGTCTGCAAAATCAACGACTGAAAGCGCCTCTTTGTAAGCGGTTGTTAAGTCGATAGCCGCTATTCTTGGAAACTGCGTTTCATGGCAGCCCAGACAGTGCGTGCGAGCGTGCGCATAGACGCTGGTGATAAAACCTTTGGTGCACGCATCGTTTGAATCAACGATCTCGCCGGCGAGGTCTTTTTTAAGGAACTGAACTGGAAAACACGACGACAACACCGCCACTAAGGCGGACACAATGCCCAATTGTTTTACAGTACGCGTCGAGTGATCTATTCAGTAATTCTATCGAGATTCACTCGGCTTCAATATGTGTAAAAAATTACACACTCTATATTTAATTTTTGATCCAGCTCAAGCCTGTGCGACTTCGTCCCATCCACGCTGCAGCTTCGAGGTGGGTCACGGCACCTTGAGACACGACGGACTGAGGCGAATCGAAGGCATTACGAAACACTTCGGATTCTTCAACGCTTTCACGGGGTAAGTAGAATTTTGCTTCATGTGTCCCACCGCTCGTGGTTCTAAAGCGTACCTTGATAAAAGCCGCTTCATCGCTCCACTTACTGGTCTGTACGTCAGTCACGGTTCCGATACTTCCAGCGCCGATAACCTTTTCGACAGCAACGGGGCCCCGCGGATCCATGTTCCTCGATATTTTGATATCGGAGTAATCACGGTCCAAAACGACTTTCGTACCGACGTGAACCGGGCAGTCTCTGTCGTCTTCATATTCACCTGAGTCCAGCTTGTCACAGCTTGCAGTGACCAGGCTCGCGTGAGCGGTTCCAGTGTTCGCAGAACTCCAGACGTCACGAGCTCTTAGAAGTTTTGTCGAAAGAGGTATGCCGACGAACTTTGGCGCATCCTCAAAATCAAGGGCGATGGTTTCGCCGCCCGCCTCAAGCGTGAACTCATAACGGACTGAAAAGGGGTCAAAAGGATTTGCACGATGATCCTCATACTTCGCCCAACCCTCAGGCAGTGTGTGGGTCACGAGTGTACCGTGTTCGGTTTTACGAGTGAACTGGACGGGAGCTTTGACGTAGACGCGATCTCCGTCTTTAAGGAATCCGAAATAATAATCCATCAACTCGCCGTTTCCGGCAGCGCGGGCATCCCCGTAAGAAATAGTGAGCTGGGCTAAACTTAGAAGTAAGGCTTTAAAGCATAATGATTTCATAAGTTCTCCTACACGCTTTATGCGTCGGGACCACGAATACAAGAATCTACCTTAAAAGCAACCAATTCTGCGAACTCTCGCACGGTTAAATAAATTAAGGCGCGCCCTTTACAAACTAACCTGGATTTAATAGTCGTCTCAAGATTCTGTGGGGGCGGGATTCCCTATTCATTTTTGCTCGGCTTCACCGGATTAACGGTCTTTCACTAAAGGGGTCACTTGAATGGGTCTTGTAAGATTGCTCGTCATCGGTCTGTTTTCTCTGAACTCAACACTAATCTGGGCAGAAAGTCTCTCAATCGTACTACCGGCGCACCTATCTCCCTACAACCTCACTTATACCGAAGCAAAGCAGTACGAGGTTTCATCCGGTACAAACAGTTTTGTACCTCAGGCTCCCGAGCTAGCCTATTTGGGCACATCCGCGAGCAGTCAGAATCCTCCTCAACTGCCTCCCCGACTCATCTACGCACAGACCAGCATTGGCCTCGTACTCGACTTTAGTCACTGCACGGGCGGAGGGGGGTCCTGTCTGGGAAAGATCACAGGAGCTTTCTGTTGGCATGATCTCTATACACTTCAAACCGATCCGCGCGTTTTTCCATGGATAACGACAGCACATCCCGACCTGAACACAGGTCTGGTTTCGATATCGACGAACCTGTACGGATCAAAAAAACTGTTTCGCTTTAAAGCAATGAGCGAAATCTTTCATTGGGTTGCAGACGGGGTGGGCGGACATGGAGAGTACAGTTGTCACGCAACTCAGGTCACCTTGAGCGCGACTTCGGAAAACATCATGTACGTGATGCCCCAGCAGCTGGAACGGGTCAATGAAACGAACATGAATGTGGTTAAGTTTGCAAACCGTTTCGGGGACGCAAATTTCCCCTACGGAGGTCCGACCATCGTTTCTCCGCTGTACGCTTCGATTCCTAGAATGATTCACATCGATGCAGAAAGAGTGGATGCAGGCGCCTACACCGTCCTCCATGCTCCAGCGGGATCCAAGACCTGCAAAGTCGAGATCACGGTAGAGAATGCTTTGGTGGGAGAGAACCCCAATGTGTTGGTGAAGTATCAGCACTTCTCAGACAGCTCGCTTCTCGGAGCGTTGCCTGTTGCTGCGTCCTTTACGGAACAGCTGTCCCTAGCGGGCTCTGAAGGAGCTAGTGCATCGGTGGCGCGCTATACGTTTCTCACTGAGCCTCGGCCCGAGGCCGACGATATGGCCTGCAATGGCGTGACGGTAACGCTGGATCGAATCGAACCGGACGGAAGCACGACTCTGATCGATGACCTCTGGATACGCTCCAACGAAAATAAACTGTGAGTTAAAAGCTCTGCGTTCAGCGGTTGGAGCGAACGACGACACGGCGACCTAACTGATCGATGAGACGCAGTTCGAGCCAGTCGGATCTCGTATCGGCGTAGACCTGAAAAGACAGTTTTATCTTTTGTAAGCCCAGCCCTTTGAAGGTCTCAGTCTGACTCGGGTCCACAACCGCACGAAGCGATTTAATACCCTTCGTTTCAGCGAGATTCATACCAGCTTCGTCTGGATACGAATATTCTGCTGTGGGCCCCCCGCCACGGTGGAGTTTTACCTCGAGGCGTGAATCCTGAAGGACCGAAACAATGTCTTGCGGGCTACCATCTGTGAAAAACGCGACTCCATCGAGTGTCACTTCGACCGGTAAATAGTGCCACTCGCCCCCGCTGGAAGGCAGGTCGCCCCAATGAACAAATTTATTCGTCGTTGGAACATGAGCGTTTTGAGGAAGAGCCTTGATGAGCTCCTGCAGTTTGGCCGTATGCGCGGCAAGCTTAGCGCGATCATCACGTACAGCTTTGACCTGGTCGTGTACGAGTGCACGAGCTTCGTCACTCTTCTCCTCATAGAAGTCTTGGATCGTCGTCCAAAGTGTTTCGAGAGTGGACCGAAGTCCTGCGTTCGATGCGATCATCCCCTCTTTTACATCCTCACCGGCGCCGACATCCGCGCTGCCTTTAGTAAGACTCGCCACAAAATCTAACTTGGACTGCGGATAAAACCACGCTTCCGACGCTAAGAGTGCGGCCAACGCACTTCGAGCTTCCTTCGCAGCGTCGAGAATGAGCCGCCGTCCCATCGGAGTCACCGGTTCGATCGTACTCAGACCCGGAATCATCTCTTTGGGATAGAGAATCAGGCCTTTGTCGACAGATGCCGAGGCCATCGCCCTAGTGATGGCCTTCAGCAGTTCTTCTTGATTCTCAAGACTACTAAATGTCTGATGTGTATGGGGTCCCAGTTCCGCCGTGTCGACGCCGGTGGCTGACAACTCGTAAGTCAGCTTCTTTGTCATCGAGGCTGCCGACCAAAAATCGGCGAAACTCACCTTTCCCTCGGCCTTTGCCGACATTGCCGCAAACGAAGCCATTTCGCTTTGACTCTGAGAGGAACTAAAATCCGTCATGCGCACCTTCATCGTTATAGAAGCAACCGACTGAGTGCCGACGGCAATGTACTCGCCAAAGGTCTTTTTCCAGGCTTTATTACGGGCAGAATCACCTGAAATTGCAAGAATGCGTTTCGCGTCTTCAGTAAAGTCAACCGGACCGTTACCTAAGTAGATCCGATCCTTAAATTTCTTCGTCCATGTCAACGACATCTCCGTCGCAAGATAACGACTCTCATTCTGAGAGGTGGATGCGTACTGCGCGACCGTTTTGACAACTCCGAAACTGCCTTCGAAGTCCAATGCAACCGAGGACGCCCCGCGAGAGATCTCGGTGACAATCCCATGTCCAAATGTGATCGTCTCCTCGAGTGGAACACGCTTTTTTTCCGTGCCCTCTGCTGCTGGTTTTGAAAGCATGGCAACTCGACCGAGCGGGCGCCATCCGCCCTCTACTGGATCAAAATGAAAACTTCCTCCAACCAGATCGGTGTCGGCATCTGGAAGGGACTTGATCCCGATGATCTCTTGTCCAAGCACGGCGCGAGTCGGAACCGCGACAAACGAAAGGACTACAGCACCAGCGGCAACGACATCTCTTAAGTGTTTATAAAGCATAGGTCGTAATGCATAGCATCACGACTGACGCATAGCAAGCCCAGCGTGACGGGCTAACGAACTCTTTCCATAGCCGCAGGCACATTATGCCTTTCGATTTCATCGAAAAGATCGTTCAGAGCTTCGATGCTCCTTCGCAGCTCGAACTCCGTTGGGTGGCCGGTATAGCGGAAGGCCGCAAGACGTCGGAGCTGCGGTAACAAATAAGAATACATCCAGGTTCTAAACCATCTGAAATCAGCGATACTAGCATAGAGTACTGAGTCTGGTTTCCCGCCCAGATCCAATTCGATCTTCCACATGTCAGCGAGAACCTGGGTATCTTCTACATAAGCAACAAGACTATTAACAAGGTAGTCGATATCAAAAGCTGTCGCTGGCGCGGGCTCCCAATATTTCATAGAAGCGAATGCTTCATAATGGATGCGTCGCAACCGGTCGTTCACAGCGATGAGCTCCTTAAGCTGAGGGCTCTTTTCAAACTCTAGAGCACCGCTCGTTTTGAACCGTTCTGCGCGCAGGTCTTCTAGAAAGGCGCGAGTCGCGTCGTCCGAGATATTTCCATCTTTAAAGTAAACCGGCGGAGCGTAGGTAACGGGAAGATAGAAAAATCGGTCGGTGAAAGGAGTCGTGAGGGAACGCAAAGCCTTATACTTCCATCGCTCCGAACGCTTTACTCGATTCGGAGTAAGAAACTCATAGGCTAGGGCGCCCAAGATAATGCGTTTCTCAAGACCTCCTGCCAAAGGATCCTTAGAGAGCGTTTCAAATGTTAAACTAATTTTATTTAAGCGTCGTTTTAGCTCTTCTTGGTTTTGAGTCACGACTCGAAAAGGCCGCTCTAGAGCAGTCTCACAATTTGAACTCGCTCCAATGAGGTGTTTTCCTAATTCTTGACCCGGCCCTGTGAAATAAAACGTAAACCGAGCTAACGGAGAGCTCAGGTAATCTGGAGTACCGTTCGCATGACTCGCGGGTTGTACCGAGAAAAGAGCACCGAAAAAAACGACGAGAAACCCCATACACAGACCTCCAGACCTGGGACCGTATATCACAATAATCGGGTAAACTCGCGCACCAGCAGTTTTCTCCCCGTGAACACGGCTACGGTGACGGCCACAAGTGCCGCAAGGGCAAGCACGATCGCAGGCCCGTAAGACAGCCCAATCTTAGCTGAGGACGGATGCAAGCTGGGCGCGAAGCTCAAGACCAACGTCGGTATAGGCGAAATCAGGATCGGCTTCACGATATCGAACGGATGCCAGAGTGTCTTCAGGGCTTCGAACTGAAAACTGGGATTGCCCCATCCATGCTGAGGAATCAGTTCGACAGAAAGTCGTGGATCCGTTTTGTAAATCCACGTCAGAAACAAAAGCCAGACAAGCCCAACGAGACAGACTTTCTCAAGAACACGCCAGAGCTCCGTCTTTGCAAAACGTTTCGCCAACTCAAAACAAACCAAAACGGTACCGGCATAGGAGCCCAGAAGATAACGGTATCCAAAGTCGTCACCTTGCGAGTGCCAACCAGCTGAGAGAAGAAAAACAAAAAGCATCCAGGCAAGACTCGCGCGAGCGGGCCAGCTGAGGGACGTAAAACACCAGAGACCACCAAACAAGGTGACGATCCAACCGGTATTCATCCAGACTAGACCCCAATCCATCCCAAAGATCGTGTGAACAACCGCATTCGGCGTGACTTTGGAAAGAATCGAACCCAACGTGAAACCCGCATACCCCTGACCAAACGCGCGTCCCCAAAGCAACACGACCGAAGCTGTCGCAATACTAGCCGCTAGGATTGAAAGCCGCTGACGCTCACGCCGGTTTGAACCGACCCAAGCCCCGGCACCCACGACTACGAGTAACGGAAGATTGTTGTACCGAACCCAAACTGAAAATGCGGCAGCAAGCAGTGCTGGAAAAAAGCGGTTCTGGTACATCCACCAGATACTCAAACAACCCAGAAACACTTCGGCAGCATGCGCCATCGTCGTGCGAGCCGTAACATAGTAGAGCACCGGAATACTGAGCGCGGCGAAAGCGGCAAAGAGTGCGGGACGGCTGCGAACCCGCGCGACGCGCGCCATATCAATCACCAAAAACACCGAGAAAACCCAAAGCAGAAACGAAGTGAGACCGATCCAAACTGGCAACATCGTTTCAAAAGACCAACCCCAAACGTGGGGCAAGAACCGGTCCCCGAGTTTTGCCAACACGGCCGCCGGTAACCAAAACACGGCGGTGCCCTTCGCGTAAAAGTTGTCGGGACAGATCGTCGCGCGATGACCGACCCAATCGTAAACTGTTTGGACATAGCAAGCGTCGTCGCCCGACGAATAAACCGTGAACCCGGAGTTCGCCCGAAAAAAGACCAGAAAAACCACAGCACCGAGGAAAGCGGCGTATCGCCAACTCTGAATCATGATCTCAAACGCTATCGCACATCGCTGACTGTATCAAAAAATACACACCTGGATTCGCAGGTTTTTCACTTATAATAAGGGCTCTGGGGAAACGGGTTTGTCATCGAATTTTTCGGCTGCTTTTGTCAGCCATCGTTGTATGCGGCGCCGTATGCGGCGCCATCGTCTGTGGCACAGCGGAAGTGTCTCAAGCAGGCGTGCGCAACCATCCTCCCCTCACGTTTCCAAATCATGATTTTTCACAAAGCCTCGCCGGATGGACGGAAACGCCCTCGTCACAGACTCCGAAGTTCAAGATGTTCCCAGCACCGGATGGGCCGGGCTCGGTGGCGCGCGCGAATGTGGCTTCTGGAAGTATCGCCACACTTTCGAATGATCTCCTCGTAGGAGGTTCGCTCTTTGCGCCTACCATCACAGAACTCGGTCCTAAGACCGAATGGACAGCTTGGATTTACGTTCCAGAACGAGGCAATGGTTCTAACTCCGGATCGGTGAAGCTTCTTGTTCAATCGGTCAGCAGTGCGGGTGTCGCAACGACGATTGGATCGTCGTCGGTTCTGAGCTTAGCGAATGCACCTCGCGACCGTTGGATCTTGCTCACGAGCTCTCCCGGACGGTTACAAACGAGCGCCACTCGATTGCGCGTGAGTCTTCAAGTTTCCGGTGGCGCGCAAGTCTACTTTAAAAAGCTGAAGGGTGGTCACTTTGAATATGGCTTACACGCCATCGGTGATCCCAGCTTCGAGATACCGTTGTCGCAATCCACATCATGGCAGATCACAGCGGGACTCGCTCTCACCAATAGCTGGCCGACCGAACCGGAAGCATGGGATGGAAAACGTTACGTTAAACTTCTGGGGACAGGAAACGCTGGGGTCTCACAAGACGTTCCTATCGATAGCGCGGACGGCGCTCCGCACCCGTTCGAAGTACCCGAGCTCGGTGCATGGTTCTGGGTCGAGAACAGTGCTGCACTGTCGGGTCACATCGAGCTCAAAGTTTCGGGGTTGACTGGCACGAGCACACCGACGCTCCTCGCTTCCAAGACCTACCAACCTGTCTCATCGGATATCGGTCAGTGGATTTTTCTAAAAACGCAGCCCATCACCCAAGCTTCGATCACCCCAGCGATGCAGTCCCTCCGTTTGGAAATTCGAAAAACAGCTGGAATCGTTCGAATCGATGGCGTTCAGTTTGGCGAACTCAACAGCACGACCGGAATCTCAAAAAATCACGCGACCGTCTCACTGGTCGGTGTGTTTCGATCACCTCTCTTTCCTGGAACGATCTTTTCAAGCAGCGTTCCCGGAGTGCGCTGGAAAAACTGGTTTTCAGCTCTGGCACCGGCGTGCAACACCGGTATGACATCTTACAAACACAATCCTGATCAGTTTCGATCCAACGGTCGGCGTGACATCGCAACATCAACCGATAGTGGGATCTATAGGGGACCTCTCGCGGGAACGTACGACTCGCGCGATCCCAATCTCATGGCGTATTTTCTCACACTGATGCGAGCGGCGGGTTTTGACAGTGTTTCGTACGACTACTACGGCCACACGATCGCGCAGCAAGACCTCGCGCAAGGGATTGATCCGGTCAATGACCAAACACTCGATGTGCTTCTCAATGCCGCCGAAGCGACGGCACTCGAAAACTCCATCAAGGTCAGCATCATGTACGAGACAAAAGCAGCTGATTGGGTAATCGGTATGGCTCCTACACTCGGTGCGCACAAGACCGTGTTTCGTAACGACCTCGTCGATCTGGTCACACGCGTCGGCGGACGACGTTCGATACTCAAAAAAGACGGTGCGATCGTCATCCAGATTTTTGGAATGCGTCCGTGTTACGGCAGTCAGTGCATGGAAGATGCTGACTGGTGGGACATCAAAGTCTGGGTCGAACAAGCAACAGGCCGCAAGGTCGCGCTGATCGGCAGCTCGATTCCGACCGGTCTTGATTTCACAAATCCCAGCGTCTGGTACCCAACAAGCATGATGGGTCTCATGCGATGGAAGCTCGTCGATCTCGTCAACACTCTAAAGTACAAAAAATTTGCCGACGTGGTTTCGCAATCACCGTCACTTCCGCAGCCAAGTATCGCCACCGTAGCTGCGCACGCCGACACGAACAACGATCTCGTCCAACAATGGGCTTCGCAAGACGACGCTTCCCGAATCAGCATGGGAATGGTTTGGCCCGGATTTGACGACAGCGGTGTTGCCGGATGGGGTGCCACCAACCTAGCAGGCACCAATGGTCAGCCCGTCTGCCTCCGCGTGAACTCCGCTCTTTCAGGAAATTTTCATCCTACCGTCGGGCAATCGGTTTGGAACACGCCCGTCGATTGGGTTCAGTGGGCCACCTGGAATGACTGGAACGAGCAGACACAGATCGAACCCGAATGGGATCCTGCCTACATCAGCGCCGTTTTAGCAGGACAGACCGCTTCGGCGGCCGTTCAAAATCACGTCTTCGGTCGCCTCTTTGAGGCACAAAACCAGATCGCCACACTGAAAGGGAATTCGCAGCCCCCTTCGCCGGCGGCGATCGAAGCTGCCGCGCGCGCGTACATCTGGTCGACCTATTTCAACGCGTCTGTTCAGCGCTACGATTAGAGCAAATCATCGATTTTGCTGATGATTGCAGCAGCGCCGAGTATCTTGATTAAATTCGTATACTATATTAGAGTCCTACCCGTAGATGAAAAAGCTCGTGGACGGTATCGTCGAATTTCGACAAAAACTCCTGCCTAATTACCGGGAGAAATTTGCTCGCCTTGCGCACGCCCAAAACCCGGACTCGTTGTTCATCACATGCTCGGACAGTCGGGTGGCCCCCAACTGGTTTGCCTCGACAGATCCAGGTGATCTCTTCGTGATTCGAAATGTCGGCAACCTGATCCCGAGTTGCGGAGAAAACGGGCATTCGACCGCGGATGAGTCCGAAGCAGCTGCTATTGAGTTTGCGATCATAAACCTTGGTGTTTCAGACATCATTGTATGCGGACACTCGGACTGCGGCGCTATGCACGCTTTGATGAAGGGTCGAGAGAAAATCGAAGCACCGAACTTACGGGCTTGGCTCCGCCACGGCGAACCGACGCTTGCACGAATGCCTGCGACGAAAACGGGGCTCAACCCGGTCAACACACTTTCGCAGCTCAACGTCCTCCAACAGCTGGAACATTTGAAGTCCTACCCCATTGTTCACGAACGCCTCGAAACGAATCGTCTCAAGCTGCACGGCTGGTGGTTTGAACTCAGCACCGCGAACGTTTACACATTCGATGAGTCCGTAAGCGCGTTTGTTCTCATTGATGAAAAACATGCCGAGAGGCAAGCAGAGAAACACGCAGCACAAGATACAGAAACGCAGTTGGACCCGATCAAGTCATCGTCGAGCTAACCTTGAGCACACCCCCAGATTCGTCGTTATTTTCCTTGTCTTTTTCTAAGCATTCCCAATAATCAAAGAAAATCACAGCTTTGATAGCAGCACGGTCTGCGAAGGGCATTTATGAGAAGAAGCAAGATCTGGATCACGTGGATTGCCGTGGGATTGTTTCCGCTCGCCGGTGGGGCGGCTGAAACAAACACGTCGGCGTTTTTCTATCAATCAGCATCAGGACAAAGCACGGTCGAAGCTGGACTCGCCTCCCGCATGGTGAGGCTCGAAAGGTCGATCCCAACACTGGGATCGACGTCGGAGTTTGAGAACAGCGGTGGAGGAATGCGTCTCGGCTACGAGTATGGAGTGATGGATGGCTTTGCGCTTGGCATCGCCCTTCAATACTGGAATACAAGATTCGAAAATACTTCCGAAACAGCGAGCAGAGTCGACGAACCTTATAAAATCACAGGCTGGGAAGACATTCGAATCGGCGCAAGTCTCTTTTCAGCGATAGCCGAAACGACGAACTTTTACTACGGCGGCGACATCGGTATTAAGACAGGAAAAAGAAAAGATACGAATTGGACTTCCGGTCGCCACTCGATCCGTCCTTATGTCGGCGTCCAACACGGAATCGAAAATTTCGGACTGGGTCTCAAAGCCTCCTACCAACACAAGTTCAATGGAACCTACCAAATGACCTCGAACTTAGAACCGACGGTCACGGGAGGTGACGAACTCGACTTCACACTCGTTCTCGAACATCGTTTCGGCGACCAGTGGCTGCTTGGATTGGCACCGGGCATGATGATGACAATGGAACAAAGCTATGAGTCCACCACGACCACCGCCGGAACAACGGCGACGACGATCTCCGACTTCAATAGTTTCAACACGGTTCATCTGAAACTTTACGCTACCCTCGGCGTTTTCGAATCGATCGATTTTCTGCCCTCGATTCTGTACGAATCGATTCATAACGACGACGTCTTGGGTGCGCAGTCGGTTACGATCGCCGGTGCAAACACCGTGCGGACACCGCCGAAAACCTCGGTCGACCAGAGTAACTTCGTCGCCGAGTTTGCTGGTCGGATGACCTTCTAACGGACACATGATCCGTGACGAGGGCGACATTATTTTGGGCTTGTTTGCTCTTGGGGGCCCTCGTCAGCCACGCTGATTCCATTCTCCCTTACTCTCTCCGCACAGCGCCTTACTCCGGTTTTAATCCCACGGTTACGGGAAGCATCCGTTCTGTGGGCACGTCGGGCTCCAATGTCGGTTTGCCCGACACCTATCTAGCATCCGAGAACAATCCAGCCGGCCTTGCGATGACTTTGAGTAGCGTCGCACTCCAAACAGCTTCGAACGACGTCAAAGACTTACATATCCAGAATGAACAGAATTCGCTCACAACACGCCGCTGGGGTGCTGCCATCAATCCTGACCCGTGGGGCTTCAGCTTAGGATTTGCGAGTCCAACCTCGGAAGGAGGTCAGTACTTTTTTCCCGGTGGCGGAAGCTTCAGTGGCCGAATTAAGACCGAGGAGATCAAAGGAGCCGCGGCGACAAGAATCTTTCGCGATCGCCTTGCGGTTGGCCTTGGTATCGGTTTCGTCAAGACGATTTGGAGCATGGACATGCTCCAGACAACCTCTTATGACTTTTATCTCAATGCTGGATTGCTACTCAAACTCGACAATCATCTGCTCTTTGGTATCGGATATCGACCCGGTGGCACGAGCAGCTCAGACCAAATTTTTCAGTCGGCTCCGGTTTCCGCAAGCTTCATTCAACCTGTCCTGAACCCCTACGTTCTTTCGACCGGTATGGGCTGGATGCCCAATCGATTTTTCAAAGCGGGCGTAACGGCATTGATCGTTGGGGCGACACCTGAGGCGCGGTTACTTTCTGATCAAACGATTGCTGTTGGATCGCGCGTCACCGTACAACCGCGTATCGGCGGATCTTACATCTTCGTGCAGTACCCGACGTTCGAGATGGAAGCGATGGCCGGGACCTACTACGAAGTCTCTCGCATCCAGGGAAAGAGTTCGCGCCTGCACGGAACATTCGGAATCGAACTCACCCCTTGGTTCTATAGCCTCGGCTTCGGCGTCGACCGAGCACCACGCTACTCCAATTATCTTGTTACGCTAGGGATCGATATCGTGCGCGCCTTGCGAGCGTTTGAGATCATCCCTCCCGATCGCGTTCCGTCTTACAACGGAAGTTTGCCACCGCCCACGCGCGTTTCGAACATCGGACTGCCCGGTTATGTCGGAGAGCATCCGAAGGAAAACGATCAGGTCGCAGACTCGGGACAACCCACACTCGGCGATGTCGTCGACATGGCTGAAAAAACGCCGATGAAGATTAAGGAAAAACTCACCCCGCGAGATCGCCAAGAGGACGGCACCTTTGCCTTGGGGCTCGAAGCCGGAGAACTGAGCGGTATCAATGCAAAGCAATGGATCACGAACAACGGGTCCGTTGAACTGCTTGCGGGCTACTCCCTTCGACACTATCTGGGATTTGAACTTTCGCGGCAGTGGTATGTGTTCACTGCTGAAGGGCGACGCACCCGCGTGATGCCTTACGCTGGACTCGGTGTGCTCGTGGCGGTCGATGTTGCCGGAAAAGGTTCGCAGCAAGCCCGCTTCTTTCAGAACAAACCGGATCCAGTTGGCTTTGGAGGACGGGGAACGATCGGAATTGAGTATCTCCCCCGCAAAAGTCGATTTTCAGTTTTTGCTGAACTTTCGCCATCCTTAGGATTTTACCCGCGCTTCTTTTCGTTTTTGAGTGGAGCCGTCGGAGGGCGTGTTTACTTCTAGGACGCGACCTGAAAACGAGACGCCCCTCCATGGGCGCCGCGAGACCGTGTCCTTGGTAAGTCGTCGTGAGGAGTTCCTATTTCACTGGCCGTTCGACAACAACAACAGCCAGGCCAGGGCCACCTTCATTTTTAATGATCTGAAACTCTGCGTTCGTGACAGGCGCTTCGCCGCCCTTCTTACTGAAGACCGATTTCAGTTCAGCATCGGTGGTACCAAACATCCGCGCGAGCCAATTTGATGCTTCTGCCATGTTGTACGTATCGACATCAGGAATATCCGTGTTGATCCGAACGTACGTTGCGATCGCTTTCATACGAGCGTCTGCTAAATCACGATCCACATCGGAATGTTTCTCCCCTTTGCGCGGAAGAGGCTTGTCCGACCAAGCGGCAACCGTCACGGTGTGAATCGGTCCCGCAGCACGCGCGTCTTGAATGAGATTGCGAAGTGTGGCTTTGTCGGTCTCCGTTAAAAACGACGAATTCTGATCGAACGTAATCGTTTCCCGCGGAATCGACCGCATGGTTCCGTGATAGTGGCTCTTATCCCGATTTGCCAGTGAGGAAGAACTCCCTAGTAGGAGGGCAAATAACATCGCACTCGATAAGGTCATGGAAGGTTTCTTAATGATGATCGTGTTCATAGTTTTTCTCCTTTTGTAATGCCTCTTGACGAGCACGATCTATGCCACGAGTGTAGAATGCTAAGGTGGGGACCTCTCGGAAAACTTTTAAACTTGTGCTGCCGGCGATGCTTGTCATGTTCGCTGCGCACATCGCATCGGCGGACAAGCGCGATGCCGCTGTCGATCTTCGAGAACTGCTCCTCACTCGTTACGACATTGCCGCCGAGGATAAGACCGACACACACGCGCCGCGCGTACTACGAAGTCTTCTGACGATTCTGGATCATGCTCTTTCGCCTCAGTTCGTTCGACAGCTGAAGAGCTTTCGTTCTTTCCTGGCCTATCGCGGACATGATGACCACTTCGATGTTGCGGGTTTTCATCCCGAAGCGCGTGCGATCAGTATCGGAGGGCAAGCCACCTATCTTCCGGCGTCGGCTACCTCGGGATCCGACATCGCTCTCATCGCAGCATTAGCGCACGAGATTGGCCATGTTTTCGTGTTCGAC
This sequence comes from uncultured Oligoflexia bacterium, assembly GCA_964549505.1. Lineage (GTDB taxonomy): Bacteria > Bdellovibrionota > UBA1018 > UBA1018 > CAZJVD01 > CAZJVD01. Next base: position 187,441 of record CAZJVD010000002.1, read on the forward strand.
CGCGTTTCGCCGTTGGAACTTCAGCAGATCAGCAGACGTTATGGCGGCTGGGAAAATGTCTTTCATGGTCGGGATCCAAGAGATCTGTTCTCGCCTATGTTTTTTACAGCGCACCCTACTTATGCGTCCCAAAAGGACGACTCCCGTTCTCCTGCGGCCATCACCGAAGCATGGGTTTCGAGCGATTTTCTGAAAGAAAATAATCTGACTTCAGCTTATGCCACCACGAATATTCATGAGTGGTTTGCGGATGGGTTTTCAGCATGGGCGCTTCGGAAGCTCGGGGAAAAGGGAGTACTTGTAGGCGGGTGGCAATCCCATTTGATTGTGTTGCCACAAACCCGCAAAGAGTATTGGGTCAACTACGGCAATCTTTCTGATCGCTTCGCAAGTTGGCTCGACCAGCGCTGTGGCATTTCGCCCTGAAAATGCCGCGCTCACCGTGGCACCGCATATGCACACTAGCTCGCCTATAAGCGAGGTATACAAAATGACACTTAACACTAATCTCCCAATGCCCACCGGTGATGAACCTGGAGGAATCCAATTCGGAAAGCCCTCCAAATTCTCATCGGGGAAAACTGGGACACTGGTAACTACGGCGCCGACAAGGTTTCTCAAACGTTATGTTCGGGAAATGATGACTCCGAACATCAAGGTGATCCCGCCCGACTGTACGATTCAGGACGCGGCGAAAATGATGAAAGCACTCGGTATCGGATCATTGCCAGTCTGTGATGGGGTGCGGGTACTGGGAATGGTCACCGATCGCGATATCACGGTGCATGTTGTGGGTGAGGAACGTAGTCCCGTCATCACGCGCGCACGCGAGGTCATGAGTGCGCCCGTTATTTTTTGTTTCGAAGACCAGGAAATCGAGGACGCCGCACGTGTGATGGAAGTGATGCAAGTGCGCCGACTCGTCGTCCTCAACAAGAGCAAACGCCTTGTCGGAATTTTGTCGATTGGCGATATCGCGGTAAAAACCGGACGAGAAGAGCTCGCCGGTGAAATCCTCGAATATGTGTCACAACCCGATAGAAAGTCTGTTGCGTCTTAGAACGAACGCATTCTCGGAACACATTCTCATGAAGAAAATCGGCGGGTCACTCGACTCAATGCTCGACGCAGTGGTAGAGTAAGCGGATGACTGAACAGGCACTTACTCACGACCGTCGCGAAATAGGAAGAACGGGAAAAAGCGTCTTCCCGATTGGTCTTGGTGGTATGCCGCTGTCGATTCAAAACCGTCCGTCCGAGGCAGAAGCGATTCGAGTGATCCATGCCTCGCTCGAGGCCGGTGTAGACTTCATCGACACGGCGAATGTTTATTGTCTGGATGATTCGGACATCGGGCACAACGAAGCGCTGATTGCTAAGGCGATCAAGCAAGCCAAGCGCCCCGTGTTCGTTGCGACCAAAGGCGGACTGCGCCGACCTAAGGGCGATTGGACCAATGACGCGCGTCCAGAGTTTTTAAGACTCTCCTGTGAACAAAGTTTGCGGGCGCTGGGTGTGGACCGGATTTTTCTTTATCAATTACACGCACCGGATCCAAAGATCATCTTCACCGACTCCGTTGGCGCCCTGGCAGCGCTGAAGACAGAAGGAAAGATCGAGCATATTGGACTTTCCAATGTCACCATCGAACAATTAAGAGCCGCTCTGAAAGTCGTACGCATCGAGAGCGTTCAAAATCGAATCAATCCTTTCGACGGCCGAGATTACACCAACGGCATGATCGAGTTTTGCGAGAAAGAAGGGATATCCTTTCTTCCTCACAGCCCTGTAGGTGGGCATACGGGGCACGCGCGACTGAAAAGTTCGGGCCTCTTTGAAAAGCTCGAACAGAAGTACGGTTGCAGCCGCTATGTTGTAGTGCTGGCTTGGCACCTTTCAAAGGGTGCGCGACTTATTCCGATTCCTGGCGCGAGCAAAATCACGTCCGCTACCGATAGCCCCAGGGCCGCATCTATCCGACTCGAGCCAAGCGATATCGCGTTGATCGATCGCGGAAGCTTCTAGTACCATAGTAGAAGCGTGACCGAACTTCCGTATCTTATTCAGGATCTTGGCCTGATTCTCATGACCGCAGCGGTGGTTACACTGGTTTTTCGGTGGCTCAAACAGCCCGTTGTCTTGGGATACCTCATCGCCGGTTTCATTGTGGGACCGCAGTTCACACTTTTACCCACTATCAAAGATGTCGGTAATATCTCCATCTGGGCCGAGATTGGTGTGATCTTCATGCTTTTTGGTCTTGGGCTTGAGTTCAGCTTCAAGAAGCTTTCGCACGTCGGAAAGAGTGCGTCCATCACAGCCCTCTTCGAAATCGCTTTCATGCTCGCGGTCGGCTTTGCGACCGCCCAGTTTCTAGGCTGGTCCGTCATGGACAGCATCTTCCTTGGCGGCATCCTTTCGATTTCGTCCACGACGATTATCGTGCGCGCGTTCGAGGAGCTTGGACTTAAGGGTCGTGGCTTTGTCGGCTTGGTTTTCGGAGTCTTGATCGTTGAAGACCTCATCGCGATTTTGCTCTTAGTGCTACTTTCCTCGGTCGCCCTGACACAGACCTTGTCCGGATCGCAACTCGTGCTCTCGTCATTGCGCCTCGGATTTTTTCTCGTCCTCTGGTTTCTTTTGGGAATTTATCTTTTACCGCTTCTGCTGCATCGGTTTCGCAAGCTGCTATCGAACGAAACAACACTCATCGTATCGATTGGCCTTTGTCTGATGATGGTGATCATCGCGAGCCACGTTGGATTTTCTCCAGCACTGGGAGCTTTTGTCGTGGGTTCTATCCTCGCAGAGACACGCGAAGGCCATCGCATCAGCCAGCTTCTTGTGCCCGTACGTGATCTTTTTTCAGCAGTTTTCTTCGTTTCGGTTGGAATGTTGATCGACCCCGCAATGATGAAGCAGTATTTCGGCGTGATCCTACTCATCACGGCTCTCACGATCGTCGGAAAGTTCGTAGGAACCGTCATGGGAGCCCTGCTTTCAGGTCGCAGTCTGAGGAACTCCGTTCAAGCCGGCATGAGCCTTTCGCAGATCGGCGAGTTCAGTTTCATCATTGCAACACTGGGCATGACCCTGCACGTGACGAGCGATTTTCTCTATCCCATCGCCGTCGCGGTCTCGGCGCTCACGACATTTGCAACTCCTTATCTGATCAAGAACGCCGATCGTGTCGTGCAGCTCCTGGATCGTAAACTACCCGAGGGATTCAAGAACAGTCTCGCGCGCTACGAAGCAGCCATGGTGTCCTCAGGACAGGCCGGACTCTCCGCATTGATCTGGAAAGCGTATGGGATCAAGAGTGTTCTCAATGGCGTCCTGGTCGTCGGCATCACCTTGGCCGTTCACCGACTCTTGATACCCATGGTTCGAGGCCGGTTACCTGAGGGTTTTCCGATCGATGTCATCGCGTGCACGGTCACACTCGTGCTCTCCAGTCCGTTTCTCTGGGCCGTTTTTCTTGGAGCGCCTCTGGTCGTCGAGAACGATAAGGACGGTCGAGCGCAACGCCTCGAGCGATTGCGAAGCTTCCAACTGGGTGTGTCCGCAGTTCGATTCACGCTCGGCTGTTTACTGATTGCTTTCGTCGTTGGAAACTTCATGTCGCTGATTGCGATCTCAGGTTTCGTGCTCGTTGCCGTAACGGCCTTCGCAGTTTTCTTTTTCAGTCATTATTCCGAACCGCTTTATCGACGGATCGAAGAGCGATTCATTTCAAATCTCACGGATAAGGAACGTCACGAACTGGAAAAGAAGTCGAAAGTTCCGACACTCGCACCCTGGAATGCCTTGCTCGCAGAGTTCACCGTTTCGCCGAATGCACCCGTGATCGCGCAAACACTCCAGGAGTCCCAGATCAAAGAACGTTTTGGCGTCACGGTTGCCATGCTCGAACGCGGCGGTCGTCGCGTACTGGCCCCGACGCGAACCGATCTCCTATTGCCGTACGATCGCGTTTTCCTGATTGGAAGTGACGAACAGCTCGCGGCCGCTAAAGCGGTCATCGAGATGAATCCTGCAACGGTCTTACCGCCTCTCTCGGATGCGTACGGTCTCACATCGTTTCCACTGGGTTCACGTGGTTCCCCTGGTTCAAAGGACCCCTTCATTGGAAAATCAATTCGTGATTGCGGCTTAAGAGAAGCGGTTAACGGGATCATCGTCGGCCTCGAACGGAACGGAGAACGCTTTCTCAATCCGGATTCTTCGATCATCCTCGCCAGCGGCGATCTCCTCTGGATCGTCGGGGACCGAGAACTGATTAAAGCCCAACGAAGCTAGCTCTCTGCGTTATCTAGGCTGAGCCATCTTAAAGCGGTGACGAAAACCGCTTACAAACAGCTCCTATGTGCTAGTTTTAGGCGAAATGGACTTTTTTGAAGCTGTTGAACGACGCCGAAGCGTACGTCGTTACACATCAAAGCCGGTGCCTCCTGAAGTGGTAGAGCGCGCGATCGACGCCGCTCTTCTAGCCCCGAACTCCTCCAATCTGCAAACGTGGCGTTTTTTCTGGGTGCGAAGTCCCGAGAAAAAGGCGGCTCTTGTGCACGCCTGTCTTTCTCAGGGAGCGGCAGCGACCGCACAAGAACTGTTGGTTGTCGTTGCGGATCGATCACTCTGGAAAAAAACGAATGCCGCGATCCTCGAGATCTATAGGAAAGCCGGCGGACCGAAGCTCGCTTTTGATTATTATGGAAAGCTGATCCCTTTGACCTACGGGTGGGCGATACTTTCGCCCCTGCGATGGCTTGTGATCCAGCTGATCGGTCTTTTTCGGCCGATCGCACGCAGGCCCTGGTCTCCGGGCGGGGTCGATGAGGTCGCGATCAAGTCAGCCGCCCTCGCTGCTGAAAACTTCATGCTCGCGATCACTGCCCAAGGTTTCGACACCTGCCCGATGGAAGGTTTTGATGAATTTCGTGTGAAAAAGCTGCTCAAACTGGGGTGTGCGGCTCGTGTGGTGATGGTGATCAGTGTCGGCGAACGCAGCGAAAAGGGTGTTTGGGGCCAGCGCGTGCGTTTCGACCGTGACTGGTTTGTCCAAAAGCTTTAAGATCGCCCTTCAATGTCATTAAGAAACCTTTGTATCATCGCCCATGTGGACCACGGCAAAACAACGCTGGTCGACCATCTTTTAAGACAAGCCGGAACGTTTCAGAAGCATGAAACGCTCTCCGAACGAGTCATGGACTCGATGGATCTCGAGCGCGAGCGCGGGATCACGATTCTCGCCAAAAACACATCGGTTCGTTATCGCGATCACAAGATCAACATCGTCGATACGCCTGGGCACGCGGATTTTGGCGGCGAAGTCGAACGGATTTTAGGAATGGTCGACGGCGCACTTCTCTTGGTTGACGCCGCTGAAGGTCCGCTGCCACAAACGCGCTTCGTTCTCGAAAAAGCACTCCGACAGAATCTGCGCGTGATCTTGGTCGTTAACAAAGTCGACCGACCCGAGTGTAAAGACGGACTTCGGATCCAGGAAGTCGTCAACCAAACGTTTGACCTCTTCTTGGAACTCGGTGCGACCGAAGCGCAGGCTGAGTTTCCGATTGTGTATGCGTGCGCGCGCGAAGGCTGGTGCACGCTGGACTTCGAAGAGATTCGCCCGCTTGTTAACAAGACGAAAACCGCAAGTCTCGAGCCACTCTTTGAAACCATGTTGAAACACATGCCGGCACCTCGTATTTTTCCGACGGAGACAGAGGGCGAGCTCAAGATCCTCGTTTCAAACCTTTCCTACTCGGACTACGTCGGACGCCTGGCCATTGGCCGTGTTCTTTCAGGCTCGATCGGTAAAAACCAAAAAATATTCCGCTATGGCGTTGATGTGCACCACATGCCCGTGCGCGATGCCTTCACGGTTCGGCAGCTTTATACCTTCGAAGGATTGAAGCAAGCCGAAGCGATGAATGTTGAAGCAGGGGACATCGCCGTCGTCGCGGGGAATGAATTCGTCGAAATTGGCGACACGCTCTCCAATCTCGAAACCACGCGTCCGTTACATCGAATCGAAGTCGAGAAGCCCACGATCGGCATGCTCTTTTCCGTCAACACGTCCCCTCTTTCCGGACGCGAAGGCAAAGCGATCCAGTCGCGACAGCTCGGCGAACGCTTGCTCAAAGAAGTCCGTCACAACGTGGCTCTTCGCTACGAGGAAACAGCGCAGCCGGATCAGTTTCGTATTTTGGGTCGCGGCGAACTTCAGTTCGCTATCTTGATCGAACAGATGCGCCGTGAGGGTTTAGAGTTCATGATCGGTAAACCGACCGTGCTCTTACAAAATGCTGACGATGGTGCTCGACTCGAGCCCTACGAGCGAGCGGTTTTGGACCTTCCGGAACAGTTTACAGGCGACGTCACGCGGGTCTTTCAAGAACGCAAAGGTATTCTCACAAAATACGAACCCGCAGGCGAAGGGCGAGCGCGCTTAGAGTTCGATATCCCAACACGCGGGCTCCTCGGGATGCGTTCGAGATATCTGACACTCACAAAGGGCCAAGGACTTTTTTCAACTCTGGTCCTCGGTTACTTCCCTCACAAAGGAGAGATTCTTCATCGTAACTTCGGCGCTCTTGTTTCGGATCGCACCGGTGACAGCGTCGAATACGGCCTTCTGGGACTCGAAGACCGTGGCGTGCTCTTTCTAGGGCCCGGTTTTCCTGTCTACGAGGGCATGATCATCGGCGAAAATAATCGCGAAAACGATCTCAACGTGAACCCGTGCCGCGAAAAGAAACTCACGAACATACGCGCCGCCTCAGCCGAAGTGCTTGTCACACTCGCAGGTATCCGAAGGATGTCACTCGAACAGTGTATTGAGTGGATTGATGAAGACGAATGGATCGAAGTCACGCCTCAATCGGTCCGAATGCGCAAAAAAGTTTTGGCGTCCAATCTCCGAAGCGTCAAACGCTCCGAGCGGATCGACTAAGTCCTTAATCCGACCGTGGTTGCGGAGTTTTGACAGCCTCGGCGCGCACCAGCTGAGGCGCACCGTCTGCCGCACACATCACCTGTGCTAACAGCCGCCACTGCTTCGAATCTTCTAAACCAGAGAGCTCCTGAGGAGCGGGTACGCGCATCCAGTTGTCCTGAGTACTTCCCCGTTGACTGCAATCGACTCGAATCCGCCATTCGTACACCAGAGTGGTTTCTGCTGTTCTTAACTGACCGTCCCGTCCATGCGCGAGCGGCTGCTCGAAAACCGAATACGGCACAATCGATGGCAGGTGATCATCACCAGGACTCTCTAAGGCAAACCGAGTCGCACCCGCGGGATGTGTGAGTCGCATGTGCACCGGAAGGATCAAAATGTCATCCTCCGTGCGAACATCACCAAAACTAATGCTTATGGCGCGCGTGTTGCGCGAATCCAATACAAGCGCATTCCCACATTCCTTACCGTTCATTCCCTGTGTACCAAGGCCCTGTGTACCAAGACCCTGTGCGCTAAGGCCCTGCGCAGTAAGGGCGCTGAGAAGAACAAATAGAATCCCCGTCATCGAAGCTTTTATAGCACATCGCGTGAACCCTCTGCCAGACTGAAAATTTTCAAATAGTTTACGAGGGTTACTTTGTTTTCGGGAGCGCTTAGGACACTCTCGGACTCATGCCCGTAGGCGTTCTCGTACTGCTTGGTTTTCTTGTTAGCTTCGGCCCACTTTCGATCGATATGTACCTGCCGGCACTCGAAACGATCGCCAAAGATCTCGGTGCTCCGATCGACGTGATCCAACTGACACTCGCGTCGTTCTTTGTAGGTATCTCTCTGGGACAGGTTTTCTACGGGCCCGCGGCCGATCGTTTCGGTCGCAAGCCTCCGCTCTATTTTGGTCTTTTGATCTACGCACTCGCCTCCGCACTCTGCGCTGTTACTTCAAATCCTACTCTTCTCATCACGCTACGATTCTTTCAGGCGATCGGATCCTGCGCCGGCATGGTCGTAACACGAGCCATGGTGCGAGATCTTTTTCGCCCCGAAGAAGGAGCAAAGATTTTTTCGATGCTGATGTTGGTGATGGGAGCGGCGCCGATCCTCGCGCCCTCCGTTGGTGGAGCCGTCGCAACGACTTTTGGATGGCGACCGATTTTCGTGATTCAAGCGGTTGCGGCGCTCATCTGCCTCTGGCGCGTTCACGAGTCCTTACCCGAGACTCACGGCCCCGAAAAACGTGCGCTCTTCTCAGGTCGCTTTAGTGAAACACTTCGAAACTATCTTGGGATCTTGAGGGACCGTCGCTTCATGATTCCGGCGGTTTCGGGTGGGATCGCTCAGGCTGGAATGTTTGCGTACATCACCGGTTCTCCGTTCGTTTTGATGAATCTCATGGGCCTGCCACCCGGCCGTTATGCAGTCGTTTTCGGATGCAATGCGGTTGGCTTGATCGCCGTCTCGCAGATCAATCGCTTCTTTGTCGGGAAGTTTGGACTCGAGCGCACACTCGCCAGCACGTTTGGAGTCATCGCGCTGATAGGCACGGTGTTTCTTCAGTTTGGCCTGTCCGGTGCGGCACCCATACCACTAATGTCATTGATGAGTGCGCTGTTTTTATATGTTGCGTCAATGGGAGCGATGTTCCCAAACTCAGGGGCCCTCGCCATGGCCGATCAAGCGCATATTGCCGGATCCGCGTCAGCTCTGCTCGGAACCATCCAAATGCTGATAGCCGCTGTCCTTTCAGGGGTCGTGAGTCACTTCCACGACGGAACCGCCGCGCCGATGTGTCTGACGATCGCCGCAGCCGGAATAGGCTCCGCTTTCGTTCATTTTGCAGGGACATGGCTCCGGAATAGGCCACTGGAGCAGGCCCCAAAGCACGATTGACACGAGGCTCCCTAAGCTATAGTTACGGCACTGATGAAACATCTACTTTTAGGTTTGAGTCTTTCGTTCGTGGTTGCTGCCACTCCCTCTCATGCCGGGAGGAAACCGGTAATCCAGGTAAGCTTTGACGCGCAGTGCATTAATGCTCTTTTGCCCAATGCCGTGACCATTTTTGAAAAGGGTGGCCCTCGCGTGGATGCGGCCGTCACCCTGCTTTCAAAATTGCTTGCGAAGCGCACAACCTGGGGAAAAATCCGCGGCTATGTACGGACAAATCCGAGTGGCCCATGGGAAAGGAAAGGCGCTGGTACTATTTCGACAGTACGGTTTTTACCGAAACGGGGTCTGGAGAATCCGGTTGTCGGCTTCAGTTTCACGGATGTCCGCAGCGGAGCGTCGGACGGATGGCGCTCAGAAACACTTCTTCTACGCGGCGGAAAAAAGCCGCTCGTTATTTATTCGGTGGTCGACTATGAGAACACGGTCGAAGATCTAACGAACAAGACAGTCGCTCCGCTCGCTCGAGTAGAGAGGCTAGCTGTTTCGGAGAGTGAGCGATCGGTCACCCTCAGTTTTTCCGGGGACGATAGTAAGACCGATGCGGGTGAGACGGTCACGATCAAGATCGTTCGGGATGCATATACGGGCTCAACGCTCGTTAGTGTACAAGCAACGCCGCTTACGAAAGTCGTAATGGAGTTTCCCCGCGAAGACTAGACTCCGCCGGAAGGCCGGAGTAGGATTGACACAAAGCCCCTTAAGCCTTAGTTACGGTGTCGATGAAACATCTGTTTTTAGTTTTGAGTCTTTCTTCATTGATGCTTTCTGCGCCTACGTCGAAAGCCCAAAACCCACCCAAATGGTGCCCGGACCAGCTGCTGCCTAATACCTCAACCATTTTTGAACAGGGCGGCTCTCGCGTGAGTGTGGCGATTGAACTCCTTGCAGAGATGTTTAAAGGGCGCGATTTCTGGGGAAAGTTCACGTTCTATGAACGAGGGATAAACGACAAATGGGACGTAAGGGGTAAGCAGGGTGATGCTTCGATGGAGCTGTTTGTACCGACCCCGGGTTCGCTCGATCCGAACGTAGGGGTAAGTTTCTCGAATCGTACCCCGCCCTCGGACCGGATGCTGTCGAGAACATTTCTTCTACGTGGAGGAAAAGCTCCGCTCGTTGTCTATTCGCCGGTCGACTACGCAGACACGCTTGCCGACCTGAAGTCGGGCCAAATCCACCCGCTCCGTCGGGTTACAAAATTAGCAGTTTCCGAGACAAATCGTTCTATCACGCTCCGTTTTCCTGACCACTTCGGGACGGGCGGACCCGTGACGATTATGATCACTCAACCGATAAGAGGCGGCACGGTGATCATCAGTGAAGAAACGCCGATCACAAAATTCATTTTGGAGCTTCCTTCAGAGCGAAGATAGTGACCTTTGTACGACGGCTTGGCGCGCGCTCGTCAGAGAACAAAACACAGGAAATGCGCGCTCTTTTCTCCTGCTTGGCCTATGGCCTGAAACTGACACTTCAGCTCGTCTTCGAACTCGCAGGCATCGCCGGGATTCAGAAGTACTTCGGCCCCTGCTGACGTAACCGTGAGTGACCCGTCAATCAAATGAACGTAAACACCACGATCGTCAGGAATGGTTAAGTCGATCTTACGACCGCTCTCGAGAACGCTACTCATCAGCATTGCGTCTTGCCGGATGGCGACCGAACCATCGCGCCCATCAGGCGAAGCAATCGTACAGAGTCTGTTCGTTTTCTGAGCAACGGAGAAGTTCTTCTGATCGTAACGGGGCTGGGCCGAACGCTCGTTCGGAACAACCCAGATTTGGAGGAGATGAACGGGAGATTTTTTTGAAGGATTGAATTCGCTATGTGTAACGCCGGAACCGGCGCTCATGTACTGGACATCGCCGGATCGGATAACCGAGCCGTTGCCCATGGAATCTTTGTGCTCGAGTTCGCCCTCAAGCACATACGTAATAATCTCCATGTCGCGGTGTGGGTGCGTCCCAAATCCCTGAGCCGCCTGAACCACGTCATCGTTGATCACGCGCAGGCTACGAAAACCCATCGCTTCGGGGTCATAAAACTCACCAAAGCTAAACGAGTGTTTCGTCTGGAGCCATCCGAAGTCAAACTGACCCCGGCGCTCCCCCGACCGCAACCGCAACCGCAACATGGAGATGTTTGATCGTTAAATTGAAGCCAAAAATGGCTTACAGCGACGCTTTAGTAGCGTCCGCCACGACCGCCGCCGAAGCCGCCGCGTCCACCGCGACCGCCACCACCGCCGCCGCCGAAGCCGCCGCGTCCACCGCGACCGCCGCCACCACCACCACCGCCGCCGAAGCCGCCGCGTCCGCCACCACCGCCGCCACCTTCACGTGGCTCTTGTGGGCGAGCTTCAGTCACCTTAATCGCGCGACCTTCGACTTCTGTGCCGTTGAGTTTTTGAATGGCTTGCTCAGCTTCTGCTTCGCTACCCATTTCGACAAATCCAAAGCCCTTACTACGTCCAGTCTCACGATCCATGATCAACTTGGCCGATGCTACTTGGCCGAACTGAGAAAATGTTTCAACGAGAAAGTTCTCGTCAGCAGCGTAGGGAAGATTCCCGACATATAGTTTCTTATTCATTCGAACTCCTGGTTCCTTTCAGTGCACTTGTTACAGTGGTTATTTATATCGGGACTAAGCTCCCGACGGGCAAATCCCAAGAGTCCGATCTCGAAAACTTCTACGCTCAAACACAAGGGCAGTTGACTTATAGTATCGTTTGCCGCGACTAGCAAGGTCAAGATACAGGGCGGCGCACAAGGCGATTATTCACTTCACGCGCCGATCACGGTTATTTGACACTGGGGCGGCGTCAGCTTGGTTTTCCTGTGAAATCAAGTCGTTCCTTCAAAATCACGCATCGCCTCAGTCAAACAGACATTTACATTTAAACCGATGCCCGTAAGCTGAAAGCATGATCAAAACAAAGTCTTACCCGCTGGCCGGCGCATTCCTATGTCTCCTTTTCGTTCTGACGAACACTCGTGCGATCGCCTCCGGACACGCCGATACCTCGAGTAGCGCGAGCAAAACCGGCTGGGAAGCGTTTGCAGAACTCCAGAAGGGAAACACACGTTTCGTTTCGGGGAGCCCCCAACACCCGCACCAAGAAAACGCACGCCGCGACGAACTGTCCAAAGGACAAACACCGCCTGCTATGGTTCTGAGTTGTAGCGATTCTCGCGTGGCACCCGAACTTGTTTTTGATCAAGGCTTGGGCGACGTGTTTACCGTTCGCGTGGCGGGCAACGTCGCGAGCTCAGAAGCCATCGCCAGTATCGAGTATGCGATCGAACACTTGGGATCAAAACTCTTAGTCGTCATGGGCCACACATCATGCGGTGCTGTGAAAGCAGCGCTCACAACACCGAAGAGTAAGTCCGCAGGATCCGAGAATCTCGACAAACTCGTTAGCCAGATTCGTCCCGGAATTCTTCCGTTCCTCACCCAACCCGAGAAAACGATAGCCGAAGACAGCACCTTGAAGGGCCCCGTAAAATCCAACGTCCTCGGTGTGGTCAAAGATCTTCTCAAGCGTTCGACGATTATCAATCAAGCTGTAAAGTCGGAACGGATCGTCGTCGCTCAGGGGCTGTACGATCTCGGAACAGGTAAAGTCGACTTCTGGGATGTCGGCGAAAAATTTACGTACGTCAATCCGGTTGTGCTTAAAGGCGCTTCGAAGAGTAAGAAGTCAGCGACAGCCGACGTGGCACCTGCAGCAGCCACTACCGAACACGCTCACTGAGGCGGCTGAAGTATCGGGAGCCATTTCTCCCCCGTGAAAAGCATATGAGCTGTGCGGAGATCGCAGGAAGCAATCTCAATCTGAATGCCCGCTGTCCTGTCCTCCGATATCCGTGAGATCCCGGCCCAGTGACTTTCGGTCGCGGCGAAGCCAACGATCGGTATCTGACCTGGATTGGGTAGCTGCGTTTCTGACACCACCGGTAGACCTCCCGGTACATCGCCATTCGGAAGCCAAACACCCAGATGTTCCTTACATAGATAAACAAAGTACGCGCCGTCGAGCCCCGGCTTTACATCCACAAGCGGACTCGAGAGCGGTAGAACGCGCGCCTGTTCGTCTTGAGGAGAAATCCAAATCAAGCGTATGGGGGTCGCCACCAAAACGCCGCCTTTGTAATTGCGAATGGTCGTTAGTCCTGGGCGAAGCTCGTCTACGGTGAGTGAGTAAAGTAGGTGCAGCTGAGCTCCGATCCTTCGATCCCACAGCGCAACGCCTTCGCGCGTAAGTGTTATGTGGCGTTTGGAGGCGGACGCTCCAAGCCTTACGGGCGAAACCAGCATATTGCCGCAATACCCAGTAGGATCATGAACACTGGGCCCGCCACCCGACATAGAATTAGCGGAATTCGCGGAATCCGACGAATCCATGGGACCCGCGCCTGAAGCACTCACCACAGCGCTGAAAAAGATCAGGAAAAGAGCTGAAAACCGCATCCCCGACATGGCGGTCTTCTATCGTATGCTCACTTGACCGTCAAACCACAAGTTGTTAGCCCGTAAGCCGTAACCCATGACACTCGGACGTGCGATTTTATTAATAACTTTAGTGTACTACTGTGACTCAGGCTCGACCTCGGCGCAGACACTGTCGGAGCCTGAAGCGATGGCACGATCGAACGTCGTGTCGGCACCCAAGTATGAGCTCACCGTTGACTTACGCCCTTTTGAAAACGCGTTTGAGGTCCGTAGCAAGCTGACTTTTCAGCTTGCGAAGAAAAAACTCACACAACCGCTCTTTCTCGACTTTGAGGGCGGCGTTGTCCGAGAACTTCGAATCAATGGCGTCACCATGAAAACGCCGAATGGCGGCCAACCACTTTCTCGCTCGCAAGGTCGCACCTTCCTCGCCACCGAAGCGCTCCGCAACGGTGTGAACACGGTCGAGACCGTCACGTTATCCATGTTTTCATTGACCGGTCAGGGGCTCAACCGTTTTCGCGATCCTGTGGATGGTGAGTATTACGTCTGGTCGGATCATCAACCTTTTGCGGTCCACACGGTTTTTCCCTGCTTTGACCAATCGGACTTAAAAGCGACTTTTCAACTGCGCGTGAAAGCACCGCCACACTGGCATGTGGTTTCCAATAACATCGGTAAACGTGAGAAAAATGAAACTGTTTTTCCTGCCCTCGGTGTTGCGATTCCTCCTTACGCCTTTGCGCTGATGGGAGGGCCGTTTGAAATCGTTGAAGGCCCGCCCGGCCGAAAAGTACCGCTTCGCCTTTTGCTTCGTAAAACGCTTCGACCGTTTGTCGAAGCTGAAAGCTGGCTTCGGGCAGCTCGCTTCGGAATCGAAGCAATGGAAACACTCACGCGCACTCCCTTTCCCTTTAGAAAGCTCGACCTCATCCTTGTGCCTGGTCTTCTCTCGCAGGCAATGGAGAACGTCGGAGCGATCACGTTCTCAGAACGTTTTGTCGGCCCTGAAGCCGAGACCACGATCGATCGGTCACGTCGCATAGAAACAGAAATGCACGAGATCGCTCATATGTGGTTCGGAAACTTGGTTTCACCTCGGTGGTGGGACGATCTTTGGGTGACCGAAGGATTTGCGACGCTGATGGGGCTTGAGGCCTATCATGAGCTCGAGAAACATTTTCGAATCCTGCCGATGGACCAGGCTCTTTTCACACTTTATGTGAAAGACGCGCTCATCGAGGATGCGGAGAAGGGCGCACGCCCGATTCGCCGGTCCGTTGGATCAACCGACGAAGCCGAAACCGGTTTTGATGGTGTCATCTACGGCAAGTCCGCTGCTGCGCTTTGGGAGCTACAGCGTCTTCAGGGGCGTCCGGCTTTTCTCGAGAATGTTTCCAAATGGATCACGGCTTCACGAAAACGGAGACCGTTTCGACGTCTTTCGGAAGATCTCGCATCCAGCTTCCAACTCGCACTCTACCCCGACATGAAATCCTGGCTCGACCAAGCCGGCAATTTCACAGAGCTACTCAAGTTATCCAACGGCCCCACTCCCCTGTCAGCTCAGTGGAGCTGGATTCTCCGAATGCAAGCCGAGCAGGCGAAAGGAGGGACGGTCGCCAGCACCATTCTAAGAATCTTCGATCTTCTTGAGAAAGAGTCGGAGCCGGCCATGGTGATAGCCATGATGGATGACATCGTCGCGCTCTTTGAACATCTCGAGACCAAGTCAAAACCGGCGCTTCAAGAAAAGTTCGAAGCACTCTTAGCACGACACGCGATGAGTACTATCGGCGACGAGGAGCTGCGATCGGTCTGGCGCATGAAGTTTCTCGAGCTTGCTGAGACGGCGGACAGTCTTACGATGATTCGGGAACTCTTTCCAAACTTACATTCTATCCAGGAACGCTGGATGGCGATTGAAACGTTTGCGAAAACAGCGACGCCTGAGAGTCGCCGAGAAGCGCTCGAACAGATTGCGCAGCACGCACGAAAAACGCCCGCCGTTTTTGCTGCTCGTTTCAAAACACGCGCGGAGTTACGTCTTGCGGATCGCGAAGAAAAGAAAACGTGGCTCGAGCGATTTCATCGCTATAGCCGCGGATCGGATCCCCTAGAGCTCAACGGGCTTCGCGACGCTATGGAACTCTTTCAGGGAACGAACTCAGAGCTCACCGATTTTTCCGTCGAACCTTATTTTGATTTCCTTGCAGGTGATCAGAGCGATCGCGACGGGACTTTTCTCCTCGAATACACGCGAGGCCTTTATCCTAAGTCACGCAGTACCGATCCTTTTGTTGTGAAAAGCACGAAAGCATTGCTTGCGAAGCCTGCACTGCGACCCGAAATCCGTGTCGAGCTCGAAAAGCTTGAGCGTTGAAAGCGCAAGGTATACGCTCGCGCGCATGAGTACTCCTGCACGAAAGCTAATGATCATTTCCGGTAGTCATCGACTCGAGTCACAGTCCGAACGCGTCGGGCACTTCATTGAAAAACTCGCTCAGAAGATGACCCCTGCTTACGATACCGATTTTTTTACGCTCGCAGGAAACCCTCTTCCTCTTTTCGACACTGATCTCTGGTCGATGAAAGGCGTTTGGCCTAAGGTTTGGGCGCCGATCCAGACTCGATTACGTGCTGCTGACTGTTTTGTCGTTATCAGTCCGGAGTGGAACGGCATGGTACCGCCCGGACTCAAGAACTTTTTTACTCTTTGCTCCAATCAGGAACTCGGACACAAGCCGGCGATGATTGTGACGGTGTCGGCAGGCACGGGTGGTGCCTACCCCGTCGCCGAACTCCGGATGAGTAGTTATAAGAACAATCATCTGTGCTGGATTCCGGAACATGTCATCGTTCGTCATGCCGAAACCGCGCTTCTCGATCCCGAGAAGTCAAACTCTAAGGAAGATGACATCGTTCGCGTGCGATTGAGCTATGGATTGAAACTTCTGGCGCAGTACTCAATGGCGCTTCAGCAAGTCCGTGAGAGCGGTGTCGTTGATCACAAGGCATTTGCTAACGGAATGTGACGCGAAATTCCTGTCTTGCCTTGTTTTGAACGAAGGCACCAGGCACAATAGACCCATGAGCGTCATCACTGGTCAGAAGCGTTCCAAAGAAGAATTGGAAGCCCTCGAAGTCGCCGAAGATTCGCGCGAAAAGGAGTGGTCGAAGCCGAGTTTCATTGGCGATCTTTTCATGGGCAGATTCGACATCAGTGCCCTGGCGCCGTTTCCGCTTCAGGAGGCCGGCGATAAGAAGATCGGCGACGATTATATCGGGAAGATTCGGCCATTCTTCGAGAACGAGTACGACGCTGGAAAAGTGGACGAAACAGGCGTGATTCCCGAGTCGTCGATGAAGTCCATGGCGGCTCTTGGACTCTTCGGCCTTAAGATTCCTCGCGAGTTTGGTGGCGTCGGGCTTTCGCAGACCAACTACGATCGCGTGCTTGCATTTGTCGGTCGCCATTGCGCTTCGCTTGGCGCGACCCTATCAGCACATCAGAGTATTGGTTTGCCACAACCGTTGATTCTCTTTGGAACCGATGCACAGAAGCGAAAGTACCTTCCCGACATCGCACGGGGAGCTCTTTCTGCATTCGCACTGACCGAACCCGATGTTGGATCCGATCCTGCGCAGATGTCGACGACAGCCATCCCCTCGTCCGACGGGGAACACTACATCATCAACGGAAAAAAACTTTGGTGCACGAACGGCGTGACCGCCAAGTACATCGTCGTGATGGCTCTCACACCGGCCGACAAGAACGCTGGCGGGAAAAAGCAGATCTCTGCTTTCATTGTCGAGACGAACACGCCCGGTTTTAAAGTCTTACACCGATGTCGTTTCATGGGACTCAGCGGAATTCAGAACGGCTTGCTTGAATTCACAGACGTCAAAGTTCCAAAAGAAAACATTGTTTGGGGCCTAGGTAAAGGTCTGCGCTTGGCACTCATCACGCTCAACACCGGCCGTTTGAGCTTGCCAGCCGCCTGCGTGGGCGGTGCGCAGGAGTCACTCCGCATGATTCGTGAATGGGGTGGCAACCGTAAACAATGGGGAACGGTGATCGGAAAGCACGAAGCTGGAGCACATAAACTCGCAATGCATTCGGCTCATCTCTTTGCGATGGAAGCCGTCACGTGGCTTTCGTGCGCGTGGGTCGATCGAAAATCCCATGACATCCGACTCGAAGCTGCGATGGCAAAAGTTTTTTGTAGCCTCACATCGCATCGACTCTTAGACGAAGCGATTCAGTTTCGCGCGGGTCGAGGTTATGAGCGTCGTGAATCTCTGAAAGCCCGCGGCGAGGCCCCTTATCCGCTCGAACAAATGTACCGTGATTCGCGCATCAATCAGATTGTTGAAGGCACGTCGGAGATCATGCGTCTTTTTATCGCGCGCGAAGCCCTCGATCGACATCTGAAGCTGGCAGGCGAGATTCTTAATCCAAAGGCATCGATCGGCACCAAGCTTTCAACACTGGTGAAGGCCGGACTTTTCTACACGTACTGGTATCCGCGTCAGTGGCTCTCCTGCTCGATTTGGCCGATGTTTGCAGGTTATGGTTCGAACGGTTGTCATATGCGGTTCGTTTCGCGTACGGCTCATAGGCTGGCACGTACAACGTTTCATTTGATGCTCTTGAACGGACCGAAGCTGGAGCGCCGTCAGGCTCAGCTCATGCGACTCGTTGAGATCGCGACCGATCTTTTGGCTATGGCGGCATCGGTGTCGCGCGCGAGAGCGCTGAAGGAGTCAGGTGCAAGCACACATGCTGAAGCCGTCGCGGATCTCTTCTGTCGCGAAGCTCGGCAACGGATCTGCACGCACTTTCGATCGATTTGCTGGAATAGTGACAAGCAAGCCTCGAGCCTTGGTAAGAAAGTTCTTGAAGGCGAGCTGACATGGCAAGAACGCGCTATCTGATTTCATGCTGAGCTGGGCCCTCATCGGTGTTCTCATCGGAGCTGTTCTCGGTCTGACCGCCGCCGGTGGCGCGATCATCTCGGTTCCCCTGTTCATGCGATTTTGTGGAGCGACTCTCCATGAAGCGACCGCCTATGCTGCGATCGCCGTTTTCACAGGCGCCACAATGAACGCGTGGGCGCAGCGCAAACGGGCGCTTGTGAAACTAGCAGTCGTGTTAGGCGTGTCGGCTGTTTGCGGCGCGGCTTTCGCTGCGACGTTCAAAGCGCAAACACCGGAGTTTGTGATCCGCACGATGTTCGTCGTCGTCTGCCTGTATGGACTTTGGGCTACCTGGAACACACCACCTGCCACCTCGCAAAGTACCGAGAGTCGAGCCGCTACAGAAAAGCGCTTGCTGAAGCGCCCTTGGCGTTTGGTCGTACTAGGTTTCAGCTTAGGAATCTTGGTCACCATGACAGGGATGGGAGGCGGTCTCGTTGTTGTTCCGATTCTACTAACCCGACTTAAAATTCCATCGACACACGCCATCCCGACCACGCTTTGCGTGACGACACTCTCGTCGCTCGCAGCCCTGATCGGACAATACGATGTCATCACGAGCCGGACGACACTGATTCCGATTCTTCTCTTAGCACTTGGAACCTGGGTCGCTGCGGCCGGGGTTTCACGTCTTTCGCAGGAGTTGCCCGCTCGAAAGCAGGATCGCATTCGTAAGGTCGGTCTCACGGCCGTCATCGGATTTGCTGTTGTTTCCGTTTTGTTTTAAAACTGCGCCATGTCACCATCACCTCCCAAGACTCTTGGTGTTCGTCATGTCGCACTGAATGTGCGCGATCCGCAGCTTTCAAAAAAGTTTTATACTGAGATTCTGGGAATGACCGTTGAGTGGGAGCCGGATCCCGACAACGTCTATTTAACATCTGCGCAGCAGGACAATCTTGCGCTTCATCGCGCAAAAGATGCGACGTCGGGCCCACAAACACTCGATCATATCGGGATTTTTTTAAAGACGAAAAACGACGTGCAAACCTGGTACGACCATCTGAAAAAAAACGGTGTGCGCATTGTGAATGAAATCAAAACTCATCGTGACGGCGCAACAACGTTTTATGCCGCCGACCCCGATGGCATTACAATCCAGTTCTTGTTTCATCCTCCGGTCAGCGTTAAAAGCCCAGATTCTTTCTTTTAATCTTAAGCTCATCAACTCCGACCGTCTTCGGTGAAAAATCAATACGCCCTTGCTGAATCTCGACTTGTTTACCTGGTCTCAGAACAATCGGTTCACCCTTTTCGGCCCGTACCAAGAGTGTTCCGCTCAAAGTGGCAACCTGCGTTCCGTCTGACCGTGAAGAGTCCAGAATCACAAAACCCTCGCCATCCGACCAAACAACGCTGCCACCCGGAAAAACCAAGGTTCGCTTTTCGCTTTCTGGCCGTCCTTCGACAAAAATCGTTCCGGTAATCAACACGACTTTTGAACCCTCGATACGAACCACGCTCGACGATCCCATCGAGACACGCGTCTGTCGCGAAATCAGCTGTGCGCGGGCTTCCTTGTCGACGCGAACAACGGCCGCAGCGGGAGCGGGGGTCTCGGCGGTCAAAACACTTTTGTTTTTTCCCGTCTCAAGCTCAACGCGTCCTTGAATACGTCCCACAACCCAAGGCACGTTCTTCGTCCCACGGTCACCCAACGCGGCAACTGCGGTTGCCAAGGTGACCGCCGACAAGGTTACCAACACCAAAGAGATCACGGGCGCACCGATTCGTTTCGTCATGCACAATGTGGATGCTACGGACATTCAAAAACCTCCAGAGCCCCTTGGCGAATCCCTAATCCTGTCTTTCCAGTCACCAGCGCTTTCAAGGGCTCACCCATGAGCTCCGCTGATTGCGGTGAGAGCAAACCGTTTTCTACCCAAACGGCGACGGCGTCGTCGCGTGCGCGGACAATATCGAGGATCTCGTCACCTCCGAGAAGAAGCCGCGAAGCAATTCGATTTTTCTCGGCCATCAATACAAGAAAACATTTTACGAGCGCGATCATCGAATTCTCACGATCGCTCGCCGGCTCACGTCCCTTTCGCGGCGGCATCATCCGCGTGTTCTCCGGATTCAATCCCGCGCGCACGGCCTCGATGATGCCGCCTGGACGATCGTTCATCTCGCGATTAGAGAGTCCACGAAACGCCTTCAGATGAGCGACATCTTTGGGGCTGGCCTGAGCGAGGTCGATCAACGTCGAATCGTCCGCCACACGCCGACGCGGTACATTGAGTTCGCGGACACGTCGTTCGCGCCAAAGAACGAGTTCACGCACGACACGATAGCCACGATCTTCCATCCGCGCACCACGTGCGAGCTGGACTGATATTTTTTCTGGATCTTGTTCAAACGTTTCCGGATTGCACCAAACGGCTGAGAGGTCGAGCGCCCACTGCCAACGATTCTGACGCTCAAGATTCTTCCGCATGCGATCGAGACATTTTACCAAGTAACGAACATCGAGATGCGCATATTCCTGAAGCTGATCGGGCAAAGGCCGCACACCCCAGTGCGTTCGTGCGTGACCCTTCTTGAGTTTGACGTCTAAAACAGATTTCAGAATGGCGCCAAGACCCAGCTGATCACCAAGACCCAAAAGAGCAGCTGCAACTGCTGTATCGACCATGGGTTTCGCGAGCGTATCGAGGCCGACCAAAAGACACTCTTGATCGCCTTGCGACGCGTGCATGATTTTCAGAATACCGGGATTCTCGAGAACACCGACAAACCCATCCCATGGATCTTTGTCGGCATCCATGAGTGCAGGATAATCGATCAGCCATGACTCGTGGGATGTTGCCACCTGGATGATTTCGAGCACTGGATAGAATGTCGATTCCCGAATGAACTCGGTGTCGATTGCTATCTCCGTGGCCTTTTCAAGAACTGCGACAACTGCCTGTAACTTTTCAGGTGTGTCGACAAGTCCCGGATGACAGACAAACTCGGGCTGTGAACCCACCACTCAAACCCTCCAAGCACTGAAATCGCTTAAAAGGCAAAGATACGGATTCAGCTCAAGCTTGTAAAGGAGCTAGCCGCTATCAGGCTGCCGCGCGTTCGACACCTACGGGCACTTCGATGATGCGCACCCGGACTGCCGCGTTCGCGCCAGCGAGAGTGAAGTCCCGTTTGTGGCTGTCTTCGCGAAACAGGCCGTAGGCATAAGTCGCGATGATCTCCGTAGCTTCGCGCTCGGAACGCTGGAACTCTTCGATTTTGATTTTTGATTTGAACCACTGAACAGCTTGTTCCTGAATTTCGGGTCTGAGGAACGGCTGACAAAGCAGCTCTTCAACATAGTCCCCGAACTCTTCGTCTTCACGTTCGCGCACTTCGCGCGTTTCGTAGATCGGACGAAGCGGATTGTCCGTTCCTTCTTGAAGAGCGGACTCCAGCATTGATATTTCTCGGAGATCAGAGAGCGCTTCGAGTAGAACGGGTTCTCCGTTTACGTAGCGAACAACGAGCGCAATGAGGCCCTCACGGGTACCCTTAGGCGATTGACCTTGCATAGATGAAGCATGTCCTTTCCTTTGCGCCCAAAGGTTGATTCCAAGCGTGCCTTAAACCTATTTACCTATCGGTTTTTTGACGCTCACCTCGACCAGCTTAACAATTCACCAAATAGTGTCCGGCTACTTTTGGTAGCAACACTGCGTCACCGTGACGTCGAACAGCTTACAGTACGCATAGTTATTGAAAAAATGACGCGATACTGCTACCAAAAGTAGCCGGACACTATTTGGCATTGGAGGGACATGTCCACGATTCAGGAAGAAGTCCGCAAGCGCCGTACGTTTGCGATTATCTCGCACCCGGACGCTGGGAAGACGACACTGACGGAGAAACTCCTGCTGTATGGAGGCGCGATCCATCTTGCCGGCGCTGTGAAGGCCAAACGTAACCAGAAGCATACGACCGCCGACTGGATGGAAATCGAGAAGCAGCGTGGGATCACGATCAGCGCAAGCGTCCTCCAGTTTGACTATGACCATCATCGCGTGAACCTACTCGACACTCCTGGACACAAAGACTTTTCCGAAGATACGTACCGGACGCTCACAGCCGCTGACAGCGCCGTCATGTTGATCGACGCCGCTAAAGGTGTGGAGCCTCAGACGCGAAAGCTTTTCGAGGTCTGTCGTCTGCGCGGAATCCCTATTTTCACGTGGATGAACAAAATGGACCGGCCCGCACGCGATCCTTTGGACCTGCTTGATGAGGTCGAGAAGGTTTTAGGAATTCAGACGTTTCCGATGAACTGGCCATTGGGTTTGGGAGATCGTTTTCGTGGCGTGTACGACCGCGAAAACGAAGACTTCATTCTCTTCGATCGCCCTGAAGAGGCCAATGCGCGCGAACGCTTGCGGTCGCTTCGAATCCCACGGTCAAAATCCCTGAAGGAAATCCGGGAAGCGCTCACTCAATCCGGACTCGATGAGCATGACCAAGCCGACATTCTGGATCAGTTTTCAAGTGAACTCGACCTGATCGATCTAGCGGGTGAGAAACTGGACCACAAGAAAATCGCGCATGGAGAGCTGAGCCCGGTCTTCTTTGGCAGTGCACTGACGAACTTTGGTGTGGAACCTTTCTTACAAACTTTTCTGAAGCTCGCACCGTCACCGGCAAAGCGACTCACGATTGACGGAAAAACGCGTGAGGCGACCAACACCGACTTTTCGGGACAGGTTTTTAAAATTCAAGCCAATATGGATCCTCAACATCGCGATCGCGTGGCTTTCATTCGGATCTGTTCCGGTCAGTTTGAACGCGGCATGGAAGTAACGAACGCGCGGTCCAAGCGAAGTTTCAAGGTCGCTCGCCCTTTGAACTTCTTTGCCCAAGAACGTGTCGTCGTTGAAACCGCTTGGCCAGGAGATATTTTGGGAATCGTGGATACAGGCGGCGACTTGCGCATCGGCGACACCCTCTTTCAAGGAAAGTCGACGATGTTTGCGGAGGTACCCCGATTTCCACCGGAGTACTTCAGCCAGATTCAGATCATCGATCCGCTCCGACGAAAGCAGCTCGAAGACGGCCTGGATCAGCTCTCCGAAGAGGGCGTTGTTCAGATCTATTACCAACGCGGACTCGGCAAAAAAGACCCAGTGCTAGGTGCAGTCGGCGCACTCCAGTTCGAGATTCTTAAAGCCCGTCTTGAAATGGAATACCGAGTGGAGACACGTGTTCATCCCCTCCCCTTTACCCACGCACGATGGATGACGGCTCAGGCTGGAACAACAGCGAACCAACTAGAGGGAATCGCTGCGGAACTTGATGCTCGCGCTGACTCGCGCTGCTTATTGGACCGCGATCAACATTTTGTCGTTCTGTTTCGAAACGACTGGGCCCTCCGGTGGACACTCGAGAACACCAAAGGTATCGAACTTTTGGCGCACTCACCGAACGAGTCCAAGTAAACTTTTATTAACTCGAACGACCGTACGACGCACCTTACGCTGGAAACATGGCAGATGCTGGATTTATGGATGTGCTCGAGCGCATTACAGAAACATCGGGCAATGGATCGTTTGGCTTTCAATCAGATTTTACGGGCGAGAAAACCGGATTCTTTAACGGATTCCGCGAGGCGGAAAAAAACGATCCTGTTTTGACCCAAGCGACAGAAAGCCCCGACAAAACTGGACCGCTTGCCGACCTCCTGAAACCGTCTCACGGAACCACTCATAAGAAACTGGGGATCCTTCCAAACGGTGAAGAGTGTTATCTTTCATTCTCAACAGCTCTTCTTCAGGAAAACAGCGGACGCTCCATCGATGGACTTTCGTTCAAACTCGTAACCTCCGTAAAGAAGGATGCGCACGGTCCTGCAACGGGGCGATCTAAAAACTTTGATCGCTTTCATACGCTTCCGATGATCGGAAAGCGTTTCGTCAAAGCAACCGCTTATCCACGCTTTCAAACGGCACGTCCCATCATTGTGTACGAGCCGTTCCAAGCGGTTCTTCTGACCCTTGGCCGATGGCTTGGACTGATGGGTCTCAGTCGCACCACCGTTCTCGTGTCCAACCTCGATGATCTCGCACGTGTACTTCGGCGTTTTTCGGAGGACGCGCTTCTCTTGGCTGTTTCCAACGACGCGCTTATGGGCCTATTGAGTTCATTGAGCACGAGCCGCCTCCGTTGGATCCCCATTCTTGAGCCCATGGATCTCGCAACGGTACCGAGTGTTCCGGAAACGATTGGAATTCCCGGATGTCTCATGAAACCGTTCGGCTGGTATGACTTTGCTCGCACCCTCAACGAATCGTTTCGTCTCGACCGCCCGACAACGGTTATGGCTTTTGGGCCCGAATCGTCGCACGACCTCTCCTGGTTTGGTTCGGATCCCAAAGATATTGCGGCGCTCGGAATTGAACTTCGATCCGCAGCCATCCTGGAGCACGCAGCACAGGTTGCAAAGAATCATGCGATCGACAATCTGTTCTGCTTCTGCGAAACGTCTCGCCGCGAGGCTGTCGAGAAGCTCACTCAAAGCATACGTCGGCGCTGGCCCTCAAGCCGCGTGATCTTCGTCGGGCCGGACGCTCGTCACGTGAGCGAAAATGGTGAAGCGGTGCCGGACGCCTGGATCGAACGCCCTCTTGGCTTGAACGATATCGTTCGCGAAGTTACGAACTTCTAAGAGTTAGGGACATCCTACACATCGTGAGTTGGGTACATCCCTGCGATCACGTGCTCAAAGTTTTTAGCGATCACATTGCGTTTGATCTTGAGCGTAGGAGTGAGTTCCCCATGCTCAATTGAAAAATCCCGCTTGAGCACCTTGAAATATTTGATCTGTTCGTAGGACGCGAGCGTTTTGTTCACATGGCTGATCACTTCGCCCACCTCTCGCAGAACGTTCGGATCCTCGAGCGTGTCAAAGGGACCGCCACCCGATGCGCCCGTCGCGGCTTTCAGACGATCTTCGTTAAGCGTAACAAGCGCGACAAAGTACTTGTGATTGTCACCCACCATACAAGTCTGCGCGATGATCGGGCTCGTCTTGATGGCCTCTTCGATAGGAAGCGGAGCCACCATTTTTCCGCCCGATGTTTTCAAAATCTCTTTCTTACGTCCGACAATCTTGATGTACCCCTCGGGAGTCTTCGAACCAAGGTCTCCCGTAATCAGCCAACCATCGTTCATCGCCGCCTGCGTAGCCGCTTCATCTTTGAAGTAGCCTTTGAAAACGTGCCGTCCCTTCGAACAGATCTCTCCGTCATCGAGAAGTTTAAACTCCGTTCTCGGAGCTGGCGTGCCAACGGTGCCAGCGAAGTCTTTGCCAGGAGCCGTCAGACAGATCACCCCCGTCGTTTCGGATTGCCCGTAGTCTTCAAGAATCTCTACTCCAAGCCCCGCAAACCATCGTGCTACGTCTGCTGGTAATGGCGCTGCACCGGACGCTGCGAACTGAACCTGTCCCAATCCCATCGCTCGTTTCATTTTCCCAAGGACCAGCTTCTCCGCTAACGCATGTTGGAGATGGTCAGCGATCGTAAACGATCCCTGGTGGTAACGATGACGTGCGCGTTTCTGCCCAATTGCCAGTGCCCAATCCAGAAGCGCACGCTTTGGGCCTGTCACTTGCTGTATCTTCGAGCGCGCTCCCGCATGCATCTTTTCCCAAAGTCTCGGCACGCAAAGCAAAAGCGTCGGCTGAATCTCACAGAGCTCTTCAGTGAGTTTGTCCATCGACGTACAGAAGTTGATCGCAATATCAAAAGTCAGCCCCACACCCAACGTCTGTAGTTTTTCGGCAATGTGATTGAGCGGCAAGAAACTGAACGTACTGCCCTGCTGGATCCCGCCCAGCTGAAAGCGTTCCACAATACAATCGGTCGTGAACACGAGATTGTCGTGAGAGATCAAAGCCCCTTTTGGTTTCCCGGTCGTACCCGAAGTAAAAACAATGAATACCCCTTCGTGAACATCCATATGACCCAAGAACTTCTTCATGGTCCACTCAGGTTCGTGAAGACGTCCAATATCCAGCGCTTCATAAAACGAGATCGCTTTCGGGTGAAAGTGCGTGGATCCTTGGATGACCACAATCGACTCGACGGTGTCGGGTAGAGAAAACCCTTCGTCTTTTCCTAATAACTTTTTGTAATAATCCTCACTCTGAACAATCAGCACACGCGCGCGCGTGAAGTTCAAAATGTATTCGATCTCTTTCGGCGACGAGTTTGGATAGATACCTGCGGACTTTGCCCCCAGAAGCCCGGGCGCCAAGTCGGCAACAACCCATAAGGGATGATTGTAGGCGAAAATACCGACGACATTCTCTTTCGAGAAACCCATTTTTTTCAAAAAACGGGCGAAATAGGTGATCCGATCGCGCAGTTCCGCATTCGAAACGGGTTTCCAAACACCCGCTTCCTTGTAACGTTGTGCAATACCGTCAGGGTCGCGCGTCGCCCGTGCCTCTAATCGATGAAGAACTGAATCCATATCCTTTAAGCTAACAGGAGAACCCCGTGTTTTCAAAAGGAAGCAAAAGCACTGAAGCGTGCCTGCTTACGAACCGACGATGCGGGTGCCCGATCGGCCACATCAGCCGCGGGTATGCCAACCAAATTGACGTCGCCGCCATAGAGATTCAGGTACCAGAAGTAGTTTCGTGCAATCAGGGAGACATAGTCGCGCGTCTCCGAGATCGGAATCAGATCGAGAAAAAGCATGCGGTTGTCCGTGGGATAACGCGCGATCCATCGATCAACATTCATAGGACCTGCGTTGTAGGCCGCTAGAGCGAGCTCAGCGTCGCCGTTGAACCGTCTCAGCATCTGCTCAAAGTACCGTACTCCTAGCTGGACGTTGATCTGCGGCCGAACGAGACTCCAACGCGACTTAAGCCCCATCGTACGGGCCGTCGCCGGCATGAGCTGCATGAGTCCCATAGCTCCTGCTGGCGAGCGAGCATCCGTGATAAATCCGCTTTCCTGACGAATGATCGCCGTCACAAGATACGGATCCAAAATATGACTGTAACGCGCAATCGTTTCGAAATGCTTGAGTGGATAGAAAACTTCGAGCGTCTGACGGGAGATCAACCCTGGATATTCTCGAAAAGCTCGGGCGAGAACACGGAACTTTCCGATTTCGTTCTGGGCTCGCGACCAAAGCACCGCGAGATACACAAGAACCTCTCCCTCAATACCCTGCGAGTTATCTTCGACGAATCTCAGCAGCCGTCGTGCGTCCTTGATCTCCTTATCGGAAAGCGCGAGCTCAATCACGCGCAACACACCGTTCAGGTCGCGCCGCAGTTTGCTCCGAAGCATCGCCTGCGCCGGCTGGTCTGAGTAAACCAGACTCATCACCTCGTTTGGACGTCCGTACGTGATCGAAAGCGCGTGGTAACCCAGAGGATTGACCTTGATCAGCCGATTCTTTTTGACCGCGAAATCTGTCTTACGTCCTTGTCGTTGCGCGCACTGCGCTTGCCAGTAAATCGCACGCGTCAGAAACGTCTTCTCAGTATCGAGCAGGAGTTGATCGAGATGGTTTTCGGCGAGATCGCAGCGATCGGACCATATGTGCAATAGCGAGGCCCGAAACCGTGCAAGATTGGCCATCTCACTGTTTTTTGAACCGCATAACGCTGCCTTTTCGTAGAGATCCAGCGCGGCTTTGCGATAGACCTCGTTCGGAAACAGATCTTCGGCTTTTAGACCGAGCAGCGTCGGTAGTGTTTCGGGAAAACAGCTCTTTGCCTGTATCAGCGTCTCGGAAAGAAAAAGTAGACTCTCAAAACTTTTGAATGTCCGAAGCCCACGGCGCAGAATCGCCTCGGGCATGTCTCGCAAGGTGATCAGATCGGCATTGCGTAGCGCTTCGATAGCAACCTTGGCGTCGTCCTTGTGCTTACGCTTCAGAACTTCGGCTTCGCTCGCATCCGACGGCCATCCGGGTGACAGATAGTCACAGAAAATTCCTGGTTGGTTTCCGGACAAGCACTGCACGAGGTAACTCGCACGCTCCGTCACGCTCATGTCGCCGCGTTGATAACGGAAAAATCTTTCCATATCGGGAACGAGTTTGGTTTGAATCTCTTCGTCGCGAAATTCGAAATGGATGCCTAATAGATTTCGTGCAACGACTTCTTCCAAATTGATAACGGGATACGACTCCCCTACCGTCGTCGCATCGGCGACTTCTGCGCGCACAGCAGCGTTCTCTGCCGGCACACCGATTTCGTGCGCGGGCATCACCAGAAAAAGAAACATCGCCATCAAGATGAAGGGTCGTGAAACCAGTGGGATTCGGGCCATCAAAGATATATCGGTCTGATGGACTCCTAACCTGAAAAATGATCTAACGCGTCATTACTGGAACATGCTACGGTTCGGCGCATTATGGGAAAACGATTACGGGCTAAAAATAAGAAACGAATCCGCGACGTTGCGCGAGCCTACGCTGAGAATCCAGCGCCAAAGAAACATCGCTCCGCCCGCCGCACGACGAAAGCCGCTCGCACCCGCGTTCACTACCGGGCAGCGTAGGGAAACAAACTTTCAAGAACAGCAGATCGTACCCGCTCGAAGAACGTCCGGTGGGACCAGAACGTTTGCATTTCGCGACGTACCCCTTGCCGCTGCGTATGCACCTCGAGAAGCGAGGCATGATCCCGCGCTCGAGCCGTCCAGCGGTTGATGCGCGAACGCTCGAGAAACGGACCCAGCGTCGTCACCAAACTTCTCTCCCGCTTGATAGCATAGAGAGCATCAACAAATTCTTGTTGTGTATCGTGGTTTTCGGCCAGATCCAGTAAAGCCGCAAGCTCTGCGTTTCCAAACGCAGAGATGCGTTCCGATAGATCATTGGCCACAGCACGCTTCCAAGACTGCACTTCGTAGAAAAAGGGCTTTCCATACTCGATCGCCATACTCATCGAAACATCACCCGTGACTAGTATGGGGAGATCGGCATGCGAAACGACCGCTTCACTATCAGCGAGATCAAGAACCGAGCGAGCAATAATCAGGTTCTGGGGCTGCGGCTCGAACGACTGAGCGTCCGAGGTCACCCAAACTATTTTCTCCTCCGGATGCCGAAGTGCGTACGTAACCAGAAAAACGCGATATCGCTCATGCCAGTCGCCGTGATGCCCATAGGAGAAGGCTAAACGCGCGTCCGCATCTTCGGACAGACCGAGGGACAGACCGAGCTTCGCAAATAACTGCGCACGTGAGCATGGTGGCGTACGTTCTTCCGCCGACGCATAGACCCCACCGGAACGAAGACCGGTATTCATTCGAACGTACGTTCCCTCACTCGTCTGGCTCACGTCATGAACGGTCTTTTCACCACCATAGAGCTCGTCAAGCTCAACCGTAAGCTTTGCCGTATTAAGAGCGTGAATCTCCTTAATGGCGGTTGGATCGCGAATAATGTCAGAGGGAAGCTCAAGATCCTTGGCATAGGTGGCGGCGTTGGGATTGTGGCGTTGCACCGAAAACGCAAAGAAGACATCACTCGGTGAAGACGGCCGCAGACCAACAGCCACGTACTGCACACCATCGGCGTCCACAAATACGTTGCTGCTCCGAATCTGCGGCACGAGCCGCGCAAATTGCTCACGAATCGACTCGGGCACGAGAATACGAATACTCACGCCGGGATAAGCACGGGACATGAGACGTCCCATCCATATTCCAGTAGCCAGGTCACCGAGACTGCCGCGTGGTTTTCCACCAAAAATATCGACATGAACCTGAGCCGCGAGTGCTCGATCTAATTGACGAGCGCAGTCCGTCGGAACGGCCGAACCAGCGGGCGCCGCCACGAAATCCGCACGCACCACCCGAGGCGTCGCACCTGCGATTAAACTAAAACTGATTAAAAATAGCCACAGCCGCGGCCCACCCCAAGGGCTATCCAGCTTGGTCATACCCTAAAACCCACACAGGTATGGGGTACCAAACCTTGATTATGTGCGCAACTGGCTATGAAACTATTAAGGAATTAGGCGTTTACTGCCTTAACGACATCGCTGAGTTCGCCGTTTTCGAGCATCTCAGCGATCACGTCACCGGTCCCGATAAACTCACCCTTTGCAAAGATCTGCGGGATTGTTGGAACCTGTGTGTACGTTTTTACGCCCTGACGGACTTCTTCGTCTTCGAGAACATCGAAGGAACCTAAATCAGACTCCTTAACACCCGCTCGCTTGAGCGCCTCAATCGCACGAGCTGAGAACCCGCATTGTGGAAAGTCGGGCGATCCCTTCATGAAAATGAAAAAAGGTTTCGAAGTCACAAGTGTTTTAATGCGTTCCTGGATCTGAGCCATGCTTTTCTCCTTCTGGCGTTTCCGGCGTGAGCGTCTTCATCGTCAGTGCGTGAAGTTCGTTGGTCGCCATCTCTTCGCGAACCAGATCATAGACAAGCCGGTGCTGGTCCATGAGCTTCTTTCCTCGAAACACCGGCGACACAATAATCGCCTGATAGTGATCCTGGGTGCCGGTGAGATCGCGGATCTCCACCTGCGTACCAGGACCTAGGTTTTCGAGTCTTTTTTTAAGTGCTTCAGGTGTCATAAGATAACGTTTGTAACGTGCGTTGTTTATACTCGAATCCGGTCGAAATCGC
Organism: uncultured Oligoflexia bacterium; assembly: GCA_964549505.1. GTDB lineage: Bacteria > Bdellovibrionota > UBA1018 > UBA1018 > CAZJVD01 > CAZJVD01. The sequence continues at coordinate 218,401 of CAZJVD010000002.1, forward strand.
GAGCGGTCATCACAAACGAGAACACACCCTAGATATTACTTGAGAATCTTAGGGCAACTCTTACGGATCGGACAGTGAGAACAGTCGGGTTTGCGTGCATCGCAGACCGCGCGACCATGATCAATCAACCAATGTGTGACCAGGTTCCAGTTCTTTTGAGGAACGATCTCCATCAACGTACGTTCGACTTTAACGGGGTCGTGCTCTTTCGTGATGCCCATCCGTCGCGAAAGACGCCCGACATGTGTGTCGACAGCAATACCTTCGGCGATTCCATATGCATTTCCTAGAACGACATTGGCGGTTTTGCGACCGATACCTCGTAAAAGAACCAGCTCTTCCATCGTGCGCGGCACTTTTCCACCGTGCTTTTCGACCAGCGCACGACTTGTTTCCTGAAGCGAGCGAGCTTTGTTCTTAAAAAATCCCGTAGATCGAATCAGGTCCTCGAGATCCGAAAGCGGCGCCTGGCTCATCGAACTGGCATCGGGATATTTTTTAAAGAGCGTCGGCGTGACCTTGTTCACACGCTCGTCCGTGCACTGAGCACTCAGGATGGTCGCGATCAAAAGCTGAAAAGGCGTTTTGAAGGTCAGGCTGCAGTGGGCGTCAGGATAGACCTTCGCAAGCGCCGCGAGCATTTTGTTGGCGGCAGCAGGTGGCGTCACCGCATGTTTTACGACTTGAGCCACGAAGCTACTTCTTTCGTGTTCAGCGCATTGAGAATCTGCGTTTTCGGTAAAAGTGCTTTCCGCGCCATGGCCACTCCGTATCTAAAATCTCGAATGCCTTCCTTCTCATGCGCGTCGGGATTGATCGCAACCCACGTTTTATGCTTTCGAAGTGCGTCGCCCCAACGCCAATCAATATCGAGACGCTGCGGATGGGCGTTGATCTCGATCGCTTTTCCCTCGTGACTTGCGACCTTGATGATCTCTTCCATGTCGATGTCGTAACCTTCGCGACCCAAGAGCAGTCGTCCCGTGACATGACCCAAAATCCGTGTGCGCGGGTGCTTGAGGGCTTTCACAATTCGATCCGTCATGTCCTTTCGCCCGAGACCGAAACGCGAGTGAATCGAAGCAATGACAAAATCAAACTCGCCCAAAACCTTTTCGGAGTAGTCGAGCGAACCATCCTTCAGGATGTCGCTTTCGATTCCCCAAAAAATGCGACACGCGGGGACCTTTTTCTGGGCCGCCTCACATTCCTTTCGTTGCGCTTTGAGATCCTCGGCGCTCAAACCGTGGGCGTAGAACGCGGACTGACTGTGATCGGAGACTCCGAAGTACTCAAACCCAGCAGTATGCGCCGCTCGAGTCATCTCTTCGAGTGAGTCATGCCCATCGGAGCGCGTCGTGTGCGCATGAAAGACACCGCGCACATCGTCCTCGCGCACGATCGAATCGACACCTGGTTTATCGAGGAGATCAAAGATCGTCGCGCTCCCGCGAAACTCTGGCGCCAAAAACGGCGTCCCTGCTTTCTTGAAAAACTCAGTCTCCGTACCGGCCGAGATCGTATCGAGTTTTTCTTTCGATCGCTTCTCGAGCGCTTTCCAAAAGTCAGGCGCGCTCGAACGACGAACACTCGCGACCCCTAGCTCAGCGACCTCCGCGCGATGAACTTCCACACGAACGGCCGGATTGACGGCATCGGCGGCTTTTTCGATTTTCTTAGCAACGTCCGCAGATGCCACCCATTCGAGTTCGGAAAGAACCTCGTCCCGTCGCGCGAGGCTTCCTGTTCGCACGGCCAACGCTCGATCCGGTTCCTTGAGTTTGCTTTCGATCGCGTCCGCCCAGTTCTCCGAATCCGAAAGCAGCGCTTTTCCAACACTTCGTAAAAGAAACTGAACCGACGCCAAGATTTTCGTCTGAAGTTTCTCGCCAAAACCGTCGAGCTTCAAGAGACGATTCTCTTTGCACGCGTACTCGAGCTCCCCCAACGTTTGGATGCCGAGCTGATCAACAACGACACGCGCCTTCTTTGGTCCAAGCCCTGGAACGCGTGTTAGCTCGCGAAGCCCTTGAGGGATCTTCTTAAGTGCCGCTTCGAGATCAGGAGAGACTCGACCCGCCGCAGTCTCTTGTAAAAAAGCGAGAATCCCTTTTCCGATCCCCGGAATCTCAACCAAGCTTCCGTCCGCCACCATCGCCACCAGCCGATCCGCGTACTCGGACTGACCAAGCGTATCGGCCGCCTTACGAAATGCCCGGACTTTAAACGGATTTTCACCCGCAAGCTCGAGCGTGTCGGCCATGGTTTGCAACTGGTCAAGAAACGCGCTTGGCTTTTTCGACGAACTCACGAATTTCTGATATCAATAAAGCCTATAAACTCAAAAGGACATGTTTCGATGACAACGCTTTCACACGGTCTTACGAAGAATCTTGCCAGCCGACCTCTGGCCGTTCAGAACGTGGCGCTGGTCCTGACAGGTAGCTGGATCGTTGCACTTCTCGCTCAAATCAGTATCCCGCTGGGTTTTACACCGGTTCCGGTCACGGGACAGACATTGGGTGTTCTGCTCGTGGGTTCGGCGCTTGGCGGACGCCTTGGACTTTTCAGCCTGCTTGCGTATTTGGTTCAGGGCTCGATCGGTCTTCCATTTTTTGCAGGCGGCACAGGCGGCATGGCAGTCTTCGGCCAACCGACGGCCGGCTATCTCTTTGCGTTTCCAGTGGCCGCTTGGCTCGTGGGTGCACTGGCTGAACGTGGTTGGGATCGGAGTCCCGTTCGAACATTATTGAGCTTCGCATTGGGACATTGCGCTGTTTTTGCGGGCGGTCTTTTCTGGCTCTCGTTCTTTGTTCCACGCGATCAAGTTCTCCTGCTGGGGCTGTATCCCTTTGTTTTAGGGACACTTATCAAGTGCCTTATAGCGGCAGGGATGCTGCCGGCCACTTGGCGTGCGCTCGCTCGCCGGTAGCTTGCTCGTAAGCCTTTAAGTAGCGCAGCTTCTTAAACCACCTTTTCTTGAAAAATCGACGTTCTACCCTGAGACTCTAATGAGGACCTCACATGCTCTCCAAGCTCAGGGAAGTGCTTTGGCAGACGATTTTCGGTCTCTTATTGGGTTTCCATCTGGGTAGTCCGGTCCGAGCTGCGCCCGCTCCGGTGGGTGTTGAAGACCTGGCTGGTAGTCTCGAAAAACTCGATCAGACATTTTCAAAGATAGGTTTTGCGGCTGCTTTTCACACGGGCGATCGCGTCGCATTCGCTGCAAAGACCTGCTCGGGAAAGACGTCGTGTCACGACTATGAAAGCCTTGTCACTGTTGAGAATGTCACAGCGTCGGATGCTGTTCTTCGCACCGAACACGCTCTCAACACGCATCTCGAAACCGTCTCGAAGGGTGATTTCGATGCGGCTCACGGGAACCCTGTCCGTCTTTGGTTAAAATCTCTCGAACGTTCGCTCGCGTCGGCCCCACGCACACCCACCCGCGTACGTGTTTCGGAGATACGACCCGTTCGTTACGTGTTCCCTGATAAAAAGGAAATTCAAGCCGATACGATCACACTGACCGTGATCGTACCGATGCCCGACCTCAAAGACGTTACTGAAATTCAGAACGAGTTCACCGTTTCATCTCTGCTTCCGGGGCCAGCACATGTTCTTGAGGTTCGCACGAAGTCCTCAGGCGAAAACGGTCGTGTGGTCAGTCGGTCCGTCGTATCGTACGCACCGGCAACACAATAAACCCTAGACAGTCCGCGATCGATCGACCTAAATCGAGGAATGGACTCCGTTTTCCTTCGAGATCTGCTTTCCACTCCGACAGCTCCTTTTCGCGAAAAACTCGTACTTCAAAAACTTTCGGCTTACCTCCAAAAGAATCGGCTCCCATTCTTTGTCGATCCTATTGGTAACGTGGTAGTGGGCCCACCCGACGCTAAAACGTATCGGCGATGGATCTCCGAACATACCGAATACCCGCTTCCCATTTTCATCGCGCATACCGACCATCCCGGTTTTCACGGGGTCCGCGCTCGTTCGGATAAGATATTAGAGTTCGAATGGTTCGGCGGTGCCCCCACGCGTCTTCTCAAAGGGGCTCGTGTTTGGTTAGCCGACGACAAAGGTTACTGCGGAGCCGGACGCATCAAAACAGTTCGCCTGACTGCCTCGAAACGAACGATCGCGTCGGGTACGCTCGAGATTCTCAAGACACCGGATTCGCGACAGGTTTCAGATCCGAAGCGCCTCTTTGGTGGTTTTGGTTTTCGCGCACCCGTTTTTGAGAGAGGCCGCTTGATTTACACGAAAGCAGCCGACGACCTCGTCGGAGCGTTCGCGATCGCGATGCTCGCGAAACGTTTTACGAGGCGCTCCGACCCGAAACGACGCTTTGTTGGGATTTTCACGCGGGCTGAAGAAGTCGGGTTCATTGGATGTATTGGGCATTTCAAGAGCGGATTTTTTCAGAAGGCTCGGCGGCCGATCGTAGCCGTTAGTTTAGAAACCTCTCGACAACTCCCTGGCGCACACATCGGAAAGGGTCCCGTTCTTCGACTCGGTGACCGCTTCGGTGTTTTTGATCCGCGCGCTCTTCACGCTTTTGAAACGCTCGCACGGGGAAAGAAGCTTTCGTTCCAAAAGCGCATCATGGATGGCGGAACGTGCGAAGCCACTGTCGCCACCGTATGGGGAATGCCGGCGATCGGCATTTCGGTTCCGCTCGGCAACTACCACAACCAAAGTTTTGAAGGCGGTCCCGATTCGCGTGGCAATCTGGGTCCGGCGCCCGAGTTTGTGCATAAAGATGATATTCGGGGATTATTGGACTTAGCGCAGATTCTTGTGACCGATTTCACGCGCCAACCGCTCGCAAACACGTGGAACGCTGAGCAGAAGCGCCTGGGAGCTCTCTATCAGACTTATGCACGTCGTTTTTTTTGATTAGGACCTATACCCGGGGTATAGATTCTCTATGTCCACACCCATTCAAATCGCAATCAATGGCTTCGGCCGGATTGGCCGAAAAATCGCGCGTCTTGCGCTTGGTAACGACCAGTTTCGCATCGTCGCCATCAATGATCTTGGTGACTTACAAACCATGGCGCATCTCCTCAAATACGACTCTACGCACGGGACACTTCCGTACGATGTGATCGTCGAGGGTGACTCGCTCGTCGTCGCGGGAAAGAAAATTCGTTTCACAAAGGAAAAAAATCCTGCGCAACTCCCTTGGAAAACATTAGGCGCAAACATCGTTCACGAGTGCACCGGTATCTTCACCGACAAAGCGGGAGCAGGACAGCATCTTCAAGCGGGTGCCTCACGCGTGATCGTTTCCGCTCCATCCGCCGATGCTGACATCACCGTCTGCATGGGTGTCAACGAACGCGCTTACGAGCCGTCAAAGCACACCGTGATTTCAAACGCTTCGTGCACAACGAACTGTCTCGCACCACTCGTGAAAGTTTTAGACGACGCGTTTGGCGTCGTGCGCGGAACGATGATGACAGTGCACTCGTACACCAACGATCAAAATATTTTGGATCTTCCTCATAAAGATTTACGGCGTGCGCGCGCGGCCGCGGTCTCGATGATCCCGACAACGACGGGCGCGGCAAAGGCCGTTGGACTCGTGCTTCCACATCTCAAAGGAAAGCTCGACGGACTTTCGATTCGTGTACCGACGCCAAATGTTTCCGTAGTGGACTTCACCGGCGAAGTAAGAAAGGCCTGCTCCAAAGAGGACATCAACACGGCTCTTGAGCAAGCCGCGAACGGCGCTCTCAGGGGAATTTTAGGCGTTTCGAAAGCTCCACTCGTCTCGTGCGACTTCAACGGCAACACGTTGAGCTCGATTGCCGACCTCGCGCTCACAAGCGTGATGGAAAAGACGCTTGTGAAAGTCATCTCTTGGTACGACAACGAATCAGGCTTTTCACAACGCATGCTCGACCTCACGTCCTGGATTGCGACGCGGACGTAGGCAGTCGATGCGCATTCAAGAAATAAAAAACGTCCGCGATCTGAGCGTCAACGGACGCTCCGTTTTCTTACGTCTCGACTTCAACGTTCCACTTTCGAAAGACAAACCCTTCAAAGTCACCGACGACACGCGCATCACCGAAGCCCTGCCGACGATACAATACCTGATTGAGAGCGGAGCAAAAATCGTCATCGCCTCGCATCTCGGGCGTCCGGACGGAGTGATGAAACCCGAGTATTCTCTCGAACCTGTTGCCCTACATTTAGCAAAACTTTTAGGACAAGAAGTGACGCTTGCCGAGCATCCTCAAACAGAGTCGGCATGGGATGGAATACGAATGATGATTCATTCGATGAAAGCAGGGCAGCTCTTCATGCTCGAAAACCTGCGCTTTCACCCGGGCGAAGAAAAGAACGACGCCCATTTTTCGATGCTTCTTGCGGGCCTCTGTCAGGTTTACGTTACGGACGCATTCGGCACAGCACATCGCAAGCACGCGTCGACGTATGGTGTGTTCAAAGTAGCCACTGAGAGAGCTTGCGGATTATTGATTCAAAAGGAACTTCGCTATCTGGAACCACTGGTGGCGAGTCCCGCACAACCATTCCACCTTTTACTGGGTGGTGCAAAGGTCAGTGACAAGATCAGAACAGTCGAGTTCCTCATGAGTCAGACGAGCGCTATTCTTGTCGGAGGCGCTATGGCGTTTGCCTTTTGGAAGGCGCAAGGCAAGACCTTGCCAGCGGGCGCAAAGCTTCCAGCGGACGCAGATGTCTTCGCTGCCCAGGGTATTTTACGTCAGGCAGCCAAGCGTGATCTCCCTGTTCTGTTGCCCACCGATTTTGTTGAATCGTTTGATATCGGCCCCGACACCGTTCGTGTCTTCAGCCAGAAACTTCGGTCCGCTCGGACCGTCTTCTGGAATGGTCCGATGGGTTGGTTCGAAAAGCCGCCCTACGAAAAAGCCACGTTTGCGATTGCGCGTTCGCTCGCTGAACAAGAGGAGACGGTCAAGATCGTCGGCGGTGGCGACACGGTTTCAGCCGTGAAGTCCTCTGGGCTGGCTGACAAGTTTCAGCATCTGTCGACGGGCGGAGGAGCGGCGCTGGAGTATCTCGAGGGCAAAGGTTTGCCTGGCATTGAGGTCTTAAGATCATGAGAGTCACGAGAGTCGCGCGGGAGACCGGAACGACCAACCCAATTGAGATTGTCTGAACATGAGCACAAAACCTCGAGGCGTTTTACTTGCCGGCAATTGGAAAATGAACCACGGACCGAAAGCTACCCAAGCTTTTTTCGAGGAGCTAGCCGGAGCCGGTGCTTTACCGAGCAGTGTGAGATATCTGATTTTTCCAAGTTTTACGTCACTCGCAGCTGCTTCGGATCATGCTGCAAAGGCTCGAACCATGCTCGATGCTTCGATCGCGATTGGCGCACAAAACGCTTCTTGGGAGAGGTCGGGCGCGTTCACGGGTGAAGTGAGCGGACCGATGCTTACGGAGCTTGGTCTACAAAATGTCCTCATTGGTCATTCGGAGCGTCGGCAGTTTTTCGGCGAAACACCGGCTTCCGCTGGGAAACGAACGCTGTCACTTTTGGAACAAGGATTTCGTGTCATGCTTTGCATTGGCGAAACGCGTGCGGAACGCGACAGCGGTAAAATGCTTGCGGTACTTACCGAACAAGTCGCGGGCGGGTTGCCCGCCGGAGTCGAAAAGTTTTTGAATGGAACCGTTGTGGTCGCATATGAGCCCGTGTGGGCGATCGGCACCGGAGTCAACGCAACTCCCGAGCAAGCCGAAGAGGCTCACCAAGCCGTCCGCAAACTGATTTGGGATCGTTTTGGAATGCAGAGTGCGGGCACGACACCGGTCCTCTACGGTGGAAGCGTGAAACCTGACAATGCGGCGACACTCATCGCAAAACCCAATATCGACGGATTCTTGGTCGGCGGGGCCAGCCTGAAGGCGGCCGATTTTCGCGCGTTGGCTCAGGCGTGCGGGAAACTCGCGTAACTCGTCATATCGTCCACGTACGCCACATAGTCCGCATGCGCATAGTTCGATCGGCAGTCTCGGATTCAAAACTGGCATCCAGCAGAAAACTATTGTAACGAGGCCATGGGAGAATCTGGTCTATGAAAAGATTTACCTTTAGCTCTGTTGTCAGCTCGTTCGCCCAGGTGGGCTTGGCGTTTTCGGCCGTGGCTGGCTTAGGGTTTTCGGCCCTGGTGGGCTTGGCGTTTCCGGCCCTGGCCGGCGATCCTATGGATTGCTTCACGTCTTATCAAGAGCGATTAGCGGTGGTGACTAACTCGAGCGGAGCACCCGAGTATCGGTCCTTCGTCAACTGCGTGGCTACATATCCAACTACATCAAGACGCTTTGATCGGGTCATTGGTGTTACGGCGAATCCCGACGCAAACTGCTATCTTAAAGATGACTTGACGTGGTGCACGTTCGAAACAAAGCTCCCGGCCTTCACGCCAGTGTTGGTGACCGGAAAGTTTCGCGAACTTCTGTTTACAAAGGAAGTTAAGCTCTGGTTCGACAAGACCGTCTCGAGCACCGTCTTCGAAGTCCTTTACACCCTACCTGGGACGCAAGAATTGCGGGTCGGTTACACTTTCTCCAATAATCTGGAGTGACTCAGGTCCGACGAGGGCCTGCAGACAGCGGCCACACTTACGGCGTTGGTGCTACCTCGCGACCAAGGTACCTGGAGCGGCGCGAGGCGGTACCCCTGCTCGCTGCTTTGCGTAACGCGCAGCAATTTTGCCAGACACTACTATGTAAAAAACCACATACTCCGGCGAAAGGAACGTGGCGTTAACACGCTGATGCCATGTAAAAAAGCACATACTCCAGAACAAGCGCCGGAGCGTCATTGGGCGGTAACCATGTAAAAAAGCACATACTCCGGCACAAGCGCTTAGCGTCACCGTGCCTAAACATGATGCATCGATTAAGCGTGACGGATCGTTACTTCCACCAGATGTGGTCAGCGCTGAGCGTTATCTGTGGCTGCCACGTCTCGCCTAGTCGTGTCTCGTCTTGTCTCGTCAAACGGGGCTAACAGGCTCGAAGCCTCCCTCTGCAAGGCCCAGCGTCTCATCACCCGCAATAAACCCGCAATAAACCCGTAAAACGCATAATAGGCTCGACGCGTTACACCCAGGTGTAAGGTGTCATCACCCACCAATGAAGCTACGTGCTTAAATTAAATTATTATTTTTTCGCAGGTGCTACCGGAGCCGGCGCCTCTGTCGGTGCCGCCGGAACGGACTCGGACTTCTCGACGGGCGCTGCCGGAGTATCTGAAAACACGCTTTTGCGTGCCGACTTATCGCGCAGCGTCAATGAGATGGACGTGCACATGAAGATCACCGCCATGATGGCCGTCGCGCGCGTAAAGAAGTTTGCGCCACCCGAGCTTCCAAACACGGTCTGACTCGATCCACCGAATGAAGCGGAGATCTCAGCACCCTTCCCCGACTGGATGAGGACGAGCAGCACTAAGAAGCAGCAGGTAATGACATGAACCGTGATCAGAAATGTCGTCATAGCTTAGGGATTACTCCAGTTCGATCCAGCTGGCAAACCGCCTACTTCTTCGCCTCAGCTGCCTTCTTCTCTTGGTACTTCTTAGTCATTTCTTCCTGAATCATGCGCGGAACTTGGAAGTAGCGCAGAAACTCCATCGTGAATTCACCCTTACCCTGCGTCGCTGAACGCAAGTCCGTTGCGTAGCCGAACATTTCGGCCAGCGGCACTTCGGCGTTGATCACACAGAATCCTTCGTTCGTTTCCGTTCCCATGATCACACCACGACGCTGATTGATCTGCCCCATCACGGAACCTTGGAACTCTTCGGGAGCAGACGTCTCGAGCTTCATAATCGGCTCGAGAATCGACGCACCGGCTTTTTCATAACCTTGACGGAAACCCATCAGACCGGCCGTTTTGAACGCCTGTTCGGATGAGTCGACCGCATGGTGAGCGCCTTCAAGCAGAACACAGCGAACGCCGACGATCGGAAATCCTGACAAGCGACCTTCTTTGACCGCCTCTTGGAAGCCTTTGTCGACCGCGCCGATAAACTGCCGCGGAATGCTTCCGCCGACGACTTCATCGACAAACTCATACGTGTTTACCGCATCTGCTGGGAGCGGTTCCATGTAACCGATCACGCGACCAAATTGACCTGAACCCCCGGTTTGCTTTTTATGGAGGTAATCAAACTCGCCCTTGCGTGTGATCGTTTCGCGATACGCCACTTGCGGACGACCCGTGATCACTTCGCACGCGTATTCGCGCTTGATCCGTTCACAATAGATCTCGAGATGGAGTTCCCCCATCCCACTAATAATGGTTTCGTTCGACTCTTCGTCGCGGTGAACGCGAAACGTCGGATCTTCTTTGGTGAATCGATTGAGCGCCTTTGAAAAGTTTGTCTCGCCCGTACGATCTTTCGGCCGCACCGACAGCGAAATCACGGCTGCCGGAACAAACATCGACGTCATCGTTACCTGGATTGTGCCATCGGTGAATGTGTCGCCGGACGAACACTCGACACCGAAAAGCGCACCGATTCCACCGGCTGAAAGCTCATCGATATCGTTCATTTGATCCGCGTGCATCTGCACGAGACGCGGAACTTTTACTTTTCGATTGCCGCTCGCAATGTTGTAGATGAAATCGCCCTTATTGACGGTCCCTTGATAGATCCGCATGTACGTTAGCTGACCATATCGACCATCTTCGAGCTTGAATGCTAAACCAACGAATGGCTTCGCCGGATCGCTTGAAAGAATGATTTCCTTTTCACCAGCCGACTGGTCGAGCGCGATGTTCTTCTTCTCGCTCGGATTTGGAAGATAATAGGTCACAGCATCGAGCAGGATCTGAACGCCCTTATTTTTGTAAGCCGATCCGCACATCACCGGAGTGAAACCCAGCGAAAGCGTCGCTTTACGAATGCCGGCGCGCATTTCTTCAAGCGTTACCGGTTGCGCTTCGAGGTATTTGGTCGCAATCGTGTCGTCAAAATCACCTAACGCTGCGATCAGCTCTTCGCGATACTTTTCGCATGTCGCTTGGAGATCCTCGGGGATGGCTTCTTCACGAATTTTCTCACCGTTGTCGCCATCAAAGTAAAACGCACGCATCGTTACGAGATCGACGATTCCTTTGAATTGATCTTCGAGACCAATCGGGTACGTGATCAGATGAGCGTTGTGACGGAGCTTGTCCCGGAGCATGTCGCGCACGCGTATCGGATTCGCACCCGCGCGATCGAGCTTGTTGATGAATGCGATCTTCGGAATGCTATAGCGCTTCATCTGCCGATCGACAGTGATCGACTGCGACTGGACTCCCGCAACACCGCAGAGAACGAGAACAGCGCCGTCGAGAACGCGGAGCGAACGCTCCACTTCAACTGTGAAGTCCACGTGTCCTGGAGTGTCGATCAGATTGATGTTGAAGTCTTTCCAAACGCAATACGTCGCAGCGGATTGGATCGTGATGCCTTTTTCACGTTCGAGATCCATGAAGTCCATGGTCGCGCCGACGCCCGACTTACCCTTCACTTCTTCGATCTTATGAATCCGCTTCGTATAAAAAAGAATCCGCTCGCTCAGGGTCGTTTTACCTGAGTCAATATGTGCGGAAATCCCGATGTTGCGAATCCGATCAATAGCGATTTTTTGCCGTTCAGCCATAAACTTTCCTGAATGTTTTTCATGCGTTTTACTCGATTTAGCCACTGCGCGCAAGGACATTGGTATCCGCCTATCTTCCTTGGCGACAAATGACGCCTCGTTGCTAACAAAAGTAGCCGGCCACCAATTTCCTTGGCAAAAACGCCTCGACGAAAGGAAACTGAGTTCCAATGAAGAAACTTTTCTGGGTGGATATGGAGATGACGGGTCTGGATGAAAAGATCCACCATATCCTCGAAATCGCTGTGGTTGTTACAGATCTGGAACTGAAAAAACTCGACGAATACCAGGCGGTCGTCTTTCAGACTCCTGAGGTAATGCGCGGTATGGACGATTGGTGCACGAAAACTCATGGCGACAGCGGCCTCTCGGGACTCGTCCCTCATGGCAAGAAACTCGCCGACGTCGAGAAGGATGTTGTCACTTTACTGAATAAGCACTTTCCCAAAGACGAGCGCGTCGTTCTGGTTGGAAACTCGGTTGGAAACGACCGACGGTTCATCGATCGCTACATGCCGGCGCTCGCAAAACGCCTCCACTACCGCATCATTGATGTCAGTTCGTTCAAAGAGATCTTTCGGGACCGCTGGGGAGTCAAGATTATGAAAGCGAGCGCGCACCGAGCGTCTCAGGATATTTTTGAATCGATCGACGAACTGAAAACGTATCTGTCCTACGTCAATGTCCCCCCTCCGAGCAGCAACACAAGCACAAATAAATGACCCGACCTAGTTTTGAAAACATTTACCTGAAACTCGCACAAACCTTGGCTGAACGTTCGACCTGCCGACGCCTCAAAGTAGGCACGGTGATCACGACGACGGATTACCGAAAGGTGCTGGCTGTGGGCTACAACGGAAACGCATCGGGCTTACCCAACAGCTGCGATCGCGAAGAGCCAGGAAACTGCGGCTGCCTACATTCCGAAGAGAACGCCGTTATCAATTGTGATGCGCCTCGAAGTACAGACAAGATTGTTTTTGTGACGCATTTGCCGTGCGTGATGTGCGCCAAGCGCCTCATCAATCTCGGAAACGTAAAACGGATTTTCTACGGCGAAGAGTATCGGATTCGCGATTCCGTCGAACTTCTCGAAAAAGTAGGAATCCCAATCGGTCGCGTCTAAGGCGTCGTCGGTTCGGTGCCGACTTCTGGGTTCGCTACCCAACCGCGAAACAGTTCCGTCACAGCACCAATCTCACCCACCTGAATCACGCGCACTCCAAACGGATGATCCGCCCGAAAAACAGTGCCCGGAAGCCGCAACATGGTCGGTCGAGCCATGATAACGGCCGTAGCTGCTGCTGCTAGAACACCCACCTCGTTCACGTCGAGCACGGCTTGATGAATCACGTCGTCCACGAAAACCGGAGTGTTCGAAATTCTTCCGAACTGTGCGTCCTCCGAAAACGTACGTGGCAATGCAGGACGAAGCTGCTTACGCAACTCCGCACGAAAGTCGACTCGGAAACGTGGGATCTGCAGCGAAAGCTCCGTGCGCACGAACTTACCGCTGTAACTGAAACCTCGAAGGTACTGATCGCGGAACCCTCGGTAGTCCAGCCATGAAGTGTCGGCGTCAGGAAGCGTGAGTTCCAACATCGTCTTTTGATCGTCAAGAGGCAGGCGCACGACCTGAACTCCGTCGGCCAGAGCGTAGTCGACGGTCCTTAAATCAATCATAAACGGAAGTTTTTTCTTTGCCGTCTTTCCTAGGACATCCACAAAGTGAACGAAGTCGCCCTCGAGTGTTTGCGTCTTGCTAAAGGGCTGAAGCCATTTTCCCTTTGCCAGAAGTGTCGAAACCAAAACCGCCGCACCCGACGGTTTCAACTGTTTCACGATGTCTTTTACCGCGCCGCCTGTTGCTTTCTCAATCGTCCCACTGATCGTGTGGAGAGAAAACGGATCCCGAAAATCGAGCGCCTGAGCCACTCCGTTTAATGTGGTCCTTAACGTCGAAAGATACGGCGCCTGAAACGAGACACCGATACCTGAATTAGCGTACAGGAACGAAGCGGCACTCACTTGAACCGATGAGTTCGGCACAGGCTTCTGAATAGCGGTCAACGTTTCACCGAGCAAACGAGCGACATCATCAAAGGAGACACTCGGATCGATACCAAGGAACCTCTGCAGCTCGACCTTCGTTTCCCCGTCAGCTCCAAGACCCAACATCACCAGAACGTGGAAAGCACTCAGACCGGAAAACAAGGTGTTCTCCGATGTTCTGCCAGGAGAAACCAGTCCCCCAAAACGACCGCTAAACGCTTGCGAGCGCGCCAATAAGGTACCACAATTAAATATCTTCGGTGGCCGCACAGCCCACGATGGCTCAGAAAAGAGAGCAAAACTGAGGACCAACATTAACGACAAACTGGCCTTTGATTTCATGTAACGCCTCCGTAAGAGCCTGGGCGCGTTTTCCGATACGGAGGCAGGAAACGCAAACAAAAAGGCGCAGCGTGCCAGGGAATGCCTATAATCGTGACGAGACTCAAAGATCGAGTTTCAAATAGATTGGACAGTGATCGGAGCCCATGACTTCGGGCTGATGCCCAACCGCTTCCACGGCTGCCGCCGCGGACGGTGAAACGCAGTGGTAGTCGATACGCCAACCCACATTCTTGTCACGAACGCCCGGGCGATAACTCCACCAAGTATAATGTCCGCCGCCAGGTTCGCGTTCGCGAAACGGATCACGAAACCCTGACTCAAGAAAACGCGTCATCCAGGCTCGCTCTTCCGGCAAGAAACCAGCATTTTTCATGTTCGACTTCGGATTTCGCAAGTCGATCTCTTGATGAGCGATGTTGTAGTCACCACAGAGCACCACCATGAAACCTTTTTTCTCAAGACGATGGACGTACTTAAAGATCGCGTCGCAGAAACGTAGCTTGTAATCGAGGCGTGTGTGTTCGCGCTGACTGTTCGGAAAGTAAGCGTTCACAACGGCAAGTTTTCCATAGTAAGTCGTGAGCACGCGCCCTTCCGAATCAAACTCCGCGTGCGGCTCACCGCCCATTCCCTCTTGGATCTTGTCCGGCGGCGTCCGGCTGAGCGTTGCCACTCCGCTATAACCCGGTTTCTTGGCTGAAAACCAAATCGAATGGCATCCGTCCGGGTATCGCAGATCAAACGAGAGCTGGTCTTCAGTGACTTTGATTTCCTGAAGACAAACGACATCGGCCTTGGCGGCTTTCCACCAATCGAGAAAACCGTTTTTGTGAGCGGCGCGAATCCCGTTAACGTTCCAGGATGACAGCTTCATTCATGGCTATTTACCACGACGAAACAGTCCATCGACGGAGAATTTTCCGGGACCTGTGAAAATAAACGTTAAGAACGGAATGAGATACAAAAGTGCCAGTTCTTTTTTGTCCCAAGGATCGTCTCGATGCACGATGAAGACGGCCACCATGAGCGTGATCACCAGCGGAACGGCAACCAGTCGAGTAAACGCTCCTGCCATGAGCGCCGCTGCACAGAACACCTCGGCGAAAATAGCGAGTGCGAGACTTACGGCGGGACCCACTCCGAGCGGATCTGGGAAGCGCTCCTGAATAATCGTAAAGTTCTGGAGCTTTCCCCACCCATGCCCAAACAACATCATTCCACCGACAAAAACACGTAGAACCAAAAGACCGATATCCGCTCTCATGAAACTCCCTCTATTGTTGAACGCCCAAACGTATCAAGCTCAATGGCACGCACCGCAACTCGTACAGGATTCAGCACCACAAGCCGCTTCCCCACCGCTTGACCCGCCATGTGACCCACACGACGAGAGCGACTCAAACCCCCAGCCTCGTGGAAGCTGATTGATATTCGAAAGCGCTGCTTCGAGCGTATCGAATCGGGTGCGATGAACACAGACTCCTTCGGTATGATCGACCACCAGAGCTTCATAGATAACACGCTGGTCTTCGTCAGGAGTATGAGGTGCGGCCGTGGCTTCGACAAACGCCATATAGCGATCGTCGACAAGAAAGCCATTCTTGTAGTTTTCTGCGGTGAGCACGCTTACTTCAGACTACGCTAAGACTAATGTTTATCCAAATCGCCAAATTACTCACCAGATTACTCAACTCACCAGACTACTCAGATGACGGTGTTTGGACCTGCTCACACGCCCGTGTTTGAATCGTCACCGAATCAGACGTTTCGTTCAAGGGTCGTTCGCAGAGGTCTTGTAAGGCACGAAAACGCAGCGTCTCCGAAAGATCCGAGCGACGAGCGGCCTCAAAAAGATTGAGAGCGATCAACCCATCACCGTCGTGACCCGCGCTGTCCGCCAAACGACGGAACAGATCCCACCAACGCATCTCCGAAACGGCATCCCACGGCTTCAGGAGACGAAGTGCTTTTGCAAGCGCGACACGTGCACGACCGTCATGCGCCTCAGAAAAACTACTCATCATGCGCCAGGTTTCTTCGTTCTTGCTTGCAACACTGACCCAATAAACGCTGAAGATGGAAACGGTGTCAGCATTCGCTCCGACGACTCGGCCTGAGGAGGTCTCTGTGAACCTGCGAAGTGCAACCTGGAACGTATCGCCGATCTGTGGACAACCGGCGAAAGGAGCCATTTGTTGAAACGCCTGGTGCTCAGCTTCTGCATTTCCAGCTTCAACGGCTCTTTCGTAATCCTTGGCAACAGGTCCCAGATCCGCAGTACAGACACCGGGCACAGCTCGGAAGGTCGGCTGCGCGGTCGACTGAATCCCTTCGATCACAAGACTGATCGGAAAATCATGCTGCTCCTCATCCTTGCAGCCCAGGCCACCTAGCAGCCCAGCAACTCCAAGGATGACGAGTAAAAAGAAAACCTTTCCTACTCTCATCTCAATGGGGGGTGTACCTGAGTTTTTTTTAAATATGAACAGTATATTTTTTATGCAGACGGAGGTGAGTTTGACTCATCGTTTCTTATAGCTGAAACAAGAGGCTTTTTTCCCCAGAAGCGTTGTACGAGACCCGGCGTATGAGACCCCAACCACGCAAAAAGGAGATACTTTACAACCCGTCCAACGAGAACTCCGAGAGTCAGCTTGGTGATCGACATCCCGCCGACTG
The DNA here is from genome assembly GCA_964549505.1 of uncultured Oligoflexia bacterium. Classification (GTDB taxonomy): domain Bacteria; phylum Bdellovibrionota; class UBA1018; order UBA1018; family CAZJVD01; genus CAZJVD01. The sequence goes on from CAZJVD010000002.1 coordinate 235,146, forward strand.
CAGCCGCAACGACGGCCGGAGGTATTGGAAATGGGCCGAGTGCAACCAAGACCATTGCCCACGCGCCGTGCGCCTCCACGGTTTCACGGAATCGCGACCACTCGCCGGCCCCCGCAACGTCGATATGGAGAAATGTCAGAATCTGAGACTGGTATTGTTGAATCAGTATTCCAAGCAACGCACAACCCAGCGTCGATCCCAGAGCGATCGCAAGACCGATCCAAAACCAACGTTTCGGTTTAAGCATCGCCGCCGAAACCACCAGTGCGTCCGTCGGAACGACAAATATGAAAAGATCCGCAGCGGCAAGAAAAGCAAGAAGCGGCACGTACCACGGACGCGAAGCGTAGTGTTTGAGTTCCTCGAAAAATTTTCGTAGCCGATGTTTCACAGATGCCTCGGAAGTCATGTTAGGATAGTTTCATAGTGAGCGCTATTGCGATAAAGACATGAGCGAACCGAATCCTTACACGTACTCACAAACCTCGGATGATATCCAGATCGACGTAGAACCTTATTATGTTCCGGAACGGTCGAACCCTGGACTCGATTATTATTTTTTCGCTTATCGGATTCGTATCACCAATCGCGGAACACGAACTTGCCAACTCTTACACCGACACTGGATCATTCGCGACGGACAAGGTCGCGAGGAACATGTGCGCGGCGAAGGCGTGGTTGGTGAACAACCTGTTCTCACGCCAGGCGGCCATTACGAATACACAAGCTTTTGCCCGCTCAACACGCCAACAGGCAATATGCGCGGCAGTTATGAAATGATGGATGACGAAAAGAATCGTTTCAGCGTGAAAGTGCCCGTTTTCTTTTTTCGGAATCCCGCGTTCTTACACTGAAGCAAGAAAGTTCTCGATCTTCGTGCGGTCTCTCATCGTGTCTTGAAAACCCAAGTCGGCTAATTGTTTCAAAAACGGCGGCTCAAACAAGAGATAACTCACAAGATCGGAAGCCTCCTCGGCTGCACCCAGACCTGAGATCAGGTGGCGGAGCACTTTCGGGAGACGGCTGATGTGACTGAGCGCGAGCTTACCCAGATCTTCCGATGGGCGAATCATGCAGACCTCGACTGGACGGAGCGTTCGGCTGTTCGCTTCGTGCGCACGGACCGTCTGATTGATTCGAAACAGGCGCTCGAGATCAGAATCAATCGCATCGAGCAAGACTGCGTTCAAAATCACACCGAAAATACGAGCTACGCTGGGAAACTGCGTGTCCGATTCAATCGACTTGGGCTCTTCCTGTCGAACAGCGACAACGAAAACACGTGAAGCGCCTAAATGAATGACGGGACTCATCGGGGCATAGTTTCTCAAGCTGCCGTCGCCAAAGTAACGCCCGTCGATTCGCACAGGTGGAAAAAGAACCGGGATTGCGGCCGATGCGAGCACATGGTCACTCCGAATCGTCGCGCGTTCACTCGAACGACGCGAACGGCGCCATGGTTCGACGTTATCGAGCGTTTGATAGAAAACACGGCTGGTTCCGGTCGAGTAGTTCACCGCCGAAATCGCCAAGCTGCGAAGTGCGCCGAATTTCAAATTCTCGCCAATGCGTTCAAAAACAATCTTTCCTTCGAGAAACCTTCGCAAGGGTGCTGTATCGAGCATGGCACCAGCGGTTTTTTTCTTCACCAGCCCACCCGTGGAAAGTTCTGTCACCCAGCGGGCGCCGATCCGCGCGATGGACCAGAGATCCGTTCGATAGATCTCCCCCGTTGTGAGGTTCTCCCAAAGTTTTCGGAGCTCCGCACAGGTGTCGAGAACCGACGGATGATTGCGAGCCGCAAGAGCGGTCGCGTTGATAGCCCCCGCACTGGTTCCGGAGATGATTGGAAAAGGATTTTCAACACCCGATTGTTGAGCGATTTGCGCGATCGCGTGTAGGGCTCCTGCTTGATAAGCGCCCCGCGCACCACCGCCTGTCAGCACTACCCCTAAATCACTTGGTTTCTCGCTTTTTTTCATGGACTTAACAGCAGTGTAACTCAGCTTTTGATCAACTGATAAAAACGTTTTTTCTTTGAACTTGGCGACGCTTTGCGCGATATTCAGTGCATGGTTTGGTTAAAGAGAATTTTCTTGTTTGTCCTCGTCAATGCGCTCGTCATGGTGACGATCAACATCGTCCTCAGCGTCCTCGGCGTACAACCCTATCTCACGCAGAATGGCCTCGACATGGGTTCGCTCATGGCGTTCTGCCTAGTGTGGGGATTCGGCGGCGCTCTGATCTCGCTCGCGCTGTCGCGAATCATGGCCAAGATGATGATGCGCGTCCGCGTGGTGCCAAAAGATTCTCGCGATCCGATGGAGTCACGACTGGTCGAACGTGTCCATCAGCTCGCACGTTCTGCCGGCTTGAACACGATGCCGGAAGTGGGCGTTTACGAGAGCCCCGAAGTGAACGCTTTCGCGACGGGCCCGACAAAGAATCGTGCGCTGGTTGCGGTATCAACAGGACTGCTGAATCGCTTGGACGGACAAGCGGTCGACGGCGTGCTTGGACATGAAATCGCACACATCGCGAACGGTGACATGGTGACGATGACGCTTGTTCAAGGGGTCGTGAACGCGTTTGTGATGTTCTTTGCGCGGATCATCGCGTGGGCGATCGCCAATGCTGTTGAATCGCGCAATCGTCCGATGGTCCATATGCTTTCGGTCATTGTTCTTGAGATCCTCCTGAGTTTTCTCGGCATGATGGTCGTCGCCTACTTTTCAAGATGGCGTGAGTACCGTGCCGACGCTGGTGGGGCGCGGTTTGCAGGACAAGACTCCATGATTCACGCGCTGAAGTCGCTGCAACGGTCGATCGGCATGGTCGAGCAGGATCATCCGTCGCTGGCGTCGTTTAAGATCAATGGCAGGAAACCGAGCGGACTCTTAGCATTGTTTTCAACGCATCCTCCGCTCGAGGAACGTATCGCGCGACTTGAAACGATGCGCGCTTAGCGTTTAAGACCGGCAACTCGAAACAGGAGCTCAAGCTTCACCTTTGCCGTCTCGGCTACCGCGATCTTCATAAAGAGAATCTTCGCAGGTTTCACTTCGACGCCAAAATCAGCTAGGCGCACCTCTGCCGTGCCGATGGCTCGCACGGTGTTCACGTCCGAAGCGAGAAGGTTAAAAGTCAGTTTCCCGGCCTTCCTTGCCCCGTGAATCGACCACTGCCCCTCAACATCGACTGTCGCTGGTTGCGTCGATGAGAGGACAACCGCCGTGCTGTCGCGCGCACGAACATCCGTCAACGAAAACTTAATCAGTGGAAAAACAATGGCATCACCACCGGTCGTCGGAAGCTGATGACCCTCGTCGCACACATGTTCTTCGGGAAAACGAGAGACTCCATAATCGAGACCCAGTGCCTCGCGCAGGTGGCAGTTCTGTTTGGGATCACCGGTATCAATCCTCTCGATCGGCACGAGAAACTCTCCACGAAACCCATCTCCATGAACGGCGTCTTTTTTCCAAATCACTTGTCCCGACAATCCCGTCGCTTTACCGGTGTGTGTGCCAAAGGTGTAACCAATCTCGAATTGCGCAAGACTAGACTCCAAAACATAGACTTGAGGGGGAGCATCCGCAACCGCGGACGGTGCGACCAACCAGAGAACTGATAAGAGAACGTGCATCATGCTTTCATCATATATGAGTATTGCGAGCGTGCTCAATCGTTCACTAAGAGAGAGAGCTGATACTTCACTCGGTACGACTGAGTGAACGTGGGAAAACGCAAGCCGCGACCCACCGACTCCAGGCAACGACGAAGGCTTTCGCGCCCGGAAGAAGATCCCGATCCCATCACATCGGTGTTGAGCGATGCGACCGCACCTCCGGGTGCCACAGCAAACGCAAACTCCGCCCGGCCCGACAGAGTGCTCTCCCGCAATAAGACGCGTTCATAGCATTCTCGAAAACGGTCTTGGTTTCGGTCCAAGACCAGGCGTATCTCCTGTGAGTCTAAGATCGGCGCGTCTGCAGTACCCGTGGACCCACTCGATTCACTCAAAACCGTGGTGTCGTTCGTTAGATCGTTGCGAATGGCGGCGATCAAGCGACCTGCTTGGCGACCGGACTGGTCATCTGGCCACCTCGGATGACTTCGAAGGCTCTTGGCAAAGTCGCGAACGGACCGAGCGAGCTGAGATGTTGGCTTTCGTTTTGAAACAGTAGCCTTACCCAAGCCACGGTTCAGTCGACCTGCGACGCCTGAACTCTCAGAAACCCCTGAAGAACGTGGCGTCAGTGAAACGGTAACAAATTCCGCTCGATCACGATGATGACGTAACGCCAGAAGGAGGAGACCGATCACGAGAGCGGTGTGAAGGCCGAGGCTGAGAAGAAGAGCCCTCCTGTCACTCACGGTCACTCCCGGCATGCTCGCTCCGGACCAGAGTTCGCCACGCGCCCGGGCGAACAAGAATGATTTCGATACGACGGAGTTCGTGCAGCACCCAGCGATCAAAGACAGGACCGATGGCTCGTGCGATCTCAATACGGTCGACAAGCGGGCGTCGGAGTTCACCCTGGAGATCACTCGAACCAAGATCCACCGTCGGGGCCGGCCCGGAGGTCGCCGCCCATGCGGCGCTACTCCAAAAACTGATCCACCAAAAGCTCACAAAAGCGCCCCAAGGTTTCATACCCGATGCTCCCCGTGGTCGCGGATACTTTTCAAGAAACCAACCAATTCAGCCGCCAACGCGCGGTCCTCGCGATGCGATTCGATCCACTCATGAACACGGGTCTCAAGAATCTCGCAAATCTCACGAACTAAGTCTCCGTGGTACCGCTGCAGAACGCGTGAATCGAAGTGGATGCCGTGTCCAGTGAGCAGCTGTCGACGAAATGCCGGCAAAGCACCTGTCAGCTCCATGGTTCCCACATGTTTTCGGAACTCAGCCATGGACCGAAGCGCTTTCCAATCGTCACTCCACGAACTGTCGCGCAGAACGGGTGGTAGGTCCATCCACACCACCCCGAAGCGTTCCGGATACAGCTCCCGGAAAAAGAGCGACAGCGTTCCGCTTCCGCGGAGTGTTTCTAAATCGATCGGGTCTCCCTCCATCTGTTCCAATAGATACGCGGACGTCAAAAAGCCAAGCGAAGCGTCGCTCTCGATGACAGGTTCGCTTTCATTCCAGAAGCCAAAGATCAGATCCCAACGCTTCTGCGCAATCGCAAAACGTGTCGCCCAGCTCCGGTCGTTGGCCCACAACTGCACCCACGCTTTGGTAACCGCTTCGCGCGCTTCGGAAAAGCGGCTCTGCTCAAGCATCCAGCGCCTAAGCTCGGAGATTTCGGGTCGCGCTTCGGCGGAGAACCAGCGAGCGATCTGTAAAAGTGCGTCGGCCCCTGCTCCAGCACACGCGTCTAACAAGAAGCCGCGCGACGGACGCGCGCTCTGCGAAGCGACCCCACAAGCGAGATCGCGCATATCCTGACGTCCAAGCCTCCGGAGCTGTGTCACAAGAAACGTCGTCGCGTCGGCACTCAAGTCGGTGACGGAAAGGAGGCCAACAGTGCGCTCCGGAAACGACCCCGAGAACTCGGCATGCGCACGCACCCATCCTTCAAACACACGGTTGCGCTGGTGCTGCGAAGCTAGGCTCTCAAGCAACGAAACCGGAACCGCCTTAGAAAATCGACCGAGATCACGGGCCATCGCGTCCACAAACGGCACCGAGACCGAAAGCGAACCCAGACCATCCAAACGCGCTGCCAATCGACGCACGGCTTTCGCATTCCATCCAAGGTTGTGCTCAAGCCATGCCGCTTGGTAATGCGCCCATTCTGTCGTTGCAACCGAGACGTCGGGAACAGCAGCAAGCGTCTCAAAAATCTTCAGAGCTTTCTGCCAAGCAGCCCGTGAACCCTCGCGAAAGAGCCGATCTCCTTCCGCCGTTAAAACAAGAACTCGTTCCGCATTCGGAAGCCGTGCCTCCATCGGAAAAAGAAACTGAAGCGCGCGCGCCCGTGACCAAGGTCCGGAAGAGTCCTGTGCAGACTCCAGCCAGAGACGCCCGAACTCGAGGCGATCCCTAGGATCGGACGCAGCCCCTGCGGCTTGTGCAAAACCCTGCGCGGCTACACTGCGATCACCGCGACTGCGCGCCAAAAGCGCGTCCACAAATGAAGGAGGAGCGGCGCTCGCCGTCAAACTCCAAAGGACATTCAAAAGAAGAAAACTTGTCATACTCATAGCGCGGCGCCGAAACGCTATCCTGTTAATGCACAGCGCGAAGTACCACGATGTTTGCGCTGCGACAAGCACCACTAAAACACCGCGCGTCAATGTTTCTGTTGTCGACCGAAACGTTCTACGAGAGGCTGTTATAATCAAACGCAAGCCGTGAGAGAGCTTTAGAGGGGACGCCAGAGGCAAAATGAATCGATGAATACGAAAACCGCGCTCGTTTTCACGCGCAAAGATCCTAAAGAGCGAAAGGCCAAGTCGAAAATGGCTCCCCTTGTTTTGGGCGCCCTCGGCGTCGTGTATGGCGACATCGGAACGTCGCCACTCTATGCGATCAAAGAAAGCTTCTCGGCGAGTCACGGCCTCGAAGCCAGCACTGCCAATGTCTACGGTGTTCTGTCACTCGTTTTCTGGGCACTCATGCTCGTCGTCTCCATAAAATACCTGGTCTTTGTTTTGCGCGCTGATCACCGCGGTGAAGGCGGCATCTCGAGCTTGATCGCGATGCTGCTGCCCAAGCTCAACGGGAACGGAAAACTTTCGGAACGCGCGCTCATCGTAGGGCTCGGAATTTTTGGCGTGGGCTTTATCTATGGTGACGGCATTATCACGCCCTCGATCTCCGTTCTCAGTGCGATCGAAGGGATTGAGATCGCAACTCCGGCATTGAAACCGCTTGTCGTTCCCATCACGATCGCTGTCTTGCTGCTTGTCTTTTCGATGCAAGCGCGAGGAACTTCGAAGATTGGCGCGATCTTCGGCCCGGCGACACTGCTCTGGTTTCTCATGATCGCCGCGATGGGACTGCCCTGGATTTTTCAGCATCCCGAGATTCTGCTAGCCGTGCATCCAAAGTACGCGCTCGATTTTTTTGTGCGTAATGGTCATATCGGATTTTTGGCCCTCGGATCCGTCGCTCTGTGTGTGACAGGTGCCGAAGCTTTGTACGCCGACATGGGACACTTTGGAAAAAAAGCGATTCGCATCGGTTGGTTTTGGATCGCCTTTCCCGCGCTCCTCATCAACTACTTTGGACAGGGCGCTTTTTTTCTGACGACCGGCGGAGCCGTCAAACACACGTTCTTCGGAATGGTCGGCGGTTATCTGATCTATCCCGTTATTGTTGTTTCAACCGTTGCAGCGGTGATCGCTTCGCAAGCTATGATTTCGGGTGCTTTCAGTCTCACCCATCACATTATGCAGCTCGGATACCTTCCGCGCAGCACGATTCGCCACACATCGATGAGCCAAGAAGGACAGATCTACATTCCGGGCGTCAATCGCTGGTTGATGATCTCGTGCGTGGCCGTTGTACTCGGTTTCAAAGAAACGTCAGCCCTCGCCGGAGCCTACGGCCTCGCGGTGATGGGAACCATGGTGATTACTTCGATCCTGTTTGGTCTGGTCTGTCATCGAATCTGGAACTGGCCGCTCTACCGAACGATCCCGGTGATTGCGATTTTTCTATTCATCGATGTGTCGATCTTATCCGCGAACTTGCCAAAGATTCATATGGGTGGTTGGGTACCACTCACAATCGGTGCACTGACGTTGCTTTTCATGAGCACATGGAAACGTGGCCGCGATTTTCTTGCTGAGAAAATCACGACCTCGTCGACGCCGCTTGCTGATTTCATGAACAAGATCGCTACGGACAAACCCCAGCGGGTCAAGGGCACGGCGGTCGTCATGACACCCAACCTCGATATTGCGCCCTACGTTCTCGTTCATCACTACCGTCACAATCGAATCTTGCACGAACGCGTGATCTTGCTTTCGATCATCACCGAACACGACCCCTATGTTCCGCTCTCAGAGCGCGTTCGTGTGACCGATCTCGAAATGGGATTCGTAAAAGTCGTCGCGTACTTTGGTTATATGGAAACAGCCGATGTACCCGAGATCCTCGAGCGCTGCGGGTCGGCCGGTCTCGTCCTCAACCTTCGTGAAATGAGTTACTTCTTGGGACGAGAGACGTTTATCACTAATGGGAACTCGGGCATGCCGTTTTGGCGAAAAAATCTATTCGTCGTGATGACACGAAACGCGCGCTCCGCTTCAGAGTTTTTCAATCTCCCACCCGACCAAGTCATCGAAATTGGCGCTCAAATCCAGATCTAACACTGAGAAGAGGTGCCGCGAGCCATTGCGCACACCACTGGCGTGTGCCCTCTACAACGGACAGCCTCTGTCGAGCATCGAGAGCTCTTAAGAAAAACCGTCTCTGATAGCTCTCGAAACCAAATCGCCCGCCACGTTTCTCTAGAATGGTCCGGGCCTCGCGCTTACGCAAGTCCGGCCAACTCTGCAGAGCGTTCCAGACCTCTGCCATCGAAGCTTTTGACCACAACCGTTTCAACGCGAACACGACCGGGAGCTTTCGCAGTCCAGAGGTCTGCATCCAGTTTGGATCGTTCATCCAGTTCACGGCAGCGACAATCGAATCGGAAAGCAATGGCGTTGCCGCAGTATTTGCCTCGAAGAGCGCACGGTTATCAAAGAGACGAAGACCTTCATCAAAACTCCTCGCCGCTTCGTAAGTCGCCATGGCTTGCACGGTCTCCGTATCGGCATGCTGCCGAAGAGATTCCATGAACGCTCGGTAGACCACGACATTCCAGGGAACACGCGCAAGTGTGAACGGCCGACCCAACGTGATCGCACCGCTTATAGCACCATCCCCTGAAATCAAAAAAGGCCTCTCCGAAAGAGCGAGCAATCCCGTAAACACCCGATGCGAAAGTTTTCCCGAAACCAGACGAACGAGCGGCGCACTCGCTAACACCGCGTGATCGAAGTCCGCGACATCTACCGTGCGAACATCGTTCGAGAGTCCCGAACGTTCGAGATGAGGAACCCAAGCTGAGTTCGGTTGCAATGGCGTGACCATCACCACGGTGCGACCGAGCCGCTTTGCCTCGGCAACCAACGCTCGGACGAGGTCGATCCCTTCGCTATGGGTAAACTGATGATCCATACCGTATGCGACCATCATGAGTGGTTTGTTCACATCCTGCCGCCAAGCCTTCAGAAACTGGGCGAGGTGCGTGTCGCGCTCTTCTTCAAGCGCAGCAACGACCGTCGTAAAGACCTCGTCATTCGACATCCTTCTATAACGGAGAGCCTCAGAATCTGGATAGATCCCCGATGACCCCAAACCAGGACCCGGAGCAGGAAACTCAAAAACATCATCCTCGATCACAAGATGTCCGAGACTGGTGGTGGCCGCAACCTCGCTGCTCTCAAAAACAGGCAAGCTCAGTCGCACACCGCCGGGAGCAAAACGAAAGAATCGATTTGGAACGGAAACACGAGAGTTCTTGAGTGCGACTTCAATCAGCACATCAATCGGAGGACGATCCGCAAGCTCCGTCGAGCCACGTAGCTCAATGCCATGGCGCCGCAGAGGTTCGATGCCCATCGCCTCGATGATCTCACGAGCCCCGCGCTCACCGACGAGCGTGATCTCTCCGGTAAATCCCAGCCGCTCGCGAAGATCGCGAGCAACGAGATACCCGGCCGCAACGTCCCCAAAACCGCCGCGCGGAACCGGAACGCGAATCACCCAATGAGCGGCGTCCGCTTGAACAGAAAGCATCACAGACAGTATCAGCAACGTTGGAAGGAAAAGCCCACTGACCCTAGCCCACACAGACCCATTCTCTAAGGTGCCCAGAACTATATGTCAAATGCGGTGCGAGAAAACCCCGTAGAGCTTTGACGAGCCTTGAGCAATCGCTCGAAGTCGAGCTTCATGAAGACAGGATAGTGATCACTCGGCAAAACACGACGCTCTGCTTTGGTCGTCGGAAGATTCATGATCGTGCCGTTCTTGTTTCGATACCGAACGACGTACGAATCGACCACAAACTCAGCAAGATCGGGCGAAACAAGAAAAGCATCTAACTGGCTGTAGTGCGTTGGTGCGCCGTCAGGAAAGTAAGTGTGCGTCGTTCGTGCAAGGCCGGTCTCTCCACGCAACGTGAGCGTGTCGAGAAGATGCGCTTCCGTCAAAAGAGCGTTGACCTGTCGGTTCACCGGGTCGGCCAAATCGTGATTGAAATCGCCGCCCATGATCACGGGCGCTGTTCCTCCATGGCGTTGACCACGTTCGATCAAAATCTCCGCCATGCGCTTGTGTTGAGCGTTCCGCCAAATCTTCGATTCGATATCGCCGTCACGATCGCGCTGACTCTTCGAGTGCGTGCCTGCCAAGTAAAACAAGACATTATTTGGCGTTCCTGGCGCGGAACCATACGGTCGCACCGTGATGATCGGGAACTCCCGAGCGAACAGCGATTCGGATCGTCGTGTTACGGGATCATCCCACTTTGCTCCCGCGTACGTCTCGATTTCATAATTGAATGGTAGATCGCGTTTGATCAGAGCGCCGACCCGAATTCCCCGTTCGTCGTTACCCGGAAACTCAATCACCAAATACTCGCCGTTCAGAAACTCTCTATTGAAACGTTCGAGAATACCAAGTGTCTCGATCTCCTCCACCAAAATGATATCCGGATTCGCATCCCGAATCGTTTCTACCATCCAACGCGTCTGATACGCGGGTTTCGGGCGAGCGTCGCTGTACTGACGAAAAGTACCCCCTTCAAGTTTCTTACTTCCGACGAAGGTGTAGAAGTTGAGACTGTTCCACGTCATCATCCGAAGGGTCTTGACCTCACCGATCGCTCGATGCGGGTGACCCGCGATCGGAGTGTTCGCGATGAAGTTCGGCGTGCTGGCACTTAAAAGTGTATTGCAGTTGAACCGCGCCGGAACGTCAGTGGAAAAATCAGATTGAAAAGCAGAAACTGTGAGACTGAGAGCAAGTGCGACCCAGGCGATCACGTTATTTTGCCGGCTTCGGTTGAGGCGTGAACTCCAACGAAGCACGTGTTGTCTCGCACTGATACAGAGGCGGATTCACCGTCGCCACACGACAGGAGAGACCGCCAACAGACTTCCTGACTCCTGCAGGACCAGCCTGTTCCGTGACATTCAGTGCTCGATAGATCGCTTGGGGATCATAATGATCGCCGTCCAATGTCGCGTAACAACTGTAAGTCGTACCTGACAACGGGTCGAGGACGCCCATATCGATCGAGAGTTGGCAGAGCAAACCGCCCACACTCTTCTGATACCTCGTCACGGTACCATCCACGAGCAACGCATCCGATGCATTCAGCGCATGGTAGATCTGTTCTGATTCCAATCCGGCTCGGCCACTGAGCGATACAAGTGTTCCCAACATGGTCACACCTAAGAAAAGCAACGTTCTCAACATGATTCCCCCCAATCGAATTTTTATGAAAACCCCAGACCCACAGAACTTTTAAATCAAGGAAGCTCGTCTGACAAGAACTTACGAATCCGCTGCATCAGACGCTCGCGCTGAAGACAGTGAAGAATATCGTGCATCACTCCGGGAACGGTAAACCAGGTCCAAGGCTTTCCGAGATCGTACCCGCGCTGAAGAAGCTGTTCGACCCGGTCCTGCGAAACAAGATGATCGTGCTCTGCTTGTGCGACCAGAAGCGGGACAGCATCGGGCCCCTGGGGCCAGTGACGAATCTTCATATGGGCATCGCGCATTCCAGAGATCATCTCGGTGTAAGACCTCAATGTGATCGCCGTGGACCGTAGCGGATCGTTCGCAACTCTTCGAATCTCAACTGGGTCGTCCATGACATTTTCAGGACCCCCGAGCCAACCGGCTTCAATCTCTGTCGAACGTAGAAACGGAATCCAGCTGATCGCATACACCAAGGGATCCGTAAACATGAGCGGCGGCACACGATCAATCGGATCGATAACCGATCGTAAGGAAAGCGCCGGTGCGACCAAAAAAACACGATCCACCTTGAACGGAAGCTCGTCGCGTTCCATCAGACGAAAGGTCACGAGACCGCCCAGACTGAATCCCCCAAGAATCAAAGGATGCCCAGGAAAGCGATCAACCACGCTCGAAACCACACGACGAAGATCCGACACGAGATCGTCAAAGTCCTCGACGTCACCACGATCACCCTCCGAACGCCCGTGCCCACGGATATCAGGAAGAGCTACGACGTATCCCAAGGGAACGAGCTCGCTTGCAAAGCGAACAAACTGTCCGCCATTGCCCCACATCCCGTGTTCGAAAACAATCACACCACGAATTGAGAGAGACGGTGCGGGAACCAACACACGAACAAAGATTTCCGTGTGATGCTTACCCTGAACGAAATACTCGATAGGCGTCGAAGCCAGAGCGCTCCAGGACGTCCCGATGATTGCTAAAAGACCCAGCATTTTTCTACTTACTGTTTTAAGAGCCCGTGTCTTCCTTGTCACCATGTCCCGAGTGCGAAGCTTTCCTTGAGATACGCATTTTTGTGACTATGGTATGGGGTGCTCCAGAATGAACTTAAAGAAATACAAATTAGGCTCACCGTTTTTAGCCCTGTTCCTTATTTCAATTCAAACTGCTTTGGCCGATTGCCCGCGCGCCTTAGAACAGATGAAAGGCATCCACTTCATCGACCTCCAACAAGTTATCTCCGAAGAATATGGGCAACAACTCTTTGAAATTCTTGAAAAACACCGCGATGTTGATTTTTGGCCCTCTTATAAAAGGCGTTTCTTCTATTCGGTTTTTATGCAACGTCCGCATCAGACTTTTCGTTTTTTTGATCGCGACACAGAAAAACGCGATTCCTTTGGAGATCAGACAGCGATCGAGAATATTCGGATCTGGCAAAAACAAGAACAGATGAATTTGGAACCATTGATCGAAGCCGTCCAGCAGCTAACGGGCTATTCGACGACGCTCAAAAAGCAAGGAATCGTGATCACCAGTTTGGCCCTGGTTGAAATCCGACGATATGCTCAAAACCTCAAAGTAGACCACATGGAGATTCAACGTCATAAAGATGCGGGACCTTTTATTACTTTTGTCATTACTTTACATGGTCCCACCACACAAGTGAGTATGAGTAAAACACTATTGGGGAGTTTGTTCTCAAAGTGGGTAGACGCACCTCCTTTAACCGCGATTGGATTTTTTGGAAAACCTCCAAAAGGGACCAGAGCCTGCAATTGGCCGCAGAGTTTAGTTCACCGGGGCAGAAAACCAGGTCCACAGGGACGCTTGGTGCTCATAGTGCGGTATGATTGTGAACTTGCTTCGAATCATTAGTGGGGATGGCGGGAGGACCGGAAAAGTAAACAAACACGGGCAACTAGTTGGGTCTATCAAACTTGAAATAATTGAGGTTAGGAATTCATTATTTCGCTGAACGAGGAAGACCCTCACTTTAAATTTTTAAGTGAAAATGGTTCACGAGGACAGGGGCCTTTGTCTCCATCGTGGGCGTCGAAGCAAAGTCCGTGTTCGTTAGCGATCACCATAAATTTCAGGGATTTTCCATTACTGGGAAAGACACCGAGGCTAGGAAAAATATGCTTGCGATCGTTTTTTGCTTTTGGTTTGGTCAGATCACCTATGCCACCGGTATAAATAATTTTTCCTGTCTTAAGTATTTTCCCGATCTTTCGAAGACCGTCAAAACATTCTTTTTTATCGAGCACATTCGGCCGCGCCAACGTAATAACCGTATTTTGATCATCTAATATATACATTAAAAAGCCGTGAGCCTCTTCAATCTCATGGCCGGGTTGTGGCTCACATTCAAGCAAAACACGATCAGGAGTAACCTTCAGCTCCACTGCGTTTCCATGTTGGTTGAGCAGCTCGAAAGAAGATGTGGCGCACCCACACACTAAAAAAAATAATACATAGGGGACGATGTTATTCCTGTTTAAGAAGGCCATAGTGACTTCGATAAATTTCAAGTGCTTCATCTCTTCTTGGCCATAAAGTCTGCATTCACAAGATCATTTCGCTTCGGTTTTTAGAACCTCCAAATACTTTTTATACCCAAACATTCGATTGCGTTTCGCACCCGTTGTTTCTTCAAGAATGCCATTCTTGATCAAAACATCCACGGCTTTCGCCGCCGTTGGCTTGGATGTTTTGAGGAGCTTGACGACCTGATTGATCGTTAGAACAGGATGATTTGGAAGTTCCTCGAAAAGACGGATCGCTGGAACCACCACTTTGGGCGATAAAAGAAGACGTTTGCGATCCCGATCAAAGAGACGAAAAAGCTCTTGTGATGTTTGAATGCCCTCTTTGCTCGACGAGCAAACGCCCTCAAGGAAAAACCTAACCCAACCTTCCCAGTCTCCTTCAGCACGAACAGCATCCAAGCGCCGATAGTATTCCTGCTGATGACGCTTGAAATGCAAACTCAGGTAAAGAAGTCGTGCATCTAGAAGTCCCCATGCCTCGAGCAGAAGTGCAATGAGGAGCCTTCCAAGCCTTCCATTGCCATCGAGAAACGGATGAATCGTTTCGAATTGAACGTGAATCAGGGCAATTTTTATCAGTGTATTCTCTTGACTATCCCTATGAAGATAAGACTCAAGCGCTTGCATACATCCACGCATTTCGGTGGGAGGTGGCGGAACAAAGTGTGCATTGCCCGGCCTCGACCCGCCGATCCAGTTCTGAGAGTTTCTGAATTCACCCGGTTGCTTAGACGCACCACGAACCCCGCGCATCAGCCGCTTGTGCATTTCTTTAATGAGCCGCAAAGAGAGCGGAAGGCCGGTCACATTACCCAATTGCTTTCGGGCGAAAGTGAGCGCATCCAGATAGTTACAGACCTCTTGAAGATCCGCATTGCCCTGGTTTGGATCCGCTTCGTAGTTAAAAAGGTCGGTCAGAGTTGCTTGAACCCCCTCGATCTGGGATGAAAGAACGGCTTCTTTTCTAACAAATGCGTAGTTGAATAGATCCGGACTTGGCACGAGATGAGAAGCAGTACGAAGTTCAGAGAGCTGTGCGGCAGCTTGTCGCAATCCCTCGGTGATTTCAGGTCCAATCTCCAGTGGTGGAATGGGGGGCAGCGGCTTGGGCACAAAAGCGCGAACGGCTTCTCCAGAAGTCGTCGTTTCGACATATTTTCCGGATGTACGCCTCATTTCACTAGTAAAGCATGCTTTACTAGTGAAATCTACTAATAAAGCTCCCTTTACTAAATATTCTATAAGGAAAGTTGCCTTTATTAAGGTGCAACAGATTTCGCAGAAAGACGGTCGACACCTCGGTAAATGGCGCCTAAAAAATTGGGAAATCCACTGTAACCGATGCTCTCATAACATTCGCGCCTTCGGCGCTTTCTCGCGAACCCATCGTCGCGTCCGCTCCTCCCGACTTCTCGTCTCCTGTCTCTCCCGCCATTCTTTTCGTACGCAATCGCAGGTTCCCTCTTTGAGCCCTCATGCATGGGACCCTAAAAGCGTGCGCCAGGATGGCGCACAAGAGGAGCATGGAAGCTCGCTCGGGTCCCCAGGCATGAGGGCTCAAAGAGGGAACTTGGGATTTCTTGAAAAGGATTGGCGGGAACGTCGGGAACCTTAGAGTTTCAACAAGTTACTTCAAAAAGTAGCCAAAAATAGCCACGGTTCTTTAGAAATCATGAACTGATTTTTTTCAAAAATCAACCTGATCTCTGGTTCGCTTCAAATTATTCGGTGGTAGCACGTACGGCCCGATGGATTTTCAAAAATCGAGCGATCAGGTTAAGGTCATCGTTTTCATAGGGATTGGCCGGTAATGCTTGAATTAAATCATTGAGAAGGCTCTTCTGACGAAGCTCAGAACAAGCCCACATTAAACGACTAGAATAATCCGAACCGGAGCTCTGTGAGAAAGATTTCAACTTGGTAATTGTTACTGCTAACTGTGTTTGGCTGTCCGTTAGGCCATGCGCTGTCAAATATGCCGAATAGATTCCCAGGAAACCAAGGGCTCTTTCCGCATCAACTTGAATTTTACGGCCGAGTTCGCACAGTTCACCAATCATCTGCTTTCGGTCTTTGTCCTCGACCCGCTCCCATTCGGCATAAAGGAATACGGCCTTGGCCCTCAATATTCTGACATCATGTGGACTAAAATCGAATACTTCGCCTATTCCAACAAGCCTGCCGGATTGATCATGCTTTTCCACTTTCTCCTCGAAATAGGAATTCATAATCTTTGAGTCAAACGCAAAAGCGTCAGCGAAAATCAGGAGCGATAAAACAGGTAGAATTATTTTAGTCATAAGGAACCTCGAAAGGGTCGTTTACCAAAAAATCAACAGAATGGCCATATGCATTATTTTAATCAACTGTTATGATTTATGAACAATAACCTCAGCAACCTCCCTAATCGGTTAATGACACTGTCGTGTTTTGTTGCTGGTTACTGAGGATTAAAATTAACCCTGTAATAGGTGCTATTGTTCTCTAGTACCTTCTGGCGTTCCTCAAATTCCTCACGATTCGAATGTTCGTGTCGATGAATTTCTTTCGCGTAATAGTCAGTTGTAAGGACCACTGTAGTTTCGCGAAAAAATGAACCTGTTTCCGAATTAAGTTCGAGTCGGCCAACCTCAGAATTACTCAAGCCGGGAAAAATCGAAAGTGACCCCCTTGATTACATATTTCTCTAAAATCTCACGCTTTTCTTCAATCAAATAAGACAACCTTTCTAGATCCGATTCTTACGCAACCGTCGCCATTTCCCATTCACGGTTCTTATTTACGAACTTTAAATCCTCAAGCTCGTACTCCCTGCGCTCAACAAGCTCGTGCAGATCGTATTCTGGCGCTTGAATATCTCTCATCGCCGCCACACGAAGAAACATTTCATAGGGACCTTTGGGATTCATCGAGCCGGTTTCAATTTTTCGAATGTGATCTTCGTTGTATTCGACAAGATTTCCTAGTTCCTCTGCCGAGAATCCGATCTGCTCACGCAAAAAACGTAGTTCGCCGCCTGTGAGTCGTCGCTTGGCCACGGCCAATGTTTTTGCGATCGCCTTGTGGAGACCGATGACATTCTTAATAGCGGTCGATTTCGTTCCGCATTTCGGACAAATGAACTCCGTCACGCCCCCCTTTAGGTAGACATTATCCAACCCTGAAAGCTTGTAGTGATAGAGCGCCGGAGCCACCGATTTGAGGCTGCTTGCTCCGCATTTGGTGCATTCTTTTGACATACTATTCTTCTCCTTTTTTCAAATGGCTTTTGAAGTCGATCGCATTAATCACGATGACTTGGGTTTCCACTTGAAACGTCACCACAATTCGATACCGAGTCGTCTCCACCCGATATCGCCATTGCACAAAACCTTCATGGGTGTACTCCTCGCCATCAGAGACCTTCCCTCGTTGAAGAACATTGATGACCGTAGGAGCCGTAATCCCACGTTCCTGCATTCGCTTCTCTGCGTAGAAGGTAAACTCAATATCTCCTCCCTTGTTCAAGATCTGCGAGAGGAGTTTTCGAACCTCACCCTTACCCAATCGCTTTTCGGATATTTTAGTCGATTTGGACAATTTATCCTTCACAGACAAATTATACACCATAAGGGAGCCAATGGGTAGCCACAAAGTAGCCAATCCAACGGATCTCCATCAGAACGAGGGGCATGACCGGTTTTGGTAGAATTTTGTTGCGAAA
>CAZJVD010000003.1:0-224867 GCA_964549505.1 uncultured Oligoflexia bacterium
AAGTGTTACCTATGTCTCCAGTATAATCTGTAACCTATGTGTCCGGAATGGACCTTGAAAGGATTGGCGGGAGTGACGGGACTCGAACCCGCGACCTTCGCCGTGACAGGGCGACGTTGTAACCAACTCAACTACACCCCCGATTTTCGGGATGAGACAGTGTTAATTCGCCGCGGCGGCTAAGTCAAACGGGATAGGTAGACCAGCAGCTTATGACTCATTGAGCCATTGCTCCGCCGGAGATCCGCCGTCGTTTACGCGCGATCAAACGCGGTCGATTTGATTTGCTCCACGAATCGGCGTAGTACCTTGTTTCTGACCTGCAAGGGGTCACCGGGGGACTTCAATGAAAACTAGAGTAATCACACGGATCGTTCCGTTGGCTTTTCTTACTTTTCTCATGGGCGTTGAGACGAACGCGGACACTCTCTCCTTTGACAGAAAAGTGTTCGCTGACACGGATGCGGCGCTGGACTGGGCACTGTTGCAGTATTCGGGGCTCGTACTCAAATCTCCGTCGCCACTACAGACGGCCGAGCAGAGGAAGCGATGGATTGCGGATCGCCTCGAGAAAGCCACGCCTTCTCAACGTGAGCACATTAAAAAAACACTGGTTGAATCGACGCTGCGAATGGTTCGAGCGCGAGACGCCTTTTGCGAAGGCAAGCGGGTCATTCAAGTGAGTGACCTAGAAGCTTATGTGGGCGATAGGCTCGCAGCAGCTCAGCAGGAACATCTTCTGAACGTTCAGAAGGAGAACGAGCGCCTGCGCGAAGAGCTCGCTGAACTTCGTAGCGAACGGGTTACCGGCGAGGAGACCAACCAGACTTTTTCGGCCAAAGAAAACTGGGAGGTTTTCAACGGACCTGTTGTTCAGCTGCATGGTCAGACTGTCGGCTCTGGGATGCTGTTCTTTCAAGAAGGGCGCGAGAATGCCGAAGGTTACGACACGTATGTTCTAACGGCGTGGCATGTTCCACGTGACATGCTCGAAATATACCGTCCGCCAAATGAGGGGGAAGGTTTCGACCCGCGTGCGTTCTCCGTCGCCACTAAGGTGTACTATCCGGACGGTACGATCATGTATCAGAGATCTCAGTTGATTGCGTACAATGTGAAACTCGATGCGGCACTCTTGGCTATCGACACTGACAAGGGATTTCCGTTCATCAGTAAGAACGCGACACGCGAATACATACGATCGCACACCAACTATCTCACCCCGATCACCGCTGTGGGCTGCCCTCTCGGAAATGATCCCGTTCCGTCGCAAGGCTTGATCTCGAGCACGCATCACATGGTCGATGGAACGAATTATTTTATGATGACAGCGCCAACCTATGTTGGAAACTCAGGCGGCGGGATTTTTGAATCTCGCACCGGCATCCTGCTCGGAGTGTTTTCAAAGATTTACACTCACGGAAGCGGATCGCGAGAAGTCATTGTTCCACACATGGGACTCGGGGTCTCGGTAGCGGACATTCTTGACTGGCTGGAGCGCGATGTAGATGCCGATCTGGTTTCTCGAATCGAGAACAACCGACCACGTCCGGTGATCCCATTCGGGTCTCTGGCAGCCGCGCCGGCATCTGCGCCATCGAATAAAACACTTTCGAATGGCAAACGAAGTCCTGCAGCGTGCGCCCGAGGTGCCCGTTGACGCTTGTAAAACGCCGTTAACCGATCACAGGAAAACGCCGCTTTTCATATTCTTGATCGAGGACGGTTTGCATCGTTGTCACAACGTGGTCGTAGATCTTCTGAAGATTTTCTTCTTCGGAAAGGGCCGGGTCCATCATTTCGGCGACGCGAATGGGCGGCAAAATCCTGAATGTCATCTTTGCCGGCAGCGGAACGAAAATAGACGCGAAGGCGGCAGGAGCTAACAAAAGCGGAAAAAAAGTGAATACGCCCGTCACCACACACCACATGAAAAAGATCGACCGATAGGTGATCGGTAGCCCGTGGAGACGAAAGCGATCGTAGAGACCTAGTCTCTTCGCAAGCTCCTCGCCACGATTCAGAATCACATACGTCTCATGAGCACCGCAGCTGACGATCGGAACAATCGGCACTTTGTTTCGGAGTGCGAGCTTGATGAATCCCTTACGACCGAAGAAGTCCATCTTCTTGCGATCTTTATAGGTTCGGAACGCCTCTTTCTCGCCGCCCGGATAGACCAGTAGCGAATAACCGCGCGACATAGCTTCATCGGCGACTTGGGGATCTGCGGGAATGGCACCAATCTTTGGGCAGAGCCAGCGAAAGAAAAAGTTATCGACGGCGATTCCGTGCGCGAGCCCGAGGGCACGGCGCGAGAGACCGAATCGCTTGTACCAAGCGTAAAAAAGCATCACGACTTCGAACGTGATCATGCCGTTGTGGTTACCAACGAAGAGAGCCTTCTCTTCGTTCAGATGATCAAACCCGTCGATCTCGCAACGAAAGTAGTGATTCCAAAGACCGGCAAGAAACGGCTCGATCTTCTTGATGAACTCCGGATCGCGCTTGTCGAGCTCTCGAAAAAGGCGGCGGCGCTGAGCGGGCGTGACCACTAGGGCGTGTCCTCATTTGTTATGACCGCTCGCGAATGGCAGTTCGACCCCAGGCCGAGGCGCGAGAAGCGACGTGTACTCTTGGTACTCGAGCGACGAGCAACGAAGGACTGGGGTCGAACCGCATTCGCCCAAAGGGTTGAAGCGTATTTTTGATACGGCATCGTCACTCCTCCTCGATTTAGCACCACTAAATCTTCGTCGTCGTTCCTCACCTTATCAAAAATGCGCTTCAACGAGCTGGTCATAACAAATGAGGACACGCCCTAGTAGACTCCGGTTATGTTTACAAACTGCATTCCATTGAACGTAACGCCGAGACTTGCGTCCGGCTGCCAACCCGAAACAGCGTTCTTGAAATCGGTCTCAGAAAAGGCGCTGATCGACGTCCCGACAATCACATCAACGACGAAGGGCCCATCGGTCGCGGGCACATGCGCGAGAACAATAGAACCCACCGAACGCAGCGGCCCTGCGCGATGACGACCCACCTTTTCTAAAAACTGCTTCCGGAGAGCTTTCTCGAATCGGTTCCCAGCGGCGATGGCGTCCGACATCTGGTCATCATCAGATCCAGGCGCCACATAAACAAACCGAATGCGCTCAAGTAGCCCCGTCTTAGCAAGTTCGACCGTAAGCTCCCGAAGGCGCGCGCGAACTCGAGTGCTGTTTTCAGCGGAATTCCCGGCCGTATTCCATGAAGGGCCCAAGGCCAACGTGAGATTATCGCCCGTCTGCTCAACCTGCATGTCCCATGTTTTGAGCAGATTTCTTAACCGTGCAATCGTCGTTAGAAGCTCCTCCGTCGCTCGCCTCTCGCCCGCTGCTACATTGGACAATACGTCATCGATCGACTCGACATCGATCGCAAGCGACTGCAGAAGGTTGAACTTGTTGAGCGCACTGACCTTACGCACATCGGCTCCGATACGGCCATTCGGATATGCTTTTCGTGTGGGACGATCGCGGTCGCGCACGAGATTATTCGGCGCAAAGACATCGGCCCAATCGAGATAGCTTTGCAAAACCCGATAGCCTTCGACGTTTTTACTCACGACGGTAGGTCCGTGTTCGTACACTGTCACGATATCATGCAGGCGTTTTGCGCCATCAAAGCTCGCGTGAAAGGAACCTAGAAACATCGACCGAATCTGCTCTGTGTAATCCCTGTAATCCTTCGCATCGATGTCGGACAGAAGCTCCAGCGCGAGGCGCGAAAGCACGCCATCTGAAAGCGCTCCGTCACTTAAAACGCCGCTAGCACGACCTGTCACCAACTGCTCCACCACCTTGCGCGTACTAAGAAGCCAACGGTAGAGGGTCCATGCGGAATCCCTTACATCGCGAAAGTCTACCGATCCCTCGTAGTGGGGCTCCGAGAGATGCGTGAGTTTTCGTCCGTAGCGTCCGGCAAAATACGCCTGATCGACATCATCTCCGAAACCAAGAACGTGCCAGCGCGACGGTACCGCCAGTATCCCACGGCCTCGACCCGAGCGTTGTCCGATACCGATCGCGTACTGGTCCACGAAGCGCTTGTGCGCGACAAACTTGTGATAGCGCGCGTTCGTTCTGTTCTGCGCTTCGAATACCGCGACGCGAATCGCTTTGCGTGTGAGCTCGTCATGCTCACCAAAGTAAAAACTGCAGACACTCCACGCTGAGTACGACGCCTTCACAAAGGATGCGAGGTCCACCGGCTGACCGTCCCTAATCACCTGCGTTTTAACGAGCTCTTCAAGAAAGAGGTACTGAGCGAGATTCTCAGCCGCTGTCACAAGATCCTCTGATTCGAACTCGCCGTTCTGCGAACGAAAAAACGCGTTCTGAACCGTAACCCAAATCCCCTTTTTGTGAGCAGCGGCTAGATCGACGTAGGCGTTGTTGTTCGCATAGAAGCGATTCCAAAGTTCGCGCGTGCTTTCATTCTTGTGAGGCTCCAAGAAGCCCCTAACAAGTTCTTCTGGTTCAATCGCGTCCTCACGAACCAATGAACGTCCGCGTAACGGATCAATACGAACATTGGCGAGCTTTGGATTGCAACGCCGTCCGGATTGGAATTCAGCCGGATCGCGCTCCGAGCATGCACCGATCTCAAGGCTGAAACTACGTGCTAATAGCGCCAGAACTGTGAGTACACCGAGAACCGCACTGGCTTTCAAGAGATCTCCAAAACGCATCGGTTACGTTTCGGAAAGCAACCTCGCGAGTATAAGGAGGAATTCGCCATCACTCCGAAGCACCTTCGTCCGAAGCGTCAGATCTCCGCCACTCGCCAGTGAGTTTGGCTGTGAGATACGCTTTTACAAACGGATCCAGAGCACCATCAAGAACCCCCTCGGCCGAACTGGTGGTTTCGCCCGTACGATGGTCTTTAACCATCTTATAAGGGTGCAGAACATAAGATCGTATCTGGCTTCCCCAGGTGATGTCCTTCTTGGAGTCTTCAAGTTTTTGACGCTTTTTGCGTTCTTCTTCTAAGTGAACCTCATACAAGCGGGACCGCAACACCTTCATCGCAAGATCTCGGTTCTTAATCTGGGAACGTTCCTGTTGGCAGGTCACGACAATACCCGAAGGAATATGCGTGATGCGAACCGCGGAGTCGGTCGTGTTCACGCCCTGACCGCCCTTTCCGCCCGAGCGATAAACATCGATGCGGAGATCGGCTGGATTGATGACGACCTCAAAAGTGTCGTCGATTTCAGGCGAAACAAAGACGCTCGCAAACGACGTGTGACGGCGTTTGTTCGAATCAAACGGCGAGATTCGAACGAGCCGATGCACGCCCGCTTCGCTTCGAAGCTGTCCAAACGCGTAGGATCCACTCACCAAAAGTGTCGCTGACTTAATACCAGCTGAGTCTCCGGGCTGAGCGTCCAGTAGATCGGCTCGAAAGCTCTTGTCCTGGGCAAAACGCTGGTACATGCGCAAGAGCATGTGCGCCCAATCGCACGACTCCGTACCGCCAGCTCCAGCATTGATGGTAACGATCGCATTACTCGCGTCGTGTTCTTCATTCAAAAGTTTTTGAAACTCGAGCGATTCTACAAGCGGCTGGAGGTCGCCGAGCAGCGTCTGGACTTCGAGCAGAGAATGCTCGTCGCTTTCGGCTTGCGCGAGTTCGTACAAAGTTTCAGCGTCGTTAAAGCGAGATTCGACATTACGAAACTGTTTGATCTCATTTTCAAGGCGTGACTTCTCTTGGCTGAGCGCGCGCGCACGTGCGGCGTCGTTCCAAAAGTCAGGCGCGGCCTCAAGAGCCGCTACTTCGTCGATTCGACGTTTCTTGTTAGCGAGGTCAAAGCGAACCTCGTAGGAAATCGATTTTGGACTTCACGGATGCGAGTCCTTCTTTCAGGACATGGTGCTCAACAGTGGCCATAGGCTTATGGTTCTAAACGAAACGCGACGGCATAGCTAGTGAGAGTTAGCGGGGTTTCGAGCGCGCTGTCGATCGCCGTATCAAGCCGAGCGTCCGTCGCTTCAGCGCCGCGAGGACTTGGGTTTCGAGCGCCGCCATTTCCGTGGCCTTCTTCTTTGACGCCTCATGATCGTGGCCGAACAGATGCGCAATCCCGTGAACGATGAGCACCGTCAACTCGTCTTTAAGCGAATGACTGAGTGACAGAGCCTGTCGCTGGGCCGTTGGAACACTAATGGCCAGTGAACCCAAGAAACCGTTCGCGCGAAACACCGCATGCGACTCGAAACTCAGGACATCGGTGGGTCGGTTGATGCCGCGAAAACGTCGATTGAGGGCTCGAATTGCCGTGTCATCCATCAAGTCGACATCGACGCGAAAGTCCTCCGCCCCGAAAGCTTTGAGGACGCGCCGGGTCTGGGTCGCAGCAAACTTCTGAAGATCTTTTCGGCTGCTTTTCACGATGATCCGCGGATGGTATCACAAGCTCATGAAGTCGGATCCAATCAAGACGGTCCTTCGCACCGTTCATCGTTTGCGCGCTCCCGGAGGTTGTCCGTGGGATCGCAAACAAACGCACCAAAGTCTGCGCCCATTTCTCATTGAGGAAGCCTATGAGGTCTTAGAGATCTTAGATCACCTGCGTTCGCGACAACAGCTTCGCGACCCAAAACAAACGGGTAAGTTTAAAGAAGAACTGGGCGACCTTCTTTTGCAGATTCTTCTGCACTCCGAGATCGCTTCCGAGTCTCGAGCGTTCGACTTCGGTGACGTCGCTAATGCATTGAATGACAAACTCGTCCGTCGTCACCCTCATGTTTTCGGCAAAGTGAAAGTTCGTGGTGCCACGCAAGTTCTGAAAAACTGGGAAGTGATCAAGCAGGCTGAAAAAAAGGACGCCGGAGAAAAGCGCCAAGGGGTTCTCGACGGTTTACCGCGCAGTCTGCCGGCGCTCCAGCGCACGACACGAGCGATCAACAAGGTCAGTCGCGTCGGTTTTCAATGGCCCAGTCTTAAGGGGCCCATCGCGAAGCTGCACGAAGAACTGCGCGAGTTCGAAGCTGCACTCAAGCGCGGCACGCGCGAACAGCAGTTTGAAGAACTGGGCGATTTCCTCTTCAATGTCTGCAACATCGCTTTCTTTCTCAAGCTCGATCCGGAAAACGCTCTACGCGCCAGTCTCGCGAAGTTCGAGCGACGTTTTCGTGGTGTCGAAACTCGGCTTGCGAAACGTGGAAAAAAACCTCAGGAGTCGAACCTCCGAGAGATGGATCAGATTTGGAACGCCGTCAAAGCAGAAGAAAAAAGAAAAAAACGACGCGGTCGATGACTGCGGCCGGTAACGTCTTTGGTCTCACCGGCGGAATTGCGTCGGGTAAGTCCACGTTTGCCAAACTTCTGAAGCACCTCGGAGCGCGAACGCTCGATGCTGATCGCGTGGCACGAGACTTACGAAAGGACGATCCCGTTGTCCGAAAGAAAATCAAACAGCTTTTCGGCTCGACGAAAACGCACGTGATCCGAGCGCGTGTTTTTCAGAACCCGCCCCTTCGAAAACGGCTCGAGCGGATTTTAATTCCGCGCATCATTAAGGAAAGCGAGCGACGGTTCGCAAAATGGTACAGGGCTCACCCTGAACGTCCGATTGTCTATGAAGCTTCTCTCCTGATTGAAACGGGTCGCGCGCGGGACTTCAAAAAACTGATCGTGATATCCAGTCCCAAGAAGGATCAGCTCCGACGCCTCACTGAAAAACGAGGTCTCGATCTCGTTTCGGCTCGAAAGCGCCTCGAAGCTCAAACCTCCGACGCTCAGCGCCGAAAACATGCTGATATTTGGGTAAGAAATATGGGGTCAAAGAAAGAACTGAAACGTCAAGCGCATATCGTCTTCGACTTCATGAAACGCTCGCTACCCGCTAAATAATTGAAATTCTCGCGACAGCGGAAAACGACTCTGCTATTTTTGATAGTGCATGAAGCGTCTAGGAATCTTCTTCGTTGGGATCTTTTTATTTTCTGGTTGCATCAACATCTTCGATCCGGTGGATACGCCGAGCGGGGATGAGCAGGTCTTGGCCGCTGCGCGTGCCTGCTTCGACGATGGTGATCTGGATTGCGCGGCCGATTTTTACAAGCAGCTTTCGAATAGCTTCGTGGATCGTAAGAATACAGAAGAAGCCTTCCTGATCCTCGAGCGCGCAGGAATCGGAATGTCGTTTTTCATCCAAGCTTTCGGCGATGGCGGCGGCGGTAGGGGGCTTGGAAAGTTGGCGAACCTCCTTTCAGGAAATGCGGCCGTTGTTTCCCGCCGTACGACGATCTTTGAAGCTTTCAAGAAGCACGACGCGATTCAGGATCGCAACCTGAGAAACTTTCTGAAGTTTGTCACAGCGTTGACGTTCGCTGCTCATATCTTGGCCGAGGAACATCGCGCGGACACGACCGACGGTTTTACAGGAGCTGACTTTGTTCTGACACCAGCGGCGTGCAAGACCATCGACGTCGCGAGCTGTGCTGGCGAAGCGACGTGCGGGAGACCTGTCGCGTCCACTTTGGATGATACGGCGGCACCGGCGACATCCGATACGGAGATGACAAGCTCCGATACGATTTCAGGACAACGAACACTTCTGATGCTTCACAAAGCTCTACTGGCCGTCGATCAAGCGATCCGACAAATCGGCGTGGGCGGAAAGTTCAGCACGAGTTTAGGGTCGTTTACAGGACAGATTGCTTTGCTCTCAGGGATTTCAAACTCCAACTGTTACCGATGGCTCCTCGCCTCGAACGGGGTGGTGGACTAAGATGATACGCTCACAGGCAGGTAACATGATTCGTCACGCGATTTACGTTTTGTTAGCAGCTCTGATCGCTGCTTCGTTTTTGGTTTTCCGAGCGCACGCCATGGAAAACATCATTCGCCCCTACCAGAGCCCTCGCGCTGCCGGGATGGGAAACGTGCGGATCACGACGGGGATCTACGACGAAAACTTTTTCGGTAACCCCGCTCGCGTGGTCGACAACCCAAAATGGCGGATCACTCTCTTTGACATGATGTTTGAGACGACACCGACGACGATCTCGGCTGTTCAGGATCTTGTGGGTGCGAAGAGCGATGTCCTCAATAAGGTCGGGGAAAAAGCCGGCGACAACCTGCACGGCCGTGTTCAAACGACTTTCCCGGGATACTACTCGTCGGTGGGATCGGTCCATTTTGGTCTCGCGCTACTCATGTCGACTCAGTTTGACGTTAACGTTCGGCGCAGTTATCAGCTGGATCCCGTTTCTATTACGGATGTCGGACCTGCGTTCACGATTGGACGTCGTTTTCTGGGTCGCGATCGTCTCGCGGTCGGCGTGACCACTCATTTCACTTACCGTCTATCGACCAAAGACAAGTACTCGTTCATCAACCTGATCCAAGGGGATTCGCTCAGCCCGCTCAAAAGCGGAGGCGACGGAACCCATCTCGATTTCGGTGTCGGCGCGACGTACGACTTACCTTGGTCTGCTGGCGGATTTTCGTTCCACCCTGGATTTTCGGTGAACAACGTTCTCGATGGTCGCTATTCGAACCTTCGTCGCGTCAAGCTTCTCGACAATGTTCTCTTGCCACGGCAACAGCCCCGCGCTTTCAATTTTGGTGTCGCGGCTCGGCGTCCGTCGCTGTTCGTTTTCAGCAATGCCGTTTTCGCTCTGGAGTTCACGGACATCGGCAACAACGAAAATGGCAGTATCTACCGTTTGATCCATTTAGGCGGCGAGGTCGAATGGCTCGATTTTATGTTCTTTCGAGCCGGGATCAACCAAGGCTGGCCGACGGTGGGTTACGGACTTGACCTCAGAATCTTTGAGCTCGACGTCGCTTACTATGGCGAAGAAATGACCTATAATCCGGGCGGTAAGGTCGACCAACGAATTGCTCTGCGATTCACGTTTAAGATCTAACGGTATTTATAGAGTACAGACCTAGGGCGTGTCCCAGGTCACCCGTGACACATTGTCGTGACTTATTAAATCGATAAACTGGTAACAGTTCTTAAAGCTGTACGTTTGCCGCGAGGTCACCGCCGTGCCCAGCTCAAAATTACAGGCTCAGAGTTACAAGCTTAAAGTTACCAGCTTAAAGTTAATTGAAACGGAGTCGATAAGTCATCGTGTGGCAGAATAAAAACAGTAAAGTCTTTATTCCCGGCAAGAACAAGAATCAGTCGATCAAGATCTTGCGCGCACGCGGGGAAATCAAAAGCAGCACAGGCTTGGGCCAGCCTACGACCATCATTCCGATCAAGCTCGTCCTGACAGACTTCCGCCCCAAGGGCGTCGAGGTTTTCGCAAAAGAACCGCTACCGCTGGGACGTGATGTTTCGATCACGATCCATGGGCCGCATCAGTTCTTTTCGAAGGGACGCATTGTTGCAAAACAAGAGATCGTTCCGGATGGAAAAGTCCTCCGCAACGATCATTTCAATTTTCGACTCGGAATCCAGTTCACATTCGACAACAAGGAACAAGAAGCCGCAACGGCATCGTTTGCAGCAGACATCAATGAGATCATGCGAAATCTGAAAGCTCCAAAAGGAGCCGCTCCAGCCGAGGCCGCGAAGCCGGCTGCTGAAGCAGACGCGACAGCAGCAACCGCTGGCGCGACACCGAAAACGGGCAAGGCCGCCGCATAAGGCGCGTCCTCACCTCTTAAATCAAAATTGCTTCGAGTTCGTCTTCGTGAAGACGAAGTTTACCTTTGAGGCGGAGAATCGCCTGCGTGTGGAGCTGACTGACGCGTGATTCGGTCACATCAAGAACGCGTCCGATTTCTTTTAGGTTGAGATCTTCATAGTAGTACAGCGACAAGACGAGCCTTTGCTTTTCGGGCAGCTCACGGATGGCTTCTGCCACCAGCTTCTTGAGCGTGGCCAGCGTGACTTCATTGAACGGTGTGGAGCCACCCGCACGGTTAGCTACGATCGAGTTCAGTGATCGCTTGTCGGCCTTCGAAAAGCTCGTGAAATCTTCGAAGCTCAGAAGTGAAACACTCCGCACTTGATTGAGCATGGAGTAGTATTCGTCTTGCGATATCTTGAGCACATCGCACACTTCGTCGTCGGTTGCCTGTCGACCCTTTTCCTGCTCAATCTTTGCGAAAGCTTTCTCGAGTTGCTTTGCCTTCTCGCGCACGCTCCGCGGAACCCAGTCCTGCGCACGAAGCTCATCGAGAATGGCGCCACGGATTCGAAACTCTGCGTATGTCTTAAACTTGTTGTCGCGCGACGCATCGTACTTATCGATCGCGTCCATGAGACCAATCACACCGGCACTCATGAGATCGTCTAACTCGATATTCGCTGGTAGCCGAGCCGCAATCCTTTGCGCGATGTACTTGATCAGAGGTGCATAGGCTACGATCAGAGTGTCACGCTTACAGTTCACCGGCGACAGATCGCCGCGAACGAGCTTTGATCCAACGCCACTCTCTTCGATACCCGTGCGCGCTTGATTCTTGCGTTCGGTCTCGAGCGCTTTCTGATTCTCAGACTCGACGACGTCCTGAACGGCCTTGGCAAGATTCTTGGTGCGTTCGCTATTCTTCCTGGCGATCACACTCGGAGATTTTGCTGTCGAAGTTTTTTTGTTTTTCTTCTGATCATCCTTGATCGCCATACGTTCAATCCTTACTCAACCTTCCGTGATTGAATGGTGTTGATGAAACGTCAAAATATACAGACGGCGACTCGCGTTCGACCAGCCTCTTGACCAAAAGTGCCAAGCGCCCATCCAAACGCTCTCGCGTGTCCTCTTCATAGTGTAACAGAAAATCATCCGCAGACTCAGCATTTGCTTTCCAGTGTCCGAGGTAGGCAAGCTGAATCCCATTGTGATGTCCGATTTGCTTTTGCACAGAACGATAGAATTCGATGCCATCGGCGCCGTCATCGGTGCCCGTGACGATGAGGCTAAAGTCCTTTTGATTCGTGCTCTTCCGCCATTCTCGTATCTTCTGCGCGACATGAGCAGGTGTTTCGCTTCCGAGTGTGGCGATCAACGTCACAGGATAACCCGTCACGATAGCAGCCGGTTCACAGAGCACCACCCAATCAGCGTCAACAAACTGACTCATCAGAACACCGGCCTGACTCTCGGATCGAAGCGTTTCAAACGTCACGAAACGCGGACCACTAGCCGACGTGAGATCTGTTCGAAGACCTGGAGGAACCACAGCTGCGGTTCGAAGGCCCTTCTTTGAAAGGCCAAGAATCACGGCCAAGCAGCAGTTGAGAAAATCCGGGTGCACATCGGTTGAAACCATTTGAACAACACGTGTGTTGCGCGAAACACGTTGCAAGAGTGTCGTGAGCGTATCGCGCTCCTCGACCCACTCTCGAAGTGTGTCCGCTTGATCCGTCATCACGAAAGATCCAGAAGTAGAGCCGCCATCCGTTCCTGTGTCGCCTCTTCCATATCCTCTGGGACACGTTGACCAGTCGTGAAGTACAGCAAGGGAAGTTTCATCCGTTGGGACAGGTTAAAAACTGATCCGTGCTGATTGGTTTCATCCAGCTTTGAAAAAATCAGACCTTCGGGACGAAAACTCGAGAAGCGCTTCGCCATGTTAGCGAGGTCGAATTCGCGCGTTGTGCACGAGAGCACAAGCTCAACACGATTGTTCGGAATCGAATGCAACAGTTCCTGAATCCGTGACACGGTCTCGTGATCCTTCTGAGACGTTCCCGACGTGTCGATCAGGATCAAGTCCGCATAAGAAAAGTCGTTCAAGGCATCTTGCAATTCGCCGACTTCGCTCACAGTACGACAAGGCAGTTTGAGAATCTTTGAATACGTTGCAAGCTGATCCTTTGCGGCCACCTTGAACGTATCAATGTTGATAAGGGCAACGCGAAGATTGCGGTTTAGAACAGCGTCACTCGCAATTTTTACAAGTGTTGTTGTTTTCCCAACGCCTGTCGGTCCGATCAAACTGATCACGACAGGTGCACGCGTCGACTCCGCCGAGCGGCCCCGTTCAATTCCGTCGAGAGGCGAGAGTACTTCGGTAGCCTCCATGATCTCCGACGCGAGATCGTCGAGAAACTCCCCTGCCGCAAGACCCTTCTGTTGCTCATGACGTTTGGTCGCACGTCGCACGATCTGCGCAGCAATCTTACGATCCACACCGTGAAGCATGAGTTGTTCGAATCCAGCCATCGCGGCTTCCGTTTCGATCCCTTCAGATCGAAGCATCGCCGTCATCGACGCGCTCATATCGAGTTCGCGCGTCGCTTGACCTTCTTGCATTTCGGATACGATAGCTTTCAAGCGTTCGAGCTCGTTCACAAGATGCGCTGGGGCCTGGGCCGTCGATGGTGCTGCACGTGTGACGACAGGTGCGGACACTTGTTGCTGGCGCGGCCTAGCCGTCGTCGTTTCACCCTCGTTGGGTATGTCAATGTAGCGCGTGGCCGTCATCTTGCGTCGTGGTGCCTGAGATAACGTGACGTTTTCGCGAACGCTGCTCGCTGTCTTTTCAACACGATCGCGAAACGGCTTCTCATACGTTTCCGCAAGTGAGCGTGCGCTCTGAGCCGTCATTTTCTCTTTTTGCCCATCGGTGAGCTTCTGATCGACGAACTTCTTACGATTCAATAGACGGTCACTGACGGCAACAGTCACTTCAACGCTGCCTTTGGACAGCAATCCGAAACCGGAGCGATTCTTTTTTGTTTTCAGAATTACGGCTTCGGGACCCATCTCACGTTTGATCGTCTCAAGAGCTTCTTGAATTGTAGGCGCTTCGAATTTTCTGATTTCCATAGTCTATATCCTCACCGTTCCGATGGACTTAACTTGCACACTGGTTCCGATCTCACTATGTGAGATCACCGTAATACCTTGAATGAAACGTTCAATAAGGTTTCTCAGATGGGGTCGAATCACTGGAGAACAGAGAATCACCGTATTCGGCGTCTCGGCAGCTGCGTCGCGGACACGTTGGTGCAATTCGCCGACGAACTTACGAATGAACTCTGGGTCGACGGATAGCTGTTGTCCCTGATCCGTTTGAATGATGCCACCGGCGAGTGTTTCCTCGATCGTCTTGTCGAGCGTCAGGACAACAAGCTGATTGCGGTCGTTGATGAGTTTCTTGGTGATCGTTCGTGCCAATGACCCACGTACGGTCTCCGTCAGAATCAGTGTGTCCTTCGTCGTTGGGGCCACTTCAGCAAGAGATTCTAGAATCGTGCGAAGATCTCGAATCGAAACCTGTTCCTTGAGAAGCGCTTTCAGTACCTTGAGCACCGCACCCATGGTCATGAGACCCGGCACAAGATCGTCCACGACTTTCGGAGCAGCTTCTTTGAGCGTGTCGATCAGAGTCTGTAGCTCCTGGCGACCCAAGAGCTCATGGCTATGGGATCGAACGATTTCTGTTAGGTGTGTTGCAATCACCGTCGAATTGTCGACAACCGTGTAACCCGCTATTTGCGCGTCTTCCTTTTGATCAGCGGTGACCCAAAGCGCGTCCAGACCGAAAGCTGGTTCCTTGGTAGGAATTCCCTGAATAGGTAACGAAACATTTCCTGGATCCATGGCTAGGAGACTTCCGACCATGAGCGAACCGTTACCAACCTGAACGCCCTTTAAGAGAACACGATAGTCACCCGGCTTTAACTCAAGATTGTCTCGAATACGAAGTGACGGAACGATGATTCCGAGATCAATTGCGAACTGCTTTCGAATGTTGGAAATGCGCTCGAGGAGATCGCCGTTCTGATCGCTGTCGACAATGCTGATGAGACCGTAACCCACCTCCAGCTCCAGCTGATCCACCGAAAGAAGATTCTCAAGCTTTTCCTGACTCGGACGAAGCTTCTGCTCCTGAGCCTTCTCCGCATCGTCTTGGGCCTGCTTCACGTTCTTGCCGTGGAGGCGATAACCTATACCGCCGAAGATCGCGGCCGAGAAAAAGAACGGGAAGAGCGGCATTCCAGGGATCAGACCCAGAACGGACAGAATAGCTGCCGTGAGAAGAAGCGACTTCGGACTTCCGAACACCTGTGCGCTCACTTCAGCTCCCAGGTTGTTACCGGTTTCCGTGCGCGTCACGATGATACCCGCGGCCGTCGAGATCACCAGCGCCGGAATCTGCGAAACCAAGCCGTCTCCGATTGTCAGAAGCGTAAATACTTGCGCTGCATCGGTCAGCGCCATTCCCTTTTGAAGTGTCCCGACGACGATTCCACCGAGAATGTTGACAGCGACAATGAGAATTCCGGCGATCGCATCCCCGCGAACAAACTTTGAAGCTCCGTCCATCGCTCCGTAGAAGTCCGCCTCGCGAGAGATCTCTCGACGGCGGCGTCGGGCTTCTTCCTCATTGATCACACCAGCGTTGAGGTCCGCGTCGATCGCCATCTGTTTACCGGGCATCGCGTCCAATGTGAATCGCGCCGCAACCTCGGCCACGCGACCCGCACCTTTCGTGATGACGACAAAGTTAATAATGACCAAAATAATGAAAACAACAATCCCGACAGCGTAGTTACCTCCGACGACAAACTCACCAAATGCGCGGATGATCTCACCGCCGGCCGCCGTACCCATCTCGGGTCCACGGAGCAAAATACTTCGCGTCGTGGCGACGTTGAGTGCTAAGCGAAACAGTGTCGTGACCAAGAGAACCGTGGGAAAAATGCTGAACTCAAGAGCTTTTTTCACATACACCGATGTAAGTAGCAGAACAATCGAGATAGCAATCGCAAGCCCAAGAGAGATATCGATCATCCACGGCGAAAGCGGCAAAATCATAATGCCTAGGATCGCGACGACGCCTAGGGCAAGCATGATGTCGGTGTTTCTCGAAAGTTTTCCTAAGAAGTTCATCATGTCTCCCGACGCATCACTTTGTTCTTAAGACGGTAAACATACGCCAGTACTTCAGCGACGGCTTGATAGAGCGCGCGCGGCACCGTCCGACCAAGTTTGACTTGCTTGAAAAGGGCGCGCGCTAACGGGACATTCTCGACCAGCGGAACGCCAGCGTCTGCCGCTATTTTTTTAATCTTCTGAGCCATGAAGTCTGCGCCTTTGGCGACCACTTTAGGCGCATTCATCTTGTCGCGATCGTAGGACAAGGCTACTGCGATGTGCGTCGGGTTGGTCACGATGACTTCGGCTGTCTTCACAGCTTCCATCATGCGACGACGGGCCATTTCTTTTTGAACGGACCGGATACGCGCTTTGATGAGCGGATCCCCTTCGTGTTCTTTGTGTTCTTGCTTCGCCTCTTGCTTCGTCAACCGAACTTGCTTGCCATACTCCCAACGTTGTACCCAGAAGTCGATCACGGCAAACACGAGAAGAAGTGCTCCTAGCCCCATCCAAAGAGTGCGTCCAGACTCCATGAACGAGCGTCCTAGCTGAATGGGATCGGCGAAAACATAACGGGGTGACCCGGAAACGATCGTTCGCACCAGAACGAACGCGACAATCACCAGTGCTGTTGCGCGAATAATCAAGCGCGTGCCATCGATCAAGAACTTCACCGAAAAATACTTTTTGAATGCTGAGATCGGATTGATCCGTGACCACTGAGGGGTGATGGGATCGAGCGAAAAGATAGCGCCTACCTGAAAGAGACTCGAAAGGATTCCGATCACGGCCGCAATCAAAGCGATGGGCAAGAATGTCTTGAGCATCACTGCCGATGCCAACCGAAGAGCACCGAGCATGAAGTCATTCTCGTCGGTCCTCAGTTTCAACATGAGATCGGCCTGAAAGACAGACTGTGCGAAACGTGAGACATCATCCGCAATGGTCGGAACGTAAATCATCATCACGACGCCGACAAAAACAAGGCCGATGATGCCGCTCAGTTCGCGGCTTTGCGCGACCTGCCCGCGCTTGCGATGCTCTTCGACTCGATACGGCGACGCCTCGTCGCTAAGGTCTTCGGTCGAGCGTTCCTGCTGGTCCATTTCGGCCATGACGTCGCTACCTTCTTAAACTCTGCATGACTTCACCCATGCGATCGGCCAACCCATCAAACACATCTCGTGATGCACCTAACGTCTCAGGCATGCTCACCATTAAAACAAAAAGTCCGAGGCCAGCGCTCACCGCGAAACTCAGCACCAGGACGTTGAGTTGCGGAATGGCTTTCGAGAGAATCGCGTAAACGATATTGACAGCAAAGATCGAGATCGCAATCGGAGCTCCGATCTGAATACCGATCTTGAATGTGTCAGAAGCGATATCGAGAAGCGTATTAGCGAAAGCTCCATGAAATGCAGCTTCACCGATGGGAACAATCTTAAAACTGGCAGCGGCAGCCTGAATCAAAATCAGATGACCATCCATAGTCAGAAACAATAGCAAGGCCAGCGTGTTCAGTACCTGT
The DNA here is from genome assembly GCA_964549505.1 of uncultured Oligoflexia bacterium. Classification (GTDB taxonomy): domain Bacteria; phylum Bdellovibrionota; class UBA1018; order UBA1018; family CAZJVD01; genus CAZJVD01. Next base: position 17,377 of record CAZJVD010000003.1, read on the forward strand.
GCGACAACCGGAGTCGTCGTTTCGTGCTGAGGATCGTACGTGTGTGCGGCCGAAAATCCCATGAAGTTAGAGATGATGTCCCCGCCTATTTGGACAGCGTCCATCACCAGTCGAACACAGAATCCGAGCGCCAGGCCGAAGATGACTTCACGAGCGATCACACCGGCGATTCCGCTGACCGAGTCCGCCCAAACTGCCGCATGAGCTGGGACGATCACTGCAGATGTAACGAGGACCGGAAACAGCATCACCGATAAACTGAGACCCAAGAGTACTTTCACGGGTACAGGGATCACCATATGACCAAAGATCGGAAACACAGCGAGCATCACGGAAAGACGCGTGAGAAGCGCAAAGAAGGTCATCATCTCGTCTTGTCCGAGCGGTAGGGCCCAGTTCATTTAATCCACTCCCATGACCCACCCAAGATGGTCGTCGCGTACTCCTCAAGAGCTTTCAGCATCCACGGTCCCATCACAGCAAGAACAAGAACAATGGCGAACATCTTTGGGATGAAAGTCAACGTGGCCTCGTTGATCTGCGTGATGGCCTGAAACACACTCACGACAATACCGATGATCATGGCGGCTAAAAGCATGGGACCCGCAAGCATGAGCATGATCTTCAATGCTTCGGTTCCAAGATTCATGACCATTTCTTCTGTCATGTGTACGCCTTCCTAACCAAAACTCTTAACCAGACTTCCGACAATCAGATCCCATCCGTCCACGAGTACGAAGAGAAGAATCTTAAGAGGTAACGAAATCATCATCGGAGGCAACATCATCATTCCCATGGCCATGAGGACACTGGCGACCACCATGTCGAGAACAAGAAAGGGCAGATACAGCATGAAGCCAATCTGAAACGCCGTCTTGAGTTCGCTGACGACGAACGCCGGAATCAGGACGTACGTCGGGACCTCACCAATATTCTGTGGCTTTTCCATCTTCGCTAGCGAGACAAAGAGCTCGACGTCCTTCTCACGAGTCTGACCGACCATGAAGTCACGAATGGGCTTCTCAGCGCGCAAAAGCGCTTCGGTCTGATCGATTTTCTCATCGAGAAAAGGTTGAACGGCCTGCGAAGTGACCGCATTCCAGGTGGGCGCCATCACAAAAAACGAAAGGAAGAGAGCTAGTCCCACAATCAACTGATTCGGGGGCATCTGTTGTGTTCCGAGCGACTGACGAACGAAGCTCAGGACCACAACGATCCGAGTAAAAGAAGTCATCATGATCAAGATCGCTGGAGCCAGCGTCAGGACCGTGAGCAAAATTATAATTCTCAGAACCGACACCAATTCAGTGGGCCGCTCCGACTGCGCAAACGACAGACTGAGGGATGGAAGCGTGAGACCGGATGTTCCTGGCTGATAACCACTACCGCCCGGACTCGCAGCGAGAACTGGAAGCGCAAACGCTCCGACCGTAAGAAGAATCGCGAGAAACAGAATCTGTCGCCCGACTTTTCTCATAGAGGTCGAAGTCCTCCCAGTTTGGTGCGAATCTGGTCACGAACACGATCCGCGGCCTTCGAAGCGGGCGCCAGTATCTCGTCTGCTGCTGCTTTCGTGGCGCCGGACTGAATCATCGCTTCAACCTCCTGGTCGAAACCCTCGCCGAGGTCGGTGATCAGATTGATGGACTCATCTGTGATTCCAATTAAAAGAAGACGATCCTTGGCACGAATCACAGCGATGCTGCGTTTTGGACCCAAGTGGTGCATCGAGACGACATCGATGATCTTTTCTTTGGCCGTACCCATCCCCGTCAAAGAGCCAAATTTCCCATTGGTCCACTTATTGAGAAACCGAAAGACTCCAAGAGCTCGGCCACGTCGCTTGAGTGCGAGCAGACCAAGAGCGGCAACCAGTAGAACGCAAACAATACCCATGAGTGTTCCGAAAACACGGATGGGACTGTACTTCTGCGTAGATAACTTCATCTTCGTACTCGGGAAACCGGCAGCACCTGCGTCTGCGCTCTTCTTTGCCTCTTGTTTTGGAGTGACGATCGGTGCGGGCGGGCTGACTTCGGTCGCTTGTGCTACGGATAGACTGATCTGATCTGAGCCGGCCGTTTTTCCCGCTTTCGAACCCGTTTTTGGTGCCGCAAGCGTGATGATGAGTTTCCGATCGTCGCGTTTGATGGTCACACGATTCTTGAAACTCTCCGCAGAGCCACCGACCGTGAGTCGTGCCCGCACGAGCTGCGGTGTGTACTGGTAGGCAAAGACCTTCTTGACCGTCGTACCTGAGTCGGTCGTCAGAAACTTTGCTGGATAGACCGTGACGTCACGAAGATTGACCTGAATGATGTCTCGAAAAAATTCAGTTTTAACACGCGATAGATCGACAGCTTGGTCGAACGTCAGAACAAGCGTTTCAGGTCCAGTGGCCTGAACGCGCTCGAGTACTGTGGAGATCGCGGCGGCGTAAGCGTTCATCGGCGCAAATCCGACTACGAGCAAAGCCAATGACACACCAGCCATCCTTGGCTGAAAAGGCTGAAAAGCCTGAAAACCCCTTAGCATTCCCCACCCGCCTTCCTTGGCTTGGATTTCTTACTTCAGCTGTTCGATTCGTTCGACCGGCGAGATGATGTCGGTCAATCGAATCCCAAACTTTTCGTTTACAACGACGACCTCGCCACGAGCGACGAGCTTTTCGTTCACGAGTAACTCCAGTGGCTCCCCAGCCATCTTTGAAAGCTCAATCACGGAGCCCTGTCCGAGTTCCAAAATTTCTCGAACCGACATCCGAGCACGTCCCAGTTCAACAGTGACTTTGAGCGGAATATCGAGAATAAAGTCGAGACTCTGAATCTGACTTCCGACATCCTGTACGGCTCCGGCCCCCGCTGCGGTTGCTGAAGCTGCTGCTGATGCTGCTGCTCCGGCGGCTTCGGGTTTTGCTTCTTGATTTGTGGCCGCTGCTTCTTGACTCATTTGATCCCCCTGTATCCTACTACTTGCGATTAACCGTTCTCGATCGGACGTGTGACCTTAACAGCCCGATTTCCGCGCGAGACACCAAAAAGGCACTTAAACTTAGGTTTTCCCTCGAGACAAACATCGAGTTCCGCATCGACATCCTGATTGAGCGGGATAATATCTCCAACATCGAGGTTGACGAGATCGCCGACCGTCAGTTGTGATGTACCGAGATTGACCGCAACGTTCACTTCGGTGCGAATCAGGTTCTCCTCCATCATATTGGTCCACTCTTTATCAATGCGATCGCTCTCTGTTTGGAAACTCGAGTTGAGCTTTCCCTTGATCGACTCAATCGTGGAGTATGGAATCACGAGTGCAATGGTTCCGGACGCGTTCTCGAGTTCGACTTCGAATGTTGTTGAGATGATCACATCCGACGGAGGAACCACACCGACAAACTGTGGGTTCACTTCGATTCGATTGAACGTCGCTTCGACCTTGTGAACCGGAGCCCACGCATCTTCGAGGTCGTTGATCGCAAGACGCATGACCTTTTCCATGATCGAGAGTTCGATACGCGTGAACTCCTTGCCTTCAATCTTGGTATACGGTCGATCCGTACCGCCAAAGTAACTGTCAATCAGCCCATAGGCGAGCTTTGACTCGAAGACAAGCAGCGCAGGTCCCCGCAGACTTTCGAACCGGAGAATACACATACAGCTCGGAATCGGCAGTGTGTTCACAAACTCACCGAACTTCAGCAAGTCGGTCGAGATAATACTGAGAGAAGCAATTTTTCGGAGAGAGTTCGAGAGCGACATCCGGAACAGTCGAATAAAGCGTTCGTAGATAATGTCGAGCGTTGGCATCCGACCGCGAATCACGCGGTCCTGGTTGGTCAAATCATAGTTGGAGATTTCGACCGCTGGATTCTCAATACCACCGCCGCCGGCAGCTCCCTCACCACCACCACCAGCCTTAGCGCCACCTTCGCCAGCGACATCCATGCCGCCTTCGGAAACAGCGCTTAAGAGAGCATCGACTTCTGACTGACTTAAAACTTGATTCATAGTTACGAACTCAGTGCGAAGTTAGTGAAGAACACCCCATTGATTTTTCCGGTAATCAGAAAGCCATTGAGCGCGTTCTGAATTTCGTCTTTAAGAAAGTTTCGTCCTTCGGGAGTTGCAAGGTCCGTAGGACGCTTGCTATTGAAGAGGTCGATGATGACGTTACGAACGCGCGGCATCTTCGATGTGACCTCAGTTTCGGTATCCGGTGATTTCACCTCAAGCGAAATGTTCACGCGCGCGAACTTCGCACTCGCGGAACCTGTCGTCGATAAGTTCACCGTGAACTGCTCGAGAACAATCATTTTCCCAAAGTCTTGACCGCCGCCTTCACCATGCGCGTCGCCGCCGTGTCCGCTTTTTGCTTCACCATGGCCACCCTCGGGCTTTTTTGCATCGCCGTGACCGCCGCTTTGTTCGCCTGCTTTTGCTTCGCCGTGCGAAGCTTCCTCAGCGACGATGTGCTCGGGTTTCGGTCCGGAATTTTCTTTTTTAAAATTCATCACAAGCAACGCGACGATGCCGACGCTCGCAAGTGTGTTCACAAGTGCAAGGATCAGGGGAAGTTTGCTACCTCCTCCAGGCGCAGGTGCGCTACTTGCCCCTTTTGATTCTGCTTCTACTTTGTCTTTTTTCTCCTCAGCCATAGTTAGTATTCTCCCCCAGAACGACACACACGCTCAAGTCGGCAAAACTTGCTCGTTAGGGAGGGGGAGTGGTGCCACCCTCCTAGAGAGTGCGTGGCACCACATTGGCTAAGGAATACTGGTTAGCTAGCGATCTTAAGTACGCTTAAGAGCCAAGATGTCTTGCATCATTTGGTCTGCAACGCTGATCACCCGCGTGTTCGCTTGGAAGTTGCGCTGAGCGTTCATCAAGTTAATGAACTCCTGCGCAATGTCCGTCGTCGAAGATTCGACGGTTTTTGGACTGATTCTTCCACGGCCGCCTTGTTGTGGAGCACCAATCGTTGGTGAACCCGACAAACGGCTTTCACGAAAGCGGTTTTGTCCCATCTTGAACAATGATTCAGGATTCTCGAACTTCGCGAGAGCGAGTTGCGCCAGGTTGATGTTCTCTCCGTTCGAGTAAACACCCGCCAAAATCCCGTCATCATTGAACGTGAGACCCGTCAAAGTTCCGACGGTGTATCCGTCCTGCATCGTCTTGTACGCTTCGCTGTTTGCACCGTACTGTGTGACTTGCAGGCCGTCGCCACCGATCTCTTTACCTTTTCCGAAGTTGAACTCGATCTTCTGATCCGGCAGTGCTCCGCCGACGAAGTTAAACGAGTTCTCACCCATCTCGTGGTTTTTTAGGCGACCATCGACATCAAACGAAAGTTTACCCGTCGCTTGTTGTGTTAGTTTCCCTGGAACTCCACCGGTGACCTCTTCACCTTTGGCCATCACGCGATACTCCCAAATACCGTCTTCGGTTTTGTTGAAGTACATCGTACACACGTGAGGTGCTCCAGCTGTGTCGTAGACCGTCACACCTGTTGCAAAATGGTTTGTTTGGTCCGGACGCTCTGGATCGAATACCAGCGTGTTCTTGGCACGCAGATCAAGATTCACAAAGAGATCCACTTTGTTGGTTCCCTTTGCATCGATCACTGTTCGGCTGACTTTCACAGATCCCATCTGCGATGTGACCTTGCCTTTGTCGTCAGCTTGAAAGCCTTGAACGCGCATTCCGTCGGACGTGATCAGTTCGCCGTCTTTGTTGAAGCGAAACTGACCGTCTCGCGTAAAGCTGCGGCCGTCGACACCGTCGACGACGTAAAAGCCTTCGCCAGAAATCGCAACATCGGTCGCCGACTCTGTTTGCAAGATTGAACCTTGCGAAAAGATCGGCGTGACGCCTGCGAGTCGCGTACCGCGACCGATTTGGTTACCTCCCAAGAGACCTTTCAGTGATTTTGCAATCACGTCTTGGAACTCGGGTCGGCTTGTTTTGAATCCCACCGTGCTTGCGTTGGCGATGTTATCGCCGTAAATCGCAAGCGCCTCACCGAGACCTTGGATCCCGGTAACGCCTGTATACATTGACGAAAGAATACCCATGAGGACGCCTCCTTGCGCCTTACTGTTTCAATCCAAACATGAATCGAAGATTGGGCTCTTCAGTCGATCCGAGCCCTGAGGCTTCCCGTTTTATTGGGTCCAGCCAAAACCATCCAACGATTCTTGTTACCTTCTACTTACACACCACCTGAACACTACCTAGGCAGTTAAATGACAACTGCACCATCGATGTTCGTAAACACGTTCCCCGCGAGCGCGTTTCGATCGAGCGCTGTGACCACAGTTCGGTTCTTAACGTTCACTATGAACGCTCCACTGTCTGTGAGCACGAGCGTATCGTCGACACCTTTTGCTTCAGCTTGGTCGATCGCTTTGTTGAGCTTACCCATCAGGGCGTCATCCATTGCGATCTTCCGACTCTGAAGCCGTTGGCTTGCGTGCTGAGAAAACTTGAGCGGCGGTCTAAGTGTTTCGTTGGTCAAATGTCCCAAGTCGAGTTCCGAGCTCAGTATCTTCTGAAACTCAGCACCTTCTTTGGATTCGACCTTTCCACCACGCTCCACACGTGCGCGGTCACTTGGTAGTGACGTTACCTGTGGAATAAGCAGTGGGTTCACCTGATTCAATGCACCACTCACTGTTCTTCACCTCCTTTTTCGTTATAGAAATCTAATCCGTTCGGAAAACCTTCGGCCACGACCGGTGCTTGTGCTACCTGAGCGGGCTTCGCAGCCCCGGCTTTCGCTGCACCTTGCGCCATATTCTGGTAACTCGGTGGAACGTAATCTGCTGGAGTCTCGCTCTCGCCGTCATTCTTCATTTCGACGCCTAGCTTTTCCATGGCATTGCGTTTTTCAAAATCTCGAATTCGTTTTGCGACCTCTTCGGGAACACTCGACTGCGCTTCAGCCGCGGCTGCTGCGGACTTCTCCACGACCGATGTCGTCTCTTCAACCTTGATCAAGTTGCTGATCGGAATCTTGTCTGGGTTCTTTTCCGAACCCACAAGAACCATGGGCTCGCCCATTTCATAGCTGATACCCATCACGGTCGATTTTGCAAAACTGTCGGTTTTAACGGCTCGGTCATAAGCATCTTTTGCTTCGACGCGAACCATGTAGGTTCCTGCTGGAGCGTTCAGCGTGTTTGGAAGCTTACCGTCCCAAGCAAGAACGTGGTTGCCTTTCTCTTTGGCACCCATCTCCTTTTCATAAACGGTTTCGCCTGACGGACCAATGACTTGTACTTTGACCGAGGCCGCTTCCTCGGGAAGCGCGAAGCTCACGTGCTCGCTCGATCCCTCGGAGTGCGGAAAACGTGAACGATCGACGGTGACTGTTTTACCAATGAGTGATGTCATCGCGAGGCGTTCGAGCGGCTTGTTCTGCTGGCCGAGCTCCTTCAGTGCCTTAGAAACGTTACCGAGCTGCTCCACAGAAGCGATCTGAGCGATTTCTTGCGCGAGTTTGTCACTCTCAAACGGTTTGGTCGGATCCTGATTTTTCATCTGCGTGATCATGATGCGCAAAAAGTCGTCCTTATCGAGCGTCTTTTTGGCCTGCTTCTGAGGAGGAGGCTTCACACCCATTTCGGACTGGATCTGCTCCCAGACTTCCTTGAACTTTGGTTGATTAGCTGCGGCTGCGGGACCTGGGCCTTGCAAACTTTTAATGTCCATCGTCAGATCCTCACGTCAATCGATCGCGCGTCTTGGCGTGATGTCGGTGCCGCATTTTGCGAGCCTCGTTTCGCCGTCGTCAAACCTGTCTGTTCGTAGCGATCCCAGCGATCGTAAGCGTTCTCGCGAGCGTTATCACGAGTATAGTCCTGGCCTGCTCCCTGACCGCCGTCCCAGTTTGAGGAGGATGCTGGGTTCTGACTCGTACTTGCGAAATCACCGGTCGGCGAATGTCCGGGTTGCGCGAGGGCCTGCGCTCCAATCAAACCAATCTCAATCTTTCCAATCACGAGGTGCTTCGACTGCAACGACTCTTTGAGATAGTCGAGACTATCTTCGATCACACGCTTCGAAGCTGGATTACTTGCTAACACTTGCAGAGACACCTGATTGCCACGCGTGATCACGCGCAGCCGGAGATCGCCAAGATTGTCGGGCTTGAGACTGATGCGCATCTCGCCGCCGCCTTGATCGGAGAGTCCTTGGATGCCACCTGAGATACCCGCAAGCGCGACAGACGAGAAGCGGTCCCGAGCGCCTGCGCCTTTCACAACGTCACCCGTGAGACTCAGAGGTTCGCGATGTTGAGCCGATCGTCCCGCAAGCGGCGTGGCGGTCAGCGCGGGAGCTGCGGTCATGAGTGGAAGATCCATGTCTCGCCCCATACGCGTAGTTACCGGAACATCCTGTAACTCAATTCGTGGGCGATCGGTGATCACATCAATTCCGTCGCGATGACTGGGCTCGGTGGCTCGCGTACTTAGGAAAGACTGTGTGTCCTGAACCGCTGCAGCCGCTGTCTTCGAAGGCGTGCCGTCCGTCTTCTTGGCTGGTTGCGTGCGACGTGCATCGGAGCTGCCTGAAACTGTGTCCGCTGCATCCACGTGCTCGATGTCCTCGAGAAGAATCGGCTCATTCACGCCAAGCACCTGAAAAACGAGATCATCAGCGGCTTTGTGAGCCACGTTCTGTGTAGGATTCTTGGTGTCCGCAACAAGGACAGCTCCAGCGTGTGCAACACTCGGCGCGTTCGCATGAGCGACGGAGGACTCTCCAGATAGCGCACGGGCTTGAATTCCGGAAGCCGCGGCAGCCGTCGACTGAAACTTCGAAGGTGCGGCCTTCAACGTCCCGGCGGCCATGGCCGGCTTATGACTCTTGTCAGACTTGTTCGAAAGCTCGTTCAGCGCCTTAGGATCGAGGGGTAGAGCCGGGTTCGGAGCGACAGCGTTTCCAACTTGCGGACCTGGAACGACGCCCTGACCAAACATATTCTCAAAAGTCTCTTGCGGAGAAGGCGCCTTAATCCTTTCCTTCGGACCACGACGTTGCGCTTGAGCTGAAACTTCACCTTTCGCCGTCTCTTGAGCTTTTATCGGGCTCGCAGCTGGGTTGAGGACTGCCGGACTAATCACGTTTGGCCTTTCCTTCGCCTGCTGGAGCGCGAGCCTGGTCGGAAATATTGCCAGGAAGTTTGGTCGCCATGAGTTCGGCGAGTTCTGAGGATCGCGCTGCATCCATGTTTGCAACGATTTTGCTAAGTTTTGGGTTCGGGATCCGAGTCAATGCAGCCACAGCGAGGCGATTCGGCAATCGAGTGAGAACTTCTGCGGCCTTCTTCGGACTCATTTTCTCCAGCGTCTCCATCAGTTTGGAAACCTGTTCTTCGAGCTTCTGATCATTTTGAGCTTTTTGTAAGAGGATCTCGTCACGCAATTCTTTAAGCCGCTTGATCTCTTCCTGAAGGGCCGTTTCTCGTGTGGCGATTTCTTTTTCCTTCTGATCAAGAGCTTCCGTGCGTGCACGTAACGCGGCCTTCTGATCCTTGACTTCGAGAAGTGTCTTTTCACTCACAAGACACTCACCTTCAGCGGCGAGACACCAGGTCACAGTCAGACTTCCAATCAGAAACGCTTGGAGAAGCTGATAAGCCAACAGTCGCTTAGTCATGGCTTTCCTCTCCCTGCCCGACGGATAGACGCGCTCGCGATGAATAAAGATCATCGAGTAGCTTGAGCTCGCGTCGTTTTTCGTCTTTGCGATAACGTTCCAGCAGGCGATCGTAGAGCTTATCCAAAACTTTTCTGTCCTTAACGCGCATTCCGTAGAACGCCATGGCCTTTTCGAACTTCTTACGATCACGTGCGATCTGGTGATCGCTCTGCACCAGTCGGGCTTTTAAGCCTTGCACGTAAAGACTCTCAATCTGAAACTCAGCGGCTACGGAGGCTTGTCCGCTCAGATCCTCGCGCCGTTCCAGCGTTCGCGAGAGATCATTGAGAAGATCACGTTTGCGTTCGAGTGCGGTACGGAACTGTGCCTGTTGCTTCAGCATCTCTGCAAGAGCTTCACGCTCTCTGTGCTTTCGGACGTCCCGAACTGTCTCAAAGCGAAAATGGAATTTCCGCATGCTCCCCTCATCTTGGGGCCAGGAGGCCTACGGCAACAGGCTGAATGTTTTTCCCGGGCAAGCTGTGCCCGTGTTCTTAACTTTTGGTCGTAGGACGACCAGCAGCCTCGCCAGCGAGGACAATCGACCGCAACTGGGCAAGTGTTTCCGCTTCGCCTGCTTGTGCGGCGATGTCTTGCCTTAAGAATGTCGTGATCCGATCGTGTAAAGCGACAGCAACGTCGACTTTCGGGTTCGCACCCTTCACGTATGCGCCGATGTTGATAAGATCTTCAGCGTCGTTGTACGTCGACATCCACTCGCGAACTTTCATCGAGTCCGAAAGATGCTCCCGCGTAACAACACTTGGCATCACGCGACTCGTGCTCTGAAGAACATCAACAGCCGGATAATGGCCGCGCTCGGCTAGCCGCCGCGAAAGAATAATGTGGCCGTCTAAGTAGGAACGAACCGAGTCTGCGACAGGGTCGTCGAGTTCGTCCCCTTCGACCAGAACCGTGTAGAGTCCGGTGATGCTTCCACCATTGTCACTGGTGCCCGAACGCTCTAGAAGCTTTGGCAAAATTGAAAACACACTGGGCGTGTAACCTTTCGTCGCAGGCGGCTCGCCCATCGCAAGACCGATTTCTCGTTGAGCCATACAGAATCGAGTGACCGAATCCATGAGCAAAAGGACATTTTTACTCTGGTCGCGAAAGTACTCAGCGATCGTCGCCGCGACGTAAGCGGCGCGCATTCGCAGAATTGCGGACGTGTCGGACGTCGCCACCACAATCACACTGCGAGCAAGGCCCTCAGGTCCCAGATCCTTTTCGATGAAGTCACGCACCTCACGACCGCGCTCTCCCACCAATGCGATGACGTTGATGTCAGCCGACGTGTTGCGCGCCATGGTTCCTAAGAGAACGGACTTCCCGACCCCGGATCCCGCCATAATGCCGACACGTTGCCCGCGACCACAGGTGATCAACCCATCAATCGATCGAACGCCCAGCTGCATACTCGTACGAATCACTTCGCGTTTCATGGGATCAATCGCGCGACGATGAATCCCGCGCATCTCCGAGGTACGATGAAGATACTCAATCGGCCCTAGACCATCCATAGGAACACCACGCGCATCGATCACACGACCCAGAAGTTCGGGTCCGATGCGAACCATCGCTTGTCGATCCGCGAGAACCACTCGACTGCCAGAGTGGACGCCATGGGCGAGATCAAAAGGCATCAGAAGCGCTGTCGTGCCACGAAACCCAACGACTTCTGCTTCAAAACGTTCATTCTCTTTTCGGCCGCGCACCTGTTCAATCGTGCAGATCGAGCCAACACTTGCACTCGGTAGATTGGCTTCGAGAAGAAGACCTACCGACTTCGCAACCATTCCGGTCTCGCGGTGAAGCACAGCCTGATCGAGGCGTCCGCGGTAGAGCTCCTGGTCGAGCGGCCATTCCATCGCGATCCTACTCTTTCGGCGTTTCGCCGCTTCCGGCATCTGCGGCTGGCGCTGTTACGGAAACATCGGGCGCTGGTTCTGTCGCCGGTGCCACTGGCGCGCCTGTTGGCGCCGGTGCGGCTGTTGGCGCCGGTGCGGCTGTTGCCGCCGTTGCGACTTTTCGCTCCAGTGCTGTCTCGCCGGTCATCTGCGTCTCTAAATTCGCGATCTGCTGGTTCCATGTGGCATCGAGATTATTCCAGTCCGTCTCGATCCGACATCCTCCAGTAGTGATGTCCGTACTGGACACCACGCTGATGCCTCGAAGCTCAGGATAAAGAGTTTTGATCTCCGGCTTCAGTGCTTCGAGCGCTTCGACGTCTTTAGGATGTACATGGACCGAAAGGTGTTCGGATACTCCAACAGATTCTAAAAGCTTGCTAATCAAACGACCCAGGTACTCTGGGTCACCCTCAATGCTCTTCAGTGCGAGTCGCTCAGCCATCCGTAGCATCAAGCGAACAAGAAACATTTCGTTCTGCGAGTAAATTTCACTCCGTGCACGATCACAGGCCTTCAGGAAGTTCTCCCACTGACCGATCAACGACTCGTGCTCTTTGAGAAACGCTACTCGTCCTTCGGCACGTCCCTCGGCAAGCCCTTGCTCAAAGCCTTTGGTGCGGGCCTCGGCTTCGCATTGGGATCGAACACTCTCAAGCCTCTTCTGAATCGCTTGCTCAAAGGCGCGATTGTCTTCTTTGTCGATACCGAGATGCTCTTTAGCGGATTCGTTGAGAACAAAACGACTGTCACGCTTGCGTTGCGTGCCGGCGTCGTGATCAGAAACCGCCACAGGACCCATTTTCTTTTTAACTTGATCGTACGACGGCGGACCCGAACTCAGGCGCGAGAACTGAAACGCTTTCACGCCGCCCACTTGATCGGAACCCATCTTGACGACACTGGGTCCCTCTCCATTTGGTACGATACTGAGACGTTCGAATTTTTCACTCAAACGAGAGCGTCTCCCTCACCGCCGCGACTGATAATGATCTTGCCCTCTGCCTCAAGCCGCTTGGCCACGTTGACCACTTCTTGCTGCGCACCTTCGACATCGGAAAGACGCACGGGCCCCATGGACTCGAGATCCTCTTTGAGAAGATCGGCCGCTCGCTTCGAGATATTGCGAAAGATCTTGTCTTTGATCTCTTCGGGAGCCGTTTTGAGAGCCATAACGAGCTTGTCGTTTGGAACCTCTTTGAGCAGCGTCTGCATGCCTGTGTCGTCGATGAAAACGATATCCTCGAACACGAACATGAGCTTCCGAATTTCCTCGGCGAGCTGAGGGTCCTTCTCCTCGACGCGCGCCATGATGTTCTGCTCTGTATTCTTGTCCATGTTGTTGAGCATTTCGGCGATCGGTTGCACACCACCCAGCTGCTGGGTGTCGATCGATCCAAGAGTTGCAAGCTCTTGCTTAAGAACATTGTCGACGTCCGCAATGAGCGTCGGCGAGATGTAGTCGAGTGACGAGATCCGTAACACGACTTCGGTCTGCAATGCTTCTGGCAGCCGTTTGATAACCTCGACCTTTTTCGAAGCTTCGAGATGCGCCAAAATAACCGCAATGGTCTGTGGATGCTCGTTGACCAAGAAGTTGGAAAGCGTCCTCGGGTCCACAAGCTCGAGAGCTTCGAGTGTTCGACTTCCTTCGAGAACCGACAGCTGACCCAAAACAGTCTTGGCACGCTCTTCACCGAGTGTCTCCATGATGAAGTCTCGGCCGGATGCGTGACCGAAGATCAACGTGTCTTCCTCAGCGATTTCCGCATAAAACTCTTCCAGCACGCCTTTGACAACAGGGATCGTGACCTTATCGACGCTTCCCATCGCTGTCACGAGTAGCTTCACATCGTTGTCTTTCATGTTCTTAAACACTTGAGCGGTAACTTGGTTCCCGAGAACACTCAGAAGAACCGCAGCTTTTTGAAGGCCCGACATGTCTTCAACATTGGTGTACGGCATCGTTTATCTCTCCGTTAATCTCTGGCACGGCGGCAGCGTCAGCACTATGCTGACTTACCGTCGCCTTTCTTTCCTTCTTCGCTCTTCTCTACTTTCGCGCGCACCCACTCACGTAAAATCATCGCAGCTTTGTGTGGGTTCGCATCGACGAGCGTGATGATCTTCTCTTTGATCATTTCGCCTTCAACCTTCTCAGGATCAATCTTGTCTGGAAGCTCAGGTACGATCTCCTCCATACCCGGAAGCTTCGAGCTCTTCTGAATACGTTCGAGTTCTTCGATCGTTTGAGGCAGGAAGCTGTCGACACTTTCGATCGTGTTCTCGGTCAACCATTTGATGAATGGACGAACTACAAACAAGAAGAACATCACGATCATCAGACCGATAACACCTAAGACCAGCAATCGTTTGCGGTACGCGCGCGCGTCGCTCTCGGCCAACAGACGCTCTGACTCTTCGACATCGCGTCTTTGAAACGCCATGTTCCTCACTTCGAGTGAGTCCCCACGTTTTTTATCGAGACCTAAAGCACCCGACACAATCTTTTCAAACTCACTGAGCTGTTCGGGCGTCCACGGCTCCACCTTCGCCTGGACTTCTCCTTGCTCATTCTTCGTGCGCACTTCTTTTCCGTCCACAACGACAGCGACACTAATCTTCGTTACTTTCCCCGACGGCCGCTTCGTCTGAATCACCGTTTGAGGGACAGCGTAGTTGTTGATCTCTTTTCCCTTGTTGGTGTTTGACGTGATTGCGGGTGGAGCGTTCGGGTCCTGACCTGGCGTATTGGCGCGGGCACCAGCGATACCCGGTCCGGGTCGCGTACCGTTCATGCTCATCGAGTCTTTCATCGAGGATCGAACAGCCGTCGCGTCACCGTCATAGATCGTCTGCGTCTCGCTGATTTGCGAGAAGTCGACATCGGCGGTCACACGAGCGACGACTTTCGCAGCACCGACAACCGGCTCGAGCAGAGACACAACACGGTTTTCGTAGTCTTCTTCGATCTTCCGCCCAAAGTCGACCTGGTCGGCTGTCACAGCAACGAGAGGATCGCGTGAGTTTTTCGAAAGCACTTTACCGTTCGACTCGACAATAACGACATCAGATACTTCGAGGCCTTCTACGGCACTCGCCACGAGGTGACCGACACCGTAGATTTGCTTTTCGTTGAGTGTGATACCGGGCTCGAGTTCAAGAACGACACTCGCAGTGGACTTCTTCTGATCCTCAACGAAGGTTGATGTCTTCGGCGTCGCTAAGTGAACACGTGCGCGCTTCACGCCTCTGAGGGCCGATATCGTTCGCGTCAGTTCTCCTTCGAGCGCGCGTTTGTAGTTTACTTTCTGAACGTAACTGGTGGTACCCAACGATTGTTGATCGAAGAGTTCGTAACCGACAGTACTGCTTTGAGGCATTCCCTGTGTCGCAAGCTCGAGACGCAGGTCGTGAATATATTCGGGCGGTATCTCAATCGCCTTACCCGTTGGGTCTACCTGAAACGGTACGTGCTTCTCACGAAGCAGGCGAATAACAGACGCAGAATCCTCGGGATTCAGATTGGTCATCAACGGCTGATACGTCGTCGTTCCAGCCCAGCGGAATAGAAAAATAATCCCGCCCAAAATGACGAGGGCTGAGAATCCGAACGCTACTTTCCTGGCGGACGAAAGCCCGCCAATAAAGTCGCCGATCTGCATTAAGAGCCGCTTTATAAAGTCGCCCAAAGCCATTTCCCCCTAAACGCCACTACACTTGCATCTTCATGATCTCGCGATACGCATCAATGATTTTGTTTCGCACTTGCATCAGCAAGCGTAGCGAGAGATCTGCTCGTTCAACTGTCACGAGCGTTTCATGAATATTTTTAGTTCGTCCTGCAACGAGATTCTTAATCGCGACATCTGCTTCGCCCTGCAGCTGATTCACCTTTCCGAGTGACTCGGAAAGCATGTCAGCTACCGAACCCGGTCCGGTAGCAGAGGGGTCGCCCTGAATCTTAAGCGCATTGTCGGTAGCATGATCAAAGGTAGCGCGATCAAGCGTTTGTCCGAAAGTATCGACTTCGCCACCGCTTGAATCAAACGTCTGCGAACGACGGTCACCCGACACACCCGTGCGCAGGTCAGGATCGACAGCGAATCCGCCTCCTGTTGCTCCACCAATGCTCTCAAGTGACACGGGACTCATCGCTTACCATTCCTCTATCTTGAAATCTCAAGCGCCTTCTGCGCCATGGCTTTCGCAGCACCCATCGCAGTGACATTCGCCTCATACGATCGTTGGGCTTGGATCATATTGGCCATTTCCTGAACGGTGTTCACGTTGGGCATCGCCACATAGCCATCGACATTCGCCTGTGGATGACTGGGGTTGTAGACCAGGCGTGGGGGAGCTTGATCCTCGATCACGTCCATGACCTGAACGCCCTGCACGTGTTCTTGAAGCTCGCTGTCGAGAATCTCCCCAAAACTTTCGCGATCCGTGACCGCCCCAAAGACAGCGTCCTTTCTCTTGTAGGGACCCGTTCCGTCTGTGCCTTGTGTCGTTTCCGCGTTCGCTATATTGCTCGAGATTGTATTCATGCGCGTTTGTTGCGCCTCGAGACCACTCGCACTCACGCGCATGGAGGAGAAAAAATCCATTAGTTACCTCCTCCAGCATCGCCCATCGAGTACTTGAGCAGACCTAGTTTCTTTTTCATCATCTCGACCGATGCATCGTAAAGAATCTGGTTTTCTGCCATCTTCGCCTGTTGTTCAGCGCGATCAACCGTGTTCCCGTCGAGAGACACGACATCGTTGTCGGAATTGATAATTTCTGGATCGACGGCCTCGGTCTCACGTGGATAGATATGTTCCGCGTTGTCGCCCTCGAGACGAAGTTCTGATCCAACACCGAGCGTGTCGCGCAATGTGGATTCAAAGTCTACTTCTTGCGCCTGATAGCCGGGAGTCTCCGCGTTTGCGATATTGGACGAGATGATACCTTGATTAAGGCTCCGAAGATTGAGCGAGGTGTTGAGCGCACCGATCGTCGGATCGAAAATTCCCTTCGTCATCGCCTACTCCTTAAGCCCCCCGGGGAAAACCCCGAATCAGTCACACTGCCGAACCCCACAACACGGCGCCACCCATGCTGTACTTCTATGGTAGGGCAGGCTTCGTTAAAGCAACATCGGCAACGTGCGCCGGGAAACTTCTCCCCGGCAGAACCTGCCCCTACTCGCGTTTCTTAAACCTGGATTCCGAGACGTCGATAGTCCGCAAGCTTGTTTCGTAGCGTACGGATAGAGATCCCCAACGCGCGCGCCGTGTGCGTGCGGTTCCCCTGGTGATACACCAGCGCGTTCAGAATGATATCGCGCTCGATGTCCTGCAACGTTGTTCCAGGAATCCATTGCATCTTAGCTTCCGGAAGGATGCCCATCGGAGCAGCTTCGATCTCAGCTTTCGGCGCAATTCTCTCAAGAACAAAGTCCCGAGCCTGAATCACTGGCTCACGAGCTGTAATAATCGCACGCTCGATAACGTTCTCAAGCTCTCGAACGTTTCCCGGCCAATCGTGCGACTCCAACAACGCGATAGCTTCGGGCGCAATTCCGGCTACCGGTTTCTTGTTTTTCTGAGCGTAGTTTCGGACGAAGTGTTCAGCGAGCAGGCGGATGTCACCCAGGCGATTCTTCAGCTTCGGAAGTGTCAGTGTCACGACGTTGAGGCGGAAGAAGAGATCCTCACGAAATGTGCCTTCTTTCACACAATCAGCAAGATTGCGATTCGTGGTGGCGATGATACGAACGTCCACCGGTATAGGGCGACGTCCGCCCACGCGATCCACGACGCCTTCTTGAATAACACGTAAAAGCTTTGCCTGAAGACGAAGCTCCATCTCTGAAATCTCGTCGAGCAAAAGGGTTCCACCACTCGCTTGTTCGAATTTTCCTGGGCGACTGCTATGCGCACCCGTGAAAGCGCCCTTTTCGTAGCCAAACAGCTCAGACTCAAGCAGTGCTTCCGGAATCGCGGCGCAATTGATCGCGACAAACGAACGCTGGACCCGTGAGCTGGAGCGATGGACCAGCTCGGCCATCAACTCTTTGCCCGTACCACTGTCCCCTTGAATCAAAACGGTCGCTTTGCTCTGAGCCACCGTCTTAGCGAGCTGGATCAGATCCAGCATTTTCCGATCAGACGTGATCAACATGTTCATTGCTTCCCTCCATGGTTTTCACTTCGGATTCGCCAGCTCCTCTTGAGCTAGCTTTTTCCAAAAGTCGTTTTCATCACTTTTTGAAATTTCTTCGAGCGTTTGCTGGATGGCTGTCTGGTAAAGACCAGCGTCACCCGTAGCGCTTAACTTCTTTAGAGCACGCAGTTTTGCGTAGCGTGTGCGGTTTTTCTGAAACCCTCTGGTGACCAGTTTGTCGTACGTTTCAGCTGCTTTTTTCCACAGGCCTTCTTGTTCGTAGAGACTCGCGATCTGAATGCTCAGTTCGTTCGCTGGCGGAATCTCGGGAATTCCAATCGACACCACGGCGGGATAGCGAAGGACCTTCTTTGCTCCCGCTGCCGACGGATCGGCGTCCATCGTTGCAACCAGCTTCTCGAGAGCCTCCGCCGAAGCAACCCGGCGATCCTGCTTTCCTAGAATCTGCGCGATCCAGTAGTACACTTGCGGATCCGTCGATGGAGCGAACTTATCCATGAGAACTTCGGCCTGCTCGGCATGCTTGCGGGTTCGATCGAGATCCTTTGCTTGATCCGCCATCACGCTCAAGATCAGCTCACGTTGGTAGGAGTAAGGAGACTCGTCAATCACTTGAGTCAGGAGGTCTTGCACTTTTTTTCCGGCGGCTTCGTCGGACTTTGTCGCATTTCGGATCGCAATCCATGCACCCTTCGCTTCTGAGAAGCTTTCCTCAGAGCGTTTCAATAAATCGTCGAGCGTAGGTTCGGATGCGAGCGCCCGAGAGGTCTGCTTCCAGTAGCGATCCATGAGTTCTGCCGACAGGCCAGGCAGTTCGAGATTCGAAGCGGCACGAGCTAAGGGCAGAAAGACATCCGCTGTCAGCGGTGTACCGACCGGTGGTATCAAGCCGATATAGCGCTCGTAGAAGCTGAGAGCCTCGAGATCTTTTCCTTGCGCCAGGATCTTTTCAATATTGGTCTTAAAAACAACTTTGAACGTGTCTCCCAAGATGATGCGTGCACGCTCCGAAACACCACCACCCATGAGAAGAGCGAGAACCTCAACAGCGAGGTCCTCTCGTTCGACCGCAATCAAGTAGCGCACGTACTGAACATAGAGAAGGTCCTGATAGCCGGTCTCGCGAACTTCGTCTTCGCCTTTGAACTGTTTCGCTTCTTGCTCAATGAACCGTCGAGCGGTTTCCAAACCCATCCCCGCATGATCGCCGCAAGGTAACAACCGAAGACGCGCAAGTGTGGCACCCCGACTGGATGGAAAGTCATTGACGGTCCTCAAGAACCAATCGTTCGCTGCTTGCTTGAATGTTCCGCCGCGACGCCCGTTGATCTCGCCCAACCTGAAACTTGCGCGCCAGCCGAGAACATGACCCGGACGTTTCTCTAAAAACTTTTTGAACTCGACTTCGGCCCGATCCCATTGCCGAAGGCCGTAGAGCGCTTCCCCACGATTCAAATAAACTTCCGGCTGCTTGTCTGCAAACTCAGCAAAGCGTTGAAGCGCCTGCGCGTACGAAGCAATCGCCTGATCGTACTGATTTCGATAGAGGAAGAGGTTTCCGATGCGAAACGCAGCAAGTGCTTGCGCGCTCTTATTCGTCGAGTTCTGAGTGATCCACTCGTACTCGGGCAACGCGCGATCGGTCTGGCGTAACTGATAGAGACTCTCTGCGGCCCCCAAATGAAAAACCCAAGCCAGTCGGTGGGAACTGTGGTTTCGAATCAGCTTGAGAAACCCTTCAAGAGCGGTGAGTGTTCCTCCGTCATTGAACGACTTCGCTGCGATGTACGTCGACGCGAACACCGTCACTCCAGAGTTTGGATCTCCTAACGTCAGCTTTTCTAAGATGTCGTTCGCGGCCACTTGATGACCGAGACGAACCAGTGCGCTCGCTTTCAGGAACTGCATTTCTTCGATGTGGTGTGATTTGGGATAATCGTGTTCGATAAACTCGACGGTTCGGATCGCAAGACCGAATTTAGATTTTCCGTACAGATCGAGGGCCATCCGCGCGAGCTCGGCGTCCTTATCTAGCCCTTCGGGATGTAGGTATTTGAAATCGCGATCCGGATTTGAAATCGAGAACCATTGCGAAAAGTCGACCTGGGTATGGGCCGGTAGAAAATCGAGGAAAAAGTCACTCTCCTCGGAGAGCGGCAATGAGCAGAAGCGCACGGCGTCTGCTGCTTCGATGTCCTTACGCCGCTTGACCGATCGCTGCTGTGCTCGTGCCTGAGCCATTTTCCGTGCTTCTTCCAATGCGGTTCGACGTCTTTCCTGCTCCTGTTGGACACGCACCTGAGCAATCGTAGGTCCCTTACCCAGCCAAAAATCCATCACCCATCGAGATGGGGAGGCTTCCCGAAACTCAAAATGCTCCATCTTAGGATTGGCGGGTGCATCAGCATCCGTCGGAAAGCGCCAGGTTCCCTGGACGACAAGGCCCTCTTTCTTTTCATGGAACTCGATGGATCGAAGGCGGTAGTCGCCCAGCTTAGCGAACTCGTCGACCCACTGCTTTTCGTTTCCGAAAGGTGCGCCAAGGTCGACAAGGGCCATCCCCGGAAAGAAGACTTCAAACTGGTCTTTTTCGAATCGTACTTCCGGCTTGATTCCGGCATCGAGAAAAATCGTGAAGCGACTGTGTGTCGAGAGTGTTTCAAGCTGAATGGGTTTTGACGGTGCATCGGCGTGCGCGACGAGCGTCACCAAAGCGACGCCCCAAAAGATGAGCGAAAATGATTTCGAAATCCCCCGCACTGAGCCTCCTGCTGCCGGCGTTCCCTACGTCAAGCGGCTTCTTGCCACATAAATAGGCAAAGCAATCCTGGTGCCAAGCTTGCCGATGAAAAACCTTCCGTGCGATTTGCACAGTTCGTCTTCAAGAGCTTGATCTAAATCAAAAAAAATCCGATGTGTTTCGCACATGAGAAATGCTAAAAACAGAATGCGCCAAAAAACCTTGACCTCGCGTCAGTTCCTCTACGAAAATTGATGCTAAATTGACAAATGACCTCACCAAAACATTCTCGTCACAACGTCTTTTTGAAACTCCTCGCAACCACCGTCGCTTTGAGCACAAGCGCGTGCACGATCCTTTTTGGTAACGTTCGTCCTTCGGCCGAGAAATCCGATCACTACTCTGTCATGGATCTGTCGCGACGAGACGCTGATTGGGCCAAGTTGGAACCGACCGAGGTCGGTCGTGAGTCCGGCGAACGCGAGCCCGAAAAGACGGAAATCGCTGATGTCACCTACCAGTCGAAGTCCACCGATAGCGTGATTTCGATGAACTCGACTTGTCATGATCCGGAGATTCGTCAAGAGCGCGAAACCGGATTGCCTGCGCTCGAAGAGCATTCGCGAACACTACTCTTAGGAATTGCTCA
This sequence comes from uncultured Oligoflexia bacterium, assembly GCA_964549505.1. GTDB lineage: Bacteria > Bdellovibrionota > UBA1018 > UBA1018 > CAZJVD01 > CAZJVD01. Next base: position 38,551 of record CAZJVD010000003.1, read on the forward strand.
GAAGTCGGCCGCTCTACGTGAGACGTTCAAACTCCGCGATCTCGACGCTCTCCAGACCACGGTTACAGGAAGGTTAGACAACCGCGACGTCAAAGTTCGCTCGGTCGTCGTTAAGAACGACGAATGTCTCTACGATTTCCTCTTTCTCACTCGCCCCGAGAACTTTGATCGCTATAAGGATCTCTTTGCCGAGTTTACTCAGTCCTTTTCGAAGTAAACCCATTTCGATAACCTAAAGGCCTCTATGTCTTCAGAAGTCTTACATGAGGCAGTACCTCAATCGTGGGTCCGAAATCGCTTTCGCGTGGTCGGCTCTTACTTTTTCTCGGGCATTCGCTCGGCCGGAGGGTTCGGGATTCTAGCGAGTCAAATCTTCCGTGAGATGTTCCGGCCGCCTCTATACGCTTCGTTGATTCTCGAGCAAATCCTTCATCTGGGTATTCGCTCGCTCGTTCTCGTTCTCGTCGTCGGCCTTGCAACCGGGTCGGTGATGGCACTTCAGTTCGGATACGGTCTCGCTAAGTTCGGCGGGACGCTTTATGTTCCAAAGATCGTTTCACTCTCAATTCTCCGTGAAATGGGGCCTGTTTTCACAAGTCTCCTGCTTGCTGGTCGAATTGGTTCTGGGATTGCCGCCGAAGTCGCTTCGATGAAAGTCACTCAGCAAATCGATGCGATCCGCGCGCTTGGCACAAGTCCGATCAAGCGCATTGTGATTCCCCGTTTTGTGGCTACTGCCCTCGCCCTTCCGCTTCTCACCGTCGTTGCGAACTACATCGGAATCGTCGGTGGAATGCTGGTTTCCACGCATGAACTCGGTATCAACCCGGAGTTCTTTTACGCAAAAACGGTCGACACCGTCACCGTCTGGGATCTGTTAACAGGGTTGATCAAGTCCTTTGTTTTCGGGTGCTTCATCGCGATCGCAGCTTGTTGGAAAGGACTCAACACCGAGGGCGGTACACAAGGTATCGGTAACACCACGACCTGGGTGGTGGTGAGTTCGAGTATCTTTGTGCTCGTTGCCGACTTCTTTTTGTCCAAGCTCTTTATGATCACAGGACTCTACCGAACATGATTCTGCCCGCACACGACACGGACGTCGCTCTCGAAATGCGACATGTGAGAAAATCGTTCGGCGACAAAGAAGTCCACAAGGACGTGAGCTTTAAACTTTACGAAGGTGAGATTCTCGGTCTTTTTGGCGGTAGCGGTACCGGGAAGTCAGTCGTTCTTCGCTCGATCATCGGTCTTGAGACACCCGATGACGGACAGATTCTCTTTGAAGGTCGCGATACGACCAGTCTTTCCGAAACCGAACTGATCGAAGTACGCATCAAGATCGGTTACGTGTTTCAAAATGGGGCTCTCTTCGATTCGCTCACGGTCGAAGAAAATCTCGCGTACCCACTACGGGCTCATACTGACATGACCGAAGAACGGATCAAACGACGGGTCAACGAGATGCTCGAACTCATCGACATGAAAGGCGCCAATGATTTGCTCCCGGCTGCACTTTCCGGTGGAATGCAAAAACGCGCTGGCCTCGCGCGCGCAACGATCCTTCAGCCAAAGATTATTCTGTTCGACGAACCGACCGCAGGCTTGGATCCTGTGAACACCAAACGACTCGTTCAGAACATCAAACGCCTCAAGGGCGGCGGCATGACCGGTATCTTTGTCACGCACGACATACCGGCTGCGCTTGAGATCGCGGATCGAATTGCCATCCTGCATCAAGGACGTATTCCGATTATCGACACCGTCGAGAACATCAAGAAGTCTGAAGACCCCATCGTCCGCTCGTTTCTTGACGGCACCGCGCTATAACCAAATAGTGTCTGGCTACAATTGGTAGCGCAGCCGCGTCATAACCAAATAGTGCCTGGCTACAATTGGTAGTGCATCCGCGTCATGAGTGGCGCGATACCATTTGTGTTAGGTTGAGCGCAGAAAAGCCGAAGAGCTGATGAACGGTAGATATGTTGCGCAAACGCCTTCTTGAAGTTGAAATCAAGGTAGGGATTTTTGTGGCTGCGGGGGTAGGCCTCGTAGCCGCGGCCATTCTCTTGCTCGGCGGCGCCGATAGTCTTTTCCAACGACACATCAAGTACAACGCCTACTTCAACGAAGTCGACGGTCTCATTCCAGGATCCAAGATTATTTTGAACGGTATCCGCATCGGGGTGGTCGAAAAAGTCGGTTTTGATCTGAGCCGTCGCGAAATTCGCGTCGATCTTCAGATCGATCAAAAAAGCGCAGACTGGATTCGTCTCGACACATTGGCTGAGATTCAGACTCAAGGTGTGCTCGGCGATAAGTTCGTCTCGCTCTCGACACAGAATCTCGACGAACCATTGTTGCCTGTGGGATCCGAAATCAAAACACGTACGACCGGTAACCTCAAACAGTTCATCGACGGTGGCGAACAACTCATGGGATCGCTCAACGATATCGCCTCGAGTCTGGGGCGAATTCTAAGATCCTTCGAACGCGGCGGACGCAACGACGAACTTTTCGGGGGACTGGCGAAAACCGCCAGCAGTCTCGCCGAGGCATCGCACGCTTTGAAATCCCAGGTGTCCGACATGCGCATCAAGAGCGCTGTCACTCATCTTGATTCGATTCTCGACAAGATCGATTCCGGCACTGGAACTGTCGGCGCCCTCATCAACGACCCGTCCTTGTACGATGACATCAAAATGCTTTTTGGCGGCGCGAACCGCAATCGCGTTGTCCGAAATCTAATTCGCCAAACCATTAAAGATGGCGGCAAAGACAGCGATAAAGACGGTGGAAAATCCATCGACAGCGGCAAAAACGAAACGCATCCGCCTGAACCTCAAAAAGAAGATCGTACAACCGCGAACCCATAACTAGCTAAGTAGAGCCCGTAACTAGCTAAGCAGAGCCCGTAACTTGACACGGGTTGACTTGCGCCGGCACAAGCGCACGTGCAGCAATAGGATGTATGCCCAATATCGAAATCAAAGCCCGCACCACTGACCTCACGAAAGCCCGCGTAACTGCTCAGAAACTTCAGACCCGATACATCGGCTTTCTCCATCAGATCGACACCTACTTTCACACACCGTCAGGCCGCCTCAAACTCCGTGAGATCGACGGAAAAACATTTCAACTGATCCCTTACGCAAAGGATTACAAAGCAGGTCCGATGCGAAGCGATTACGCCTTGATCGAGATCAGCGACGCTGCTCTTGTGAAAACACTCTTCGATCGCATTCTTGGGATTGAAGCTGTCGTCGACAAACGCCGTGAGGTCTTTTTAATCGACAATGTTCGTGTCCATCTCGACGAAGTCGCCGGCCTCGGTACGTTCATCGAGTTTGAAGCGGTCTACGGCGCGGACGAAGAAGTCACCGCTCAAACGGAAAAGGTCGCGCGTCTCATGGAGACCTTTGGAATTCGTCCGGGAGATCTCTGTGACCGGTCGTACGTTGATTACTTACTCGTCGCGGCCCGTGGGAACGTTAGCCCTAGCGAATCGCCGCAGCGCTCCTCGACCTCGTCGACCGCGCATCCAAATTGACTTTCCCATGCCCAAATGGGAGCTCAAAGAACGTGCAAGCCTTTGTTTCTGGGGTCTTAGGCAGTTTGATTGTAACGGTAGCATTTTCGGGAATCGCGTTCTCGGCTTCGCCCGCTGGCCCGTCGCCCGGCCCTGCACCCACCCGTGCGCTCCACCCTTCGCCCGACCCTTGGTCCAATACTTGGCCCGACCCTTGGTCCAACACTTCGTCCGACCCTAGGTCCAACACTTGGCCCGAGCCATGGCAACGCATCGAAGCTTACAGTGAGCAGTCGCCCCCCTACTACCTCGGCGGAACGCCTCGCGATTGGTTGATTCGAAACGAAAAGCGCACTCCGATCACACTCGCAAACGCAATGCGTGTTCTTCTGATGTCGCAGAACGAGGAAATCCGATTGGCATTCGGTCTCTCGGAAAAAACTGAGATCGAACTCTGGCCGACGCGTGACGGATTTGGACGCAGTACGTGGGTTTTTGCACGCTATCGCGACGAAAAATCGGACTGGCACTGGCTCTCGGATCCTTCCTTTAAGTCGGCTCTCGAGACACCTCCTATCCTTCCCAAGATCTGGGATCCAGCCTCGCCGAGCGGGTTTGAAATCATTTTCGGTGTTGGCGGACCGACGGCCTCGCTGGTTCGACCGCGCTTTGCGAACTGTCACTGGGTCGACCGTACGACGCAAACACCCCGGCGTTTTTCCTATATTCCACTTGAGTCGGCAGAAGCGACGCGAGCGACGTGGGCAGAAAACAACGAACCTCTTTGTATCGACATGCCCCAGCCACCACGCTGGGGAGTCGAGAGCCACGGCGACAACAACATCGTGCGTTTCCAGATGTCGGACGGAACACTCTCACCCGAAATCGTCTGGGCGGACTTTGCGCCAAAAGCTAAGCCGACGTCAGACCTGCCATCCGTACCGCCGGCAGGATCGCCATCTGGATCGCCGCCCGAGCCGCCGTCATCACAGCCGTCATCACAGCCGTCATCACAGCCGTCATCACAGCCACCATCAACCGATCCTGTTTCTTCCCGTCCTCCTGAGACAGATCTTCCCGATTGGATAAAATCTTGGCAGACGGGTGGGCAGACAGGTTGGCCAACCGACTGGAAAGAAGGTTGGTTAACCGATATTCGCTTTCTTTCGTCGCAAATCGCCTGCACTCCTGAAAATCCAGAAGAGTCCCCCGAAGCATCCCAACCGAGCGCCATTCTTCGAAAAAACTGTGCCGATCCAGCTCACCAACTGGATCGTGTGGTGCGTTTCTTAGAAGAACGCTATCAGAATCTTGAGATCCGAACGGACGTGCATGAATTCGAATGGTACGGACTGCCTCAAAAAAATCTGATCGCGATCATCCCGGGTTCAGACCCGAAACTTGCGCCCGTCATCCTCTCGTCGCAGATCGACGCTCCATGGGCACTCGACACCTTGGACATCCATGGAAACTGGGACGTCCGTCCGACGACACAGAGTAGTCCAGGTGCGGACGATGGCGCGAGTGGAACAGCAGCGCTTTTACAAGCCGCGCGCTTCCTCAAAGCAAACCCTCATAAGAGAACATTTTGGCTGATGCACATGACAGGTTCCGAATTGCCCGCTGATAGTCTCGGCGCGCGACAAGCGGTTTCGACCATGCTCGAAAATCACCAAGACGCCGCGGCCGTCATCGTTCTGGATTCGATCGGGTTCCGAAACGCAGACGATCCGGTCTTTCAAATCGCGCCCGGAGTCTCGCAAGAGAGCCTCGCTATCGCGGCCCTCGCTCTTTCGCTCGCGCCCACAACCGCCAACGGTTTCGAAGCACGGGTTCACGAGCGATCGGATCCTAGAAGTTTTCTCTATAACACCGACGCGGTGGTTTTCGACGATGTCGGTTTCCCGGTGGTCCTCTTCAACGAGCATCTCAACCGCTTTGAGAATCTCTTTCGTCTTGAATACCACTCGAGTCTCGACACCGTCGATAAACTCGACCCCGTGTACGCCGAGCAGATCGCTCGAACGGCCACGATCACAGCACTCGTGCTAGCTCAGTAAAGCCTCGACGGCTTTTCTTTTGGTCAGCCGCTCCACTAGCACGTAGCCGTAAGACTACTCTGTTTCGTTGAGAACAACGCGTTCAGCTGCGAGATCACCATCGTCGCCAGCAGCCGCTCCACCAGCGCCTTTTGGCTTTGCTGGACGGATCATGCCGCGTTTACGAAGTTTCTCGACAAGCGTTGTGCGATTCATCTGAAGCAGCTCACTCGCTCGGTTCTTGTTCCCGTGCGTACGCGTGAGCGCCTGGTCGATGAGATGGTTTTCGAACGCAGCGACGATCGTCTTGAGATCGAGGCCATCGTTCGGAAGTGCCATTCTCGGAAAATCAGTTTCCGAAACCGCACCTGCTCCACTCGGACGACCTTCCGCATACTTGCGGAAAATGCGATGAGGAAGATCTCCCAAATCCACAGCACCTGTTTGTTTCAGAATCACCAAGCGTTCGACGAAGTTTTCAAGCTCGCGAACGTTTCCGGGCCAGTCATACGCCACGAGTGCGTCCATGATCTGACCGACTGGCATCTCGACCGAATGCCCCGTCATCTGGTTAAACTTCTGAACGAAGAACGTAACCAGACCTGCGATATCACTCTTGCGCTCACGCAGTGGCGCGATCTTCACCGGAATAACATTGAGCCGATAATACAGATCTTCGCGGAACATCTTCTTCTGAACCAAATCTTCGAGATCACGATTGGTCGCAGCGATGATACGAACATCGACTTCCGTCGTACGTGACGAACCGACCGGTTCAAACTGTCGCGTCTGAATCACACGCAGAAGTTTCACTTGGAGATGAAGCGGTAGATCGCCGACTTCATCTAAGAAGATCGTTCCACCGTTAGCCATCTCGAAACGGCCGCTACGAGTTTGCGTTGCACCCGTGAAGGCTCCACGCATATGTCCAAAGAGTTCAGCTTCAAGCAGGTCGCCAGGAATAGCGCCGCAATTGACCATGACCAGAGGTCCAGTCGCGCGCGTCGACTGCTGATGGATACTTCTCGCGACGAGTTCTTTGCCCGTCCCGCTCTCACCCGTGATGAGAATATTACTGTCGCTTTTCGAAACCTTTTCGATAGTCTGATGCAGGTTCTGAATGACCTGACTATCGCCCACAATCAACGAACGAGATTCGAGCATCAATGCCCCCTTAACCATTCCATGGTTAAACGTCCGAATCCAAGTTTCGGACGTCTTGTCAATCCTTGCCAACTAAGACTCCAGGCGCTCGTCCTAAGAACACCTAAGGCCTCTGAAAAAGGCTAAGCAAGATCTGCCCAGCTGTCAAAAAAAAATGACGGTCTGTCGTCGCAACAGCAGTTGTTTAACTCAGGGGCGACTCAGAACGATTGACGACGATCTGAGGAGTCTAACGTCCCCGAGCTGAGATCGCCCGAGCTGCGGCCGCAGGAACGGCCCTGACCTGTTCAATGAACGGATCGTTGATCTGATCCTTGTTTTGATTCTTGGCGATCGCGGCCACCGCTTCGGCTTCGAGATCGTGTCGGCACTCAAGGGTCGCGGTCCCGACGAAGTCATCGGAATCGTAAACACCAATTCCCGTTTTGATCCCTTCGATAGCCGAATACTCGCTATAAAGATGTCCCTGATCGTCGGATCCCCAGTAATACTTCATCAAAGCGTCCACGACGTTCGCATCACGCCGAACCAGTTTGACAATGATATACAGGTGGAACGTGGCCGACGCGAATCGACTACTAGAAACCTGGAGCCTCTTCGGCTCGCGCAAACTCGTGAGCTCCTCGAATTGACTCCAAATCGTTCTGCCATCATTCGCTTGATTCGCAAAACTCACCTTGCAGTACTTTGGATCCCCGTCCGGGGCAGCATTCGAAAAATCGGAAACTAAACTCAGGCTCAGAATACACGTCAGAACGCCTGCTGCGCCTGCTACCATGACCGATAACTTCATCTGGAATTTCTTCATAATTTCGACCTTTTCACCTTTTTCTCAAGACTTGTGACGCTATGTATCATCACTTGAGGGCGACCGTCAAGCAGTACTATCAATTGGTACTGTAGGGATTCCCGATCAGGTACCGAATCCAGAGATCCGAGTTCTTATCCCCTCGAAATCCAAGCCATATCAGTATCGTCACGATGAGAAACCCGGAAACACCGAACCAAATCCACTGGTGCTTGTGCCGCCTGCGACGGTAGTACCGCCCGAGCTCCATGAGCACGATGACGATCGAACCAGCGATGAACGGATAGAGGCGAGCGATCGCGAAAAGCCAGTGCATCGGGGGCCTCGCCGCGATCTACGTCAGCAAGCCGCGAAGCTCTTCGGCCTTGTCGGTGCGCTCCCAAAGGAACTCAGCATCCCGACGGCCAAAGTGTCCGAACGCCGCCGTCTTTTGATAGATCGGCCGCAGCAGCTGCAAGTGTTGGATAATTCCGGACGGACGAAGCGGGAACACTTCGCGAACGCGTTTCTCAATACGTTCGACCGGAGTTTTTTCCGTTCCATACGTTTCGATCAAAACGCTCACAGGATCCGCAACACCGATCGCGTAAGCGAGTTGGACCAAGCAACGATCGGCAAGGCCCGCGCTCACAATGTTTTTCGCCACGTAACGAGCCATGTAGCACGCCGAACGGTCGACTTTCGAAGGGTCTTTACCCGAAAAAGCCCCGCCACCATGAGCCCCGTGACCACCGTACGTATCGACAATGATCTTGCGCCCCGTGAGGCCACAATCACCGTGCGGTCCACCGACGACAAAGCGTCCGGTTGGATTGATGAAAAACTTGGTCTGGTTGTCGAGAAAGCGCCCCGGAATCACTTTCCTAACGACTTCTTCGATCAACGCTTCTTTGAGCTGCGCGTGCGTGACCGTCTCATCGTGTTGGGCACTCAGCACGACCGTGTGAACACGACGCGGTTTGCCTTCGACATACTCGACCGTGACCTGAGATTTGCCATCAGGACGGAGCCACTTGAGATCTCCCTTGCGTCGCGCTTGCGAAAGACGTTGCACGAGCTTGTGCGAAAGATCGATCGAAAGCGGCATATTCTCTTCGGTCTCGTTGATCGCATAACCAAACATGATGCCTTGGTCGCCAGCGCCTTGGTCGTCTTGGTTGTAGACACCTTGGCCTTTTGTCACGCCTTGCGAGATATCAGCCGACTGTTGATGAATCACGACGTTCACCGAACAAGTCCGATAATCAAACCCTTTGTCCTGAGAATCGTATCCAATGTCCTTTGCAACACCACGCGCGACCTGAACAAAATCGACGGTCGCTTTCGTCGTCACTTCGCCTGCGATCATCGCAAGCCCGGTCGTCAGCAAACTTTCGCAGGCGACGCGCGCACCGGGGTCTTGCTTCAGGATGGCGTCCAAAACGCCGTCTGAAATCTGATCGGCCATTTTGTCTGGATGGCCTTCGGTGACGGATTCCGATGTGAAAAGATAGTTGCGTGACATGTGGTAACCCCTCTCAGTCTTTTAAAAAGGAAAAGACAGACGTTTCTCTCAATAGAAATATGACGTTCAGGAAATAGGACGAACGGAAGTTCAACAGACTCAGCCTGATTTGTGAATGGGAAATTTGGGAGTCGTCCCTTTGTTGCGTCGGAGACGCTTGTTTTTCTTACCCACTTTGCGGTGTTTGCGCTCAGTGCGTGCCTTATGTTTTCCTCGACGTGATGCCATAGAACCCAAACTAGTAACGCTCGCGATGCTCACTGTCAACTGGCTTGAGTCTTGCCAACAGCCTACGAATGCACAGAAAAATGCTTCGTTTCCTGTGGTGGTGGATCACCTTCGTAGCGGTTACGCCGGGCACGCCTGGAACAGCAGGCGCAGCGGACGGGTCTCCGACCGCCCGAGCCATCGAGGAGAAGGCCACGTGGGTGATGGCTCCGGGCGAACAACGAACAGCACATTTCGCGTCAAAGATTCGGAAGTTCAGCGCAGGATCGAGCGCCATTCGGGTCGTCCGTCCCTTGGGCGAGCAAGACGCGCGAACGCTCCTCGTTAAAGCCGTCGCGGCCGGATTTTCAGATCTCTGGGTCACGCGCGAGGACGGGAGCGTGGAACATCGCAAAATTGAGATCACCATCCCAGAAGGCGAAGGCGCCTCAAATGAGACCAAGGGTTTACAAGGACTCCGAGAAGCTCTGGGCGCCCTCGACGAAGCGCAAGTGACGCGAGCCGGAAACCACGTGGCCATTCACGGCGTGATCCGCGAACTGAGCGAAGCGCGACGAATCGCGGCCCTCACGCTCGCCTTTCCAGGCTCAGTCGTCGACCAGACCGAGTGGCACGAGTCGCTCCGATCGTTGATTCGAAGTCAGCTCGAACGCCTGATCGACGAACGCAAACAGGCCGGCGAAGACATGAGTGCCCTTCGTGTGACGGAACTCGAAAGCCGGCTCCAAGTCAGCGGTCGCCTGCCCGACCCACGAAGACATGCGGCTCTTGTTGCGTCTCTCCGAAAACAAGCGCCCGGTGTGATCATCAACCTCACCGAACTCAAAGGGGCTCAACCGACGGTTCTCTTTCGTGTCGTTCTGATGGAAGTCCGACGCGAAGAATTTCAGCGTCTCGGCATTGCATGGCCTGAGGCGGTCGAAGGCGCTTTCCGTGCGAGCCCGTCGGCACTTCATTCGGCTCTCGAGATGACGGGCGCCCTTCAAGCAGCGGCCGGACGTGGCGGCGCGCGCGTCTTGGCCGAACCCGAACTGGTCGTGCGCGCACAAGGATCAGCCGAACTCTTTGCAGGAGGCGAGTATCCCGTTCGCACACACGATCGGTTTCATACAAACGTTCACTGGAAACCGTATGGACTGAGTTTGAAACTCAAAGTGCCTGAGTCCTCTGAAGATCTCTTTCGTCTCGAACTCTCGGTCGAAGTGAGCCAGCTCAATCCAAAAATTCAAGTCGACGAAGTCCCTGGCATACAAACCAATCGGGTTCAGACAGTGGTCGACGCCCAATTCGGCGTTCCTCTTTTTCTATGCGGCTTACTGCAGTCCAGCACCCGCGAGCAGGTCAAAGGAATCCCGGGACTCATGGAGATTCCGATCTTGGGTGCACTTTTTTCGTCGCGCGAGTTTCTCGAAGAACGCTCCGAGCTCGTCACAGTTCTTTGGCCGCACCTGAAACCCCCTGAAGTCGGCGGCGGCTTTCCAAAGCTATTCAGACTCGATCCGCTTCCAAAGGGCCCGGTTCCCGCACGCCGAGCCTGGATCGACCCGTCGCGCGAAACCACCGAACGAAAGGATCCGGCGTTTCCATGGAACGTTCTGAACGACTAAAAGGGCTCGAGACTCTGATCTCTGCACCCGATGTTTCCGATATCGTGCTTCAACCTGGAGCGTGTTTTGTTGCGCGCTCTGGATCCGCACTCGAACCGCAGCCAGCACCCATTTGGACCGACGACGACATCAGACTGTGGATTCTCGAGGCCTTGAGCCGAGATGGAAAGACCTGGGACGCGCGCTTTCCATTTGCGGATTTCTTATTGAGCCCACGCGTACGTGTCCATGTCGTGTTCCCACCGATTTCGGCTAGCGGACTAGCCGTTTCGATTCGAAAACCGGCGCTCAGCCGAACGTCAACTCCTCAGGAGACGTGGGGCAAGACCGAAACTTCAGCGCGCGCGTTGCAGATCTTATTGGATGCAGTCCGGGCGCGCGAATCCATCGTCGTTGCGGGCGGAACGGGCGCCGGAAAAACAACACTGCTTCGCGATCTCATCGAGGCCTGCGCTCCCAGCGATAGGATCATCGGCATCGAAGATGTTCGCGAACTCTGGCCGCGACATCCTCATTTTATCAGTCTGGAGACACGCCCATCGAACGCGGACGGGTGTGGGGCGATCACGGCACGAGACTGTTTTCGCCAGACACTGCGCATGCGTCCCGATCGACTCGTGCTCGGCGAGTGCCGTGGCGCCGAAATCTTCGACCTAGCGCAAGCCCTGAGTACCGGACATCGGGGCGGCTTCGGTACGGTGCACGCGTCGTCGGCACGTCATGCGTTCCAACGTCTTGAGCTCCTCGCAGCCCTGCAATCCGAGATCCGCATCCATCAGCGTGCTTTCCGCGAAGTCCTCGTAGGAGCTATTCAGTGGATCGCTTTTGTCGACCGTTCGGATAAGGGCCGCGTGATCTCTGAAATAGTCCATATTGAAGGATTGGAAGGAGATACCGTACTTTTCAGGCCCATGTTACAAGCAAAACATGTCCGGAACGCCAACGGTGGCGCAGCGCCGCTACTCCCTTGTGACGCGACTTTTGAGCCTCACGTACGCGATGATCGCTATCGGAGTATGGTTTTTTCCGGTTCAAGGAACCGCGCTGGTTAATTTCATCCCCACACTGATTGATCGCTGGAAACCCATCGTGTTCATGGAGGGTCTGGGAAAACCCGTCGGCGTGATGACCGTACTCGGTGCACTTTCGAGTTTGAGTCTTCTCAGTTCGTTTCGGCCTTTCGACCGTTCGCTGCTAGCAGCCCATGGTCTTATCGCCTTTTTTTGGAGTCTGTTCTCATCGCTCAGCTTCGTCGACAGCCAGCAGCTGTTCATCGATCTGCTCGCATTCTTCTCGACAGCGATGATCACACTCTGGGCGCTTTGGTCCTTTTTGAGAATTGGCCAAAGCAAGGGAACGACCGCGACCTCCTCCAGCGCCGTCGAACCGACGTTGAACTTTACATCGCCAGCAGCTGAAACAAAATCATCCGAAACAAAACCGGAGAGTGGTCATGAACCGATTCCTTGAAGCGGCTCACAAGACGCAGACCGCGCGCGCTGGGCTTATTGAGCTTCAGACGTGTGTGATCGCTAAAGAACGAGCACTCTGCGCCGTTTTTCGAAGCCAGTTTTATACAACGGAGAATGGCTTCCATCGATCGACCACAAACGGAGCCCTGATCAGTTACGATGGCCCCGAAGGACGCACAACGGTCAGTGGTGAAACACGCTCGCAAGGTGTTTTACCCGCATTTCGTGACGGTTCGGTCCTGCTCGCAGGGACGTCCTGGGGACTTGAGAGACATGCAGGTCAGCTGGCGCCGAACCAGACTTGGGACCTATCTTTTGATGGCGCTTGGGCCGAGTTCGCTCTGACTCCGAACGGCGCGGGACGACGAAGTTTGCTTCCGACAGGAGAGAGTCACTGGCTCTCGCGCGGTGGAACGCGCGGAAAGATTCGCTGGGGGTCGCTGGAATGGGATCTTGCCGGCGCGACATCGTTTCTCTCGATGACGACCGGATCGACACATTTTCGTTCGTGGCGCCGCTTGAGCGCGACCGATTTTGTATCGAATAGCGGCGAACCCGCTTCGGTCGAGATGCTTTTGCTTTCGGGCCAACAGCGCAGCTTGGGCGTTTTTGATCGTACGCACACGCGTCTTGTTCTGCGTTGGAACGACGAGACACTGGATTTCCCATCGTGGCAAGCGCTCACGCGTGTGGAGTTTCAGTCGTCTTCGGTCACGCAACTTTCTTGGAGTTTTCAGCGCCTCACAACCCGAGTCGAGATCGAAGTGACGACCTCACCCACGCTGGCACAAGGCTATGTCTCGAAGGATCCTGGCGGTTTTCTTCTCCAGCGCTTCGAACAACTCCGACTGCCGGTGACGGTGACCTTGGTGCGCAACGACAAGATCATCGGACGTCTGACGTCGCATCAAACACATCTGGAAATCGGGAACCGGAAGTCTCCGGGCGCGTGAGATCCCGCACGATCGCACTGGGATCGCCTGAGCCCAGCCACGCGACCCCGCCGAACAAGCAGCTCAGAACGAGCCACGCGAGTATAAAATCGAGTAGACGACTACCCAAGAACATCGTCTCCAAGAAACCTTGAACCTTCGATCCACACAGCGGATCCGATCAGACCCAAGATCGCTGGCATCACGCAGATGAAGAGCGGTTTGAGGGTTTCCGTCGCTAACGAATCCACCGAACGTTTGATCTGATTCTGAAATTCACTTCGCAACGACCCCAGGCAAAGCTCGAGGCTTTCCGAACAGGGCTTCCCTTGATCGACCGCTTCCATCACACGTGCAAAACACTGCTCGACCGCCGACACCGCAAAGGTTCTTTTCGAGGAAAATGCCGTTCGAAACGACTCCATCGACGAAAGTGTCCAGGCAAGATCAGGCGGATGCCCAGCGCGAACAAAAGCGACGAGCTTCTCGCCAGAACCCAAGAGTCGTAACAGAGCGAACCGTTCTTCTCCTACCAATCCACCCCACGCGGCTCGCTCGCTCAAGCGAAAAACCCACGCGCTTCCCAAGAGACAGAGCGCCGTTCCGAAAACGGAAAGAACGGTCCACGTCCCAAGGTCCTGAGCCACCGACGGCAGAGCAAAAGCCAGGACCGCCGCTAATACGGGCGCACCCAGCACAAACATCCAGCACTGCATTCGGGCGGAAGCGGTCTTTGCTTGAGCTTCGAGCGAAGCGTCGCGCATCCAGACGATGAGGTCACGAAACCGCTTCAACGCAGGGACGAGAGACGCTCCATGGCTCTGAAGCAGGCGGACGATCGAAAGCAAGAGTTCCCCCCAGGGCGGAGCACTGACCTGAAACCGACTCCACTGCTCTACCGTGGGAACCTGTCCGGTTTGTAGACTATCGATCACGTCTTGAATCTCGATACCCAGTTCATCGAGACGGCGGACCTCGGTTCGACGTGTGCGGAGGGCGACGAGACTGCGCTTAGCAATCGGTAGAAACTGCACAAACGAAAGAACAGCACAGACGGAAGCACACCACCAGAGCAGGAGCGTTTGAAACATGCTTTCGGTTAAGCAAGCGCGGTGCCGACTGCGCGCTGTTTGGTCACCAGTATTCGTCGGGTGAAACTTCGCCGCCGACCGTGAGCTCCGGAATACGTAACGTCGGCTGCGCATCGGTGACGGGCGCGTGCTGCCCATCCTTGCCGCAGGTTCCGGTAATGAAATCGAGATCGGTTCCCACGCGATCGACGATCGACATAGCTTTCGGCCCGTTTCCCACGAGCGTTGCGCCTCGAATCGGTTCACCGATCTTTCCGTCACGAATCAAATAGCCTTCGGTCACCGCAAAAACAAAATCGCCTGTCACGGTGTCGACCTGTCCGCCGCCCATCGCTTTGACGAAAATGCCTTTTGGCGTGTCGCGAAGAATCGAATCAGGATCATGTTTTCCAGGAGCAATATACGTGTTTGTCATTCGAACGATCGGAACATGACGGAAACTCTCGCGCCGTCCGTTTCCTGTCGTCATCAAATCAAACTTCATCGCCGAAAGACGATCGACCATATAACCCTTGAGCACGCCGTTTTCGATCAGAACGTTTCGGCGCGAAGGAGTCCCCTCGTCATCGAACGCATAACTCCCGCGCCGACCGACGAGCGATCCTTCGTCAACGACTGTGACCAACGAGGAAGCGACTTTCTCACCCACACGTCCGGCGTAAACCGAAAGTCCGTTGCATGCGAGATCTGCTTCGAGCCCGTGCCCCACCGCTTCGTGAATCATCGTGCCCCCCGCTTCGGCAGCCATCACTACCGGCAACGTTCCGCTCGGTGCCGGTTTTGCCTCTAAGAGAATCTGAACACGGGCAGCAGCTTTTTCACCGATCGACTCGGGGGTCACAGTCTTGAGATACTCAAAACCGACGTATCCGCCGCGTGACTCGTATGCGGTTTCGATACGACTGTCTTTGCGACCCACCACTTGTCCGATCATCTGAAAGTAATTCTTCCGATCCCAAGCGATCACACCATCGCTGTTCAGCACTAAGATGCGACGAACACTGTCACCCACAGCTGCTGTGATATGCACGGCTTCGGGCAGTGCTTTCCTCGCAGCATTTTCAATACGCTTGGCGACCATCGTCTTTTGTTTCAGGGTGATGTTTCGAGTCGGCTTCTTGACCTGGTAATCCGCAATTTCACGATTGGGTTGCGTGGAAGCTGTCCATCCGCGCTTCTGAAAACCAAGCTTTGCTTTTGTGACCTTCGCATCACTGCCACGTTTTTCAGCGGCGACCGTTTTCTGAATGACCTCGGCCAATCGCAGAACTGCTTTTGCCGAAAGATCCGTCGTGTAGGAGTAAAACGTCCGACGATCAAAGATCACACGCAGTCCAACACCACGATCGACACCTTCGACGATTGATTCGACACGACTGTTTTCCCACTCCACGCGTGTGGACGCGACATCTTCGAAGAAGAGCTCTGCGAAGTCGCCCCCTTGTCCGAGCGCCGTTGCGATGATCTTTTCGTAGGGCAGAACTGGAAAGCCCAGAGTCTTTGCGATCTTCTCCGGGGCGGCTTTCTCCGGGGTGGTCTTTTCTGGCTTGCTGTTTTGCGAGTTCGAACGTTGTTTTGAAGTCATAGTACTCAGTCGAGCTTACGAACAGGCAGGCCGTCCAGCACTTTTTCGAGCCGTTCCGCCATCGATCCTGTCACCAGGAGCTCAAGTATACACCAGCGCCCCGACGGCGCTTGTTCCTCGCGGATCGTCGAGTACGAAACCAAGCCTTCGTGTGACTCAAAGATCGCATAGACAAAGGCCGATTCCGCCCGAAGTACGGCAATGCGACGCTTATGCCAAGTTTCTGACGAGCCCACGATCGACGCATTGCCCAAAATCATCATTGACCCTTATCATAAAAGCTAGAGAAACGAGTACACGACTAAATGATGAAACGTCACGAATGGTTGAAACGGATTTTACCTTCAGTGCTTTGGCCGGTGCTGTGGTTAGTAGCTGGGCTCGGAACCGGGTGCTCGACGTTGCGAACGCAAACCGCAGCAACGCCGACCACACCAGCAGCACCCGAGACAGCGACGGTCACTCCCGAAGCCGCGCCACCGATCGCGGTGGAACAAACGGGTGCAACACCAGCTGACTCGAATCGTGTTCAGACACTCCAAAAAACGGTCGAACAGCTCACCGAGAAAATCGATCAACTCGAAACACGCATCACATCGCTCAACGACATCGTGAAAGCGCAGACGGTCGCGCCTCCGAGTGAAAAGTCGACGAAGATTCCGACAACAGCCGTGAGTACACCTCTCGCTATGGAAAAAGAAATCTCCGAGAGCGCGCGCGTTTCCGTTCAGGGCGATGGTGAACCGATCCAACGCTTCCGAAAAGCCCTCGTTCTATTCGATGCCAGTCGCTGGAGCGATTCGGTCATTGAATTCTCGACTTTCCTACGTGATTTTGCCGATCATTCGATGGCCGGAGCTGCGCAGTTTTATCTGGGCGAATCCTACTTTAAACAGAACGAATATCGCCTGGCGTCGGACGAGTTTCAACGCGTGTTGGTTTCTTACGACTCGAGCAGCTTCGTACCCGACAGTCTTCTCCGGCTTGTCCAGTGCCAGGAAAAACTACGACTCAAGGAAGATGCGGCAAAAACGCGACAACTCTTACTCGCCCTCTTTCCGCAGTCGCCAGCGGCTCGGCAGCTGACCCCATGGTCGGTTGAAACGGCCCCGAGCGATCCCGAAACAAAGGGCACCAGCGGAACATGAAAACCCCATTCTCTCTCATCACTGTTTTTCTTCTGAACTCGCTCACGGTTCATGCAGCTCTGTCACCTGAACAAGATTCTCTGCAGACCGCCCAAAAGCTTAAGGGCATCAGCGACGTTCGATGGAGTGAGATCGCGGGTCCGCGTGCGACGGAGAACTACGAGGTCTCGCGAGGCGACACGCTCTGGGGAATTTCGACGCGTCTCTTTGGTGATGGTCACTACTGGCCCAAAGTTTGGGCTCTGAACAACGGAGCGATTCGCAATCCGCACTGGATCATTCCTGGAAAACGAGTTGCGTTCAACCCAGGCTCGGGCAGCACACTGCCATCCTTCTCCGATGGCGTCGAACCATCGAACAGTGCAACAGCGACGGACGCCGAAAACACCATCACACAACCCAAGTCGAAAAACGGACGCGCCGAGGAGTGGCAACGGCTACCGAAGCAACCCTGGGAAAGTGTCCAGTTCAAACTCCCAGCGCAAGTCGACCCGGATGGCTTCGATCGCCGCAACAAAGTTTTCTTTCACACAGCGACCGGAATGAGCTTGCGTGGCATTCCGGCAACACTTCCTATCCCCGGCGTGGGCACGATCGTCGCCGGCAACGTCGAAGCAAATCGCCTCACGTTAGGCGACACGGTTTTTGTTCAATCCAATGAAGCGTTGGCGATCGGTTCCGAATGGACCATCACCCAAGCGCCCGAACTTCTCAAAACGAAGATCGAAGGCGCACGGCAGGGATACGATTACCCGAACAAGGGCGTGCTTCGGATCACACAGCAAAAAGAAGAAGTATACGTCGCCGAAGTGGTGCAGGCGGCTTTCGAGATTCTGCGCGGAGACTTCTTGATCGAACGCTTGCAGCCGATTCGGATTCCTAGTCCACGACCAGCTCCACAAGCGATTCGCGCAACTGTGATCTTACCTCGTGACGTCAACACCTACACGACCTCACAACACAAAGAAGTCTTCATCAACGCCGGTAGCGACGATGGTATCGAGCCCGGAATGGTTTTTCGATCCTACCAACACGAAGATCCATCCAACGGTAAAATCATTTCAAAAGGAACGTTGATCCCACTTGCGGACTTTTTGATCCTAAAGACGAGCGAACGCTTTTCATCAGCACTTGTGCTTCGAAGCAAAAGTGCGATTCAGGAACAGATTGAGTGCGTCTCTTTAACGGACATCACTGACTTTGAGGACGCCGCAGGACCGGGCTACGAGGCCACGATGACGACCGACGAGGCACCTCCCGCTGATGTGAAACTCGAAGGTGACGACGAGAATCTCGATTCGCTCGATGACGGCGGCGAACTCTCCAATGAAGAAAAGAAAGAGCTTGATCAGCTCGAGAAATGGAAAGAAAATCCGCCTGAGTCGGAATTCGAGGAAAGCGTCAAAGGAAAGGCCGAGCCGGTCCCCGCCGAAGACGGCTTTGAAGACTTTGGAGAAGAAACCGCGACGCCAACGCCGAGTGCACCTCCGCCACTGAAAGCTGACGATATGGGTTCGGAGTTTAAAGAAGGTGCTTCTCCCGAGAGCGATGACTTCTTCGAAGAGAGCACCGACAACATCTTCGACGGCAGTCAGCTCAAGTAGGAAAAAGACGCGAAGACCTGTGACGGTTCACGTCTTGCTACGACGCTGGTCCGATGATTCACAAAATCGATCGTTCGCATGCGCGTCTTGCGCATCTCTTTGACGTCCCTGAACCTCCTGAAAATCTTTGGATCGAAACCGCAGATACGGATCTCAGCGTTCTGATATCACTTCCTGACCGCGGGCTCGCGATCGTGGGTCCACGGCTTCCGCAAGAAAGAGCCCGAAGCCTCGTTCGTCGTGTGACTGCATCACTGCGTGACTCACAGCTTTGCATCGTCTCAGGCTTCGCGCGCGGCATCGATGCCGAAGCACACATCGCAGCGCTGCGGACCGGCTTACCGACCGTTGCGATTCTCGGGTGTGGTCTCGACATCAACTATCCAGCTCACGGTCGCTCACTGAAGCGCGAAATCATCGAGGGCGGCGGCGCCGTCGTGACCGAGTACGCGCCGGGCACGGTAGCGTTCGCGAGCCATTTTCTTCATCGCAATCGTCTGATTGCGGCTTGGACAAAGGCAACCTGGATGGTGCAGGCTCGCGAAAAATCGGGCGCGCTCAACACGGCAAGCTGGTGTCAGAAGCTCGACCGAACGCTTTTTGTGACTCCATGTTTTCCAGATGATCCGTCGTTTGAAGGAAATCAGAGACTGTTGAGTCGCGAAGGAGCGTGGCCACTTTTTTCTCGAAAGTCACTCGAACCCGTATGGCTCGATCTGATCCGATCGACCGAAAAGCAGGAGCAAGCGACGGAAGATTCGCCCAGTGAAATCCTCGAAGTCCTTGACGAATTCCTCAAAAACGGAGAAACGGCCAGAAAATTTTTCGACTCCGAAAAAAGTCAATCGGAACAATCACCTTGAAAAGAGTCCGACAGCGCGACTAAAGTAAAAAGAGACATGGCAACCGCGTCCACTGCAAAAAAATCTGAAAAGGTCGCCGCTCCTCGCAAAGCAAAAGCTAAGGCTGCATCCGTGGAAGCTCCTAAGGGCGACAAGAAGGCGCTCGTCATCGTCGAGTCACCGTCAAAGGCCAAGACCATTCAGAAATATCTGGGTCGATCGTACATCGTCAAAGCAAGCGTGGGTCATATCAAGGATCTTCCCAAGAGCAAGCTTGGTGTCGAGACTGACAAAAACTTCAAAGCCGATTACCAACTGATTCCTGGAAAAAAGAAAGTTCTCGAAGAACTTCACAAAGCTTGGCTTCGAGTTCCTGAACTCTTCATCGCAACTGACCCGGACCGCGAAGGCGAAGCGATCGCGTGGCATTTACGTGACGAGCTCAAGCCGATGGGCAAGGGCAAGAAGATTCATCGGATTCTTCTCAACGCCATCACGAAGGGCGCCATTCTCGAAGCGCTCGACAATCCCACAACACTTAACGAAGAAAAGTACAACGCCCAGCAGACGCGACGGATCTTAGACCGTCTCGTGGGCTACAAGATCAGTCCCTTGCTCTGGGACAAGGTTAAGCGCGGACTGTCCGCGGGTCGCGTGCAATCGGTTTCCTTGCGTCTCGTGGTCGATCGAGAACGCGAGATCCAAAAGTTCAAACCTGTCGAGTACTGGCAAGTCGAAGGTCTTTTCTCAAAAGGCGGAAAGAGGTTTTCGACACGACTCTTCAAGGTCAACGGTGAGGACCCCGAACTACCCAATCAAAAGTTAGTCGACGAGTTGCTTGCGAGTGTTAAGTCAGGGTCGTTTCAAGTCACGTCGATCGAACTGAAAGAGCGTCGGCGTCGACCGCAAGCGCCGTTCATCACCAGTCGATTGCAACAAGACGCTGCCCGGCGCCTTGGGTTTAGCGCGAAGAAAACGATGACACTTGCGCAACGCCTGTATGAAGGTGTGGACTTAGGTGATCTCGGAACGAGCGGTCTCATCACCTACATGCGAACCGATAGCGTTCGGGTCGAACCCGGAGCGCTTGCTTCTGTTCGCGAATACATCGGTCAGACGTTTGGCAAAGACTACGTTCCAGCGTCGCCGAACGAATACAAAACGAAAAAGAATGCCCAAGACGCCCACGAAGCGATTCGACCGACATCATTACAGTTTGATCCCGAACGTGTTCGCGGATTTCTAGAGAACGACGAATATCGCCTCTATCAGCTCATCTGGAACCGTTTTGTGGCTTCTCAGATGGAAGCTGCGGTTTACGATCAAACAGCCATCGACGTCACAACAAAACGCTCCAAGGGCGGTGACGTGATCTTTCGGGTGTCGGGATCTGTGATCAAGTTTGCAGGCTTCACCAAGGTTTATGGCGTTGATCGAGAAGAAGCGGCCGCCGACGACAAGGACGATGATCACGCGCTGGATATTCCGAAACTCAGCGAAGGCGATGCGGTTAAACTCGAAGAGTTTTTACCCACACAACATTTTACTCAGCCTCCGCCACGCTACGCCGACGCGTCGCTGATTCGCGAGCTTGAAGACAAGGGTATTGGGCGCCCTTCGACGTACGCCTCGATTTTGTCGAATCTTCAGGATCGTGAATATATCGAAAAACGCGAAAATCGTTTTTATCCGAGCGAACTCGGAACGGTGGTCACTGATCTTTTAATCGAAGCTTTTCCAGAAATCCTAGACGTTGAGTTCACCGCCGGCATGGAAAACCAACTCGACGATGTCGAAGAAGGAAAAGCCGAGTACCACGAACTTCTGAAAAAGTTCTGGAAGCCTTTCGAAAAGACGCTCGAACGTGCCAAAAAGCACATGAAGAACGTCAAAGCTCAAGAGGTTCCGACCGACATCGACTGTCCGAAGTGTAACGCCAAGATGGTCATCAAGTGGGGCCGACAAGGATCGTTCTTAGCTTGTTCTCGGTATCCGGATTGTAAGAGCACGCAGGATTTTAAAAAGGACGATGCCGGCAAGATCATCATCGTACCGAAAGAGTTCACCGACAAAAAGTGCGAGAAGTGTAGCAACCCGATGGTCGTGAAGTCGGGGAAGTTCGGAAAGTTTCTCGCGTGCAGCGACTATCCAGCCTGCAAATCAACGGCGCCGTTCACGATTGGCGTTCACTGCCCGGTTTGCGCCGACGGCGAGATCGCGCAAAAGCAGAGCCGCTATCGACGGATCTTTTTCAGCTGCAATCGCTGGCCGAAGTGTGACTTCGCTGCCTGGGACAAGCCGATTGATAAAAAGTGCCCCCAATGCGGGTTTGCGATTCTCACGGAAAAAACCACCAAACGCGCCGGCCTTATTCACAAATGCGTGAAAAAAGAGTGCGGCTACTTCGAAGTCATCGACCCCAACGCCGGTCGCGTCGCCGCCCAATAGTGTCTGGCTACAATTGGTAGCAACACCGCGTCAGTCGCGGGCTGCTTTTAGTGTTGCTTTGCGTCAAAATAAGAGATAAGTGCTCGCTCGTGTCGGCAAAACGCAGGATCTCCCGAATACTTGTTACCGTCGTTTTCGCGAGCGCCGTTGCTCAGACACCGCTTCATGCCGGCGACGGGGTATCGATCCCGCTCGAGCGGTTACGGGGATACGCGTCCGCCTGCCACGCCGCTCTTCGGGACGGTCGCGGTGGACCACTTTCGATGATCTATCGGTTCGTGCGATCCACACTCGATAGCACTCCAGGGGTCGGATCCCGCTCCCGCTGGGTCCACGACAAAGTCTCCATTTTGTGGTTTCCAAGGCATCCGCCATTCCAAAGCTGTACGCATATGAAGCTCATGGTCGATGGACAGGTTTACAACGGACTCCGTCATTACGTGCACGAAGGAAAATTCGAATCCTTTTGCCGCTTGTCCAGCATGGATCTACGAAAACGTTTCTACGAATTTCAGATCTCCGTTACGCCGGAAGAACTCGAACGCCTCAAAGCGTTCGTGGAGGGTGGGTTTGAGCTCGATCGACTGCAGCACCCCTATCTTTACTCGACTGGAAATTGCGGTGTGAGAGCCTGCCGTCCGCTGAACGCGGTAACCAACGCCTACTTCCCAAGGCCCTTTGTACAGTTTCCCTCATGGGCGGCGATCTATTACACGCTCCTGCGCCTGAAGTCGTATCTTCTTCGAGGACGTGTGGGCGGCGTGCGCTACTTCGGGGGCGACGAGAATTTTAAGACCCTGGTGTCGGGTGATTTGGCCTTCGAAAGCCAGTTTACGGGAGCGCTAGCGCTTTACGCGGGAGTGCTTTTCGCTCTGGCAGCTGCTTACGAACCCCCCAAGGCAGAATCAGCGATCGTGGTCGCGCCAGCCGACAATCCTAACGAAACGGAGTCGGACCAGAGCGAGCGCTAGCTCTTCCAGTCGCGGACGAGCCGATCCTGCGTCGCTTTTCGCTTGAGAGCGAGTTCGATAAGATGCGTGAGCAGATTCTTGTACGAAACACCGCTCGCTTCCATCATCTTCGGATACATACTGATCTGCGTGAAACCAGGGATCGTATTCAACTCGTTAAAGTAAAACTCGCCCGAGTCTTTATCTAAAAACAGATCCACGCGTGCCATGCCTTCGCACTCTAACGCTAAAAAAATCTCCCGCGCCAAGGTGCGCGCGCGCGCGGCTTGCGCTTCCGTGATCTCGGCCGGCAGTTTCAACTCAGCACCGTTTTCGTCTAAGTATTTCGCCTCGTAGGAATAGAATTCGTGTTTTGGAACAATCTCACCGGGCACGCTCACGATCGGCGGCTCGGTGGAGTTGAGATTTTCTAGAACAGCGACCTCGATTTCGCGCGCAGGCACAGCACGTTCGACCAGAGCCTTCAGGTCGTAACGAAACACATCTTCCAGCGCGGCTTTCAAATCCTTCTTCTGCTTTACTTTGTGCACACCCACGCTCGAACCAAGACAGGCGGGTTTCACGAAAACGGGGAGCTCGAGCGAGTCCCAAACACGCTTTTCTACATCGGCTGAACTTCGCACGAACGCGTCCTTCCGAATCGAAACAAACGGAACGACAGGGATTCCGACGCCGTTGGCGAGACGCTTGGCGACTTCCTTGTCCATTCCGATAGCTGATCCCAGAACTCCGCAACCGACGTACGGGATGCCGGCCAGCTCTAACAGACCTTGAATCGCACCGTCCTCACAAAGGGTTCCGTGCATCACGGGAAACGCTACGTCGAATTTGGGCAAGCTACCGCCCTTCCCCTGTCCGGCACTCCAGAGCTCATGCCCGCCGCTGGTCTGGGCTTGATGCAACGGAACGGTGACCTCGGGCGCGCTTCCTGAAAAGCGAACCGGCAGGTCGAGCGTCGTGCCCCCCGGACCTTTGACTTTTTCAAGCAGTGAAATATCGTTCAGATACCAACGACCATCCCTATCAATACCAATCGGAACGACCTCAAAACGGGATCGATCGAGATTCTGGATCACGCTGCGTGCAGAGATCAGCGAGATTTCGTGTTCGCTCGAACGCCCCCCAAAGAGGACGGCAACACGTGTTTTCGGTGCGTTTTGAGCCATAAACCCCCTAGATTCTACGGTTTCAAGGGTAACATGAATTCGCTTTTCTAGAGGCGCCTAAATGAGATAAAAAAGGTGCCACATATGATGACAGCGAAAACCCATGACCTGAGTTCCCATCTTTGGGACTCGAGCGCCCTTTATCGAAACGCCGTGATCCAGCTCGAAGAAGCTGCGAAAACGATGAGCTTGGATCCGAACCTTTTTGAGCGGCTTAAAGTACCGAAGCGCGCTCTGATGGTGAGCGTTCCGATCCGTCTCGATAACGGTAACGTGAAAGTTTTCGAAGGTTACCGCGTTCAGCACAGCACGACCCTTGGACCTGGTAAGGGCGGGATTCGTTATCACGAAGACGTCAATCTTTCGGAAGTCGCGGGTCTCGCGATGCTGATGACGTTCAAGAATTCGCTCGTCGGTCTTCCACTCGGCGGCGCTAAAGGCGGCATTCGTGTCGATGCGACCAGCCTTTCGCGTCTCGAAGCGCAGGCCCTCACGCGTCGGTACACGATGGAAATCAACATGATCATCGGACCGGAAAAAGATATTCCAGCACCCGACGTCGGCACGGACGAACAGACGATGGCGTGGATGATGGACACATTCTCGCAAGAAAAGGGTTACTCCGTTCCCGGTGTTGTGACAGGAAAACCCATCGCCGTCGGCGGCTCTCTCGGGCGCGCCGAAAGCACGGGTCGCGGTGTTGTTTACTCGGTCGAAGAAGCGGTCAAATACCTGCGTTACCTCGGTCAACCGACACCTGCGATGGACAAGACGACGTCGGTCGTTATCCAAGGCTTCGGAAAAGTCGGTAACGTCGCCGCTCTCGAACTCTTTCAACGCGGAGTACGCGTCATCGCCGTGAGCGATGTTTCGGGCGGTTACATGAACACAAAGGGCCTCAATATTCCTGAAATGATGACGTACATGCATGAGCATGGAAATCTCAAGGGCTACAAAGGCGCCGATGCCGTCACCAACGCGGAACTCTTAGCACTGGAGTGTGATGTTTTGATTCCAGCCGCGATCGACGGCGTGATCACGAGTGACAACGTCGAAACCATCAAGACAAAGATCATCTCAGAAGGCGCGAACGGCCCGATCAGCGCGAAAGCGATGAAGATCCTCGAGGACAAGGGTGTCTTCGTGGTGCCGGATATTCTGGCCAACGCGGGCGGCGTGATCGTTTCGTACTTTGAGTGGGTGCAAGGGCTCCAAAACTTTTTCTGGAGCGAAGAAGAAGTGAACACGCAGCTCAAAGAAGTCATGCTGAAAGCTTTTAAACGCGTGATCACCGAACGTGAGCGTTACAAGTGCGGGATGAAAACCGCAGCCCTGATCACGAGTATCGAGCGACTTGAGAAAGCCATGCTCTTACGCGGTCTGTTCCCTTAAGCCCTGAGAACTGGCCTACTTTACTGTTGCCGCTGACGGTTGCCGCCAAACCCCACCCCGAACCATGCCTTGACGCACATGCTCTGGTGGTGTTAGGTCACCCCCATGCGGTCACTCTTCTCTGCCGTTCTTCCGTGCAGTTTCTTAGTTCTGTCGCTGGCACTAGCACTGTCACTTGCAAGCCCCGCGAGCGCCGCAGGCACTGACATCGAAGGCATTCGCATACTGGAAAACCTGCTCGTCCATGGTCGCCCCTCCGGAGTGCAGCTCGGGATGCACGATCTCACCGTTGACCAGGTCACTTCGATTTTTGCAAAGGACTCTCTATCGTATCTGTTCAGTGGCGCGGGTGAATCCGCCAGCTTGCTCGCCAAGCTCGATACTCTCATGGATGATTTTGCGGATCGCTCGGGCCAACGACCGCGACTCCGTGCGCAGGTCAGGCAATCGGCCGGCCCTCGGATCGCACTCGAGACCATTCTGACCGTGGCTGCCAAGAAGCTCGAGACGTTCGCCGAAAATCCTTTTTACGCCCGACGTCCCGTTGCTCGAGTTCTCACCCATGCAGCCGCCGGAACGCTCCCTTTTTCTTTCAGTGGACAGTTGATTTGGGAGCCGCTCAGTCGTCTCTTGGCGGTTGCCGAGGTAACCCTTGCAGATCCGAACCGGCAGTCGGATGAGTTGGTTGAGTGGATCCTGATCGTCAGTGCGATCGGACAGATGATGACTCTTCCCGGATATGCGAGATACAGCGAAGTCGCCGCCGATCTTTACGACACAGGGCCTTGGATACGCTCAAGCGCTTTTTATGGCAGCGAACCGTGGTTAAGAACGACCTTTTCCGTTCGGAGCTGGACCGCGGCCCGACCGTGCTGCTCGACACACTGACGGATGCATTACGAGCCGTGCAGGGCGCGCGCTGTCACCAATTGATGAACGGTGACCGAACAAACTAGTTGATGCTTGGTTGAATGAGCCCGGCCAACACACTGTCACCCCACTCGGAATCATAACCATATCTTGACGCACATACTCTGGCAGTGTTACGTCAGCTCCCATGCGTTCACTCTTTTCTACGATTTTTCCGTGCGGTTTCTTAGTCCTGTCACTTGCAAGCCCCGCGAGCGCTGACATCGCCGGTGTCGATATACTGGAAAGGCTTCGCCTCTATGGTGTTCCCACCAGAGCGGAGCTTGCGATGGGCGAGCTTACCCCCGCGCACCTCGCCGAGATTTTCAAGATTCCGACGCTGCAATACCTGCTCACTGGTTCGGGTGAATCCCACGGCTTGCTGGCGAAGTTCGATGCCATTGTGGATGATCTTGCAAAACCTCCAGGCCCTAATCAACCGCAGTTGAATGCGCAGGCCAGGGCCTTTGGTTCGAAGATATCGCTGGCTGACATTCTTGAGGTGTCTGTAAAACAGCTAGAGATCCGCATCGATACTCCTTTTACCCGATCTCCCATGGCTAAGATTCTCACCCATGCTGCTCTTGGGACGCTCCCTTTCCAGGGTGACCTCATTTTAACTCATGTCATGCGCCTCTTACTGCTGGCTCAGACGACCCTCGCGGATCCGAGTCGATGGCAAGCCCACCAGTTGATGGAGTGGATCCAGATTGTCGGAGCGATCGGGCAGATGATGAGTATGCCCCAGTACACCGAACGCGGTGGCCAGCTCGCCGCCGAACTAGTACACGCCCAGGCCGTGAGGATTCTCGAGAACTTTCTCTGGCACCTAATAGCGGACATCCCCGAAAATAAACTCGGAGGCCTCCGCGGTGCGGTGACAACGGCACTCAGAAACGTACAACGCTCGCGTTGCGACTACCTAATGGCGCAGAAAGCACCTAGAACCGATGGAGTAAATGGGGGAGTAAACCCTTCAATTTGACGTAATGCAGTAATACTGATATGCACTGCATTAAGTTATGAGGAACTCAAGGTCATTTTTAGTTGTCGTTACAATAGCTTCTATGGCTCTCGGCTGCGAGAGAACCACCCGCCAGGAAGCTGGTACCCCGACCCCTGACGAGCCTACGACGACCGCGCCGGATCGGCCAAACTCGTTACCAGGCTGGTTAAAGGACCTACTAGGTGACTCGTCACGTACCTCGTCGCCTACCTCGTCAGGCGACTCTTCAGGCGACTCGCCGTCAGCGTCCTCACCACCAGCTTCGTCCCAAGACGCTCCCCTCCCATTTTTACGCCAGGTGCCCGACTCCCTCGAACCCATCTCCATCGACGACTTCTTCGCTCTCGACGCCGTACGTGAGTCCGCGTGGCGCTTGAGTCATGCCACCGTTTCGCTAACGTCTTTGACGTCTTCGACTTCGGCGACCTCTCAGTCCCAGTGCACCTTCCGGTTCGACATCATTTCGCCAGATGGCGAGCGGCCCGTGAAGGTCTCGACTGAAGTGACGTGCACAAAGGGCGATGCCAAAGAGGCGGATATGCAAGGTTTTATGTTCTCGCCGATTTTTCGTTTTGAAGGAGACACGGGAGCGATCGTGGCGCGAACGAGTCTTTCAACCGAGATGGCAACTGAAATGGCCACAGATTTGGCGACCGACGAAGTCTCGAAGCAGACTGCCCCTGTGATTAACAGAACAGAAGCGCGCCACTTCGGTGATCGTTTTGGATTGAGTGATCCTTACCTGGGATTCGACGCTCCGATCACGACCGAGCTTTTTTACGTCGGCACCAACGTTGCCATTCGGGCAAAAGAGCTGACCGAGACAAGCGAAATCGAAGTGACTTTAGTGTATAAGGCAGTCACCAGTGAAACCGCATCTGAAGAAACAGATGTGATGAATAACCAGTCTCCTTAAAGGGTTGGGGTGGATTTTATGCACGCTTTTCTTTCGGGCCTCTATCTCAGTCTTGCCTTCATGACCGCTGTCTCAGGTGCCTCCGCACGAGCGGCAGTCGAAGAAGGATTCTTTGGAATCGAAGCTGGCCCCGAGCGCGGTTTTTCGCGAGCCACTTTGCAGCACGCGATGTACGCGACCGTGCGCATACACGACCGAGTTAATGCAGGATCGGCAGTCGTCCTTTCGCCCGACGGTTATGTGCTAACCGCACTTCATAACGTGATCGCCGCCCCGGAACTCGCGCCGTATTTCGTTACGGACGAACCAGACTTTTCTCTTGGCGAACGGTGGGATCTCTCCCAGAAGAACGTCGTGGCCTTCGACAAACAGGTAAAAAGAAGGCTGAAGTTACCGCGGCAGCCCGTGGTGATCGCGGTAGACATACCCGAACTCGGCGCCGTTCAGGCCGAGGTGCTTCTCGTAGGGGAGTATGAGAAGACTTTGAACATAACAGTATTCGGAAGCGGAGAAGACGGCATTGCGAACGCAATCATCGGCAGAGACTCCGTAGAGTATCCACAAGATTTTGCTATTCTGAAGATCATCTCCTTAGCTCACGAACTCCCACTCCTAAACTGCGTTACTCTGGCGACGGAAACGCCGAAGCAAGGCACGGCTGTGTCGGCGATTGGTTTGCCCGCACGCACGCATCGCCGGCAAGGGTCGGCTTTCGGTGACACGAAACATGTCTCGTTCGGGAAGATCACGAGTTCAAAATCGACCTGCATCCATGATAACAACGGACAACCCATTGGTGACGACGACTTCTGCCTCCAAACCGATGTCGATCTGCAACCTGGAAACAGCGGCGGTATGCTGCTCGACACGTCCGGAAAAGTAGTGGGACTCAATATGGCCGTCAAAGCGAATGAAGACCATGTCACGAGCAACGACTACCCACAGTGGACTCTATCGGCACGCTCCACCACCATTTTGGAGACTGCACGAAAGCGCCTTCCGCGTTCTGTCTTTCGGAAGGTTTTTCAATCCTGCCCGGAAGTGACAGCCCCCAAGGAACATCTTTCCATCGCACACAACCACACTCTCGACATCGATCAGACCTTCGAACTGACCGAGCTGTTGACCCGTCGCTTTGAATTTCCGGATCCGGTCCCGCTGGTGAGTGCTCCGTTTCTCGAGCAGGCTCCCCAGTTTCCAGAGATGCTCCGGACTAAACTCAATACTGACCTCGGTTCACACTTTCATAAGCATTTGACCGACGGTAACGGGGCGGAGCTTGTCCAGTTGAATGGGATCGATCCGCATCTTCGCACAACCTACTTGCGCTCGCTCATGAGTCGCGCTGCTACCGATCTACTTCTATGTTCCATCAACGATACGATGGAGATGCCGCTGGAGAACCAACAAGTCGTCGTCTTTAGCGATCACGTGCGTGGCGGTTTTACAGAAGTCACGACCGGATTAGATATTTTTTCTGAAGACAGTATTCAAAAAATCCTTGAGACCACTCAAAACTGGCGAGGCGATTTTTTTCGAAGCATCCCTGAGGATAAGCTGGCTGAGATCGTTCGAAAGCTGAGTCACGAGGCGCAGTAGTCGTTGAAAACGCACCGCGCTCTCCTTCTTTACAGAAGCACAAATCAAAAAAATCCGAGACACCCTGAAGGAGAATCGCAGGATGCGATTCGATAGGTCCATGGATGGACGCCCGGGTGTCCTCGGATTTTTTTGATTTGTGCATGGTGCGAGCGACAGGGTTTGAACCTGTGACCCCCGCCGTGTGAAGGCGGTGCTCTACCGCTGAGCTACGCTCGCGTGCTTCGAAAACCCTGACGTAACATAACTGCTGCGTCGTTAAAACCGCTGAGATAGAACGGAACCGATGTCGCGATTCAAGAACACGCATTCCAAAACCATAGGTTATCTGCTGTGGATTTTTGGTTTTATGGGAGCCCACCGTTTTTATTACGGCAAAACATTCTCGGGAAGTCTTTGGTTCCTGACGTTTGGACTCCTCGGAATCGGCTGGATCATTGATCTCTTTCTGATCCCAGGGATGGATCGCGAAGCCGATCTCCGTTTCGAAGACGGCCCTTACGAATATAATCTGGCCTGGATTCTTCTCACGTTCTTAGGAACTTTTGGAATCCACCGCTTCTACATGGGCAAGATCATCAGCGGGGTGTTCTATCTCCTGACGTTGGGCTGGATCGGCGTAGGCGTGCTGTATGACTTTTACACGCTGAACACCCAGCTCTCGGAGCTCAATAAAAGCGCAGGCCGTTAGGGTTCGCATCGACGCGAAACTTCACGGTTTTGACTTGGCGCGCTAACGGCAGTTCAGTACCAGGAAAATCCTGCCGATAAGCCAGACGTCATGAGCACGTCGCCTCCAGCACGCCGGTCCGCAATCAACCCAGTCGAGCTCGCCATCTTTGCGATCGTCGCGATCGTGTTTGGAAACTCTGTCTACCGCCTGCTCTTTACGTGGGAAGCGGTGGAAACCATCACACTTCAGGAAGCACCGTCAAGATCCGGACGCAGCGAAGGTCGAACGCCTGCTTCGCTACTCGAACGCTCGTTCATCAATCTCGAAATCGACTGCGCAACCGAGTCGATAGAAAAAACCTCGAACTCAAAAGTACGGTTAACGGGACCGCTCTGCGGCGCTTCGGGCGGCGGACGATCGGACCGACTCGTTTCGACCGAGATTGTGAACACGACCAATCAGATGAAAGCAACGGTCTTTACGTTCGATGACTCACACCGATTCTCGACGGACTATCTCTTGCTCAATCAGGGATCAAATACCTTGGAACTGCGGTTCGCTTATGCGGGCGGGCGCGTTTTCTCGAAAACACTTTCGATCGTCAAGCAACCTGGCCCGGTTTCAAAACCGTAAGCCGTACTCCAGCTTCATGGTTTCTTCGACCGTCTGTGGCCGTCCGGCACGCAACGGATCCAGCCCCTGAATCGTCCCGACTTCACAACGCAGTTGTTCCGTCAGCTGCTTCGAGAGCGATGTTGTAAGCGTCGTCGAGCTCAGTCCGTACTGCACCCGGCTCTGCAGATTCCACAAGGGAAGCTGTCGAAAGACCGCAAGACGATAACGTTCGTTCTTAGCGCCACCGATGCTTTCGAAGGACCATGGGTCCACCGCCCACGGCTTGCCAAACTGCACGTCAAACACACTGTTCACGAGCGAGGATTCTACCCAAAGACTGCCGGACTGTTTCGGTAGATCGGTTCGTGTGCCCATCTTGAATTGAAACGAACTCTTCTTCTGCGTCCCGAGCACACTCATGTCACCCTTCGCGATTCTTCCGACGGTCTCATGGACCTCCCGGAACGTGCGAATGTCGGCCGAGTTTTTCTCAGCTTTTTTAAGCGTGTGCTGAATCTGATAACTAAGGACATGGCGAAGAACATAGAGAGAAAATCCGTGCATGCGTTGCGACCAGCCGAGCTCTTCATCTCTTCGGAGCGTGTTGTAATCGCGCTTCTGATCGATCGGTCGATTGATATCGGAAAGCTCCTGTTGCACAGAACGCTCGGTCGTCGCATCGAGCATCGGTGGCGCCGGGTCTTCCTGAGGAACACTCGCGGTCGGATCGATCGCGCGGTTGCGGAGGTAACTCTCGTTGGCCTGAAACGCGAAGCTTGGCCCAAGCGTCGCGACACTGGTCAGCCCCTGGAGAATCAGTACGTATAGAGAAATAGTTTTTACGATCACTCTCAAAATCTCGCTCTCCGCTCGTAGCACTAAAACAGCAAGCACTGTACCAGAGGTTCCCCATGACAGGAACGACTTGGCCAAAACTGCACCAAGAAATTATTTCATTGTTGTTTAATAATTAAACACAGCGGTATGTCTGACTAAAACGCTGCTAAAGCGCTAAATTCCCAATAAAATAAACGTAATCCACAAGATAAAACCGGAGACAACCGGAACGGTGAAGTTGTCATCGACTTCAAACGGAAGAGCCTCTGCAATACCACCAGCGAAACCCCCTGCGATGATCACAAGGACGTAATCCCATCCAGAGATAGCGGGATACGAGGCCAGGTAGATCGCGGTGATCAACGAACAAACGATGACAGCCGACATGGTTCCGACGAGCGTTTTTCCGTGAGGAAATCGAATCGAATACGATCCAAATCGAATTCCAAAATACGAAGCCACCGGATCGCCACAGGCCAGGAACAAAAGGCTCAACATTGCAACGGGTTCTGGGAACGCGCCAATCACCAGAATCGCTGCAGCTAAATAGTACGGAATCCCGGAAAGGCGTGACTCTTCTCCACGTCGCATAAGGGGCTTCCAAAAACGAAGAGCAACCTCGTTCACTTTTGGGTTTCGCAGGCGCAGGTATTCGACAAAGAGATTGAACGAGAGAATCGTTCCGAGAACCGAAACAGCTGCCGAACGCGACATCCCGGAAAGCGTGACCGTGAAAACAATCGCAAGGCCCGTCACGATGTGCCAAGTCTTGCGCGCAAGATGCAAGTCTGATCTTTTTGGTAAAGCTTCGGTACGTGTAGGGATCACGACCCTATAGAAAAGCAAAGTGAGTGCCAAGACAAGCTCAAACTGAGGGGGGTTTCGGCGTACCAGACCCGGCGAACTTTGCCGATTGACCGGTTTTTCTACACCTCTGATCCTGAGAGCAGCGGATGAAAACTGTAATTCCACATCCCAGCTCGTTCGCGAGCCCCGACACCGGCGCACACGAGGATCGTGATTTCCTCGGCATGCCCGTTAACGACACGTCTTCGGCAAATCAACATGGTGTGTTTCCAAGCGAAGTCATCACCCGCATCGCCGACAATCCCTTCGAACACGTCGCTGTTACCAACACGAGCCGACTCAAGCAGATCTGGGCGATTGGCGGCGGAAAAGGCGGCGTCGGAAAAAGTTTGATTTCATCGAGCATTGCGATCGCGCTCGCACGCCTCGGACAAAAGGTCATCGCCGTCGATCTCGATCTGGGTGGAGCGAATCTCCACACAGCAGTCGGTCTCGGTTTGCCCAAACGTACGCTCTTCGACTTCTTGGGAGGTCGCACTCCATCCCTTCGTGATTGCGTCACTCCGTCCGGAATTGCAGGACTCGAGCTCATCAGCGGCGCACAGGATTCGATCCATGTCACAAACCTTAGCCTCGAACAGAAAGCATTGCTGATTCAATCCATGAAGGAACTCGACGCCGACTATTTGATTGTCGACCTCGGGGCTGGAACAGCTGTGAACACGATCGATTTTTTTCTGGCTGCCGATCTTGGCATTGTCGTCATGCTGCCCGAACCGACGTCAATCGAGAATGCCTATCGCTTCATCAAAAGCGCTTACTTTCGGCGGCTGATGGTATCACCCAAACTCGGTGACATACGCTCGCTGATTGATGTCGCGATGGATTCGAAGAACTCACAGGGGATCAAGACACCGACAGATCTCTTTAGAGAAGTTTCACTCCAACACCCTGAGACCGCGCTTCGATTACGACACGAGATTCAGAACATGCATCTTAAGCTGATCGTCAATCAGGCACGAACACAGACGGATATCGATATTGGTTTTTCGGTAAAGAGTGTGTGCCAAAAGTATTTTGGCGTCCAAATGGACTATGTCGGCTGCTTGGACTACGACAGCGCCGCCTGGCAGGCCACGCGACGAAAGCGCTCGCTGATGCTGGAGTTCCCGAACTCACAGGTGGTTTCCAGTATCGATCGGATCACGCAGTATCTTCTCAAGCGTTACGGTCACATCCGTAACAGCTTGTTCTGAGGAGCGTATGAGTCCCTTCTCGCTTCGCAATCAAGAAAACCTAAGCCACTACGAGGTCCTCGAGATTCCGCCCGATGCTTCACCCCAAGAAATTCGCGATGCCTATCTGCGCCTGAAGTCTGCGTTTCACAAGGACAGCCTTGCGCTTTACTCGTTGATGGACCCCGAAGAAACGCAATCGCAGGTCCAGAAGATCGAAAAAGCTTACGAGACACTCTCCCATCCTGAGCGACGACGTGACTACGATCGGAGTGGCGACACGATGGTCCTTAGCGCCGGCAGTGGTAACGGGAACGAAAAAAGTCCCGTACCCAGTGCCTCAAGCAACGTGCACCCACTGTTTCCTGAGGGTTCCGAGATCGATCCCCTCGAGGCACCTGTGACCGACCCAGGTTTCTCAAATCTCACGGCTCCCATCCCACATCAGACGCTGCCAACAGCTGCTCCTCCCCCCACCCCGGTGAAACCGCCGTCGCCGACCGACCTCGGCTGGGTGCAAACCGAAACGGAGTGGCGTGGTCCGACGCTTCGACGTGTACGCGAAGCGCGCGCGCTTTCGATCGAAGAACTGGCCGACTTCACCAAAATCAGTAAAACGTACCTAAAGGCAATCGAAGAAGAGAACTTCGACAAACTTCCCGCACCGGTCTACTTACGCGGATTTCTCGTACAACTGTCGCGGAAACTACAGATTCCAGCTGAGTCCGTTGCCACCGTTTACGTCGCACGCTATAAGCAAGCGTGTCCCCAAAAGAGCTGAGCGAACCCATTTGGAACTGGACGGTGACCGAACCGTGGGCTGACGTGCGCGCGGATCGTGCGCTTCGTGAGGCATTCGAAGCAGGCGAAGGCGACTGTGAGCCCGAACTCTTAGACCGTTCGATCTCGCGGACCCAGGTGCAGACGCTCATTGAAAGCGGTCATGTTGTCGCCGATGAAAAGACGTTTCGGTCGAGTGTCAGGCTTCGAGCCGGACAGAAGATTGCCGCGCGTTTTCCACTCCCCAGCCGATCGACCGAAGTCGTACCTCGCGACCAGAAACTCGAAGTTCCCTACGAAGACGCGGCACTCGCGATCGTGGTCAAGCCGCAGGGACTCACGACACATCCGGCTCCCACGGAAAGTTCTGAGACTCTCGTACATGGGCTCTTGCATCGTTTCCCAGAACTCAGCCAAGTGGGCGGACCCCTGCGACCCGGCATCGTCCATCGCCTGGACAAGTACACGAGCGGACTGCTGATCGTCGCTAAAACCGATCGCGCTCACCACGCGCTCATCCGTCTCTTTCAAGAACGAAAGATTGAGAAGCATTACGAAGCGCTCGTCTATGGAGTACCCAAGGGATCGCCACCAAAGGAATCGCCAATCGATCTTGAGACATTTTACGGGCGCAACCCGAATGACCGAAAAAAAATGGCCGTGCTGAGTTCAGGAACAAAGAAGGCTCGATCGCGCATCCATGTGCGTAAGTTTTTCGCGAACAACGTTGCGTCCCACGTGGATGTTCAGATTTTCACGGGCCGCACGCATCAGATTCGCGTCCATCTCGCCCATTTAAAAACGCCCATCTTGGGAGACACACTCTATGGGCCAGGAACCACCGATCCCCGACGAAAGCGCCTGAGCACTCTTGCGGCCACCTTCTCAGGACAAGCCTTACACGCGTGTCGTCTCGCGTTTGATCACCCGATCACTGAACAGCGTGTTGACGTAACGGTCGCGCCGCCGAGTATCTTTCAGAACGCACTCGCCACACTCGAGAGGTACGGGAGCGCGCCGTGATTCTGAAATCGGCTCTTCTTGAGACGCTTCCGGGTGTTCGCACGTTCTTCGGCGCGAAATCGACGCCACTGCCGACCGAGGCCTTCGGTGCGCTCTGGGAAGAGACAAAGCCTCTTTGGAAACAAGTTCACGGTGCTGACACCGCAACCGTGAAAGTGGCGGGTCAGGCCTGCGGCGAAGTCGACGGATTTTTGACAGAAGTTCCTGGGCAACCGATCGGTGTCGTGACAGCCGACTGTACGCCGATCCTACTCGGCCGTGACGACGGACGCGCGGTCATGGCTCTGCATGCTGGTTGGCGCGGAACTGTTCGAGGCATTATCGAACGCGGGCTTGCGACCCAAGACGCCACTCGTTGGCGTGCGTCCCTGGGCCCCGCCATTCAGTCGTGCTGTTTCGAAGTCGGGCCCGAAGTCGAAGAGATTTTCTTTGAACGATTTCCGGATTTCGATCGCGACATCATCCGACCCCGACCGCGTCACATCAGCCTGTCAGCTGTCCAATCTCGAATCCTGCGATCACTCGGCGTTGAACAGATCGAGAGCAGCGCGCTTTGCACCAAGTGCTCCACCCATCCCGAGTTCCACAGTTACCGTAGAAACCCCGGCGAAGGTCGCCAGTATTCGTGCGTGTTCTTCGGCGCTTCGACAGACTTGATAAATATTTCTTGAGCTTTCAAATGAGAAAAACCCCGAAACTACGAAAATAAAATGCCTGAAAGGCTAATACCCGACTACTTAGCTACGATACTCGCACTTTTTTTCCTAGCGACGTTAAGACTGCGTTCAACCGTACCGAAGTGGTGTTTGCACCTGCTGTAACAACAATTTCTAGGAGACTGGGCGAATGGTCACTAATTACGATGGAGAGAATCTGGAGATTCCTAAAACTCTCCCCCTTCTCCCCGTGAGAGATATCGTAGTTTTCCCTTACATGATCATCCCATTATTTGTTGGCCGCGATTCTTCAATTCAAAGCGTTGAGGAAAGCCTCGCGCGCACCGATCGATTGATTTTCTTAGCATCACAAAAAGATATTTCTGATGAGCATCCTTCACCGGAAGGAATCTATCCGACGGGTACCGTCGCGATGATCATGCGCATGCGCAAGCTCCCAGACGGTCGTATTAAAATTCTGACCCAAGGATTATGCAAAGCTCGCATCGACGAGTTCAAACAAGTGCAGCCTTACTTCGAAGTCGGCATCTCGCGTCTTCACGATCAGAACGCCGATCAAAATCCAGAGCGCGAAGCACTGATGCGCAATATCCGCGAGCAACTTGAACGCGTCATCTCGCTTGGAAAAGTTTTATCGCCTGACATCCTGATGGTCCTTGAAGACATCACGGATCCAGGACGTCTCGCCGACCTCGTTGCATCGAACTTAGGACTCCGTGTTTCAGAAGCACAAGAAATGCTCGAAATGTTGGATCCGGTCAATCGCCTCAAACGCGTGAGCGAGATCCTTACTCGCGAGATCGAAGTGCTATCGCTGCAAGCGAAGATTCGTTCGCAAGCTAAAGACGAAATGACTCGCTCGCAGAAGGAATACTTTCTGCGCGAACAGATTCGGGCCATCAAGTCAGAACTCGGCGACGGAGATTCGAAAACTGAAGAGATCGAAGAACTTCGCGAAAAAGTCGCCGGCTGTAAGATGCCTCCAGAAGTCGAACAAGAAGCTCTTAAGCAAGTGGGTCGCCTGGAACGCATGCATCCCGAAGCAAGCGAAGCTTCGATGCTCAGAACCTACATCGAATGGTTAGTCGACGCTCCATGGAGTCGAGCCACCCAAGACAATCTTGATCTTGGGCATGCGAAGAGGATCTTAGACGAAGATCACTTCAATCTCGATAAGATCAAAGAGCGCATTCTGGAATACTTGGCCGTGCGTAAGTTAAAAAACAAAATGAAGGGCCCGATCCTTTGTTTCGCTGGACCTCCGGGAGTTGGAAAAACGTCACTCGGTCGATCCATTGCGCGCGCACTTGGAAGAAAGTTTATTCGAATCTCCCTCGGCGGCGTGAAAGACGAAGCCGAAATCCGCGGACACCGCCGTACGTATGTCGGTGCGTTGCCGGGACGAGTGATTCAAGGTCTGAAACAATCCGGCAGTAACAATCCAGTTTTCGTCCTCGACGAAATCGATAAACTCGGTAGCGACTTCCGCGGCGATCCGTCGGCAGCACTTCTCGAGGTTCTCGATCCTGAGCAAAACTACAGCTTCCGCGATCACTACCTGAACGTACCGTTTGATGTTTCGAACGTGATGTTCATCGCAACCTGTAACTCGCTCGATACGATTCCGTCGGCACTTCGCGACCGCTTGGAGATCATTCAACTCGCAGGCTATACGGAAGAAGAAAAATACTTCATCGCCGAGCGTTTCTTGATCCCTAAACAGATCGACGAAAACGGTCTCCGTAAAGACCAAATCGAAATTTTACCGACATCGATCAAAACAGTCGTTTCAGAGTACACGCGCGAAGCCGGTCTCCGGAACCTCGAGCGCTTTGTGGCAACACTATGCCGCAAAACCGCAAAGATGGTTGCCGAAGGCAAACGCGAAAAGACGATTGTTGATTCCGAAATTACGAGAAAGCTCCTGGGACCTGCTCCTTACCATCGTGAGGAAGAGCAAGATCAGGACGAAATCGGAATTGCGACCGGACTGGCTTGGACCGCGGTCGGCGGAGAGATTCTCTATGTGGAAGTCGCAAGCACGCCCGGAAAAGGCATGCTTCAACTGACCGGCCAGCTGGGTGAGGTCATGAAAGAGTCGGGACAAGCTGCGCTCGGTTACATCCGATCGCAAGCGCACCGCTTCGGACTCCACGAAAGTATTTTCTCGAAAACTGATATCCATGTGCACTTCCCCCAAGGCGCCGTCCCAAAAGATGGACCTTCGGCTGGGATCACGATGGCATCAGCGATTCTGTCGAGATTGCTCAACGCTCCAGTTCGTCGCGATTTTGCGATGACAGGTGAAGTGACGCTCACAGGACGCGTGCTACCGATCGGCGGACTCAAAGAGAAAGCCCTTGCGGCGATGAGACATGGGATTAAGAACATCATCATCCCCGAAAAGAACCGTAAGGACCTCGAGGACATCCCGAAAGAGTACCGAGAGAAGCTCACGTTCTACACTGTGAAATCCGTCGATGAAGTCTTTGACCTCATCCTCGTAGGTCACAATGGCAAGAAAAAGGGCAAATCCTCGAAGCCTAAGCTCGTGCACACGCGCAAGCCACGGCCGATCGATCACGCCGCTTAAATCGCGCCAAGCATTTGACGTTCGGAACATAGCGAGACGTCTCGCCATTAGACTCGGATCAGCCTAAAATAGTAGCTGAGGAGTGTGGCGTTCGTATGGCTCGAAAAATATTGATCGTTGATGACATCCCCTTTGTTCGCAAAACGATCGCGCAGATCGCAACCGAAGCGTTCTACCAAGTCGTGGGTGAAGCCGGCACGGGCGAGGAAGCCATTGAACTTTACCGAACAACTCACCCCGATGTCGTCACGATGGATGTCGTGATGCCGGACATGACGGGGATTGAGGCCACACGACAGATTCTCAAAATGCATCGCGAGGCTCGCATCGTGATCCTGTCAGCGCTCGGCCACGAGCAGCTCATTATGGAAGCGATCAATGCCGGTGCTAAAGATTTTATTTTGAAACCCTTTCTCCCCCGCGATCTGTTACGGAGTTTGGATCACGCCCTAAAAGGCGCTGAGACCGTGGTACGAAAGGTACAAGGAGCGTAACGGTCCTATGCTTTGGTTTCGCCCCCCTACAAAACTTGAAATCTACGATAGCGTGAGACTCGAACAAGTCGCCGCACCGAGCGTGACAGATTTTCCGCTGCGCGCCCGCGGCTGGGCCGTGAAACTCACGGCGCTCGAGTGGGAACAACCGCAACATTTGATCTTAGCCTATGATTCGGCGACTGAGATTTCGGCACTCGCCGAAGTCATCAATGTGCTTGGCGCCGGCCTTGTGAGTCGTCAAAGCGAGCCATGGGTTTCGCCTCCACAGCGCGTGAGCGGAACCGACCTTCGTCGTCTGACCGCCCAACATCCACCTCTGGCTCTCTGCGAGTACCACTGCGTGATCGATACGATCTCCTTGAACGCAACGCTGATTTTGATCGGTGACGCCACAGGAAGGTCAGGTCATGCTTAGCTTGTTCGGCCTGTTTCATCGGTTCATCAGTTTTCTTGTGACAGGACTGATTGTGCTGGTGATCGCGCACTACGTCCGCTGGGATGGTCTGACGCTCGCAGAGCATGTTGGATTGCAAGTCGAACGAATGACCTCGCAACCTTTGGTCGATGTCGGACACTACGAAAACAAGATTAGGAATTGGGCGAAGCGAATGGCTGCAAAAGCGCAACGAAAAGCTTCGTTGAATATGGATGGAAATGCGGGTGGAAAAACACAGCGACTTTCAACTTCGGCAGCGGCGCCGCAGTCACAGCCGGTCGATGGTGCCACTGACGGCACCATCAACGCCACCGGCGACGCCACCATCAATGAAGAACACGAAAGCGCCGAACTTGGCGCTTGGTTGAAGGGTCCCGCGCGTAGCGGAACCCCCGATTAAGTTAGAATCTGTTTTGAAATATTTTATCGACGACTATCAGCTCGTTCGGCACCGCCCGAAGCGTTCTGATGACGCTCGAAGCTCTGAACCGAAGGAACCTGTTTGTCGTTCTGCGAGGACATTTCGACTTGTCGTCCGCAGGCTAACGCGACAGCTGCTGGCGTTCGCTCACCAAGCTCACTGCCAAAAGCCGAGGCCGTAACAAAAAGGCCGGCCACTGTGATGGCCACACGAATGAACTTCATAACAACTCCTCATCTGCTCTACACTCACGCTTGCAACTCAACTCGTAATTAATAGTGCGTGAACGCTATTATTCTCATGAGGACTAAAAGCAACCCTAGTGCCAAAATGACACAGGGGGGCCTAGATTCAAGACATTGTAATTAAACGACTTTTAAGGGTGTCCGCCCAGCGAAACCGGCCCAGTCGGACTAACGGTCGGGCGAGTGTCCAAAGCGTAGACAGGATTTGTGTCAGAGCAGAGTTCGCTACTGACCCTTGTTCGCGCCGCCGCCCGCACCGCCGTCGCTTGCGTAGCTATCGGAACTGCTGCCAGGACCGTTGTAGGTCAGACAGGGATCGGTCATACCGGCTTCGGACGAGGTCAGAGGGCTGGGAGATGTTTCACCAAGCGCTGTCGAACTCCCGCCCGAATCTATGGCGATCGTTTCTGCTGAAACGCTGACCGCGGCGAAACTGACGAGCACTGCAAAGGCTAAAGCTGTTTTCATCGTCATATAAAGAACCCCGTTAGAACGATAATGTCACGCCCGCTGGGCGGATGATATCGAGCAAGTTCTGAAACGAGCTCGTGACTTCCATGGCGATCTTACGACCTGCATCGCTTTCAACATTCATGATCTCGCCGCTCGCGTTGTATTTAACTTTGATACTTCCCAGCTTTGGATCGATGATCTCGATGGGTTTTGAATTCTCATCGTATTTGAAATCAATGCGACGTCGCGTGCTCTGATCGAGCATGCTGTTGATACGACCGTTTCGGTCATAGACCAGAACAACCGCTTTCTTGTCCGAGTTCTTAGCGCCTGTGAGATTGGCCTTGGCATCATACTCGAACTTCGACCATTGGACCTTCTTCGTGCGCTTCGACATCTTCTCGACGGCGACGACCTTTCCAAAGTTTGGATGGTAAGCGAGTTTTGTGACTTCGCTCGGAGTTTCTTTTTTACGAAC
This sequence comes from uncultured Oligoflexia bacterium, assembly GCA_964549505.1. Classification (GTDB taxonomy): domain Bacteria; phylum Bdellovibrionota; class UBA1018; order UBA1018; family CAZJVD01; genus CAZJVD01. The sequence goes on from CAZJVD010000003.1 coordinate 80,281, forward strand.
ACGGCCCTTGGCGTCGTAGTCAAACAATGTTGTTTCGCGATCGCGAATAATCTTCGTCGGTAACCCGCAGCACTCGTTATAAGTCGTGTCCGTCACGCGACCGTCTTGACTCGCAACCATACGTTGCGTCCATTCTTCGCCCGAAGCTTTGACCTTGTTGAAGTACTCATACGAACTCTGCGATAAGAGTTTGTTCTCTTTACTCAGAACACGGATGCCGACTTTGTACCGGGCCTGACCGGGGCCGGAACTCAGATAGTCGTACTCGGTCGTCGAACCATCGCGATCCGTGACACTCTTCACGCTCTGAAGTTTGTCACGACCAAAGTACGCCACGCGCAACCTGGTTCCATCCGAATAAGCTATCTCTGTAAGATTGTGTTCCTTGTCGTAGGCGAACTTATACACGTTCCCCTCGACGTCCTTACTCTCAGTAAGGTCGCCTGCACCGCTGTACTTGTACTGTGCTTCCTTCGCGTTCATACCTTCGACGGCTGAGATCAGGCCTTGATTGTTGTAGTGCATGAGAATGCGGCGATGAAAGTTGTCTTCGATCTTTGTGAGCTTGCCGTCCTTTGCATAGGCGAGCTCGATAAAATTTCCATTCTTATCGAGAACCTTTGCGAGCTTGCCCTCTTCGTTGAACTCCTCGATACGTCCGTTATCAAATGTGCGACGATACCCGGCGTTCAACTTGGTAATGTACTGGTAACTGAAACGGTTGGAGATGAGTTGCGTACCCGACCTCAGAAGACGCGGTTTCAGCTCTCCCTGTGCAATAAACTTTTGCCACTCGTCATTTCTGAAAAACGAATCTGCTAAAAGTTTCTCACGATAGGCCGCAACCTTCTCAGCATTGGTCAGGCCTCCGATTTTCTTAGCGCGCTCGACGATACGCGCGACCGCCTCTTCGAGGTCTTTGCGCTTGAAATCGACTGGCGTAAACCGATTCTCTGCACCACCACCGTACTCGTAAACAACTACACTTCCATCAGCGGACACGGAGAGATGAACCTCATACTCGGTTCCCCATCCGGCACCGAACGCACCTCGATAACCTGTCTTCGAATTGTAAACGCGTTCAATCTTGGGCTCAAAGCCTCCGGAGTAAACGAGATCCTTGTAACCGATGTAGAAGTTTCCGTTGCGAAGACTCACACCTGCAAACGTGCTCGGCACGGCAAGCACGACGGCTGCGACGATGAATCCTAAGTAACCCCAGATGCCCGAGATACGATGTGCGGTCATGAAACTAGACCTCCACTTTCACAATCTTCATTATAAGGAAAAAGCCGAGAATCTCCAACCCCAATACCGCCATGATCATGATCCAACCCAGCGTTGTCGTAAACAACGGTTGCATAAATTCAGGATCCACCATGTAAAACATAAAGCCCAAGATGGGCGGAATCGCGGCCAGAATAATCCCCTGGAACTTTCCTTGCGCGACCAGAGCCGCGATCTTGTTCTCGACCTTGATACGCTCACGCATCGTCAAAACAATGGTATCGAAAGTTTCCGCCAAATTTCCGCCGGTCTCTTTCAAAATATTAATCGCTGTGACGAACATCTCGACTTCGTCATGGCGAACACGCTTCGAAAGATTGATGAAGGCCTCTTCGAGCGACACGCCCAACTTGTTTTCACTGAGAACAAGGTTGAGCTCTTGCCGAATGGGATCGGGCATCTCTTGAACAACCAGGCCAACGGCCTGCGCGATCGAAAGACCGGACTTCATCCCGTTTGCCATAAGACCAAGACCATCGATCATTTGCATGACAAACTTGTTCACCCGACGGCGATAAAAGAAGTCAACGATCGGTCCCGGAGCTTTCCAACCCACAAGAGTGGCCACACCACCCATCATGATGGCTGGAAACCAGTTGGGTAACAGCAGAAGAAAGATCAAAGCGCCCGGACCAAAACTGACCGCGAGCTGCGCAATCAAAACGGTGTTCGGCGACACTTCGATAAACATCAATGCGAGTTTGTCGACGATGTAGTCGCGCGTTCCAATGGACTGGAACCTGAGCCAGTCGAGAAACTTTTGATTGTAGTGGTAGGCCGCCATACCGATGGCCGTCGCAAGAACCATGATCCCCGCCCACTTCATCAAAAGCACAGAACCCCCTACCCTCAGCGCGCTTCTCTACGGTAGCGCATCACCGTGTCGCAAAAAGTCCGCGTGAAATTTTCATACCCTTTTGTTCCATCAATTCGACAAACTTCGGAATATAGCCGCTCGGTACAAAGCGACCGATGACCTTGCGCCGTTTGTCGAGACCGTCTTGCTGGAACGTAAAAATATCCTGCAACGAAATCACATCGCCTTGCATGCCACTCACTTCAGAAATATGCGTGATCTTCCGCGATCCGTCGGACAGGCGCGACTGCTGAACAATCAAGTTCACACTCGACGTGATCAGCTCGCGAATTCCTTTCGACTCCAACCCCAAACCTGCCATTCGAACGAGATTCTCAAGCCGCGAGAGACAATCCCGCGGATTGTTAGCATGCAGAGTCGTCAGCGATCCGTCATGTCCCGTCGACATCGCCTGCAACATATCGAAGGCTTCGCCGGCTCGGCACTCACCGACCACAATTCGATCGGGTCGCATGCGCAAACTCGCCTTGACGAGATCACGAATCGCGACCTCCCCTTCGCCTTCAATGTTCTTTGGCCGTGTCTCGAGACGCACAACATGATCCTGTCCGAGCTGCAACTCTGCCGAGTCTTCAATCGTGACGATTCGCTCGTTGACCGGAATAAAGTTCGACAGCACGTTAAGGAGCGTCGTCTTACCGGAGCCAGTACCTCCAGAAATCACGACATTCAGCTTGGCTTCGACACACGCTCGCAGAAAATCCGCAATTTCGTTCGTCATGGAACCAAACTTCTCAACCAAGTCTTTGGAGGTGATACGCGTCTTCGGAAACTTTCGAATTGTGATCGTCGGACCTCGAAGCGCAAGCGGTGGAATAATCACGTGCACTCGCGATCCATCTCGTAAGCGGGCATCGACATACGGAGTTTTTTCATCGACGCGACGTCCAAGCGGCGTAACGATCCGCTCGATAACGTTCATCATCTGCTGTTCACTTGTGAAATTGATTTTTGAAAGAAAGTTCTTGCCGCTTCGCTCGACGTAAATCTGATCGCGCGCATTGACCATGATTTCAGTGACGGAGTCGTCTCCAAGAAGATCCTCAAGCGGGCCAAGACCGAGCGCTTCATCCAGCACTTCCTTCGCCATCTGCGCCTTGAGTTCGCGCGTGGTGAGCAATGAGCCCGTGTCTTCGGTGCTGATGATTTCCAAAATCGTTCGATTCGTCTTCTCTTTAAGAACAGCACGCTCTTTTTCGTCGTTGAAGTCAGTGGTCATTTTCTTGAGATCCATCTTGTCGACGAGCGCTCGATGGATTCGCATCTTCATCGCCGTCCACGGATCAAGAGCGGCTGCACGGCTTCGGATCAGCCCTCCCCCACTCCCTGAGTCAATCGGAATCACGGCGGCCAACTGTGCCTGTGCTGCTTGAAGCTGGGCCGATAGTCCCGACGGCTTCTTCAGTGTTGCGAGCTTATCCAGCATGTTGGACTGAAACATCTTACGAACAAGATCATTGTAGGCACGTGCGATAGCAGTCCCTGGTGCACCCACGACAAACGGCGTGTTCTTAGCCAGTGCGTTCTCGCAGGTTCCAGCCTCTTCCGGAATCACAGCAAACGCTTGGCGATTGAGGTTCTTCTGCACGATCGGCAACGACACGATCGACCCCTCGGTATAGCGATTGACCACGACTTGGACCATCTCAGGAGGAAAAAGCAGTTCCTGAATCTTGCTGAGAATTCGGCGTGTCTGGTTGAGGACAATAATATCGCAGCTCGTGACCACAAAGATTGCGGTCGCATGTTCGAGTGCTTTCATCGTCGCGGCATCCATCGAACTACCGCAGTCGATCACGACAAGAGGAAACACTTGGGTAATGCCTTTGAGCGCTTTTCCAAGCCCATCAAGATCAAGATCGCGTGTCGCAATAACGTCGCGAGGCGCGCTCAGAAAACTGAAACCCTGTGAGCTGTTGGCAAGCAACGGTCCGAGCGACTTCGGATCGAGCGCCTGCGTCTGAAGCTTCGAAAGATCGACAATGGTTTTTGGAGAGGTCTGACCTAAGATCAGATTTTGGTCGCCCAAACTCTGAAAATCGAGATCGATGATCAACGGACGTTGACGGAAGTTCTTAACGTACGCCAGCGTGAGATTGGCAGCAAAAACGCTTTTGCCAACTCCACCCTTACCCCCAACGATGGCAATAATGTGACCAGCCATCGCGTCCTCTCAATCCACCTTGACGCGAAAGTTCCGCTTGAGATCTTCCGTGCCTTGCGACGCACTCTCGATGATTTGCGGCGTGACGAAAATCACGAACTGCGCCTTTTTCTTATCAAAACTCTTCGATCGCAGAAGTGTGAACAACGGCGAGGTGTTCGGACTGTTTGAGGCCGTTGCGTTCGGATCGTCTTTGTTGAAGTTCGTTTGCACGTCTTGAGAATCCAAGCCGGCCACCGCCGCACTCTCTTTGTTCTGAACGTAGAGCTTGGTTTCCACTCGATGCGTGGACGTCGTTGGAACTCCGCCCGATGCCTTCGGACCGAGGTTCGACTGTTCGAGAATGAGATCCATCTCGATGTCTTCGCTCTCACCGAGAATCAGCGGCGTCACCGAAAGCAACAGTCCTACGCCAGCGGTCGACGAGACGACTTGCCCGTTCGAGGCCGTCTGTGTAAACGGAATATCCGTTTGATCAGCAAGTTTCGCCGGTTTGCCACTGCGAACCATGATCGTTCCCGTTTTCAAGATGCGCGCGTAACCCGCGCTCTGTGCGCTCTGGAGTCGCGGAAACAAACTTGAGATCGTCGCTGTAAAGTTAAACCCTTCTGAGGACCCAGCTGCACCAGCGGCCGTCGTACCGATCTGAATCGTCGGATCCGCCGTAAATCCGGGCTGCCATTTAAAACCAAAGAACTTGCCGTAGTCTTTTTGCAGTTCGACGAAGTGAACGGTCACGCGTACGAGTTTTTCTTGCTTCTGCGGCGGCGGTGGATTGATCACAATGAAGTTCTGAACCGGACTGCGCGGCGGACGCCGCTTAAGAGAAGGATCCTTGCGCTCGATCGGTTCTCCCGGTTTTGCTTCGGGAAAGTAAAGGTCGGCCACCCGCTCTGCGCGTTTCGCCACGTCGATACTATCCGCCGTACCTTCGAGCCAGATGGCTCCGTTCACGACTCGAGTCGAAACGTTCGGCGCGAAAACCGAAACATCTTTCTGAATCCGTTGCGCTAGAGCCCGCATCGCGATGGGAGAAAGTGTGACGAGATTGATAACCAGGTCCGTATAGTTCGGATCGGTCACGTTGAGAATGCGACCGTAGTCCGATGGAACGAGGACTTCGCCATCGATAATGATCTTTTTTCCGACAATCCGAATGTCAATTCCTTCGATATCTTTGGTGAGATCCATGATCTCGCGCTTGTTCGTAAGAAGATTGCTGCCGGTCACGTTGACCGCAAAGATCAAGCGGACGTTGCCTTCTTCATCGCGAACGGTGACCGTCGTTCGCCCGTCTGCAAGTGGTTTAAAAACAAGCTGCCTCTTTTCGCCGACACGAACGAGTGTTGTGAGAACGACTTTTGGGTTTCCGATCGCGATCCCATTGGCGGTGACATTAGCTTCGAAGTCGAGATCGACGACCTTGTCTTCACCGGTTGCCATCAACAGGCTGCGACGATCGGCTTGCCCTTCGGAACGGTCGCTCGTCAGTTTGCTACGACGATACGGATCTTTTTCGGTCGCACTCCAAAGCGCTTTCGGGCTTCCGAGGATTCCGATCAGCAGCGCCGCGATCCAGAATTTTGTTTTACTAAGCCCCCACCCTGTCAGCATCAACGACTCCGCGTCCGTGTGGGTGCACTGTTTGGAAGCGTTTCGACGCCGACAAAGTCGCGCATCGACGCACCACCAAGAGCCATGCGTTCGTTATCGTCGCTGTTGCGAAGACTCAAGGTGATCAGATTGTTTCGATTTGCTAAAATCAATGAAAGCATCTGTGTGTCGCTTGGATCAATCTCGAGCGTCACCGACGCGAAACCGTCAAATTCGTTGAGATTGCGAACTGATGTGTTCTTGCTGCCCGGACGGCGCTCTAAGATACGGGGAACGTTATTGGTGACACTGCGACCAACCGCCAAGATCGGAACATCCTGCAAAATCGTTCGTACGGTTTGGTTCTGAGAGCCCGATCCGGTGGACAACACCGCAACGACATCGACGCGGTCGCCCGGCTTGACGAGTTTTCCCACCCCTGTTGTTTCGCTCACCGGTACAGAAAAGGCCCGCTTTCCAGGCGTCACTTGCGGCGAAAGACCGGTTCGGAGTCCTGCTTCGGTAATCTTGTTGTAAGTGATCTGCTCGCCCGACGAGATCGGAATGAGCGCCACGGTACCAGAAAGTGCCGTCATGTCGCGCGCGACGCTAGGATCCTCGGCATTTGCTTCGAACGAGATAGCGGATGGCTCCAGAAACTTTTTAGGAATCGCTTTGAGTGTGAGCATCGTTTCGTCGAGGGTCTGAGCTTCGCCAATATCTTTTTTCGCGACGACCACAAGGACTTTTGTGCCGAACTTTTTCTCAGCCTCTTGTTCGATACTCGAAACATAGCTTTGGATGAAGAAGAAGGCCACGACCCCCATCAGCACCGACAGTGTGAGCGCCCGGTTGTTCATCGCGATATCCCCTGACAGAAAGAGCGGTTCGGTTCGTTACCCACAGCAAGATTGGTCTGCGTACAGAGCGTGACCGAATCACGAACGCGGACACGTGCACGCAACGCAGGTTCCGTTTTTGCGTCATCGTTAGCAGCAGCTTTTGATCCTTTGCGAGCCAGATTGATCGAGGTTGCATCAGGAACGTAGGAGGGTTCAGCGAGATCGTCAGAGACCCCCATCGTCATCTCACTGACTTCGAGATTTTCTCGAAAACGTCGCTCGGGATAGACGGGACTGTTGTAAGCCAGAAACAGGGCTTGAGCGCGTGCGTATTTTTGGTTAACGGCAGAAACTTGTGCAGCAGAGTTTGCTCGAAGCAAAAAGATCGTGACGACCAACATGGCCGGAAAGAGTAAGAGAAATTCGATGAGCGCCTGTCCGCTTCGGCGACCCTTCGATTTTTTCGCGTGTCGGTCCGCACAAACTGACCTAACAACCATTGTCGATACTCCCTTTCGACTCCATGAAATCCACGCATTCATCAAACGTGGGGCCGCGGCCAAGCCAAGACTCTGAAGTCAGCTCGAGCGCGTTCGTTCCTTGGGAGGCCCCTAAGAAACCCAAAATCAGGCGTCCCCTGAATTTGTATCGGACTCCCTCCTGCCAACTAAAATCTTTGTTGTTCGGATCTTGGGCCTTTTCAGGACCGTCGCCTACATCGGCCGTGGCACTGAAAGAATTGCCGCCTTCGGAGCGTGCGAGCGCCGGAAAACGGTCACTTCCAGGTGCGGTAGGATATTGACGGAGCATGCGAACCAAAACCTCGTCAGCGCGCTTCGTCTGATCGTCGGCATTGATCCCTCCCGCTGTGAGCGCACGACTCGCCATGAACGTCGCGTACTGGGCGTAGTTTCCGTAAAGCAAGAACGCCGCAAACTGATAGTAGAAAACACCGAAACCGAAAACGATCCCAATCACGAGAAGGAATTCGATCGTCGATTGTCCGGCACGTCGTCGGGTGTCGAGTTCTTTACGCCGAGGGAGCTTCAATTTGAGGACCCTCCCTGATCGTTTCCCGGATTGATGAAGATCCGAAAGTTTCCATCACCACCGAAGCGCGGATGAAACGCCGGCCCGCCCGGATCATCGGGAGACAACGCCTTCGGATGTCCAAATTGATAAACGGTTTTAAACGAACGCATCGGACCTTCGCGAAGACGCGTGCCGATACCAAAATCTTTGAAAGCGCGGATCACAGAGCCCGCAAGACCCGTGAGAATCGCCAGCAGAAGAATATATTCGAGGATCGCTTGCCCTGAGCTGTTGTCGTGACGATTTTCGAGAATTATAGATGGCTTAGTTTTCCCAAACACCCGGACTCAATCTCCCTGACTTGAGTTGCTTCTCGAGCTTTCCTCCGAACACGAGAACACTCTGGTCGAGACCACCGAGCAGAATCTTAGCCATTCCAACCGCTACGACAACGGTGATGGACAGTACGAAGATGTATTCTAAAATCGCTTGCCCTTTTGGATTGCGTACAACCTTATCCATCAGGGCGTGTCCTAATCACTCGTATCGTTGATCACCGAATTGATGTTTCCGCCAACCGTTTGCACAGCTGTGTCGAGTTGCTTCTTAATCTCGGTGCGGAATTTCATGGCGATGAGTGCGACCAATGACAAAATCAAAATGTACTCCGTTAGAGTTTGGCCGCGACGATCGTGCAGCAAACGCTGGATTTTCTTGAAAACCCCTCTCCTCACGGTTCAAGTCTCCTTGCTTTCAGCCCTCTTGTCGGCGCGTCAGCGGATTTACTCGAGTTCTTTAAACCCCTCTGTGTCCCCACCTTACAGTGTAGCAATATCTGACTTATTTTATCAACATTTTTCATGGCTTTAAATATTTGATATTTAACATTAAATTTACACGACACAAAGCGTCTAACTACGAGAGCCCCAAAATCACACCCGACACATTTTCCTTCGGTTCGAAACTCTCAAAAAAGAGCTGTAAGCGCTCCGAGCGGGCACTGTCAGGAGCCGCCGAATTGGATCCTTGAATCGAAGCAAGTCCCGCGAGCACGGTCCCTGACATTCCGGCCGTACCCAGCACCACCCAGTCTCCTGTCTGCACTTTGAAACGCTCGACAAGCGGGACGATCGGCTTCGCCTGTCCTATAAACTGAGTCGGGACATTCCACGTGCGCACATGCTGATCCAACTCCGGTCCGTAGGTCTGCACCGTCTGTCCTCCACGGATCAACGACAGCAGAACGGTTCCTACACGAGCGCTCCACGCACGATCCTCGTCGACTTGCACGATCACCGCCGATGCACCGCCTTTTCGACCGCGCGTTTGAGCGTCATTAAAACTCCGCACCGAACGCTCCGCAAAGAACAGACTATTCGTCAGTAGGTTTTCTTCGTGACTTCGACGTGGATCCATCCAAAAAGGTAAAGTCGCATCGTTATCGCCTGACTTTCTCTTCAGAAAATCAAAAACAGCATCGGCGGTTCGACGCGCGGACTCGACACCACCGTGAGCTCCACCCATTCCATCGACAACGCAATACACTCCGGACTCGCGATCACAGACGACAAGATCTTCGAGAACCGGAGCACGCCCTTGCTTTCCAAGAACATGCATCCACTGGACGGCGATCGACGACTTCAATTGCCCACCTTGTCGGCCCCGGTGTTGGCCCTCGTGTCCGCCCCCATGTCCGTACGATCCATCAGACCCGTAAAGCGGCTGAGCTTTCGCCTCGCTCGCTGGTGATAGATGTCATCTTCGGGAACCAGCTTAAGGGTCTGCTCGTACTTACCCTTAGCATCGTCAAAGTCGCTCAGACTCTCAGCAAGCACCGCTTCAGTATACAGCGCACGCGCCATCTCGGTCATCGTACCACGCAGGCGGTTCATACCCTTGAGCGCTTGAGAGTTTCCCGGATCGATCGCAGCAGCTTTGCGATAGAGACCAAAAGCTTCTTGAATCTGACCAGCACCCTCGGCTTCCGTCGCTTGCCCTAAAATAGGCGTCACAGCCGCCAACACGCGATCACGACAGGACTGAATACCGGCCTTTGCCTTGCTCAGAAGCTTCGGATCGGAAACACCAAGCTCTTCGAGGACGGAACGGTATTTTTTAACGGCTGCATGACACTGATCTTGAGCCGCCAGACGAGCTCCTTCGCGCAAAATGACGGTAGCGTTCTTATTGATTTCAGCTTTAGCAAGCGCTTGCTCGTTCTCGAGTTTCCTCTGAGACTGATAAGCCTCGATGGCAGCCTGATACTTTGCAATCTTTTCATTCTCAGGATCGAGCTTGAGCACCTGTGAAAAGAGCGCAATGGCCTTTTCAAAGTCGCTCTGGGCCATGGCTTGATCCACTTCAACGAGAAGTTCATCAACCTGAGATCTGATTTTCTCTTCGTCTTCAGCTTTACGCTTCTCGGCCTGCTTCTGAGCTAAAATCTCTTGCCCTTTCAAGGCATAGCGCTCGATATCGCGCGCGTCTCTATAGTCGTTCAAGAGCTTGAAGATTTGACGAAGCTCAAAGAGAGACTCGTCATATTTTTGGTTGCGATAGAGATCAAACCCAAGTGTGTACTGGCGTTCAACGAACTCTTTTTCTTTTGCCGTGAGGCTATCAAATGTTTTCGTCACGGCTGCTTCTTTCTTCTGTTGAGGGGTCTTGGAGCCTGTCCCTTTCGGACCCATCTCGTCGAGTCCAATCCAGATCGCTGTGAACACGACAAGGACAACAAGAATCCGGCGCTTCGGCGGCATGGCTCGGAATTTTGCGAGCAACCCAACCGGCGGTTTTCCACCTGTCACTCCCGCAGGAATTCCGCCCTGCCAAGGTGGCGGCGCAAGGGGATCGTTCGCACTCGGCGGAACGTAACCACGCGTGAGTGTTTTTCCGATCGCCTGACCAAATCCCTGCCCGGACGCACGGGTTTGAGAAAAAGTGCTCGTTCGAACGGCTGGAAAGTCAGCTTCACGACTCTCGTAAGCAACTTGGAAAACTTTAAACTCAAATTCGGTATCACCGATCCTGATGCGATCGTCGCCGTTCAGTTCGCGCTCAGTGATTCTTTCATCGTTAACAAAAGTGCCGTTGACCGAATCCAAGTCTCGGATCCAAAAGCGCAACCCATCACGACGAATCGCCGTGTTACGACGCGAAGACTTCTTGTCTTCGATCACGATGTCACACGACTGACTCCGACCGATCACTACTTCGGCCGTGCGAATCTCGTATTCCGTGACGTTCGCTTCCCCGGACTTGAAAACCAGGCACATGCGCACTCTGCTATTCGCAGTGACGCGTGTCTTGGCCTCAGTCCCGCCGACGGCGGTACCCGAACTACTCGGTCCGCTGGCGCCCGTGTTCTGAAACGCTTCTGCTGGAAGTTCTTGTTGGGGCATTCCCAATGTCGAAGCAGGACCTGTTTTTCCTTTGATCGGAGTAAACGCTAGGTCTCCACCACTACTCGCACCACTTCCAAGAGGTGAGCTGATTTCGACGGGACCACCCGAGTCGGCCTTAAGCAAGGAGGCCAACGTGATGGCTGGAGCACTGACTTCCTTGATCGCCGAATCACCAGAAAGCTCTTCCAGATTCTCAAGATTGATCGAACTTTTTGGCTCTTCGAGCGGAGGTGGCTCTGCGTTCGTGCTTTCTGCCGGCGCCGGTTGCGCATCGAGATCCAGCTCCCGAACTTCTGTATCGGATAAAATTGCTGTCGGCTCGTCACCTAAAGCAAGTGGCGATTCGGGTGACGACTCTGCCGGTGACTCTGGCGGAGTGACGGGTGCCGCCGATGCGAATGTTTCGATCTCCAGTCCGCCGTCGTCGATATCGATCGCAATCTCATCAAGAGGTGGCTTCGCCTGCTGCTCTTCTGCGGGCGCTGGAGCAGCCTCGAGCGCCGGTGCCACTTGTGCGACGATGTCAGCGATCGGAACAGGTGCAACATCAAGTCCCAAGTCCTCGTATGATGAGTCCTGCACCGGCATCTCGGAGGGCGCTGCCGCGCCTTCCCAGCTGACTTCCAGTTCGTAAACACCAATCTGTACCCGACCGCCGCTCGGAATCACGACACTTGTGATCTCCGCGCCTTCGTACTGAAGCACGCCGAAGTCGCTGATCTTTTCGACTGCTACGCCGTCGTCCGCGAGCACCATGCGTACGTGTCGACGAGAAACTGCTGGATCGTCGACGCGTACATCACAATCCTGTGATCTTCCAAAAACCAAGCTTCGTTCTGACGACTCTGTCTGCGTGACCACTTCGCCCGACTTCAGAACGCGAACGATCATCTTGCGCGTGCTCATGATCTTCCTCGCTTCTTTGTGTCGAGCTTGCTGAGATGATCGCGGGCCTCGATCAGATCAGGGTGCGACGGCTGGCGATACAGAAGGCGAAGGACAGCCTCGAAGTGCATGCGGGCTTCCTTGGACCTGCCGGCCGATGCGCTCTTGCGACCACGATCGAGATGAAACTTTACCTCTTCGCCAATCTTATTCTCGGAATGCTTGAGATAGATCCGTGCGAGAGAGTGCTGTGGATAAATCTGGAGAACTGTCTCGAAACCCGTCTTGGCGCGAAGGTAGTTTCCCTCACGAAACTCACGAAATGACGTACGAAAAAAGTTTTCGGCCTTGTCCTGAATCTCAGGATTCGGAACCATCGCGGCGATCTCACGGCTGACGTCCCTACCGAGATCACCGTCCATACCCGTCACCGCTTTTACGGGCGTCTTCGTGGGTGCTGAATGGTCGTCGGGCATAAACAGAAGGACGGCAACAGCGACGATACACAGTCCAATCAATGGCAATCGTTTGACCAATGCGGATCGCTGAGCGGCACCACCGACTGAAGGAATTTTTAAAGGAGCCCCTCCACCAAAGGACGTGAGTGCTCGTACACGGGCGTCGTGAGCAACACGTTCGTGCTGCGATTCGAGCTCGCGACGCTCCACACTTGCAGCCGGCGAACTGAGAAGCATCTGTGTGCTCTCTTCGCTCATAAGAAACTCAAAGAGCGTATCCCCAACGGCAAAAGTGTGTCCTGACCGGAGTCGTGCTTCACGCGTCGGTTGCCCATTATGAAAGATGCCGTTAGCGCTACCGAGGTCACGCACCCGCCAGCCGAGTTTTAACTTTTCGACCACGGCATGCTCGCGAGAGGCGCGCAAATCCGAGAGAGCCACATCGTTCTCGTCGGCCCGTCCAATCGTAGCCTTTCCGCCCGTCAGAACAAACGTCGACCCTTGATCCGGACCGGTCACAACGCGAAGACGGGCTTGTTCACCGTCTTTTCGAGGCACAGGAAGTGTTGTGAATTTCAGCACACGCTTCATGAGTTGCCTTAAGCATCCTCCTTCGTAAACACGATCACGACACCGCGACGTTCCTCGGGACCGATGCCCGAAGCACGAACGCCATAGTTCACGCCCCCAAACTCAAAAACTTCCTGTAACGGAGCGCTCTCCATCAGACTGCGTGCGCGAACTTGCTTGAGCAGGTCCTCACAGAGTGCTGTGAAAGCTCCATCCCGTGAAACACTTGCGAGTGGTTGTCCGAGCGCTGTCTCCGATCGAATTCCGCTGATGTCTTCAAAAGCCATATTGATAAACTCGACAGCGCTATCGCTCGATAGTGCGAAGATTCCGGCCTGCGGCTGCGAAGCTGCTAACACTTCGAGAACCCCACGAACCTCGCTCCAGTCAAAAAGTCGCATGGAAGACCCAGGCGTCGCGATCTCGTTCTGGCCTTTTGGTATGCGCTGGAGGGCCGCCTCCACGACATCGAAGAGAGCGTTCAGTTCCGAGAACTGGAAGTCACGATTGATCTTTGAGCTCTCGCCACGCAGCACCCGGTCGATGTCTTCGTTGAGAATCTCGAGCGGCTTGAGCGTGAGACGATAGATCACAAAGCACACCATCGCGCCCAGCAAGAGCACCAGCACGAGCGTGTTTGCGTACATCAGAGAAAGGGTTCCCCATGGCGTCGTACTGAGCGAGACATCGACAGCAACGATGGCCATCGCAGCAACGCGGTTCTGTCCATTCTGCGGATCAAAGACTTTGACAGGTTCGATAGCGAGAACCGTATCGGAAACGACTTTCACGATTCCTTTCTCACGGCCGTCTCGAAAGTCCTTTGCAGCCCTGAGACTGACTTCGGCTTCCGACCCTGCGGCAAAGTACTGGTTGGCCTTTCCACTCGGAGCAAGGATTCTATTTTCAAGATCGACCAGAAGAGCAAACTTGATCGTCAGATCCTCGTCAGCGCTGCCAATCCACGTTTTTGTTTCCTGATCTTGAGCCAAAAACGGCGCGTTCTGAGTAGCGATTTGCTTAGCAGCTGACTTCGCACGCTTGGCTGCTTCCTCACGAAGTGCTTCGCGGCTCGCTGTCATCATCGGAACAATCGAGATCGAGAGCGTGAACACGGAAAACACAAGCGCTACAGAAACACCGATCTGACGCCACTCATGCTTCAGAAAAAGACTATAGAAAAACGGCATCAGGTAGTGCTCAAGCGACCACAGCACTCGCCCTTTGATATCCGTCGGAACCGGAGCCGGCCCCGTCGAAGGCGTGTAGTTTGCCGCTGTATCACTGAGGGCAGGAAGCGATGAAGGTAACCCCGAACGTATCGGCAAGGGCACGACCACACCACCACCCCGCGTACCGTCCCCATAATCAAGATCAACCGATGACTCAGAAGGAGCGCGTGACGAACGCTTCGCTTCGTGAAGTTCAAAAACATTTTCGCCGATAGAAACGCGGTCACCTGTACGAAGCGCTCGATGCTTCACCAGCGCGCCGTTGACGAATGTACCGTTAGCGCTGCCTGGATCGTCGAGAACGATCTGGTCGCCGTTGACCGTGAGAACACAATGGACTTTCGACACACGTGTCGAACGAATACGAATCACATTCGACGACTGTCGTCCGATTGCATTTTTTCCGTCCTCGAGTTTGTAACTCTTTCCCTCGAGGGGTCCGGAAATTACGGTAAGCTTAAACATTCGACTCTGTCCCCTACCTCAAGCTTGGAACGATCAATCGTTCCAGGCGGGAGCTCGAGCACATCACGCGCTCGAAAATCCACCACAGGGACAAGTCGCCAAGGTTTCACGTTACGCCACAACGACGTCACGCGACCTTCGTTCAAAAAAACAACCTCGATCGGAACACGCATGAACCACATGTGAATCGAGCGACACTCCGGAAAGAGCATCCCTTCACCAGGGCTCCACGTGGACTTTCCAATCAGTCCCTTGAGGCGATTCCAAAAGCACTCCGCCACATGACACTTTTCGGAAATAACCGCTTGATTTTTTAGGGATATGATCCGTATGAGCCGTTCTACTTTCACGCGTCTCCCCTATTGTACCAGAGTTGATGCAGACTCAAGTTTATGAGTTCAACAGCCGATACGGCTTTCCTACTGCGCGTCTGGAACAAGAAACGTCAGTGCGAGTGGTCCGCCAATCATGATGAACACGCATGGCACGATACAAAGAATCGTCGGAATCATGAGTTTCTGCGCCGCTAAGGCGCCAGCTTTCTCCGCTCTTAAAAAGCGTTCTGTTCGAATCTGCTCGCTCTGCTGACGAAGCGTACGACCAATCGGTGCACCCATCTGATCGGCCGATATCAAAATCGCGACAAAGGAGTTCACTTCAGTCATGTCGATCCGCTTCGACATCTCTCGAAGCGCCTCTTGCCGCGATGAACCGACTTTTATCTCTTTCAGCACCTGTTCCAACTCTTCGACGAGCGGACTAGGTACAGCTTTTTCGACGACCTTCTGAATCGCACCGATAAAATCCAGCCCTGCCTCTGTTGAAAGAGCGAGCAGATCGACAATGAACGGCATCGCGTTTCGAATCTTGGTGTGCCGAGCTTTGATGCGTTGAGAGGTCCAAAAGTTTGGATAGAACCAACCGGCCACTCCTGAAAATGCGATCATCCATGGACTGATATCGATGAAATCCATGGCATGCAAAACACCCAGGACAACAGGAAAAAACAGAATCAGAAAAAACTTGTACGCAATGAATTCGTCGGGCGTGAGCTCCTCACGCAACCCCGCAGCGATGATCTTGCGCCTGATTTCGATGCGCCGGCTGTCCCAAAATGGACGGCCGCGGATCAGCGGGACAACATACTGAGAGAAAAAAGGACGCGTGACACGAACCAGCAGGTCCGACGCTTTACGACCCCGAAGCTCTTCGAGATTCTCCTCGGCCGCACGCGAGACTTCTTCGCGAAACAGCATGAAAAACAAGCTGAACGTCGCGCCAAAGATCAGGACATATGCCGCATACAGAGCGACCATAGAACCCCCTCAGGGTCTCTTCGGCAGAATCCGCAAGAGGCCTGATTTTTATACTATACCAGTTTGATATGTTAAATCGAACCCGTGGAGTGGACTCGCGACCTGAAAAGATGGCAGTATGTGAGTCGTATCAACATGTTAACCAGGAAACGACTTCCTTTATGACAAAGAAAAACTCACGGTGGATTCAGGCGCTTCATTCTCTAAAAGCAATGAAGACCCTACTGGATGCGTCGACCGTAAAACGCGTTGCGCAGGAAACCATCGTGACGATCAACGAGCGCAATCTTTTGATGGCGGCTTCGAGTCTGGCCTACACGACCATTCTGTCGATTGTCCCGCTGCTCGCTGTCAGCTTCTCGATTTTCAAAGCGTTCGGCGGCCTCGAGAAACTCTACGATTCGTTCAAACCACTCATCATCGCTAATCTCGCCGAGTCGAGTGGCGAGGTCGCACTCCAGTTCATTGATCAGTTCGTGAGTAAAGCGCACGCCGGCGCGATGGGAGTGGGCGGAATGATCGGGTTGCTCGTCACCAGCTTGAGCCTCTTGTCGTCGGTTGAAAAAGCGATCAACCGCATTTGGAACGCGACCATCCAACGAACATTCTTCCAAAGAATCTCGGCCTATTGGCTCTTCATCACTCTCGGACCTGTCGCGATGGCTGCGGCGCTCGGCGCAAGTTCGTCGGCAAACCTGAGCTTCACGCGTGTTTTACCGCAGGGATTCTTGGGATTCATGATGATCTGGGGATTGTTCTTTGCGGTTTACAAATGGGTTCCCAATCGAAAGGTCAACTGGACCCCTCCCTTGATTGGCGGACTTTTGACATCGGTCTGTTGGACGTTAGCGAAAATGGGCTACGGCCTCTACGTCACACGTGTCGTGGCCTATAACAAGATCTACGGGAGTCTGGGCGCCGTGCCAATCATTCTGCTTTGGATCTACATTTTATGGACCGTGATCCTCGGTGGGGCCGTCCTCGCTTTTGTGTTACAACGACGACTCGATTTGAAATGAAAACACTCTACCCGCTCCTCTTACTTCTGCTTCTCTCGAGTACCGCAACCGCGGACTGGGACCGCTGGTATCTCATGCAGACTGACCAGGGAACAACGTCGCTGGTCACCGCCGCGATTCAAGAGACCGTAAAGACCGAAAGCGATGGG
This sequence comes from uncultured Oligoflexia bacterium, assembly GCA_964549505.1. GTDB lineage: Bacteria > Bdellovibrionota > UBA1018 > UBA1018 > CAZJVD01 > CAZJVD01. The sequence continues at coordinate 97,574 of CAZJVD010000003.1, forward strand.
CGTGTTTTCTATCAAGCACACGTTTGGAAACGCGAGGATGGCTTTCTCAACGAGGAGCACCTGGGTATCTATTCAAAGTCCGACAGCTCTGTCGCGCCCTTGAGTTTTAGTTTTGTCAGAAAATATCGCCAGACCGAAGATCAACTCGATGGAAAAGTCGATGGAAACAAGCTGGTGGTCACGGGAACTATCAGTGGACGAAAGATGCCCCCGGTTCGAAAATCGCTCCCTAAAGGGACGATCTTTGTTTCGCTCTTTCCCTATTGGCTCTCAAAGAAAACAGATGTTCCTGACACCGCTGTGACCGCACCTCTTAAAAAGGGCGTGAACAAGTGGTTTTCTTTTTATGCGGTTGCCGAGGATAGCGTCGATCGCCGTTTTCAACCTATGTCAGGACGCGTGCGCGCGGAAGCACTCGACGATCTCGCTCGAGCAACGGGCACGGCAAAGTACAGCGTTGAGTTTCAGGGGCAGCCATCGGTCTGGTACGTAAAACCCGAAGGCTATCCCGTGCGCTATACGTTTTCAAAAACTGGACGAACCGTTGTCGAAGTACCCGAAGCGGAGGCAAGAAAGTTCACGCAGCAATGAAGCGATGGAGTTGGCTCGTGGCGTTTTTCGTTTGCTGGTCCTTCTCCCGTCTTCTAATTTTCTTGATCCCAGGAGATCCCGTCGACATTTTGATGGACGAACTCGGCGGTTCGTTCTCGGAAGCTGCTCTCCGTGAAGCGCTCGACTTGAACCGATCCGTTTTAAGCCGGCTCGGTCACGGAACATGGAACTTTTTCTCTGGCCAATGGGGCACTTCGCTTCTCAAGCGAACCTCGGTGAGCTCGCTGATCCTATCGCGACTTGGATCGACAGCGGTCATGGCGGTTGCCGGTTTCTTCGCGGCACTTCTCCTCAGTTTACTACTCGCGAGTCTCCCGTTCTTTTTTGAAAACCCGTCGTGGCGACGCAGGATCGCAGCAGCCGTGGACGCCTTTACCCGACTCACGGGACCGATCCCTTTTCCGGCACTGGCCCTCATTCTCATCGTGATCTTTTCTTTTCGATTGGGCTGGGCCGATCTCGGAGACTCGATTGCGTTGCCGGCCCTCGCTCTCGCTTTTCATTTTGCTCCGACGTGGACGCGCCTGACCTCTGCACAGCTCGCTGAAACAGGGACACGCATGACCCCTTATCAGGGCGCTTGGGCCGCAGCCCGCGTTCGTGGCCTTCCAAAATGGCGTGTGATCGTTCGACACTTACTTTGGCCATCCGTGGGTCCCCTCGCCGTGTTTTGGGGTCAGCAGTTGGGTGGCCTCTTGGGCGGCACATTTCTCGTCGAAGTGATTTTCCATCGTCCCGGCCTCGGAACACTGCTCATCGACGCTGTTTACGCTCGTGATTTTCCAGTCATTGAAACCGTCTTGGGACTTGCGATCGCATTTTCGTTTTGCGGTATGTGGCTGGGTCGAAGTATCCGAACCGTTCTTTACCCGGAACGAGCGACATCATGAGTCGGTGGCTTTCGATCGCGTGGTTGTCTTTCTTGATCGGTGGCGCTTTTTTCGCAAAACGTTTTCCGGCACCCTGGGCTCTCGACCACACGCTTCGACCTTCCTTCGATGCCTTCGGCCGACCCGTTTGGAGACTCTTTCTTGAAGGTGCACCACTGAGTCTAGGACTTTCGTTGGTTTCGATCGCGCTTGCCGCACTCGCAGCGCTGATTTTCTCGGTTTGCCTGATTGCCGCGGGTCCACGAATGCGTCTCTTGCTTGAACGCATCATGATCACGATCAACGCGTTTCCATTCTTTGTATTGGGAATGGCCCTCGGCGCGGTTTATGGACAGAGTCTCTTAGGCGTTCTCGTTGCGCTCATGGCAGCCGGATTCCCCGGTCTTGCTCTCATTATGGGTGAAACTGCCGTGATGGCACGCAGTCAGGGGTTTGTCGTCGCTTCGCGGAACTTGGGAGCCAACGGACTACAGATCTTTCGACGGCATATCTTACCAAGCCTTCTTGGAGTCGTGCGCGCGAAATTTCCAGCGGCTGTCGCTGCGGCCATCATGACCGAATCCGCTCTTTCCTTTTTAGGGCTAGGTCTCAGTCCCGATGTACTGTCGTGGGGCACACTGCTCGCGCAAGGACAAGAGTATCTTCTCGAAGCACCGTGGATTCTCGGCATCGGCACGGTCGGTATCATGATCTCGATCTCCGCAGTCTTTCGATTGAGTGCCGAACCAATTGCTCCCACTCAAGAGTCCGTTTATACTGTTCAACACTAGGGCGTGTCCTCATTTGTTATGACCAGCTCGTTGAAGCGTATTTTAGATAAGGCGAGGAACGACGACGACGATTTAGTGGTTCTAAATCGAGGAGGAGTGACGATGCCATATCTAAAATACGCTTCAACCCTTTGGGCGAAGGCAGTTCGACCCCATTCTTTCGTTCCTCGTCGCTCGAGTACCAAGAGTACACTTCGCTTCTCGCGCCTCAGACTGGGGTCGAACTGCCATTCGCGAGCGGTCATAACAAATGAGGACACGCCCTAATGAACGTTGGTTCGAATATCGACCAAGCAAAAGAGGAACTCGGCGAACTTTTTATGACCGGCATCGAGGGGACAACCCTCTCCGATGACTCGTCCGCTTTTCTGTCCCAGGCTGGGATCGGCGGAGTTCTCCTATTCACGCAGAACTACAAGGATCCAGACCAGCTCTGGCAACTCACACAGTCCATTCAGGATTGCCGACGCGACTCAAAACTCTGGATTGCCGTGGATCAAGAAGGAGGCCGCGTTCAGCGTTTCAAAGATCCATTTTCGCGCCTTCCAACCGGCGCTCAGGTAGGTCGCATCGACTCTCCGAAACTGGCTTTTGAACTGGGTGAGCTCATGGCACGCGAACTTCGTTCCGTGGGCATTAACGTCAACTTTGCGCCTGTGGCTGACATTCTTACGAACCCTGCTAATCCTGTGATTGGCGATCGCGCTTTCGGTTCGGACGAAGCTGTGGTGACCAAACTGGTAACCGCCATTGTTCGAGGACATGTCACTCAGGGCGTGCAACCGTGCGTGAAACATTTTCCAGGACACGGAGACACCTCCGAAGATTCGCACTTTGCTCTCCCGTCCGTAGAAACGGATGTCAAAACACTCGAATCGCGCGAATGGCGACCGTTTGTGCGATCGTTCAAATCTCGATGCAGCATGGTCATGATCGCGCACGTGATCCATCGCGGACTCGATCCCAAGTTTCCTGCAACATTGTCACCCACGATCCTAAAAACCCATCTACGAGAACAGATGCGTTACTCGAAAATCATCATCAGCGATGATCTCGAAATGCAGGCCATCACCGATCATTTTGCGGCCGACAAAGCCCCCTTGCTGGCACTCCAGGCCGGATGTGATCTCTTAATTTACCGAACAGAAGCTGCGGCCCGAAAGGCCTATCAAGTTTGTCAGCACGCCCTCGAAGATGGTTCTCTTGATCCCGCGATCGTTATCGAATCAGCAGCGCGAATACGGGATGTGAAGACCGAAGTTCTCGTCGACGAAGAACCCGCGCGCGGAGCATGGAAAGAGATCTTGAACTCCGAGCAGCACAAGGCGCTTTTGGCGGAGTTTGCTGAAAAAAAGTCCACCTAGGCCGCTTTCAAAGCGTAGCTGGAATAGGCCCGTTCCGAGGGTATCCCAACGCGATTTCAGCCACAATCGGACAGTGATCCGAAAGCGCTTCACCTCTTAAGATCTCAAAGCTTTTAATCGCGCATTCGTCTCGAACAAAAAGATAGTCCAGCCGACGATCCGGCGCATGCGCGGGAAACGTAAAATACTTTGATTCGTTCGCGTCGTAGTCCTGCATCGGAATCGCTTCGCGGAAACCTTTCATCTGACTCAGAACACTCCATGTCTCGTCGCCACGATAGTCCTCAAACTCAATCCCTGGAAACCCATGTTGCACCTTCGCATGAGGCGGGATGGTGTTGAGGTCCCCACCAAACGCGATCACCTTGCCCGGATTCTTTTCGATCAAGCGCACGACTTTTTCAGCATGGCCTTTACGGCACTCACGCTCAAACGCTTCCCAGTGATTGTTCACAAACCAATAGTTGTCTTGACCGATCTGAACCATCACCTCTTGGCTGAAGCGATAGAGATAAAACGGCTTCATGAACCACTTCATCGCTGCGGGCTTATCAAGAAGAGTCACATGATTGAGTGTGATTGGGAACCGACTGAGGACGCCTCCGCCTGAGTTCATACGACCAAACTGCGCTCGCAGAGGCCAGTAGGGATAAGGGATATGACCAGCTTCCCACGTGAGCGCACGCGCACTCTGCGGAAACCCAGCTGCTTGCTGCAAAAACAAGAGCTGATCCATACTCTGACTGCGATTCGCGTTAAAGTCGCACTCTTGGAGAAGAACAATGTCGGCACGCGCCTCTCGAATCACGCTCGCCATTCTCTGCAGCGTCTGCGTGTATGTTCTGAAATCTTTGACCTGGTATCCAGGCCCCGCCGAACCCTCACCATGTGCATAAGCGAGGTTCCAAGAAAGAACACGTACGGTCGTTCGCGGTGATGATTCAGGAGAGTGGAGCTGTATGATTTCGCCCGCACGCTTTCGCGGTGGACGACCACCACCGACCATCCAATAGACCACCGCAGCAAGCACACCCAAAATGAAGAATAAGGTCACGCCCTAAAGTTTCCATATTAAACACAGCGTTGCCACCCGAAAATCCGAGTGTTAACAAACAGTACATGCGCAATCACGAAATCCGCGTCTACCCATCCAAAGAACCTTTGCCTAAAGAAAATCAATTTGCCTGGAAGCTGGCGCAGCTAGCAACCGACACCACGCCCGTTCCAAACGATGTTCAAGACATGATTGTCAACCGCGTGATCGATAACGCCGCGGTTGCCATCGCCGCGATCAACCGTGGTCCTGTAATGACCGCACGCCTCATGGCACTCGGTCATCCACGCACCAAAGGCGCAACCGTTTTCGGTCTCCCAAAATCCGAACGCTTTGACTGCGAGTGGGCTGCATGGGCCAACGGCACAGCTGTTCGCGAACTCGATATGCACGATACGTTTCTCGCCGCAGATTATTCGCACCCGGGCGATAACCTGCCACCGATTATCGCTGTGGCTCAGCAGACCGGACGCGACGGCGCCGCCGTTATTCGTGGAGCAGCGACAGCGTACGAGATCCATGTCGATCTCGTGAAAGGCATCTGTCTACACAAGCACAAGAAAGATCATATCGCGCATCTCTGTCCCGCCGCCGCTGCGGGCATCGGAACGATGTTAGGACTCAGCACGGAACAGATCTATCAATCGATTCAGCAAGCGTTGCACGTGAGCTTTACAACCCGGCAGTCACGCAAAGGTGAAATCTCGAGCTGGAAAGCCTACGCGCCGGCGCACGCCGGAAAGCTATCGATCGAAGCCGTCGATCGTTGTATGCGCGGTGAACGCGCTCCATCGCCAATCTATGAAGGCGAAGACAGCGTGATTGCCTACATGCTCGATGGCCCTAAGGGACGCTACACGGTTCCTCTTCCAGAACTCGGCGAACCCAAACGCGCGATTTTGGAAACCTACACAAAAGAACACTCCGCCGAGTACCAGTCGCAGGCGCTGATTGATCTCGCGTTCCGCATGCGAACGAAGGTCGGAAACTTCGAAGACATTGACCGGATCGTGATCCACACCAGCCACCACACACACTATGTGATCGGGACAGGCTCCGGCGATCCACAGAAGTTCGATCCGAAAGCCTCGCGCGAAACGCTCGATCACAGCATCATGTATATTTTTGCGGTGGCGCTCGAAGACGGGGCATGGCACCACGTTCGAAGTTACCTACCCGAACGCGCCGGAAAGCCGGAGACCGTTCGACTTTGGAATAAGATCTCCACCGTCGAAGACGCAGACTGGACCAAGCGGTATCACGATGAGGATCCAAAAAAGAAAGCTTTTGGTGCGCGTATCGAAATCATCTTTAAGAACGGCGAGAAGCTCGTTGATGAAATGTCCGTCGCCAATGCGCATGCTTACGGCGCACGCCCGTTTGGTCGCAAAGAATACATTCATAAGTTTAAAACCCTCACAGAAGAATTCTTACCATCGTCGGAACAAGATCGTTTCCTCTCGGTGGCCGAACGCCTTCCGAAACTCAAAGCCGAAGAGCTTTTCGATCTCACGGTCGAATTACCTCGCGGTAAACTCAAAGGTGCTGAACGCGATCAGCGTGGGATCTTTTAAACATGTTGTTCAACAAAGTCACCGCTACCGAAAAACGCGCGCAGTTCCGAAAGCGACTTAAGACGGGAAAGATTCTTCGCGTGCCAGGGGCTTTCACGCCGCTCGTCTCGATGCTGATCGAAGAGATCGGTTTTGACGGCGTTTACGTATCGGGCGCTGTTCTTTCGAACGACCTAGGACTACCTGACGTCGGGCTAACAACACTCTCGGAAGTCAGTTCGCGCGCACGCGCGATCGCACGCGTGACGACATTACCGACGATCGTCGATGCGGATACAGGCTTTGGCGAACCCATGAGCGCTGCGCGCACGATCCAGGAACTCGAGGAAGCTGGTCTTTCTGGCTGTCATATTGAGGATCAGATCAATCCAAAGCGCTGCGGACACTTGGACGGTAAAGCACTGGTTGACCAAGCTGTGATGGTTCAGAAGATTCGCGCAGCTGCGGAAGCCAAGCGTGATCCAAATTTTCTTTTGATCGCACGCACGGACGCTCGTGGCGTGGAGAGTTTTGAAAAAGCGGTGGATCGAGCGAAAGCCTATATCGACGCTGGCGCTGAGATGATTTTTCCCGAAGCGCTCAAAGATCTCGGCGAGTTTGAAAAGTTTGCGAAAGCTGTTTCGGTTCCGATCTTAGCCAACATGACGGAGTTCGGTAAATCGGAACTCTTCACGGCCGAACAACTTGAAAATGCTGGCGCCCGACTCGTCATCTACCCTGTGACGACACTTCGTTTGGCTATGAAAGCGATCGAAGACGGCTTGCGCGAAATTCACCAAAAGGGTTCGCAACAAACTGTTGTGAGCAAGATGCAGACCCGTCAACGACTTTACGAACTCGTTCAGTACGAGGCGTATAATCAGTTTGACCAGAAGGTTTTTAATTTCAAAATATAGCAGCCACTGCTGAAGGAGGTTCCAATGTCCCCAACAACCGATACGACGATCAAAAAAGGCCTCGATGGTGTTGTCGTCGACGAGTCTAAGGTTTCGAAGGTTATGCCTGAGATCAACTCACTCGTGTATCGCGGCTACAAGGTGCAGGATCTCGCTGAGAATTGTACCTTCGAGGAAGTCGCATATCTCCTATGGCACGACGATCTTCCTTCAAAGAATCAACTTGCAGCTTTTACCGAAAAGGAACGCGGTCAGCGCGATCTGTCGGATAGTCTAAAGAAGTCCATCGCTCTCTATCCTAAGAGTGCGCATCCGATGGACACTGTCCGATCAGGCGTGAGTTATCTCGGCATGGAAGAGACCGAGATGTGGAAGTCCGATCACGAAACCAACCTTCGTAAGTCGATCTCGCTGCTTTCAAAGATTCCGACGGTGGTCGCAAATGACTACCGCTGCCGAAAGGGCAAATCTCCGATACCGCCACGCAAGGATCTTTCGATTTCGGAAAACTTTTTTCACATGTGTTTCGGCGAAGTCCCAGCCAAAGAGGTTGTTCGTGCTTTCGACGTCTCGCTGATTTTGTACGCGGAACATGGGTTCAACGCGTCGACCTTTACCGCTCGCGTGATCACGTCGAGTAAGGCCGATCTCCACAGCGCCGTAACGGGCGCGATCGGATCACTCAAAGGTCCGCTGCATGGCGGAGCAAACGAACAAGTCATGCACGTTCTGAAAGAAATCGGCGATCCTGCAAAGGCTAAGGCCTGGATCACCGATGCCATTGCGACGAAGAAAACCATCATGGGATTCGGACACCGTGTTTACAAGAGCGGTGACTCGCGCGTTCCAACGATGAAAAAGTATGCCGTAAAGATGGCCGAAGTTAAGGGCGATATGCGCTGGACAAAGATCTCGGATGTCTTGGAAGCGGAAATGGTCGCGCAGAAAAACATCCATCCAAATCTAGATTTTCCGGCTGGCCCCGCCTACTACCTCATGGGTTTCGACATCGACATGTTCACGCCGATCTTTGTGATCGCTCGTATCACAGGATGGTGTGCCCACATCATGGAACAGGCCGAAGCCAATCGCTTGATTCGCCCGTTGTGCGATTACACGGGCTCCAAGGAACGCGCCGTCAAAGCCTTGTCTGCGCGAGGCTAGCTCTCGTCTGCTAGACTGTGTACGTGCAACCGCGCTGGAAAAACCTGTATTTTTCGATCCCAGCATTCGTGCTTGCGACGGTCTCGTTCAGTGTGGGCCGTTCTTCCTGGGCCGGCGGCTGGTACTATGAGTTCGGTGGCGGCGGCGCTCTTGTCAATCAAGCCCAAGGGTTTTTTGGAACCCGCGTTCCAAGTGCCCCCCGCATGGGCTATGGACTGAACCTACTCGTCGCCAAGAATTTAGCGCGTGAGGGTCAGGAAGCGCTTCTTCAGATTCATCTAGGTCTCAGACAAACTTACATTTCGGCATCACGCGACCAGATCACCTATGCGTACACACCGACTTATGCGTTCTTTCGACTCGAAAGCCCGAGATTTTACTTTGGCGGCGGAGCGACGCCCATTGTCTTTCGTCAGATTTCGACACCGCAAGTGGGTGGAGCTTTTGCGCTGGCGCCCGGAGCGATCGCTCTCGAGGGGGAGTTTGGACTTCTATGGCGGGTGGTGCCTTTTTTTCACATCGCACTCGAAAGCTCGGCCCACTTTGTCCAGTCGGGCGGCGGATTAAGCCCGAAGCCGGCACTCCTGGGTGGCATTCAGTTTCGTATCTTCATGACATCGGATCTTCCCGAAGGACGATCACGTACAAAGTACGATGGGTGGCGCTACCCGTTTGGTCTTGAACTTTTTGGTGATTAGGGCGTGTCCTCATCGAAGCGCTTAAGCGACTTCGCCGCCGTCGGAACTCGACGAATCGTCAGAATCAGCGACTGTCAGACCAGCTGGATCACCCATGCCGCCTGCGATCGCATCCACGCGACCAGCGAGAATCTTACGTTTATCCAGGCCGTACTTTTCGACCTTCATAATAAGACCCGCACGCGAAATACCGAGCTCTTTTGCGAGCCGCGACTTATTCCACTTCGTGCGCCGAAGACCTTCGCGAATCATGGTGCGCTCGAGTTCTTCGAGAGCGTCTTTGAGTTTTCCTGATACGCGCACGCCTTGAACCTTAGCATTCGCACCAAAGTCACGAATACGAGGCGAAAGCATGTCGGCAGTAATGCGCACTTCATCGCCTGAAAGCACGATCAAGCGCTCGATTTCGTTCTCAAGTTCTCGAATATTACCCGGCCAAGGGTAATCAAAAATCTTTTCCATTGTTCGTTTTGCGAGCTGTTTGAGAGGAAGGTTCTTCTCTTTGCAACCCTTCTGAACAAAGTGGTCGATCAAGATCGGAATGTCCTCTTTGCGATCGCGCATAGGCGGGACCAACACATTGATCACGTTGATACGATAATAGAGATCCTCGCGGAATGCGTTCTCTTCGACCATTCCCTTCAGATCTCGGTTCGTCGCTGCCAGCACCCGAACGTCGACTTTGCGAAGTTCCGTGCTTCCGACGGGAGTCAGCGTTCCTTCCTGTAACACGCGCAGCAGTTTGACCTGCATTGCGAGCGACATGTCGCCGATTTCGTCTAAGAACAGCGTGCCCCCACTTGCCGCTTCAAGAAGACCTTTCTTGTCGCGGACAGCCCCCGTAAATGCCCCTTTAACATGTCCGAACAGCTCGCTATCCAACAGGTTCTCGTTGAATGCGGAGCAGTTCACAGTTACAAACGGACGGTCTTTGCGGAGAGAGTTGTAGTGAAGAGCGCGTGCGATGAGCTCCTTACCAGTTCCGTTTTCACCTTGAATCAAAATTGTAGAATCTGAATTCTTGATCTTATCGAGAAGCCCATAGATCTGTTGCATCGGCTTGGATTTACCGATCATTTGATCGTAACTGTAACGTGTGCCCAGCTGGCTGTTGAGTGCGTCGATGCGAGCTTCACGTTTCGTGATCTCGGTATGAAACGCAACGATTTCTTGCGCCACAAGGTCGACGAGTTCCAAAAAGTAACTCACAACGTGCGAATCAATTGCTTTGAGACGATGAGCTGCCTGCTCGAAAAGATCGCCTTCGACACCCAACGCTTCGAGCTGCTTACGAGCCGACTGAATCTCTGTTTCATTCAGTGCACGTTCGATCGTACTGTAGGCGTAAACGCTGCCCAAGAAGTCGCCGTCAATCATGATCGGCGAAACAACGGCGCGCTCAACACCACAAGGGCCCATGAGCTGGAGTTGGCCTTTCCCAGATTCAAAAACTTTTTCGTTCGCCCGCACCATGGCGTCGAGCAAGAGTTTGCGGCCGGCTTCCTTCGGAAGCAGGGTCGCACAAAGAGGGTTGCGAAATTCTCGCTGACGATCGAGCGGATCGTAATTTTTCACGTTGCCGCGTTCGTCTAAGAAAAAAATCTCCGTACTGAACCACTGTCCGAGGACTTGTTCGAGTTTACGGATAACGTGTATATGCTTGAGCTCTTCCCAATTGATCATGAAACCCTTCCCCTTCACACCCGATATTTCATACTATATTAGTCAACTTTTAACGAGGAGTCTAGTTTTTTGACATAAGGTGTTAGGAATCCGGCAGGTCGCGGGTCATGCTTAGTTTTATCGTTTAAACTCAATATGTTACACGCTACACTTAATAAGTTTAACACCGAGATTAACACTTGTTCCCCCACCCAGGGCACGATAAAACGCTGAGAAATGAGTCATTCGCCGACCAGAAGTGTCTATTTTGACTACGCTGCCACGACCCCTGTTTCCAGTGCCGCCTTTGAAGTTTTGCGAGCCTTTTCAACGGAGAGTTTCGCAAACCCCGCTTCGCAGCATCGTGACGGCCAACGAGCCTCTGAAACAATCACAGATGCTCGAAAGTTCTTTGCCGATTATTTCGGAACCTCGGGTTCGCAAATCGTCTTCACGAGCGGCGGAACAGAAGCCAATAACTTTGCATTGTACGGAACAGCTCTCGCGGCGCTCGCAGCCGGTTCGACGAAGAAGCGTATTCTTGTTTCTGCCATTGAACACCCTGCGGTTCGCGACTGTGCCCGCTCACTTTCGGAACTCGGTTTTGACGTCCAATCGATACCTGTCGACCGCAATGGACAGATAAAACGCGAAAGCTTTCAGAAACTGCTCACGGCAGAAACGCTCATCGTCAGCATCATGCGAGTGAACAATGTCATGGGTGCGATCAACGACGTCGAAGCGATCGCGCGCGAAGCGAAGTCTCGATTTCCTGATCTCATTTTCCACTCGGACGCTGTTCAGGCTTTTGGAAAGGTATCCGTACCGAGGTCACCAAGCTCCGTCGACCTTCTCAGTCTTTCGGCCCACAAGATTCACGGCCCTAAAGGAATCGGAGCACTCGTGGTGCTCAATCCGACACTGGTACAAGAGGGTCGCCTTCGTCCCCTCCTCTGGGGCGGCGGCCAGGAAGCTGGCCTTCGTTCGGGTACACAGAGTCCAGGTCTCATCGGCGCTTTTGCTGAAGCAGCCCGGGAGGTCACTCGACGCCTTCAAGAAAACTTCGATATCGTGGCCAGTTTTCGCAAACATCTCGAACAAAGCCTCGTATCCCGAGGTGTGGCGGACGCTGTTCAATACAATTCACCCCCCTCCGCGTCGCCTTATGTCTGCAACCTCACGCTTCGCGGTCACACGGGTGCTGAGGTCGTACGAGAACTTTCGAATACGGGGATCTGCGTGAGCGCCGGTTCGGCCTGCTGTTCTACTAAGAAAGAACCTGATCCTGTGCTGACAGCGATGGGACTACCGCCGGCGCGAACACTTCATGGTGTGCGCATCAGCCTTGCTCCCGAAGTCACTCTCGACGAACTCGAACAGTTGGCCGATGCACTTACTGCGGTGGTTTCGTCTGCTCGATTAAAAACCGACGGACCTCAGCATTACTCCAGTCCTGTGGTCCCACCCATTTCATTAGGACTTTAAGATCCGTTCCGACTAAGTAACTCTCAGGATATTGATAGGATCCGTAGAGCTCAGCGGATTTCAGCGTAGGATCCAGAACCACGACAAAATTCTCAGGTAGTTTTGTAGGAAGCACCGACTTTGCCAGCTTCCAGTCGCGATCCAGCGATACCGCTAGTACCGTGAACCCTTTTTCTCTAAGCTCGTGTGCGGCCTTCACCAAAACGGGGATTTCCTCAACACACGGTTCGCACCAGCTCGCCCAAAAGTGCAGCAATGTTGTTCGCGGTAACGGCGCCCTGAAATCGACCATCGCGCCCGACTCTTGCGGTAACGAAAAGCTCGCTGCTCGGAATTCTCCGCCGCGTTGGCAACCCGACGCGAAGAGCGCCAGGACACTGACTATAAAAAACACGAATAAAACGAAGGACTTACTAAGATTCTCGGTCATGAGTGATATCGCAGTCGGCGTCAAAATCCCTTTGTTTTCAGGATCATAACAAAAACAGGTTCTTCCTGCCGAAAGTTCACTATAATTAGAGTTAGGACGTCCGCTATGGCCGCAAACGCTCTGGTCCTCAACGCTAGTTACGAACCGATTCATGTCATCTCTTGGCAGAAAGCGATCCAGCTCCTTTTTCAGGGCAAGGTCGAAGTGCTTGAAGAGTCCGAACGCGAGGTTCGCAGCGTGCGCATCACGATTCGCGTTCCATCCGTCTTGAGACTCTTGAAATACATTCCTATCGGTCGCAAACACCAAGTGATTCGTTTTTCACGCGCCAATGTCTTTTTGCGCGATAGTCACCATTGCCAATACTGTGGCCGCAAATTTTCACGCAATCAGCTCACGTTGGATCACGTCATTCCTGTCGTCAAAGGCGGCAAAAAGAACTGGAACAATATTGTCACGAGCTGTCGCAAGTGCAACCAGCGCAAGAGTTGTCACACTCCAGGCGAGTGTGGAATGAAGCTGATTCGCAAACCGTACGAGCCCATTTGGCTTCCTAAAAGCCATCTGACGTTTGGCCCAACGACGATCCCAATACTCTGGAAGCCGTATCTCAAGCTCGAAGTTGACATTCAGTTCAAACCAGCTGACGCTTCCGAAGACGATTGACCTCTCAAGCTTCACCTATAACGGAGTCTGTCTCGCCACAACAGGCCACGCAACTGCCCCCTTGGGTTGCTGAGCTTGTTTTTCTACTGTTTCGAAACAGTCTGTCCTCAGAACGCCTTGTTTTAAAGCTTCAGAAACAGTGGACAAAGACGGTGCAAGCTCGTGACTGGGGTTCGTATCAGAATGAGGTTCTCCTGCAGCTTTGCACTCGGACTCTTCTGAAGGCCGAATCGCGCTACGGTTTTCAGATCCGTCCTTCAACACAGTTCCAGTTTGATGTGCACCTCGATCCTGAAGGTCGCCTCAATCACTTCGACGTCTACTTTCATCGCCTCGGTTTTCGCGATCGCCTTTTACTTCTTCTCCATGATCGTTTCGGATTCGATTTTGGAATGATTGGATCGGCTCTTAATACAAGTCCATCGTCGCTCAAGGTCGCCCGACGATTAGCGCTGGCCCGTTTGGAACAGTGGATCTGGGAGCCGCGATAGTCGAAAGGGGCACGATGCATTGTTTCGAGTGGAACACACATCTTTCGGATTTCTTAGACGGCACGATCGAACCGGGGCACGCCGAACCTCTGCAGAGTCACCTGGCCGATTGTCATGATTGCCAAGAACGGGTTCATCGACATCAAGTGCTTGTTTCAGCGCTTCGCAACCAAACCGTGTATGTCTCGGCCACCGATGCAGGACATTCGTCGAAAACCAAAGCTTGGCGGCGAACGTGGATTCGCACACGCGAATGGTGGATCGCTCGCCCCTGGCTCATTCGTAACTTCGCCGAAGGTGCCGCGCTTGCGGTCTCACTCGTATTGCTTTTTGCGTGGACCCCAAAGATCAAGGTTCTTTACGACCAGTATCTAGAGCGTAAGTTTCACGATTCCAATCCAGGCGTCCTCGCCCCCGAATCCGCATCCGAGAACCCGCTTCCTTCACAAACACCGGAAACAGCATCGACGACCACCGATGAGCTCGATGTCCCCGCTCTTCCAGACAAAGTGGGCGAAGGTGAAATCTGGCGAATCAACATCACGACCGAATCGTTGGCCGATCTCAAACAAGATGTGCGGAGTGTCCTTCATGGGGCTTCCGGCCTCGAAGAGAATGCCGTTCCTGGCGGTATCCAGTTCAGCATGGTTCTACCGAAGGAAAACGTCCTCGACGTGACGAAACGTCTCGAAGGCCTTTCGCGTGGCAAAAAATTTTCTTGGTTTAAAAGCCCCTACCGCAAGGAACTAGCGGCTGGAAAAACACGCGTTGTCGTTTGGATCACAGAACTTTAGTAGAGCTGGTTTCTAACTACGACATCACCATTTATCGATAACTTTGTCTTGGAGCTCTTGCGGAGAAATCCGCGTGTGAACACGGCCTTCACCGACACGCGGTAGCTGAATCCGCGTCTGTCCCGACGGGCGTGTCGCGGCCGGTGCCCGCGCGCTCACATCAAAATTCTGTTCGGAAACGCCGGGCGAAGCTGTCGGAAGGACCTTTCCACTCGTACGCGTTGCAAGCTGCAACGTTCCTTCGTCTTCATAGTTAATACCCGTCGGATCGCGATCTTTGTTAGCCGACTCGACCATTCGGTCGCGAGCGGCCTGAATCGCGTCCACCGACTTTTCCCCGATACCTCGGTCGTTAAACTTAAGAACCGGATTGTATGTAACCTGATCCGCAAGCAACTTGGCGGCTCGGCCGTTCAGCTCACTAGCTCGCTTTCCAATCTTCGCGCGGTACTCACGCTGAGCGATACTAAGACTCACTGGATCCAACGTCGAAGCGTCCGGCAACCAGAGCGTGTCACCATTCTTAAGTTTTACTTCTGTAAACTTCATGTGCTCGTCAGGGGCTGGATCGCGCGGCAGGCTGTCGAGCCATTCCTGATATTCAATACTGATCAAGGACTCACGCTTCGGTCGGCGAGTCGCGGGATCGGTCTGTGCCATGCGATCGTGATAAGTATCCTCGAGACTTTGGAGCGACTCGAACTGTGCACTCGGTGCTATTTTTTTAGCATCGCTGGGTCGTTCAAAAACATGCCGTCCGCCTTGCTTCGTGTCGAGCGCAGAAAGCCTGAGCTCCTGCGACCCAAGCTCGGACCGAATTCGGCGGAGCTCGTCGGCGCGCAGGTCTTTGTAACGTCCGAAACATGCATCGATTTCCTTACGGCTGGCGCGTACCGAAAGCTCCGTGTCCGTACAAAATGCACCAATCTCAGCCTGAATTTCGGCAACGGGTGCCTTGTCGTTTACCAGTCCCTCGACGCGTTTGCGCTGTTCGACAATGAACATCGCTCGTTGGGACAGTTGCTCGACTGCATGCTCGCGCGAGCATCGAATACCGCACTCTTGGAAGTACTTTGTGTCCGTCCACGAAACGGTGTCGTCACCAATGGAGACAAACGACACGAGTGGCGCCAAAAGAAGAATCAGAAAAAGTAAGGCCGAAAAGATCGATTTCAACATGGGGACGTACCCAAAGTATGAGCAACCCGCAGGCCACCCAACCGTCGATCGGAACCGGCCAAAACTTGCCGATCTTTAAGGATTTTTCGAAGTTTCAGGGACGATCGACCGTCGAAACCTTAGTCACCCGACCAGGGTGTGTCACGATTATCAGCTTTACCCGAAACAGGAGAGGGTTACTCGCCGCCGCTTGATCCGCGCGAACCACCGCGAGGAGCCGTAGTCTTACCTGCAGGACCACCGCGCTTCGCTTTGGAGTCAGGCCTTGGCGAAGATGCGTCCGACTTCTTGCGTCCGCCGCCGAACATCTTCTTCACGCCTTTGAATGGATCCTTCACGGTGCTTTCAGTCTTCGAAGCTGCTTCGTCTGAAGCTGCTGTTTTCTTACGCTTACGATCCAATGCCGGATGATCGACCAGCTCGAGAACCGCCATTTGAGCCGCATCACCACGGCGAAGACCGCCGTACCGAAGAATACGTGTGTAACCACCGGCGCGAGCTTTGTAACGATCTGCAAGCGTGCCAAAGAGGCGTTCCACGGTCAGAGAGTCACGGGTGCGGTCAAAAGCAAGTCTGCGAGCATGCAGGTCACCACGTTTACCGAGCGTGATCAAACGCTCCGCTACGCGACGAGCTTCCTTTGCTTTCGGGAGCGTCGTGACGATCTGCTCTTTCTGTAAAAGCGCATTCGCTAAGTTGCGAAACAGCGCCTGGCGATGCCCGCTATTTCGAGAAAGTTTTCGACCGTCGACGCCGTGTCTCACTCGTCATCTCCTAAATCATCATCTCCGAAATCCACGTTACGTCGCTCAGCACCGCCAGCTTCTTCAGCATCAGTGTCATTTGCGACTGGAGCAGCCGACGGCGGAGAAAATCCGTCGAGCTTCATTCCTAGGCTCAGTCCCATTTCGGACAGAATTTCTTTGATTTCGTTCAGTGACTTACGACCAAAGTTCTTGGTCTTGAGCATTTCAGCTTCCGTCTTTTGAACGAGTTCGTAGATATGACGAATATTTGCGTTCTGAAGACAATTAGCCGAACGAACACTGAGTTCGAGCTCTTCAACCGAGCGAAGAAGATTTGGATTGAACTGCGGACCACGCTCTTCTTTGATCTCCGTGACAGGTTCCGGTTCTTCTTCGAAGTTCAAGAAGACCGTCAGTTGATCTTTCAAAATCTTTGATCCCAGAGAAACTGCATCTTCGGGTTTCACCGAACCATCGGTCCAAACTTCAAGCGTGAGCTTATCGTAGTCAGTCTTCTGTCCAACGCGGCTCTGAGTGACCGTATAGTTCACCTTACGAATTGGCGAAAAGAAGCTATCGACCGGAATCCAACCGACTGGCATTTCTTCAGTCTTATTTGTGTCACCGGCCTTGTAACCACGACCCTTTTCAACACGAATTTCAGCGCGGAATACGCCACCTTTTCCAACCGTGCAGATGATCTGATCTGGGTTGAGCACTTTTACTTGCTCCGGGCTGATAATATCACCAGCCGTCACAACACCAGGAGTCTTGCGTTCGATGACGACTGTGCAAGCTTCCGTGAAAAGTAAGAAGCGGACTTCTTTAAGATTAAGAATGATCTCAGCGACGTCTTCCTTGATGTCCGGAACTGGCGTGAACTCGTGAACGACGCCATCGATCTTGACCGACGTCACTGCCGCGCCTTGCAGCGACGACAGCATCACACGACGAAGCGAATTGCCGAGCGTGAGGCCAAAACCCCGCTCAAGCGGACGCGCTACGAACTTGCCATAGGTCGGCGTGAGCGAATCTTGTTCGACATCGAGCGCCTTCGGCTTAATCAAATCTCTCCAGTTTCTTTCCAGCATCTTAATCTCCTACTTCTTCCTAAATGTTATTTTGAATAAAGCTCAACGACCATGCGCTCTTCCACCGGAGCCGTAATATCGTCACGGCTTGGAAGATCACGAACACGCGACTGATGAGCACCCGAGTCGAGCTCGAGCCACTGCGGAATTTCACGACGCTTCACAGCTTCGAGCGCGCCCAGAATACGCGTCACGCTTTTGCTTTTTTCAGCAACGCCGACCACATCACCTTTTTTGATCTGATAGCTAGGGATATCAACACACGCACCGTTCACAGTGAAATGTCCGTGGCGCACCAACAAGCGTGCTTCCGTACGCGAGTTCGCGAAACCCGAACGGTAACAGACGTTGTCCAGACGGCGCTCCAGCATTGTCAAAAGCAACTCGCCCGTAATCCCTTTTCTCTTCGAAGCCTTCTCGAAAAGGTTACGGAACTGTTTTTCGACCAAGCCGTACATGCGCTTGATCTTTTGCTTTTCACGGAGCTGAAGTCCGTACTCTGAAAACTTGATGCGACCGAGACCATGCTGGCCCGGTGGATAACCACGGCGCTCAAACGCGCACTTGTCCGTATAGCAACGGTCACCCTTCAAAAAGAGTTTCTGGTTTTCTCTTCGGCAAATACGACAAACAGAACCACAATAGCGAGCCATGACTACACTCTCCTGCGCTTCGGTGGACGGCAACCATTGTGCGGGATCGGCGTCACATCCTCGATGAACGTCACACGAAGTCCGGCGAGCGCAAGCGCACGAAGTGCAGACTCACGACCTCCACCAGGTCCACTGACATAAACTTGTACGGTGCGCATCCCAGCTTCGAGAGCGCGTTGAGCAGCGTTTTCAGCTGCAACCTGAGCGGCAAATGGGGTGTTCTTACGCGACCCTTTAAAGCCACGCTCACCTGCGCTCGACCAAACAACAGCATTGCCCGTTGCATCGGTGATCGTCACCACAGTGTTGTTGAACGATGAAAGAATATGAACCTTCCCGCTGGATGGCGCAGTCTGCTTACTCTTTCGAATTTTCGGTACGACAACACCACCCGGTGTCGTCACTGCTCCCTCAGCGGCGGCGGCAGCAGGCGGAGCCGCTGTCTTCTCAGTTGTAGGAGTTGTTTCGATTTTCTTGGTCACCATAATTCTACTTCCCTCGGCCTACTTCATTGCCTTAACGGATTTCTTACCGGCAATCGCGACTGCCTTACCCTTGCGCGTACGTGCGTTGCTGTGCGTGCGTTGACCACGAACTGGCAAGCCTCGGCGGTGGCGGGTTCCGCGATAACATCCGAGATCGACAAGACGTTTGATCGCCATCGAAACTTCACGGCGACGATCGCCCTCTACAACGAAATCCCGGTCGATGATTTCGCGAATCTTCGCGACTTCACCCTCGGTCACTTCATCGGACTTGCGATTCAAATCGATTTTGGCGACTTCAAGAATGCGACGAGCGGACGGACGTCCAATTCCAAAAATGTAAGTCAGCGCGACTTCCATTCTCTTGTTTCTCGGTAGATCGACACCAGCAATACGAGCCACGAATGATCCCTTTCTCTTTTAACCTTGACGCTGTTTATGGCGCTTGTTTTCGCAGATCACGCGAACGACGCCCTTGCGACGAATCACGATGCACTTCTGACAAATCTTTTTTACGGACGCTCGAACCTTCATTCGTTCCCTCTACTTCGCTCGGTACGTAATCCGACCACGCGTTAAATCGTACGGAGACAACTCCACCGTCACCTTGTCACCTGGAAGAATTCGAATGTAGAACATCCGCATCTTTCCTGAAATATGAGCCAGCACCTTGTGTCCGTTCTCGAGTTCCACTTTGAACATCGCGTTCGGCAGCGGTTCTAAAACCGTGCCTTCGACCACAATTGCTTCTTCTTTGCTCATGAACTTTTCAAGTGCTCCAAATGACTGCTCCTAAGATTACGTCGTCAAACCAAAGTTAAAATCTCAGGGCCATGCTCGAGGATAGCGACGGTGTGTTCAAAATGAGCCGATAGCGACCCATCTCGAGTGACAGCCGTCCAACCATCATCCAAAATGGCAACCTCTGGTTTTCCTGCGTTGATCATAGGTTCAATAGCAAGGACCATCCCGACCTTCAAGGTCAAACCTTTCCCTTTCAGGCCGTAGTTTGGGACTTGAGGATCCTCATGGAGCGATCTACCTATACCGTGACCAACGAATTCCTTTACCACGCCGTATCCAAAGCCTTCAACATAATTTTGGATAGCAAATCCAATGTCATAGAGGTGATTTCCGGGTCGGCATTCCTGAATTCCCAGATGCAGAGCCTTCTCCGTATTTTTAACCAACTCTTCAGCTTTAGAAGTCGTTTTGCCCCCGACAATAACGGTCCTAGCGGAGTCGCCGTACCAACCATCGGCGATAACCCCGAAGTCAATCCCGACCAAATCCCCCGACTTCAGCGTTTTTTTTGCTGACGGGATGCCATGAACCACTTCGTCGTTGACCGAGATACAAACGCACCCCGGAAATCCCCGATAACCCTTGAATGCCGGTACCACCCCGAGCTCTTTACAGCGCTTTTCAGCCAGACGATCGAGCTCAATCGTCTTTACGCCGGGTGCGGTAATAGCAGCCATTTCCGCGATGATCTGCGCTACGGCCTGGCCGGCAACACGCATTTTTTTAATTTCATCCGGGCTTTTGATCGTCACCATAAAAGTCTGACAGCCCTACTTTAAACCTAGTTTTGAGAGGAGTGATCGCTGTACCACGTCCGCTGTTGCCGAAGCATCGATCGTCTGGAGCTTGCCAGTTTTCTTATAGTAGGCAACGAGTGGCGCTGTTTGCTGAGTGTACACCTCGAGGCGCTTACGAACGACGTCCTCCTTGTCATCATCTCGCTGAATGAGCTTTTCATCAGGATGATCGTCACAAACTCCGACTTTCTTCGGTTTAGCGCCCGTCAGATGGTACGTTTTTCCACACTTTGAACAAAAGCGTCTTCCTGAGATCCGCTCAACGACTTCGTCGTTTGCGATTTCAAAATAGATCACGTGGTCGAGGCTAAAGTTCTTCTTCTTGAGCGACTGTTCAAGACCTTCCGCTTGGACCTCTGTTCGCGGAAAGCCATCCAGGACGAAACCTTTCTTACAGTCGGACTCGCCGATACGTTCTTCGATCAATCCGAGCACCACCGAGTCAGGCACGAGCTCGCCCTTATCCATGAAGGTTTTTGCTTTAAGACCAACGGGAGTCGCTTGCTGAATGGCCGCTCGAAACATATCCCCCGTCGATAGGTGCGGACCGTTTAGCTTTTCCTTGAGCTTCTTAGCTTGCGTTCCCTTCCCTGATCCAGGAGGCCCAAGGAAAACAACGATCATACGCGAGCCATTCGCCCTTTCATGCGCGCATGCTTCATGAAGCCGTCATAGTTTCGCGCAAGTAGGAACGTTTCGATCTGAGCCGCGGTGTCCATCGCCACACCCACTAAGATCAGGACGCTCGTACCGCCAAAGTAGAACGGAACATTCAAGGTCTGAGTCATGAGTGTTGGAAGCACGCAAACCGCTGAGATATAGACCGCGCCCCCGAGTGTGATCCGACCCAGCACATAGTCGAGATACTCGGCGGTCGGTTGACCGGGTCGAATGCCGGGTATGAAGCCGCCGTACTTTTTGAGGTTCTCGGACACGTCATCGGTTTTGAACACAATAGCTGTGTAAAAATAACAGAAAAACACAATGAGACCGACAAAGAGAATGTTGTAGACGAGCGTTCCAGGCTGAATAAGCTGCGCGTACTCCTGCACTTTCGGATGCTGCACAAATGTAGCAACCGTTGCAGGAAACATGATGAGTGATGATGCGAAAATAGGCGGAATCACACCCGAGGTATTGATCTTCAGCGGCAGGTGGTTCGTCTGACCCCCATAAACTTTTCGACCAACGATACGCTTGGCGTAATGAACGGGAATCCGACGCTGACCGCGTTCGACAAAGATAATCGCAAAGAACGTGACCACAATGATCGCGAGGATCATGAGAATCTTCAGACCCGACATTTCGCCCGAGCGATAAAGACTCAATGTATTTGCCGTCTGCGGAAGAATGGAAGCTGCAATCCCTGCGAAAATGATCAGCGATGTGCCGTTACCAATACCGCGCTCCGAGATCTGTTCGCCCAACCACATCAGGAAAACGGTTCCGCCTGTGAGCGTGACCATTGTGAGCAGACGAAAGGCAATTCCAGGATGCAAAACGACCGTCGGATTCGAGTAGGACTCTAGCCCCGTCGCAATCCCGTAACTTTGAATGATACACAGGAATACCGTTCCATAACGCGTATACTGAGTGATCTTTTTTCGACCCTGATCACCTTCTTTTTGAAGTTCATGCAAATAAGGAACAGCAACCGTGAGGAGCTGGATAATGATCGAAGCACTGATGTACGGCATCACTCCGAGCGCCATGATACTGAAACGCTCGAGTGCTCCCCCTGTGAACATGTTGAACCATCCAAAGATCGTTCCGCTCATGTTCGAAAAAATCTGCTGCAATGCTTCGCCATTCACTCCCGGTGTCGGAATATGAACGCCGATTCGGTAGACCGTGAGCACGCCGAGCGTGAAAAGGATCCGATTCCTAAGCTCGGGGATTTTTACAATGCCGGCTGCTCCAGACATGGCCTTGGGCTTTCCTTGTTAGGTCTTCGACTTCGTTTTACGGCTTCGGTACTCGTTCAAACGCTTTTCGCGCAGCGATGGCAACACAACGACTTCCGCTTTGCCGCCCGCTTTACTGATTTTTTCTGCTGCTGATCCGCTGAATCGGTGCGCGCGAATCGAAACAGCTTTCGTGACCTCACCGGTACCGAGAATCACTAAGCGATGAGCTTGACCACGCACCAAGCGGGCGTCGCGCAACACTTCAATCGTGACCGGACTCGCAAGCGATGCCGGCCATTCGTTAACTTGCCAAAGATTGACGACAGCCGAAACATCACGGTTCAACGATTTGAATCCACGTTTCGGAAGACGACGATAGAGTGGTGTCTGACCACCCTCGAATCCTGGTTTAACTTTTCCACCGGAGCGCGCGAGCTGGCCCTTATGTCCTTTACCCGCTGTCCCGCCCTGTCCTGATCCCGGTCCACGACCTAGACGCTTCGTATTCTTCGTTTCGCCTGGATTTCTTTTGAGTGTGTTGAGTGTCAACATGGTCTATTCCTCACTTATTCTTCGGACACGACTTGAACGAGGTGGAGAACTTTCTTGATCATCCCACGAACCGCTGGGGTGTTCTCAAGAACACGCTCTTGTTCGCGTCGACGCAAGCCCAGTCCGTTGATCGTACCACGCTGCCTCGGCGTACAGGCGATCACACCTTTTTTCAGTTTGATTCGAATCGTCTGTTTCTTTGCCGCTGCCATAAAAAATACCCCTGATTTGTTCTCTAATTAGTTGAGGATCTCTTGAACGGTCTTGCCACGCCCTTGGGCAATCTGTTGAAAAGTTCTCAAATTTTGAAGCGCTGTGAATGTCGCACGCACCACGTTGTGAGGATTGTCGCGACGAATCGACTTCGCATTAATATCTTGATAACCCGCGGCTTCGAGAATCGAACGAATCGACGAACTCGCGATCACGCCGGTCCCTTCGGACGCTGGCTTCATGATGACTTCGCTAGCGCCGTAACGTCCGCGCACTTCGTGCGGGATCGTGCGGCCTTCCATTGGAACCGTTACCAAGTTTTTCTTAGCCTTCTTGCCGGCTTTCTTAATGGCTTCAGGAACTTCGCCTGCTTTTCCTAAACCAAGACCAATCTGGCCCTTCTTGTTTCCGACAACAACAATCGCAGCAAAACTAAAGCGACGACCACCTTTGACCACCTTTGCGCAACGATTGATATGAATCACGCGCTCTTCGAACTCGGACTCCGGTCCCGTTCGGTCACGTTGGTCTTTGTTATCTCGTGTGTTCGTGTTTCTCAAAACTGTAACCCGCCTTCCCGAGCTCCATCAGCGATAGCTCGAATACGACCATGAAAAACATAGCCGCTACGATCAAAAACGATTTTCTGAACTTGTTTCGCAAGCGCGCGCTTAGCAATCAGACTACCGAGCGCCTTCGCACCTTCGATATTCTTTCCCATCTTTCCGCGCGTTGTCTCTTCGTTCGTCGAAGCCGCTACCAATGTACGACCCACCTTATCGTCGATGATCTGAACATAGAGGTGGTAGTTCGAACGAAACACTGCCAGACGCGGACGGTCCGTACTAGCAATAATCTTAGCTCTAATTTTCTTCTTCCGACGGAACCGAATCAGCTGTTTCTGATTGGTCTTACGTCTGACCGTAGTCGCCATGTTACTTGCCTCCTGCGGCAGCTGCTGCTTTACCTTGTTTCTTCTGAATAGTTTCGTTCACGTAACGAATGCCTTTTCCTTGGTAAGGTTCCGGCGGCTTAATGCCCCGGATGGTCGCAGCTGTCCGACCTAAAAGAACTTTGTTAGCTGAGGTCAACGTCACAAGCGTATTCTTGTCGACCTTTGCAGCGACCCCTTCGGGAAGATCATAGTCAACGGGATGCGAAAAGCCGAGCGTCAGGGAAAGGGTCTTACCCTTTACTGCTGCCCGGTAACCCACACCGTGAATCTCGAGCTCTTTCTTGAATTCTTCGTTGCAACCGTGAACCATGTTGTGAAGTACCGACCGTGTTGTACCGTGAAGTGCACTGACATTCTTGAGACCTGGATTTGCAATCTCAACGAGGACCGTCTCCGCATCAATTTTTACAGAGATACCTTCCGGAAGCGCGTGCGAAAGCTTACCTTTCGGCCCTTCGATCTTGACCGTTCCACGGTCGACCGAAACTTTAATGCCCTTAACGATCTTGATTGGGGATTTTCCTACACGTGACATAAATCACCAAACCTCACAAAGCACTTCGCCACCCACCTTGAGATGTTGGGCTTTGCGACCGGTGATGACGCCTTTTGACGTCGACACAATCGCCACACCACCACCGCTGATCGGGCGCGAAATCTTCTTGTAACCACGGTACGCGCGCAGACCAGGCTTACTGGTTCGCGTGATACCCTGAATGATGCTCTCGCCTGTCGGCGCGAACTTCAGATAGACTTTCAACATCGGACGACCTTCTTCGTCGCGCACGAGGCGAAAGTTCTTAATGTAACCTTCTTCTTTAAGGACGCGAACGATGTTCGCTTTGATTCGCGAAGCCGGCACATTGATCTTCTCGATCTTTTCTTGGGCCGCGTTTCGAATCCGCGTCAGTAAATCGGCAATAGGATCTGTCATCATAATCTTGTTCTCCTTGCTCCTCTTACCAGCTGGACTTCGTCACACCTGGAAGCTCGCCTTTGAGAGCCAGTTTTCGGAAACACAACCGACACGCATCGAAAAAACGCATGTACGCGCGTGGCCGTCCGCAGAGTGGGCAACGGTTGTGAACACGTACTTTGAACTTTTCCTTACGTTTCATTTTTTCGAACTTACATTTCTTAGCCAAGCGTCGGGTCTCCCTTTACTTTCTGAACGGCATGCCAAAATGCGTGAGCAACGAGCGCGCATGCTCGTTGGTTTTTGCCGTCGTTTCGACCGTTACTGTAAAACCAAAAATCCGCTCGACCTTGTCGTAGTTGATCTGCGGAAAAATAATATGCTCGCGAATACCCATCGAGTAGTTGCCACGTCCATCAAAGGACTTTGCACTCACACCTTTGAAGTCGCGCACCCGCGGCAACGCCACGTTCACAAGAAGATCGAGAAATTCGTACATGCGTGCTCGTCGGAGCGTCACACGAGCGCCAATCGAAAGGCCCTTACGAATCTTAAACGTTGCGATAGCTTTACGCGCACGAGTCACAACGACCTTCTGACCCGAGATCTGCGCTAAATCACTCACAACGCCGTCGAGGACTTTCGGATTTCCTACCGACTCCTTCATGCAGCAATTGAGAACGACTTTATTGAGACGCGGGACTTGCATCGGGCTCTTAAAGTTAAACTCTTTTTGAAGCGCCGCTACGATGACTTCATCGTAAATCTTCTTCAAATTGGGTTTATACGACGGCGAAACGCGCGTCGCACCGGCTTCCGCAATCTGAAAGTCTGAGCTCTCGCCCTTCTTTTTCTTCGCGGACTTCCCGTCAGCTGCCTTTTGAGCTTTCGCTGCAGCCGCTGCCGGATCTTTTTCTTTTTTTGCCGGTTTCTCGGCGTCTTTTTCTTTTTTCTTATCAGCCATAAAATTTCCTTAACCGAGTGTCGTCTCGCAACGTCGGCACACACGAACCTTTGACTTCGCAGCCGACTTGCCTTTTCCGTCTTCTTTCACTTTCACTCCAAAACGCACACCGCGGTTGCACTTCGGGCAGAGCAATTGAATGTTACTGTAATGAATCGATCCTTCTTTTTCCGTGATCCCACCTTGCGGATTCTGTTGGCTGGGTTTCACGTGTCGCTTCACGAGGTTGATCTTCTCAACCACAACGCGTGAAGACTTCGGAAGAACACGCAAAACTTTACCGTTCTTACCCTTCTCGCGTCCGGCGATCACTTGGACCATGTCATTCTTTCGAATTCCGAACTCTTGACGTGTTGTTGTCTTCATAACATTTCCTTAAATCCTAAAATTCCTCTCTAAAGCACTTCCGGCGCCAACGAGATGATCTTCATAAAATTCTTCGCTCGCAGCTCACGGGCCACGGGTCCAAAGATCCGGGTTCCAATGGGTTCCATCTGCGCATTGATAAGCACAGCCGAATTCGTGTCGAAACGGATATAGCTACCGTCATTGCGGTTGAGCTCCCGACGAACGCGAACGATCACAGCCTTACAGACTTCGCCCTTCTTCACTTTCGAGTTTGGAGCTGCGTCCTTAACAGTCACAACAATGACATCGCCAACGGACGCGTACCGACGCTTCGAGCCGCCAAGTACTTTGATACACATGACCGATTTCGCACCGGAGTTGTCAGCGACATCGAGTCGTGTCTGCTGCTGAATCATGACAACACCTCAGCATGGGCACGACGAACGATCTTCTGAAGGGCCCAACGCTTCTCGCTGCTCATCGGACGCGTTTCCACGATCGAAACCAGATCACCGACTTTTGCCTGGTTGGTTTCATCGTGCGCCTTCACTTTGCGCGAACGCTCAACATACTTTTTGTAAAGACCGTGCTTCACCGTACGCTTGACAACGACAACGATGGTCTTCTTCATCTTGTCACTGACAACCGTCCCGAGCAGTTCCATCCGATGACGACCGGTTGCTTCGACTGCGGTATCACCTGCTGTCGACGCACTTGCAGCGGTCTGCGCTTTCGGTGCCCGTGGCGGTGCTTTCGGCGCCGCTTTCGCTTTAGCAGTCGGTTTCTTCTCTTTTGCCAAATCTTTTGTAGGAGTCTTAGCCATACTTTACACCTTTCTCGCTGGCGGAGTCGGTTGCGCGCCCAGTGCGGTCACACGTCCCTTTAAGCGAGCCAATTCTTTGCGCTCTTTCCAAACGCTTGCCGTGTTCTCGAGTTGACCGGTTCGCATCCGAATACGATTGCGAAACAAGGACTCTTCGACGCCCTTAATCTTAGCCAGCACTTCATCACGACTTAAGTTCGAAACTTCTTTCATCGACTTCTTTGCCATAAACTTTCCTTAAACTGCTTTTTCCTTCACTGGCCGTTCACCGGTGTTTCACTGTACCGCTGCTTCCGGAGCTGCTGCCGGCTTCTTAGGCGCTGGCGGCTCAATCGGAGCCAGTTTTGCAAGGGCACGAAGAGCCACAGGACGCGCGATCGCCTTGCACTTGATTGACAGCTTGTGACTTGCGAGTCGAAGCGCTTCAAACGCCTCTTCTTTCGGAATCCCAGCCATCTCATAGATGATCCGGCCCGGCTTGATCACCGCTGCCCACTCTTCGACGCTCCCTTTTCCGCCACCCATGCGTGTTTCAGCTGGCTTCTTCGTGATCGGCTTGTCCGGAAACACTCGAACCCAGATGTCGCCGCCGCGCTTGATAAAACGGGTCATCGCGACGCGCGAAGCCTCAAGCTGTCGCGCTGTAATACGGCCACGGCCCACTGCCTGAAGTGCGTAATCGCCAAACTGAATCGTTCCGCCACGCAGAGCGAAACCACGATTGCGACCTTTGCGCTGTTTTCGCCATTTGACTCGTTTAGGTGCCAACATAAATCGTCGTCCTTAAAATTGAGTTAACCACTCCGCAGGGCTTTTGCCTGTTGAGCAGCTTGCTTCTTGAGCGTCGTGGTCACGCCGAAATAAATCCACGTTTTGATCCCAATCACACCGTAGGTCGTGTAAGCCTCAGCAAAACCATAATCAATGTTTGCGCGCAGTGTGTGGAGTGGAACACTGTCCTCACTGTACCATTCGCGGCGAGCGATTTCGGCGCCACCGAGACGTCCAGAAACTTGAATCTTGATACCCTTGATCCCGTGCTTGAATGCCGAGGTCATCGCCTTCTTCATCGCGCGACGGAAAGCGATCCGCTTTTCGAGCTGCGCGCCGACCATTTCCGCAACAAGTTGCGCATTGGACTCCGGCGACTTGACCTCAACGATGTTGAGCATGAGTTCGCTCTTGGAAAGTCGTTGTACGTCCGCTTTTAAGAGCTCAACGCCTGAGCCTTTTTTCCCAATCACGATACCAGGACGAGCCGTGTGAACATTGATTTTCACCTTGCTCGCAGCGCGCTCAATCTCGATCTTTGCGATACCCGCGCTGTAAAGCTTATGCTTCAGGTAACGACGGAGCTTGATGTCTTCATGAAGAAGAGTCGCGTAGTTCTGTCGGGAGTACCAGCGGCTATCCCAGGTCTTTGTGACCCCGAGGCGAAAGCCGATTGGATTAACTTTTTGTCCCATTTTTCTTGCTCCTTCGTTCCGCCAAGGTCACCCACACATGGCTCGTTCGTTTGAAAATTGGAAAAGCAGATCCTTTTGCGCGTGCTGCCCAACGCTTGTACGTCGGTCCCTTACCCACGCGGATCTCTTTCACAAAAAGCGTGTCGACATCGACGATGCCTTTTTGATCAGCGTTCGCAACAGCACTCTTAATAAGAGTGCGTAACGTCGTCGCTGATCGCTTTCGCGACGACAGCGAAAGATAGTTCAGCGCTTCGTTGATATTCTTTCCTCGCACTTCATCCGCGAGAAGACTGATCTTACGCGGCGTGATTCGAATCAAACTGAGTTTTGCTTGTACATCCATACCGCCACCCTATGCTTTTGGAGCCGCCGGTGCGCCGGCTGCTGGTTTCGGAGCTGATGCTGATGGTGCTCCCGGACCCGATGACGGCGGTGCACCCTCCGCGGCCTTCTTGTCTGCCGGAGTGTGACCGTGGAATGTTCGCGTGTGCGCAAACTCACCGAGTTTGTGACCGACCATATTCTCCGTCACATAGACCGGAATGAACTTGCGACCATTGTGAACAGCAAACGTCAATCCGACGAAATCTGGAAAAATCGTCGATCGGCGCGACCAGGTCTTGATGACTTTCTTATCGCCCTTTTGTCTCGCCGTTTCGACCTTCTTCTGGAGATGGTCGTCGCAAAACGGGCCTTTTTTAATCGAACGTGACACTGCCTGCTCCTTACCTATTTCCTGCGTTTAACGATAAACGTCGACGAGCGCTTATTCCGTCGCGTCTTGTAACCCTTGGAGTAAGTCCCCCAACGTGAACGTGGGTGACCGCCTGAAGCTTTCCCTTCGCCACCGCCCATAGGGTGATCGACTGGATTCATCGCCACACCTCGAACCGTCGGCTTGATTCCGAGCCATCGCTGACGGCCCGCTTTTCCGATCTTCACATTTTCATGATCGGTGTTCGAAAGTTGCCCGATCGATGCGCGACAGAGGCGATGGAAACGTCGGATCTCACCGCTCGGTAACTTGACCTGACAATAGTCGCCGTCTTTCGCCATGAGCTGCGCGAACTGTCCAGCTGAGCGAACGAGTTTGCCACCACGACCCGGTTCAATTTCGAGGTTATGAATCAACGTGCCTGGAGGAATCATCCCCATACTCAGGTTGTTTCCTGGCTTGATATCGGCTTGATCACTCGCCAAAACTTGATCACCAATCGAAAGATTGATCGGCGCTAAAATAAACCGCTTCTCGCCATCGGCATAGTTGACCAAGGAGATAAAGGTAGATCGGTTTGGATCGTACTCGAGCGAGGCGACTTTCCCCGGAACGCCGAGTTTATCGCGTTTGAAATCAATCACACGATACTTACGTCCGTGACCACCAGCTTGATGGTACATCGTGATGCGACCGTGGTTGTTGCGACCCGCACGGCGATGCAGAGGCTCCGTGAGCTTGCGTGGACGCGAAGGAAGCTTCGACTTCGGCGTCAGCACCGAATAATCGACGACCGTTTTGAATCGGAACGTCGGTGTCGTTGGGCGGAATGATTTGATTGCCATAATTCTGTGTTCCTTTATTCAGCCTTACGTGGTCTTAGCCTGCGTGCCTTCAAACACTTCGATCTTTTCGCCAGCTCGGATCGTCACGATCGCTTTTTTCCAGCTCGGACGCTTGACGAGTTTTTTTCCCGCCTGTTTGGTCTTTCCAGGAACAACCAGGGTGCGAACTCGCGAAACATGAACTTTGAAAAGTGTTTCGATCGCATGGCGAATCTCTGTTTTCGAAGCAGCCGGTTCGACTTCGAACACGTAACGATTGCCGACTTCAGCCAGCGCCGTGCTCTTTTCGCTGATCACCGGACGATGAATCACATGGTAAATGCCGTGTCTCATTTCTTACCTCCGGTCGCCTTTGCTTTCACAGCCGTCTTCTCGGTCTTCGCCTTTGCGACTCGCTTTGGAGCGCGCTCCGACCCTGACGAGGATGCTGTGTCGAGACGTGCGCCGATATCTTCAGCCGCTTGCTTCGACAAAAAGAGCCAGTCGTGTCTTAAGATATCGAGAACATTGATTTCGGATGTTCTCAAGATCTGAACATGCGGAATATTACGTCCCGCCGAGGACAGATTCTTATTTTCTGAATCCACAATCAAAACACTCTTCACTTCGAACTTCTCATGAAGCGCAGTCGCAACAGGCTTCGTCTTGTGGTCCTTCAAGGAGAATGCATCCACAATACGAAGACGCTCTGCCAGGAGGCGATCTGAAAGGACGGATCGCAAAGCCCCTTGAACCATCTTCTTAGGCGTACGTTGCATGTAGCTACGAGGAATGGGACCAAACATCGTACCACCGCCCGGGATCAACGGAGAGCGGCTTGAACCCCGTCGCGCATTCCCAGTGCCCTTTTGCTTATAAGGCTTACGTCCACCGCCGCGCACTTCGCCCTTTGTCTTAGTTTTGGCGGTGCCTTGTCGCATTCCAGCCCGCTGTGCTTTGACGATTTGATTGACGAGGTCCGGACGAATGGGCGCCGAGAAAACCGAAGCGTTGAGATCCACGCTTCCGACTTTCTTGTTCTCTAAACTAAATACTTCTACGGATGGCATAGTATGTCCTCAACTCTTACTCAGCCGCCTGTGCGACCTTGGCTTTTCGTGGCTTGATCGCCTTGCGGATCATGATGATCCCGCTGCGTGGACCCGGGATGCTTCCTTTAACAAGGATGAAGCCCTTATCTGTATCCACACGAACAACGAGCAGATTTTGGAGCGTCTTGCGAACGTTCCCCATCTGACCGGCCATTTTCTTACCTTTGAAAACCTTTCCTGGATCAGCACGGTTTCCGATCGAACCAATCGAACGATGGACAAGCGATGCTCCGTGCGATTTGAAACCGCCGGCATAGTTGTACCGCTTCATCACACCCTGAAAGCCTTTACCTTTGCTGATGCCAATCGCATCCACGAGATCCCCGGCCTTCAGAAACCCGGCATTTAAAACCTGCCCTGCTGCAAACTTTGAAAGGTCAGAGTTCGGCGGCATACGAAACTCGCGGTATTGATGAAAACCGTTTGTACGACCGAGCGACTTGAGGCGACCCTTTTCCGCTTTGTTGGTATTCTTTTCTTTTTTGTCGAGAATAGCGACTTGAACGGCTTGGTAACCACCCTTTTCTTTCGAACGGACGGCTGTCACGACGTTAGCGGGAATACCAATGGCGGTCACTGCTAGGGCTTCGCCTTTTTCGTAGGTCTGGTACATCCCGAGCTTGATACCCAAGATGCCGCCGCGGCCGACGTCGAGAGAACTCCCCTGTGGCGTCGTGTCTGGTGAATTCGGCGTTTCCGCATTCACTGTCTCTTGTTGCTCCGTCATTTTCGCTTCTCCTAAAAAACCTAAACCAAATCTAAACTTCTGGCGGCTGCCGACGAGTATGGGGCTGTGATCATTGGTGATCCACACAAACAGCAACCAACACACACCACAACCGACCCAACCAACGGGTCTGCCAACCTGTTCGGCCAGCAAACTCGATCAGCCCATTTGACCGACAACTCAGCTCGCCTGTTTTTTCTGACAAATGACTGGAAGACTTGATCGCCTGGACCTGCTCTCGAGTATCAAGAAACAGAAGCAACCAGTATCTTAGCCAGCTTTCACTAAAAAAATAAAAAGCTAGAAATCCAGAAACCCAGGAACGCCGGAGCGTTCTTAGGACTTGATCTCTACGTCGACCCCCGCAGAAAGATCGAGTTTCATAAGAGAATCGATCGTCTGCTGTGTGGGTTCGACAATATCCAAAAGCCGTTTATGAGTTCGAACTTCAAACTGTTCGCGAGACTTCTTGTCAACGTGCGGTGAGCGAAGCACACAGAACTTATTGATTACAGTCGGCAGCGGAATCGGGCCACGAACTGCAGCGCCCGTGCGCTTTGCCGTGTTCACAATCTCCCAAACTGACTGATCTAAAACTCGGTGGTCAAACGCCTTGAGCTTGATCCGAATTTTATGTTCTGTAACTGCCATTTCACGCACCTTTGTTGCAAAAATCTTCCCGCAAGTCTGAACTCTCGCCTTCAACGCTCAATGCAAACCGCGCAAACAACTCATTGAGGTTCAATGACGCTTAATTCTGCTTTTGGACAGAGCCTTGGTATTTAGAACGGAACGGCACCCAAAGCAAATAAATTGTTGTTGATCTCATTGGGGTATTCTTGGTATTTGATACATCGCGTCAGCATATGATAGTGGGGTTTGTGTTCATGCTTCGATTCACAAGTTACCGAGCACTGTTTCTACCTGCGATTGCCGGGCTTTTCGCCCTCGACGCAGGGGCCGAGATTCTGATTGGCCCCAGGTCCCTTTCGCAGCTGGGATTTGTCAACGCTCAGATTGCTGGCATCGTGAAAGGGGCGCGCGTGTTGGTTGCAGACTACCCAGCCCTGCGCGGGTCGCTTCCCGTAAGCCTCGGGGGGCTGAGCGACGAGCAAATCAACGAGGTCCTCGTCGCCAACTTCGCGCTACAAACAAACTTTCAACGCGATCTGTTGGGTATCCTACACGAGGGCGAAAGCGAGACACCGCTTGAAATTCCAATGCTTGGATCGGCTTTGATCGTCAATCCTCTTCAGCACGGAAGAGGAGGTGTGGCTGGTATCAGCGACCCGCGCACGAAGACGTTCTTCAGAGGCGCCATTGATCTTAAAGGGAATGGACTGTCGGTGGATCGAGAAAAGCGAATAGCGTTGGTGATCGCGATGCTCGACGACTTGCGTGGAACTATAGGTCGCTCGCACTACAATATCACACAGTTTTCATTGGGGAATCTCACTCTCGAGCACGAGCGCCAGCAAGAAGAACTAAAGACGGTACAGAAACGTCTTAAAGCGCTCCCCGCCGATACGCCTCGTGAAACCCGGGCCGCAGTCAACCTCGAGCTGCGATCCGTAACAGAGGATGTTGCGCTCCTGTCTGTGTACTTCGACGCCAAGAATGCGCTCGCGAAAGCCCCGTTTTCCTGGCTGCGTACATGGATACGACGCCGATCCGTCGCAAAGTTTCTTAAGATCGTCCGTGGAATGGACTACATGGATGGTGTCATGCCAGCCTCACGAGCGCTCAAAGAATTCATTATGGAAAAGGCAGAGCGGCGGTATCTCGACGATTGGAATCGCGAACATGGCACCCATTACCGCACCGTCGGCACACTCTTTGTGATTCTACTTCCGATCTACAAGATCCTCCCCGACGGAACACGAGAGCCTCTCGGAATTTTAGGGCGCCAAGCGCACTGGAAACCGAGACGAGGCAGCGACATCTATCCCGCGTTTCCAGCCGGTATCGGCGAGGGGGTTCGCGGAAATACTCAGTATGATGTCTTCGGCGCACATGTGGACCTCGAACTCCCCGAACTGCGCGATCCTAGAGCAGCCTCGTTTTTGGCTTACAACGGAGACCAACCACCGCCGATTGATGCCATGGCCGCCGATGCTGTTCATCGTTTTCGGAATGGTGATACGAGCGCACCGACGGAGTTGCTCACTAAAGTCTTACGACCCTTTGACCTGCCACCAACATTCCCGCCACGCGAGCGTCGAGACGATATCCGAGATCTCAACAGTAGTTTGCACCACTATCTGGAGGAGGAGTTTACCGCGCAAGCGACGGTGATGGAGGCAGCTCGTTCCGGGCGTCTTCGAGGTGAAGACCTCTTTCAAACACTCGTCAAGCGCGGCGACCTTGACGACTCCGGCGAGCCAGCCGGGAAACAGCTGCTTGCCGACGCAGACAAAGCAGGTTTGCTTTACATAGCGGATTACGACCCAGAGACGGTGACCCGTTACCTCATGTTCCGCTGGGAGAAGAAGTTCGAACAATGGAACAAGAGGCGACAGAACGACCCAAGCGCCGCATTGGACATGAGGGGCTTGGATGAGGTTCTCCTGAGTCTCCTGATGTTCCATGAATCGTCGTCAGCCCACCGTTTACTAGAACGCGTTGCCTCGGACGCGCCTGGCGTAACCACTGTGCTGATGAAGGAATTTCTACCGAGAATTATCTCTCTTCTGATGACCACTGGCTACAAATCCCAAACTCGGGGCTTATTCGACGGCCTATGGTCCTCGGGTCTGCTGGCCGCGCTGGTGCTGCTCTACCAGCTCGATACCGATCTCGCGCACGGAAGAGTGCTGTGGACGGACAACGCTTCTCCAAGACTGCGGAACCTCGGCTCGAACCAAGAAACCGGTACGACGCTCGACGACTTGGTCGGCTTTACCTCGGAATTCAACCTTCCTCCGGAAATATACTTACATGTGCTCGAGATCCTACGAGGGAATCGTGTCAACCCAGAACTGCGGAAATACCTGGACGCTTTTTCTAAAAAAGGAAATCGTTCCATGACACTTCATCTGTCCGACGGACGGATCGTGCAAGCCGCTTGCGGACGATATTTGGATCCGACGGCACCGACACCAAATCCCGCTTCTAAAACCCAAACTTTTTGAAAATCTTTTTTACTTCCTCAGGAGCTTTCTGCCTGGCTTGCTCGATCATCGGGGCAGCTTGCTTCTTAAGCTCAGCCTGAGCACGCCCTTTCGCAGCTCCGGTCGTGTTTGAAAGTGCCACTTTTAAAAAATGCTCGGGCACTTCCTCGTAAGAGTACTGTGGGTTGTCCATTGTTCCCTTGACCGTCACTGGAAAACTCACCGCCGAAGGATTCCCTGAAGCGAGAATATGCTGAACTTCGGTCCCAGCCACATCGACACCGAGGTCCTTGGCTCCCGTTAGGTTGTAACGGTCAATGACTTTCCAGCGCGCCTCCAAACCACGATCGATGAGTCCCACGCGGGTCTGTCCTTCGAGATCGACACCCTTGTTGGGATAAGCCTTGGCTAAGAAGTTCGGCATTTCGAACTTTCCACCGGCGATCGAAAACGATGCCGACACGACTTCGTACTTGGACTCACCGTTGGGCAGACCCTTGAGTTTCTTACCCTTCAGCTTGGGATACTTATCGCCCAGTTTTGCGATCGAACCATTGAGGGCTTCGGTTGTCATTTTTCCGATATCAATCGACGTGAAAACAGCGTCCGCGACCTTGAACTGACCTTTCATGTCGAGGTGCTTTTTCAGCGGCTCGGGGTTGAAACTCGCGCCCTGGCCTTTCATCGAGAAATCGAGCTTTCCGATCACAGTGTTTTTGAGAAGCGCGAGCTGCGACGTCACGGCCTGCTTGAGGTCGAGACCTTTGATCTCGGTCGCGAGCTGATACGTCGGCATCTTTGGAGCCAGATCAGCTGACATTTTTGCTGAAATAGTTCCAGCAAAAACACCGAGACGAAAATCTTCGACGGCAGCTTTCAGATTCTTGAAAGTCATTCGACTTTGAAGCTGCGAGATCACGATGTCGTAAGCTTTGATCCTTTTCATCCGAATATCAAACGCCGCCGCGGCACCTTGAGCGGCGGGGTTCGTCCGTACGGGGGCCAACATGGCGTCGAAATCTTCAGCAGGCGTGGCGCTTCCTCCACCTGCTACAGATCCACCCGAGCCCGCCTGTTTGCCGTCGGATTTGGCGCCTGGCTCTGGTTTTGGAAAATGGATCAGCTGATCGAGATCGAGCGATTCGCTCGTCAGACTTGCCGTGACGGTCGGCTTCGCAAAATCGACAAGCTTGAGGTCAAACTTAAGATCGTTTCCTGGAGCCGTCATCTGTACTTGGAGCGGGTCGATACGGTTTGTAAGGACCTTCAAACGCGCCTGAATCGTCGGCTTATGCTTGAGCTGCGGCGACGACGCCGTCAGATTTTTCACCAGAACTTCAGCATCATATTTTAACGCGTCGGAGGGACCTTCGGCCATCGCCTTGATGCTCATGAGTCCGGTGAGATCGCCACCTTTTAATACAGGAAGAAGCTCAGCCCACTTTGAGAGATCGACATCATTAGAAGCCATGTCGACCTTCACACTCGGCACGCCTTGCGCCGGAGTATTCGCGATACCGTGAATCGAAAGATCAAGATTGTGAAAAACCAGATTGGCTCTCTGAATCGTCACACTCGTCTTGGTGACTTTGAGTTCTGCATCCAAATGCGCCGGGATGGACGCGCTCTTATGAAACGTGCCCGGCACTTCGATCTGAAGTTTGTCGAAATCAAAGTTCAGCTTCGCAAGTGCTGACTGAAACTCCGCACCCGAAAAGTCCGGAGTGAGTTTGCCCTTAATCTTGAAAGGACCCTGCAGATTGAAGACAGCTGCCATCTTTGTATTTAGGTCAGCCCAAATTTCAAGCTCGGTGGGCCGTGAAAGAGAAATGTCTTTAAGAATCACGTTGAGATCGTTGACCTTGGACTCGAGTCCGCTTGTTTGATCGGTGTACGAAAGTGCCGCATTTCGAATCTCAGCACCGAATCGAGCGGCGAGCGCCATCTTTGGCAACTGCACACTCCCCGATGAGACAGCAGATGACGCCGTCGGAGCCGTGGCGGTTCCACCCTGCGCAGTCGTCGGTTCAGCCGAAGCTTTCACGAGCGACATCAGATTGAGTTTTCCAGCTTTGTCCTTA
This sequence comes from uncultured Oligoflexia bacterium, assembly GCA_964549505.1. Classification (GTDB taxonomy): domain Bacteria; phylum Bdellovibrionota; class UBA1018; order UBA1018; family CAZJVD01; genus CAZJVD01. Next base: position 134,595 of record CAZJVD010000003.1, read on the forward strand.
ACAACTCTGAGATCCGGTCGGTCCATTTTAAACGTCAGTAAAGGCGATCCACTGAGAAGCGACGTGAACGGGACGTGAAAAAATGCTTCCCGCACTGAGATCACTTTGTTCTGGCTGCGATCGGTGAGTGTAACACCGTCGATCTTGATGAGGATCTGACCCCAAAGCGAAAGCTTGAGTTTTCCCATCTCAAGCGTGCCGTTGATCTGCTTATTGGCCGCATCGACAATCTGTGGGCGATACTTATCGACATCCACAACGAGCGGAATGATAACAACCGCTGCGAGCAAAAGCGTGACGAGTACGGCAAAGGCGGTGATGAGTTTTTTCATACGAGTTCCTTCTATTCACTGCGCAGCTTCTTTTCGAGAATGTCTCGAATGAGCTGAGGATTAGCTTTTCCCTGCGACTGCTTCATAGCCTGACCCACAAAGAAGCCCAAGAGTTTTTCTTTTCCAGCCTTGTATTCGGCTGATTGTTCCGGAAAATCTGCAATCAACTTTGTCACGATCGTCTCAAGAGCGCCGGTGTCATTGACTTGCTTCAACCCCAATTCAGCGATGAGCGCTTCGGCTTCGCCACCCTCACTCCATAGACGTTCGACAATTGTTTTCGCGCCTGTACTCGAAACATCACCAGCGACTTGCATGCGAACCACCGCCGCGAGCTCCTTTGGAGCAAGATGGGAACTGGTAACGGACTTGCCCGTCTCGTTGGTCAGCCGAAGTACTTCCGAGTTGATCATGTTTGTTGCGCCCTTGATGAACTCGGCTGACACGGGTTTTGGACCAAACGAAAGCACCGTTTCGAAATACTGCGGATGCCCTGCTACCGACGTCAGGAGTCCCGCATCGTAGGCCGACATCGCATGGGTCTCGATAAATCGCTTTTTCTTAGCCTGCGGTAACTCCGGAAGCAGTGACTTCACTTCTGCGATGAAACGATCCTCGATCACGAGAGGAACAAGATCCGGCTCGGGAAAGTACCGATAGTCATGCGCTTCTTCTTTAGAACGCATCGCGATCGTCTTGTTCTTTGCGCTGTCATAGGTGCGTGTCTCTTGAACGATCTTGCCGCCGTTTTCGATCACTTCGATCTGTCGGGCGATTTCAAACTCGATTGCTTTCTCGACAAAGCGGAACGAATTGACGTTCTTGATCTCGGTCCGTGTCCCAAGCTTTTCCGTTCCCTTGGGGCGTACGCTGACGTTCGCATCGCAGCGGAAGTTTCCCTCTTGGAGGTTTCCGTCGCAAATCCCAATCGCGGTTACAATGGCATACAGGTTCCGAAGATACGCACCTGCCTCGGTGGCGTTTGCAATATCCGGTCGACTGACAATCTCAAGCAGCGGAACGCCAGCGCGATTGAGGTTCACGACTGAAAAGCTCGCCATATGGACGTTCTTGCCGGCATCTTCTTCGAGATGCGCTCGCTGGATACCGATCGTTTTACTTTGACCCGAAGCCGTTTCGATTTCGAGTTCACCCGATTCGCAAATGGGTTGGTCGTACTGGCTGATCTGATAACCTTTTGGAAGATCGGGGTAGAAGTAATTCTTCCGCGAAAACACACTTCGGTTTCGAACCTGACACTTGAGTGCGATCCCAGCGCGAATCGCATACTCGACGGCCCGCTTGTTGATCGCGGGCAGGGTACCAGGATGCCCTGAACAAACGGGACATGTGTTCGCATTGATCATTTCGCTCGAAACACTCTGACCGAGATCCGTGTTCACACGTGCTTTGCACGCGCAGAACATTTTACTCTCAGTCGCAAGTTGCACATGGACCTCAAGACCGATAACGGGTTCCCAGTTACTTGCTGCCATGGGTAACTCCCGATGTCTCGAAGGCGTGGGCCAGCTGGATGATACGATCTTCGCTGAAATGCGGTCCAATGATCTGTAAGCCAACCGAAAGCCCTTCGCGGTCGTCACCACACGGAAGACTGATCGCCGGAAGTCCCGCAAGACTGGTCGGCGCTGTGAAGATATCGACCAGATACATCTTGAGAGGGTCCGCACTGCGCTCACCTTGTTTGAAGGCCGTCATCGGAGCAACGGGCGACACGATGGCGTCTACTTTTTCAAATGCGTCGATGAAATCTTTTCGGATCAACGCACGCACCTGACAAGCTTTGCGATAATAAGCGTCGTAGTAACCACTCGAGAGTGCAAAGGTCCCTAGAACAATCCGACGTTTGACCTCGGGACCAAACTGCGATCGGACATCCTGGTAGAATTTTACAAGATCCTGCGCGTCGCCGATCTCTTTTGGCCGAGGACCAAAACGAATCCCATCATAGCGCGCGAGGTTGCTACTCGCCTCTGAAACAGCGACGAGATAGTATGTCGCGATCGCGTACTTCGTATGCGGCAGCGAAACTTCTTTGATCGTCGCGCCTTGAGAACGCATCCATTCGATCGAGTTCTTTACAGCCTTCTCAACATCGGGGTCGAGACCACCAACAAAATATTCTTTCGGAACTCCGATGCGCAGCTGCTTCCAGTTCGGCGGCGTTCGCGTCGCCTGGACCCAATGCCCTGTTTCGACGGGTGCCGACGTCGAGTCCATGGGATCCGATCCCGCCATGACCTCAAGCAATCGCGCAGCATCTTCGACCGAGTTAGCAAAGGGTCCGATCTGATCTAGCGAGGACGCGAAGGCGACAAGACCGTAACGACTCACGCGTCCATACGTCGGTTTGAATCCCACCACACCACAGAAACTTGCTGGCAAACGAATCGAACCGCCCGTGTCCGTTCCGAGCGAAGCAAGACAAAGCCCCGCGCGCTGAGCGGCCGCTGAACCACCACTCGATCCACCGGGCACTCTTCCGGGATGCGTGGGGTGTCCCACCGGACCAAATGCGGAGTTCTCATTCGAGGCTCCCATCGCAAACTCGTCCATGTTCGTTTTTCCCAGAACGATGGCGCCCGCTTGTTCGAGACGTGCGACAGCCGTTGCGGTGAAGGGAGCGACGTAGTTTTCCAAAATCTTGGAAGCGCACGTCGTGCGCACACCGTCGATGTTCAAAACGTCTTTAACAGCGATCGGCACACCGAAAAGAGGCCGTTCTTTGCGAACAACTTTTCCATCTTGCGAAAGAATCCGGTTGAAACGTGAGGCCTGCTCCCGTGCGCGTTGATCGCAGAGTGTGAGGTAAGCGTTGAGCGTGCTCTTGGCAGAAAGCGAGAGATAGGATTGAACGACTTCGCTCGGATTCAACTTTTTTGAGTCATAAGCATCATGAAGTTCGCGGATCGTTCGAGGCAGTGTTTCTATAGCACTCATAAAACGGGTGGAACCTTGTAGCCGTCGTACAATACTTCAGACGCCGACGACGTGATCTTGAGCTGTCCTTCTTTGGGTGCTTCTTCGAAAGGTTTGACCACATCCTCGCGCAGGGCCGAAGCCAGGTCGACTGGACTCCAAACAGGCTCGACTCCCGAGACATCGACCTTATCGAGTTCTCGAAAGTATTCCATGATCGACTGTAACTGCGTGGTGAAGCGCGCGACTTCGTCCGGCGTCAGCGAAACGCGACCCAGAGCAGCGATTTTACGCGTGAGAGCTTCATCGACTTCGACTTTAGTGTTCATTCAATTCTCGTAAGAAGTGAGCAGAAGTTTACAACTTCCCGACTCGAAAGACGACCGAAAAGACCACCATATAAAGCACGACCTGGACGCTTAAAGTAGCGAAGGGCGCCATCACGAAACGCGCGGCCGAGGAAGGGTCCGTACTCATCCAAATCGAGCGATGGGACCAGAAAACGAGTGCGATATCAAAAAGAAAACTGACGATCACCGCGATCGCGTGGGCTCGCTGGTGGGGCTTTTCATGTCCAATATTCGGTACAAATGGCAGGACATAAGTCCAGAGCGTGAGCGCGATGAATGGAATCGACGTGGTCGTCATCAGATTGATCCATGCGTAAAAAGTAATGCGCTCAAACGTCGGTTCAAGCGAGCCGCCCATCCATGTGATGTCGATCAAATGGGCCGATATGGGCGCCATCGCGAGTCCCACAAGGATCATAAAAATACGGAAAACGTGCGAGTTCACGAGCGCTGTCATCGCGACCCTTCAAGCATGTCGAGCAGAAAGCGTATCAAGAACTTCTTCTGCACTGGGGAACGCTTCTCGCCAAACTCGACCACCACTTTGAGCCCACTGCCAGAACCTTCTTCGGCCGTAATTGTGCCGATGCCATACGATGGATGATTCACGCGATAACCCACCCACGTAGTTTTCACATCGACGTCAAGAGTGGTCGTACGTGTGGGTGTCCGCGCTTCCGTACTCGTGTTGAGCGACTTCTCACCGCTACCCGAAAAACGTGACGTCCCAAAAGCATTCGTACGCCAGCCCGACTGCGCCGACGTCGCACCTTTGACCTCCGTCAGATCCACTGCGAATTCACTTAGAAAACGTGATGCCGTTTGCATCATCGGTTCGCCCCGAATCCGGCGCATCTGTGCGTGGCTGACCATGAGCTTGGTGCGCGCGCGCGTGAAACCGACATAACAGAGCCGACGTTCTTCTTCGATTTCGCTTGGATCGGGCTTTTCCCAGGGTTGCGTCGATGGGAGCAAGCCTTCCTCAAGACCAACGACGGCCACGACATCAAATTCAAGACCTTTGGCTGCATGCAGAGTCATCATGCGCAACGAACCCGACTGCCATTCCTGATCCGTACTTGCGGCGAGAGCGATCTCTTCGAGAAAAACACCCAAATGCTGCTCTTTCGGAAGACTGGGGTGGTACTCCGCAAACTCCGTAACAACGTTGTCAAACTCTTCTAAGTTTTCAACCTTACCGGCAGCCTCGAGTGTCTCTTCTTTTTTCAGATCGTTGACATAACCCGTGTCGTCCAAAATGCGATGGTAAAGCTCCGGAAGCGTGAACGATGGCGCCTGCAGCATCCAACCATCCACCATACGCACAAAAGCTGCGAGTTTCGTGCGCGCGCGATCAGGAAGGGCTGCGGCGTTCTGCGGGCGAACGGCATCAGCTGCACCTAACACTCCGCGGATGAGTGACCAAAGATCACTATGTCCCTCGAGCGCAAGCACGCGATCCAACTCTTCGACCGTGGTCTTACCAATTCCGCGTGTTGGAACATTGATAATCCGACGCAAACTGAGAGCATCACGCGGATTGTGCACGAGACGCATGAACGCGAGCGTGTCCTTAATCTCGGCACGATCGTAGAATCGCAGTCCGCCAACAACTTGGTACGGAATCTTTTCACGCCGCAAGACATCTTCGAAGGGTCGGCTCTGCGCATGCGTGCGGTAAAACAGCGCACTGTTTTCGAAACTCAAACTGCGCGTCCGAAGCTCGGAACGCAACTCTCGCACAACGCCTTCGGCCTCTTCGCGATCATCGGCAAACTGAAGAACCGAGATCTTTGACCCGGCAGGGTTTTCAGTCCACAGCGTCTTGGGTTTTCGTTCAGAGTTGTTTTGAATGATCTGGCCGGCAGCTTCGATGATGGTTTTCGTCGAACGATAGTTCTGTTCGAGTTTGAAAATCTGCGCCGTCGGATAATCTCGCTCAAAATCCAAAATATTACGAATATCGGCACCACGCCATTTGTAGATCGACTGGTCCTCATCCCCAACCACACATAAATTGCCGCGCCCACCGTGCTTCGGATGCACGAGCTGCGAGAGGAGGAGGTACTGAATCCGATTCGTGTCCTGATACTCGTCGACATGAACATAATGAAACTGGTTCTGAAGTGTTTTTCGAAACTCTTCGCTATCGCGAAGCAGCCGATACGTTAAACAGAGAATCTCTCCGAAATCCAAAGCATCGTGCGCGAAAAGATCGCGTTGGTACTCAGGATAGACTTCAAGTACCACGCGTTCGAACGGAGAACGTGTTTCCGGACGCGCGTCTTGAGGTTCGAGACCTTTGCACTTCGCTAAATTGATCCAGGACTGAACGCCGCGTGGCGAAAACTGTTTGTGATCGTAGTCCAAGCGTTTCAGAACCGTTTTAATCAGTGCGAGTTGGTCACTGTCATCAATGACGACAAAACTTTTCTTGAATGGTGTGAGATCGAGACGACGTCTGAGCCAACGCACACAAACCGAGTGAAACGTACCGACTTCAGGAAGACTCTGCGAAAACCGAGCTGGGTTCACGAGCTCGGACGCGAAGGATTTTTCCATGCGCGCGCGCATCTCACCGGCCGCTTTGTTCGTGAACGTCACCGCCAAGATCCGGTAGGGTTCGACGCCTTTGAGATCCACAAGTCCTGTCATGCGACTTGTGAGCATGCTTGTTTTTCCAGAGCCAGCTCCGGCTAAAACAAGAACAGCGCCCTCAGTTGCAAGCGCTGCTTGGCGTTGAGCCGGGTTGAGACGGACTAAATAAGGAACAGAATCAGCATCCGCGGCTAAAGTACCGTTGTTACGCGGAGTATTTTCAGAAACGGACATAGACGTCAGCATACTCTCTCGTCAAACTTGGGGAGACAACGCTCGTTTTGCAACTTCCTGATCGTAGGCGATGCGCACGCTATGAGCAAAGAGTAAGCCCACAAATTTTCCACCCTCATCAACAACCGGAAGCAAAGGACTGTCACCAAACTGTGTCCCTGCTAACGCCAACGTGGCATCGATGGACAGGGTCGGCAAGGGATTTGGATTAAGGAAAAGCAGGTCCTTAGCTTCAAGAACCTCGACCCGTCTCTGCCGAAAAGCACGATCGACGCTATCGGCCGTAAGAATTCCTAAGAGTTCGTCGCGCGTATTGAGAATCGTAACAAATGGATACTGCGATCGTTCGAGCATTCCCCGAAGCGTTGTCATCGAATCGTTCTCACGCGCAACCGGAGCATCCGTCACCATGGCCTCACCCACCGTCAAACCGTCGAGAACCCCGCGCGCGCGTCCTTGATCCAGAATCAATCCCCGTGTTTCAGCATCGACTTCGGGCAGCGATCGAAAACCCATACGTCCACGAACCCAGACCGCCGCAAGTCCAGCCATAGCGCATGGCACAGCGAGCGCCCATTGATCGGTTAACGAAGACGCGAGAATTCCGCCCGTGAGCGGCAATCCCAAGACGCCACCCCAGAGTCCGACGATCGTAAACATCATCGTCATTTCGGCACTCGTGTGCCAAGCAGCCGGGAAGAGTGAACCCATTCCGTAACCCAAAAGAGCTCCCACTCCCACGATCCAGGAAAAAACTCCCGAGGTTCCGAAAACCGAAAGCCAGAGCGTACCCAGTAAAAGCGTCCAGAAACTCGTGAGCCAAAGCTGGGCGGCGGCGTCGGGAGATCGCTGCACAGAATTCACCGTCAGCTGCAACCACTCGTAGGCCTTCTCAGCACGGAAATGATGAGGTTCGAAAGCAAACGCGAGCAAGAGAAGACCGAGCACTGAGGCCGCAATTCCAAACCAGCCTCGAAACGCAAGCGTCTCAAGAAAGACCTCTCGCCCCCTGCGAATCACTAACAGAATTCCCGATGCGAAAACTCCAACGACCAAGCCCACGGTGACCGCGACCAACCAGAGGCGCAGGTCTTCGATCTGCGGACTCGAAATCATACGACTCAAACCCCAAAACCGCCCTGATCCCAAGAGATCGAAGTGTTCAAGCCACCAACGACAGACAAAGTCCGATACAAAGGCGCTCAGTATGGGAGCCAAGGCTTGCCCACCTAGACGATATTCCACGGGTGCGACGATCCCAACCCACGGAGCATGAAACGTCGCACTGAGTGCCGCCGACAACACACAAGCCGCATCGGTTCGGCGCTGATGATCGTACCAACGCGCACCGGGACTTCGTCGACGCATCGCTACCGCTTGACCACCTTCGATCGCCCAGCCCTCAGGGCCCGTCACACCTGTGACCCACGAAAGACAGGCCGACAAGATCGCTTGCAGCGACCAACGTCGCACGGAATCGCTCCCCGGAGGTTTGTGAACGTGCAAGAACAGATCGCCGATCCCGAGGTAACGACCTTTTCCGTCCCAAAGAACGAGACCGATTCCCGCAAGAACAAGAATGATCATCCACACACCGAGTGAACCGAAGCGTGGCACACGCTCCACAATCAAATGGTGAAGACCAACGGCTAAGCCAATCCCGACACCTAAGAGCACTGCTCGCAACTGAGCGCGCACGGCGGTTGGCATGGTTGACCTATTCGACCGTCACACTTTTTGCGAGATTGCGCGGTTGATCGACGTCGGTGCCACTGAGAACAGCCAGTTCGTAAGCGAGAAGCTGCACAACCGGCGCCAAGAAAAACGGATACAGGCTTTCATCAAACCCATCGGCAACACCGCCGGCTGTCGTCACCAGATCAACGCCAGGAAGCGCAAGAAACTCATCGGAAAGCGCTCGTAACTCGCTATCACTTGAAAACCCAACACTCATCACACGTGCACCACGTGCTTTGACCTCTTGCAGATTCGAAAGTGTTTTCTCGCGCCACCGATCACGTGGACAAAGGACGACAACCGTCATCGAAGGGTCGAGCATCGCGATAGGCCCGTGCTTGAGTTCGCCACCGGCATAACCCTCAGCATGAACGTAAGCGATTTCTTTCAGCTTCAGCGCGCCCTCAAGTGCGATCGGAAAAGACGTTCCACGTCCAATAAAGAAAAAGCCTTTCGAACCGTGAAGTTTCCGCGCGACTCGGCGAACTTCCTTTGGCCAAACATGATCGCTCTTGAGAAACGGATCGAGGGCATGCGGCACTTTTAAGAATCCGTCAAAGAGCGTTTTCACACGAACTCTGAGATCGGGATTCTCATGAGCGAGCCCCAAGTATCCGGCCCACATAAAAAGTGTCAGCATTTGCGCCGTAAATGTTTTCGTCGCCGCAACACCGACCTCAGGACCTGCCGATGTGAAAAACACCGCGTCGCACTCACGTGCGAGCGTCGAACCACGAACGTTGGTGATCGCAAGCGTCGCGATCCCGCGCGAGCGCATCTCGCGCACAACGGACAACGTATCGGCGGTTTCACCTGATTGCGAGATCGCCACCACGTAAGTGCCCGGACCAAAAACTTTATCCCTGTAGCGGTACTCGCTGGCGAGTTCGACATCGACACCGATTCCGGCCCATCGCTCGATCCAATACTTTCCTAAAAGTGCCGCGTGCCACGAAGTGCCACAAGCAACGAGAACCAACCGCTTTGCGTTTCGGAGCATCGTCACGCCCGGCTGATCGGCCATCGGAAACGGTCCCAAGCCTTTTCGATCAAGCGTACTATTGAGCGTGTCGACCCAAGCAGAAGGCTGCTCGAAAATCTCTTTGAGCATGTAGTGAGGATAGCCCTGCTTATCAAGCTTATCGACTGTCCAATCGATGTGTACCGACGGTCGAGTCACCGACACCCCGGTATCGATCCGCGAGATGCGAAGACCCTCGCGACTCGCACTCACGAGATCACCGGTTTCCAAGAACGTGACGTCGCTTGTGTAGTCGATAATCGCTTGCGAATCGGACGCGATCACGCTGCCGAAGTTTTTTCCATGCGCGACCACCAAAGGCGAACCTTGACGAAGACCAATCATAGTCCCAGGTTGCTTTTCCGAAAAGACAACGACGCTACAGGACCCCTCGATCTTTTGAAAACAACGCCGAGCGGCCTCTTCTAAGGAAGCGCCACGATCCATCTCCATCAAAATCAAGAAACCAATCAGTTCGCTATCCGTCTCGGACTGCGGACGATGTCCCGCGGCCACGATCTCGTCGCGAATCTCTTGATTGTTCTCGACGATTCCGTTGTGAACAATGACCACATGACCTGTCTTGTGAGGGTGTGCGTTCTGCGTTGTGGGTTTTCCGTGCGTTGCCCAGCGAGTGTGTCCGACACCAAAATGAGCTTCAGGAAAGCGTTCAGTTTCGAGCATGCGTTCGACGTGAGAAAGCTTGCCTTCGGATTTTCTAAGATGAACGCCGCGCGAATCGACCATCGCAACACCGGCCGAATCATAGCCCCGGTACTCGAGCCGTTTCAGACCCTTGATAAGAACGTCGCCGACACTTAAAGGTCCAACGTATCCGATGATCCCGCACATGTGGCGTTCTCTCCTGAATTTTGATCTGCGCCTTGACTTGAAACGAGTGCCTCGTTCTTGCGTCCGAGCAAACGATCCGCAAGGCCTTCTTTATTGACCTGCCGACTGCGCGCGATCGCTAGCGCACCTTCTGGAACATCGGCCGTCAGCGTCGATCCCGACGCGATGTAAGCACCGCGACGGATCCGAATCGGCGCAATGGCCTGACAATCACTACCCATGAAGACGTCGTCTTCGATGACTGTCTTATGTTTGCGTTTTCCATCGCGCTCACGACCGTCGAAGTTACACGTCACAAACCCACAACCAATGTTCACGCGCTCACCGACTTCAGCGTCACCCACGTAGGACAGGTGCGCGATCGACGTTGAGCGACCAATGCGCGATTGTTTGAGTTCGACAAAGTTTCCGATTTTACAGTCTTCGGCCACCTCAGAACCCGGGCGCAAGTGCGCGTACGGACCAACCTTGGAACGCGCGCCGATCGTACTGAGTTCGGCAACCGTACCGGGCTTGATCTCGACAGCCTCACCGACAAGAACGTTTTTGAGAATCGAATGTGCGCCGATGACCGAACGACTTCCGATTTTCGTTTTACCGCTGATTTGAACACCAGGCGCAATCTCAACATCCGGCGCGAGCTCGACCTGGAACGAAACCCAAGCCGAGTCTGGAGCTAAGAATCGAACGCCTTTTTCGGCCCAGTTGCGAACACAGGTGCTGTTCAAAATTCGTGTCGCGTCGGCGAGTTCCACCGGAGTGTTCACGCCCACCAGCTCATGCGCGTTCGGCCATTTGAGCGTGTCCATTTTCAAACGCCGGCGTGCGGAAAAGCCGATGAGATCGGTGAGATAAAATTCTTTCTGCGCGTTCCGATTGTTGATGGCCTGAAGGCCCGAAGCCAAGAAAGCGGAGTCAAAAAGATACATCGACGTCGCGACTTCTTTGACTTCGCGCTCTTTCGCACTCGCGTCGGCGTGCTCGACTATTTTTAAAACCGGTCCCGTTCTTCCACGACGAATGACGCGCCCATAGCCGGTTGGATCCAGCTGGTCACAGCTCACAAAACGTAGCGAGAATCCCTTCGCGAGCGGTTCCGCAAGCTCACGCAACAACGTCGACGACACCAACGGTGTATCGCCGGGCAGCACCACCACAGGGCGGCGCTCTTTTTTTACGGTTTCGCCCCAGGGACTTTGCATCGCACAGCGAACGGCATCACCTGTTCCGAGCTGTGCCGGTTGCTCGACAAACGAGATCTGAAGCTTTGAAAAAACTGCTTCGTTCTTCACGGCATCGATCACTTGATCTTTTCCGTGGCCGACAACGATCGCGACTTCGGCGGTTTCGTCGAACCGACGAACCGCTTCCAAGATAAACGAGATCAGTGGCCATTCGTTAAGCGGGATGAGTACTTTCGGCAGCTGGCATTTCATCCGGGTGCCTCGGCCGGCGGCCAAAATCACAAAGGCAGGTTTTCGAGGACTTTTAACCGGAGGCATCGTCTTAAGTGGTTAGTTTACCCGTGCAGATTCGTCAAGGATGTTGAGCCCCAGTCAACCCTCCAACCCCGTGATCTTGACGAGAATTCGCCTTTCGCGACCACCATCAAACTCAGCATAGAAAACCCGCTGCCAGGTTCCGATATCGAGCTGACCCTTCGTGATTGGGAGAGGTCCATTCGATGCGCTGAAAGCCGGGACAGTCGTGCGCAGCGAGCAGCCAGTTTGGTTTTGACATACAAAGCACCGTACACCATGGGTCGCTCTCCATGTCAGGTCTTGACAGCAATAACCGACTAGATAAAACAAATACTGCCAATCAAATCATGTTAACGAATTAGCTATTATCTATTTGATATTAAATGATTTTATTTAATATTCTCCATTACGTGTTTACAGATGTAAACACAAACACGATCGTCGCCCTTGTCTTTAACACAACATATCAGTATTACGTCGTTCTGTGTCAAAGACGAATACGAACTCACCCGATCTACTCACAACAGAAACGCCAGCGGAGTTTCTGAGTTTAGCGTTGAAAGAACGCAAATCACTCTCGCTACGCGCGCTCGCGAAACGTGCAGGGTTCACATCACCTACGTTGCTCAGCCTCATCATCAGTGGAAAACGCAAACTCACGCCGTCCGTCGCACGTCGCATCGCTCAAGCGCTCGGTCTCCAAGCCGTACTGAAAACCTATCTTGTGGCACTCGCGGGAGAGCAGACAGCGACGACCATTGGCGAAAGCAGCGCCTGTCGAGAAAAGATCTTACAGGCACGCGCACTCCAGCCTCAGGGAAAACTAAAACTGTCGCAGTACCGCTTCATGGGCGTTTGGTACTACCCCGTTTTGTATGTCCTGATCGGACTTGATGACTTTCAAGAAAACGAGGTCGCGCTCGCTGGCCGCATCGGTCGCGGAGTAAAACCAGACGACATACGGACCGCCCTCAGCCAACTCTTGGATCTTGGGCTTGTACACCGCGATCCAGACGGAAAACTGAGGCAGGTTCACGGTCCGGTTTCAACCACCGACGATATCCCATCACAGTCCGTCGATGCCTATCACGACAAAATGTTGCGGTTCGCGCACCAGAGTCTCGCTCTTCCAAAGAATGAACGCGAGATCAGTGGATTAACGATCTCGATCCCCACGGCCGAGCTTCCGCGGGTGAAAGAAAAGTTTCGCGAATTTCGTCGAAGCCTGAACGAAGAATTGTCGCGATTTGATCAAGCCGAAAATGTTTATCAAGTTCAACTTGCTCTTTTTCCACTGATTAAACCGAAGGAAATTTCTGAAACAACAAAATGAGGCTCGCATGAGAAACATGATTACAAAATTTACATTTGCAAAAACGCTTGTTGTACTTTGCTTGTGCCCCCCGCAAATCTACGGTGCTTTACCGAGAGACGCCGGCGACGGCGGAGGTGCTGGCGGCGGAAACCATCGGCGGTTGATTGCGTATGTGTCTATCGTTCACAAGTTCCGATTCGAATACGACCCGGAGCTACAACTCGACGAACTGACCGATGGTGGTGTCGTGGTTTGCAACGCGAGCCGCGTGCTCGGACACCCTGCAAAGAACTGCGACCCGGCTCAAGACCCAAATCGGAAAATCTCGCGACTTACCGTCCATCCGATTGCTGCTACCGCAGAAGAAAAAGCGGACCTCATTAAATTTGCAAAAGAGCGCTTTGACGCCAAAAAGCCAAGGCTCTTCGACCCGGCAATCCGGCCGACCGGTGTCACCTGGATGATCGAAGAAGAGAGCGCAAGCGTCGGTCTTCACCAAATGTATGTTTTTGTGTCGCCGACAGGGGAACTGATCGCGGTCGAGATCCAGGCCGGCGACGTCGCCGAAGGTCTCACGATGCTGGAACCGGTTCTCGCAAGTTTTCACTTCGACGTCGAAGGGCCCGAGATTCTAGACATTGAACTGCCTCATGAAATAGACGTATCCGACTCCCAAGCAATGATGTTTCGCTTTCGAGCGCGCGACGACCTTTCGGGGGTCGCTACTCAATGGCCGACTGCACGTGTAGCGATACATCTTGTTCATGTTGAAGATGCTATCGCCTGGGAAAAGTCATCAAAAGGAATGGGCCAAGTTTTAACCAGGTCTCCCGAGGCTTTCGGTAAGGTCATGGGTACCGACAACGCGACCTACGTCTCCGTGCGTGCATTGGCTGACGACTGGTACGAAGTGTCCGTTCCAAGCAGCGCAAAGAAAAGCATTCGGTACATGAAAGCAGGAACTTACGCGATGTATGGCTTCTGTATCTTCGACAACGCGGGTAATCCGTCCTCGCTCACGGTTGATGGACCTGCGAGCTCGTATCCGACCGCCCAGTATCGTAAGAATGTCGGCGAAACAACTCGAACAATTCCAACAAACATGAAGATGCGATTCACGCGGTACAGAGACCTGGACTTCGAAGATCTCGAAGCGCCCGCCATTGAAGCGTTCTCGATACTGCCAGAAGGACTGAAGTTTAAGAGCGGCCTGCTTATCAATCCAGAAGCGATCAAATTGGAAATCAAAGACGACAGTCTCAAGCTGCCGACTGCAACGTTTCGGTTCTCGATCAGTTTCACCCCACTCGTCCCGAACGTGCCCTACACATACAACGTAATGCAGCTGTCAGTTGAGGTTGCGAAGGACGCTTCGACGGGCGCCTTAAAACTCACGATGACCGATCCATCGATCGATCCTCGGGCATCAAGGGGCGTAGCCTTTTTCAGCGGCGAAGCCTTGATAACCGACCTGGAAGTTTTCGATGGGAGTGGCAAAATGACTCGCTATTCGAATCCACCCCCCGGCAAAGGAACGCTACCAAAAGAAGGCCTTCAGAAGTTCAAAGCGATTGGACGTTTGGGTGAAGAGCTTGTGCTGCCGAGACTCGAGTTGTCACCCACCGTGAGATTCACCAGCGACAGTCCGCTCCAGGATTTCGAAGAACCCTGGATCGCTAAGGTCGCGCTTCCGAAAGTCATCGAACGATCTGCGAGCGAACCCACTCGCTTTCGATTTCAGATAGAAGATCCGGGTGGATCGGGGGTCGATGGTGTACCGATTTCGCTGGGTCTTATGCATCCAAGACAGCCGACAGATACAAAATCTAGCCCTGTGGAATACTTTTGGGATCTTAAGCTCCTTCAAGAAAGTGCTCCTGCAAACGCTGAGGGCCAGCGGTGGTATTACGTCGAGCTTCCGAAAGAGCGAATGGAATGGTCCGCTCCGGGAACCGTTCTACTCTTTCACGTCTCGTTTCCGGATCGCGCAGGGAACTGGCACTACTATGCCCTCACGTTCGAGGAGAGTTCGCAAAAGATTAGGCCTGCGAATATTCTCAAAGACGACCTCACGATGGAGATTCGATAAGCTTGCAGGGAAAAACTTCGAGATGCCCGCAGTGGCTCGGCGCATCCACGAAAGGTGGTCCGCACCACCCTTCACGGCTTGCGCATCAACTCTTCGATAGCGTCGGCAGCGGTGGCGGGACCATCTGTGGAGCGGGATTCGTCTTGGTAGGGCGCAAAGCGACTTCGATACTGCGGCAAGTTCGCCAAGATTTCGTCAAGCGCGGTTAAAAAGTCTTCCTTCGAGAACTGAAGATCCGACAGTCGGCGCCCGAGACCAAGACGCTCGACTCGCAAAGCATTCCAGTTCTGGTCGTGCATGTAAGGGATCAAGAGCATCGGCACCCCAGCACCGATCGCCTGGTACATCGATCCGCTTCCACCCTGACTGATAAAAACGTCAGCACGCGCGAGGACTTCGCTGCCGGGTGCAAACTTGGCAACAAAGAAGTTCTGAGGAAGAACGTCGGGGATCTCGATCAACCCACCGGTGGTCATAAGGACTTCATAATCCGGATGCTCTGCAAATAACTCAAATGCCAGTTCGAGATAACGAGGGTTACCTGTGCTTCCCATCGAAAAATACAGAACCGTTTTTCTCGCGACGTGACGGCGATCAAAGTCTTCGAGCATCAGCGACGGTCGGGTCTCTCCGGACCAGGTCAACGGACCGATATGGCGAAAGTTTGAGGGATGTCCCTCCTGTAATCTCCCCACGGAAGGCAAGTCTGCGATCAAAACCAAATCCGCTTGCCGCCAGGTCTCAAAGAGATCTTCCGTTTCTGGCAGTCCGTGCAGACGTGCAACACGGTTGAACGGACGATTGCCCTGCTTGAGCACGATCGACTTTATTGTCGGTAAGACTGCATTCGACGCCGCCGTAGCCGCACGGATCAGCCACTGTCCAGGAAGACCTAAGTGCTTTCCGAAACCAATGGCTAGTCGACGCGTCGGGAACTGTTCGGTAACTTCTTCGATACCGTCCGAAAAATGCGTCCACGTCGAACCCAAAACCACAGCGTGGCGCACTCCAGCGGCGCGTGCCGACACGTTAACTGAGTTTCGAAAATCACTCACCACAAGGTCAACGTTCAGGCGACGGAACAAGGCGATCTCTTCAGCGACGCTGTCGCGCAGGTACTCAAAGTCGTAGTAATCGACGCCGGCTTTGCGCTCGACCTGCTGGATGCGATCTTGTGAGAGTGCGGACATGGGTAGAATGGGAAGACCCGCGCTTTCCACCAGATGCATGTACTTTCCGTGCGGATCACCGCCGAACGACACACTATGACCGCGCGCTCTCAACTCGCGACCGATCTCAAGCAGTCGGCTGACGTGCGCTAATGTGCCAGACTCCGGCAACATCAAGACTCGTTTCGAATCGTGATTCGAAAGGCGAACACCGCAAGAGTGTTCTGCGGCCTGGGAGAGCGTCGAGCTGGACAGAGCCAAGAGAACGGTTAGAGCGAGCGGAGATAGAACTGAAAATAACCACCGCATGGATGCTCGCTTAGTTAGCATCCATTGCGCGACGAATCAATGCTTACATCCAATGCTTACACCTAATGACTCATTGTGTTGACTCCGACCCATGGCTGAGTTAGGTCCTTTTCCCATCTATGAGCAAAGAGTCTCTCTTCGCCTTCGGTTGTTTCTCTGCTTTTTTTCTCATCAGCGTTCGATGCCTCGGTGAACCGGGCGAGGCTCTCGCAAAGAGTCGTGTTGATGGAACACTGATCCCGGCAACGAGCTGTCGGATGGAACTCGAAAGAGATCAGAGTCGCAGAGTTCTCGAAAATCTTACGAATGAGGGCTTGGAGACCGTTCTTACGAGCTTACGCGAGGTGGACCTCCCCAAGACGCTCACGAAAATCATGGGTCCGTTGGCACACTATGATTTGCTAAAAATGTATCCTTACGAAACTCCGTCGATACTTCTCGATATCACTTCGAAACTCGAGGGGTCCTATGCTCAACAAGTCGCACGAGCGATGATCGCGCACTATAACGCCGTCGCCGTCACGAAAGACCCTTGGTTTGCCCGGATAGAAGCTGCGGTTGCCATTCTGAGCGGCGACTTACGTGGTGATTTCCCTTCTTCGGTGCTCGAGATTCCGGACGCTCGCGCTTTGACTGCACTATCCGTACGGCCGATTGAAACGGGCAATTGGTTTCGCTTTTTTGGCACGGAGATTCAGCCGCCCTTTCGTCAGCAGACGGACTCGATCTTCGGTCTCACCAACCCATTGTTAGAGCTCACGTTTATTCGCTGGAAGAAAGCATTGGGTCTCGACATCCATCGCATCAGCAGCTGGACCCCTGTCCTTTATTCTAGTCCGGACGATCCCTCCCTTCCCCATCGCCCGTTCCTCTACCTCTATGACCCGCGTATTTCGGACCCTCGGACCATGCGCATCGACAACACCTCTCCTTCCGAACGCCAGTCGACCGACTATTTCTCGTTGTCGGGTTTGCCTCGAGCGCAAACTCTCGGTGATATCGAACGCTGGCGCTTGGCTACGGAATCGCTTGTCGACCATGAAATTCAGCTGGAAATGCACGGCGGTCCCCGACGAGTGACGTTCCGCAAACTCGCTTTCACACCGACCAGCCATCTGGAGCCCGAAACATCGGATTCTGGCGTCTGGTTTCTCGTGAGTCAGGACGATCGTTATTACCTAGTCCCCTATACGGCAGGTATTCGAATCGCCATTCCTGCGCGATAGAAAAAACCTTGAAATACCCGCAATGGCTCGTTGCATCCACGAAAGGTGGTCCGCACAATCCATTAAATTGACTTAACTTAGTTAATCTTGTACTACACTTGCACGGGGAAAGTTTCCGTGTAGAATGTTTAGATCCATGTCGCAATACGTTGAAGTGCGACGCGGAGTCTGATTTCACGGATGAAAGTGCGTTAGGGGGGAAAATGGACGCAAAGACTCAGGCGAAGTTCAAACGTCGCCTACTTGAGGAAAAGCAAAGAATCCTCAACAATTCGAAGAATACACTGTCAAACGAGATCAATATCTCGCCGGATGATCTTCCGGATGAGGCGGATCTCGCAGCAACTGAGATCAATCAGAACCTGGTTTTCAAACTCAGAGATCGCGAGCGCCTTCTTCTTTCAAAAATCGAAGAAGCCCTTGGACGCGTTGAAGAAGGCGTCTTCGGTACATGCGCTGAGTGCGAAGAGTCTATCGAGATGAAACGTCTCGAAGCTCGTCCAGTGACGACGCTTTGTCTTTCGTGCAAAGAAGCCGAAGAACATCGCGAAAAGATCTACGCTTAGACCACCGAGTCACAACGCTCTACAGCGCACGTTGACAAATCTGGCCCTCGATCGTAGCGGTGCCCCAGTATGTCGACACTTCTACGGCTCCAGGCCTTGGGTTGGTTTTTCTTGGTTTTGGGTCCTGCAGCTTTGGCGGGAGCAAACCCTCCGGCGAGAGCGGATTTCCGCAGTTGGCTGGACAAGACGGACCCCTTTCACTTTAAAACGGGTTTCGTAAACAGCGGGACTGGACAGTGTGTAGCAGGCCTTGAGACTCGGGCGCTTGGTGGGTCAGGGCGCTACTCGTTATCCTTGAGAGACTTCACCAGCCCTTCCCCTTCGACAAGAGGTTCGACTTTTTCCACAAAATTAACGTACACAAGAACACTCTACAATCGGACCTCCGGAAAACCTGAATTCTACCTGATTGTCTACGATATCTACGGCACCTGGAAGAGAGCACGATCAGGCTCTTACAGTTTCACAATCGAGAGCTCGAGGGCTGACAATTTCGGGATCGTCGACGAAGACTTTGATCGCACAGCTTTCCAACAGAAAGTCTCGGCCGACTATGAGTTCGCCTCAGCAGACGCCGCTTACTGGCTCCTCCCCTCCCTCGAGACAAGGTCAAGGATGGGAAAGCGACTTTACGCTGCATACACGATGGCCCGGAGCTTGTTTGATTCCGCATCATCACATGTGCGAGATGTGCGCGTCGTTCCGAACCTCCCCTCCCGGGATGACCTGGAGGAGGGACTTGGGGAAACGGTAGAGGCCTACCGCCTCTTTGTTTATGTTAATAGCGATGCTGCCTACTCTTTTGTACGGAATCAGCTGGGGGGCTCGTCTTCTACAATTCTAGGCATGCGCATTGAACTGAGGAAAATTTCAGAGAGCCCCCTTCCAAACTATGAGGTTTCGGCTAATCAAGATCGTACCCACTGGGTCAGATTTGCAGGGATAAGAAGCTCCAGCATGAGAGCTGAGATCGCAAGACTGCTCGACGGGCCAGCAACGAACCGCTTATGGGACGACAAGGAATATTACGTGGGACTGGGTGGGCCCGGCGCTCAACGGTTTGAAACAGGAAGCTGGAGGACATTGTCTGAGATCGCAACAGCATCGCTGCGCCTGTCGATCGCGTATCCGTTGGTAATACCGGAGTACCGGGGTTACGCCGAATCAACCGCTCCTTCCGTTAGGAGAAGGGCCTTCCGCTGAGGAATGGGATAGTGGTGCGATTTCACGCGTGGTATTTCTATAGTCTAGACGCATGTCGGGACTTGATCAGATTTTATCGCAACCGGGATTTGGCGAATCAGGCACACTCGCTCTTTCGAGTCTGCCGCTCGCCCTTTTAGTCGCCTACGGAGGCGGCGTTCTCGCTAGTCTCACTCCCTGTGTTTATCCCATGATCCCCATTACGGTCGGCGTGATCACGGGCCTCGGAAACGCACGCGCGCCACGCACGCAGGGACATTGGAAAAGAATTCTTACCCGCGCACTGATCTACATCGGTGGAATGTGCGTCGTGTACGCTTCGCTTGGCGTAGCCGCCGGACTCACGGGACGTGTTTTCGGAACTCTGACACAGACGTCGGGGTGGTACCTCTTCTTGGGCGT
Organism: uncultured Oligoflexia bacterium; assembly: GCA_964549505.1. GTDB lineage: Bacteria > Bdellovibrionota > UBA1018 > UBA1018 > CAZJVD01 > CAZJVD01. The sequence goes on from CAZJVD010000003.1 coordinate 154,419, forward strand.
AGTGATCGCACTATCGGCGCTGGCGATGCTCGAAGTTTTCACGTTTGATCCACTCGCCTGGTGGCATCACGTCCGCTCGCGACTCGGTTTCACTTCTGAGACCACACATTCGGCATCCGAGATGACAGCCTGGGGAGCCTTCGGCCTCGGGGCAACCTCGGGATTGGTCGCTGCGCCCTGCACGACACCGGTCATGACGGGGATTCTGGGTTACATCGCCCGCACTCAGAGTGTCGGCGTGGGCCTTGCGATGATGCTCGCCTTTTCCTTAGGACTTGCGACGCTGCTTTTTGCGATCGCGATCTTTGCCGGCACGGTTCAAGTGCTGCCGCGTTCGGGAAACTGGATGGTTTTTATTAAAAAATCCGGAGGTTGGATTCTGCTTGGGTTTTCGATGTATCTTTTCTTTACGGCCGGTAAACTTCACGGGGGTCTCTTATGAAAACACCAAAACGCGTCTACGCTCTACTGGGACTCGCACTCTTCGGACTCGCACTATCGATCTACCAAGTGCACCATTTTTTTGATGTGCGTTCGGGAACCGCTGGATTCAAAACATTTTGTGATATCTCCAAAAATCTCAATTGCACCAACGTTGATCTGAGTAGCTTCGCAGAGTTTGTGCCTGGGTTTCCGCTTTCAGCTTTCGCTGCAGGTTGGTTTCTCGCACTCGCATTGATCTGGATCTGGGCGCAAAACGCATTTGCGTTACGTGAATGTCTTCGTGTCGGCGTACTCATGACCGGCTTTGGCGTCGTGATGTCGGTTATCTACTTCTACATCATGGCTGCCGTTCTCAAGACGTTCTGCTTTCTCTGTCTCTTTGTGGATCTGACGAACGTCATCTCGTTTGCCCTTGTCCTGTCACTCAAGCCTGAGGGCTTCAAAATCCATCCATGGGACAAGAAGAAGTGGAAAGGTTTTGCTGTGATTGCCGGGCTGTCTCTCGCTGCCACGCTCGTCTACGCACAAGTGGTTCGACCACCGGGAATCAGTCAAGGCGAACTCGATGAGTTGGTCGACACGACACTCAAGCAGACACCTGTCTCCATCGAAGTAGAAAGCATGGACGCCGTGCATGGTCCATCTTCGGCACCTGTTACGATCATTAAGTTTAGCGATTTTCAATGCGGCGCCTGCCGCCGCGGTGCCGAGTCCCTACACACGATCCTTCAGGAATTTCACGGCAAGGTCCGTTTTGTTCTCAAAAATTTTCCGCTCGACTCGAGCTGCAATCGCATGATCAAAGCGGCGATGCATCCGGCGAGTTGCGAAGCCGCACGTGTGGCTTACTGCGCTTCGAAACAAGGAAAGTTCCTCGAAGCGTATGAGACTCTTTTCGAAAATCAACTTGCGTTGAGTCCGGGAAAAGTGATCGCCATGCTCGAACAGACTGCGCCATCATTACTGTCGTACGACGCGCTCCGAGCCTGTGCTCCGACCGATGAAGCCGAGCTTGCGGTTCGCAAAACCATTGAAGATGGAATCAAAGCCGGCGTTGAGTCAACACCGACATTCTACGTCAACGGCTATCAAGTCGCGGGAGCTTATCCGCCACAGTTTTGGAGAACGCTGCTCAAGCGGTTACTCAAATGATTCAATGGTTCGATAGCCATTGCCACCTCGACTACGACTACGACGGCAAGACAACGGAAACCTTACTTGAAGACGCACGCGCCAAGGGCGTCGTCGGTTTCACAACGATCGGGACGGAAGTGCCACGTTGGCCAGCTCTCGAGGCAATCTCTGAAAAGTTTGACGACGTTTTTCATACCATTGGCGTCCATCCGCACGATTCGAAGGATCTCACCGACGAAGGTTTAGTCGAACTCAAGCAGCGCGCTCTACATCCGAAGTGTCGTGCGATTGGGGAGATCGGTCTCGACTACCACTACGACCACTCGCCACGCGAAACACAAAAAAAACGTCTCGACGATCAACTGGAAATCGCGATCGAAACTAAGCAGCCGATCGTGATTCATAGCCGCGAAGGCGAAGATGATCTTTTAGTCGCCTTAAAGCGCTACGCAGCCCGATCAAAGGCCGCGCGTGCGCCCGGGATCATCCACTGTTTCTCAGGAACAGAAAAGTTTGCGCGCGGTTGTCTCGATCTCGGTTTTCTGATTTCGATCTCAGGCATTGTGACCTTCAAAAAATCGCAAGAGCTTCGCACCACGATTCAGCGCCTTCCGATCCGCCAGCTTCTCGTCGAAACCGACGCGCCATTCTTAGCCCCCGAACCTTTTCGAGGAAAAAAGTGCGAACCTGCGATGGTAGTCCAAACAGGTCTCAAGCTTGCTGAACTTTTCGGTGTGCCTGCCGCGGAGCTTGCGGCGATCACAACAAAGAATGCGCACGAGTTTTTTCGTGTGACTGGAACCGCCTAAGACGCGTCACTACACTTTATACTCGCTTACAGCAGCTTCTGAACTGCGGTCAGAATGGCAACGAATGCTTGATCTCTCGAAGCACCGACCCCTTCCAACATGCACATACCTGAGCGTATTAGACATTCGCGAATTGGCGCAAACTGGCGCGCACGGACGCGAATTGGCGAGCACGGACCCACTTGAGTGGGTCGCCGTGTGAAGGACTTGCTGTGCGTGCGGGCGAGGGTGTGTGCCCGCGTGCGAGTCGAAACTTCGGGGGCGGCCGAGCGGGGCTCAATCAACGAGCGGGCGCAATCAGGGACCCGCGATGGCTCCGGCGTTGACGTGACGAAGTACCGTTCGAGCTCGGGGCCGGCTTCATCCCCTTAGGGCAGTATTATTTTTCATGTGTGAACCATTGACAATTCCTAGATAAAAGCTCTATAAAAACCCAAGATTTATGAGGCTCGTACACACGGTTTTACGTCATCACATCGAGCGCTCGGAACACGTATGAGAAGCCAGAAGCACGCCACTCAACTCCATTGGTTCTCCCACTCCGCGTATCGTGAGTTCGGACGGCTCCAGCACGGTGGCGATCTTCGCAAGGGTAAGCGAAAGCTCATGCGTCCCCTCGATACGAAGCGCGCGATGCATGTCGTGTTTCGATCGACGCGAGCTACGGGAGCGCTGTCGATGCTAGCGCGCAAGAACGCTCGGAAAATCGACGCAATCAAAGCAAGAACGGCGCAAGCGACTGGCGTGCGTGTCTACGCGTTTGCCAACTCCGGCAATCACCTTCATCTCCTGATAAGAGGGCGGCGCCGCGAGGATCTACAGAACTTCTTACGAATCTTTGGTGCGCTTGTCGCTCGAGCGATCACGGGAGCGCGAAAGGGGGCCGCGACCGGAAAGTTCTGGTCGCATCTGGTCTACACTCGCGTGGTCGAGTGGGGACGCGCGTTTAAGACGGCAAAGCTCTATGTGATTCAAAATGAGTTAGAGGCGCTTGGTGTTTGGGCCAGAGAACCTACAAGAGGGCCTAAGGAAAGAATACGGCCGGCGCCTGCGTGAGTGTTAGTCGGGTCTGCCGCTCATCTCTACCACTCATCTCTACCACTCATCTCTGCCGCTCATTAGTCCCCGTGCCAGCCGCGGGCGTCGCGAGCTTCTGTCCACAGAAACCCATGTCGAGTCCTAGCGTGGCGTGCGAAGCTTTTCGAACAGATCGCAACAACTCCGGATCATGCGCGAGACTCTGGCCATAAGACGTGACCATCTCGCTCAGTCTCGTACGCCATCGTATGGACCGACTCTCCTCTGGAAAAAGCCGATGCAGAATATCCAGCGCGATCTCGACGGCAGCGGAAGCACCGGGTGACGCACCGAAGACGGCCGCCACACGCCCAGCGACGAATGCCTCAGTTCCGAAATGCATGACTTCGCGACGGTTAGGAATCTTTTTTAGAATCTGAACACGTATTCCCGCGGTCACCAGTCTCGCGTCTTCCAACTGTGCCGTCGGCAGGAACTCCTGCAGTGCCCGCAAACGTTCTTCGTCAGTTTGTGTCGTTTGCTGAAAGAGATATTTAAAAAGATGTCCCTGCTGAAGTGCGGCTCTAACATAGACGCCGATATTGCCCGGACTCAAAGCATGTAAAAGATCAAAAAAAGAACCTTCTTTGAGAAACTTCATGGTCGCGCCCGCAAAGGGACCAAAAATGAGAACTTTCTTTCCGTTCACAGTACGCGTGTCGAGATGGGGCACGGACATCGGTGGAGATCCCACGGGCGCAAGTCCGTAGACTTTCCCATTCAACTCCGAGGCTAGTTTTTCGTTCTCGATCACAAGAAACTGTCCGCTCACAGGGAACCCACCATAGGCGTCGGCTTCCGTGATGCCAGTTTTCTGAAGAAGCTGCAGCGTACCGCCACCGGCACCAGCAAAGACGTTCTCAGCCTCAACGAAGCTCAAGGCGCCCGTAACACGGTCCTCGACTTCTACACGAAATGATCCATCCGGATTACGACTCATACCGCGAACACCCCGTCCGAGATGGATCTGGGCACCGTGGCGTTTAACAAGATCGTGGAACATGAGACGAGTGAGACGTCCGAAATCGATGTCCGTTCCGAGTGCGCTGCGTGTTGCCGCCATCGCATCACCCGGCGAACGCCCGCGCATCATGATCGGCATCCAGTCGCGGAGAACTTCGGGACTTTGAGAAAACTGCATCCCCTCGAAAAGCGGAGAGGCTTTCAGCGCTTCGAATCGATCACGAAGAAACGCGACATCATCGTGCCCACGCACCCAGCTGAGATGCGGAACGGAATGAATAAAATCACTCGCGCGTTCGATGTACCCACGACGCACGAGATAGGCCCAGTACTGTTTTGAAATCTCAAACGCCTCGTTCGCATGCGCGGCTTTCGAGATATCGATCGTTCCATCGGGTCGTCTCGGTGTGTAGTTCATTTCGCAGAGACCTGCGTGGCCCGTGCCTGCATTGTTCCAGGTGTCGGAACTTTCAGCGGCGATCGAGTCGAGGCGCTCAAAGACCTCGATCGACCAGTCCGGTTCGAGCTCGGCCATCAACGAGCACACGGTCGCCGACATCGTGCCTGCACCAATCGCTAGAAACTTCACGCGTCGAACGGAAGGGTCGCCCGCAAAGGCGTGCAACAACCCGTGAGTTCCAAGACACAACAAAACTGCGGAACAAATCGAATAAAAACGTAGTCGCATGAAGCCGCCGGCCCCTTGACTACCTTTCATGCGCAAGCCACGCAAGAGGCCCCGAAACAGACCCCACAATAGCTATTGATTAAAAGGAAATCGCCGCAGCGTAGATACTAAAGAAGAGCTCGAGGTCGCCACCGAGACCCACATCGGTTCCTCGATGCGCTTCGAGCGAAAAGACAACCGGTGCATAATAGAAGAGATCGGTCGTCAGTCGAAGACCGCCCCCAAAGGACGGGAGGTTCGTTCCTCCTGAGCGTGACAAGCGGGCCAGCTCACCAAACCCAAAACCGTAGAGATTCTTTAAAAACGCAGGCTTGATATCAGAGCCAGCAAAGATGCGCCAAATCGGAAAACGAAGTTCGGCGCTGCCAACGGCGGCCGACTTCACCGAAAACAATCTTCCGGGATAACCACGGATGGCGAGATCGTCGAGTGTCTGAGCGGAGAGTCGCCCCTGTGCGTCCAAAATCTTTGGCGTCTTGCCGACAACGACGACACGCGAGTCGATCTCCGAACTCATATTCGAGACGGTTGATGCCGAGACCGTAGGCGCGAGCACCCAATGATCGGCGAGTTCGAAGAATTCGCTATCTTGAATCAATGCTTTCGTCGTCCAACGATCAGGACCGTCATACTCGCGGACGCCAACCTCAAAGATTCGACCTCCTTCAGCTGAGATCGCGAGCTTCGAACCACGAACATTCGAGAACAAAAGACGCGCATCATAGTTCGGAACACTCGGGCCGACCTCATGCCGAGGTCGTGAAGCACCATCTCGCTCGTACCGCTGATCCGCGCGTGCGCTCAAAACCGGCGTCCAACTCGAATACGTCGAGAGAAACGGATAGTAGACGTCGATCGAATACCGAAACTTTTCTCGAAAGAGTTTGGTTCCATCGGTACGGTAAATCGCGTCGGTCAGTAGAAAACTTGCCTGGGGAGCGATGTAAACACCAAGACTTCGGTTGACGTAAGCGGCGGCTGCCTGCGGTGACGCTGACGAGGTATCATAGGCCGCGAGTAACGAATAACGATGCTCATCGAGTGCGTCAAACCCACTCACCTGTCCACCAAACGTAAACGTTCGATCGGACCAAAACAAAATCGGAGCCCACTGTCTCGGCCAGATCGACGGCAAGAGAGAGTAGTCCTCGACTTCATACTGAGCGGCGGCGGCTGCGAGCGCGTCCTCTTTAAGTGATGGTGCAACGGGATCCGGTGCACTGACTTTCGGCAGAGTCGCACGTTCTTGCGACAATCCGACAGTCGTGAGTGGGAACCGCGCCACTTGAAAACCGCGACTCGTCAGCACCCCACCAAAAGCTTCTCCGCTACCCACCAACGCCGGCGTCGAAAGAGCTGTCGCAAAATTGGTGACCAGCTTCGTCTGTCCTTTTTCGAACAGGTAGAGATTGTCGATACCCGTACGATCGGACACGAAGTAAACGCCCCCGCCTTGCGAAGCGATCGGCCAGCGATTGAACGAAGTCGCCGGAGCGATGACCTTTGTATCGTGCGAATCGAGCTCCAACTCCACAATCTCTTGACCGAACACACCACGACGGTGATAGGCGAAAAACACACGTTTCCCGTCGGACGAAAATACAGGCTGTCCCGCACGGGCAAATGGCTCAGCTTGAAAGATAATCTCAGGATGACTGATCGTCGGACGCTGTCCACGCGTGTGTAACGTCACCCACGCGATCGAAGTTCTCTGATCTTGAACCTTTGTGAAAACAATGAAGCGGCCATCTTGAGAAACAGAGGGCTCCTTCGCGCGCAAGCCGTCGGACAACCAAATCTCTTTGCCATCTTCGATATCAAAGACAGCAAGATCGCTAAAAAACTTACTGAAACTCTGTCGTCGCAACGATCCATAAACGAGAAACCGCGAGTCTGGCGTAAAACTTAAGCCCGTCGTTAGAAGTGCGTCCGTTAAGCGTCGGCGTGATCCGTCCGTCGGATCGAGCAGAAAAATTCCAGACCGCTCATGCGGACCTTCGACGGCATACGCGACCGTATGACCTCCGGGTGCGACTCCGAGCGCCTGAACCGCATAGTGATCTTCAGAGAAATACTTTGGTTCGGTCAGAGATTGGCGCTTGATCGTCGCAAGGTCAGTAGCAGCGTCTCTGCGAAGTCGCGTGACCAGACGATCCCAGTACTCGGGCCATGTGCGACCCGTCGATTTTTCCATGAGATCGCCGTAGAAGTACGGCAGGCGACGAGCCGAGTTCCACGAAATGTCTCCCAACGTCTGTTCAGCGTTTCGACCGGCCGCAACCTCCTGATACATCAAATATCCAAAGACATACGGTGTCGCTCCAGCTGGAAAAAACGGATGCGTGTCGCCGAGCCGATCGAGCCGAATACCTTTTTCCGTATCGAGCGTACCGTCGAGCACCATCGCGCGCGGAATCGCACGATAGTACGAACTTCGACCACGCCCACCTTCGGTAAACCGCGTCTCAAAATAAACTGCCATGCCCTCGAGCATCCATCGCGGCCAAAGACTGTTTGGCAGGATCGTGTCGCCAAAAATCACCCGCAAGACGGACCAGAAATCGCGAGTCGTGTCGGTGTTGAGCAGATGTACGTATTCGTGCAACAAAACCATTCGAAGCCAGTCATCGCTGAACACCGTTTCGAACGTGGGATCGGGCGGGGTCACCATGACCACCATGCCGATTCGTAGTGAGGCCGACGTCAAACCGTTAGCCGCATCGACATTGTCTACCAGCACAACCTGCGTTCGCGTTCGGGGTTCCCACTGAAAGATCGGCGATAGCGTTTTATGAACGTCCTCGAGGACGACGCCCGAGCGTCGTGCAACGGATTCGAGTGCATGCGGGAACGTAATTCTAAAATGATCCGTTTCAATCGTCTTCCAGTCCCAGAACGGACTCAACCCCAACTCCTCGGCGAGACCGGCGCGCGCGTTCCGAACAACACTGGCCAGGATCAGGAGAGAACCGACAACAAAGATGATACGTCGCAGGGTTGGCGTGGTTTTTTTCACGAAGGGCTCTTTATCTTTTCGATCGTAGCCTCGGCACCACCAAAGGACAACCGCTTCCCAATCACCGCATCCGCTTTGGGTAAAACAGTCAGGCCAACCCATCCAGAAGCGGGAGCCTTACCCCGCGCGAGAACGAGCCGTTTTGCGGGAGAACCCTTCGCAAGCGTTCTCTCGATCACTTCCTGCCCGGGATAGCACCCCTTGTTCGGATGAATCGCTTCAAAAAATCCGATATCGAGAGGATTTGCGTCCGGCACGATCTCTTGATCCACGCCCGGGATGAGCGCCTCAATGCGCGAACGAGTCAGAAGAGCAGCATCCACCAAAGGCCCCTCGGCGCCATAAACCACACACGTGGGTTGCCCCCATTGTAATGATGCGTGAAACGCGGTCATCACCGGTTGGGCGATCATCAGTTTCGGCTTCGTGAGTGCTGCTAGTTCGGGCGGTGCGGGGAACGGTTCGGAGCCCGTCGGCCCCTTCTGGATACCCAGGTCTTCTCCAAAGTGAAGATCGTCGATGTACTTGAGAAACCGCTCCGGCCATTGATGGACCGGACTGACGGGCACTTCAAACCCAAGGCCCTTTCCATCGGGCAGCCTCCAAACCCAGAAAACGCTTACAATCCGGCCGACGGCGGACAAAAACAGCGCCCATGTCCCTTCGCCCGGCGCAAGCCCCTTTACATCTGCTGTGGAAAGGCGCTGAAAGAAGTCAGCAGCGTCCTTTCCGGTGGCCTCAATCCATTGGAATCGCATCCATGAGTTATATTTTCTCGGCACCCTTTTGAAAAGCCCGGCGAAGATTGCGGAAAAAAAGCCGTAACCGTGCTACCAAGCACGAGAGCGTCGACCATGTCAGAAACCGAAAAAACTCAATCTTCGCGTCGCACTTGGGTGCGCGATCTCGCCGAAAACATGCCCGTGGAGACCACCTTCTGTGTGGCCGCAAGCGGTCTCGCGCTTGATAAACACGGTAAAGCGTTCATGACTCTTTCTCTCGCAGATCGCACGGGAACCGTTGAAGGCAAAGTTTGGGAAAACGTCCAGGCAACCGCGGCTGTACTCAAAACGGGTACGGTCATGATGATCAAAGGGAAATGCCAAGTTTTTCAGGGACGGCGTCAAGTCGTCGTGAAATCCGTAACCCCCATCGACACGCAAACCATTGACTGGAAGGATTTTCGCACGGAGAAAGCGCTGGATATCAATTCATTGCTCTCGAAACTGCATGGTTTTATCGACTCGATGTCGGATCCACATCTCCGGGCTCTCTGCGCGGTCACGTTTCTGGAAGACAGTGACGTCGTCGATAGGATCAAGCGCGCTCCTGCGGCAAAATCGATTCACCACGCGTATCCTGGTGGTTTGCTGGAACACATGGTTTCCGTAGCAACCCTCTGCGACCTTATTGCACACCACTATCGCCCCTATCTGGACCGCGATCTCCTGCTGGTGGGCGCCTTCTTTCATGATGTCGCTAAGATCTGGGAGCTGGATTACACCAAACTGACGGAGTACACCGATGAGGGCCGCTTGATCGGCCATCTGGTCATGGGCGTTGAACTGATCGACCGAAAAATTCGCGCCTTGGAGAGCGACACCGCTCGTGGCCTAGGACCTTTCCCTGAGGAACGACGTCTCTTAGCCAAACACATGGTGGTCGCGCACCATGGACGTCTGGACTACGGTTCTCCCAAGGAGCCGCACGTCCTCGAAGCCTTAATCGTTCACGCGCTTGATGATCTGGACTCCAAGTTCGCGCAGATCCGTGACTACCTCGAAAAGGATGAGTCGCATGGGAACTGGACTCAGTTACACCGCTTGTTTGAACGCGCGTTTTATAAGCCGGACTGGGCCCGCCGCTCATAAATAACGGGTATTTAGATCTGCCGAACTGTCAGTAACCTAACTACACAGCTGTCAGCGTTCTAGACAGTACCGTTCCCCCGCCATGCACTCTTTTGAGCCATTCGATCAGCCCATAAAATCAGAAAACATTAGCAATATTATAGATTTAATGGACACAGCAGGCCCTCCCATGTGTTACAGCTGCGTGGTGTCAAAATGGCACACCCGTTGCGATGGAGACACATGACGGAGTGTGGATATGAGAGAATTGTTTCCGACGTTTTCATTGATTGTTTTAGCAGCCGCCCTCAGCGCGAAACCGGCTTTTGCCCGCGCGGTACAGGATAGCGAAGAGATGAACGATTTTTATGCAGCCGCTGCCCAAGAGGGACACGACAGAGAGCGATTAAATTGGCTGAAAGACAAGCTTTTTGGAAGCCGATTCGGCGGTGCTCGCTATAGCGACAAGAACAAAGTCGACGCGTATATCGAAAAACGCACCGACGAGATTGAAGCGATCGATGACGAGATCCTGCGCATCAGACGAGGTACACATCCTGCCTACAGAAAAAATGACAGCTACGCGATCGAAGGTCTCAAGTCTGACCGTGAACGACCTGCACGACATTTAAGACAGCTCGCAGAGTATAAGTTTCTCCGTGATAAGCTGGCTACTGCTCTTGCGCACAAGCCCGCACCCCGCTCGGTGAAGACCTCGTCTGCGACAGCACCTACGGCAACACCTGCGACAGCGTCCGAACAAGGGAACGAATCCAGTTTTCGTGAAACAGGCCCATGGTCCAGTCGCTTTGCGCCGGCAACAGCAAGCCGTTCTCCCGCGATCGATGATCCGAACACCACGACTGCTCCCGTAACAACATTAGAAGAAACTGTTTCGGCGAACGTGACACCGCCGACGAATTCCGCTTCCGCTGCATCGAGCTCGGAGGCGTCATCATCGTCCTCTGCATCGAGTACATCGGGTGCGCCTGGTGCCACTCCTGCGACAACGCCGGCGATAACGCCAGCTGCGACCACCGACACGGTGATCGATTCGTCCATGACCGCGCCTCAGCTCGAAGCAGCATTAAGAAAGGTTCAATCCGATGTAGAAGTCTTATCGGCGCGCGTGCAAGCGTCGCTTGATTCAAGTGCGAAAGACGAAACGCCACCCGCTTCACCGGCTCCCGTGCCGGAAGCCAAAGCGGCGTCATTGTCGTCAGACACTGCGGTAACGACTCCCGAAGACACAGCCGTGGTCACGTCACCAAGCGTGCCGGCAACCGCGTCACCAACAACACCATCAAATACAAGTATCGCTCTCGTTGAAGCAGCTGCTACCGTAAACAGCAGCCTTCTCGACACGCTCAACGGTCTTGTGATTAACCGTGACGGATGTGAAATTCTTGGAAAAGAACTCGAAGACGACTACCAAGCTGCTCGCACACGCCACGCCGAAGCCGTGAGCGCTGGTAAGAGGCTTCAGGCTGAGATCGCTGCCTTCTGGCAGTCTTTCGTGGACCGTAAGCTTGATGAAAAGTCAGCGCGCACACAATGGAAAGCGAACCAAGAAGCGATTAGCTTAAACGAAGGAGCCCTTGTTCCCCTCTGGAGCGAGATCAACGCGGCTTTCCCGGAGGTTCATAGTAGCCGCGACGCACTCGAAAAGCTCCGTGCGGAAGCAGCCGCAAGAGTCAAGGACGGCGAAACGGTCGAGGAGGAGCACCACACGATTGCTAGAGACAATATGAAGAAACTTCTGGACGGACGACCCGACACCAACGCACCTGAGTGTGAAAATGCTGCGGGCGAGAGCATCAAGTGCTTGGTCGGTGCAACTGACGAAGTAAGGGTGCAACGCGCACGTCTCGAGAAGATTGCCGGGTTTCAAGCGAAACTGCAGGCTAACGATGACGAAAGCATACGTTTGGCTTCCGTCACCGCTCATATCAAGTCCAACCATGTGGCAGCACGAAAAGAGCTTCAAGCAGGACTTGCAGAGTTCAACGCCCAACGTGCGAAGTTCGAAAAGATCGCCGCTCGTGAGAAGCAAGGTATCGAAAGCATCAACCGTCTCTTCGGCAACAAAGTCGGAGAACAAGGTGATCGCAACGAATCTTGCTCGGTTGAGGACATCGCTGCCGCGAACACGACAGCTTCAGAGCGACCGGTACAGCAACTCGCTTCTGCCGGTGCCGACACTTCAAAGGCTAAGAGTTCCGAAGCCCGATCGGCCGCGACTGAACAAAAAGGGTCGATGCAGTAACGAACGTTCGCAATAACGTTCTTAGCTAAAGATTCATGAGTAGAGCCTGACGGATTCCATAATGGATGAGGTCAGGCTCAATCACGTCAAAGAGGCTCTCACCTTCGAAAAGACGCGAAAATCCACCTGTAGCCACGACCCGTACGGGTTCATCAGCAAAAAGTTCTTGTTTGATCTTCGGAATCAGATCTCGGGCCGCTCCCAGCGCGCCAAAATACAACCCTGACTGAATACACTCGGTTGTCGAACGCCCGACAATCATTTCCGGTTTCACAATCTCCACACTCGGGAGACGCGCGGTTCGGTTCTCGAGTGCTTCCATCGACGTTTTGAGTCCGGGCATAATCAACCCGCCGAGATGCTCGCGCTTCGACGAAACCACACAGTATGTAGTAGCCGTGCCGAAGCTGACAATAATGAGATTTTCTCCGGGAAAACGATGAATAGCTGCAATCGCATTGGCGATTCGATCCGAACCGAGCTCGAGTGGATTCTTATAGCGAATACTGAGCCCCGAACGCGCGCCCGGCTGCAGAACAAACGGCCGAAGTCCAAAGTACTTAACGCACGCACCGCGAATCGAGTGCATGACGGGTGGAACCACAGAGCAAATCCCAATCTGCCGGACGTCTTCCGGGTTCAGCTTGTTCTCACGCAACACACCTGTCAGAAAGAGTCCGAGCTCATCGGAGCTCGCTCCGGCCTGAGTCACCTTACGAAAACGAAGACCGAGCTTATCCCCTTCAAACACGCCACCGAAGACATGACTGTTTCCGACGTCGATCGACAGGATCATAACGGTATCTCGTCGGTGGATACTTCGGTCGATACGTCGAACGACGACCGCGCCAAAGGCTCTGAGGCAAACGGGTGTGCTTCGAGAATCCGGCCGAGCTCTTCGGGAGTTTCTGCGGCACCCACTGCTCCACCACGCGCTAACACGCGAAATGCACGCGCACCGTCCATCGATCGATCCTCGACACGATTGTGCACGACAAGGTCCACATCGCCGCCGCCAAACAAGGTCCGCACTTTCATGTTCTCGGCTTCAGTCTCCAGCCCCGAAGTCAGCTTGAAAGCGATGATCTTCACATCGCGGTTGCGGCTCCAACGCTTTAACTTATGAATCAGCTTCGGGTTGGGCGCGAGTTCGATGGTCATAGGTCCACCCGATGTCATCTTCCCAGAAATCGGCGTTGAAACCGAAAAATCCGAAACCGCAGCCGCATGAACAATCACATCGAAATCATCGTTTCGAAGCCGCTCTTCCAATATTCTTCTGAGATCACCGTAAGTCACAAACGGGATGCTTTCGAGCGAAGCGCCTTCGAATGCCACGATCTGCCGACAGCCACGGCCCGCAACAAAAACAACGTGATGCCCGCTCGCCAGAAAACCCTCGGCCACGGCGCATGCGGTACGACCCGTACTGAGATTGGTGATGCCGCGAACCGAATCGATCGGTTCAAATGTCGCGCCCGCCGTGATCAAGATACGTTTCACACTGCACCCCCAGTACTGAGAATCGCTTTTACAAGTTCGGCAGCTTCCACCATGCGACCACGCCCTGTTTCGCCGCAGGCGACGTCGCCTTCAGCGGGGCCGACAAACGTCACACCCCAATCCATAAGCTGCTTTGCATTCGCCTGTGTTGCAGGATGCGCCCACATTGCCGGATTCATCGCAGGTGCGACCAGATACGGCTTTTTAAAATCATGCGCAAGAAACAGTGTCGACACCGGATCGTCAGCGATCCCATTCGCAAACTTTGCCAGGATATTTGCTGTGGCCGGCGCAAGTACGATCACCGACGCCTCACGGATGAGAGCGATATGATCCATGGCTCGACCTGCCTCGAAGAGATCTTTAAGGACTGGCCGTCCCGTCAAACCCTCAAGAGTCGCCTCCCCGATAAAACGAAGAGCGTCCTTGGTCACGGCCGTTTGCACCGCAAGTCCTGATTTAACGAGCGTCGATATCGCTTCGGTGGCTTTCGCGCAGGCGATCGATCCTGAGAGTTGAAAGAGCACGGTGCGAGTCATTGAACACGATCCGATCGCCGTTCCAGAAGAACATTATCGATCAGTCGCACATCACCGATGCGAACAGCTCCCAGGCGTCGACCGCGAAACGTTTCAACATAATCCACACGAAATCCCATGCGCTTGAGCTCCGTGCGGGTATCAAAGTCCGTCAAATCGGAACGAAGCAACAATGAAAACTGCGTCGCTTTCTCACGATTACTGGCTGAAAGCCGAGTATTGCGCGAGCTCAAGGCTAACCCCGAGGACTCACGAATGGTCGGACAGCGGACAATCTCAATCGGAAGAAAAAACTCGCGAACCATGCCGTCGACCAGTTCGAGTTGCTGAAAATCTTTCTCACCAAAATAAGCCCGTGTCGGGCGCACAATACCAAAAAGCTTCATGACGATCGTGAGAACCCCATTAAAATGTCCGGGCCGATGAGCACCACAGAACCGCTGACTCAGTTCGGTCTCCGCCACCTTATACACATAACCATTTGGGTAAAGCTCTCGTTCGGCAGGAAAGAAAAGTACGTCCGCACCCAGAGACGCGACTAATGCGCGATCGGCTTCGAACGTTCGCGGATAAGCCTCGAGGTCGGCTCGTTCATCAAACTGAGTGGGATTGACAAAAACACTGACAACGGTCTTTGCGTTCTCTCGCACACTGCGTTCGATCAAGGATCGATGACCATCGTGCAACGCCCCCATGGTCGGAACAAAACCGAGGGACGCTTCGAAACTCAGTGACGCCCGCCAAATATTCCAGTCATGGAGGGTCTTGATGACCGTCAACGGTGCACTCATCGATAACTCTCTTCATCGTTTGGATAACGTCCTTCGCGAACGTCATCGCTAAACTTCTCGACGGCACCGCGAACAAGTGCTCCACCATCGAGGTAGGTTCGCAGAAACTTAGGACGAAAACCCGTATTCAAACCTAAAAGGTCATGCAACACGAGAACCTGCCCATCGCAGTCGGGACCTGCCCCGATACCGATGGTCGGTATCTCAAGCTCTTCAGAAACCACGCGCGCTAAATCGCGCGGCATGCATTCCAAGACAACACCAAAGGCACCCAACTCCTGTAAACGTTTCGCATCGGCCAAGATTTCTTTTGCTTTTGCTTCATCACGGCCCTGTACCTTCATGCCACCAAACTGATGAAAGGACTGTGGCGTGAGCCCTAGATGTCCCATCACCGGAATTCCCGATTGAACCGTACGCTCAATGGAGTCCTCGTGGCCGGAAACGCCTTCGATCTTCACCGCATGTGCGCCGGCTTGCATCAGCGTGCCAGCAGCGCGCAGAGTTTCAGTCACACCCAGGCGAAAACTGAGAAACGGCATGTCCGCAACGATGATCTTCTTTGAAGCACCTCGCGCCACTGCTTGAACTGCTGTTTCAATGCGAGCAACGGTCGCAGGCAAAGTACTCGAGTGTCCATCCATCACCATCGCGAGACTGTCACCTACGAGTAAAATATCAATCGATGTTTCATCGAGCAGCCGCGCGCTCCAGGTATCGTAACAGGTGACCATCGCGATTTTGTTTTTACGTCCCACAAGGGACTGAGCCGTGATCATGGTCATCATACCGGTCGTGAAAGACTGGTCTTTTTAACTGATGCGCGCGCCGTACGAAGCGTGCGCAATCCGGGTACGGATCGCTTTTGTAACGTACGAAGTGCTTTCGGAGATTTCCATCGAACGAACGATTCGAAAACCTCATGAAAAGGATCTCCTGCGATCGCGTTCATATCAGCCCGCAAGGTCTCGATATCACCACGTGCGAGAGGACCGGTGAGCGCTTGATCTGGAGCCGACGAAAGATTGCGAGCGATCTGCTGCAGATACGGAAGCAGGTAGTGAGAAGGAATTTTAAAACGCTCCTGCATGTCGGCAAAAAACTTCTGCCATAACAGCGTCGTGAAGTTCCCGCTCATCACACAAAGGCTGTGATAAAGATCCTTGTCTTTCGCGTCGATCGGAAAAAGTGGGTTCTCCAATGTTGGAAAAAGTTCCTGGAACCAGGCCACCTCACCTTCGACCGCAATCAACGTATTCTCATACGTCTCCACATCATAAAGATGTGGACCAAAGGACATCAACGGATGCGCCCCGCGCGCCAAAGGTGTCGTCACGCGACCGGAACAATGAACGGCTGCTTTGCTTTCAAAAAACTTTCGATGGGTTTCAAGAAAAGGAACAATCTGATCATCCGAGATCAAGACAAGGATGACATCACATCCGGCCAGTCGATCCGAAATATGTTCGCAGAACTCTGCGCCCTCTTTGCGAGACCACTGTTTTACTTTGAGATTTTTTGATTTGAGATAATGACTAAAATGTTGGGCAAGTTTCCCGTCGCCCACAATTCCATAACAAGGTACCTGTCTCATCGATCAAGTCCTCCTATTCGTGGCTATTTTCGAGGTCCGTTTCCGGCCTCGACCACTAAGGACGTTAGCAGAAGGAGGAGTGGGACGTAAAGTGGTCCCAAAAAGACACCGATCTCTTTACCTGACTATTTTGATGTGAAAACACCTTGACCACTGCTTGTAAAAAATATAGGATTCGGCTGCCCTGAAATCGGTTCACAGGGTGCGGTTTCCGTTTTAAAAGGACATAGCGTAGGTGGGGACAGAATTTACATTATCCGAAATCCGAGATCAGAAGCAGCGGCTGCACTTACGCCTGCTCAACGAACTCTCGACCAATCTTCAAAGCCTCTTGGAGTCGGACGACTTCTACCAAGACATCGTCAATCTGATTAAGAGCAAACTCAATTATTACTCGATACAGGTCTGGACGGTCACGAGTGGAGAAGCGGTGGCCCTCCGAGCTCAATCCGGCGCTTATGGAAATTTTATCAGGGTTGGTCACCAGATCACTTCGCCAGGAGTTGGAATCACAGGCGAAGTCATTCGAACCAAACGCAGCTACATCTCAAATGACGTCTCCAGCGATCCCAACTTCACGAATCTATCGTTCCCTGTGAAGTCTAAATCCCAGCTCTGCTCTCCCATTGTAAAAGATGATCAGGTGATCGCGACCCTCAATATAGAGTCCGATGAGCTCGGCGCTTTCAACGAAGATGATCGTGTCGCAATCGAAACGATCGCTTCTCAAATCGCAGTCGCTATCGCCAATCGCCGCCTTCTCAATAAAACGAAAGACTTCAATCAGAAGCTTCGCGACGCCGTAAACGAAAAGACGCTCGAGCTTCGCGAGGCACATCGCCGGATCCTCGATCAACAGCATCTGCTCCAGCGCGAAAACACGAACCTCAAGAGTCTCGTCAAGAAAGATTCGGAGACAGCTAACAAGATGATTGGCTCCGGCAGCACGATGATCGGACTCGTTGCGATGGTCGATAAGATCGCACCGACATCGGCGACCGTTTTGATTCAGGGTGAAAGCGGAACGGGTAAGGAGCTGATCGCTCGTCGACTCCATTTCAAAAGCGAACGCCTGGATCAGCCTTACATCACAGTCAATTGCGGTGCTCTTCAGGAAACACTTTTAGAGTCCGAACTTTTCGGACACGAGAAAGGTGCTTTCACGGGAGCGCTCAATCAGAAAGTCGGGCTGGTTGAAACAGCAGACAACGGAACACTCTTCTTGGATGAAATCGGTGAGATGTCACTGCCGATACAAGCAAAGCTTCTGCGTTTTTTACAGGAAGGCGAGTTTTATCGCATTGGCGGGAAACGCCCGTTGAAAGTGAATGTTCGTGTGATCAGCGCGACGAATCGCGATCTCGAAGAAGAAGTAAAGAACGGCCGATTTCGCGAAGACCTGTTTTACCGCCTGAACACGATCACCCTGCGAATGCCACCGCTCCGCAAGAGAACGGAAGACATTCCAGAACTCGTCGAATACTTTCTAGAAAATTCGCGTTTTGGTGGAGCCATACGGAAATCCCTGCGAATCGATCCGGCCGTGATCGATGTTTTTAAAAGCTATATGTGGCCAGGAAATATTCGAGAGCTTCAGAACACCGTCGAACGCATGAAAATCTTGTCCGACGGTCCTAAGCTCACCCTCGACGATATCCCGTCTAATATTAAAGCACCGGCGGCTCAGCCCGCTGAGTCCCAAGAGTTTCGTCCTAATGCCCCGCTTGATGAGATTGAGAAGCAGCATATTTTAAAAACGCTGGCCTTCCATCACGGCAACAAGACGAAAACAGCGATGAGTCTCGGAGTGACGATCAAGACGCTCTATAACAAGCTTCATCGCTATGGAGTTTTATCCCCCGAACCCCCGACATCCCAGATATCGTGAGTGATGTCATAACTAAGGAGTACCCATGAAAAAGAAAACAAAGCCCACAGCTCAGAAAAACGACCAAAAGAGTGACCAAAAGAATGTAAAGAAGCTAGGCAAGTCAGCTCCGACCTCAAAAGCTGTCGTTGCAAAAGGGTTGGCCACTGCCCCGACTGCCCAGATTACAAAGATTACAAAGAAGCCTGGGAAGCCCTCGACCCAGGAACTTCCGCCATTGAGCATGGGTTCGCAGTCGATGCCGATGGGTATGGGCGATGCGATGCCTGGAGCTCCTGGACTAAAGACCGACGGCTCACCGCAGATTAAAAACTTTCGGCATCATCCGGATATGGAAAGCTTTTACCGATTCATTCACGAAAACGACCTGCGCTTTGAAGCGGTAACGCTTCTCGATCAAATGATGGAGCAAAAGATTGCTCGTCGTGCGATCAAAGCTGCCAAAACAAAAGCACACTAGAGCATGTCCTCATGTGGATGAAACGTTATCTTCTCACGCCGGGACCCACTCCGGTTCCCGAAGCAGTGATGGCTGCGTTCGCGCAGCCACTCGTGCATCACCGCACGCCAGACTTTGAAAAACTTTTTGAATCGGTTCGGGCGGACCTAAAGTACGTTTTTCAAACAAAGAACGATGTTCTTTGTCTAGCTGCCTCAGGCACGGGAGCTATGGAAGCTGCCGTTTCGAATCTCTTCAGTAGTGGCGACAAGGTTCTTGTCGTCGAAGCAGGAAAATTCGGGGAACGCTGGACCGAGATTGCGAAACGCTACGGCCTGAAACCGGTTGTCGTTTCCGTAAATCGTGGACGAGCTGTCAGTGTGAGCGAACTCACCGCGGCGATCGAAAACAATCGCGATAGTAAAGGCATCTTGTTCCAAGCCTGTGAAACATCGACGGGTGTTCGGATGCCGTCGCAAGAAATTGCGAACCTCGCCGCAAAGAATGGGATGCTTTCGATCTGCGACGCTATCACCGGTTGCGGTGTCTTTGACTTGCCGATGGACCGATGGGGGATCGATGTTTTGATCAGCGGTTCACAGAAAGCGTTCATGATTCCACCCGGGCTGGCCTTCATCGCGCTTTCAGATCGTGCGTGGGCTGCGGCCGACTCGAGCAACCTTCCGAGGTACTATTTTGACCTGAAAATCGAGCGCTCGGCTCATCAAAAGAACATGAGTGCGTGGACACCAGCTATCTCATTGATTCAGGGTTTGAAGGTGGCACTTGAGATGATTCGGTCCGAAGGCCTTGAAGCTCTTTTCAAACGTCATGCGCTCCTGGCCGCCGCAACGCGGGCTGGAGTCGAAGCCCTGGGGCTTGAGCTTTTTTCCAAGGACACTCCCTCCGAGGGGGTGACGGCCGTCTCCGCACCCGGTGGCCTTTCTGGAAAGAAAATAGCTAAGACGATGCGCGAAAAGTATGGTGTTGCGATTGCCAGCGGCCAGGCCGAGATGGAAGACGGAATATTTCGTCTGTCCCATTTTGGATATGTGGGTTTCTTTGATATCAGTACAGCGATCAGTGCTCTTGAGCTCACACTCAGTGAGCTTGGTTTCAAGGTTTCCTTCGGCAAAGGAGTGGGCGCTGCGCTGGCTCGGTTGGCAGCGGGAAACCGTTAACTGAAAGAGACGACGTTGAGGTTCGAAAAATGAATATCGCTATTCTCGGTGCGCAATGGGGAGATGAAGGCAAAGGAAAGATTGTCGATCTCTACTCGGCCCGCGCGGACATTATTGTGCGCTTTCAAGGAGGCAACAACGCCGGTCACACACTGGTGGTGGCAGGCAAGAAAACAGTGCTCCACTTGATTCCAAGTGGCGTGTTGCATGCCGGAAAACTATGTCTGATCGCAAACGGTGTCGTTTTCGATCCGACCGAATTTTTTGAAGAGATCGCGTCTTTAGAGAAGTCCGGAGTGCTCTCCGACCGACCCGAAAAGATTATTCAGGTGAGTGAGCGCGCGCATGTCATCATGCCCTATCATCGCTTACTCGATAAACTCCGCGAAGAGCGCGCTTCGCAAACACGAAGCAAGATTGGAACCACCGTGCGCGGGATCGGGCCGGCTTACGAGGACAAAGTCGCACGCCGTGGTGTTCAAGTCGTAGATCTTCTCCATCCCGAACTGCTCAAGGAAAAACTGGAACGTTCGCTTGAAGAGAAGAACGTGCTTTTCCAAAAACATTTCAACCATGCTCCGATTTCCGTCGACGAAATGTTCACAAAAGCGCTCGAACTGGGCGAACGACTCAAGCCCTATATCTCGGATGTGCGTAAGACCTTGATGAAAGGGATCCAGCAGAAAAAGCGCATCCTCTATGAAGGCGCGCAAGGAACGCTTCTCGATGTCGATCACGGAACGTACCCCTACGTCACGTCCTCAAGTGTCGTTGCGGGCGGGATCCTCACCGGTTGCGGTGTGGGCGCCGGAAACTACGATCAAGTCATTGGGATTGCTAAAGCTTACTGCACGCGTGTCGGAACAGGACCGTTCCCAACCGAAATGTTGGGCGACGAAACCGCACTCGGCGAAAAGATTCGAACGGTCGGCGCTGAGTTTGGTGCTACGACCGGACGACCCCGGCGCACAGGATGGCTCGACCTTGTGGCGCTCAAGTATGCAGTTGAGATCAATGGCCTAACGGGAATTGCTTTGATGAAAGCCGATGTGCTGAACGGCTTACTGGAGCTCAAAGTCTGCACCGATTACAAAATAGGCTCACAGACCTCTCGAGATTTTCCATCGTGTATCGAAGATCTCGAACGCATTGAACCTGTTTACAAAACAGTTCCAGGGTGGCCCGATTACGACGCTTCGAAAGTTGGATCGGCCAGCGAGTTACCAAAAACGCTGCAGGCTTACATCCGGCTTATTGAGGAATACACCGGTATTCCGATCGTCCTCGTCAGCACAGGCCCAGGCCGCGAAGAAACCTTGCAATTGAAAAACCCGTTTGGTACCTCTGACACTATCCATTAAATGCGTGAGCGCATAGCTCAGGGGTAGAGCAACGCCCTTTTAAGGCGTGGGTCGAAGGTTCAAATCCTTCTGCGCTCACCAAGCACAAATCAAAAAAATCCGAGGACACCCGGGCGTCCATCCATGGACCTATCGAATCGCATCCTGCGATTCTCCTTCAGGGTGTCACCGCCCCACCACCCGAAATTCATACACGAGCCAACCCACCAAAGAATGCGATTCGATCGGACTGGGCTCCACGAGTTCAATTTGCACTCCAAGATTGTTCGCTACAGTGAAGGGGTTCGGCTTATGAAAAGGATCACGAGGGTTCAATGGGGTTCCAAACATTCCAAAACTCAGAAAAAAACTCCGACCGATCTTAGTTTTCTTCAGCATGAACTCGACAAGATCGTAACGGTCGGCAGCTGTGACGTCCGGTGCGTCCCAAACCCCAATACAGAAAATGGTGTCATAGCTTCGATCCGGAACATCCATCTCGGTAACGCTGTTGTGAAAGTAAGTCGGCTCGAAACGAATCGCATCTCCGAGCGCTCTCTGTTGATACTGAACTCGAGTTCGATGCGCCGTGATGCCTTCTTCATAAGCATCGACAACATGGGATTTCGCGCCGATCAGAATAGAAAGAACCGAAAGATGGGAAAGTATACCGGGCCCGATCTCGAGTACCTGATCTCCGGGGCGCACATGAGCACGTTCAAAGACACGTAAGGCCGCCTCCTCGTCGGGGAGTCGGAATCGTTTGATCTCAGCTGGCTGCAGCGACGTGTTTTTCGCCAGAAAATCTCCGAGAAGGGCGGTTTCACGCGCGTGGATGCTCGATACTGTCAGGAGCCCAGCTCCAAGCGCTAAAACTCCTAAATCTAAAGCACGAAACTGCATATGCTGCGATGTATCACAAAACCCTGTTCGAATCTCTTAAATCGCCAAATTTAACACACCGCGATGCACAACACGGAAAACACCGTGCGACTCGTCATCCTCTATGCTATCGACGGAGCGGTTCGGGGTGTTTTGCGAGGTGGTGATATGCGTTTGGTTTCGAAGTCATGGACGGTGGCTTTTGTCGTTTTAGCAGCCGCCGGTTGCACCGGCTCCAATCAAGTCGATCTCCAAAAAGTGGAAACGACAAATGTTCACGAGATTCCACGCTTCACCGAAGCGGATGCCGTCTCAACACTCCAAGCTGCCGCAAGCGACCAACGACCCGTCACAAACGCTGTCGAAGTCATCCGCTCCAAAGTCGATCATCGCTTTAGTTGGACAGCGTTCTGGAATCTCTTGGAGAAGGCATCGTTTTACGAACGACTGCCCACAACGGACCGCGAAGCGATTTGGAGCCTCGCCGATACGTACTGCTCCGGTAATAATGACACTTACGATGCTTTTGTTGTGAATCTCCTACGCGTTCCTCGCGACGTACCGCGACTTTTTGAACCCAAGGAGTCTGCACGACGAGCAACCGTATGTGTGGGCGCAGTCAGCGCCGTGACTTGGTCTCGCGTTCTTAAGATCACAGATGCTGTGTTCGAAAGCGGCGATCCCTTGAGAGGTGTCGATTTTCTAACGTGGTCGCGAACTCAGATTCTCGAAAATGGGGATGCAAACGAACGCGAACGTCGTATCGACGCTTTCGCCAACGAAAAGGTTTTTCGCTTGCTCACTTTAAAGCATGTTGTCGAAAAAGCAGCGCGCGAGGACCTACAGGCAACTCTCGATTGGATCGAGTTGGTCGATGGCCGCAATGACCTCCCCGTCTTCGCAGATGCGATTGTCACCGGTATCCTGACGGATCACAAAACGAATCCCGAAGCCGTGTCGAAAGCTGTTACGCAGCAAGGGTTCCGAACCATCACACGTTTGTTTACACTCGCATCGCGAGACACCGTTCTTGCGAACCGTGATCCGATTTTCCCTGCGCTCCAAGAGGCGTATCGCGAAGAAACGGTTCGAAGCACTGTTTCAACAGACGATGCTCTCAAGACGGGATCGGCCTACCGAGCACTGATTGAAAGTCTTGAGGACTTGCGCCGCCTCGAAAGCACAACCTATGGCGAAATCGGAAATGCTGAGCGGCAAGCTTGGTTAGTGGCTCTGCACCGCTCACTCGAACAAGCGCTTTGGAAAAACGACGCTGTCGCACTCGACGTTTTGGGAGAAGCTCTACACGATCACAACTCGCCCGACGTACAATGGATGAAGTTCCGTGTCCTTCGACATTTTGGTCAGCCCGTGGCGGGGATCAAGTTTCCGCCACACGCGGCCTTGCAGTCTGCACCGCTCGACGAACTTCTTTGGAGTCGTCTGAAGATCCACTACGCTGAAACCGAGACCGACATGCAAAAGGCGATCGATAGTCACTGTCGTCTGCTGCAGAGCCGATTCGGTATCGTCGGTCAGTTCAGCGATCCGCGCTATCGTGAGCTGAGTGTAGCAGCGGTGGAAGCAAACCCGGCGCAGTTGCTCTTACCAGGATGTCACACCGTTCGAATCGTTCCAGGTAAGACGACCTTCGATCGGGAGAACCAGTTTCAGATTCCGGAAAAAGGCGTCAATCTCGACCGCGCACCTCAGACGTTTGTCATGAATCCCGATGCGATTGTTCGTGCACCGGGACTGAAGTTTGAGTTCTCGATCACAAGCATGGATGGTTCGATTTGGGACGTTTCGACCGATCAGGTTTTCCAGCCGGAACCCGTTCCTTCGAAGCCGGGCACTCACGATGCCAGCCTGTTTCCGATCGTAGTCGGACTGAAAACAGGAACTACGAACGCAGAATTCTTCGCGATGCACTTTGTGTATCGCTCCTCAAAGTCCGGACATGACTTCTATAAAGAATATGGCGGCGATCACTATCTGCTCGACGGAATTCCGAGCGGCCGGTTCTCAGCGAAGGTCACGGATGCGAGTTCTTCGGTTCCGCCGACGGTGATTGCAAGGCCTGGTGCGGGTCAGAAATGGGAAAGCAAACCCTTTGAAGGCGGACGTGGGTCGGCATCGTTGATTGACTATGACACTCTGATCGTCAATGCGGCCTGGTTTTCCGGGCTGCGCGGGCGCGTGGTCGACGAAGTCAGCGGCCGAAAGATCGTTTCGGTTTTTCCAGGTACGCAATGGGACACACAGGCATTGATCGATCGAGCTGGCTTGGCGCTCAGCGAATCCGAGGCGATGAGTATCTACATCGATCCGCTCTTCGTCGGTGCATTGGACATCGAAACTCGAAAGGTGATTTTTGAGGCGCAGTTGGACTACCTCAAGCAACCGCATGTCGGACCCCAGGACGCCTTAGACCGAGAGTTTGCTCGCTATCTGGAACGTACGGCTCTCGACACGCTTTTAAGTGAAGTTAAGAAGTTCAAACCGACCGACAATCTCAGGCGCTTTAGATGGACGGGTGAGTCCGTTATGGAAGATGCGGGCAAAGAGTCGTTTGTGTCCTCAGCGCAAGGCGCAGAGGGCGTTCGATTTTCACCAGAGTTTTATGGGTTTTTCGGCGTGCCAAAGTAGGCAGCAAGAGCGAGGAAACTGCTATGACTCAGACACTGATTTTCTTCTTAGTATTCTTCGGGGTGTTTTCGAGCGGGAACGTTTCAGTTCGAGCGCAGGACGAGGAGTTCGTACCACTTCTCGACTTTGGTGGTGTGGTGTGGAAGGGCGGCTTTGTTGATCTCGAAGTACCGAACAGTGCTTCGGTCGAGCTCAACGCTCCAGAAAATCTTATCGTTGTCGAACGACTGACAGTGAACGGTATGCTCCGGACACTTGGAAAGAAGCTCGATCTTCGCGTTAAGGAACTGCGCTTCGGAAAAGAAGGGACGATTGCCGCGTTTGGTCCCGACGACGGAGCGAAACCCGGAAAACCGAACTTCATCAGCAATCAAACGCCGCGACCCGTTCAATGGGGCGGTATCGCTTGGGATGACCTTCCTGAACCCGATTGTCCGCCAAAGGAGAACCCTCTCTACGGTCGTGACGGGAGAAACGGCGGAAAAGGACAGAACGGCATGGGCGCGGCTGGTCGACCGCCCGTGCAACCGATCCACGTCTTCTCGTACACGACGTATGGCAATCCAAAGATCTCAGGCGACGGACAAAAGGGAGGTCGTGGTGGCAACGGTGAGGCCGGACAGCTGGGCTCTGCCGGAGCGCCGGGCGAGTCCCTCGATGCGGAATGCCACTGGCGAGGCACGACGTTTGGAGCGCGCGGTCATGGATGCAAATATTCTGCGGCAGCACTAGAGGATCAGGGCAGATCGATCCGATGGGATGTTGGCGAAGCACTCTGGATTCTTCTCGATGGCTACGCTCTCATGGGAGGTCATGGACAGGCGGGCGGCGCACCAGGGCTACCGGGCTTAGGTGGTTCGGGCGGAGAGGGCGGAGTCCCGGCTGAAGTTCGATTCACACAGGCACTTTTACCGACGGATCAGGACGGGAAAGCCGTGACAGCAGCGGGAGGCGTCGGGGGTGATCCGGGCTCCCTCGGCGTGCAAGCGCGTGGCGGTCCCGCCGGAAAAGCCGGATCGGGAGACGCGGGTAGTGATAGTGACTGGCTCGTCTTTACGTGCTCGTACACCTTTTCTGCTGGTTTACAAGGACAGACGAATGAACGGACCGATGAGTTCACGGCGCTGGTCACACAACAAACGAACTCCGTGAAAGTCGGCACGACGCAAGTGTCGAAACCGACGTTTCAAACCGACTTGAACACGATCTCAACGAATCGTGATTGGTTGGAGCGTCAGTGGTTCCAGTACCACTGGCACCGCTACGTTCTCAGTCTTGTCGTACGCTCCTTTTTACTCGCGGACGGAGTGTCGACTTCTGTTCCAAAAGCTAATCAAATGGCCGTCCTTCGCGCACTTCTCAAAAACGATATCGGAAGTGCACGCGCGATCCTCGGAGAGAAATGGGACCGCTTGGTCTGGGAACAGATGCTTATTGAGTGGGACACACAGTTTGAACGCATCACGAAAGACTTCCAAAACAAGCCGGACCATGCGCTGACAACCGAGGAGCACGAAGCCCTCACGTACGCTTCTGAACTTGCGAAGTCAGTGGGTCAAGCCCTTCAGCGCGTGAACGCCGACGCCGTTTTTTCTGAACCTAGCTTCGCTGCCATGCAATCCGTTGTCCGAATGTTACACGCAAGACTCATTGGATACGGACGCGATGTTCGAAGCTCATGCCAAGTCTACGAAGGCGAAATCCAAAAACGCATCGCCGACGTTGGCGATTACACAGAGTTCCTCAGAGTACCGGCGTGTGATGCGATCGCGACGCTTGATAACGATCCGTTTATAGACATCAGCGTTCGATCGGCCATTAAAACTCGTTTCAAGCCAGTTCCCGGCATGATCGAGCATCGCAATGAGTTTGTCGTTGAAGACGAGCGTAAACGATTGGGCATTGGATCGTATGAGTGGAATCCGCTGCGTTTTCTCATTCCACAAGCCTACGCTCAGAATCCGCCGACACCGACCTTCGTCGGCGGTGATCGTTACATCGTGATCAAAGATTATATTCCGCTGACGCTTCCGACGGTTCGCGAAGCGTTCCGAAGCACATCCTCGGAACTCAACCATCGCGGTCTTGTCATGAAACTCGTGGTTCCGAGTGAAACGCAGATTCGACGTGACACTCTCGGAGCTGCGTTGCGGTCGTTGGCATACATGGGTCTGCAACTAAAAAATTCTCGATAAAGCCTGGAGGTTCGAATGCTCAGTTTCTTTCTGTTGGTCCTGTTCTCTTCGATCGATCTACGTGCCTCAGAACTCTGTTCCCAATCGACTTACTTTTCGAATCAGAACGGCACGCAAGAGATTGTTTTCGTAATCACCGACTCTGAGATCACAACCGATGATGACTTTCCGCTGGAGACAGCCGGATTTGTGATCCCCGAACAGAGTACGTTTTCATTAGCCAAAGAAATTAAAGAGAAAGTACCCGCACTCGAACCGTGCCTAAAGATGGCAGCTCGTGTGGAGATCATCGCAGACAGTTTCGAGATGCGATCGGCCTCACGATTTGAACTGGATGGAAAGGCATTGACGATACGAGCCCGTCGCGTGGCGCTGGCGCAAAACTCTGTTTTCGCTGACCTCAGCACGATCGCACCCAACGTGATCTTCACACACTCCCCCGTTTCTGTACCGGCTGGGATGTTTCGTGTCGAAACGGCTTCTGATTGGAACGGCACTCTGAGCAATCAAGCCGTCGCACGACAGGAGACATTTTACGGAGCGGCAGCTCGCGTGGCACGAACACTGTACCGTGTCGACTCGATCGAGGCAGTCGAATCCGCTCTCGGAATATGGCGCGCGATCATCGGCGCCTTTGCCGAGGACGCGGACACGGTCAAAAACTATCTCGTTGAAAAAAGTGTTCTAAAGAGTTTGATCGAAGTCGAAAAGGACTCCAGTCGCGCTCTTGCTTACAACGCGTTAGTGCTCACCAGTCCAGACCGTGCGCGCTGGCTCGTCGAAGCGATCACCTACCGCGGGATGGTCATGTCGGGTCGGAACTACTTTGGTTATCAATCGGGTTTTGTAACCGGTGACACCCTTCTCGAGGCCGGGGCGCTTTGCGGGGTATCACCTCAGCGGCTTAAGAGTATTCAGACTGAACGCTTGTATCAGCGCGATATGGCGTTGATTGTTCTAAAAATTCCGGAGTCAGCGGGCAGTGCGACACTTGTGAGCTGTCCTTTGGCGGTCGTTCAGAAGTTTGGTCTGGCAGAATATGTCCCTGCGATTGGTTACGAAACCGCACTCGCAAACTTCAGCGGCACAGCCGATCTTCTGCACGCCATGGTGGGCGAACGTGATAAGCGTGTCGCCGTTCTGAACTCCCGCCTCGACACGGATGCGGACCTCAAGTTTCTCGAAGAGAAGCAAAGCTTCGTCGTCGCCAATCAGCAGACACAGGCCGAGATGGCCGATAAGGAAGTCGACATCGCCGACAAGCAGGTCAAATCCTATTTGACTCAACTCGAGTATCGCGCCCAGATCCTTGAGCTTCTCAAGAAACGTAACGACCGACTGAACGATATACCAACCAACCCACCTGACATGGGACCTGGAGCCTTCGATGCCATGCAAGGAATGATCGGTGGAGCGAGTTCGGCAGGGGCCATGACCGGCGGAAATCCATACGCCATGGTCGCTGGCGCGCTCATCGGTCTCGGGGGTTTTTTCGAAAGGCGCGATAAGGCGAACCAAGCTCGTGCGTTTCAAACACAAACCATGATGGTCGATAAGGATCTCCGACAACAAGATGGTGTGATCCAACTCAACGAAGTCATGGCTGGCTACGCAGAGATTGTGTCGGGTGTGGAGCAAGCGCAGATCCGCAAAGCGGTTGCAGCTGGGCAGGCCGAGATTGCGAAGCGGAATGTTGAGATTGCATCAATGGAGCGCGATCACTTCCGTGAACGTCGTGGGAACCTGTTTCGTCATGCTCGGCCGGCAGGGCCTTTCAATGTTTATATTCGAACCCTGTCGGAGGATCTGCTACGCCAGTATTATCTTCTGGCTCGAACGATCGAATATCGATTCAAAACTTATTTTCCTCAGAACCACGCAAAGCTGGAGCATTGCCGCCTAACCCACGGCGGTCTCCCTGTTGGATGGCGCTTTCAAGCGTGCGTGCAAGGCCTCAAGGAACTTGTGACAGCACTCAGTACCGCGGCTGGAGAACCCGAAATCGCGACAACGGACGCAGACTCCGCGTACGATCACGACTACGCTACGTTCGAAGTATCAGAGACTAAAACTCCGGAACTGTGGAGCGCCCTCCGAGCGACCGGTATACTCACGTTACGTCCGCGGTTTTCTGGCGATGTGGTGAACGCCTCGCCTGCGACGGACTCATGGGCCTTTACGTTCCCTGACAGTTTCAAGATGCTTCATATTCGAAACGCGGGCGTTTGGTACAAAGACGACCGTTCGGGCAACACTCCCGCTGAAACACGAGTTTCCGTAGAGCTGGGCAGCACACAGTCGTTCCGTCCTTATCAAGGCCCCCCGGGACTCGATGTTATTCATTTTGATCGAAGCGAGTTTCGACCCGTGCGAGGCGTGGTGGCACGCGAAGCTTACTCGTTGAAACCACTCCCGAGCCTGAGCGCCGACTACGATGCGCCGACGTTTGATTTTGCGCTCAACCAACTCGACACACCTCGCGATGGTCGCACGCTGTTTTCAGGCGCCTCACCGGTGACAACATGGACAGTGCGCTTTGATGATCCGACTGTTTACAGGCATATCCGGTCGCTGAAGATTGTTGTCCTCTATCGTTACCTACTAAAGGAAAAG
Source organism: uncultured Oligoflexia bacterium (assembly GCA_964549505.1). GTDB lineage: Bacteria > Bdellovibrionota > UBA1018 > UBA1018 > CAZJVD01 > CAZJVD01. The sequence continues at coordinate 184,280 of CAZJVD010000003.1, forward strand.
TAGGTCGTCATGCGCCCGGCCGCTTCCGTTCTACGACACGTACTCGCCGCCGGCCTCATCAGCGGTCTGGTGCTCTCGTATGCCGGGGCTAGCGACCAACCCGATCGCGCTCTCTTTCCTAAAGGCGGCGGTAGTTCGCTCGGGATCGAGGGAACTGAAGTCGGAGTGAACGACGGAAGCTTTCGGTTTCAGTTTGAGGTTCCAGTACCGAAAGGACGCAATGGGTTTCAGCCCTCGTTGACGCTGACGTATCACAGCGGCTCGGGTGAGAACGAACTCGGATTAGGCTGGAATCTCTCAAAATCCTCCATCCAGCGCGTCGCTCGAAAAGTCCCACGCTACGACGAACAGGACGCGTTCTCATCCAGTGAATTCGGCGAACTCGCCCCTCTCGGGAACGACTACTATGTTCCGATTCGTAACCCCACGGGCATAACGATTCGTTTCGATCGCGAGCATCGAAGATGGATCGTCTGGCTTCTGAACGGAGAACGCTGGGTTTACGCGACACCCGAGACAAATGGCGAGACGGGTGGTGCGCCGGAAAGTGCGCACGAGAGTAAGATCTACCGATGGTATCTGACGAGCCGAACCGACTCGGCGGGAAACCGAATCGAGTGGTCCTACCGACACGATCTCTCCCCGCATCGTTACAACAGCGACAGCGCCCAGAACGGCGCCCAAAACATCGATGCAGCTCCTGTGCTGTTGCTCGACGAAGTACGCTACGGTTTCGTCAGCGGCACTCCCGTCAGTCGCATCACTCTACAGTACGACACGATACGGACGGCGGGGCGGGTGCAGACACGTGCTGGTTTTGCACAGTGGTCCGGCGAAAGTTTAACCAGCATCTCTACCTTCAACCGAGACGAGAACATCGGTAAGGTCTTACTCAGCTACGACAAGCAAAAGACGGACTCGCCTTTTCTTTTCTTAGCTCAGATTCAGAGACACGGTTCAAACGACTTAACGGACACGCCCTTTCCAGCAACAAAGTTTGAATACGCATCGAATGCCGCCGACTTTCTCTCGGATGTTTCTGACCTTGAGATTCCGTCGACCTCGCTCATCGGAAACAATCCACAGATGGGACTCTCGGTTTTTGCCGATCTTAACGGTGACGGGTTGCCGGATCTCTACGAACAAAACCAAGGAAGCGGAAACGCTGCTTTCAACCGCGGCGACAGGAAGTTTGATAAGGACTTTCGGAGCTTCTCGAAGATCCGCCTGCGACCCCTGCCGCAAAACATCCTTCTGGATGCGAACGGCGACGGCATCCTCGATCTCATCGACCCCTACGCCAAACGACCGATTTTCCTCAATCAGCGAGACCAGTGGAGCGACGTCGGAACCTCGGGTCCTCCGACAGGAATTCCGCTGGCTCAGCTGATCCGATTAGATGCCAACGGCGACAGCGTCTTGGACTTTTGGGACCACTCAAACGGCGAAGACCGCTGTCTCTTTTCAAATGAAAACGGCACATGGAACGCCCCCGAAACCGTGGCGTCCGTTGAAGGTCCTCTGCGGCAGATCGATGCAGCGAGCGAGATTTTTCGGTATGGTGACTTTAATGGCGACGGACTGGTCGATATTGCACGCATCGGCCGGGAGACCAGCTATGCATGGTTATCACTTGGCTGGTGTCGCTGGTCGCAGCCCTACACACTCAACATACCGGACGAATTGACTCGTTTCATGGGTGGAAATCTTAGCTTCCTGCGTGTGGACGACGTCAATTCCGACGGATTTGCGGATTGGATCTACTCGGGACCGCGACAGATTCAGATATTTCTCAATCGCGGCGACTTGCGCTTCGCAACGGGGCCGACGATCACGACCAAGAAGGAAACTATTCATTACTCGCAGGTCCTCGACGTGGACGGCGACGGGCAGAGCGACTGGATCGTCTGCGGACGGCACGCGAGCTGCGAACTCCACTCATCACCCCGCTCATCTGCCCGCTCATCTCCCCACGCATCTCCGACGAAGACAAAGCCCGGACTTTTAACGGTCGTTTCGAGCGCCCTCGGACCGAGCGAACACATCCGATATGGAACCACAGCGGCATTCTCTAAGAACTCAGGACTGCCGTTTGCGATCCCTGTGGTGACTGAGAAGCGTGTGACAGATGGTCCTTATCCAGACGGAAGCGTCCACGACGAACGCATCTCCTACAGCTACAATAATCCTTGGTGGGATCCCTTTTTCCGTGAGTTTCGTGGCTTTGAGACCGTTTTACAGAAGTGGCTCGTCGAGAAAGCTTCGACTTTTCAACGCAGGGTGGTCTCTCGTTTCTCCACCGGTAAGCGCGCGCGTCGTCTCGACCTCCCATTCTTTGAAACTCAGATGCTACGCTCGACAGAAACCCTGTCCTCGGGCGATCTCATTCGCTTCGAAAAGCACGAGAACGATTGGCAGCCGTTCGCGGGGCTCACCGACTTAGCATTTCTGCGTAAGCGAACCATTCGTCGCGGTTGGCGAGATCCGTCTTTAGCTGCGGCTGGGACGGAAACCGAAATCGCGGCCAGCATTCAGACGACTTTCGGTGGTTACGGACAGCCGATCAGTGAACGTCGGTACAGCAGTGGAGGACGGAATCTCTATACAGAGTGGGGCTACGCCGGTCCGAGGCAGAGACCTGAACACGAAGCGGATCTCTGGCTTCAGCAGAGGATTTCCGAAACCCATCTCGGCAATGGCCCCGGCAGCGGCCTCAGTGGCGGCCTCAGTAATGACCTCGGTGGTAACATGACAGGTGGAGCGCTTCCCGAAACACGCTGGGTCTTTGACGATCCCACAAGCTCTGAGCCGACTCAGGTCAAACAAAGAATTCAGGGCGACCTTTGGAAAGTGGATCACTGCGTTCGAAACGCCACGTATACGGGAAATTGCGATCGGATCATCGACGCAAAGGGCGAGATTCTCCGAAGTTTCGTCTACGACCCGGAAGGCATCCATGTGCTTCAAGAGGTCAATGGTGAGTCCGAAGCGACCGTGCGCACCTGGGACGCACGCGGGCGCCTCGTTACCGAGACCGATCCCAACCATACAACGACACGATGGACCTACGACGATCGTGATCGCGTCACCTCTAAAGAACGGAAAAAGGAAGACCGGGTCCTCTCGTTGGTGACGTATCAGTACACCGATTCAAAGACGGGTGTGCTCGGATCGCGTCGGACAACGGAAACGATTCTCGGCTCTGAGAACCTTGCAATCGGGTCACGAGAAACGATGGAGTGGACCGACGGGTTTGGACGAGTTCACCGACAAGAAAAGACCGGGCCAGAGTCCACGCGTGTTGTGACTCGGTTGGATCGTTGGGACAGGGCTGGAAATCTCAGGTCTTCCTTGAAAGATCCGCAGTTTCTAACGGACGAGGATCGTGGATTTCGCACCATCGATCGTGAGGTCAACGGTCTCGGACAGATCACAAGTCTGCGCTGGCCAAAGGAGAAACGAACCCACACGTTTGCATATGACCTGGAGCCTCGTGGGTCGGCGAACGTACTCACGGTACGCGCAACGGACAGCCGAGGTCACGACCAGACGACGGTGGTCGACGCTGATGGAAATACGATCGAACAGCGGTTTCCTCGATCCGCTGGTCTCGAGCGTTTGTATGGTTTTACCTATGACGACCTGTCACGCCTTATCGGCGTTACGACGTCCGGTGATGGGATTGCATCCAAGCAGATCACGTATTTGAGAAATGGTTTAGGTGAAGTCGCCTCAACTCGTAGCGAACAGACGGGTCTTGTCACTCGCTTCTTTGACCATCGCGGACGCTTATCCGAAAGGTATGTCGGCACCACTCGCGTGGAGAAACAAACCTACGATCGCGCGAACCGACTCCTCGAACGTGACTTCGGCGATGAGAAGCGCACGTTTTCTTATGGAACCAGCGACGCTGACAACAATGTTGGACGAGTCACGGAAGCTCAGGTCGGACTCGACACTGCTGCATTGCTTGATCGCTTTCAGTATGGCCCCTTCGGTACGGTTGTTCGTTGGGAACGCGAACATGCGGGTCAACCCGCAATGTTACAGACGTACACACTTGATTCGCTCGGACAACGCTTGACGGCCACACTGCAAGGCGATCAGCTCACCTACGCACGCGACGCTGCTGGCTTTCTGACAGGCATTCAGAGCGCTGAGTTTTCAGTAACAGGGATCTCGCACGCAGCTGATCTCAGCATTTCTGGATTTACGACGGATGATTCTGTCGACCACTGGGTGCGAACAACGACACGGACGCCTGAAACAGGGCTGGTCGAGCACTATGGCTATCAGAACAAGAAGGACGAGCGTCTCTCTCAGACCTATGGATACGACTCGGAAGAGAATCTCATCAGCGACCGTTTAGGCGATCTTCTTCCCGTGACGTTTGACTACAGCGCCTCGTCACTGCAGCGCCTGGAAAAGTTCACGGTGGACGGGACGACCACCGACCTCACACCGGACACACGCGCCGTGGTTCGCGATGCTTTTGGTCGAACCACCGAGGTGCCAGAAGCAGGAGTCGTGCGATGGACCAATCACCTCTTCCCTCGTGGCATCGATACAACGGCGTTTGCGTTCGACACCACGAACACGATCGCGGCCGTGACCTCGCCTCAAGACACTGCTCTTTTCCACGGAAGTGAAGTCACGCTCCACGCTCGAGCCAGCTCCGAACCGCAGTTCGTAAAGCATCTCTTTGTCGACGGAGTCTGGGCCGGCAGCTGGAGCGGAAACCAACATCAATGGATAGCTGTGAATGCCCGACAGACACCCGTCGCTGTTCTCGCTGCGAAATCGGATTCGGGAAAGAAAGCATGGAAGGAAATTCGTTGGGGCCCGTACGGCGAACTTCTGGAAAAACCGGACAGCCTAAAGTTTCCGCTCTGGTTCGGCCTCGGTGGAGCGCAACGCGATCCCGAAACACAGACAGTGTTTTTAGGAGCCCGCAGTTACGCGCCTCAAACGAAGGAGTTTCTCAACGCTGATCCCCTTGCTCTCCGCGCTCCTGAGTCTTTTGTTACAAGCCCCATGCAGCTGGAGTTGTTTCGGTATGCCAACGACAACCCTCAACGTTTTGTCGATCCCAGCGGCGAAAATCCGTTGGTCGTTGTGGGAGTTGCACTTGCCGGCTACTCGCTCTACCAAGAACTCAAGCCTCCTCCACAGTCCATCATCGATGCGGGCGGCATTGTTCCAAGCTATCTCCCCGAAGCGATCTTTGGTGCGGTCACTACCGGCGTTCAGGCCGCAAAGGCGGGCTGGGGCCTTGTCTCCAGTCGCACGCTTCTCGGTGCTTCTGAGCGCACGCTGGGAGTCGAAACGGGTCGCTTCGTCCGCGATCTTCCGGACCTGCCCGAAGGCTCATTTAAAGGATCCTTCGAGGGCCATATCTTCAAAGGACCGATGTTGCCCGGAGACGTCGTGTACCAAGCACAGCGCGCCGGACAAAAAAATCCTGGAAACTTTTTTACACCTGTCAAACCGGTCAGCTCGCAAGATGCGATTGAGTCTCTCCATCTTGGGCCTTGGAAAAACGACGCCAGTCAAATCAAAGCCTATCGCTTTACAGAACCCGTTTCTGGTTACGCCGGAAAAATTAATGGTGGATCGGGGCATCAGTTCATGGTTCCCGAGGGCGTTCCAGTTCATGAAGTACTCCAGGAGATCAAGTAGGTAACGATGTATCAAGTGACATTTACAAACATCATGGAGATTCGAATGGGATCACCTTTCAACATTGCTGACGTCGATGTGAAAGGTGGCTTCTTTCCGAAAAGTGGCTTCACGGACTTTCAGGACAAGTTCGCAGTCAGTCAGGATGGGCGCGTCTGCTATTTTGTTCTTTGGGAAGTAGCTCAAGACAACACACCCGGTTTTCGTATGTTGCGCGTTTCTGACCACGACCAGACGGCCACGACATCCGACAGATTCTCAGGATGTTGCGAAGAGCTTTCGTTTTTACCAGGCGGCACCGATGGGGTTCAGATTAAGATCTGGGAAAGCGGAAAAGAGACGCGCACCGAACGTGTCACGGCCTTCTCGTGAAGCCGGCTACCAGTCCACCATGTCTCCACCCTGCATACCAACCGGCGTGTAACGCCGTGACCAGGCTTCGATAGCGTCGCCGCTCAAGCCAAGATCAGGAAGCTTTTCAAACTTCGGCAAAGTGCGCGCGAGAACACGCCGTGCCTCTTGTCGTTTGAAAACCATGAGCGCGGATGCAGGACAGGTGTACCAAGGCCCCGAGACTTCCTTGCCTATCAATCGAAAAACACTGCCTTGAGGCTGCTGCTCGATCAATAAACATCCCTCCTGCTCAAAACGCGGGCTCGGCTTTGTCATGTGTAACAGAAACCTTTCGCTCGCCTTGCAGGTCGGACCCTGCTCCACCCAAAGCAGAGGAAACTGCGACGGAATCTTGGAGTCCACCGTGATTTTCTCACGGCCACGATAGGCGAAAAACCCATAGGCCAACGTTCTGCCATCCACACTCGCTAAACGAACACTCATCGGCCGAACGGGTGTGACCACGGCACAAGGTGCCGGACGCTGTGAACGCACAACCTCACTAACCTGCTCGTACGTTTGACTGTACCGCCACAAGTCACCCCACCCTGCTCGGGCGGTGAGAACCACATTGGTAATGACAACCAGCGCACCGACCGCACCCAGAACCGGACCGACACGTTTCGTAAGTTTGCGTTCCAACCAGGGCCTTAGATGCATCCAACCACGAACACCGGCAATCAAAAGAAGGGGTTCCCACGGAGCCATGAAGCGCGCTTCTTTATGACCGATAAGAAGGTGAGCGGTACCGTAGAGCGCGAGACCGAGAGCCCAGGGAGCCGACGCGCGGCTCTTGAAACTCCTTGCGACACCCCATACGACCGACGGAACTCCCACGAGAAGAACTGGAAAAAGCCACGGTAAGTAGCGACCGCGAAAGAAATCCCAGTATGCCGTTAGCGGCTGTGTTCCGTAGAGATCCTTTCCGTGAGTCGTAAAAACATTGTACTGGAGATACATCCAGAGACTTTCATAGGGACGGCCATAGTAGTGCCAGTCGGCAATGCCACCGACGACAAATCCGCTGCAGGCACCGACAAGGATCATCAGCCGTCGACGAAAACGGCCTTCGCTCGAGTCCAAGGCAAAACCGACTCCGAGTCCGAGCGCTAAAACACCCACCGAATACTTGCCGACAAAGATCCCGGCAAGAGCGACACCCGCAAGAAACCACCATCCTCGTACCCACGCCCCAAGTGCGATCCAAGTAAAGACGATCGCAAGATGTTCCTGACTCGGACGAACCGCATCGCCCACCCAGAACCAGAGGGCGGTCGCAAGAAACAAGAACAGATTTTTCCGCTCACCGATCCAGCTTGAACGCGCGACCGAGAAGATTCCCCAGACACCCAGCAGATCAAAAAACAATGTAACCGCGCGAACACACCAAAGGCGCGAAACCACGTCACTACCACTCAAACGATCGGAGAACAGGATGACTTTGGAGAGCAGCCACGGCCACGACAGGTTTCGAAGATGGAGACTGAACACTTCGTTGAAACTCGCGACACCGTTAGCGAGAAAGTTTCCGATCTCGACCGTGTGATACCACTCGTCGGGATGTCCCCAACTCGCAGTCGTCCAGACCGCGATCCATCTCGCGAAAAGAGAAAAACCTAGAACCCAGAAGAAAACGCGACTTTCAAACGGTTTTCGAAAAAACGGCGCGATATTGCGCTCCTAACGGTAGACGACACAACGTACGTTCGACTCTTCCAAAAATCGGAATGCGCGCGAGCCGTGGTGGAATCAAGTTGATGAAATCATGCTCCGTACTCAAAAATCCATTCGATTCGAAAAGCGACCGTGTTTCGCTTGAAAAGAGAAGACTCACGTCTTTATCAAACGGACACGTCCGCACGATCCACTGGCTCGCGGGGTTGAGCGGGTTATGTTCAAAAACAACCACACGACCGTTTGGAGCGAGAAACTTAGAGAGACTCCGAATAAGGCTCACGCGCTCCGTTGGATCAACATGATGAAGAACATTGAAGAGTAAGATCAGCTCAAACTGGCGATCACTAAAAGGAATAGCCTCGAGCTGTGGAACAAATCGAACATGTTCCTGACGTTGAAAGTGCCCGTGCTGAAGCATGAGTGCTGCCTCTTCAAGCGTCTCTGTAGACTCGTCCACACCGGTGTAAGTCGCAAAACTTCCCGTTTTCCAAAGACGCTCAAAAACACGTCCATGCCCACACCCAAAATCCAGGACGCGCACCGAAGAGCTCTGAAAACCCCAGCGGTTCAAGCCACTCACAACAAAGCGAACTTTCTGTTCGACGAACTCATCGCTCTTCAGCCCGAGCGGAAGGTTCCGGTTGTGGACGTCGACATAACTGGTACGAAACTGATCAAACGGACGAGACTTCATGTTGTTTCAAATGTTTAACAAAAGCGCGAACGACTGACCATCCGCGTTTACCGAAAGTCCGACCAAACCACTTCGTCATCATCCTGACAGTCAAAAAACATCAGCACCTGACCGATGAGCAAGATGGCGTAGAGACTGATGAAATCGAGAATGTGGTTATTCCAACTTCCTATCCTAGCCGCGTGCTTGCTCGGCTTTGAAATCGTCCGTGAAGGCGAGAACGGAAACCTACGCTCACAGTTCGTGCGAGAAACACTCTTTCAACCACTGAAGTCCTTGTCGGGAAAGTTTACGGATCTCAAATTCGCAGCACGCGGTGTACAGCAGCCCAAAAGAAAAGTCGTCATTGTTGGTATCGATGAAGCCAGTGTTGCTGAGTACGGACGATGGCCATGGGCACGCGACACGATCGCTGCCCTGATCGAAAAGGTTTTCGCAGCAGGCGCATCCGTTGTCGGGCTCGATATGTTCTTTCCGGAACCTGACGACCGCGTTCCGTCACAACTCGCAGCCGCCCTACGCCAGTACGGATTGAGCCATCTCGTTGCACAAGCACAAACCGATCCCGTCCTCGCCCGCACGATCGCAAAGCATCGCGATCGCCTCGTTCTTGCATGGATGACCGAAAGTCCATGCCAACCGTCCATCACATCCAAAGAAGAATGTCCTGTACTCAATCCCGACGCGATCGCGAGTCACGCCAAGTCGCTTGGCCACTTTGCGATCACAGGTCCAAGTCCAGCCGCTGGAGCGCGCGCGGATGCCACCCCCGTCATGAGTGCCGTTACGGTCACATCCAATCTCGATTCACTTAATACTGCCGCTCGCTTCGCAGGTTTCGTCAACAGCTGGGCTGATGCTGACGGAGTCAACCGTCGTACCGCTCCGATACTCTTGGTCGATGGCGTTCCTTATCCTTCGTTGGCTCTCGAAGTCGCACGTGTTGCTCTCAATGAAGACGTCGCCGTGGATTGGAACGAGAACCTAACCATCAAAGCGATTCGCCTCGCGAAGTCTCGACGTGCACTTCCTGTGTCGCCACTCGGGGCGATCGACCCAAACTTTCGAGGTCCGTCGTTCACGTATCCCTATGTCTCTGCAGCACAAATTTTCGAAGAGGGCACTAGCGTAAACGTCGGCATCAATCGTGAGCTAGCCTCAACCAAAGATTCTGTGTTTAAGGACGCCGTTGTCCTCATAGGTGCTGCGGCCGTAGGCCTCTATGACATGCGCGCGTTTCCATTCGACGCCAATGTTCCAGGTGTCGAAGGTCACGCTACAATTGTCGACAACATTATTTCGGGAGATCTCATTCGTTCGACAGCGTCCGGCGAAGGACGTTTTTGGATTTTTCTTCTCCTGAGTCTTGGGGCAGCTGCGCTTGCAGTCGGTTTGCAGTTCCTCCGGCCCTTAGCTGCACTCGGAGCGTTTGCGGGTCTCATCCTGATTTTTGGTTACATCGACTTCGTGGTCCTGTTCCGTGGCGCACTCATCAACTGGGACACATCGTTCGTCTATGTCGAATGGTTCGGAGTCTTCCTAGTTGCGATCGCCGCAAAGATGGTCCTTGAAGAACAGCAGAAAAAGTTCATCTACTCGGCGTTTGGTCGGTACGTTTCACCGAAGATGGTCGACTCGATTGTTCGCGATCCATCACGTCTGTCACTGGGAGGCGAAAAGAAGGAACTCACGATTCTCTTCTCCGATATCCGAGGTTTCACGACCCTTTCGGAGAAAATGGAAGCGCGCTTCCTGTCACGCTTTCTCAATCAATACCTGGGTGCAATGACTGATATTGTCGTCGACGAAAATCAAGGCACGCTCGACAAGTACATCGGTGACGCCATCATGGCTTTCTGGGGGGCACCGCTCTCACAACCTGATCACGCCGCGCTTGCTTGCCAAGCAGCCGTACGGATGATGAAGCGACTCCATGAACTTCGACCGACATTTCAAAAGGAGTTTGGTATCCATGTCGACGCCGGCATCGGCATTGACTCCGGTAGCGTCAGTGTCGGAAACATGGGATCAGCAAAGAACTTCAACTACACAGTGATCGGCGATCACGTCAACCTGGCTTCCCGCCTCGAAGGTCTGACTAAACCCTATGGCGTTTCGATCGTCACCACACGACAAACACTCGAACAGATTCGTGCCAGTGGAAAACCGGTTCCTGCCCATCGTGTTCTCGACAAAGTGCGAGTTAAAGGAAAAACACAGGTAGTCGAAGTCATTCAGATCCTGGATCACGATATCTCAGAGCGTGCTCTTGAGATTTTCGAAAAGGGTCGCGAGCTGTACGAACAGATGAAGTGGGATGACGCGATTGAAAAATTCGAAGCGGCCGACGAGCTCATGCGTCCCGAACTCGATTCGAGCGACGGTCCGTGCAAGATGTTCATCGAGCGCTGTCAAACGTTCCGACAAACGCCACCCGCCAGCGATTGGGACGGCAGCTGGGAAATGACGAGCAAATGACCCCCACGCGCCGCCAGCTCAAGAAAGGCGAGTTTCTTTTCCAAGAAGGCGATTCTTCGCGCGCCATGTACGTCTTACAGTCGGGAATGATTCGAATCTTCAAAAACAAAGGCAAAGACGGTGCGATCGAAATCGATACGATTCGAAGCGGCCAAATTTTGGGTGAACTTGCGTTCCTCGATGGCAATCCACGATCAGCATCGGGACAGGCTCTCACCGATTGTACGCTTCATGAGATATCGGCTGAGAACTTCACACAAACCATGTCAAAGATGCCTGAATGGTTGCTTTTGCTATTAAAAACAGTGGTCGGTCGCCTGCGCGCCGCTAGCACCCGAATTCGTCAGATCGAAACAGCGTCCACGGCAATCGACTATTCGTTGGATAAGAAAGCATCCAAGAACTACGTTTATCTTTCGACACAAGAAACTCTGAAAACCTGTTCTGCAGTTTTGCTAGTTGCTGCTCGCAACGGCGAACCCGGCAAGGCGCTCGAGTCGCCCGACTCCAACGCCAGCGGCGTTCGGGTACGCGCAAACCTGATTCAGCGTTACGCAAACCAGATATTCGGAGTGCCGGTAGCCAAGGTCACATCGGTCTTGGATGCATTAGCGCAGGCTCGCGTTCTCAGTATGGACGATGCGTCTGGAACGGGTATCACCGTCAACGACATCGACACGCTCGAGGCATTCATTGCTTTCCAAAATGAACAAAACCTTTGCGAACCCGACAAACAGAAAACCCTTTCCCTGAAAGGCTTTCTGATTATGAGCCTCATCGCGAAGTTCATCGACGACAAAGTCGACGCTCAGGGTAACGAAACTTACGCCGTGAATCTCGCCGAAATTGTGCGCGCTGAAGAAACGCGCTCAGGACGACCACCCTTTCGGTATGAAGAAGTGAGCGAACTTTCAGGTTATGGCTACTGTTCCGTCGCCGCGATCCAGTCGGCTGACATTGTACTCGTTACCATTCGTCCCGATGAGTTTCGTCGCCTTTTCAAAACGTACCGTCTTGTAAAAGGCTTCACAGCTCAGAACGAAAAAAACAGCAAAGCCGCTCAGCGGGCGGCGTAAGAACCACTTAAAGAGTACGAGGGCGCGAAGCCCGTTCGCTCACTTCACGAACTTTTTGACTGGCCTCCTTAGAGGCAATCAACAAGACGCCATCGCTCTCAACGACGATAAGATCGTGCACGCCAACAAGAGCTACCGTCTTTCCTGGCACGTCGATAATATTGCGTCTTGCATCCACACCTAAAGCAGTTCCAGCAAGCACGACACCCACATCGGCCTGCTCGGCATCTTTGACATTCCGGCGGGCAAGACCTTCAATCGCCATCCAGTTACCGAGATCGTCCCAGCCACAATCCAAAGGCACGGTCATCACATTCTTAGCTTTTTCAAAAACGGCGACATCAATCGATAGGCGCGGGCATTCGGAAAAAAAACGGTCGACATCACCGCCGGCTGCTTTCCACGCAGCCGGATATTCGGGCGCCAGAGCAGCAAAAGCTTCGAGTAGCACGCGGGCACGAAACACAAACATACCAGCGTTCCAAAGATAGCTTCCCGAGCGCAGGTACTCTTCCGCTCGCTCAATCGACGGCTTCTCGACAAAGGCTTGAACAGGGCATACGTCGCTACTCGTACGCTCTGCTATACGAAGATAACCAAAACCTGTTTCGGGTCGTGTGGGGACGACACCCATGGTGACAAGATCACTCCGTTCTTCGACCCAAGCACGCGCGGTTCGAACCGCAGCGGTCCATCGCTCCACTTGCTGAACCGACTGATCCGAAGGCACCACCACCATCACAGGATCGCCATGATTCTCTACAAGTGTTACAGCTGCCCAGTACAAACAAGCCGCCGTGTTGCGAGCTTGAGGCTCTGCTAGAACATCCGCCTCTTCACCGAGATGTTCGCGCACCAGTCCTTGCAACCGACGCGTTGTGAGCACCACTAAGTCGTCGACACCGACCCCGCGCAAACGCTCGGCTGTCTCTTGAATCAACGAAACTCCGGGCCGCTTTGGATTGAGTGAGAGAAACTGCTTCGGACGATCAGGCGTGCTCTTCGGCCAAAACCGAGTACCTGAGCCCCCGGCCATGATCACACCAAATGTTTTCCTCTTAAACGCGTTCATGGTGCGTTCGTGCCAGCGCGTCCATAAGCGTCTTCAATGCGTACGACATCGCCGAGCTGGGGAGTGGATACTTCGAGCACCGTACAGTCTTCAACGGCTGTCATGCGATGTTTGCGCATGGGCGGAATATGATGAGCCTCGCCCGCCTTCAAAACCGTTTCTGAAAGCACGCCATTTTCCTCAAAATGAAAACTCATCACACCACTCATGACGTAAATCGTTTCTTCTTTCACTTCATGAAACTGGAGTGAAAGGCGCTGCCCTTTTTTAATGAATATAATCTTTCCGACGTAGTCGCCAGTCTGAGCCCATATGAGCTCATGTCCCCATGGCTTTTCGACCTTCTTCACGTCGCGCTTTGACATAAACTTCATGAACCTCAGGGAATAGGTGCGATGACAAACGACTCAATCACACGCTGTGAGCGATATCTCTCAGCTGACTTTCGTGCGGCGGGAGCCGATTCAAATTTTCCTAAGTAAACACGAAACCACTTCTTACCTTGGACATCAGCAGGAACCATGTAGGGTTCCACACCCAATGCTTCAAGACGTTCAAGATGATCACGCGCGAGATTCTGTGTGGGATACGAACCGATCTGAATCGAAAACTTTCCAGCAGCTTCTTCCACCGCTTTTGCGACTTCGGCTGGCGGGGTCTCCGCGACGGTCTTCTCTGGTTTTGCAGTTTCGGTATCCGTGGTTGCACCACCTTCTGGAGTTTTTGCTTCGGACGGTAAAGTGATCTGTCGCGGAGTTTCTAACTGAATTCCTGTGCGCGCCACTTCCGCATGAAGCGCCTCACCGAGGCTAGCACGAGCGACCTTCTCTGAGTTTTTTCCTTGCTCCTTAAGATCCAAACGATCCGGAACAGCATCGTCCTGCCCTTGGAGCTTAGCGTGTGTTCCTTCGTCCGTGGGCGCGGCCGTATGTCCTGCTTGGGCCGATTCGGTGTGCGCCTGGGGTTGCGACGGATCGACAAGAATGCCAACGCGTTTTCCCAAGTGAATCCCAAGCGTAAACGAGAAAAGTGCGACGAGAATACCCAGGGCAACAAGAAGGGCCATTTCCTTGCGCCCGTACACATAAAGAAAAGGCTTTTGCCCCATGAAACTACTATTAACGAGCTTGGCGTACCCAGTCAAACACAAACGTGGTCCGAGATCGAGTCGCATCGTCAAAACGGCAGAGATTTGGCGCTCCCGGGCTCCTCTTAATTACTGCACCCGGGCACAACCCTTGCCTTGGCTGAGCTCATGACAATCATTAAAAACTCGTCCGGACAAACACTGACCGAATACCTCATTCTACTCGTGATCTTGGCGATCGCATCGATCGGTCTCACCAACACACTGGGCTCCCGTATTCGCACCAAGCTCAAAGCCGCTTCCGAGAAAATAGATCGTGAAGTGCAAATCGACGGCGGAATCTAAGCGGTGACCGAATCGCTCCTGGCTTTCTCACTGAGTATGATGTTTTTCCTCATCGCCTTCGCCGCCGAGTTGCGTGTTTACTCAAACATTCGTTGCTTGCACGACGTTTTTGAAACGACCCGTGCAGCACTTGAGAGCGACGAACCCCTGCTCCCTTCCTCGAGCACGCAGCTCCGCCGAACCCGGACGGGCATATCCGGTCGGCGGAGCTGCGGACCTTTTCATCAAGAGCTTCATTTGCGACAGCTGCCATGACCCTGCTTCACGGCCTTTTTTTCTTACTCTTGGTCCTCGCTCTTGGTTTTGGTGGCATTCTACTCAACTCAAAGCTCACACGGCAGATGCACACTCAACTGCAACTGGACCGTTGTGTCGCGCGAACAGCGGTGCAAACCAAAACCGCGCTCGACCACATCGGAAAACTCAATCTGGCGATCGTGACGGCTCGAAACGCAGCGAAAAAGACCCCTCATCCACTGGCAAGAGCCGGAATAATCGCCGGGATCTCTGCGCTTGTGACCGCTCAGGAGATCGAACGACGCCGATTCACTGTTCTTCAAATCCTGTTTCTCAAATGTGGCGGACTGTTTGGAACACCCGTGGAACTTCCTTTACGACGACTTCCTCCTGACAGTGCGGGTCCACAGCCACTACACTGGATGAAGATACCTATTCCTGAAATCGTCCTTCAGGCACGCAAGCTACGTCGATCGTCCTCGGCAACATTGTGGAACTCTATGGCCGAAGATCTCTACGGCTTTGCCTCATGGAAGGAACGCTGGTCCCGAAAACCCCACCATCGCCGACCGATCGCACTCCAATGAAGAAAACACTCACCAACCCACACGCCCAAGCACTGACCGAGGTTATTTTATGGATATCAATCGCTTGCTTCGTCGTTCTGTCCGTACTTCACCTCGAACAGCGACAAACGCGGAACCTCGAACAACTCAAGCGCGCTTTTCTTTCCGTTTACCAAAACTAGGAGAACACGGACGCGGTGGCGCCCGAGGAGCCACGCTGGCGGTCCTCTCGCTGTGGCTAGCGGTCGCGGCCAACGCGCGTTCGCGACAGAACGCCGAGGCGACCTTCTTTGAAACTCAGTTCCCTCCAAATGCCATTCTCGAAAGCCTGGCCGCAGCACGTGGACTCACTCCGATCTCTGACTGGGATCGCTTCACGCGGGTACAGAAAACTCTCCCTTCCATGCTACCGGGCCCCAACCGACTGTGGACGACGCAAACACAAGACTTCGTCGTGGCGTCAAACGTTCGTGGCGAAGTCGATCGGATCTGGCAACGACCCTTGCCCAAAGGCGAGAAGCAGCTCCTCCCGAAGACTCCTGAGGCCTGGATCGACCTGGGAACCGGTTGGCGTGGCCTGGTCGCGTGGGTGAAGCTCCCGGTCATGGCAAAGCCAGCGGCCACACATCAAGGGATCCGAAGATTCAAGGATCCGCTCGAACTACAGTATTGACGTGCGGGCAAACTCTCTGTTTACTGCCTCTTCAATGAACGTTTCACAGCAACGTCCTCATGGACTTCTCGTTGTCGGTTCACTCGCTTTTGACAGTATCGAAACACCCTCTGGAAAAGCGGATCGCGTACTGGGTGGCTCGGTCAACTACTTCTCGGTCGGCGCATCGCTCTTTACGCCGGTAAGTGTTGTTGGCGTCGTTGGTGATGACTTTCCCGAAGAGCATCTTGCTTTTATGCGGACACGTGGGATTGACACTTCGGGCGTGCAACGCGTTCACGGGAAAACTTTCTACTGGAAAGGCCAGTACGCGACCAATCTCGACGAAGCCAAAACACTGACCACCGAGCTCAATGTCTTCAAGGATTTCCATCCGCGCCTGTCGGGCGAACAGCTGACTGCACGCCATGTTTTCTTAGCGAATATCGATCCGCTGCTGCAGGCCGGTGTTCTTGACCAGCTTCAGAAACCGGAACTGGTTGCTCTCGACACGATGAATTTCTGGCTCCAGGGCCCCAAGAAAACTGAAGTTCTAGACGTGTTGAAACGCGTGGACGTTCTTAGCGTCAACGAGATGGAGGCAGGACTTCTGAGCGGTCAGACCAATCTCGTTCTGGCTGCGGAAGCTATTCAACGTTTGGGTCCAAAAGCTGTTTTCATCAAGCGGGGACAGATCGGTTCGGCGCTTTTCTTTGAGAAAGATGTTTTTCTTTTGCCGGCTTTTCCTGTCCGACTCGCAAAGGATCCGACCGGTGCTGGCGACACCTTTGCGGCCGGTGTCATGGGTTATCTCACGCGACAAGGCCTATCGCGCGATGACTTATCGGGAACCAAGGGACTTCATGAACTCAAGCAGGCCATGGTGCGTGGAACCGTATTAGCTAGCTTCACGGTCGAAGACTTTGGTTTACGCCGCCTGTCGACACTGACGCTGTCCGACCTTGAAAATCGAATTGCTGAATTTACGCGCATGGTTCGTTTCTAGGGCGTGTCCTCATTTGTTATGACCGGCTCGTTGAAGCGTATTTTAGATAATAGGACGCTACTTACGCAGCGTTGGCGCGGGCGGTCTGGAGTAGCCCACGTTCGTAACCTTCAATCAGGGCTCGGAGCTCACTGATCGCTACGTCACCTTTGTTCATGCGACTGTAAAACTGAGCTCGGTCACCGGGCTGCTGAGTCATGATGGCTTCGTCGATCACTCCGCGAAGAAACCAGCTATACGAACGATGGGCCCATAGATCGAGGGTCAGAAGTTCGCGTGCGAGGGCACTCGAGAGCAGCTTCGCTCCACGGTCGTTCTTGCGACCGACTTCTTTCAGAATCTCTTGATAGATGCGCGAGCAATGCGCGGATTTTTGGTGAAACACACTGAGCATGTTCCAATACCCGCCCACGACACAGACCAACCAAAGAATCGCTGGATCGATTTCGATTCCACTCAACACAAGACGAATGTTTCCAAAAAACTGAAAATAGATCGCAAAAAAGAAGCTGACCGACAGAAGCGCGCGAAGCAATAGAAGATTCCCACGCGGTCGGTTTTTGAAATAGATCCACCGGTAAAAGACGATGTACTCAAACACCATATCCAGAAGACCTGGAAACGTCTTTGGACGGCTCTCGCGCAGCTTGACCGTAGCTTCTGTCACCGCATCTTCTGTCATAGAGTCATATTGTAGACACGCTTGGGACTTTTGACAAACGCTGGCCGTCGACGGCAAGCTTAAAACTGTGAAACGATCACTCTTGAGACGTTCGTTGTGTATTCTGGTATTCGTTTCCTCGGGGCTGCTGACTGTGGGAGCCTGTGCGCGAAAGGGAACACCCGTCGATTCGAACGATCCACGCATGGTTCAGGCTCAGATTCGAGCGGATCGCACTGAGGACATCGATGAACTGATCTCGCAACAACGCGAGCTCATACGCAAGATCAAAGACCACCCAACGTTGGCCGAGGCCGATAAGTTTAAGCGGATCGAAAACGTGAAAAAAAACATTGAAGCGCTCGAAAAAAATGGACGTGAGCTTCGCGCTCAAACGCGTGAAGAGTTCACAAATCCGTCGTCTGCGCAGCAGTAACGAACGTACGAAAATCCTCTAAAAAACGACGTCGTGAAAACCGTGCGGCATGATCTCGAATTTTCTGTTCGCTATACCGCGATCGCGTCTTTTCGAACTCTCGAACGGCAGCCTGAAGCCCCGCAACGGTCTGTTCACTGAAAAGCAATCCTGTTTCATCGGTCACAGTTTCCAGAGCACCACCGGCGGCGAACGCGATCACAGGCAAACCGGAGGCCATCGCTTCCAGCGGCATGATACCGAAGTCTTCTTTACCGGGAAAAACCAGCGCTCGCGCTCCGAGATACAGATCACGTAACTCTTCATCACTCACACGACCTAAAAACTCGATGTTCGTTGCAACCGAACCGCGCAACGCCTTTTCTTCTTGTCCCGAACCGGCGACTCGAAGCGGAAGCCCGAGTTCTTGAAAAGCCCGAAGCGCGAGGTCAACACGTTTGTAAGGAGCAAGCGCACCAGCAATCAAATAGTAATCGTCGGATCTTCTCGGCTTCTGAAAAAACTCCCAGCGCACGAAAGGATGAATCACCCAAGCGGGACGGCCATAGGCTCGCAAAATCTGTTCAGCGATGAACCGACTGTTGGCCGCAAGTGCGTGCACGCGTGGCCACTGGCTGACCCCGAAATCCCAATGCTGGAGTGGCTTTCGAATGAGACGCCCTACGAGACGAACGATCGATGACACTCTATCGGTCGAAAAGTAGTCATCAAAGCGATCCCAAACGTAGCGCATAGGAGCGTGAACATAACTGATATGGCGAGCTCGCGAACCAACGCGAACACCTTTAGCCACACAGTGACTCGACGAAATGACGAGATCGTAACCACGAACATCGAGACTCCGTACCGCAAGCGGGAGAATCGGTAGTAATGGCCGATAGTGCTCGCGCAGAAAACGCGATCGCTGCATCCAAGAGGTGAAAATGCGGTGACGTTCAATCGCCGGGGAAACAGATCCTTTTTCGTGAAAAAGAGTGAAAAGATCGGCGTCTGGAAAAAGTTCGAGAATAGCCTCAAGGACATGCTCTCCACCGCGCATACCATTGAGCCAGTCGTGAACGACCGCGACTTTCACCGGAGTCAGGTCCTACAGAAAATTCTTAAAATAATCCAAGGTTCGTGACAGTCCCTCCGTCAAATCCACGCGAGGCGACCAACCTAGGAGCTCGCGCGCGCGCGCGATATCCGGACAGCGCTGCTTCGGGTCATCCACCCGTGCTGGCGAGTGGCGAACTTGCGACCCCTTCTGAGTGAGATTCTGAATCTCCTTTGCAAAATCCAAGATCGTGCGCTCCACGGGATTGCCGATATTGACAGGCACCGAAACGCGACTCTCAAAGAGACGCAAGATTCCGTCCGCAAGATCCGAGACAAAACAAAAACTCCGCGTCTGAAGACCGTCACCATGCACAGTGAGCTCGCGACCATTGAGCCCTTGAATACAAAGCTCTGGAACCACGCGGCCGTCGTTGGGTCGCATACGAGGACCATAGGTATTGAAGATTCGAACAATGCCGGCCTGAAGTGGCTTGTACGACTGACCACGAAACTTTCCACGACCACTCATTGCCGAGGACACCACCGCCTCACCAAAACGCTTCGCCTCGTCATAACATGCGCGCGGGCCGATCGAGTTCACATTGCCCCAATAGTCTTCGCGCTGTGGATGCACCAAAGGATCCCCATAGACCTCTGACGTCGATGCCAAGATGTACCGGCAATCATGACGGAGAGCCAATTCGACAGAGTTAAACGTGCCAACGCTATCGACCTCAAGAATCTCAAACGGCAGCGTATCAAAATCTTTCGGGCTCGCAGGACATGCAAAATGTAAAACACCGTGCAAACCATGCTCACGAACAAGACGCGCTTTCGTCTCGTCAAAAGGTCGCGAAACATCGTGCTCAACGAGATCAAAACGAGCGTCATTCGCTAAGTGAGCGACGTTCTCACGGCGACCTGTAAGAAAGTTATCGAGAGCTGTAACGGCGTAGCCACGAGACAAGAAAAGATCGCTAAGATGCGACCCAACAAACCCTGCCCCACCTGTGATTAAAACGTGTTTCATCGTGTCGTGTTACTCACGGCACATTTAGCACGTCCCGATAGACACGGTCTAGCGCTTTGGCCATTCGCACCAGTGAGAATCGTTCGAGCACCGAGTTCGCAAGCTCCTTGGGGATCCGCTGTCCTTTTCCTTCGCGAATTCGATGAAAAGACTCGATCCAACCCTGAAAATCCGTTGCAGCGACGTATTGAACAGACTTCCCGCCAATACCCGCAAGTGACTCTTCGTGCGGTGGAATTCGAGAGACCACACAGGGAGTTCCGACGACGACAGCCTCCAGAGGCGGACGTCCAAAACCTTCATATAACGACGGATAAAAGAGTCCAGCAGCCTGCGTCAAGAGCACCTGAACCTCTTCGACGGACAGGTATCCCGTCCAAACGACCCCCTCGGTCACAGGCAACAGGTGATCGCGCTCGGGCACCGATAGAACAAGCGGCCAAACATCGGCCACCGCTGCCCGAGTCAGATGGCGTCGAAAATCGATGTAGGCCTTGGTGAGTAACTCGAGATTCTTATGCGGTTTTGAGTTCGAAAGACTGAAGAAGTAGCGTTTTCGCGTCAACCCAAAGCGAGCGAGTACCCGATCGGTGGCCGCTTCTGTTTTCTCTTCGGGCCACGGCGGATCGATAGCATTCGGCACCAACGCAATCGATGTCTTCGCGATACGCAACCAGAGTGAAATCTCCATCCGTGAAAACTCAGACACGGTCATCAACTTTTTCGCGCCCAACGCAAATGGCTTCAGAAAGCGCTCGTAGTAGGTGCGCTTGAAAAAAGTCCCATACGACAGGTGATTGAGATCATGAATCGTTTGTACCCAAGGACACGGACAGCCCGGCACGCTCGAAAAACTCGGTGAGTGAAAAAGTGCAGGCGCCACTTTTGCTATGACTTTACGAAGCGCAAAGGTCTCTTTCCAATTGAGAAAAGGAAGATCGTTCTCGACGATCTCGAACGGCTCGAGGCTGCGACGAGTTTCGTCTTCGAGACCTTTTCGAACGAGAAAGATGAGTTCATACGGAAGGCCGGGGCCGAGCAATCGGATCGCTTCGGCCATATGAAGAACGTATTTGGCGATCCCGTGCAAACTGGGCCCCACCATGCGCGCGTCGATGAGAATTTTTGGCTTACTCACGCTTTCCCTTACGGTACTGGATCATCCCGAGGTGGCATAGTGCAAAATCAAATCGAACCGGGTCTTCAGCATTGATCTCACGAAAGCGAGCCGTGATTTCGAGTGCGGCTTTCCAATTCGGCGTCCTCATTTTTGAAAACCCAAGCGTCTGACAAAGACGCCACGTGTGCACATCCAGTGGAAGTACGAGCTCGCGCGGATGAAACGCCCCACCCCGCTTGGGACCCCAGATTCCGAGATCAATGCGATCGTGTCGGATCATCCATCTCAAAAACATGTTCCATCGTTTGCACGCACTCCCGCGCGTGGGATCCGTCAGAAAAAAGTAAAAAGACGGCGCTGCTCTTAACCGTCGCGCACGCGTCGACCAATCTTGTATCGCACCTGCGAGTGTCCTCTGGATCGTAGGATCGCTGTCGCCACGCTTTTCACGAAAGAACCGACCGAGCGAACCATATTCCAGCAAGGTTTCCCGCACGAGGCGAGCCAACACCCTGACATCACTTCCGGTATTGAATCGGTGCGTGAATCCTGAAAGACGCGTTCGGAGCTCGCGATCCAGATCCGCTTCCTCGATCGTGGTCATCACCTGACTCGGCGACGGACCGAGCGCGTGAAAAACGTTCAAAACCTTCTCGATGGATCCTCGGATGGTTTCGACGCGCCCATAAGCAAGAAGCGCAGCGAAAACCCCAACGACCTCTTGGTCTAAGGGATTCTTATATCGATGGACAAACCCTATGGGGTCCAAGGTTAGGAACTGCGCGTGATCAAACTTCTGATAAACTGTCTCCAGTTCTGATATGTTTTTAATCAATCTGAACGCAATATCGGAACTGAAAACAAAGACAAGCGCAAACTCTTCGCGATCGGTGCGCCCACGCATGGCACGCATCGCAGTTTTCCTATGCATTCTTCATGTCGCCATGGGCACCACTGGCTCGATGGGCAACCACGCTTGGGCTATTGAACCACCGGTTCAACCAGCGGCTCCTGACTTTGCCCCAGAAAATATTGAGGTTGTCCCCTTTCGCGGTTGCCGCCGAGATTACACTTACCAAGGCAAAACCCTTCAGGCTGACTCTTACTATCGACGTGACTGCGAGAACCTCCGTCCTTTGCTGACCCATGTTCCCGACGCTGTCGCCGAGCTCAACAGCTATCAGGACGGACGAAGACGTTTAGATTCGACGGTTTACATCGCGTCCGTCGGTATCGCGATGCTTGTCGTGGGCCTTTTCAGTAGTAGTTTTTTCGAGGGTGAAACAGAAAATATGATAAGAAGAGTCGGGATTCTCGGAGGCCTGACTTTAGCTGGAGGGACCGCGGCTTACGCGTTTATCCGGCTGCGCGCCAACGAGAGTCATATCGGGAGCGCGGTTGAGAAGTATAACCAAGCTTATCCTGAGAAAAAAATTGAACTTCAGTTCTCTGCTGAAGGGTTGTTTTAAGTGCCAAAGAGACGCGACATTGAAAAAATTCTCGTGATCGGTAGCGGCCCCATTGTCATTGGGCAAGCCTGCGAATTTGATTATTCCGGAACACAAGCTCTCCAAGCCCTGCGCGAGGAAGGTTACAAGGTCGTTCTCGTCAATTCGAACCCTGCCACAATCATGACCGATCCTGAGTTCTCGGACCACGTCTACATCGAACCGCTAACGGTGGATTTTGTCACGCGGGTGATCGAAGCCGAAAAACCACAAGCGATCTTACCAACCATGGGTGGACAGACCGCTTTGAATCTAGCGCTCGCGCTTCATGACAACGGAATTCTAGCAAAACATGGGATCGAGTTACTGGGCGCTCGACCCGATGTCATACGCCGTGCTGAAGACCGCGAACTCTTCAAAGCGACGATGGACGCGATCGGCGTCGCATCGGCGCGAAGCATCCTCGCTCGCTGTCTCGAGGATGGAAAACGGATTTTGAAAGATATCGGTTTGCCGCTGATTTTACGTCCGTCGTTCACGCTGGGTGGCGAGGGCGGCGGTGTCGCGCATACTGAAGAAGAATTTTTGAGCAAGCTGGATCAAGCACTCTACCTTTCCCCAACGCATGAGGTGTTGATTGAAGAGAGCTTGATCGGCTGGAAAGAGTTCGAACTCGAAGTCGTCCGAGATCGTAACGATAACGTCATCATCGTCTGCTCGATTGAAAACTTTGACCCGATGGGTGTGCACACAGGCGACAGCATCACCGTGGCTCCGGCACAAACACTGACGGATCGCGAGTATCAAAATCTTCGCGACCAATCGATTCGTATTATCCGTGCGATTGGCGTCGAAACCGGTGGTTCCAATATTCAGTTCGCGATTCATCCCACCGATGGTCGCGTGATCGTGATCGAGATGAACCCTCGCGTCTCGCGCTCGAGCGCTCTCGCTTCGAAAGCCACCGGGTTTCCAATCGCTCGTGTGGCTGCCAAGCTTGCCGTCGGCTACACACTGAACGAGCTCACCAACGACATTACAGGAACGACACCGTCGAGCTTTGAACCCAGCATTGACTATGTCGTTACGAAAATTCCACGCTTTGATTTTGAAAAGTTTGAACCGAGCGAGCCGATTTTAGGAACTCAGATGAAGTCCGTCGGCGAAGTCATGGCGATCGGCCGAACCTTCGAAGAGAGCTTTGCGAAAGCACTGGCCGGTCTTGAGATCGGTCCGGGATGGTTGGCACCCCTCGAAAACACCGGACCTCAGATTCGATGGGAACAGATTGAGAACTCGCACGCCCGACGGTTCATGGCCATTGGGGACGCCTTACGAAAAGGTGCCACACCTACCGAGATCGCAAAGCGTTCCGGTATTGATCGCTGGTTCCTCGATCGCCTCAAACTTTACCTCGACGCTGAAAATGTGTTGCTGGACAGCCCGTGGCCGCTACCCAAAGAAACATTCCAGCGTATCAAAGAGCGAGGTTGGACGGATCGCGCGATTGCGCAGATTTTAAAGAAAGAAGAGACCGAAGTCCGTTCGGTCCGTGAGTCTCTCGGCATTCATGGTCAGTTTCACTGTGTCGATACCTGTGCGGCCGAATTCGAAGCGAAAACTCCGTATCTCTACTCGAGTTACTCGGGTTCCGATGAATCACGAATTTCGACACGCAACAAAGTGCTCGTGCTCGGCGGCGGACCCAACCGCATTGGACAGGGAATTGAGTTCGACTACTGCTGCGTTCACGCAGCGCTCGCGCTCCAAGAAATTGGCATAGAGACCGTGATGGTCAACTCGAATCCCGAAACCGTCAGCACCGATTTTAATATTTCGGATCGGCTCTACTTCGAACCTCTGACAGCAGAGCATGTCTTGAATATTGCGCGCGTCGAGAAACCACTGGGTGTTTTGGTACAGTTTGGTGGCCAGACTCCACTCAAACTGGCACGCGCTCTCGAAGCCGGTGGTTTAAAAATTCTTGGTACATCGGCCGACGCGATTGACCTCGCGGAAGATCGTCGTCGCTTTGGAGAAGTCGTCGCTAGCCTTGCGCATCTTGGACTGAAACAACCTGAAGCACGGACAGCCAGCACACGTTCGCAGGCGGTACAGTTTGCTGAGGAACTTGGATTTCCGGTTCTCGTACGACCTTCCTATGTTCTTGGCGGCCGCGGAATGCGAGTCGTACGCAACCGTGAGAACCTCGAGCTGGTCGTTGACCGCGCACTCGAACTGTCGGGAAACCACCCCCTTCTCATTGATCGCTTCCTCGTCGATGCGATTGAAGTCGACGTCGACGCGGTTTCCGACGGAAAAGACACTCTTATCGGCGGCTTGATGGAGCACATCGAAGAGGCGGGTATTCATAGTGGCGACAGTGCGTGCAGCCTACCTACCGTTTCACTCTCAAAGAGCCTTACGGATCGCTTGCGCCTTTACACTCGAGAGATCGCAAAGCGCCTTAAAGTGATTGGACTGATCAACATACAGTTTGCGATCAAGGACGATGACATCTACGTTCTCGAAGTCAATCCGCGCGCCTCACGTACCGTTCCGTTCGTTAGCAAAGCTGTACGACATCCCCTCGCGAAGATCGCAACAAAGGTGATGATGGGACGATCGTTACACAATCTCGGCTTGCACGAAGATTTGGATCTCGGTCTCAAGACATTTTCGGTGAAAGCGCCCGTGTTCCCGTTCGCTCGATTCCCAAAAGTCGATATCTTACTGGGACCCGAGATGAAGTCGACAGGCGAGGTGATGGGACGGGCGGCAACCTTTCCCGCAGCGTACGCCAAAGCACTCGCCGGTTCTGGGATGACGTTACCTACCAAAGGAAACGTTTTCTTTTCGGTCCGCGACGAAGACAAAGAAGAGGCCGTGGGTCTCGCGAGAGCTCTGCAAGCGCATGGATTCGAAGTCTGGGCGACTCATGGGACCGCAGAGTTTCTAAAAGCGAGAGACATTAAGGTCCACCGCATCAACAAGGTTCTCGAAGGATCACCTCATTGTGTCGACGCGATCATGGACCGCAAGTTTGATCTTGTGATCAACACGACGTCCGATGAGCAGGCCATCCGAGACAGCTTCAGCGTGCGACGCGCCACACTTGAACGAAAAGTGCCCTACGCCACAGTCATGGCCTCGGCAATCGCGATGGTAAAGTCGATTGGTGAAGACCATGTCTTCACGAACCAAGTCGAACGCCTGTAAAGCATTTCATGAAAAAGGGCCGTTGCTACAAGTGCGGACAGAACCTGACGGAGGCCGATTACGGCCGGCAAAACACCTGCCCTGGGTGCCGTTCTGACACGCACATTTGCCGAAACTGCATTCATTTCGACCCGGCCTACAATAACCAGTGCAAAGAAAATCAAGCCGATCGTGTCGTCGAAAAAGATCGCGCGAACTTCTGCGACTACTTCTCCCCCAGCGCGACGGGCGGAACCGGTGGCTCGAAGGAAGACGCGCTGAAAAATGCTGCGGAAGCCCTTTTCAAAAAGAAACTCTAGGGCGTGCCGTCACCTGTCATTAAGACAAAGATCGTCAAAATAACTTAATTAGCTTAAACACAGTCCGGTGCCATGGGGAGCGCTATCGACACCTAGGATATTAGGTGTTCACTTAAAATACCCCAAGCGAGTGTGAAGCGGTGTCCCCTGAAGAACGCTTTGGTCGGAGATTGCGCCTACTCCGAAAATTAAAAGGCTTAACTCAAGAAGCTCTCGCTGAAAAAGCAGGCCTTGAATACAAGTACATTCAAATGCTCGAAGGCAAAAAACCTCCTTCGCCCACCCTGCGCACACTTACAAAAATTGCTGGCGCGTTCAACATGACCGTTGTTCGCCTGGTCGACTTCCACGCCTCGCGGGCGGCGCGTACGACTTCCAAACGCCTCAAAGCCGCCGAAGACTGAAGCGTAACCCGGCACACACGGGTCTGTGACTTGCACAACCTTGCACGTCATGAATCTCAGAATCAGTGAACTCCCAGAAAGCGAACGTCCGCGCGAGCGCATTTTGCGCGACGGCGCGCGCACCTTGAGTCTCCGTGAGTGCTTAGCGGTGATCTTGGGTTCGGGTCCGCGCGGAAAGGGATGCATGGGACTGGCGGCCGACATCCTTCGACTCTCAGGCGATGAAACAGACGACGCTTTCTTTGCAACCCTCCGGGACGGCTTTGAGTCGTACATTGCCGAGGTCCATGGACTGGGAAACGCACAAAAAGCCCGGGTTTTGGCTCTTTTTGAACTCAGTCGACGCTATGCGGACTATCGATTGCGCCTGGAACCCCGTCACTCACCGAATCCAAACGTGTCCGTGAAGAAAGCCCTCGAGAGAATCGCTGTCGCTTGGCGGTCGGCTGAAAAAGAGTGGATTGGTTTCGTTCCCGTTCATCCCGATGGAAAAACAGGCGTGCTTCACATCGTCGAGCGTGGAGTCCGAACCCATGTTTGCTTCGACCCCGCTGATCTGTTTCTCAAACTCTTGGTCCTGCGCGTGCGCGCGTTCTATCTCTTTCATAACCACCCGTCGAACTCATTGCGTGCATCGCACGAAGATCGCGAGCTGACGGATCGTGTAACTGCCGTCGCCGAAAGCCTCGGCCTTCGGTGTCTCGGCCACTGGATTGTTTGCGCGCGCGGCGAAGCACCGATACTCGTCTAGGCTGGACGACGAACACCTAATATATTAGGTTATAGCTATGATGACCTCACACGACCTGCCGATTTTAGATGCCGTCTCTGAGTCTGATCAACCCCAGAATACGCCAACTCACGAAGAGTGCTTCAGTGAACTCTCGATGATCGCGGTCCAGCTGCGAACGTTATCGCGCTACTTTTATCTAGAACGCGCGCAGACGCCGACCGATCCGATCTTGGATGAAGCGCAATGGGGTGTCGAACTCATGCTCGAAAACTTAGCGGGACAGATTGAAACAGTGGCGAAAAATATCGAGCAGCTTAACGACGCAGAATAGCGCGTTCAATATCTGAAAGAGCGGTCGAGACTGCTGTATTCCAGTTGGGACTACGCTCAGGGGTCGCTCCGAACGCCGTACTATAAAATGCCGGCACGACAGCATGATGAAGCCTCGCAAACTCGATCGGGGTCTGCTCTGCATTGTGTCGCACTCGACCGATCGCCGCGCTGAGCGCATGAGCAACGCTACGTGAACCCATCAGCACTCTCGCTTCGAGAAAGCCAGCCAGAAACGCCAGCAGTCTCGCCGACGGATCGAGAATCGTAAGATCCACCGGATTTGCGCCGCGAACACTGAGAGACTGCAGCACGGAAAACACCTCAAAGATGACCCTTTGCTCCACCTGATAGAAATACACATAGTCCGCTAAACTCGGGTCGTGAGATCGAGCGCGTTCAACGATCGCGCTCGACGCCACAATGATTCTCTGGACATCCCGAGACACCTCGGCAAGCGCCGCAACACCTCTTAGATCGTCTCCTGTCATAATTGTGTATCCGTGCAGACCTCGATCGATCGCCAAAAGCCGCTCGGTCCGCGACTTCCACTCTTCATCCGTCAAGGCGGCGAAGTGCTGTCTCCACATCGCCTGCGCCTCTAACCAACTCCCACAGCTCCCGCTCGAAGGGACCGGAGTGGTAGCCATGGCGAAGGAACTACAATGAAACAACACAAGGATAAGAATCAAACCTGTTTTCGACACGGGGCGACGAATAGCAAGCTTTCTTTACCAAGTCACGCGTATTTTGAGTGAGGCAGTCTTGAATTACGGATGCGCCTTCGCGTAGTCGCGCATCGTCCGCTCACACCGACTGAGATCGTCTTCGGTAATTTCCCACTGATTCTTTTTTCCCACCTGTTTGTAAAGCAGGTCATAGAGTTCAAAATCAATGAACGGCTTTACCTTTCCGGACTGGTACTCTTTTTCTTTAACGTCGTAGAGACCCAAGAACGTTTTGTCGCGAAAGAGGGACTCGCGATTGTGAGCGTCGAGTTTCTTGAGAAGTTCTGGCGTCACATCCCGTTGGACAAATTCAAAAAATAATCCCGACGCCGGCATTCCAGGGTAGTACCACTCGCCCGAAAACACCTGGATCAGATCTTCGTCGTCTTCTTTCATAATGGGCGTAACGAAACGAACGCCGAGGCTCAGCGCATGGTTGTGAAACGACAAGAGGTCTGGAGTTCGGAGTGCGATGTGTTGCCAATGGGCTGCCGCTTTGTGATCGCCGAGCATGCTGCGAACATGAGAGGGCTGGGTCATCGGTTCTGTTGGCTGCACCATCGCAATCATGGTCTTGTTGATGGCCTGAGTACTGGTTTTCACTTCGCCGACTGACACCGCATAAGTCAGCGAACGATCGCCCTCGCCCTGGACCCACTCACGACGTTTCTCGTAGATTTCATCGTTCTTCGTTACACCGAAGACGATCCGGTAAACGGCGTAGAACACATTGTACATTTCAGGGACCACCAGCATGGTCATGTGGTCGACACTGAAGTTCAAGAAGTCGGGACGGGAACGTGGATGTGATGGATGCATGATTCCCACACTCTCAGATGTCGCGCGAATTTTCGCAACCCCAGAAAAGCGGTATCCCTATCCAAAGTCGGCGCTGCGCCAACAAGGATACACTTACGTATTGATTAAAAGCTCACGGTTCTGAAGCTCGCCCGGCAAACGCCGCTCAGTCTTCGTATCTTTTGTCTTTTGGTAATCGATATACGTGTAACCGTGCAAAACCTGTTCGTAGAAAGCCTGCATATCGACGCCTTCCTTAGGCTTGATCGTTCCTTCGCGAACACACTGGTCGACCAGAGACTTGAAACTCTTCTTGAGATACTGACTGCTGTACTGAATCCAGGCGAGAATCCCAGCCACATCGACACCACGTAGGACTTCCTCGATATAGTAGCCGCCCGGCTCGGTCTCATCCAAGAACACATGAACCTCATTCACGCGGCCAAAGAGATTATGCAGATCACCCATGATGTCCTGATACGCACCCATCAAAAAGAAACCCAGGTAGTAAGGATCGTTCGGAGTGAGTTTGTGCACTCGTAAGGTGTCGTTGATATCTTTCAAGTCGATGAACTTAGACACCTTACCGTCTGAGTCACACGTAATATCGACCAGAATCGCTTCGCGCGACGGCTCCTCGTCGAGACGATGGATCGGAACAATTGGAAACAAGTGTTGGATCGCCCAATGATCGAGCATCGACTGGAACACCGAGAAGTTACAAAGGTACTGATCCGCTAAATACTTATTGAGCTGCTGGAGTTCATCCGGAACGTACTTGAGATCTTTCGAGTACTTGTAGATCTGTTTACAAATGCGCCAGAAAATCGTTTCGACGCGAGCGCGATCTTCAAGCGACAGAATCCCCAAGTTGAACATGCTGATCGCTTCTTCTTTTCTCTGAAGCGCGTCGTGATAATGCTCGAGCAAATTCTTATGCGAAACGTTTTTCAAAACGTAACGAATTTCGCGAACGACATCGCTTTCGTCTTCGCTCTCTGTGAAAATAAACTTATCTTCTTCTTCGAACGACTTACCGCCGCCCATTTCGATCGATCCAAAAACATCAACGATCAGAACCGAATGGTACGCCACCAGAGCGCGTCCGCTTTCAGACACGATATTGGGCTCTGGAACCTCTTCGGCTTCGCAGATTTCTTTGATCGCGTAAACAACGTCCGCGCAATACTCTTCGAGAGAGTAGTTGATCGAACTATCGAAATCCGTACGAGATCCGTCATAATCAACACCAAGACCGCCTCCGACATCGAGAAACTCAACGGGGATGCCCATCTTGCGAAGTTTCGAATACATGCGCGAAGCTTCTTTGACGGCTGCTTTGATCGTGTTGATGTTTGTGACTTGCGATCCGATGTGAAAATGTAAAAGCTTGAGACAGTCGTGGAGATTGCGTTCACGCAACACACGGATGACCTCAAGAAGCTCAGGGGTCGTAAGACCAAACTTGGCCGTATCGCCACCGCTCGACTCCCACTTACCCGAACCTTTGGTGTTTAACTTACAGCGAACACCGATATGAGGTGTGACACCGAGCTCTTCACCAACAGCAAGAATCTGAAAAAACTCCGATAACTTCTCAACGACGATGATCGTCCGCTTGCCGAGCTTGAGACCCATGAGCGCGGTCTTGATGAAATCGTAGTCTTTGTAACCGTTACAGATCGTCAGCGCTTGAGGAGAAAGGTCCAGCGAAACGACGGCCGCGAGCTCAGCTTTGGAACCGGCCTCCAGGCCGAAATCATACGGCGCGCCTGCGTCCAAAATCTCTTCGACGACTTCGCGGATCTGATTGACCTTCACCGGGTAGACGCCTTGATAGATGCCTTTGTAGCCAGCCTCTTGAATCACGCGACGAAAAGTTTCGTTCAACTGAACAACACGATTCTTGATGATGTCCTGAAAACGTAGAAGCACCGGCAACTGAACACCGCGGCTCTTGATATCGTCGATCACGCGGATGAGATCGACACCCGGACCCTTTCCTCTCATAGGATGGACGGTCAGATTGCCGGCTGGATTGATGTTGAAGAACTGATCGCCCCAGCTCTCGATATTATAAAGTTTTAAGGAGTCCGAAACTCCCCAGCTTTTCATCATAAAATTCCTTCATGTACGGACATACTTTTTGTCTGGCGCTGCCCCACAATCGGTGCGGCGCCAGACAAAAAGTATGTCCGTACGAATGTGCGAGAAACTGTAAGCCGGGTTCTGTCTTCAGCGAAAGTGATTTCGACTGGAGGCAATCATTCCTCTGGGCCTGAAGTTACCCTCAAGCTCAAGCGGTCTTACCCGGAGGTTAAAGCGGGGCGAGCAGCTCCGACTCCCTCCCTATTTGACCTTGCTCCAAGTAGGGTTTGCCATGCCGGCTTTGTTACCAAAACCGCGGTGGGCTCTTACCCCACCTTTTCACCCTTACTCACGTTCGCTTGTTACAGCGGCGTAAGCGGTTTGTTTTCTGTGGCACTTTCCGTCACGAGGACAAGCCCCGTGCCTGGCCGTTAACCAGTACCTTGCTCTATGAAGCCCGGACTTTCCTCCAGTGGTACCTGAGCGAACTCAGTCCACCAGCGATTGCCCGTTTCACGCACAGGCGCAACTTATCAAATTATCGGCAAATTTTAAACAGATTGTCTTGAAGAAGTAGGACCCACGGCCATATCGGTTGCAGCCGTCTGCGGAAGGAAAAGAATCCGGTTGCAGCTCGGGCAATCCAGAACCTCCTCACAGCGATACAGCTTATTGAGGGTCTGCGGCGGGATCATGAGATTGCAGCCTTTACAGCGCCCAGCGACCGCAGGAACGATCCCAAGCCCATGTCGTGAGATCCGGACCCGATCGTACCGAACCAGAAGCGGCTTCGGCAGGCCCCCGGTGTGACCTTCACGCGTCGCCTGGAGCTCCTGAAGCGCTTGGCTGAGCTCGGCTTCAACAGCCGAGAACTCCGCCTGTTTTGTCGAGCGATCCGAGTGAATCGCGGCTTTCTTAGTATCCAGCTCACCAATCGTGAGCTCAATCGCAGCCACGTCAGCACGCATCTTATCCCGTTGAGCGTCGAGCTCTTCACGAAGCTTCTTGAGCTGCTCCATCTCTTTGGTAGCTGCTTGAAACTCCTTGGTGTTGCCGACAACCTCGAGTTTCTTCGAAGCGCGATCCATACGATCCTGATTGATTTCGACCGCAGCCTGCACCTGCCGCAAGTTCTTCTCGACCTCATCGCGCGAGCCCTGTTTGAACTGAATTTCCTTTTCGAGCACCAGCAACGCCTTCTCAAAATCACGAAGGCCAAGCGGGATTTCTTTTTTTCGAGTTTCGATTTGAAGTATTTTTACGTCAAGTTCTTGAATTTGTTCGAGTTTGATCAATTGATCGCGAATGGAAGCAGTCAGTGTCATTGCACCCTTTCTAAAGCCTGAACGTCCGTTTTGTCCACTACAACCTTGACTCCAAGTTTTCGCAGTTTTTCAGCCATTCCAGAGAGAAAAAACCGCTCGCTCTGCCGGTGGCCAATCTCCAGAACGACCTGCCCTTTTCGCACAAGATCGAGTGCCGGATGGTAACCCATTTCGCCACAGACAAGGACGTCCACCAACGAGCGTTCAACAGCGTTGGCAAAACTAGATGCTTTCCCAGGCAGGAACCCAATCGATTTCACTTTCGCTTTGATATCGCCCGTTTGGATCATTCCAGAAACTCGAAACACCTTACCCAAACGGGAACGTACGCGACCGAGTGAGAGCCCCGTGCGCTCCGAAAACCGTCCAAAAAAACCGTACCCGACTCCTGCCGCGAAACCGCTCGGATCGGTCCACACGACGGACTTGATCAGTCGTTCGTCGCTATCAACAAATCGCCCGCCGATCTTCACACCCAGCGCTTCGGAGATTTCCTGAACGACATCGGTCGCACCTTTGTCAAAGTTCGTGTGACAGGCGAAAACAGCAATCTTCCTCTCGATAGCCTCCAAAAGAACGGTGGGTAGTGCACTTCGTGCTCCACTCACAATGGATTTTACTGGACGAAAAATCGGCGGATGATGGACGACGATGAGCTGACTCCCGGTCGTACGCGCGAGATCGAGCGACTCTCGCGTGAGATCGTCGGCGACAACGACTGAGGACACGGTTTGCTCGCGCCTCCCCAGCAGGAGACCGACGTTATCCCAGGATTCCGCCATTTCCTGCGGAGCCCATGCCTCCAGCGCCGACTCAACCGTCGAGACTGTGATGGCAGATCGTTTTTTCGCCGACCGTGTTCTGGTCTTTGCAGCGGCCATAAATAACGTGACGATGATTGACAGCAACGAGCCCGAGACCTTCGACAATTCGAGTCTGCTCGCGTTCAATGAGTTCGGAATGAAATTCGAAAACACGTCCACAATCGACACACACCACATGATCGTGGTGTTCGTCAGAATAGGCTTCGTAGACCGCTCGGCCTTCCGAATTGAGCGCTGTTTCGCGTAAAATATGTGCATCGCAAAGCAACTTTAGATTTCGATAGACAGTCGCCGCACCGATACCGGGGAACCGTGTTCGAACCGCACGCACCATCTCTTGAGCGGTCATGTGGCGCTTCGCGCTCAAGATAGCGCGAACCATTTTCCAGCGAGGTTCGCTGAACTTGAGATGCTTTTTTTCGAGAAAATGTTTCAGACGATCGCGTAACGAATCTTCGTCCAACACCATCGCGGGCACCGAAGCCGCTGTGAGAACACGATCGCTATCAGACAAGTTCTGAGACACGAACGCATCCTCCTGCATCCGTATAGAAAGGTCAAGATTCGCAGCGGTTTTTGACTTCGATGCGAAGAACGCGCGGGTGATCGATCCGATCGATGGCGGACTTACGATCCAAGTTCCAAAGCAGGGTTTTCTGAAACGCACCTCGAGGTAGATGCCGGGTATCCGTCACGGGATCCATGGTTTTCGGAAGAATCTTCGCAAGCTCCAGATAGCTCCGCGCCAGCGCCAGCTCCGGTGTTGACCCAACACCCATTGTTGAAGCGAGCCGATAGGCCGTCGTGAGCTTTTCAATCGCCTTCTGTTTGTAACAGTGGCGAACGAGCGCAAGAACCTCGAGTGCTAATGTCGGCGCAGAAAACTCACCTTCGCGCATTCCCGGTCGACCGACGAATCGCTCCTGATAGTAAAACGCATACGCAAAGAAACGGTTCCAATCCCGACGACGGTAGTGAATCTTCTCGATCTCTCCAAGCGCCCGAACGAATGTCGGATCGTCTTTTGAAACCTTTTCGAAAATCGAAAGCGCAGCCTCGTAGTCGCCTGCCTTCGCAAGACGAACACCCTCCTGAACTGAGGGCTTTGCGGCCTCCGAGGGAGGCTCGCTAAACACGATCGTCATCGCCAGTAAGACGATCCCGAGAGCGCTCTTTAAAACAACGAAAACGCGTAGCATTAGCCCTATGCGGTAAGTCGAAAACACGAAACTGACAACGTTAACTTTCTTAACCGGGCCCTTTGCTAAGAGCCTGTTTTCATTGTATGACACGTAGCGTGCGACACATCGCTCCCTTCGTTTTTGTAGTACTCGTCCTTTCCCATGGTTTGGTTCAAGCCGATGAAGCCGATCCCTATGGCGAGCTCTACTTGAGCGAAGAACGCGACGTCACGGTGCGACCCTACTCGCTCGCGCTCTCTTCGGAATATGAGTGGACGAATCCGTACCACAACGTTTGGGGCCTAGGAGCTACCGGCCGCTATCACTGGGCCCGCTTCTTTGGCGCCAGTTTCGGTATCACCAAGTTTTTTCCAACCGTGAGTCGTCTGACCGAGCAAGTAGAATCCCGCCTGCAAACCAACTCTGTCCGCCTGGTGGTCGATGCTCCGGAATGGGTTTTTTCTGGGCGTTTTCGCGTCCTGCCGCTCGCAGGCCGATTGAATTTTTTCAACGCAACAACGATCCCCTTTGATCTCGTGATCGGCGTCGGACCAGCACTCACACGATCGCTTGCCTCAGAGTGGCACTTAGGTTTTGAAGGCACGTTTGGTTTCGAAGCGTTCGTGATGGAAAGCCTCGGCATCGAGTCGTCGATTCATCACGTCAACGAGAGCATACTGTTGCAAAGCGGTATCGATCGCACATCCGTGGCGGTCGGAATGATCCTAAAGATTTAGCGGGTCTATCGGCATATCTGTCGCGCCGCTCTGAAAACCTCAGTGAAAACAAAGGAACATCTAACCGAAACTTAACCCCCGGCTGTTACTTTCCGTCCGCATTTTGGTCATATTTTGGTAGGACAACCCACGGGGAGAGTGGTGATTCAATACAGTAAGAGCAGGCAAGCCCTTCGGTTAGGCATTGGCTTAACTTTGATCGCGCAGACGGTGGCCTTTTCCGGTTGGGCTCTCGAAGAACTGACGTTATCGCCGACGCTTTCAGCACGTTCCGCACAGGACCGGACGTTTGAATCGGCAGCAGGAGGGCTCGGCCTCGAAGCGCGCTTTCGTGCGCGAGATCGCGACGTCGCTGAGATCGGCGGATTTCGTACTGAGGCCTTCGTCGCCGCACTTTTTGAAAACGGAAGCGCTGTTAGTCGAACGCAAGACCGGTACGCGCCCCGCAATCGCTTTGAACTCCGTGAAGCCAGCACACATTATGGAGACGGCGGACGGCTGTTCTTTTTGGAAGGCGCGGCTGGTGTTCTCAATCAAGCCCATTGGGACACCCCACTCTTATTTGGAGACAAAGGCCTGCCGGCTCTACGCGAAACGCTGCGATGGAAGCTTCATGGTCCCTGGGCGATACAAGCTGAAGCCCAACAAGCGATGGTGACCGGTACCGACACCGCTCCTTTCGCAAACCTGGACCAAACATTGCCAAAGTTTTTTCAAGAGTCGCTCGCACTCGAGTTTCCGGGAATCGGTAACGCGGTCTCCGCACCGAGCGGTCAGATCTTCTTTCGCCATTTTTCATTTCAAGATCTGGGTACTGCGCAGGCGCAGGAAAGTCGTTTTCTTGGAAACAGCGTCGGTGGTTTAGGGGCTGCGAACGCTTTTTTTGGTTACGAGTTTTATGGATTCAATGGGGGCATTCGAATGCCGATTGGGGTGGGACCCTCAGTCGCCATTTTCGTGAAGGGGGATTTTATGAACAATTGGGGGGCACCGCTCGGGACGAACCAGGCCTGGCGAGCGGAGTTAGCACCGGAGTGGCGGACACACGGACGGTTTGAAGCACGTCTTCAGCCGTACGTCGCACTTTTTCGAGCGGAAGCCGATAGTGCACCCGCTGCTCTGGCGGCTCTGACCATGGGACCGAAAAACACAAAGGGTGTTCAAGCTGGATTTCGGGCTCGCACGTCCGAGGGATGGTTTGGTCGTTTTGATTGGACGCGTTCGACGGTCATCGAAGAGCGCGATTTTCAAGAGCAGTTCACGTCGTACGAAATGAGCGTAGGACGCGTCTATGAGATTCTGTAGAACCGCCGCACTTTCCGTCGGCATGGTCCTGCTTGCTGCCTGTACTGGCAGCGAGAAAAATCCTGCGCTTCAGGGACAGGGGCAAGGACAACTCGCGTGGCTCCCTGTGGAGACGCTTGGAGGAGAAATCTCGGCCGACAAGAATGATCCTTACGGCCTGGTTTTCGAAAATCGCCTACGGTTCAAGACCTGCCTTCGCGACACCTCTTATCTGCAAGCGGTCGTCGGTAAGACGTTCACGATTAAAGGTGATCGGGAAACCAAAGTCACCACGGACGCCGTCGGATGTCTCTATTGGGACGATTCGGTTCGCTACCATCGTCTTGCAGAAGAGACGTTCGTCGTTTTTGAACGAACGGTTGTGTCGTCGGACTCGGCAGCGACCACCGCCACACTTCGCTTTGCTTTAAATCCATGGATCGGCCCAAAAGCCCCCGTTCTTGACCTGAACGGTGGGAGCGAAAATCCGAGTCCATGGGTTTCCTCTAACGACCGCGCACGTCTCGAAACGCCGGCCGTCGTTGACGAACCCAATCACTCGCTTCGCCTTCAGAATGCCAGCGCATGGGTCGAAGAAGTCCGTCCGGGGAAAGGTGGCCTTTCGTTAACTCTGAACGCCGAGTTTGGACTTCAGAGCGCTCGCCGGAGCATCGACGAACTCGAACGACTGGACCGACTTGTCCAGGGCCCTTTCGAAGCCGAGATCCTACTGGTTGAAAAGAAGGGACACGAGATCACCCCACTGGCGCGTACCGAACGTACCGGCGTGACGTTGGATCGCGGGATTGGAAAACTTCGACTCACAGCTATCCTCACTCGAAAACCTATCGACACCGCTGTTCTCGCCCTATGGGTGCGTGTTTTTCCAGCCATGCGTCGTTCAGGTTTGAGTCCAGCAGGTGGCGCCCTTGACCTACGGGCCTCCCAACTCGTCGCGGGAACGCGGCAGTC
Organism: uncultured Oligoflexia bacterium; assembly: GCA_964549505.1. Lineage (GTDB taxonomy): Bacteria > Bdellovibrionota > UBA1018 > UBA1018 > CAZJVD01 > CAZJVD01. Next base: position 221,897 of record CAZJVD010000003.1, read on the forward strand.
GCTCCGACAAATCGATGCGGACGAGTGGCAGCACTATGCAACGGCGTCTTCAAACGGAACCACAGGAACGGCGACCGGTTTTGAAATCGCACGTTTTCTGACTTTGGCGCCGGGATCCACGCAGCCGAACTATACCGAAGACGGCTTCGAAACATTTTCAACATTTAGATTTACGGTACGCGCGTGTTTGGTGAACGCCTTGGAGCGGAAAGCGCTGACGGAGGGGCTCGGGTTCGAAGTTTCCATAGCCGAGGCGACTCCCCAAGGTTCCTCACAGACCATCAAAGTCACCACGGACCACACCGGCTGTTTGCCACCGCTGCCGTCGTCACTACGACTGGATCCGTTTGGGGGAAAACGAGAGTTTAAGTTCCGAATGCGCGTGACGGGCGCCGATTCGCTCTATGTAGGCTTAGCGGAAGAAGTCGACTTCTCCATCTTCCCGTTTGAGCGGGATAGCGACAAGCTGTGGGACAGCCGTCATCCGGCGGCACCGGATCATCTCTTGAAAATCTCTAGACCGGCAACCATTGCTCTCAAAACGTTTCGTCTAGAACACGTTGGAAACGCGATCGCATCCGTATCATCGAATCTGCAGCTTACAGAGCGGCGCAACTATCAGTTCTATCTCAATCCTGTTTTCTACCGTCCTGGACAACCGCGCGCCGGGTTTACGGATGACACCGCAAATCTTCCGGACGGAAAGTATCGGTTTCGTGGCTACGCCCTGTTCCCACTGCGCAACAGTGATTTTGATGATCCCTTGTTGCACACCAAGTTGAATTCAAAAATTTCGAACGGGCATCCGGCATCGGAGAGTGGCCGCTGCCTCGACATAGAAAATCTAGGCTTGGTTTGTCCTTTCTGGGGAACCGTTCAATCCAGAGCAGGACAGATGACCGCACCACTCCCGATCACCTACGACTTTGATCAAAGAGTTGCGCTCGAGTCACGCGGCCGAATCTATTTCGAACTCCTCGGCGACGGTGGTGGACTGAGCCTCGAAACCGGGCGAATAGAGGGACTGTTCTTTGGGTTGCTCAGCAATACCGAACGAGCGTCGTCAAATCTAAGCATCGGCGGCGACGAGCTCGCCCTCAACGAAAAGGGTAACCCTACTGTTAAGCTGGGAGGCAGTGCGCCGACCACCGAGACCGCATTTGATGTGTTTCAAAAGCTTGTGCCAGATGCAAGCGCTCCGCTCAAGGAAAGCAAGGAACCACGACCCATAACACATCACGATCCTATGACGGTTTATGGATCGTTTGATTCGGACCGGGTTTCAAAGATCGGCTTCTCGAGTCCGCGCGCACAAAACGATTTTGTCGATCACGCGTTTACCTTTTACGAAAAGGAGCGACAGAAGTTTACTCAGACGAGCAACATGGAACTTGCCATGAAAGCATGGCAGCCGACGCTCACGGACAACCCTTATCGCCAAGAAGATCTGTTTTCAGCGGCGCGAAGTTTTTGTGATGCTTTTTTTGACAAAGGTTCGCGTGAGGAAATCGAATGTCTCAAACAGCCTCTTTCCCATCTCGCACTCATCCCTATCCGCCTCCTTGAAAGCGTCACGCGAATCGTGCCCGAGGACACCCACGAGCTTGTGATGGAAAGTCTCGGAGCTGAAGTGACGCGATTTAAAGAAATCGGTCGCGCCACCAGCCAAATCGAAGCTCGAAAAGGAACGCTTCGGGTTCTGCTACAAGGTGATCACTGGATCAAACTCAAGCCGGGGCGACTGGCCGACTTTGGGCCCGAGTTCGGCGTCGAAGGTTATGTTTTAGAACAAGAAGAAGATCGTCAGATGATTCGCGACCGAGCCCGTATTGCGATGTCCAATCGAATGATTCATGAGACCAATCAAGTTCAACTCGAAGGCGAAGTCCGACGCTGCGTTTGGGTGACGGCTCGTCCCTTTCAGTTTCCATCGAAACGCGGTTTCTACTTTTGCAAGGATGTCGCAAAAACCGAAAGCGTTCGCCAACGCTGGAATTATCTCAGTTGGTACACCGGAGATTTGCGAAATCGGTTCACCGATTCGTTTGACCGCGCCGTCTATGCTCTGAACCAAACACTGCGCGGAAGTGTAGCGCTTCGCCGTTATGTCCGTTACCTCGAAGAGAAAATGGTCTACGCAATCGACCAACTCGACTTTGAGCTCTACAAAGACGAGAAAGCTGATCGGTGGTGGGACGATTTCGTCGACAAATTTCGGATATTGAAATTTTGGGATCGACGGGTCTACGTTTTGGGACAACGTGATCTTGGAGAGTCTCTTATTGGACAACCGGACGGGGTTTTGGATTTTCCGTCGAACACCGATCCCGCGCTCGTCAATTATATGTTGGCAGGATCCATCCCTGGCTTACTGGATGACGAACAAGCGTGGTCTGGACCCTTCTTGATTCAGCATTTTTTGGATCGCGATCGAGGGAAGTAAGGAAAGTTCGGGGGTTCAGGTATCGGCTAGCGCAGCGATCGTAAACTGGACATTGAACATTCAGCATTGAACATACTGATGCTCGACACCGGGCCGGCAGCCTGAAACGGGCAGTCCGCGGTCCGCCCGATTCGCCCGATTCGCCCGATTTGAAAGACGGACTTCTTTGAGTAAGCACGCTGCCTTGAGCGCGTGGCCTAAGTTTTTCAGCCTGTTGCCGTAAGATTTTGGATCTGGGTAGTTGCGAATTCGTGGTGATTTGTATACCTTCGCTCACCGACGCATACAGCCAGTCAACGCGGGGTAAGTGACGCTCGGTAAGAAAGTAACGGATGAAACAAACATCATTTCTCAAACCCGAGAAAAGCGATTACGGCGGAAGTCTTTTGAAAACACGGTACGGTCGCTCGCGCCCACGCCCGCTCGACACGCGCAACACGATGCATCTGGTTCTGCGATCGACAAAGGCTCGTGGAGCGTGGTCGTTTCGAACGGCCTCAAACGAAAGAAAGATCAAAGCGATTTTAA
>CAZJVD010000004.1:0-197075 GCA_964549505.1 uncultured Oligoflexia bacterium
GTGAGAAATTGATTCTATGCAAAATCGAGATGCCCCCCGTATTGGGGAAGATCCCTGACGTTATGTAAATATTTTGTGGCTGGGGCGCTAGGATTCGAACCTAGGGATGCAGGAATCAAAATCCTGTGACTTACCGCTTGTCGACGCCCCAAGCTTACGGATTCGATGTAGTCGGACAGTACATTGTGCAGGCTGAAACCGTCAAGATGGCGCGAAAGTCCAAAGGCCTAGCCGAAACGCTTAGCCGAAAACCAGCCAAGAACCTATCCAAGAAGCTAAAATAACATTTCCAAGCGCATGCCAGACAAGCGGAATCAAAAAGCTCCGAGATGCCAGAAGCGCAGTCGCAAGTACGAACCCCCCGACAACGTTCTCAACGGCAAGGTTGCCGTAGACATAGTGAAGGGCCGCGAAAACCGAGCCCGAGATGACGACGTTCGTGATCTGTGCCCATCGCGTGTTTCCGATCAAGAGCATGACGGCGATACAGAGATTCAGGCGATAGACGAGTTCTTCAATAACGGGATATCGAAAGTAGGAGACTCCGGGTTCGATGTTCGGGTCACGCCCGTAAACCAGTGCGATCACGGCGATAGCGACGGCCGCCGCGATCAAGGACAGACCGATCCAGCGTCGCCATCCGGACTCCGGCCGAAGGTTTAAGAAGAGAGCGCGTCGATCGAGCCCGCTGACCCGGTACATCCCAAAGAGAACGAGGAGACCGAGGGCGAGTCGGATCGCAAAATGATCGAATCCCAGATAGCTCCAGTAGAAATCAATACTGGTCCCCAGCAGGCCCACGGCGGCGGCTATGTTTTGACGCATTGCAACTCAACTTTCGATGATCGTTCGGCGGTCGTAGGCGGAGGACGGTACGCACGGCAGCTGATAGGACCCATGGTTTTGGAATATACCGCCTTGACAGTTTGAGTCAAAGCCCGATACCACTGCCGACGGGGCAAAAACAGTTTGAAAACACTCTTCGTTGCATCCCTTATCGTTCTGCAGATTCTCGCCGCTGGTTCGCCAGTGGGTTTGCCCGTCAGTTTAGCTGACAACCCGGCCCCCGCACCGCAGGTCCCTGGATTCAAAAATCTTCCGAAAACCGGTTTCGATCCCAAGAATCCTGTTTGTGCGCGTGTTTTGGCGAGGATGAAGGACCGGCACGATCGGACGGAGGCCAAGCGCAAGCGGTTCTTGCGTGAACATGAAAGAACACGCGTCGGCACTCCGCGATCGGTTCTGGAATGGATCATGGTCCCGTTCGGAAAACTGGGATCCTGGTTCAGCGGTAGGCTTCAGCTTGCAAACATGGGGATGTACTCGAATGGTTCGATGTATCCGAGTTTGTACTCTCAGGACTGGGACACCTCCGGACGTTACAGTTATGCTTCGTCGGATACGTCCACGCGCGGACTCGCGTGGGTGGTGGGCAGATTAGGGAAAACGCCGAAAGATAGAGATCAAAAAGATAAGCCTCTTCCTCCTTGGAACCCGTTGACCCTGGAGCAGGCGCAAACCCTCTTTGCAAAGTACAGCGGCGGCGAACGTCGCGCTCCGACGACAAAACCCAAAGAAACACCATCAGAACTGCCTGCTTCGCCATCGCAAACAGGACCAGTGGGTACAGGGACAGCTTTGGGGGACGCTCCATTCGCGGATTCGGTTGGCCCTATCCCAATCGACGAAGATGGAAGTCCTGAAGCCGGCGGCATGATGGACGAACCCTCGCCCGTGACGGGTTCGGCCTCAACGACGATGTCTTCGTATGGATCTTCGACGACGGGACTTCCAAAGCCTCAGCTTCCCAACTTATATGATGCGTACACGCGTGTGCGTCGCGATCTTACAGACTACGCCGCTTATATTGAGCAACTGAATGACATCTGGTTAAACGTCATGACGTGGGAGCAGCAGATCGTTAAGCTCACATGGCTTCTCGAGACAGCCGATATGGCGCTCGCAGAGAAACCCTGGGTTTCACCTCCTCCTGTTCCGGGAGGTGACACAGAGATCTCATTACCTGCCGTCGAAACGGCCGGCCCGGCAGCTGAGGATCTGAACCGGTGGGATGGGGACGCGGTCATCGACTGGGAGGGCGGCAAATCCGAGATCGAGCGTTCCGAAGCAGAGCAGTCGACGCCTTCTGACTTGCGCTTGAGTCTCCAGCTGAAACAGCGAAATCTCCGGGAGATTAAGGGGTCTTTCTTTTTCAAGCTTCTTGAGAACCACCGTGGCGCTTTGTCGTTCATGTGGTTTGTGAAGGGGAAGCTTCGCAGTCGCATGATGAAGCAAGCGGCGATCAAGTCGAGGCTCGAGATCCTCCGACACGAGCTTTTGTGGACGCTTTCGCATGCTGCGCGCGGCGAAGCGACGTTTGTGGATACGCAGGCGAAACTTCTCGAGGAAATAACGGCGCTGCTTGCGGATACCAAGATTCGACCGCGGCGAGATTTCGCTAGTTTGGTCAAGATGCATGAGTTTTACGTCGAGGCGTATTCTTATTTTATTTTGGGTTGGCAGCGTAGCGCGCAGTACAAAGGTATTCAGAGTATTTGGAAAGAGCTCGCTGCGACCGAGCGAATTAAGAAAATGGGTCTGACGACGGGAAAAGGGTTGCGTCGTGTGGGGCTCTTCATGCGGTTTGCCCTTCCCTTGGTCGGAGCTCTTACGGGTGGCGGATATTTCATGTACTCACAGCCGTGGGTCGATTCTGCAACCAAACTGGGTTGGTACGATAACAGCGACTACGCCAATAAGTTCCAAAAGGAGTTGGAAAAAGAGTTTCCAGATGTCCTGAAGTGGTTTCACGACAATCCTAAGAAAGACCCGCGCAAGGATCCGGAGATCGCGGAGCGGTTCGACGATTATGCGGAGTTTGTAAAAGACGTGAACGTCGAGCGGGCAAAGTTTTTGGAGTATCAGCAGGAACCCCTGACGTTTCGTTCTGTCTCGCAGACGCTGATGCGCATTGGTTTGTCGATCTTTGATCGTGCGCCCGCGGTCAACGCGCGCAGTGAAACGGAGTTTACGGAGAATCTCTCGCTATGGTTGAACAAGGAGTATCCGCAAGAAGCCGAGCATGGTGGTAGCTGGGAAAAGCGGATTGCGGAGATCCAGGCCGAAAAAGCCAGTCAGGGTCCGCCGAGCCCCGCAGAAACTGTAGAGACCCGCTACACAGGTTCTGATCTGGATATCTCGGTCACCTTGGATCTGTGGGGGGCGGTCAATCGATACATGGCTGAGCATCCTGATGCGGATCGAGGCGAAACCGCCGAAAGAGTCATGCGCGAATACAATACCGAGGTGAATGCTGCTTATTTCGCGAATGCTGGCGCTCGCGGATCGGACTACGATGATACGTTTCCGAACGGCGCGAACGCGGGACCGTTGTCTCCGGGGGCCGATCAGGCCTTAGACAACAACTTTCCGCTGCGTCGGCGGCCGCTCTTGCATCGGATGTTTGGTATCTATCCCTAGATTTATCCGGCCCTAGATCTATCCGGACCGTGTCAGGGAACGAGTTCTAAGATCTGATTTCCTCGGAAATCACCCAATAGGATTTCACCGCGGGGTCCTTTACCAAACGTCGCGATCGATGCGTTTGTTCTGAGAACCAGTTGAGCGTCGGTTTCAGTAGCGATATTCCCCGTGATGTTTAACGACCAGATGCGACCCGACCCGAAATCGGCAAAGTAGTAAAGCCCATTTGAGAAAATCCCACCCGTCACCGAAAATCCATCCGAGCGTCCGTAAATCCAAATCGGCTCAACAAAAGGACCCACGGGTGTCTCGCTCGCCGCGACGGCGCGGTACTCTGTTCGGCCTTCGCGAATATTCCAACCGAGGTTTCCACCGCGTGGGACGATGTCGATCTCTTCGAAGCGATTTTGGCCGACGTCGCCCGTTACGAGTTCGCCCTGTGGTCCAAAGGTAAAACGCCACGGGTTACGAAGTCCGAGTGCCCAAATCTCACCACGGTAACCGGCGCGACCCACAAAAGGGTTATCGCTCGGTACGGTGTACGCGAGACTTCCAGAAGGCGTTGGATCAATACGTAGCATCTTTCCAAGGAGCGACGCCGGATTTTGCGCCCGGTTGCCAGGATCTCCGCCGGATCCGCCATCACCCGTCCCAATATAAAGTTTTCTATCCGGGCCGAAGGCGATCTGTCCCCCTTTGTGGTTCGAATACGGTTGCTCGATCTCCAATAAGACGCGCGACAGTCGAAGTGTTCCGCTTTGATAAACGCATTCTGCGATCTGCGTGCGTGCGTTGCCATCCGATGGATTGTGATTGATGTAAACAAGACCGTTGCTTTTGAAATCGGGGTGAAACGCGAGCCCAAGCAATCCTTGCTCCGAGGAAGTCCGCACGGAGAAACTACCGAGCTGTGTTTTTGTTTTCTGGGACATCGAATACGCGGTGACGGTGCCACCTTTCTGAATCACCCAAAGGCGGTCGGTAGAACCAGGTTCTGCCTGAAGATCGGTGATCTCCGAAAATCCGGTGGCGATCGTGTTGACCGTGGCTGCTTGCGCAGTTTGGATACCGACTGCGAATCCCGTCATTAAAGTAAATATAAACGTAAAAGCAAAGATCGTGTTTTTCAAAAGTATGCCTCCTGGAAAATCTGCGCCTTCTCGACTCCGCGTTCAAACAAGAGCTGTTTCGCCTCGCGAATCATCTCACCATTTCCACAGAGATAAAAGTCGGCTGCTTTGAAGTCAAAACTCGCGTCGTGGCTTATCTGATGGCGCAGAAAATCAGTGACGCGCCCTCGGTAACCCGACCAGTTGCCCGTGGGGCGTGACAGACAGGGTACCCATTCGATCGTCGACGTCTGAAAGCGATCGGCATACAGGAGTTCGTCCTCACTTCGCGCACCGAAGAGACAGATCGATCGCGGGGGCGGTTGGTCGAGAAATCCCTTTGAAAAAGCGATGGAGTGGAACGGACTGATGCCCGTTCCAGTTGAAACGAAAACGGCCGTGCGGCCTGTGCCTGGACGAAAAATGAAATGACCATAAGGCGCCATGAAAGAAAAACTTTCGCCCGGCTTTAATCCCGTCAAATAGTTCGTGCCAGGACCGGTATCGACAAGCTTAACGCAGAGATGGTGGGTGGTGTCCTCGGGGGCCGACGCTATGGAATAAGCGCGGCGCAGATTCTTCTCGGCCGATACAGGAACGATAACGCTGAGAAACTGGCCCGCTTTAAATGTGAAGCCCTGATCCGCTTCAAAAACAAGATGAAAGACAGTCGGTGTTACGAAGCGAATTTCGCGGACCGTGCCTGTGTAACGGTGAACCGTTTGCGGGGTGGACGACATGAATCGCCAACTTAGCGTGACTGGGTGGGTGGGTCAAATCAGCGTTGCATCCACCAGGCGATCACTCAATGCGAAAAGATTGAGCTTCCGAGTAGGAGCTCGAGAGATCGTCGGCCAAGCTCCTGATACGCCAATAATAAAGGCCAGAGTTGAGCGACCGGACGACGGCAAAATTGTCTTCGGTGGTCTGTCGGATCGAGCGTTCACGTATGAAATCCTTGGATCGACTGATTTCGATCTCGTACTTCTTGGTGAAGTTCGTTCGTTCCCATGTGAACACGATCTCGCCATTGCTGTTGGCCAGTTTTTCTTTGGTGAGCACTTCGCCTGGTTGAGGAACAACAGCAACGGGCGGCACAAAGGAAAACTGAAACGGCGTTCGTTCGGAGATCGCTCGAAAACCGTTTCCAGCGTCCGTAGCGACCACGTAGTAGAGTTTTCCAGCGAAGATCTTTTCTTTACCAATTCGGAGTGCGGTGCCTTTCGTGTTTCGAATCAGAAATGGAACTTCGTCTCCGACCTTGTGAAAGAAACTTACTTGATACTCTTTTGTCTTTGGACGTGCTTTCCAGCGCAACTGAATATCAAACTCGTTGAGAATGTTGTCGCCCGTCAAACGACTGGATGTTGTGGCTTCGCCGCCCACGAGCGGTGCACGCGATTCGATGCCGAGGAAGTCAGGGTCAATCGTGAACGCAGTACGAGCTTCCTTTTCGAACGGAACGTTGCTCGTCGGTAAAAGTTCGAACTCGTAACGGCCAGGACGTTTGACTCGTGTGGCGACACGCAGGTCGGACTCTTTCGTCGGCCTAATGGTTTTTGAAAAAATTCGGCGACGAATCGGTTGGCCGTTGGCATCGGTACCATCGGCGATCTGACTGAAAACCACTTCGACTGGTGTGTTCACCGGCACACTTTTCCAGGTGAGATCAATACGCCTCTCAAGAACTTTCGCGTCCTTTTCGAGGGCAAGCTTTTCGTCCTGCCGGGGTGTGAGAATCTCAATGACCGGGATCTCAACCGGGGGTGCTACTTTTAGCGGCTCGGGCTTAAGCTCGGCCCGTGGGATCGCCGCAACGACAATGGGTTTCGGCTCATCGCGTGTGATCGTGACCTGCTTGTCTTTGGTTTTAACAATGAGTTTGCGTTCGCGAGACTGCCCCTTAATCTGCCCCGCTACGACGTTGATCATGGTGTTGCGTGAGATCCCGGCTAACCCGATGCGATCTTCAAAAACCAATCGGATCATTGTACGCGGTCCGAGTTCGATCGAGCTCCCGTCGTTGAACTCCACGGTCGCGGAGCCGTCTGCGCCAGTGACGATCGTGTCGAAGTTGTAGAGCGTCGTGTCCGTCGGAATGTTTATGAATGCAGGCTGTGTGTCGGACTTTCGTAGCGTCGTGGTCGTGATGACGCCTAGTTTTCCGACAGGTTCTTGCTGTGTGAGAAAGTCCGGACCGAAGATATATTTTCCAAGAGGAAAGTCCGTCACGTAAACATAAAGGCACGAGCTAAAGAGCAGCAACCCTGCGAGTGTCAGGAGGATCTCGTAAGGCGAAAGACGATCGTGCGTTTCGGTGTGAGCCATCTTAGTACCTAAGTCGCAACAGTTGCCGGCGGTAAGAACGTGACCGCAGCAAGTGTGATGTCATCATCGAGCGGCTTGCCTGTGTTGTGGCGTTTGAAATCTTTGATAAGGTTTTGAACCACGAGTTCGGGCCCACCGACAAGGTTCTTCTCGACGATGTGGATGACCTGCTTCTTGCCGTACTGATCGCCTTGCGGAGAAGTGCCTTCGATGATCCCGTCCGTGTACATAAAGAGCATGTCACCCGGATAGATACTGATCTTCTTTTCAGAATACGTCGGAACATCCGGCTTTTCGCCAAGTCGTGTTCCCTTGGCTGTCAGACTCTTCATCGTAAAGGTATTGCCGGTTTTCTTGAAATACCAAGGCGGGTTGTGACCGGCGCTAGCGTACGTCAAGGTCATCGCATCGAAGTCGATAACGGCCGAAAAGAACGTCATCATGATTCGACCACCGGAGGTGTCGAAGATCGATCGATTTGCGAAGCGAAGCATCTCTCCTGGTGTCAGTGGGAAGTTCGGATTTTCCGACGCAATCTTATGCAAGATACTAAACGAACTGCGCGCGGCTGCGGTGATCAGAGCACTCGGCACGCCGTGTCCGGTCGCATCGGCGATATTGATGCAGAGTTTGTTTCCGACGGAAAAAAATCCCCACCAGTCACCGCCGCACTCCGATGCGGACTCGTAGTGGCTATGAATTCGGATCTGTGGACTGACAAAGCGTGAAGCCGGAATCAGAGATTGTTGAACGGCGTTCGCGACTTTGATCTCACCCTCGAGACGAACTTTTTCCATGCTCTCGACAATGAGTTCACGAATGCGCTTGGACATGGCTGAGAACGACTCGGACAGGGCGCCGATCTCGTCTTTGCTCTTGATATCAAGCTCGAGCTCGAAGTGTCCTTTAGCCACTTCTTTCGTGGCATCAAAAAGTTTTTTTAGTGGTCCAGTCAGGCGTCGCGCAAAGATAAGCGCGAAGATCATGGCCGCACCGATCGACATCCCAGCGAGAACAATGAACTTGATGGTGAGGACTTCGGCAGAACGCATGGCTTTTTTCAATGTGATCTGTGAAACCACGGTAACGCCCAGTCCTGGTTTGAAGTAGCTACCGAGATGGTTTTCACCTTCGATTTCGAACTCGGTTGCGCCCGTCGCGAGCTGTGTGGATTGCGCACGCTGAAACAACGGATGGTCACTGTGCCGCTTGCGGGAGAAAAGTTCTTCGGCATTGGTGGAAAAAAGTGTTTGTCCTAAACGATCGGCAATGAAGAAATTGGCTCCCGGAACATCCTTTAAGAAATCGTCGAGAGAAACGAAACCATAGGCAACCGGCAATCCTTGTGCAGAGTCCTTTAGCTTGAGATCAGCAACCGCAATTCCGAGCAAGGGCGGTTGCCCAACGCGTGACGGGTTAAAAAAAGCATAACCTTCTGCGGTCAGAGCCTGATTGAACTCCGAGTCTCCTGCCGTGGGTTGGATGAGATCGCTGTCGGCTAGGCCGCGTTGTTTGAGAAGAACTGGATTCGAAGCCGTACCATAGGCGATGTCTTCACCGCGCGTTGAGTTTTTGAACGCTAACGTGACGCCGAGAAGCTCGCTCTGATTGTTGAGAACCGACTGAAGCGCTGCCTTCTGAGGCATCGTGAAAGCCTTGCTCGGATCGACGGATGCAAGACTCAGTTTAATCGTATCAATCGAGTTAGAAACGGTGTTGATGAACTCGCGTCCCGCGAGAACCGCCTCCGTCGATTGGGCCTGGTAGATATACGCGCGCTTGTCTTCTTGGAGGAGTACAATCGTTGATAGGTTAAGGAAAGTGATGACGATGACGAGAAGCAAAACTACGCTCGCAAGGATCTTCGCCTTGAGGGAAAATTTGACCCTAATTGGCTCTTGGTTCACACTTTGATTGTGAAGCAATTCTGCCCATACAACAAGTGAGGGACATCGTGTGTTAAATGTCGTCAAAGAGCAAAAGGGCAATGTCTTGGTTGTTCATCTCAACGGATCCATCGAAGAGAGTGTCGATTTTCAAAAATTGATCGGAAAACCATCGGCTGAGTTGCATGTGAACTGCAAAGGAGTGCCGCGGATCAATTCCGTCGGTGTAAAAGGCTGGATCACGTACTTTCAGGGTGTCACCGCTGGAGGAACGAAGCTTAAGCTCTTCGAATGTTCGACTGCCATAGTTGAGCAAATCAATCTCATCTCGAACTTCCCGTGCGGCGGCGACGTTGTTTCCATCTACGTTCCGTTTAGCTGCGAAGCTTGTCACACGGAGCTCGTAGGTCTCTTTCAGACAGAAGCTCTGAAGAAGCTGAACTTCCAGGTTCCCGATCTCAAATGCACGAAGTGTGGCGGTAAAGCGAGTTTTGACGATATCCCCGAGGAATTTTTCAACTTCATGATGGAAGGGGCTTAGTGAGCTTTGACTGCTTCGCTTGTTCTCCTTTCAAATCATGCGCAAGACCGAAAATTTTGTGAGTTGCTCGCGCACGAAGCGGGTGTCGGATTTCAGCCCGCCGAGAAGCCGGTTGATCTCGTAAAAGCGATCGAGTCGGCAAATCCTGCCGCCTTGTTCATTGCTGATGAGCACCATATTGATGTCACAAAAGCGTTTCAAGAGGCGTTCGGACTTTTCTCGGACAAGGTCAATCCGAACCGTGTTCATTTTTTAAGCTCGCAGGATCTGGCGGAGTCAGCCGCTGTTTTAAACAGTCCTTTCTTCGGAAGTTATGTGAGCCGCGGTTCGACCAGTCCTGAGAGTGCGGCGAAGCGGTACAGTCACGTGATCCGAGCTTCGATGCGAGACCGAGCGTTTACACTGAAGTCCTTGATGGATGAGAAGTCAAAGATCCAAGTGATCAAGTTCAGCAAGACATCCCAGAAGCAAGAAGGCGTCGAAGCCGTTAAGAACTTTCTTCTAGCTCTTAAGTTTAAGAGTCGTATGGCGACGGTCGTGGCGAATGCGGTCGATGAACTTGTGATGAACGCGATGTTCGATGCGCCGGCCGACGACTTTGGTAGTCCGCTTTTCATGTCGACCCCACGTGACACCGTGATGGATCTGGAAGGTCGGCGCGCGGTGGAGATGGTCGTTGGGTACGACGGTTCGACCGTTGGGATCATGGCGATCGATCTCTTCGGGAGCCTCGACAAGAAAAAGCTCATCGCGCATATCTCCAAGCGCTACACCGAAGAAGAGTACAAGGTGAAACGTAACATGGCCGGTGCCGGCATTGGGCTTGCCACCGTGTTTCGTTCAGGCGGTAGCTTCTTCTTTTGTTGCGAAAAGGCCGAGAAAACTGAAGTCACTGTGTTTTTCCAGAGGACAGATAACTTTCGCGAGTTTAAAGATCAGTTTCGTTTTATTTCGACGCAATTTTATTACTGAGGTTTTTCCAGCATGACTTCCGAATCAGCGCTACGGCTTCCTCTGATTCTGGCGTCGGGTTCGCCGCGACGTCGCGAACTCTTGTCGTTAGCTGGGATCGAATTCCAAATCACGGTGCCGTCCATCGATGAAACGCAGAAGCGGGGCGAGACGCCAAAAGCGATGGTGGCACGTGTTGCGAGAGAAAAAGCTCAGGCCGTGCTGGATCGTGTGGACCTCGCGTTTGGCGAGACGCTGATCTTAGCGGCGGACACGACGGTAACCCTTCCGTCCAGTGGTGGCCGAACGTTGGGTAAGCCTCGAAGTGAGTCCGAAGCCAAGAAGATGCTGAAAGCGCTTTCCGGGCGGGAGCACTGGGTTTTCACAGGTTATTGTTTGATCCGGGCGGGTACCGGCAAGAAGACGAAGATCGTCGTCAAGACCGTCAAAACGTCAGTCCATATCCGCCGCCTCACCGATCTCGAGATTGCACGCTATGTGGCTACAGGGGAACCCATGGATAAGGCAGGTGCCTATGGGGCGCAGGGTCATGGGCTCAGTTTGATTGAGCGTGTGAATGGGAGTTTCACCAATGTGGTGGGTCTTCCGCTAACGGAGGTGTTGGGTGACCTCAAGCGGATCGGCTCTTGAGACACGGTACAGAGCCGTCCTCAAAACGGTTCAACGTGCGAACCACCCCGTAACGTTGATCGCCGTCAGCAAAGGACAGCCCATCGAGGCGGTTGCTGATCTGTACGCTCTTGGTCATCGGGACTTTGGCGAGAACTACGTGCAGGAGCTCCTGACGAAGCACGAAGCCCTTGAGAGTCGAGGATGTTCCGGGATTCGTTGGCATTTTATCGGGCATCTCCAGACGAACAAGGTCAAGGCGCTGTTGCCCCTGAGACCGACGATCCATTCTGTGGACCGTTTGAGCTTGATCGAAGAACTCGATAAACAAGCCCATAAGCGCGGGCTTGCTGCACGCTTGCCGTGTTTCGTCGAACTCAAGCTTGGTTCGGACGTCGAGAAAACAGGGGCACCGCCCTCGGAGCTCATGCGTTTGCTCAAAAGTCTCAAAGAAGCTGCTGTTTTCGAGGTCTTGGGTCTTATGACCGTGGCGTCGACAGAGGGTGATCCCGGTGCCGAGTTTGCTGAGCTGGTCCGTCTCTCGAGAGGCTCTCAGCTGGTCGACGGGCAACACATGCACGACGGTAAATTGTCGATGGGCATGTCCCAAGACTACGCGGTAGCCTTGAAGTTAGGAGCCACTCATGTTCGGATTGGCTCGAGTATCTTTGGATCCCGGGGGTCCTCGAAAATGAACAGGTAAGTGAACGGGTAAATCCGTGAAACTTTTTTCAATAGATGTTAGAAAACCCGAGAGAGAAGGTAGGTAGTTCCTCTGAAGCACCACACGAGTGCAACCCTCAAAACTATAGCGGCGCTCTACATCAGTTTTCCGATTAGTTACTTAGCACTTTCGGCACTGTTGTTTGAGATTCCGTACGTGCGTCTGATCGGCGTATTGCTGAGCCTTACATTTTTGTTCGTGAGTATTTGGGCCGTTGCTGCCGGTTTTGGTCTTTGGGAAATGCGCCCATGGACTTGGTATGTTTTTGTCTTCGCAAGCATTCAGATTGTTTATCTCTCCGCGTTTCTTGTCACGAACTCGGGTGAGACAGCCTACAAGTTGCCGGCGTTTCTGGCCGTGACGGCGGCCGTTGTGATCGCGCTCTTTCGTGTGAAACAAGAGGTTCGTGTTCCGTACTTCATGCCACGGATCCGGTGGTGGGAGAGCAACACACGTTTTCAACCGAGTCTGCAAGCTATTGTACGTGCGGGCGATGATCAGCAGTTCGATGCGCAGATCTTAGATATTTCGATGCTCGGTTGTTTTCTAAAGACACCCGAGACCGTCACTCCCGACGGGCGGGTCTTGGTTCAGTTCCGGATGTTTGATCGCGAGTTTCAGATTTCGGGAAGTGCCGTGTGGTCCTGTGAAAGCGGCGTGACCCACCCGAAAGGGATTGGCGTTAAGTTTGATCGGTCGGTACGGCGGTACCGTAAGTCGTTGCGGTCGACTCTTAAGCGCCAGGCTGCGCTCGAAGCATCCTACCGATTTCCACTCGATCCGAGTGCACGTGAGAAAGCACTTCAGGCGCTTCGCGATCTGCAACAGGCGCGAGCTGCCATTGAAAATGCAACCCAGGAGCGGAAACCAGCACCGGGGAGCTCGCGTAAGGATGAAAGCATCCGGGACGCACTGCTGCCGTCATGAACGCCGGGTTTTTAGAAGAAGCGCTTAAAGAGGCGGCGAAAGCACGCGATCTTGGAGAGGTTCCTGTCGGGGCCGTCGTGGTTCGTGGATCTGAGATTCTCGCGCGCGCGCATAATCTTCGGGAGCGCGATCGTGATCCCACAGCACACGCAGAGATTTTGGCGCTGCGATGCGCTGCAAACGAGATCGGTGCGTGGCGTTTATCCGGGTGCACGCTTTATGTTACTCTTGAGCCATGTCCAATGTGCTTGGCGGCAGCAGGGCTCGCGCGCGTGGATCGTGTTGTTTACGGCGCGTCCGATCCCAAGGGCGGTGCTGTCAGCTTAGGGTTTGGTCTTCACGCGGACCAGCGACTCAATCACCGGTTCGAGGTCGTTCATGAAGCGGTTGCGAGTTGCGGGCAGATTCTCACAGACTTCTTTCGCGGCCGGCGCGCGACCGAGCGCTAGGCTTCGTGTTTTACATGCGACTCGATGGATCTTGGACTTTGGTTGGACGGGATTGCTGTTTATCGGATTGTACGCAGCGGTCATACTGTTCCTAGTCCCCAGCTTCTTGCCCGAATCTCTCCAGCAAACGTCAAAGTCGAATATTTCACAGTGGCTGGTCTATGGGATGGTTGCTTTCGCGCTCGCACAGGCGGTGCCGCCCGGAAGATGGTCGATGCGGTTGCTGGATCGCATTCGGTTGCCACAGGTCGCGCTTCAGGTGGTTCGCGATGTACGATCTTGGATCGTCGTGCTGACCATGTTCATGGCCCTCTTTTTTCAGCCGGCGGTAACCCCCGGGGTGTTTGTCCTTTCCGCGCTCGCGCCCTTGCTTTCTAATCTCTTTTTCTGGAAGCGTGTTCAGAACTCTGTTTGGACCGTTCCGAGTCGATCCGTGGTCAGTGATCTCTTGCAGCCGTGGGTGATCGGGCATCTTGTGTTGTATGTTTTCTTCGCTCTTCCTGTGGTGCTCGTTATGTCTTTGGATTTGCGAACGGTGGCGACCTGGTTTTTAGCAGGATTCTCAGCGGTCCTCATGGGAGCGAGTATGGCGCTCGAAGGG
Source organism: uncultured Oligoflexia bacterium (assembly GCA_964549505.1). GTDB lineage: Bacteria > Bdellovibrionota > UBA1018 > UBA1018 > CAZJVD01 > CAZJVD01. The sequence goes on from CAZJVD010000004.1 coordinate 13,630, forward strand.
GATTCTGGAAGTGTCGGCACAGTTCACTTGGCCGCGTTGGGTGCCGGGCTTCTCGCTGCGTCGCTCGTTTTCCTTTCGCCGGTTTTTTTCTTGTTTATCGTTTATGGTGCGGTTCATGTTCAGAAACTTTCCGAGCGACGTCTTCTGTCGGCTCGCAGTTCAGCAAAGGTCTTAGACGATGCTCTCGTTTGAGAACTGGGTTTCCGGACGTGATCGTCGCGTGCTTCTTCGGCCTAGAGAGCCTTTTAAACCGGGTATTCACTGGTTGGTCGGAGCCAACGGCTCTGGAAAATCCACGTTTCTGCAAACGCTTGCAGGTTTGATCGAGCCGCTTGAAGGAAAGGCACTCTGGAACGGGCAACCCTTGCAACCTCACGCGACCGTGGCCTACTTGCCGGAGTATCTTGTTCATCTCAGTATGATCCGTCCCGATGAATGGATTAGTTTTGTTGCCGGCAAGCGGTGGAGCCCCGATGCGAGTGCCGCGTGGGGAGCGCTTGGTCTTTCGGGATTTGAACGCCGGACACTCGGTACCATGAGTCAGGGTGAACGTCGGAAAGTGAACTGGACGGCGATGGACGCGAGTGCGCGTCCGCTAGTGCTCTTGGATGAACCGTTCAATGGTTTGGATGCGCCGGCGTGGTTGCAAACTCAAGATCTCCTCGAAAACTGGCGACGACAGGGTCGCGTTGTCATCATCGTGAGTCATCAATGGATGTCCTGGCAGGTCGTTCGTCCTAAACTGTGGCTTCTCAAAGAGAAAGAAGTTCGCCCGTGGACGCCGCCCGAAGCTGAAACGGAATTCTTAGAAGCTCTACGAAAGGAACTCGTGTGAAAGAAAAGATTCTTACTCGTCGCATGCTCTTTGCGCTTCTGATGGGATTTTCAGCGGGCTTGCCGCTCCTATTGACGAAGTCAACGCTCAAGGGCTGGCTGACAGACTCCGGACTGGATCTCGCGACGATTGGTTTCTTCTCACTCGCGGGGATGCCGTACTCGCTCAAGTTCATTTGGGCTCCGATTCTCGACCGCTGGGTCCCCCCGTTTCTGGGGCGATGGTTCGGACGGAGACGGTCATGGATTTTTATCGCGCAGATTTCGGTCGCCCTTGCACTTTTATTGCTGTCGCTCAGTCATCCTGCACAGAACCTAAAGTGGATCGCGGTTTTAGCCGTCGTCATCGCTTTTTGGAGCGCGACCCAGGACATCGCCATTGATGCGCTTCGAATTGAGACGCTCCCGCCAGACGAACAGGGTCTTGGGTCAGGCTTATACGCGCAGGCTTATCGAATCGCGATGCTCGTGAGTGGTGCGGGCGCTTTTATCTTGGCGGATCATGTGAGTTGGCAGCAGGTGTATCGCTGGATGGCCGCGCTCATGGCTTTGATGACACTGATCACGTGGGCGGCGCCGCGGGGGCCGAAGCACGACAGCGTGCCGACGTCGTTCAAGGATGCGATCTGGGGTCCCCTGCGCGACTACTTTCAAAATCCGTCCGCATGGCTTTTCCTGTCATTCATCTTACTTTTCAAAGTTGGCGACAACGTCGCGGCCGCAATGTTGGAGCCGTTTTACATCAAGCTAGGTTTCACGAAGACTGCGATCGGCGCCGTCAGTAAAGTCTTTGGACTTTGGGCAACGATCGGTGGGTCAGCACTTGGCGGTATTCTCGTTTTAAAATACGGAGTCCGTCGCACACTGGTGCCCTTCGGGATTTTGCAGGCGCTCTCGACGCTCGGGTTCGCGTGGTTGGCGAGCGTTGGGCCGTCAAAAACGGTTCTAGCGGTCGTCGTTACTTTTGAGAATGTCTCAAGTGGACTAGGGACCGCGGCATTTCTCGCGTTCATGGCGAGCCTCGTGAATCTCAAATACACCGCGACTCAGTACGCTCTCCTGAGCGCCGTCGCGACGATACCGCGTGATCTGTTCGGGGCTTCGAGCGGAGTTCTTGCCGAACGATTGGGATGGGCCGGGTTCTTTGTGTTTTGCGCGGCAGCGGCCGCACCTGGACTTATCTTAGGACACCGACTGAAGCGGGCCGCATCGTAGCGCTGAAGCACGATCGTCAAACCCGAGTGTTAAAACGGAGCGGCGGGAATCCCGCGGATCTGGAGCGCTCGATCGTAACGACGAAACAAGCCTTGTTCGCTGTCGAGAACCTTTCGGTTCGGGCCAACAATCGGGATGTTGGGTAAGCGCGGTTTTTTTTCCTTGAGGTCGCGCATCTCGGCCAGAGCTCGCTCCCACAGGTCGCGTTCTTTTTCGGAATCCATCGGGAGTTCGGCTAAGCCATCGGGCGCGAAACGAAAAAACTTGGGAACCTCACGCGACCATAACATCGGTGGCGGAACGGCATTCTGAAACTCGAGGCTTGTTGCGAGCATCCGACGGTGCGTGATGCAGGCGTTGATATCGACGGTTTCTTTGAACTCGGTTTCTACCCAGAAGTAAGGAGCTTTCTCCCAGAGCCCGGCCCAAACCGGCATCTCGTCTGGCATGAGTAAGATCCACGCGGCTCTTCCAAAAAAAATACGTGACGAAACTCCGTGCGCTGACAGCCACTCACGCACACATGCGGCGACGAAAAGGGGCGCGTCCGCACGATCGGTGGTCAGTCGATCGCAGAGCAGTGGGATCCAGCCGATCGTGGATTCGATAATCGATAGTTCAGTCGTGCTCTCGGGAGTGGTCGTCATGTCTGAAACGAGGCTATGGTTTTTCGTTGCGCATTGTCAACACTCGAGAATAAACTGCGCGTATGAACGAAAACGGTTCGGCACCTGAGCCCGAATTTCAAGGACCTTTCTATAAGCATCCGTATTTCGTTTATATGGTTCTAACGGCTTTGCTTTTCAGCTTTCTGCTCTTTATGGGGTGGGTAGCCTGGGAAAGCGGTTGGATTCCGAATTCAAAATAACATATAGGATTTCTCGTATGAACAACGCGATACTTTCGATTCCTGAGCCTCTGAACGAACCGATTCAGAGCTATGCTCCCGGTGACGCGCAACGTACGGCTCTCAAGGTCAAGTTGAATGAAATGGAGAGTACGCCGACGGAAATTCCACTCTTTATCGATGGCAAGGAAGTACGCACGGGAAAGACATTCAAGGTCGTCATGCCGCATGCGCATGATGAAGTGTTAGGGACGGTTCACGCCGCCGGACCGAGTGAGATTGAAGCTGCGATTCAGGCGAGTCTGAAAGCGCGTCCGGCCTGGGAAGCGATGCCATGGACGGAGCGAGCAAAGATTTTTTTGAAAGCCGCCGATCTTCTTGCGGGGCCTTATCGGGATGTCTTGAATAGCGCCACCATGCTTGGGCAGTCGAAGAATGTCTATCAAGCCGAAATTGATTCGGCCTGTGAGCTCGTCGATTTTCTAAGATTCAACTGCCACTTTTACGAAAAGATCATAGCGCAACAGCCGATTTCACCGCCGGGCGTGTGGAATCAAACTGAGTATCGAGGTCTCGAAGGATTTGTCTTTGCGATCACGCCGTTTAACTTTACAGCGATCGCTGGAAATCTCTGCGCGGCGCCAGCGCTTTGTGGAAACACGGTTGTTTGGAAACCTTCATCGACTCAAATGTTTGCCGCGCACTTCATCATGAAGATTTATCGCGAAGCGGGGTTGCCTGAGGGTGTGATCAACATGATCCCGGGAAGCGGAGCCGAGGTCGGCGAGCGGGTTCTCGCATCACCCCATCTTGCGGGTGTGCATTTTACGGGTTCGACGGAGACCTTTCGTTCGATCTACAAGACGGTCGCCGATCGCTTGAGTGCGTATCGCACTTACCCACGTTTGGTGGGTGAAACCGGCGGAAAGGACTTTGTTTTCGCTGATCCGACAGCGGATATCGACGCTGTTCGCACGGCTTTGGTTCGTGGTGCGTTCGAGTATCAGGGACAGAAGTGTTCGGCAGCTTCGCGCGCGTACATTCCCCGCTCCCTTTGGACGAAGCTCAAGCCAGCTTTGATTGCGGACGTGAAGAGTCTCAAGATTGGCGACGTGCGGGATTTTAGTAACTTCGTGAACGCAGTGATCGATGCGAAAGCTTTTAAGCGAATCTCTGAGTATATCGCCCTTGCGAAGAGTTCGTCAGAGGCTGAAGTGATTGTCGGCGGCGGGTGCCACAGCGAAGAAGGATACTTTGTGGAGCCGACGGTGATTGAAACGCGCAATCCGCGTTTCAAGACGATGGTCGATGAGATCTTTGGACCGGTGCTTTCGATCTATGTCTACGAAGACCGCGATCTCGAGGCGACGCTCACACTCTGTGACGAGAGTACGGCGTACGCTCTAACGGGTGCGATTTTTTCTCAGGATCGTTCCATGATTGTGAAAATGGGCGAACGCCTCCGTCACGCAGCTGGAAACTTCTATATCAATGACAAACCGACGGGGGCTGTCGTCGGACAACAACCGTTTGGTGGTGCGCGGGCATCGGGCACGAACGATAAGTCGGGAAGCGCGGTCAATCTATACCGATGGATCTCTCCGCGGAGTATTAAAGAGAACTTTGTTCCGCCGACCGACTATCGCTATCCGTTCATGAAGGAAGCTTAGCGACGCTGCGAGGCGCGCGTGAACCCACACATTTTCCATAGCAAGCGCATCCCGACGTTTTCGTTCCACTCGGTGTTTTTTCCTGGAGCGACTTCGCAGAGATCAAAGCCTATGATTTTTCTTTTTGTACGCACGAGCTCACGCAACAGACTTACGGCTTGATCAAAGTCGAGTCCACCGGGAACGGGCGTTCCTGTGTTCGGACAGAATCTTGGATCGAGACCGTCGATATCAAATGAGACCCAGACTTCTTCGGGGAGTGCCTGAACAATCGACTGTGCTGTTTCGTTCCAAGCTCTTCCGGAGTGACGAGCTGCCACGAGATCTTGATCGAAAAATACTCTTGAGCGCGGTCCCAAACTCTTCGCGAAGTCGAACTCTTCCTGACTGAAGTCCCGGATGCCGACCTGAACAAGCTTTGAGACGGAAGGACACTCCGTCATGACGTTATAGAAAATCGACGCGTGCGAATGCGTAAACCCCTGGTATGCCCGTCGAAGATCGAAGTGAGCATCGAGATGCAGAACACCCATGTCCCGATGCTTTTTCGACGCGACCTCAAGAGCACCGAACGGAGCCGAATGGTCGCCGCCGAGAATGCCCAAGATCTTCCCGGCCTCGAGGACCGTGCGGGATTCTTGAGACACCCAGGTGTTGACCTCTTTCGAGAAGGCGTTGATCTTGGCGACTGTTTTTGAGGTCCTTGAGTTCGTTGAGGTCTGGGAACCCTTTTGTAGCCGTTTCGCGAGATTCGAAAGCGACAGGATTTTTCGCGATATCGGCTGCATGAACACGCGGGCTTCTTCGAGGGCGCCGAGTTCGGGATCCCAGGTATCGTGTTGGGCGCTTGCTTTGAGCATCGCCTGAGGCCCTAGACTCGTTCCTCCGCCGTAGGACGTAGTGGCTTCCCAAGGAACCGGAACGAGTACGATTTCTGCCTCGGACTCGTTGACTGAAAGATCGAAGATCGTGTTCGACACGAACGATTCATTTCTTAACAACGCAGGGCTTGTCAAGCTGATCCCTCGCCGTCACAATCAGTGCGTGAGCCAGGATCCCCCCAAAGACCTTGAGAGTATTCGCACCAACCTGATTGGTGAGATCGAGGATCTGCTTTCGTTATGCGAGAATGACACCGAAGAGGGCTTTGATCTTGTGAGTTTTCAGGATCGCCTGAACGACCTCAAATCGACGGTGATTCCCGCAACCCTCTCTGAAGACGAGTTTACTCAGCTCATCAAGACGGAGTTTCCAGACGTCTTCGAAAAAATGGAAGACTAGGCTCCTCTGCTAGAGCTTAGGGCGTCCAATCCACGATAAGGATAGAGCCCGGATCGAGTTGTCTCGGAATGAAGCGGGTGCTGCAACAATGGGCCGTTACGGTCGCACCAGCAGCGATCGCGGATCCAGACGGTACGATCGTACCGTAGTCGATGCGTACTTGCCCTGTCCCTGTCTGATTGCGAACCGATGCTCCATCGATGAAAACTTTTGAATCGCCGACAGAGTAGGCGTAACCCACGGCTATCTTTCCGCTCGGGCAGGAGGCAGAAACAGAGTCGTCGTAGTTCCCGCCGGGTCCTAAGTAAGTGACGTTGGGTCCGGTGGCGATAATGTCTTCGCATGAAGTGTACCACGGATAAAAGTTAGGGCAGCTTGAGCCGTCCGCGGCGCAGGCCTTTGCCTGTAGAGGCCCCTCCGTTTTGATGATATCTCCGGCGACTTCGAGCGATGTCTGAGGTTTGAGTGTTCCCATGAGCAACGGACCATTCATAGGCATGTTTTGGTAGATTTCGGCCGTACGCGAGACAAGGAGACTCTTGAGCACGCACGGCGGACTCTTTGTCCAATCGAGCATCCCGTTGGCGTTGATGCACTGAGCGTCCGGTGTGAACTTCGAAAAACATCCGAGAAACTGCGAGGTGCCAGCGTCGGCCATGAAATACATCGTGTAGGAATCCGATTGGGTCGGACTTCCGAGGATATCGCTGGCGTTTCCTGTGCGTTGGTATCGAATCGAAAGCGTACTTTGGAAAAGGTTGACCGGTGCCCCGTAAGCAGCGCTCGCACCCATGGGATCCATGCTGTCCAGAGTCAGGGACTGAACTTGAAGTGAGTACTTGGTGTAGCCGTTTCCGAACACGGTTCCGTTGGGGAGTTTAAACTGAATGGGGAAAGGAACCGGCGAACCGTTGAAGGTGCTCGAAGCAACCGAAGGATTGACGTATATGGCGTTGATCGCAGTCGTGCAGAGCTCGCGCGCATTGAGTTGCGTGAGTAACTCACCCGTGATGAGCGCTTGTGTTTCGTCGTCATGAACCATCTTTTGTAAGCGAAAACTCGATCGAAACATCACGGAGAGCGCTAAGACCGCCGGGATAACTCCGGCAATAATGCTCAGTATGGCGATGATACCCATGCCCTTCTCGTTCCGAAGCGTACGGGTCGTGAGAGCTGTCATCATAGGACCTCCGATGGCGTACAACACTCAACCGAAAGGTCGATACGCTGTCCGACTGGAATCGGATTTTGCACCTCAAAGCGCATTGATGTTTCAGTGGTCATGACGTCGTAGAAGCCGTTCCACTGCGCAAAGGTCGGTGTTAAAAAAACGCGCGAGTAAGTCTCGCCAATCCGAACCGTTCCACTGGGGCACGAGAGAGTTTGTGATTGAGTGCCGGAGGGCATTGAAAATGCGATGGTCGCAACCGAGCTGCAGGGATTCATAGCGGGAGTGGCGTCGTCGACATCGAGTCCGCAGTCCCCTCCATCTTCGAAGCAGGCGTAGTAGGTGCCGGCGTCGTTGTCCCATTGCATACGTGTCGCGAGATGGCTCAGAAGAAGGTTTGAACTTGAACCCGGAGCGACACCCACTTCGACAGGGCCGTCGGCACCGATCGTCTCAGGTAAAGGGTTCACATCGGGGCTTAAAGTCGATTTCACCGTTGTCCAACTTAAGTACTGACAATGGTCGGCGTTGCCACCAAGGTCAAAGAATTCTGCGTTCCCGGGACACTGAGGGAGTTGCCGTTGGCCGTTCGAGGTCTGGCAGTCACGAATACGGGCGACCGTATCGCCATTGTTCAGTAGCCCGGCGGTCAGAGTCAATGGAAACTCACGACGGATCGTTGTCGGTCCTTGAGCGACAATCACGACGAGCTTCGCAGGCGACCGAGCTCCTGCGGCTGTCTCCGTTGAGCTTTCTAAGTTCTCCATATGAACATCGGTCACGGTGTATTGAAACTTACCGGGCGGCCCAATGAGATCTCCCGTCTGAAGGCTCAGTCCTAAGTTCAAGGCGGGATCAATGTGTTGACCGACTCCGAACTGAAACGCGGGCTGACCACTGAACGCCTTTGTGCATCGGTCGCTATCGTTGAGCAGAGCTTGTAGGTTTGAAAAGTAATCGCTCAGAGAGTTCCGCGACTTGGTCTGTTCGATCATCTCGAAAACCTTAGCGGTGAACTGAGCAACACCGACTGTGATGGCTGTGGAAACCCCGACGCCGATCATTAATTCGATAAAGGAAAACCCGCGATTGTTCGTCATGACATTTTTCACGGGATTCTTCATGGATACCGCCCCTTGCAACACGTGAGCGATTTCTGAACAGACGTTGGGCCGGGAAACGTCGAGCTTCCAAGATGAGTGGGACCCAGATCAAACTGTGCAATCGCGGGAACTCCGGGACCCCCCATTGATGCCCGCACGACGAAGCGCGAGCCGCAAACAATCTGGTCGGCAGCACAGGACTGGTTTCCGGGGGAGAGTGCGCTCGCCATGCCACCGGCTGGCTGCTCGAACTCCCATGTCAGCGCGGGACAATCAATGGATGTATGATCCACGGGATTGTACCAGCACACACCGTTAGGTGTGCCCGTGCCGTGACGGACCTGCGCAGGGTTCACGGTTGATAAGTTCGTGCCGGAACCGCTGAACAGAACAGTGGATGTTGACGCGCCGGTTTTATTGAGAACGACAAAGTTTCCTTCGGTTCGAAACGCTCCGGGGCTGCCGCCCACCAGTGATCGGTCGGAGGTGATGGTCGTTTTTGGAAAGATGCAGTCTTCGAGACCGTCGACGATACCGTTACCGTCAGCCGCTTGTTCGATGTAACTGTCCCCCCCGAGCATTTTGCAAGAGTCGCTCAAAAAGCCATTGGCGGAGCATTTCTTTATGGTGTCGACGCCGCCAGCTGATCGGACGATCGCCGTAAACGGAATTTCCCGTGTGGTGGTCGCCAATGCCGAAGCCTGTGTTGTCGCTGTGGTGTCGGGCGAGATCGTCACTCGTAGAACCATCGAGTAGAGCTTGTCGTCGGGATTGACGGCGGATCCTACGACAAAGAGTGCTTCGCTGACCTCCATACTGGAGATCACGAAACCGTCACGACGGAGGCCGAGTGTGATCGGCGTGGGAGTGTTAGGGTCGCCCACGATGTAACTCGTGCGCACCATCTGGTTGACGTCTTGGAGCACCGGCTGTTTTCCTATAAAATTTTTCGTACAGGTCTTTTCGTCGCGAACCATGTTGAGGAGTTCGGTGAAAACGTCGTGCGATGAGGACTTTGCAATAACGCCCTGAGTGGAATTTAAAAGATTGCCCATGGTGCTGAGGACGAGAGCCATGAAGACGGCAAGAAGCCCGGCCGTGACAGCCGCGCTGACAGCCGTAATACCCGAATGATCTAAAATCGAAGACCGGAAACGTTCCACGTAAACCCTTTTAACCCCGGAATGCAATTGTTAAGGCGTAACAACAGTACACGACAATATTAACCTAAGAAACTAAAACAATCAACTATATAGTGATTTCAAAATAGGTTGGTTTTTAGATGGTTTAGCTAATTAAATCAGTATGTTAAATAGCTGAACATTAGACGGTGGAGCTGAAAATGCGGGTCTGAGGAGCCTTTCGAAAGAGAGGGGCATCGAATGCCATGCACACGTTTCGGATGAAGGGTCGGCCCGCCGGGGTAACTTTAAGGCCGGTGGTTTCGGCACCGCGGATCAACTCGACCAGGCCATCGCGCGATGGCTCTAACAGACGTGTTTCAAGGTCGGTCAGGAAGGCGGGGGTCGTTCGATCCTTTGGCCACGATGTTTCAAAACGGGTCATGAGATCCAAGATATGGCGACGTAAGACGAGGTCTTCTTCGGTCAGTGTGTGACCGCGAAAAATCGCCAGCTTTCCCGCATCGATCGTTCGTGCATACGTCTCGAGCGTTTTTTCGTTTTGAACAAACGTCGTCCACGCATCGCTGATCGACGAAACACCTAGACCAATTTGAGGCGATCCGTGAACGGCCACATATCCCATGAAGTTGCGATGGAGCTCACCGTTCTGGACGGCTTTCCAAAGTGTGTCCGTTTCTTTTGCGAAGTGATCCATTCCGATTTCTTGAAATCCGTTGGCATCCAGAATCTCACGGCCGCGTTCGTAGAGGCGTCGCTTGAGATCGGGGGGCGGAAGATCGGCTTCGGTCCACCGGCGCTGTGATGCCTTAATCCAGGGCACATGCGCGTACGAATAAAACGCGATCCTATCCGGTGACAGATCCGCAACCTGAGCCATGGTCTGTTCGACGCTCTCGAGCGTCTGAAACGGGAGTCCATAGATGAGGTCAAAGTTCACGCTCGTAAACCCGAGCCGGCGCGCGCTCTCGACGATCGTTCGAACCTGCTCATAGGATTGAACGCGATGAACCGCTTGCTGGACGCGGGGATCAAAGTCCTGAACACCGAGACTGACGCGCCGAAATCCGAGTTCGGCGAGGGCCTCAAGTTGCTCGGTGCCCGTCACGCGAGGGTCGACTTCGATCGAGAACTCTTTTTTAGGTAGGATGCGATGACCCTCTAAGATTCCGAGTACGAGTTCCCGCAATTCGGCAACCGTCAGAAACGTCGGTGTCCCGCCGCCGAGGTGGATCTCAGAGATCGCTACGTTTCCGAGTTCTTTGCGATACAGGTCCCATTCGCGCAAAACGGTCTTGATATAGGGAGCTCCAACCGAACGATTGCGCGTGATGCGCGTGTTGCAGCCGCAGTAGGTACAAAGACTTTCACAAAACGGAATGTGAACGTAGAGAGAAACTCCGCCTCCGCGCGCCGCGGACTTCTGCCATTCTGCGCGGAGAGCGGCGATCCAGGCTTCGATCGTCGGTGTCGTCTCCCAATACGGAACCGTCGGATACGACGTGTAGCGTGGCCCTGGAACGTTATACTTCTCGATCAAGTTCGAAGCCGATGCGTTCCCCGGAGCTTTCACTGAAGCGTTCATTGAGACGCTCCAAAGAGATCGCGATGTCTTTTTACAAAATGTCGGACGTTCGCTTCAAGAGCACTGGGCATCACACCGTGTCCGAGTGCTGCGACCCAACCGCGACGTTCGGAAGCTGTCGTCTGTGCGCGGATGCGTGTCAGGTAGCCCTCCAGGGCTGATTGAAACTCGGGTTCGGGTTTTGTAAGCATTTCCGGATCGAAATTGCCCTGGATACTCCACTGCGACCCAAACTCTTTCAGAACCGCCGAAAGGTCATGGCGCCAATCGACGCCCAGTTGATCGAACGGGAGGTCTTTGAGTTTGCGCCAGTGTAACGGGTTCGTTCCGCGCGAATAATACAGAATGCCGACATCCTTTTTTCGTGCTTTGAACGCCTCAAACACCGCACGCAAAACGGGCACGACCGTCGTCCCGTAGGTTTCAGGATCCAGTTCACCGGCACAGGTGTCGAAGACGGCGACGGTATCAGGACCCGCGTCGGCCTGAAGAACCATGTTTTCAATCAAGAGCGGTACCAGCCGTTCGAGAAAGATGGGCCAACGCTTATCTTTAAGACCCGCAAGCGTGGGCGACAGATCCCCCTGGTGGGAGCCTTCGACGGCATAAGCAAAGAGCGTGAAAGGTCCGCCTACAAATCCGAGAAGCGCTTTGGATGGATCCAGCGCCGTACGGATTCGCTTCAGCGCTTGTGCTTGAAACTCGAGAGCGGCGATGCGTGCGCGGCCGCCGTGAATGCGATCGAGCGCTGCCTCGGACGTGAGATGAAAATCAAGCTTGGGTCCCGGCTCGTAACGAAGCCCCATGCCCATCGCTTCGAGGGGGAACAGGAGATCGGAAAACATAATAGCCGCATCAAAATCAAAATCCCGAATCGGTCCCATGGTCACTTCACAGGCAAGCTCCGACTCTTTGCAAAGTTCGATGAAACTGTGTCGTTTGCGGAGCGCTTGATAGTGCGCGTGGTAGCGTCCGGCTTGACGCATGAGCCAGATGGGCGGAACGCCGTCGTTCGAGCGAGCAAGTGCTTGGTTATAGCGTCGATTCATAGAGTTGGTACCCCATCCCTCGCACGCTTCGGAGATGAACCGGTTTTGTGGGATCGGGCTCTATCCAGCGTCGGATTTTAACGATGAAGTTGTCAATGGTTCTCTCGGAAGGAAACTCATCAGGATCCCAGACTTCATCTAAGATCTCGGAGCGACTTGTGACCTTTCCACGACGTTCGAAAAGAAAACGTAAAAGGGAGGCTTCTTTCTGACTCATGGAAACTCGTTCACCATGGGCTTCGATTTCCATACGGTCAAACCAAACGAGAGCTTCGCCGATCGCGAGTCCTTGCGCCGGATTCGGAAGCGCGCGCAGTAACTGTGCACGACGGATCACATTCTGAACGCGCAGAAGCAGTTCTTTGAGATGAAACGGTTTGCCGATGTAGTCTTCGGCGCCTAGCTCCAGTCCTTCAATCCGGTCTTCGGGGCGTGAAAGTGCGGTCAGAAAAACAAAAGCCGTTCCGGGTGCCTGTGCGCGGAGGCTGCGCGCAAGATCAAATCCGCTCCCGTCCGGCAAACCTACGTCGATCAAAGCAAGGTCGAAACGGCTGTTTTTGAAAAGAGTTTCCGATTCTTGCCGTGTGCGGGCCCATGTGACGTCGTAGCCTGCGTCCTTGAGGCGTTCGGCGAGCGTGGCGCCGAGATTCGGCTCGTCTTCGATGATCAAGACGCGTTCGTCTCTTTTATCCATGCCTGACACCACCACTGACACCGCGTGGAAACACGAGTCGGGATAGAAACCCGACGTGTGGTGGAAACTCCGCGACACCGCCCATACGTTGCATCAGGGCGCGCACCAGATAAAGTCCCACACCGCTGCCGCGCGAATGCTCGCCCTTATAAAAAAGTTTTCCGAGGTCGTGACGGTTTCCTGAAAACCCACTGCCGTCGTCTTTCACGGTGACCTCGAGACCGTTCTGAAGCTCACGGCCGGAAACGTGGATCTGAATCGGGCTGCGGCCACCGTGCCGAATCGAATTCTCGATGAGGTTCTTGAAAATCATCTGAAGCGCCAAGCGATCGCCGTCTACTTCGTACGAGCGCAGTGTGGAGTCGACCGTGATCTGAGTCGTTCCTGAGACCTCGAACCGGCGACTGAGCCGATCGAGCACGGGCCCCAGTTCAACGGTTTCACGAACGAGCGATCCGCCACCTTCGACGCGCGCAAGTTCGAGCATACGCTCCACTTCGTTTTCAAGACGTGTCGTGTCCTCGAGGAGGCGCTTGAGTTCTTCGCGGCCGGCACTCGCATCGGACTTCTCCGCAAGCGTTTCGGCTTGGAGCCTGATGCTGGTCAGCGGAGTTTTGAGTTCGTGCGTGACGGACGCAAAAAACGAGCGCATGGCTCGTGACCGTCGCCACTCCCGCACCGTCAATGAAACGAGCCAGAGCGCAAGACCGACGAGCAAAACAACAAACGTTGTAAACTCCCAAAAGATCATCCGTTCACTTCGAACGAGATCGATACCGCGTGTGATACCGAGTTCACGCTCAAGACGCGCGATGTGTGCCGCCTGATGGTCGATGAGCCAAGTCCACCAGATACCCAGTGCGAGAGCCAAGCTGATCCATAGCGCCCAAAGCGCTGAGTACCAGCCTACTTTCTTAGCCGGCCTTACTTCTTTTGCCTGCGAAGTGCGCGTTCCCATACTTCTATCGTTCGGTCGACGGTGCTGTTCGAATGTGCCGTGGACAGAAATCCAACCTCAAAAGCCGACGGCGCAAAATAGACACCGTCATTGAGACAATCTCCATACAATGCGCGAAACTTATCTTTGTGCACTGACGGTATCTCTTGGGGCCGTCGGACAACAAGATCGCCACTCGTCGGTGTTCCGAAGACCGGCCAAAATATCGAGCCTTGGCGTTGGACACGAAGTTCAAAGCCAAGCGTCGCGGCTAGGTCACGGTTGCTTTCAATCCCCTGTGCCAAGCGTTCGGTCAGGCGCTCAAGCTCGACGTACGGTGGATCTCGCATTAACTTTCGAAGGGTTGTAAGTCCGGCGGCCATAGCGACAGGATTTCCTGACAGTGTCCCAGCTTGATAAACGGTTCCAACGGGCGCCACGAGTTCCATGAGATCCCGTCGTCCGCCATAAGCACCGACTGGAAACCCGCCACCAATGATTTTTCCGTACGTGACGAGGTCAGGTCGAATACCTGTTTTCTCCGCCATTCCACCAAACCCAAGTCTAAATCCCGAGATCACCTCGTCAAAGATAAGAAGCGCGCCGTGAGCCGCGGTGAGATCGCGCAGTCCTTTGAGAAAGGACTGCGTTTGCGGGAGAAGACCGAAGTTCGCCGGCAGAGGTTCAATGATGACGGCTGCGATCTCTTTTCCGTGTGTCGCAAAAATATCCTGAACGGCACTCAGGTCACGCAGTGGCGCGACGAGTGTTCGTCCCGCTGTTTCCGCTGAGACACCTGCGCTATCGGGCTCCGCCTGTTCGGCAAGACCTGAACCGGCACGGACCAAGAGTGCGTCGACGTGGCCATGGTAACAGCCATCGAATTTCAAAACGCGAGATCGTCCTGTGGCTGCGCGCGCGAGTCGAAGCGCGCTCATCACCGCCTCGGTACCTGAGTTTACAAAGCGAATCTGTTCGACCCATGACAATCGCCGTGTGATCAGCTCCGCAAGTTCGAGTGATGTCGCTTCGCAAGCGCCATAAGTCCAACCTCGTTCGATCGCGGCGATGACACTCTCTTTGACCTCGGGATCTTGATGTCCGAACGGCAGAGGTCCCCACGACAGGCAATAGTCGATGAAACGTTTTCCTTCGATGTCGGTGAGTTCCGCCCCCCGTGCTGACTCGATGAATCTTGGTGTGAGGCCGACGCCACGAAAACTTCTCACTGGAGAATGCACGCCGCCGGGGATCACGCGTTTGGCGCGTTCAAAAAGAGTGTCGTTGGTATCGTCGGTGTCGTGAAGAATCTCGTTCATGTGTGTAACCACTCCCGCGCGAACCGTGCGCCGTAAGTCAGAACCATCGAAGCACCAGCCCGAAAAAACGATGTCCAAGCTTCGCAGTGCGCTTCGGGTCCACGCATCAGTCCTTGGTTCGCCATCGTTTCGATCGCTCCGTACTCGCCGCTGACTTCGTATACGGCAAACGGCTTCTCGATCGACTGACTCAGACGGTAGAGTACGTCAAGATAAGGTAAGCCTGGTTTCACCATCAAGATATCGGCGCCTTCGTCGGCGTCGCGCTGGGCTGCCTGAAGCGCATCGCGAAACGAAGCCGGATCAATCTGATAGGTCGCTCGATCCTTTAGTGTCTCAGGTAATGTCTGAGGCTTGGGTGCGGAGTCCGCAGCAGCACGAAACGGCCCGTAAAAGCGCGAATGAAATTTAGCGGCGTAACTTAATAGAACGGTCTGCTCGAATCCTTTTGAGTCGAGCAGCGATCGGATCGCGCCCACGCGTCCATCCATCATGTCACTGGGGGCGACGCAATCCGCGCCGGCTTGTGCGTAGGCGAGCGCTGCTTCGGCCAAAATCTCGACGGACGCGCCGTTGTCGATATGATCCCCTTCGATCACGCCACAGTGACCATGGCTGGTGTAGCTGCAGAGACAGACGTCGACCGCGAGCCAAAGATCGTGTCCGAACGCGCGCTTGAGTGCCGCGATCGTGTCGGTTGCGAACGCAAACTGTGCAGGCTTCTCAGCTTTTTCGTTCGGTACACCAAAGAGAATAAACTTTTCGACACCGCGTTCGAGGTCAGCCTCGGTCTGTCGAATCAAGGATTCGCGCGTCTCGCGATACACGCCGGTGAGCGTCGGCACAGGTTCCCTGTCTTTGATTCCATCGACTGCGAAAACAGGTTGGATGAGTTTCTTCGACGAAACCACGACATCCGCAACGAGATCGCGCGTGTGACGGCTGAGTCGCAAGCGGCGTAAGTCTATTTTCGGATTCACGTTGAGATTTACGTGCGAACCCATTTTTTCCAATCCTCTCTCGATACGAACGTGAAACAGGACAAACCATCGCGTTCGAACGCGGTAGCGGTTTTTCCGGGGCCTGTGCAGTGGGTGGCGCCTGAAGGAACGACGTCCCTAAACGCTTGAAACTGCGAGAAGCTCGTCCAGAAAAAGCACCGAGCTCGTTTTAGTCTTCCGATTGTAGAGCTGTCACGGGAAAAGGTCACTCGATAGGTGCTGCGAATGCGGTCGCTTCGACGATCGGACCATTCGCTTGCGGCCGCTTCGTGCGTGAGGATGACCCAGTCCGTCCATGCCGGAAGCTTCAAGAGCGGCTCGTTGACGAGTAGCATTAGTTCGTCGGCACCGAGGCCATCGCTCGAGCCCTCAACCCAGAAGCCACGATCGGCGAGCTTTTTCCAGGTCGCCGAACCCGCTGCGAAAAATCGATTAGAATGGGAAGGCTCCAGGGTCTGAGCCGCGCGCGCGTTTGAAACAAAAACCGTTTCACCGCTGAGAGCGACCATAGAATCCGAAAAGGTTTCAGGATCCCCGCGAACGTCGCCACCGTCCCAAAGCACGTCCTCGCTGAAACGATTTTTCAAGGACGGAGGACGCTCGAGGCGCCATTCGTCAATCGTTTCGCCACGAAGACTTTTTCCAAGAGTTCGAACGACGTTACCCAAACGGGGATGTGTGAACGCGTGAGCGCCGAAGCGCTGGTGACAGCCTCCGCCCCACTTTTCGAGTTCAGCGCGCTCCGTTCGTACGGATGCTTCCGTCGTAGGATCATGCAGTTTCGCGATCATCGCGCGCACCTCACTGGCGTCGCTTCGGCACTCGATCGCTAGGGCGCCCTGTCCCGGAGCGCTGGGACTGATACTCGTCGGAACGACCATGATCTTCGTGTCTCCGAGAAGCGCACGCATGCTGTCGGCGTGCTCGGGGCTTTGAAAAAGACGTGAGACCCCTGCAAGCGCAAGGACGACACCATCAAGAGCGCGCGGAGAGTTTGCGGGCTCTTTGAGGCGCAGCAGTCGGGAGTTCACGTTTCCGCGGATCTCGAGCCAGAGCATTTCAGGGCGCGAACCCTCTCCGTTGGCCGGAAAAGCCCAGTTCAAGAATCCCGGAAGGTTTTCCAGTCGGCGTGGCGAGCTCGTGCCGATCCGGAGGCGTTTCTCGGCCAAGCGATCGGTCCGAAACAAAATCATATCGTGCGCCAGCGCACGCTTTGGAATCCCAGCCAAGACCAACTCTTTCGGTCGATCCAAACTCAAGTCTTTCAAGGAGTGCACAGCGAGATCTGCTTGTCCGTCGATCAAAGCGCGGTCGAGTTCAGCCGTGAAAAATTCTTTTCCTTCGATCTTACTCAGCGGGACATCTTGGATGCGGTCGCCCTGCGTTTCGATGGGCACGAGCTCCACCGTCGTACCGGGATTCGCTTTTTCGAGTGCGGCGGCGACCCAGCGACTCTGGGTCATCGCAAGCCAGGATCGCCGTGTCGCTAAGCGAAGTCGTGAGGCCAAGCGTACAACTCCTCCCAGCCCGAGTGATCGTTCGCGTGGGCTTGCAGAATTCGAAAGCGTGCTTTTTCCAAACAAGCCATGCGCGCACGTTTCGCGGCTTCGGTGCGAACCTCGTCACCGCGCGACCGTTCGGCGAAAACATCGGACAAAAACTTCGCGTTGGAGAGTGTGGCCCAAGCGCCGGCTTCGGCCTTTGCATGAACCCCGAGATGGAGATGGGAACTGCGTGCGAGGGACGCTTCAGCAAGACGACGCAGTTCCACGCGCGCGTCGTCAGACACACTGTCGGGCACGCATGCGATCATATGGTGATGCGTTTTGAGAGCGGTCGCCGTTTCACCCGTGTCGGCGGTCCATCGCACATGGGCATACTCGGGAACCTGAAACTTTTCTCGAAGTTTTTCGAGGCGCTCGGAGTTGCGGTTGCAAACGGTTAACGAGAATCCTGAAAAGTATGGAATCACCGATTCCGCGAGCGCTCCCGCCCCCAAAATCACAACGGACTCGCCGTCGCTGGGTTGCGCGAGTTTTCGTGCGATCGTTCCGTAGGACTGACCGCCGTGATTCTGAAGAAAATGCGTTCGGATCTCTTTGATGTCCTCGAAGATCTTCTGAAAGTAAGATCCCCAGACTTTCCGGCGTTCGGCGTCGTTTTCAAGCCGATGCACGAACGCTGCGCGCATCTGTGATTGGATCTCGGTTTCACCAAAGAGTTCGCTCTCGAGCCCGGCGCCGAGCCGAACGAGAAACTCATACGCTTCTGTGCCATGAAATCGCGTCCAACCGAGACGCAGGGCCATGGGCCCGGGCGCGACGATGACCGAGCGCAGACACGTGTCGAGGACGAGATCGTGACTCACTCCAGCGCTGCCAGCCGGCCCGTTCGGAGTATCGGGGGCTGCGGTCTCATCCGCCTTGAGTCGCTGAAGAATCGTGATGTTTTTCCAATTCAAAACCATCGGGTCTTAGAAGTATAAGATAGGGATCAGGGACGTTTGTCAGTTCAATGTCACGAAACACAGAGCAAATGAGATCAGTTATCATTTTTCCGGACGGCGCTTCGAGTGGCAATCCTGGGCCGGGTGGCTGGGGCGCTGTTCTCGTAGGGATTCTTAATCCGTCCGATCGTCAAGAGTCTGTCGCAGAAGTGGTGGAATTGGGCGGCGGTGGTGCGGGTGTGACCAACAATCAGATGGAACTGAAAGCAGCGCTCGAGGGACTTCGCGAGGCCTCCCGTCGTGGCTTGAAGCGCGTGACCGTCGCTAGCGATTCGAGTTACGTGATCCAGGGGGCGACCAAGTTCATCAGCAATTGGAAACGACGTGGTTGGACGACTCAACAAGGTGAGCCTGTAAAAAATCAGGACCTCTGGAACGAACTCGATGCCGTTCTCTCAGATGTCGAAGTCGAATGGTACCGCGTTCGTGGGCATGCGAACGTTCCGGGTAACGAACGCGCCGATGCGATTGCGGTGGCGTTTTCAAGAGGCGAGCGTCCACGCCTGTTTTCGGGCGCGCTCTCGGCGTACGCCGTTGCGGAAATCGGGATGTTGCCAAAACCTCTCCCGCCGCCTGGCCAGAGCAAGGAAAAAGAATTCTATGTGAGTTATGTCAACGGTAAACTCGAGCGCCATGCCACTTGGCCGGAGTGTCAGAACCGTGTGCATGGTACCCGCGGAGCCAAATACAAAAAAGTTCGTGGTGAAGAAGAACTCGAGCGCGTGCTCAAGAGTTGGGGTGTTTCGGAAACGGGCTCCGATTGAACCCGAAGCGCGCTCTTGGTTTCATGGTTTTGGCGGGCGCTCTCTTTGGGATCATGGGTGTTTTCACAAAAGTGCTCGCTAAAGATCTGGACCACGCGCTCGTGGTTTTCTTTCGCGCTTTCGTCAATCTCCTCTTTGTGCTCGCGTTCTTGTTGCCCGCTGGCCTCTCGGTCTTTCGATCATCGCCCTGGGAACGTCGCATCCTCATCACGCGTGGAACGATGGGTTTCATCTCGCTCTACTGTTACTTCTTCGCGATTGAGTACATACCGTTTTCGTTAGCCGTTGTTCTCGGCGCCAGCGCGCCGTTTTTCGTGCGTGTTCTCGACGCCGTTTGGAATCGCCTGCGCGGTCGTACGCCCAAGAAGAATTCCTGGTCTTATGTTTTTTTAGGCTTTATTGGACTCGCGATGGTCGTCAAACTCGACCCGCGTGCTTTCGACACCCACTGGACGGGTCGTTACAGCTGGGGCGTTGTTATGGGTACGCTCGCCGGGTTCTTCGCAGCATGTTCGTATCTCAGTATCGAACGCGTGGCTTCGCGCGTCCCCAATGATCTGATTGTGTTTTACTTTGCGTTGATCGCGACCGTCGGTTCTGCTCCGCTGGCTCTTCCGCAGTTGAACTGGCAGGCTCCGCAGTTTGGACTTTCTGCCCTCACGATGCTGCGATTGCTGGCCATGGGTCTTGCCGGCGCTCTTGGTCAGAAGTCGATGACGTCAGCCTACCGGTTTGCGCCGGCGTCGTTCGTGAGTTTCATGGCGTTGATGACACCGGTCTTTGGTGTCGCTGGCGGTGTCGTCTTCCTCGACGAACGATTCGATGCTCTTCAGTGTTGGGGTGCCGCGGTCGTTGCGGTTGCATTGGCGGGGACATTGGGTGTTCTCAGGAAATTCTCGTTACCGCGCCGTACGTCGTCTTGACATGATGCAGTATGAGTGTTAAATCGTCCGCATGTTCGGGGTGTTTCAACTGTTGTTGTTGAGTATTTTGTCGATCGTACCGCCAGGCGGACTCGCGTTTGCGACCACTGGAACGGCCCCTCCGTCGAGTACCTGCGCCAATGCGGTAGGCCGCATGCAAACACATCCGTCGGACTCAGATTATTACTATAAGAGTATGCGCACCGGTAATGAGACAGCGCTTTTGCTCCTGCGGACGCGCTGGCCGTGGGAGAAGCTGTGGAGGCTCCCCGATCTAGTAGTTGCGAGCGCCTCGTTCGATGGTGATGTCGAAAAGAAGCTTGGGGCATTCATGCTCGGAGAACGCGGGTTTTTTTGGAATTATAAGGCGAAGATGCTCACCGCATTCGCCGTGAGAGGAACCGATGAAACACGGCGCGCGGTTTTCATCGTGAACGAAGGACCGCATCTTTCGCCTCCTTTTGCAGTCCCACTCGATGCGAACGCTCCCGAGACTTCTTTGTTTGTGGCCGGTACTCCCTTGGATCTGTCAGCGTTTTCAAAACCTCCTGAAACGACGGACTTCGCGTTTTATGTTTTACAGAAGCGGCCGAATGGTGGTGTTGAATCTTTCATTCGTATTGATCAAAAAGCGTACAGGGACAGCCCGATGGACGAAAGTGGCCGAGACAGCCGTCGCGATGGCCGCGCGGTTCGCGTGGTTGAAGACAGTCCGCCTTACACAGTCGTGCCCGTGCCTCTGAACGAGGTGTTTACGTTAGGATCGTCCGTAGTCACGGTAGAACTGAGCATCGATGGTGCTGTTGCGATCGCTGAAGTCATGGGCAGCTACGTGCGTTTTCACATCATCGAAGGCGCTCGCGTGATGACGACAGAGACATTAGACCTAGCCGAGAGGATCTCTACTGTAAGCGCTAGTACGACGGTAGCGTTCGGTGGTGAAATCGAATCCCGCCAGGACGGAGGCTTTGTGGTCGAGGTTCCGTCTGGAGTACATTATTTGTCTTTCAAAGACGGACACGTGGATTCGCATGAAAAGTATCGGGAACGGCCTGTCGGTCGCTAGCTCGCTCTCAAGCCTCTGTAACTGCTGATTATTTCCGTACCCTAGGGGCTGCATCCGTCGGGCCACGGACGACAATTATCGAGTGCTCGGATATCTTTGCAGGTGCATCATGCGTCATTTTACGATATACAAGGCGCTCCATGACTCAATCGACGGGATTGGCAACAGATGCAGGTTCAGTTCAGTCTTTGAAAAGCAGTCGCGAGGAATTGATCGTTAAAGGGGAATGTGGCGATTGCTGCGGTCCCGGATGCGCGGACAGTTTTCTTGCGGAAGCGGTCAAAGACGTGAAGCTGGTCTCGGATCATTTTGATTGGGTTGGGATCTATTTTTTGAAAAATGGAGTTCTTGAGCTTGGCCCGTACATTGGAGCTAAGACGGAACATACGCGTATTGCGATTGGGACGGGCGTGTGTGGCACGGCCGTAGCGGAAGATCGCGATATCAATGTTCCGGATGTTCACGCAGTACAGAACTATCTCGCGTGCAGTCTTGAGACTCGATCGGAGTTGGTGGTTTTGGTCCGAGATCTTGAAGGCAAGATTCTTGGCCAGATCGATATCGATAGTCATACGCCCGGGGCATTTGGGGCTCGTGAAGAGCAAGCTGTCAAAGCGGTGGCTAAGAAGTTGGGAGTTATATGGAGCGAGCACGTAAGTCCAAGCAAAAGCCGTCTTTAGATTCAATCCTCTTTTCGAGCGCTGAACAAAGATTGCTGCGTTTTCTTCTCACCGAACCGACGACCGCGTTTTCACCGCGTGTCCTTTCATCAAAGTTGAAAGGTGTTCGGGGCTTGGGCGGAGCTGATGGGATCATCAAGATTCTTCATCAACTCGAAGAAGTGGGTCTGGTTCAGTTTGTGAACAACGGTCGCGAAGCAAAGCTTCAGAACGACAACATGGCCGTTCAAATTTTGAAAACGATCTCGGCCGTCTGTGATCTCGAAGGTCTCGCGCAACAGCTGCGCGACCTTTCGAAAAAGGGAATTCTCTTTGGCGCACAAGCCGAAGGTCTCGCCGACTCGGACAGCGCTTACGAGATCTACGTCGTCTCCGAAGCTCCAGAAGATGTTCGTCGCGTGGTTTCCAAGCATCCGCTTGGAAAGCGTATCGAAGTGACGAGCGTTGAAGTGGATGAGTACGTTCAGATCAGCCGCACGTCGCCGGGACTGGCAACCCAGCTCGACAACGGCCTCGTACTCTGGGGTTCGGGCTAGGACACGCCCCCGTTCTTATTTTCCCGCTGGCTTATTCGGCCGGCTTGATTGGCCTTTTTGGGTCGACGATCTCGATAACAGGGTCGACGCCGGTCCGATTGACGACGGTGCGACGAATAGTTTCCGCTAGTAAGCGATCGTGTGCGTCGTCTCCGATCGCGTCGCGTTCATAGTGTGGCGTGACCTTCTCGGAGATCCAGCCCCTCCGCGTATCGATATCAATTTCCCAGCTGCGATAATCATCGCTTGCACCCACAAAGTTCACTGTGCCACCACCTACAAAAACAGCATGCGGGTTGGCTTTCAGAAGCTGGGTCACAGCGACGGCGTGTGCGACCCGATCGTACATCGTGAAAACCAACGTGTCGCCGATTCTAAAAATCGAATAGTTCCCCCCATCGCTTCCAACGGATGTGCCGAACGTCTCCCAGTATCGGTCGAGCCAGTCTTCGAGACGGAGATAACTCTCATAGCGGCTATCGATATGAAGCCCGGCTTTCGTCGCAGCAGCCACTGCTAAAACGATTTGATCGGGGGTGAGATAGTGGAACGCGAAGGCAGTGTCCGGTAACCACGGTGCCGAGTATTCGCGCCACATCTGAAACGCGCGCGACCCGCGCGGGATGAAAATCGCACCGTCTGGACCCACGAGCCGTCCCACCTTCGGGAAAACACGCTCAACCGGATAATCCGCGGGACCGCCCAAAGCCCAGATACAGGCCGACTTCGGTGCCGGTGCAGATGTCGATGCCCATGCCGACGCGAGGACGCAGGTCAGTGTGGCCGCGACGATTGATGTGTAAAAAAATGCGCTCCAGTGTCTCGCCCTGTGCTTCGTCTGTCTTGCTATCCCCATCATTTCGGAAGGCTGTAGCACGCGTAGCTATAGGCGTCAAACACCCGAAGCTGATACGAGCTTGAGCCCATTGATTTTGAGTCGCCCCTGGTTTTGGTGTAGTTTCAGCGTCAGTGAGCGAAAACCGCGATTCTTCTGAAAACTTCAAAGCGACGCTGCATTTGCCGGTGACGGATTTTCCGATGCGAGCGGGTTTACCGACGCAGGAACCCAAGCAGATCGAAAAATGGCTGGCCGACAAGACTTATTACCGGATGGTCGCCAAACCGCGCTCGAAAAAGTTTCTTCTTCACGATGGCCCGCCGTATGCGAACGGCAGTATTCATATCGGTCACGCTCTCAACAAGGTTCTGAAAGATGTGGTCATCAAGTACAAGAATCTTGCGGGCTATTCGGCCGCGTACGTTCCAGGATGGGATTGTCACGGTTTGCCGATCGAGCTCGCGGTCGAAGCTGAGCTCGCCAAAGAGAAAAAGTCTAAGTCGGATCTCTCCGTCAGTGAGATCCGCGCGCGCTGTCGAGCTTATGCCGACCGGTTCATCGATATCCAACGCGAGCAGTTCAAGCGGCTGTCGATCTTCGGAGAGTGGGATCACCCGTATAAGACCATGGACTCCGAATACGCGGCTTCGATCGTTCGTGAGCTGGGTCGATGCGCGAAGAACGGTTTTGTTTATCGCGGCAACAAAGTGGTTTCTTGGTGTCCTTCGTGCCAGACCGCACTCGCTGATGCCGAAATCGAGTACGCACAGAAGCGAAGTCCTTCGATCACGGTAAAGTTCGAGCTGGATACGGACGCGCGGGCAGCGCTATCGAAAGCCGTTCCCGGTCTCGCGTCGGAGTTGAAAACTTCGCAGGCTGTGTTTGCGCTGATCTGGACGACCACACCGTGGACGCTTCCGGCAAACCGAGGGATCGCGCTCCACCCGGACTTTGACTACACGGCGACTCAGGTGGATACCGTCGAGGGCAAAGAGATTTGGATCACGGCGACGGAGTTGGTCGACGCGACGATGACCCTTGCCGGCGTCTCCCATGCGAAACGACTCGGAGCTTTTCGTGGTAGCGCGATTGAGAAAACGCATGCCAAGCATCCGTTCATCGCCGATCAGAAATCGCTTTTCGTTCTCGGAAAGCACGTGACGAAGGAGTCCGGCACGGGGCTCGTCCACACAGCACCTGGACACGGTGTCGACGACTATCGGACAGGTTTACAGTACGGGCTTGAGATTTTTTCGCCAGTCGATGGTGGTGGCAAGTACACGGACGAGTATGCCGAAATGAAGGGTGTTTTTGTTTTCAAGGCAAACGCCCCTATTATTGAAAAACTTAAAAGTTCAAAACATCTGGTTGCGCACACCGATATCGAGCACGCTTATCAGCACTGTTGGCGTTGTCAGAATCCGATTATTTTTCGAGCCACTCCACAGTGGTTCATAGCCGTGGATCCCGACGGTACCGATCAGCGTTCGCTTCGAAAAGAAGCGACACAGGCAATTCACGCCACCGAATGGGTGCCCTCGTGGGGCATCAATCGAATTTTAGGAATGATCGAGTCGCGTCCGGACTGGTGTATCTCCCGGCAGCGCACTTGGGGTGTGCCGCTCACCGTTTTCTATTGCGCGGACTGTGATCGAGAGATCGCGAAACCCGAAATTTTTGAACACGTCGCCGGGTTGATCGCTAAGAAAGGTCCGGAGATTTGGTACGAGGCCTCTGCAAAAGAACTTTTCCCTGGAAACTTTAAGTGTGATGGCTGCGGTTCCGGAGAGCTTCGAAAAGAGAAAGATATCTTAGATGTTTGGTTCGACTCGGGTGTGAGTCATGCCGCTGTCTGCGAAGCTCGCGGTTTGGGATGGCCAGCTGACTTGTATCTTGAAGGCAGCGATCAGCATCGTGGCTGGTTTCAGACGTCGTTGCTGGCTGCGGTTGCGGCACGTGGAAAGCCGCCGTTCAAGGCGGTTCTCACGCATGGATTTATCAACGACCAACACGGCAAGAAGATGTCGAAGTCGAAAGGCAATGTGACGTCGCCGCTCGATATCGTGCGCGACTTTGGTGCTGATATTCTGCGGCTTTGGGTGGTGCTCGAGGACTACCGCAAGGACATCTCCTTCTCGAAAGAGAGTCTCGATCGCGTTTCCGAAAGTTATCGAAAAATTCGCAATACGATTCGTTTCTTGCTCGGAAACCTGTTTGATTTTGATCCAGCCAAAGATGCAGTACCGCTGACGAATGTTCGTGAGTTTGATCGATGGGCGCTTGCGCGAACGGCACAGGTTCTTGGAAAGATGTTCGGCAGCTATGACGCTTATGAGTTTCATGGCGTGTACCATGAGCTGGTTAACTTTTGTTCGGTCGACCTGTCGGCTCGGTATTTCGACATTTTAAAAGATCGCCTTTACACGGCAGGAAAAAACTCGATCGAACGGCGCTCATCACAGACGGCGATGTGGCTACTGGGTTCAGCACTTCTGCGTACGATCGCACCGATCTTGTCCTACACGACCGAAGAAGCGTGGGGTTATCTTCCAAAAAAATCGGGGCTCAGTTTTGATATGAAAGACTCGATCTTTTTGTCGGAGTTTCCGCAGGCGGATGTGACGGCATGGCTCAACGACGGGCTTGTCGAAAAGTATGACACCCTCTGGGTCTTGCGTGATCATGCCATGAAAGCTCTCGAGGAAGCGCGAACGGCCAAAACGATCGGACACCCTCGCGAGGCCGCATTGACGGTGCATGCGAGCGCGGAACTTTGGAGACAGTTTGACTCGACGGGGGAAGACGCGGCTCGGTTCTTTCTGGTGAGTCAGGTGTCGCGAAAAACGGCGGTGGGCGACCCTAAAGTCGATGTCGGTCGTGCCACGGGTACAAAATGTCCAAGATGCTGGACTTTTTCTGAATCCATTGGAAAATCAAAGGGCACGACACATGAGTATGATGAAGTCTGCGATCGTTGCGCGGAGGCGTTGACCTGAACATGGCTCGAAAACTGTCCGTGAAGTGGAAGATTCTGGCGTTTATCGTTCCAGTTTTTATCGTGATCGATCAATGGACGAAGGTGCTCGTCATTGAACACTTCTACGTGGGTAAGTCCGTGCCGATTCTCGACGGATTTTTTCACCTCACTTATGTGCGCAACAAAGGCGCGGCCTTTGGTTTCCTCGCGGATGCACACTCCGCTTTTCGAATTCCGTTCTTTGTGGTGGTGCCGCTCGTGGCACTGGGTGTGATTGGTTACCTCTTCCGGGCTCTCAAAGGCGAAGACCGCTTGATGGCGACCGCGCTTTCATTGGTGCTCTCGGGGGCGATCGGTAATCTCATTGATCGCATTCGTCTCGGATACGTGGTCGACTTTCTCGACTTTTTCTGGGGCGTCTATCATTACCCTGCGTTCAATGTTGCCGACTCGGCGATCTGTGTCGGTGTGGGACTCATGATGTGGGATCTGTTTAAGAAAAAGAATATAACCGAAGCGTCCCGAACCATGGGAGCGTAACGATGTACCCACTGCTCCTCAAAATAGGTCCTGTCCCGATCTACTCGTACGGTCTTTTGATTGCGATCGGTTTTTTGGTTGGGATCAAGATCGTTCAAAAGCAAGCCATGCGCGTGGGTAAGTCACCGGAGGTTTATGTCGACGCCGCCTTTTGGGCGCTTTTCTCCGGCTTCTTGGGTGCTCGCATCTTGTTCATCATCACACGCTGGTCAGATTATCAGAACGATCTGATGGGCATTCTTCGTGTATGGGAGGGGGGCTTCGTATTTTACGGCGGCCTTCTCTTGGCGGTACCCGTTCTTGGGTTTTATTTTCGACGTCACAAGATAGCGATTTGGCCAGCTCTCGATATCATGACTCCAGGTCTTACCGTGGCCCATGCGTTTGGGCGTCTCGGATGTTTCATGGCGGGTTGTTGTTACGGTCGTCCGACCGACGTGCCATGGAGTGTGCGTCTCGATTCGCCACTCGTCGATGTGCATCTGCGTGGGATTCCGTTGCATCCGGCGCAGCTTTACGAAGCGGTTGCGATGTTCATCGTCACGATCGGTCTGATGTTGGTTTTCAACCGAAAGAAGTTCGATGGACAAGTCGTGCTTGTGTACCTCGTCGCGTACCCACCCATTCGGTCGATCGTTGAAGAGTTTCGTGGTGACACGATTCGCGGGTTTGTCATCGACGACGTGCTTTCGACCAGTCAGTTCGTTTCGATCTTCGTTTTCTTGCTTGCGCTCGGATTGCTTTTCTATCGATTGAAACAGCTGCGTGCTGGGAGTAGCTCTCGTGCCTGAGCAGTGGGAGTGGATTTGGCTAGGCTTTGGTACGCTGATCGGCATCTGGCGCTTGGATCGGGACCCGGAGCATCTTCCGTACGAACTGACATTCGATTTCCTACGCGGCGTTGCGATTGCGGGCGCAGGTTTTGGGCTGGCAGCTTTTGAGCATGGTTGGCAGAACGCTTTCACAGAACTCCACGAATCAGCATGGTGGTTCTGGGTGACGCTCGTAGCGCTTGTCGCGCATACGTTTTCGCCGCTGAGTTATTTTCGCGGACGCTTTAAAGTAAAAAAGAATCTCGCTTTCTTATCCGGCATCTTAGCGCTGATCAGCCCATGGGCCGTTGTGGCTGGATGGCTAACCGCAGCAGGCGGGAGTTGGGCGCGAAAGCCGCGATCTGTCTACAGTCTCATCAGTCTTTTGGTGGCGAGCGTGGTGCATCTCAGTTCGGGTCCACACGAAGGCGGCCTGATGGCAGCACTCGTTCTCGCCTTTGTCGCGCTTCTTCCGTATGAGGCCGACATGGACGAACTTCTCGATTTGCCGTAAAACATTAAGCGGTGTTTTCTCCGTTGTACGTCGTTCTTTTCCCATTCTTTTTGGCGCACGCTGAATCGGTGTCTGCACTGAGAGCTGTCGCACTTACTCCCGCTCTTGCGGAGATTGCTGGCGATCTGTGCGGTACACCCGTCGCATGTCCGACGTTTGTCGGAGCCGTTGAGTTTGCCGACGAGCCGGTGTGGGTTCGTGAGATTCCACGCATCGGTTCGTACGATGGTCTTAGTTTCGAAAAACTTTTGAGTCTCCGTCCCACCCATGTGTTGGCGTCGCGTGACGGGAACGCGCGTCTCGAAGTCGAAAGAATCGAAAGAACCGGAATCAAAGTTGAAACCTACGACTCCAAGACGCTCGGCGGAATCGAAGCGACCGCCGCGTCGTTGGCTCGCCTCTTTCAAGTGGGTTCGAGATGGTCCGAGGCCCAACAAGACTGGGAGCGTGCAAAAGAGGAACTGCGAAAGCTTCGAGCTGAGCGCACAGGTCGTCGAACGGGGGTCACGCGCGTCGCGCTGGTGGTGGGGATCGAACCGTGGACGCTGATCGCGGGCGGTTCGTTCATCACGGACGGGTTACGCGAGGCCGGCGTAGAAAATGTGTTCGCGTCTTCGAATCGATCGTATGTGACCGTGGAGACGGAGCAGATCGTCGCTGCAAAACCTGACATGATCTGGATTGCGCTTGGGCAGGGAGTTGGTGGGATCGGTGAGAGAGCGGTGAAGCAGGCGCGCGATCGGTTGGCACGTTTTCATTTGCGAACCGAAGCTGTGGAAGACCCGCGTGTGCTGCGACCGACCTTACGATTTCCGCGCGCACTGGCCGCGCTCGTTCGTAGTCTGCCGTCGGACGATGGGGCGTACGACGGGGCAGACGTCCAGGCAGATGATCGGGGGTTGCGATGAAAATGAACTCCATGCGGTGGACGGTGGTCTTAGGGCTCGCGTTGGTTGCCGTAGCGCTCGCGCTTTCGTGGCATATCGGTCCAGCACGTGGATTACCGCGCGAAGCGATTTTAGAACTTCGGATGGCGCGAACACTACTCGGGCTCGGTGTTGGAGCACTGCTTGCCACGAGCGGCTGTATGCTCCAGACACTTTTTCGCAATCCTCTCTGTGAACCCACGACGCTTGGTCTCAGTGCGGGGGCCGCACTCGGTTGTGTGGTCACACTCAGTTTGGGATGGGCCGGCTACGTTTGGATCGGCAGCCTCGGAGGTTTTGCGGGAACGGTTTTGTTTGGAGGGATTATTTTGTGGACCGCAAGCAAGCCGAGCGTGCGCGATGAGGGACTGATCCTCGTGGGTCTTCTCATGGGGCTTGTTGGTTCGAGCTTGGTGGCGCTGTGGATGGCGCTTTCGGATGCGCAAGGCATTGCCAACGCGATTTTTTGGATGACGGGAGATCTGGGTCGGTACGGGTTCACGACCGGAATCCTCATTCTCTGTTTGGCGGTCCTATCCGTCATGCTTGGACTGATGCAGAGCCGACGTCTTGACTGTCTGCTTTGGGGACGTGAGGCGGCCACGAGTCTCGGCATCAATGTGCATCGTTTTCGTTTTCAAATGCTCATGCTCGTCGCTCTCCAAGTCGCACTTGCCGTGAGCGTTGCCGGCATGATTGGTTTTGTCGGGTTGGTTGTGCCGTGGATGATTCGTCTTGCAGTGGGCTCGCTTCACCGGCGTGTGATTCTGGCGTCGGCTATTTGGGGAGGAGCGCTGTTAGCCCTCGCCGATCTCGTCGCTCGATCGCTTGTTTCGGACCGCGTTGTTCCCGTCGGTGTCGTGACGACGATTCTGGGCGCTCCACTGCTGGTTGTTCTCGTTTCGGGTGCGCGTAAGCGGCGCACTTCTCCCGGAGCGGTTTATGGAGTTTGAAATCCCGGTTTTCGATCGTCGTTTTTCGGGAGCAAGCTTTGAATGCGAGCCCGGAAGTCTTGTGTATGTCCTAGGTCGTAACGGCGCGGGCAAGAGCACGATTCTTCGAAGCATCGCCGGTGTTGCTGGAGCTGCCGAGTCCTCAGGGCGTCCTGTGGGTGTCTATCTGGGCCCAGAACCGACGTGGGTTTTTCCTTTGAGTGTGGGTGAAGCGGTGGAGCTCGGAACCTATCATTCGCGTCGTTCAGATCCGGAAAAGGCCGTCGTCGAGGCCGTTCGGGTTTTTGGTCTCGCACCCTTGCTTCATCGTTCTATGGACCAGCTGAGCGGTGGAGAGATCCAGCGAGTCGCGCTCGCGCGTTCGTTTGTTCAGGGGCCCGAAGTACTCTTACTCGACGAGGTTCTGAGTCGCCTTGATCTCGATTACCAGTATCTCGTGCTCGATGCATTGAGGGGTTTGCGTCAGGAAGGTTGTATCTGTTTCTGTGTCACCCACGATATTGCGCTCGCATTTGCGACATCCGAACGCTATCTGATCGTGGATCAGGGGCGCGTCCTCGATCATCAACCCGTCACACGTGATCGGGCGATCGTATTACTCGAGCGAGTTTATTTAGAAGAATATCGTCGCACCAAAAACGTGGGAGTTAGCGTTTCCGATGCCCGCGATCGAGCGTTGCATCCGTTGAAAGGCATAATCGAGCGATATGCGTTGGGCCATCCAACCCAGCCCAAGTCCTAGTCCTTGTCCGCGTACCGATGCGTACGGAACATTGGTGTTACGGAAATAGCCGATGCGTCCAAAGAAATCCTTGAAGATCGTGAGCTCGCCACCGAGTGAGAATCCGAAACGGTTTCCCTTGTCATGCGGTGACGGAAAAAAATGGGGGTCGATGTAGCCGACGACCATTCCCATCACGAGCAACTTCGTTCCCAAAATGACTTCGCGATTGAGGTGATATTTTTCGGCGCCATCTTTGTCGCCAATGAGATTGTCGCCGACGAGAGAAAGTTGAAGCCAATCGGACGGCAAAACGGTCAGCGCGACGGTTCCTTCCTTCGCGTCAGGCTTGCCACGATCCATGATGAGTTTACCGCCGACACCGATACTCACACGGTTGGCGACGGCTTTCGAAGCGCCGAGGTGAACCCAGGCATCGCGCGGGCGAACTGTATAACCAACACCTGCTTGAAAGAGAGGTGATCGTCCGTCGACCACCGAAACGTTAAGTAAGCGCCCCTCGTTCGTTGGGTCCTGAACCGACGAGTACGAGCCCGAGACACTGTACGCTTCCAGAAACGAAGCGTAGGACGGATTGAGATAAATCGAATCATTGGTCAAGGGGCCGGCCACTCCAGCGCCGCCAAGACCGGTGGTGCGTGGGGACTGAAAATCAGCCGCCCAGCTAGCATTCAGCGAGCCGAAAAAAACCAAACTGAACCACAGGGTCGACAAAGAAGTTCTCAACGAAACGGTATGAAACATGCGGTACCAGCGTATCATCTTTTCTTAGCTCTCGGGCTCAGTTCTCGGGCGAGACGCGGGTTGACGCGCTGGGCGGATTTTGCGGCCTGCGTCCGGGCGTTGCTTGCCCAAGCCTTTTATGAGACCTCTTCTCGCAATGAAGGTGCGTAAGGCGGTTATTCCCGCAGCAGGTTTGGGAACTCGGTTCCTGCCCGTGACGAAGACAGTCCCGAAAGAAATGGTGCCCATTGTCGACGTTCCAACGATCCAGTACATCGTTGACGAAGCCGTTGCCTCCGGAATTGAGCAAATCGTTCTTGTTACGGCGCGCGGCAAGGGTGCGATCGAAGATTACTTTGATTACCATTATGAATTAGACGACACGCTTGAGAAACGTGGCAAGCGGGACCTGAGAGAGCTTTCCCGGCGTGCAGCCGAGACGTGCACGGTGATCTCGGTACGACAGAAAGAACCACTCGGCCTCGGTCACGCCGTTTTAACCGCTCGCGAAGTCATCGGTAACGAACCGTTCGCTGTCCTGCTCGGCGACGAGGTCATGGTTTCCGATCCTCCTTGTCTCAAACAGTTGATCGATTGTTTCGAACGCGAAAAAGGTTCTGTGATTGGTGTGATGGAAGTGCCACCGACCGAAGTATCAAAATACGGGATCGTGGGCGGCGATTCGATTTCAAAAAACTTGATGAGGATCCGCACGGTGGTTGAAAAACCAGAGCCTGCACGAGCTCCGAGTCGGTACGCGATTCCCGGTCGCTATGTTTTTGAACCGGAGATTTTTGAATGTCTTGCTAGCGTCAAACCCGGGCGCGGAGGCGAGATTCAGCTTACGGATGGAATTGAGGCTTTAGCTCGACTTCGGTCGGTCTTTGCGTTTCAATTCTCGGCAGAGCGTTTTGATGTGGGCGATCGACTTGGTTATATTCACGCCACGCTCGCCATGGCACTCAAGAGGCCGGAACTTCGATCGGGGGTTTTAGAACTTGTTCGCCAACTCGCGCGTCAGAGCTAATTTTTTACTCGCGTTAGTCCTGTTCGTAGGGCCGCATGCAGAAGCTATCTTGCTCTCGCACGCGATCCCGCTCAAGCTCTCGGGCAATCGCGCCAAGCTCACACCGATGATGCTTGTGTATGAAATCCGCGAGTCAGCGGATGAGTCGAGCGGTGTTCTACTCCGAGATCGTCTTTGGTGGGAGCCGTCGACGGCCAAGCTTATGTGGCGGACCGAAACGCCGGACGGAGCGGTTGTTCGCACGGGTTCCAGGCAGTTGCATGTACGAACCGCGACGAATGGAATGCAAGGGATCGTCGATTGTCTTTGGTTTTGTTCGGAGACCGACGCTGTTCGTTGGGTTCTTCGACGGGCGGGGATCGACCTGCCCACCGAGAACGATCTGAAACCGCTTCCGGCTTTGGATCGCGGTCGTGCCGACGTCACGGTCGTCAAGCGATGGGACGGCGGTTTTGCGTGGGTCGTGAAAAAGCAAACAGGAGAGCCAGATCTCTCAGACCCCAGTGAGCTTTGGCTCGAGAAGAGTAGCAGTATGCCGGTGCGCGTTCTTTTTTCACGCCTCGAGTTTCGATTTGCGAGGATTCAGACGCGCCAAGGTGCGATGGTGCCGGGAGTGATACAGGTTCTCCAAGGCGACAAAGCTATCTTTTCAGCGACGCTTACGGATGTCCAAGCGGCTAAAAGAGTTCCGTGGACCAGCGTCGGATCGGAAACGATCTCTGTTCCTTCCAATGTGAGTGCGGTCCTTCAGAGTTACGAAACCTATCTGCGATGAAGACGTCATGGATTGTTGATGTTGCTGTTCCACGTCCCGTGGACCAGCTGTTTTCCTATCGCGTGGAGGATACGCAAACCGAGACGGTCAAAGTCGGAATGGGTGTTCGTGTTCCGTTCGGGCGCGGTTGGACACACGCGTATGTCGTCGGTCCGCCACGGGAACGAGGAGCCGCGGATCCGGAACTTTCGGTATTGAAGTCCCTCGGTGAGCTGGATCGTACGGGGGCGGTGGTTCCCGAAGACATTTTGGACCTCTGTCGCTGGGTTCAGTCATACTACCAGACACCGATTGGCGAAGTCTTAGGTGTTGCCGTACCCGGACTTGTCTTTGAGTTCGAAGACAAGAAAAGAAAAGCACGTGCGAAAACAGCCATCGCTGAAACAGCGGAGCCGTCCGAGCTCGAGGTGTTGAACACCGAGCAGAAAGCAGCAGTCGAAGCGCTGACCGAGAAACCCATGCTCTTGGACGGCATCACAGGTAGCGGTAAGACACGGGTTTATATCGAATGGGCCCGACAGGCGCTCGCAAAGGGACAGTCGGTTCTTGTGATCGTTCCGGAGATTGCGCTCACTCCGCAACTGGAGCAGCGTTTTCAAGCAGGACTGGGTTGCGACGTCGAGGTATGGCACTCGGCTCTATCGGATGGCGTTCGTCGATGCCTGTGGAGACGAGCTGTAAACGGCGAAGCGCGTGTCGTTTTAGGTGCGCGTTCAGCTGTATTTGCGCCACTTCGTCATCTAGGTCTTATCGTTGTCGACGAAGAGCATGACCCATCGTTCAAGCAAGAGGATCGTGTGCATTACCATGCCCGTGACGTTGCGCTCGTACGAGCTAAACGTGCGAAGATCCCCATTGTTCTGGGTTCGGCAACGCCCAGTATTGAGACGTGGACGCGCGCGCGTGAGCAGAAAATCGCTTGGAGTCGCTTGTCAAAGCGGGCGCGCGGATCGGAACCGGCATGGGATATTTTTGATCTGCGTGGACTGGCTCGAGGGAGCATCGGCGGTCCCGATCGTGGTTGGTACCACCCGGACGCCGTCACTTCGGTTCGCGAAGCCCTTGACCGTGGTGAACAGGTGATGGTTTTTCTCAATCGGAGAGGCTTTGCTCCGGCGGTCGTTTGTACCGCGTGCGGAGCGAGTCCCAGTTGTCCCGACTGTTCGGTGGCACTCACGGCACACGCCGGCATTCGGCGATTGAAGTGTCATTATTGCGGTCACAGCGAGTTCTGGAACGAGATCTGCGGCGAGTGTAAAGAAGGCCTTCGTTCTCCGATCGGACTCGGAACGGAGTCGCTCACGGAAACGCTGGCGTCGTTCTTCCCCGGTGTCGTGATCGACCGTCTCGATCGCGATCAAGTCACGAGCGCGAGTCGACTCAAGGACATCTTGGATCGCTTTCGCTCGGGGGCGACACAGATGTTAGTGGGTACACAGATGCTTGCTAAAGGGCATGATTTTCCAAACGTCACACGCGTTTGGGTGCCGCTTGCTGATCAGCTCTTTGTTTTTCCGGACTACCGCGCCCATGAGCGCGCACTGCAGATTCTGACACAGGTTGGAGGTCGAGCCGGACGCGCGGAACGTCCGGGGCGGGTGTTGATTCAGACCTTTGAACCTGCTCACCCGGTACTTCAAGTTGTTCAAGGACGAATGACCCGCGATGAGTTCTATACGGGCGAATCCGAGGCCCGTCGGGCGCTCGGTTATCCACCGTTTGTCCGCATGGCCCGTGTCCGTGTTCAGTCGCGCGACAGCGCCCAGGCCGAACGTTTTGCGATGGCGTTTAGTCGAATCCCGGCGGGAGCCACGCGGGTCTTGGGTCCGGTGCCAGCGTGGGTGGGCCGTGTCGCTGGACAGTTTCGGTTCGATCTTCTCTTCTTTTCAGATCGCATTGAAACGCTCCACCAAACGTTACAGTGGGTCAGAAGGCACGAACGTCCTGCCATGGTCAGTGTTCTTGTTGATCTGGATCCGAGCGGTGTAGGATAGATCTGTGGGCGATACCGACGAAAAAACGCCGCCTCCGGGCGCAGGTGGTGGAGAGACATCGAGTTTTGACCATCTCCGCAGTCAGATCAAGCAGTCGATCTCCGACCTTCAGGCACGTCAGAAGACGGAGCAGTTTCAGCGACGCATCGAGATCGCGCGGGCAGGTATTGCCTCGTACGAAAGTAAAAGATTCAGTGAAGCTATTCAGCTCTTCAATCAGTACTTAAAGATTCTTGGTGATTGGAAAGGCGTGAAAGCAGAGGACCTCTCACCCCGTCACTTTGAAGCCAAGGAAGAGCAAAACGAAAAACTTTTGATCACGGGGATCTTCTGGGATCTTGCAAAACTCTACGATCGGACGAAAAATCCAAAGAACGTTCCTCGGCTCAAGCAATACCTCGGAAAATACGTCGATTTTTCGAAAGGGGCCGACTACCAGGCGCTTTGTAGCGAGACGATTCGCAAGTATGTCGTTGCGAACAAACCTCTGCACAAAGCGGAGTTCAACGCCGCTTTGGCATCGCTGATGGATCAGAAATGTTTTGTCATCACGGCGTTGGCCGATGGACTCACGTCGGACGAAGTCCTTCCGTTTTACCGGTTTCGAGACGAGGTCTTAAGTCGCTCACGCATGGGTCGTGGGGTGATTGGAGTCTACTACCGTGTCGGACCACTTTTCGCGCGGGTGTTAAACCGATCGCCGTCTTCCGTGAAAACCGCAGCTCGAAAGCTCGTACGTTTTTTCGCGAAAATTATTTAAGAATCGTTCCGATTCGAGACGGCTTGAATGCCGACTGTGACCAATCAGAAAAGTCGAGCCAGAGAGAAAGCCAGATCACCATCGCGCGACCTTTGATGTTTTTTTCGGGTACAAAGCCCCAAAAGCGGCTGTCGTTCGAGTGATCGCGATTGTCACCCATCACGAAGTACATCCCAGGGGGTACTTTCCATGGGCCGCGGCTCAGACTGAGGTAGTTGTTCGAGTCGAGCATCATAAGATGCTCCCTGCGGTCGCTCCCTAAGGCGATGTTCTCGTCGTAGATCTCAAGGCTCTCTAAACCGTACTTCTCGCTGTCGATTTTTTCGAAAATGGCACGTGCGCGATCCAGGCCGATCGGTTCGCGCGTGACCCTTTCGTCGTTGATCCAGAGCTGTTTGTTTTTCCAATCGACGGAGTCGCCAGGTAAGCCGACCACGCGCTTGATGTAGTAGAGGCTTTCGTCTTTAGGATACTTGAAAACGATGATGTCTCCGCGACTGGGACCGTTTCGGCGAAAGATGTAAACGGGATCATCCACGAGCCACTCGACGATCGGAACCTTGAGTCCATACGCAAACTTGTTGACGAAGATATGATCGCCGACAAGAAGCGTGGGGATCATTGAACCAGACGGAATTTTATAAGCCTCGATCACACTCGATCGAATAATGAGGACAAGAAACAACGCGATGGCCAGCGACAGGACGTTCTCGAGGATCTTCTTCTTCATGATTGGCTGTTCCATGATACCCCAAAAGCGGTTAGGATGGAACCTTGGATGCGGATCCTAGCGCGGTATCTTTCTGAAGCTTTCATCAAGAACTTCATCTTCTCCGCGCTCGGGTTGACGG
This sequence comes from uncultured Oligoflexia bacterium, assembly GCA_964549505.1. GTDB lineage: Bacteria > Bdellovibrionota > UBA1018 > UBA1018 > CAZJVD01 > CAZJVD01. The sequence continues at coordinate 50,382 of CAZJVD010000004.1, forward strand.
CACTCTATCTTTTCCAAGATTTGCTGGGCGAACTCCTGGCGTCGAAGTACCCCGCCTCACAGGTCGTATTCTATCGCTTCATGGAACTGCCCCAGATCTTTGTACGGATGGCACCGCCCTCCGTTCTCATGGCGACTGTACTGACGCTTTCAGGCCTCACGCGGACGAACGAACTCACGGCCATGTTTTCGATCGGTGTGGGTCTCAAACAGGTCATGTCCGTGATTCTGTCAGTCGTGTTCATGATCTGTTGTTTCATGGTTTTTTTACAGGATCGCATCTTGCCGCCGGTTTTTCGGAAGCAGACCGTTTTCTACCATCGAGACATGATGGGCCGCTCGGACTTTTATATCGACATCAAGCAGGACAAGATCTGGTACCGCTCGGCCAATCTCATCTACAATTTGCGGCGTTTCGATCCCAAGTCACAGAAGATTCTTGGAATGAGCGTATACACTTTTGATGACGATTTTCGCTTGGTGCAGCTGCTCGACGCAAAAGAAGCTGTTTTTAACGGTAAGAACTGGGAGTTGATGAACGGAACGGTGACGATCTTTTCCGGTGAAGACTGGTTTCCCGTGAGTAAGGGATTTGAACGTAAGACGCTGATGATCGAGGAGCGGCCGTCGGATTTTCAGGAGATCGAAAAAGAAGTCGAAGGTCTGCGGATCAAAGAGCTTTATCAATACATTCAGAAGACAAAAGAGACGGGCGTCGACACACGTCATTTCGAAGTCAAGTTTCACTACCGAATCAGCCTCAGTTTTATTCCATTGATCATGTGCATGCTTGCCGTCCCGTTTTCCGTGCGACGATCACGCGAAGGGGGCGTCGTCAAAGACCTCGGGATCTGCTTAGCGATCACGTTTTTTTATTGGATTTTCTACTCTGTCGGGTTGAGTTTAGGGGAGAACGGCATGCTGCCGCCGCTGGTTGCTGGATGGGCCCCGAGTGTTGTATTCGGTTTCCTGGCGGTACTGCTTCTGACGAGAAAAAATGGCTAAGCTGAAGATTTACTCATTCCCTGACGACGTTCTCGCAAAGAAGGCGAAACCCATTGATCGGGTCGATAGAGAGCTCCGCAAACTGGCCGATGACATGCTCGAAACGATGTACAGCGCACCCGGTGTCGGGCTTGCTGCCAATCAAGTGGGTATCCTTAAGCAGATCGTGGTCATGGACACGGACTACGAGACCGAAGACCATGAACTCGAAGACGCCCAAGACGATAAGACGATGCCCGCAGGTGGCGAAGTCGTTTCCGGTGTGATCAAAAACCCGAAACCGATCATCTTGATCAATCCAAAGATTATCTATCGCGAAGGCGAGATCCTTTTCAAAGAAGGCTGTCTGTCGGTGCCGGGTTACAGCTGCGAAGTGAAGCGTTCCGAGAAAATCAAAGTCGAGTATCAAGACGCCGATGGCCTGACAAAAACACTGGCGCTGGACGGCTTGCCGGCTGTTTGTGTTCAGCACGAACTCGATCACCTCGATGGGAAACTCTTTATCGAGCGGCTCAGTCCAATCAAAAAAGAGATGGCGATCAAAAAAGTCCTTCGTGAACGAGAGGACTGAGGGCACGCCCTGATGCGTATCGTGTTCATGGGCACACCTGGATTTGCGGTTCCATCGCTTGAGGCGCTCATTCGATTGCACGAAAAAAATACAAAACTGGAGATCGTGGCCGTTTACACGCAGCCCGATCGTCCAGCAGGACGTGGTCAGAAGCTGACTGCCTCGCCTGTTAAGCAGGCCGCGGTTTCCAGTGGGCTCAAGATCGTTCAGCCCGAGACTCTGAAGACTCCGAGCGAGCTTCGGCGTTTCAAAGATTTCAATCCCGATCTGGCAGTCGTTGTAGCTTACGGACATATCCTGACTCGTGAGTTTTTAGACGCTCCGACGTCGGGCGTGTGGAACGTTCACGCGTCGTTACTTCCGAGGTGGAGAGGGGCTTCGCCCATTCAGGCGGCGATTCTTCACGGTGATTCGGAGAGCGGTGTGACGTTGATGGAGATGGCCGAGGGTCTGGATTCGGGTGGAGTGCTGCTCACAAAGACAGTCCAGCTGACCGCGACGACGGCGACGCCCGAACTCCACGACACGCTCGCGCGGCTCGGAGCCCAGTGTGTCGAGGAAGGTGTCACACGCCTGCTCCACAATGGACCATGGAAAGCGGTCGTGCAGGACGAAGCACGCGTTACCGTAGCGAAGAAGATTCGGAAAGAAGACGGGGTATTGGCACCGACCGACCGCGCCGAAGCCGTCGAACGAAAGGTTCGCGCTTTTCAGCCGTGGCCGGGAACGGTCGCACCGATCGCTGGCGGCACACTCAAGATTTTACAAACGTCCATCGCCCGCGGCGTACTCGAAACTACTCCCGACGCCGTGAACCTACAGCCAGGCGTCGTCGCGATGATCTCGGGGCGCGTGTATCTGGGTTTCTCTGATCGACCTCTCGAGCTTCTCACGGTACAACCTGAAGGAAAGACGGCTATGGCGGCGACCGATTGGTTTCGCGGAAAATCAAGAGACGGCCAGCCGCTCACATGGGGTTAACTGAATGAAGACACGCTCCGATACATCCAAGGTCAGTACGCCCGTGATCGCGCCGTCGATCCTGTCAGCAGATTTCTCGAAACTTTCGGAGTCGATGCGCCCTCTCGAAGAGGCCGGAGCCGCGTGGTTTCATGTCGATGTGATGGATGGACATTTTGTTCCGAACATCACGATCGGTCCCGTTGTTGTGCACAGCCTTCGGGAGAAAACAAAAGCGCTTCTCGATTGCCATCTCATGGTGCAGAAGCCGGAGCGTTGGATCGAACCGTTTGTGGAAGCGGGGGCCGACCTGATCACGATTCATGTTGAGACCTCGAAATCACCGAAAGCACTCTTGCGAAAGATCCGCGACCTTGGTGTTCGTGCGGGGATCTCGCTCAATCCGGATACGCCGATCAAGTCCGTGCTGAATTTGCTTGGCGAGATCGACCTCGTGCTGGTGATGAGCGTTTTTCCAGGGTTCGGCGGACAAAAGTTCATGCCGAACGCGCTGAAGAAAGTGGAGACACTTCATAAGGCACGCAGTGATGGCGCACCGAAGCCGGGTTTTCAAAGTTTTCGTATCGAAATCGACGGTGGGATCAATGCGGAGACGATTCAGTCAGCGCGTAAAGCCGGTGCCGACACGTTTGTAGCGGGTCATGCGATCTTCGGCCAGGCGAACCCTGTCGATGCGTATCAGAAACTTTTGCGAAAGGTTTCGTAACGAAAGTAGACCCGTTAATAGACAACGGAACAGACGATTGCGACGACTGCGACGATTATAATGACACGTAAAAGAGCCTCATCAAAAACACGAACCGTAAAAACGCGAACCGTAAAAACACGAACTGTTTTTCTGGGTCTTTCCGACAACAAGCACGGCCTTTCGCTCGAGGGCGTTCGTGCCGTGGCGATCGGCGAAGCAAAAGTCGCTCTGCACCCGGGTGCGCTCAAAAGGATTATCGAGTCACGCAGTTTTCTGGAGGAGGAGGTTCGCGCCGAAAAGGTGATGTACGGCGTGAACACCGGCTTTGGCGTGCTCTCCAGCGTTCGTATCGCTCAGAAGGACATCGCCGAACTTCAGATGAACATTGTTCGTTCGCATGCGACCGGCGTGGGTCCGCTCGTGTCGGACACGGTCTCGCGCGCGATGCTTCTCCTGCGTGCGCAATCCCTAGCGCTGGGATTTTCCGGTGTACGTGTCGAGTTGATCGAACAGCTGATCGCGCTCATCAATCGTGGGGTTTGCCCGTGTATCCCGGAACAGGGATCCGTAGGAGCCAGTGGGGACCTTGCGCCGCTCGCGCATTTGGCACTCGTGCTCATCGGTGAAGGGCGTGCTCGTTACAAAGGCGAGATTCTTTCCGGTCGAGCGGCACTTCGAAAAATCGGCCTGAGGCCGTTGCGCTTGACGATGAAAGAAGGCCTTTCCTTGATCAACGGCACCCAGTTCATGACGGCGATCGGGACACTAGCGCTTCTGGATGCCGAACACCTCGCGGATTTTGCCGACGCGGCGAGTGCGATGAGTCTCGAAGCAGTGCGAGGCACAGCGGCCGCTTTTGATTCAAAGATTCAGGCTCTGCGGCCGCATCCAGGACAAGTCGCTGTCGCGCGGCACATGCGCGAGCTCTTGGGTCCGCGTCCGAGCGCGATCGCGAAGTCTCATGCCGACTGCGATCGGGTACAAGATCCGTACAGCTTTCGTTGTATTCCGCAGGTTCACGGTGCGAGTCGTGATCTTTTGAGTTTCGCGCGATCCGTACTCGAACGAGAAGTGCGATCGGTGACCGATAATCCGCTGGTCTTTAGTCGAGAGCGCGAGATCTTAAGTGGCGGGAACTTTCACGGTGAGATTGTTGCGTTTGCGTGTGATGCACTTGCGATCGCGATGGCCGAGATCGCTAATATTTCCGAACAGCGCATACAGAAACTCATGAACCAGTCTATGAGTGGTCTGCCGACCTTTCTTACGAAAAAAGGTGGGTTGCACAGCGGTTTCATGATGGTTCAGGTGGCTGCTGCGAGCATTGTTTCGGAGAACAAGACGCTCTGTCATCCGGCGAGCGTGGATTCCATCCCAACGAATGTCGACAAGGAAGATCACGTGAGCATGGGCGCCTGGGCTGCGCGCAAAGCTGAGAAAGTCGTGACGAACGTGCGTAGGGTTCTGGCGATGGAACTCATGGCAGCGGCACAGGGGATCGATCTTTTACGTCCGCTGAAAACCACGGACCGTCTCGAACAGATCCACCGCCGTCTTAGGAAAGAGGTCAAAGTTCTGAAAGACGATCGTGAACTCGCACCCGATCTCGAACGTATCGAGCGCATGATCGAAGCGCGAGTTTTTATTTAGGTGGGACAGCCGTTTCCTTCCAAACACCGCCGATACAGTGGATTGGCAATGCAAGTAAACCCTTTGTCCCTTTAGCCGTCTCGGTTTTCAACGATCCTGATCCGAAAACGGCGTGGATCGGTCCGCTAGCCTCAACAAAGTGGACCTCAAGTTCTATAGGTTGTGGCGATCCGAGATCGAGCAGGTTGGGCACGCTTACTGTTGTATGCGGATTCAAAAGACGGTCTTCCTTCGTCAGGCCTTCAGCGATCAGGAACCCCGCCGTGCGCGCATCGTCGAGACTCTCGCCTGTCTCGCGATTCACGATTCGAATACCCCAGTCGAGCGTGATGGTTTGTTTCACGTTCATCTTTACGGCTAACGATGTCTCGCGTGGGATCAACACGGTTTCCACGCGAAGCTTGTTTGCGATCGCCATCGGGGATTGAGATTCGAAATTGAAAACAGGATTTTTTTGACGATCAAGAAACTGTCCGCGGAGATACTCCCCGACCTGTTGTTCTGAATCGGGAAATAGGATCGTACGAGTTTCTGCGTCATAGGCGACCTTCCAATGGTAGTCGAAACTGAGCTGTCCGAGGAGATTGTCCGATGTGCACCGAAAACTGAGCTCGGCAGCGATCGCCTTGTCAGTAGCCTTGTCAGTGGATGATACGACGGTCCGGTCTTGAGCCCAAGCGGCCGCTAGATTCAAACTTCCGAGACCCACCAACAACGAAAGTACTGTTCGCTTCATGCTCGGTCTATTAACAGTAACCGTTTAACTAGGCAACCCTTACTGCCGGGCGTTCGTCGCGGAGCCGTCAGGCTTTGCCTTCTTGAACCAATCGGCCCTGATCACAAGGGACGAAGCCTGCGCGAGGCTCTCGAAGAAACGAGTCTTCTCGGGGTCCTCTTTCGATCTCGGGAGGTCAGCGTCCATGAGTGGATCAAGGCCACCGCTTGTCTCCCAACAGCGCATCGAACCGTCGCGGATATCGGGATAACAGACCTCGCGCGCGGTCCGGTAAGCAACACCTGTTTCGACACGTGTAAGAAACGGGGACCCACCGCCGCTCAGGATGTCATGTCCGAGCCACGTCACCCAGCCATGCAGACCTAAAACCGCAGCGATGGTTGGAGCGATGTCGACTTGATGAACAACGTGGTGCCAGGCCCGTGGACGTGGAAGATTTTTTGTCAGAAAGAGCAGTGGGATTCGATAGCGGAGCTCGTGGACTTGAACTTCGTTGAGATTGAGCGTCGAAGGAACGTTCACGCCATGATCGCCGAGTACGACCACGAGGGTGTCATCTCCGATCGGACTCGAAAACAGATCACGCACGAACTCCGACAGCGCTTGGTCGGCGTAATGAAACTTGGAAAGATAGCCCGTGTATTCGGGAGACGAGGCCGCCAAGGACGCGACTGACTCCGGAAGTTTCCCTTCGGGAATCGCGACGAACGGATGGTGCGTGCTGTAGGTGAGCAGATTAGCGTAGATCGGATGCCCTGAACGTGCGACTTCGATCATTTTTGATAACGTCTCACGCAAGAAAGGTCCGTCCTTAATCCCCTGTGCTGCGCCCTCGGGCTGAAGCCCACGACTGACATAGTATTCACGATCAAAGAACGTCTTGGTTCCGTGATGCGATTCGAAAGCTGCTGTGTTGTGGTAGTTGCGATCGAGCGAATGAAACCAAAGCGTTTCGTAACCAGCATTATCCAATAGTTCAGGCAAGCAACGTACGCCCAACTCAGGATGTGTCATGTAAGGAGCCGGGCCGTCGAGTGTAGGAATCATTGAACAGACCGTGCTGAACTGTCCACGCGCCGTCATTCCAGCTATGCCGGCCGATGTGTACGCTTGAGTGAAAAGCATCCCGTGCCTTTTCGCGAGTTTTTTTAGGCCTGGAAAAATCTTTGGACCGAAATCGCTGTGCAAGAACTCAAGCGTTCGGAAACTCTCCACAAAAACGAGGACGACGTTCACCGGCTTATCGATCGGCAGACCTAAAACATGACGTAAGCGAGTCGTCACTGCGGGCTGTGGGTCAAGTCGATGCCAGAGTGGATGCTTCAGGTCTAATGTCGCATTTAGGTTTGTGGGAGAGTTCGTGCCCCAGCGTCGATAGTCGGCGAGCGTCTGATCTGGCCGCACGAGAGGTGACGGCCTTCGTGATTTCTTAAAATTTTCCCACCAGATGCGAAAAACTTGATTCGAAACGACCGAGACATCTTGATGTGTGGTTGCGGACCGCACCTGCACGACGAGCAGCAGAATTCCAGCCAGAAGTCCTGTGCCGAGAGCGCGCATGGCCGCTCGTGGTTGTTTCAGCTTTTTGGATTCGGAACGTAAAAACAAAACAAGGAAAATCGATACAGCAAGACAAGCGAGACTGGCGAGCATGGGTTTTGTAAAGCTGAGCGATCCAACGGACTCGCGCGAGCCGAGAACATCGCCGATATAGTACTGAACAATCCACCAGTGCAGGCGACTCTCAAAGAAACGAAAGTAGGTCGCGTTGGCGTACGAACCACCCCAGACCGCGAGGGTTGTAAGTACCCACGTGATCTTGATCGGCAGGCGAAAGACCCCGTAAAAGAGATACGACAGCACGACCGGAATCAGCGCCGCTGCGATGTCGAGCATCCAACCGCGGATAAGCCCCAGCTCGAAGGCCTGTTCCCATGGCAGTTTGAGATCGAGTGTGATCTGAGCGCGCAAACAGACGAGTGAGAGAACGAACGCGAGCGTGGACCATAACCAACGGTTGGACGTGGGGAGTGTCGCTCGAATTCTCACGGTGCGACTGTAACGCTGTGGTCTTGGCATCGCAACCTTGCGCTGCTGGGAGTGTGGCCTTGACGCCGAGGCCGTATGTACCTACTTTCGAAGGGATGGCCGCAAAAAGGAAACCCCCCATTCGTGCGATAATCCACGCAAGCAAACTCTACACGGGCGCCGGGTTTCGCAAACGGGACGGCCGTCGCGTTCAGGACGCCGACCGTGGTGTGATTGACGACGGAGCACTCGTCTATGAAAAGGGCGGTAAGATTCTCTGGTGTGGGCGGACGAAGGACATTCCGTCCCGGTACGCTCGTGCGCCAAAGCAGAACCTGCGAAACCTTCAAGCCGTGACAGCCGGGTTTGTGGACTGCCACACCCATCTTGTTTTTGCGGGCGACCGTAGCGATGAGTTTGCGCGACGTTGTGGTGGCGAATCGTATGAGTCGATCGCGGCCAGCGGTGGTGGGATCCTCGCAACCGTTCGGGCGACCGAGGCCGCAAGTGAGAAGGATCTCCTCGCACTCGCATCGGCCCGTGTCCGCGAAGCCAGCGCGTGGGGAACGCGCGTTCTCGAAATCAAAAGTGGTTACGGCCTTGCGATGGACGTTGAACTGCGACTGCTCCGCGTGATGACTCGCCTGAAGAAAGCGCATCCTGAAATGACGTTTCATCGCACCTTTCTAGGGGCGCATGCGGTTCCGAAAGGCGTTTCGAAAACGGAGTATGTCGAGGAGATCCTTGAAAAAGTATTACCAGTCGTCGCTAAGGAAAAACTAGCCGACAGCTGCGATGTCTTTGTCGACAAAGGTTATTTTGATAGCGAAGACGCTCGAAAAATTCTGGGTGCGGCGAGAAAAAGAGGTCTGCATGCCCGCCTTCATGCCGATGAGCTTGGCAATACCGAGAGTACGGCGCTTGGAGTGGAGCTCGGTGCGCTTTCCGTCGATCATCTTCTCTGTGTTTCGGATCGATCGATTGAAGCATTGGCCGCGTCGAATACGGTCGGTGTTCTCTTGCCCGGGACCGCTTTTTATCTGAAAGCGGCATATGCTCCGGCTCGTAAACTCATCGACCGCGGTGCGTGTATCGCTTTAGCTACGGATTTCAATCCGGGTACCAGTATGACCCTTTCGCTGCCAGCGGTGATGACGATCGCTGCGCTTTACTGTCAGATGTCGCGCGCTGAGATTTTGGCCGCCGTCACATACAATGCGGCCAAAGCGCTCGGACTCGAAAAGAGTCATGGCACTTTGGAGCCCGGGTATGCGTCGGTGTTTACGGTACTTCCGTTCGCGACGTTCGAAGAGACGTATTACCGCTTTGCCTGGGCCCCGAAACTTACGGCGCCTTCAGCCAAGCGGTGAGCTGTTCATGAACCGGCGGCGCGTCCCAGTCGCGCTCTCCCGGAAAAGCGAGCAGAAGTTTTCGTCCCGATCCTACGACTAAACTGAGAGGGATCCCGTGGACATCAAACATGTCGGAGATTTTCTGATCGGCGTCGACATAATGCTCAAAAGTGATGCCGAGCTTTTGTGCGACAGGCGGGACAACGGCCTGCGGATTTTCGTCCAGGTTGATGAGCACCAGCTCAAATCCACTGCCCTTAAACTGATTTCGTAAGCGAATTAACGAAGGCATCTCGACGATACAGGCCTCACACCACGTAGCCCAAAAGTTGATGAGTATCACTTTCGCGCCAATGCTCGAGAGTTTGCGTGCGGTTCCCCGAAAATCGACAAGATCCAAGTCAGGAATAGGTGTACCAACCTCCAGCGCCGCATGCGGATGGCTTCCTTCACCGCCGCCCATACGTTTCAGAATCGTAAGCGCCGCCCAAGCCGCGAGAAGGATACCGATAACGGGTAATAAGACCTTTTTCATTTGTGGTTTCAATATAGTGCGTATTCCTAAGAATATCATTTAGAATTGATAGAGATGCTCCGGAGCGAGGCTGGCCAAGCGATTTTAGAGTACATCCTGATCCTTGGAATCGCTGTGAGTTTAGCGGTCACGTTGCACTCGGCGGTTCGTAAAAACGTCAATCGTTTCTGGCTCGAACTCAGCTGCGAGATTGCGGCCCCCTGTCCAACGTGTCGTGATAGCACGCAGAGTTTGAAGGCTGCCGAAATTCGTCTTGGAATTCCCGGTGCTTGCCGCGGGAACTAAATTTAGTCCCCCTCTTGCCAACTTAAAAATGCGCTCGTAGATTGACCACCTCTAGGGGGCCCATGACCGTTATCGTTTCACTGCTGTTCGCCTGGTCGACGTACGCAGCCGATTTCTGCATGCGTTTTCTCAAGGCACCACAGCCGGTCAAGGGTTACGCGATCGGTTCGTTCTTAGATTCGGACGGATTGTCGATCGATATTCTGGGTGCGCGCGCTTCTGATAAGAAACTCGTTCGTATACAGCTTGCAAGTCAGTTGGACGGCAACGTTCCGGACATGCCGCTGAGGGATCGCACCGAAACTCATTCCGGTGCGGTTATTCACATGAACGGAACGGTTCGCGAGGCGCAGTTGACCGGTGCTCAGAAGGAAGTGCATCTAAGGGACCGTGGTGCTCGTATCACTGGCGCTCGCTCGGTCCATCTTCCAAATCTCTTAGCAGTCGGTAGTTTCGAAGGCAGTCCGGTCCTGATCACGTCGTTCGAATATGGCGAGTCCCTTCGCGACCTTATTGATCGACGCGAGGAGCTCGATATCGTCATTTTCTTAGATCTTGCGCGCGAACTCATTCGGCTTAGAAATGAGAAGCGTTTGAGCCACCACGGCAATCTCTCTCCCGAAAATATTAGATTGCTTCAAAGAGGCGCGAGGGTCGTTCCGGTGATGTTCAACCCAGCTTCTTCGTCTGCAACCCTTGAAGGGGTAACGACGTGGACGAACCCGCATTATAATCCAAGCAGTCTACGAAACTCACGCGGCGATGCGGTTGCGTTGGCTCTCATTCTCATCGAAAGCATATTGGGTGGTGTGCCCGACCTCGAGGAGCTATCCGATTTTGACTACTTCGCGGATGTGACCAACGAAGATCGGCGTAACCTGGGACGACTCATGGTGCAGGTCGTACTGGATCCTGAGACCACGCTCGAGCGGTTCGAGGAAGCCCTCATCACTTACCTGCGAAGTTGAGCGCGATAAAATAGATCTCTTTGCTTTCTTTACGCGTGCTTTCGGGACGCAAAATCTCGACTCGTTCGAAAGTTTTCTTAAGACGCATCTGGAAGTTCTTGAACTCCGCCCCATGAAAGAGTTTGCACACAAACGTTCCGTCTTTGCGCAGTGTCTTCTCAGCGACTTCGAGCGCTTTTTCACAGAGCTCCATCGACCGGGTCTGATCGGTAAACCGAATGCCTGTGGTTTTGGGAGCCATGTCGGACAAGACGAGATCGAATTCGGGTCGCAAACCCGACGGTTCTAAAACAACCGTCCAATCCGTTTCGAAAATATTGGCTTCTAGGCTCACCACATTCGGAAGTGTTACTGACAGAGGCTCAAGATCGATCGCGACCACGCGTCCTTTGGGACCGATCTTTTCTGATGCAAACTGTGTCCACGATCCCGGAGCAGCTCCTAGATCGAGAACGACCATGCCGGACCGCAGGACGCGAAAACGACGGTCTATCTCTTCGAGTTTGAAGACGCTTCGGGCAGCGTAATTTTCTTTTTTGGCTTTTCGATAATAGAAGTCTTTTTTGTTGTAGCCCACGGGTCACTGCTTTGGATTGGTTTCTGGATCGGATCTCGTTTCAAAACTAAACGTCCTACCAGTGGCAACCACTGACCGTCAACTTTCGATCGAACGGGCAGGGGTCCACGGCTTTCGAGCAGCCGATGTTCGCCATACTTCTCGAAGTCCAATTCGGCGGGCGCCACAAACATTCGGATGATGGGACTCTCAGCTTGCATGACGATCGTCACTCGTGTCGGGCTCGTCTGTTTTTCCGCGCGACGAAGCGTGAACGCGAACATGTCCATTCGGTCGGCCACGACATACGTAAACGGCAGCCGTGTCTCTTTCGGTGCCGTTTCTGAAAAACTTTCCCAGTGATCGCGAACAAACGGAGGCACCTCATCGATGACAAGGACAGGGCCTTGCGGGCGCTCTTTTGTAATCTTTTTCGTGTCGCCCCACTTCTTCTGCTCGAAGTCGATCGCTTCCTGCGAAAACGTCACTTTCGAGAAGATCTTGAGTACCGGTTGATCAAAATCGTAGGACCGCAGCTTACCGTTCGCCTCGTAGATCAACGTTTCTTCAAGCTCCAATGCGCCGTCCGTCCGTGTGAAACGTGCGCGCACCTCGCGGTGACGATCGGGAAAGCTCTTGCTCTGATAGTCGAAACGATGCGTGAGCTCTGACTTCCTGCCGGACCAGATCTCACCGGTGAAACCAAGACCGCCCCCGCCCGCCCATGCTGACGATGCGAGTACAAAGAACATGCTAATAGAATTTCGAAAAGTACTTACGACTCTCTTCGTTGACATAGCTTTTGATGAACTCGTAATCCTTGCGGTCAAGATTGAGAAACTGCATTCCCATTTTAATACCCTTGAGTCGCGCGTGGAACAAAATCGGTTTCATATAGCGGACCTCGGCGTCGGTTGCGATACGACGACCGCGAACGCGAAAGCTGATGCCCGTCAAAAACAACCCTTCGTGAAAAAGGACATCTTCGACGTCATCGAGGATCACGCTCATCCCGCCAGGGCTGATATCAAAAATCTTCTTTGTGAATGTCGCACTCGCATCCGATGGATGCGCGCACTCCATCTTGATCAAGTAGCCATCCGGAATAGGGAGCCGGAAGTCCTTTCGTCGTTGGACTTTGTACACCTTCTCCGGTGCCGCAAACTTGAGGCCCTCGATAGGGTCATACCCGAGGTACCTTGTGTGAAAAAACACATGGGCGGTGGTCAGAGCGACACTGAAGTAGCATTCGGCCTCAGGTGATTTCGCGATCTCGCGTTCGAAACTTGCGCGATCAAACTCGGGGGGCGACCAAGCGTAAAGGCCCATGTACTTGCCGCCTTCGACATACGACGAGAGATGCGTCGCCAGCTGCATTTCTTGCCCTTTGGTCCAAAGAATCGTCGTTGCAAACGACTTCACACCTTGGCGTAGGAACCCGCGTGATTCGCCGTCGTCTTTGACGAGCACAAAGTCGACGGGGATTTTCTTGGCTTGCTCTTTTTTCTCTTGATCGGATTTCGACGCAGCTTTCACAGAGTCGCCGCTTAGATTACGGTGACCTTCCTGAGAAGATCGATGTCTTGAAGAGCTTTACCCGACCCGCGAACGACGCAGGTCAGAGGATCTTCAGCAAGCGCGACGGGAAGACCCGTCTTTTCTTTGATTAAAATATCCAAGTTGGCGAGCAACGAGCCACCACCGGCTAAGATGATGCCGTTATCAACGATGTCAGCAGCGAGTTCAGGCGGCGTGCGTTCAAGAGCCGTCTTGATCGCATCAACGACCGCTGAAACAGGTTCCGCCAAAGCGTCACGAATTTCCTCGGAGTTTACTTCGATCGTCTTTGGTGCGCCCGAGATGAGATCACGGCCTTTGACTTCGTAGACTTTTTCTTCTTCAAACGGATAGGCACAACCGATTCCAAGCTTAATCTGTTCCGCCGTTCGTTCACCGATCAAGAGCGAATACTTGCGCTTGATATACTGAGCAATAGCGTCGTCGAACTTGTCGCCGGCTACGCGTACGGAGCGAGAGTAAACAATCCCACCGAGTGAAATCACAGCGACTTCGGTGGTGCCACCGCCAATGTCGACGATCATGTTACCGCTCGGTTCGCGGATCGGCAGTCCTGCGCCGATCGCCGCGGCCATCGGTTCTTCGATGAGATAAACTTCACGAGCGCCCGCTGATTGCGCCGATTCTTTAACGGCGCGCTTTTCTACCTGTGTGATTCCAAACGGAATGCAGATGATAATGCGCGGACGAATGAACGTTTTCTTCTCGTTGGACTTGTTGATGAAGTATTTAAGCATCGATTGCGTGACTTCGAAGTCAGCAATCACGCCGTCTTTCAGAGGACGGATAGCCTGGATCGAACCAGGTGTTCGACCGAGCATGTCTTTCGCTTCTTTTCCGACGGCCAGTATTTTTGTTTGTCCGCGAGCGTTTCGATGAACGGCAACGACACTGGGCTCATTGATGATGATGCCGCGATCACGTGCGAAAACGAGCGTGTTTGCTGTGCCTAGATCAATGGCTAGATCGTTTGAAAAAAAGTCTAAGATCTTCTTCAGCATTCGGTTGCCCGCGGCCTTACCATTTCAAGTGTCGGATATGTTCTCCGCGCACTTTGATTTCACTCATCGCGCGAAGTCCAATCTCAAGGTGCTCATCCGTGAACTTTCGAAACACAGACTTGGACGACTTCAGCGTCTTGATTCCCCCCCGCCTGAGCGGAGTATCAGAAACAAGGAGAAGCGCACCGATCGGAACGCGACACGCAAAACCTGTAATAAAGAGAGTTGCACATTCCATGTCAATCGCCAAGGTACGTTCTAGGTGAAGTGCATCCTTGAACTTTTGATCGAACTCCCAAAAGCGGTAGTCCGTCGTGTGAACCACGCCGGTGCGGTAGTCGTGACCGCGTTCGACGAGGATTTGTGAAACGAACTTCTGAATCTTGAAGGTCGGGAGCGCAGGCACCTGTGGGGGCATAAAATGCCGCGATGCGCCTTCGCCGCGAATCGCTGCGGTCGGAAGGATAAAGGACCCCACCTTGAGTGCACGATGCAGCCCGCCACACATTCCCAACATGAGTACAGCCTTCGGATCGGCGACGCGTAGGAGCTCAATCACGATGGCAGCCGTGGGGGCGCCAATTGAGAAATTCACGATCGAAACCGCATGCTTTCGGCTGTGGGCGGCGGTCATGGCTGAGCCGCGTGTGTGCTCGTCGCCCCATAGGTTTCCGAAACGTTCGACATAATGCTCGAAGTTCGTGAGGATGATCTGCTTCTGAAACTTTTCAGGCGCGCTTCCGGTGTAACGTTCGAGCATGTCCCGTGCGACCTTCATTTTTGGAGTTGCGACTCCCGGTTCGAGGTAGACAAGCGGGGATATGTTGCGGCGCAAGGACTTCTTCATCAGCTTTATAGTGTAGACTTGCGCAAAGCGGCAATACTAGGCATAAATCTGCGTGCAATGCAGGGTTATTTTCAAAAAATATGATGAACCGCGAACTCAAGAATGACGTGATTTTCTACTGCCAGCGGATGGACCTGAAGGGTTGGGTTGCCAATCATGATGGCAACGTTTCGGTTCGCCTCAGTGCCGAACGGTTTCTCGTGACTCCTTCAGGCGTGCCTAAGTTCAAAATTACAGAACGCGATCTTCTTGAGGTGAATCTGGGCGGCGAAGTCCTAAGTGGTCATGGCAAAGTGTTTTCAGAATGGGCCTATCATGCGCGCGCGTATCAGGCGCGCTCCGATGTCCGAGCGGTCGTGCACGCACATCCTGTATGTGCCACGGCGGTCGGGTGCACCGGTCAAGAGATTGGATTGTCGGCATTACCGGAGGCCGTCGTGAGTCTGGGTGCTGGCGTTCCGTGCGTTCCGTTGCATGTTCCGGGAAACACCGAGGGTGTTGCGATGTTCGCTAAGCTCAGCGAGCACTATCAAGCGCTGCTCGTTGGCGGTAACGGAGTCTTTGCTTGGGGTGTGGATCTCGAACAAGCATTTTTACGTGTCGAACTTGTGGAGCATGCGGCTTCGATCTTCTTTGAAGCCAGTCGTTTGGGGTCCACGATTTCTCTAGAAAAAGCAGCCGTCGCCGAGTTGTTAGCAAAACGCGCTAAGGCAGGCCTGGATCGACCGGCGGACCCGGATCGCAAACACTGGTTTCCGTGAAAACTTCGGTACACAGAGGGATTTTGACGAGCGAACTCGTTGCGACTGTGGGCGACGGTCTCGTCGCGCTTGCGGCGTCCCTGCGTGCGTCCGGAGCGCGCGAGCTTCTCTTTGCCGATGTTACCGGAGGCGGTGGGGATCACACCGAAGCGTGGCTGCGTTTCTTTGCCGATGTTCCTGCCGTTCGCGTTCTGACAAGCGATCAGGATCCTCTAGCATTGGGGCGCCTTCGAGAAAGATTTGCAACGGAGCTTTCGGGTGGACGCTTGGAGCTTGCGCGGGCTCGTTTTTCAGAGGCGACCCATCTCTGGGGTGAGCGACTCGTGCTCGGGTGGGTCGCCGATCTTGGGTTTTCCTCCGATCAGTTGGACCACGCCGATCGCGGGCTGAGTTTTCGTTCCGAGGGACCGCTCGATATGAGGCTTGATCAAGAACGTTTAGAGATGACCGCCGCAGATTGGTTAGCGCAAGCGAGCGAAACGGAGATTGCCGATACACTTTATGAGTTGGGCGGGGAGCGCTTTTCGAAGCGGATCGCACATTTGATTGTTTCTGAACGCGCTCGGGGACGAGCACCCAAGACGACGACCGAGCTTTCGGCAATGGTGGTCCGGGCCACGCCATCCGCCGCGCGTCATGGACGCCTGCACGTGGCGACTCGAACCTTTCAGGCTCTGCGTATTCGGATCAATCGTGAACTCGAAGAACTCGATTCGCTGCTGGCCAGTGGTATGATGAAATTAGTTTCAGGGGGACGCGCAGGAATCATGACATTTCATTCGCTCGAAGATCGACGGGTCAAACAGGCGTTTAAAGCCGAAGGCTTTCGCCCCGTGACCAAAAAACCTATTCGTCCAGGCCGAGAAGAAGCGCGTTCGAATCCTCGATCGCGAAGTGCAAAGCTTCGCGTGGTGGAAAGGAATCTCGCTTGAGCGTCGTCGTGCGTGTTCCCAAGCAGACGGTCGTGCCGATTTGGGTTTGGCCGATTCTGCTGCTCTTTGCCGCGGGTACGATTTGGTTGAGACTGGCCATGGTCAGTACGTCGTATGAAATCGGCCAAACCGATCAGCGCATCGCGAATGCAAGGCAAGCGAAACAGGATCTGGAGATCGAAGTCGCACGTCTACGATCCCCTCGACACTTGGAAACTTTGGCCCGCGGAAGATTTGGGTTGGAACCACCGCGCGCCAATCAAACCATTCGAATGCTCGACCACCGATGAAATAAAATGTTCAGAGACCCACTCGAGGTTTACCGCAAACGGATGGTGGTACTGATCGCTTGTTGCGCGCTGCTGGCGGGCGCTGTGGCGGGCCGTGCGCTACAAATACAAGTTTTAGGCGACCGGCGCCTGGCAAAAATGGCAGATCGTCAGTTTCGTTCGACCGTCCTTGTGATGCCCCGTCGCGGTCTGGTTTTGGATCGCAACGGAGCGACGCTGGCGGTGAACAAAGACTCCTTCAGTGTCGCGGCCAACGCTAAGCGGATCAAAGACAAGAAAAAGATCGCCCGTATTTTGTCGTCGGAACTTCACGTTCCCGCCGCCAGTATCCTTCGTAAACTGACGAGTGGTCGTAGCTTTGTATGGGTGGAACGTCACATCAGCGATGAACAAGCACTTTCGCTTCAGAATCGTGTCCGCACGGCGGGCAATGCGGATCTTCGCGATGGTCTTTGGTTAGTAAAAGAAAACAAGCGTGTGTACCCTCACGGCGAAACAGCGGCCCACATTTTAGGCGGTGTGAACATCGACTCTGAAGGAATCGAAGGCGTCGAGCTCTGGCAGAACGAAAAATTAACAGGAAAAGGCAATCGCTTCACCGCAGTTCGCGATGCTTTGGGGCGATCGGCATTCATCGACGCCGTCAGTGTGCGTGATATCAAAGACGGCGAGAACGTCACGCTCACGATCGACACCGCACTACAGTTTGAGGTCGAGGCGGCGCTCAAGGAAGCAGTGGTCACACACGATGCGCGCGGCGGTTCCGCGATTGTGATGAACGCTGTGACAGGCGAGATTCTAGCGCTTGCCAATCGCCCGGCTTTCAATGCGAACGATCGCTCGGCTCCTACGGAGAATCGACGCAATCGAAGTTTCACCGATGGGTTTGAGCCCGGATCTGTGATCAAGCCGATACTGCTCGCGGCGGCTTTGAGTGCAGGGTATTCGCCGAATTTCCAGATCTTTGGAGGTCTGGGACAGTTTCATATTCAGGGACGAACGATCCGCGAGGCCGAAGCACATGAACGATTTGGAAATCTTGCGATCAAAGACATGGTGCGTGTTTCGAGCAACGTTGTCGCCGCGAAGTTGGCGCTTCAGATCGGCGCTGCCCGCTACAACGAGACACTTCGTAAGTTAGGTTTTGGATCGAAGACCGCCGTTGGATTTCCCGGTGAGATTTCGGGGGTGCTTGCTGACCCTAAGACGTGGTCTCCTATTCGGTTAGCAAACCTGGGTTTTGGGCACGGATTGATGACGACTGCGATCCAGATGGCGCGGGCGTATGCGCCGTTTGCGAATGGCGGTTGGTTTGTCGAGCCAAGTCTTGTGCGATCCGAAGTCCCTGGAGATCGAAAGAAGCCGGAGCGGATTTTCTCACGACAGATTGTCGAAGAAGTCACGCAAGCTCTTGAGGCAGCGACATCGAAAACCGGAACCGGGTCAGCCGCGGTATTGCCAGGATTTCGTGTTGCTGGAAAAACGGGAACGGCGCAGCTCTACGATCAACGTCTGAAGAGTTACTCGCGCAAAGACTACATTGCTTCGTTTGTGGGTTTTCCGGTGCAAGTCGATCCCAAGCTCGTCATCGCCGTTTCGCTCGATCGCCCGATGAAAAAATACTACGGAGCAGAGACCGCGGCCCCTGTCTTTCGTGAGGTCTTGCGCGCGGCAGTCAATCGCTTAGGTTTGCCGGTTGATGAGAAGCTCGTGGGTAACGATTCGCTGACCGTTTCAGTGTCCGCGCCCGAGCGTGTTTCAGGATTGTCAGAACACGAACGCGAACGTGAGCGGCGACAGCGCGCGATACAGGAAGTTCTAAATCAACGCCTCGGTTGGGTGGAGACCGACGCAAAAGGTAAACAGGTCTGGCGTATGCCTTCGCTCACAGGTTTGTCGTCACGCGAAGTCGTTCGCCTCCTTGAAGGGCATGAGATCGCCCTCACCATGAAAGGTGACGGTGTTGTACGCGAGCAAGTACCGTCGGCGGGTACGTTGATTCGTGACGGTGGGCGAATCAGTGTGCAGCTTGATAGTCCGTAGAGTCGCGATGGTACGCAGACTTCCCCCGGGGGAAGTCCGGAGTCCAAATTTCAGTCACGCATCCAGTATATTTTCTTGGCGATGGTTTTGTTCGCGAGGGCTTCGCTCGGTGCTGCTTTTCCGTCTCCAATCGGTGATTGGGCGCAAAGACTGTGTAGTTTGAAGTTCGGTTTTCGAGGCCTCTGGGCGGAGAGAGTCAGAGCGACGACCGGGATTTAGCTGAGGAAGGTGATGGCGACGATGCGCCGGCGATTGAGATCGCTGACGTCCCGTCACTTGTGCCGGCACAAGTAAGCGTGGAGCACCTCAGATGAGTGTTTCGCGTGTTTTCACCCCCATCGTCGGCATTTACGACTCTCACGTACGAAGGGCCTTCACACGGAACCACACTCAAGTGGGCAAGTTCTTAAATTATTCTTACCCGTGATTTTTTTCTTGCCGATGTTTCTGCGTATGTCGCGGGATCGCGTAAAAACTCCAGCGACAAGACGTTGCAACGCCGTTCTGGCAGTCGATCGACCACGTTTTTATCTTTCAAATGAAAACAGGCTTCGTTTGAGCAACCGATCGGAACGTGAGCGTAAAACAGCGACACGAAAAACCAGTGGTATGTTCCTCGGCATTGAATGTGGTCTATTTTTAATGAACGAGGTGTACTGATGAAAAGCGAAAAAATACAACCCATCCCTGAAGGTAAAAACATGAGAGCGGTCTCACGTCGTATGACCGACGATGTTCTCCATTTGGAAACGTTGGAGGTCGCAAAACGAGAAAAGCAGGCCACGTATGAGCTGCTGGAGTTTCTACATGAGGTTGATAGGAGACGACTGTATTCTCTGAGAGGATATTCGAGCCTGTTCGTGTACGTACGAGATTACCTCGGCTACGGTGAACGGCAGGCATTTGAACGAGTCGCTGCGATGCGCTTGGTCTTCAAAGTTGAAGAAGTAAAGACGGCTCTTCAAGACGGCAGACTCAATCTCACGACGACGGCGCAGTTGGCGGTTCATGTGAGAAGAAAAAAGCTAACAGCGGCGCAAACCCGAGAGCTGCTACCAGAGATCGAGGCGCGCTCGAAGCGCGAGATCGAGCGAATTTTCGAGCCAACAAAACTTAAGACAATCAGGCTTGAAATCGACGACGAATGCGAACGGCTGCTCGAGCGATTCAAAGAACTCGAGGGAAATCCCGCAATGACTCCAAGTGACTGTTTGAAATCCGCCCTGAAACGATCGATCGCAATCAAAGAGAAGAAAAACACGGGTGCGTACAATAACCGTCGCGGCGATGCGCCGGCGATTGAGATCGCTGACGTTCCGTCACTTGTGCCGGCACAAGTACAGACGCGGCTTAGATCACGATCTCGCTACATTTTAAAATCCGCGCGCGAGGCGATCATCGCACGAGCTCATCATCAGTGCGAGTACGTCGATCTGAAAACAGATCGCCGCTGCGACGGAAGGCACAGTCTGCAGTTCGACCACGTCACGCCGTTCGCACTTGGAGGAAAAACGATCGAAACGAATCTGCAACTACTCTGCGCTGCGCACAACCGACTGCGGGCGATTCAAAGTTATGGGGAACAGGTCATGCGCCAGTGGATCGAGTAGCGAAGCCCGCGGCACGCTCTTTCCATCAGTCGTACGGGCGCCCTTTGGGCTGTGATACGGCCTGTGATCGGGCCTGTGATCGGGCTGTGATATGGCCTTTGAGGCGGCCTGTGATAAGGATCGATCGATGCCGAGCGTGATGACAAAGACTTGGGCCCGTTTCATAGCGGATTTGCCGCCGGCACTGCAGACGCTCTTTTCGAGCGAGACCCTGTCTGCATTGAGAAACGAAACCGCGCCGATCGGTGTGCCACGCGACGATAGCCGAAGCGTTCAACCGGGTGACGTATTTTTTGCGCTCCAAGGTTCAAAAGTCGATGGTCATGTTTACGTCGACGCCGTGACGGAAAAAAATGCATGGGTGATCGGAAGCCGGTTCGGTGCGGATCGCACGAGTGTGTTGGTGAGTCAGGGAGAGACGCGAAGCCGTAGCGACGCAGATCGGCTGCAGATTCGCGTCGTCGACGGCAGCGATCGCTCGGTTCGAAAGCTCTTTGCGTGGATGAGTTCTTGGTATTTCGATCATCCCTCGCGCGATCTGGAGATCGTCGGTGTGACAGGAACTTCGGGGAAGACGACGACGACCTATCTCATTCGATCGATTCTCGAGGCCGCCGGGAAAAAAACAGGAATCATCGGTACGGTCGAAAATCGTGTGGGTGAGAAAACATGGACCGTCACACACACGACTCCAAGCGCTTTTGAGCTCCAGAGACTTTTAAGTGAAATGAAAATGGCCGGGGCGCGGGCTGTGGTGATGGAAGTCAGCAGCCATGCCCTTGAACAGGAACGTGTGTTCGCAACGGGCTTCAGCGCCGCCGCGTTTCTGAACCTCACTCCAGAGCATCTCGACTACCACCCGAGCATGGACGCTTATTTTGAAGCAAAAGTCAGGCTCTTCAAGCAGGGCTTTGAATGGAGTCGTTGGCAAGGCAAACGTCCGATCGGCGTTGTTGCTTCGTTGCCTGGAGCGGTCTGGAATCAACGCTTACTGGATCGTGACAGCGCGCTGAAGGGGTCGACGAGGGGCGTCTGGGAGCTGAGTGCGGACGGAATTCGTGGAACGTGGAAACCAGAGAGTATGCCGACGTCGGAAGGCATCTCGATCGTGTCGTCGTTGGTCGGTGATTTCAACACCCAGAACGTCGAAGTCGCGCTCAGCATCTGCCATGCTCTGGGTGTAGCTGAGAAAGCCCTCGCGAAAGGCATTTTCAATCTCAAGGGGGTTGCCGGGCGTCTCGAGCGTGTGGACACCGGTAAGAAGCCGTTTCGTGTTCTTGTTGATTATGCGCACAAGCCGGACGCTCTTGAAAAAGTTCTTAAGACGGTTCGCCCGCTCTGCCGCGGAAAAATCACACTCGTTTTTGGGTGTGGCGGTGATCGTGACAAAACCAAACGTCCTGTCATGGGTGCGCTCGCCGAGAAGCTGGCCGATCGTGTGATTGTTACGTCCGACAATCCGCGTACGGAAGATCCAAGTGCGATCGTTCAGAGTATTCTTAGTGGAATGAAAACGTGGGCATCCGTTGTCGTGGAATTGGATCGTCGTTCTGCGATTCAGCAGGCGGTTTTGGGCGCGTGCGAGGGGGATATCGTCCTGATTGCTGGCAAAGGTCATGAAAAGACTCAGGAGAGAAACGGGCGAAAAGCGCCTTTTGACGACGTTGAGATCGCCCGATCGTTTCTAGAAAACTAAAATCATTCCGGTAGGTTAGACAGTTTTTCTTGACAGCCGTACTCGGCGATTGCTACGTTCGTCACAATCATGCTCTTTCACTTTCTCTATCCTCTGGCCGCCGAGCATTCGATCTTTAACGTCTTTAAATACATTACCTTCCGAACCTTTGGTGCTGCGATCACGGCTGTGATGATCAGCATGATTCTGGGACCGCGATTTATTCGCATGCTTCAGCGCCACCAAATCGGTCAAGAGGTGCGCGATGATGGTCCTCGTTCGCATCTTTCCAAAAAAGGTACGCCGACGATGGGTGGAACGCTGATCTTGGCTAGCCTTTTTCTGTCGACGTTGCTCTGGGGCGATCTCTCAAACACTTATGTTTGGATTGTTTTGCTGACGACGTTCGCCTTCGGTGTTGTCGGTTACATCGATGACTATCGAAAGATTGTTCAAAAGAACTCGAAAGGACTTTCTGCCCGGCAGAAGCTCCTGGTGCAATCGATCGTCGCGATTGCTGTGGGCGTGTTTCTGTTCACGTCGCGTGATACGCCACCGGTTCTAAAAGTCCCGTTTTTCAAAGACTTCAGTCTCGACTTAGGTCTTTTTTATGTTCCCTTTGTTTGGCTCGTGATTGTTGGGACTTCCAACGCTGTTAACCTGACGGACGGTTTGGATGGTCTTGCGGTTGGACCTGTGATTACGACGGCGGCGACATTTCTGGTTTTGGCTTACTGCTCGGGGCACGTGAAGATCGCAGAATATCTACAGATTCCATATATTAACGGAGCTGGGGAAGTGGGTGTCTTTTTAGGCGCCTTGGCAGCCTCGTGCCTGGGTTTTCTGTGGTTCAATACGTATCCTGCGCAGGTTTTCATGGGCGATGTTGGGTCGCTGGCGTTGGGCGCGGCGCTCGGCACGAGTGCCGTGATCACAAAAAACGAAATCCTGCTTGCGCTTTGCGGTGGAGTGTTTGTATTAGAAGCACTCTCGGTCATGGCGCAGGTCATCTCTTTCAAAACAACGGGGCGACGTGTTTTTCGCATGGCGCCGATCCATCATCATTTTGAGCTCAAGGGTTGGCCTGAGCCAAAGGTGATCGTGCGGTTTTGGATTATTTCAGTGCTTCTGGCGCTCGTCACATTGGCGACCCTGAAGCTTCGATAGGTGCGGACATGCTTTCCTGTCTGCACGTTTCAAGGAGTTTATGAGTAAGTACAAAGGTAAAAAAATCTTGGTGGTCGGTTTAGGGCGCTCGGGACTTGCGGTCTGCAAGTATCTCGTCAAGCAGGGCGCGCGCGTGACGGTTACCGATCTCAAACAAAAGCATGAGTTGAAAGACGCTGTAAAGGCGTTGGGTGATCTGAAGATCGAAATGGATCTCGGTCGGCACAACCCACAACTTTTTATTGAGGCCGAACTCATTATCGTGAGCCCGGGTGTTCCTCTGAATATTAAGCCCCTCGAAGATGCGCGATTGAAAAGCATTCCGATCACGTCTGAGATCGAAATGGCCGCACGTCTGCTGAAAGAACCGCTCATCGGGGTGACCGGCACCAACGGAAAGACAACGACGACGCATTTGATCCGCGAGATGTTCATGGCCGATAAGAAACCGATCTTTGCGGGCGGAAACATCGGTACGCCGCTGTTGGAGTATTTCAACGGTGATGAAAAGGTCGACTACGTTGTCGCGGAACTTTCGAGTTTTCAGCTGGAAACGATTGAAAAACTAGTTCCTGCGGTAGCTGTTTTTACAAATATCACGCCGGACCACCTGGACCGTTACGCCGACATGACTTCGTATATCACCGCAAAGAAAAAGCTACTGACAGCGGCTGAGCGCAACAGTTATGTCGTCATCAACTATGACGATACAGTGGTGTCGCAGTTCGCGCGCGATACGCAGGCAAAGGTATTGTATTTTACAAAGCAAAATCCTCTGTCCATAGGCGGCGAGTTTGCGGAGCGCTTTCAGGGAGCCTACTTCATTCCAGGTTCTGGACAGGTGATCGCAAAGTTTTCGGGCAAGGAAGAGTCCTACGAGCTGAAACGTCTCAAGATTTTTGGGGATCATAATAAAGAAAATCTCATGGCAGCGATCTGCGCAGCACGCGCATTAGGTGTTCGTCCGACAGCCATCCAAACGGTGATCGATACGTTTCCTGGAGTGGAGCATCGCCTCGAGTTTGTGCGTAAGCGCGACGGCGTGTACTTTTTCAATGACTCAAAGGCGACCAATGTTAACAGCGTGATCAAGAGCCTGATGGCTTTTAAGAACAGCCCGATCATTCTGATCGCCGGAGGCAAAGATAAAGACGGTGATTTCGCACCGCTTGCGGGACTTGTGAAGGAGAAGTGCAAGCTTCTGATCCTTGTTGGCGAGGCTAAAGAGAAGATCAATCGCGCCATTGGGGACTACGTCGAAACGTATCTCGTTGGAACGTTTGAGGAAGCTGTCCTGCTCGCCTACCAAAAATCCCGAAACGGAGATATCATCTTACTATCTCCGGGGTGTGCAAGCTTCGACATGTTCCGAAACTACGAGGAGCGCGGCGAGTATTTTAAAAAGTTGGTCATGCAAATCTAGTAACCGATTCAGTGACTTCGGCGCGGCCTGGTGGGCTGAGCTACGTTCACAAGCCGGCCGCTTTTTTTCCAGCGGTCGTGTTCAAGACTTCCGTCTGACATTCATTATTTTTGCTCTCGTTATCTTTGGCCTGCTGATGGTCTTCAGTTCGTCGTTCATCTATGCGCACGAACGTACGGGTGACGGCTTCTTTTTTATCAAGCGCCAACTCATGTTTGCAGTATTGGGCGCTGCACTTTTCTATCTCGCGAGCCGAATGGACTACCGACTTTGGTTACGTTTTTCGAAGCTAGGTCTTTGGATGTCTCTTTTGCTGCTCATCTTGGTGAGCATTCCGGGGTTAGGGTCTCGCAGCGGCGGGGCTCAGCGATGGCTCAATCTGGGGCTGCTGACATTTCAGCCCGCGGAACTCGCAAAGTTTTTCATTATTCTCTTTTTCTCGGCGGCAGCCGCACGGGGTGTTCCACTCGGACGGCGTCTTCTGTTGGTTTTTCCTTCGATGGCGCTTCTGCTAGCGCAACCCGATTTCGGAACGGTGATCATTCTGAGTCTCGTGTTGTTGAGTCTGAGTTTTTTGACCGGTGTTCGGGCCCGTATCGTAATCGCCGGCGCGCTGGCGATCGCGGTTGGCGCAGCTATTTTGATTATGCGCTCGCCTTATCGTATGGCTCGTCTCGCGACGTACCTCAATCCTTGGGAAGATCCGGCAGGTCGAGGTTTCCAGTTGCTTCAGAGTTTACTCGGCGTTTTCAACGGCGAATGGTTGGGTGTCGGTCTCGGAAACGGTAAGCAGAAGCTTTTTTATCTCCCCGAAGCGCACAATGATTTTATCTTTTCCGTCGTTGGAGAAGAGCTCGGCTTCGCCGGAATCTCGATCGTGATCATCGCTTTTTGTTTTCTGGGTCTGCTGGGGATTTCGAATGCGATGAAAACAATGCAACGTTCGTCGGATACCACAAATAACTTTGGGCTTTACCTTGGTACCGGCATCACACTTTTGTTGGTCCTGCAGGCCTTCATCAACATGGCTGTTGTTCTGGGACTCTTGCCCACCAAGGGGCTTACGTTACCGTTCGTGAGTTATGGGGGAAGTGCTCTGACGGTCAATATGTTCATGGCCGGAATTTTGGTGTCGTTGGGTAGTCGAGCTTTGCCGTCGAAACCACCGCCACGTGTTTTTAGCTAAGGAGCTTCTTTGAAACAGGAAGTATCGGACGGAAAGCAGAAGCGAAGGCTTCTCATCGCGGGTGGAGGAACGGGCGGTCATGTGCACGCGGGCATCGCAGTAGCCGAGGCATGGAAAGCTCGCTTTGGTACGCAAGCCGAAATCCTGTTTGTTGGTAGCGCGCGCGGACTTGAAGCATCGCTCGTACCGTCAGCCGGGTATCCGCTGGCGCTCCTTCGTCTGGGCACGCTCAATCGTGTTTCTTGGCGGCAACGGCTGACGACCTTGTTCTGGATGCCGTGGGCGATGATTCGATCGTTGATGCTGCTTGTGACCTTTCGGCCTGAAGCGGTGATCGGAGTGGGCGGGTATGCATCGGGGCCGGTTGTTTTTCTAGCGGCGGCGCTGGAGTGGATCTGGGGTGGACACACGGCGATTCTTGAACAGAACTCCGTTGCTGGGATGACCAACCGAATCTTGGGTCGAGCGGTTTCGAAAGTGTTTTCCGCGTTTGGTTTTAAGCCCGGTGTTTTCAGTGCTGAAAAAGTTGTGGTCACCGGCAATCCCATTCGATCGAAGTTTACGCCACGCCCACCGGCGAAGCGTCGTCCGTTTCATGTTCTGATTTTTGGCGGTAGTCAGGGTGCGGTTGGACTCAACTCCGTTGTTATCGAAACCTTGGAGCATCTTCGGTCGCATCGGAACGAGATCACGTTCACCCACCAAACGGGTGCTTTAGATGTGCCGCGCGTTCGCGAAATGTATGAAAAGAATGGCTTAAAAGCCGAAGTTTTACCGTTCATTCAGGATATGTCGTCAGCGTACGAGCGGTCGTCGTTAGTGATTTGCCGTGCGGGGGCCTCTAGCTTAGCGGAAATCGCTGCTGTTGGACGAGCTGCCATTTTGATTCCGCTCCCGACAGCCGCAGACAACCATCAGGAGTTCAATGCTCGATGTTTTTCGGATCAAGGAGCCGCTCGACTCTTAAACCAAAAAGAGATAAATAGTTCGGTATTGGCCCAGGAAATTCTTCGGTTTTTTGAGCAACCGGAGCTGATCGACGAAATGGAGCAAAAGGTTAAGTGGTTTTATCGCCCGAACGCCGCACAGGAAATCGTCCATCATTTGATCCGTTAGCGGGTCGTCGGATTCACCTACATTTTATCGGTATCGGTGGCATTGGAATGAGCGGACTCGCGCTCGTATTTCGTAATCAGGGTTACGAAGTATCGGGGTCCGATCTTCGCGCTTCGGAAACCACGGAGCTTCTCACACGAAGCGGTATCAAGGTTTTTACTGGGCACGCGCCCGAGCATGTCGGCGACGCCACGGTTGTGGTTGTTTCATCAGCCGTTCAAGGCACAAATCCGGAAGTGGTTGAAGCGCACAAGCGCAAGGTCCCGGTCGTCAAGCGTGCGGAGATCCTTGGTGAGTTGATGCGCGGTCGTCATGGGATCGCGGTCGCCGGGACTCACGGAAAAACAACGTCCACATCGATGATCGGTCTGATTGTTCAGGCAGCCGGCTGGGATCCGACTGTTGTTGTTGGTGGGCGTGTGGATGGTTTTGGTGGAAACGCTAAGCTTGGTGCAGGTACGTGGGTGGTTGCTGAAGCTGACGAGAGCGACGGCTCGTTCCTGCAGCTGCCGGCGACGTACGCATTGATCACCAATATCGATAACGATCATCTGGATTATTTTCACACGCTGGAGGCACTCGAAAAGGCTTTTGTCGACTTCGAGGGCAAGCTTCCATTCTACGGTTGTGCTGTGGTCTGTGGCGATGACCCAGGTGTCGCCCGCGTCCAGAGTAGCTTTGCAAAACCGTTTCTTTGTTACGGTTTTAATGAAAGCAATGATTTCTACGCTCGCGACGTCGTATTAAAGAACTTTGGTTCGACATTTCAAGTCGTCGAGCGCACGCGCGAGGGTCAGCTGATCGAACGTGGTGAAGTACGCGTTGGGGTTCCTGGACGCCACAATGCTTTGAATGCGTTAGGTGCGGTGACTTTAGCTTTGCAGCTCGGAATTTCGATCGAGACGTGCTCGATGGCACTTGGGGCGTTCACCGGTGTACGACGCCGTTTCGAGATCAAGTGGCGTTCTGCAGATGGACGTAAGCTCATGGTGGATGATTATGGTCATCACCCAACGGAGATTCGAGCGACACTCGCGGCCGCTCGAGAGAATTGGTCGGGTCGCATCGTGACGGTGTTTCAGCCGCATCGCTTTTCGCGTACGAAGATTTGCTGGGATGCTTTTCTCGGTTGTTTTCGTGAAACGGATGTTTTGCTCGGGATGGATATCTACCCGGCCGGTGAGGCGCCAGTTGAGGGTGTGTCGACCGACCGACTTCTCGATGGGATGCGGACCGTTCCGCAACGAAAGCCAGAAGTGCTGTACACGCCCCTGCCCGCCGACGTTCGCGGCTGGATCGAGAAGGAGTCACGCCCTGGCGACCTTCTACTTTTTTCGGGTGCTGGATCGATTTCGCAGTTAGCGACGGAGATCGCTGCGGACTGGAAGAAACGTGAAAGCCATTGATCTCAGTTGGTTTCGTTCACATGCTGCTCGATTCTCGGGCGAACTGCGTTGGGATGAGCCACTTTCAAAGCATACTTATTATCAAATTGGTGGACCCTCGGCTCTCATGGCTACGCCTGCGGGTGCCAGCGATCTCATGTGGCTGTCCGATGGAGTGCGTGAATCGGGCATAGCCGCCGACCATGTTTTTTTTCTGGGTAAGGGCACAAATATCCTCGCATCAGACGACGGCTTTCCGGGACTCGTGATCAAGACAGCTCGATTGAATACGAGCATTCGATTCGACGGCGAGACGTCGTGCGTGCATGCGGGTGTTTCCGTGGGCGCCTCGACGTTGCTGAGAGAATCCGCACGCAACGGATGGTCGGGTCTTTCGTTCCTCACCGGCATTCCGGGCGGAATGGGCGGCGTCGTTAAGATGAACGCCGGAACCTTCAGCGGCGAAACGAAGGATCAGCTGGCGAGTGTGCGCGGACTGGATCTTGCGACGGGAGAAGAACTGCGTTGGAGTGGTGAGCAGCTGCGATTTTCGTATCGTGAAAATCACTTTCTTCGGCCTAGTCACCTTGTTTTGGAGATCGCTTGGCGTGTGACGCCGGACGATCCTGTGAAGGTCGCAGCCGAGATCGGCACGCATCTCGAGCGCCGGAAGGCGACGCAACCGGTTACGATGCCTTCTTGCGGAAGCGTGTTCAAAAATCCCGTCGAAGCAGGCATGAAGTCATGGCAGGTCATCGAGAAACTTGGTTTGCGTGGACTGCGTGTCGGCCAGGCTCAGATTTCAGAGATGCACGCGAATTTCATTGTGAACCTCGGTGGAGCGCGTGCTTCAGAAGTTCGACAGATTATCGAGACCGTGAAATCGCGAGCGCGCGCCGAACTGGGTCTTGAGATGCGTGAGGAAGTCGTCCATCTTGGTTCGTAAGGCCACGGCCGTTATCGGATCTTATGTTCTATTGCGCATGGTCGCCGATCCTTTTGTCTGGCGATCACGATCACCGTACTACTCCTATCTATTCGAGATTCTATTTGTCATTGCGGGTTGTTTGGCGTTTCGTTTTCGGACACAGCTGTGGCGTCGTCCAAGTGGTCGTGATGCGATCGCGGTGGTTCTATCGTTCGTGGGAGGTGGGCTCGCTCTGTGTGGAGCGAGCTGGGTTTCAGTTCCCGTACCGTTTGATTTTAGTTCGACCGAGACGCGGGTTTTGTTGTTGCTTGTCGCGCCGATACTCGAAGAGGCGGTTTTCCGTCTCGTACTCTGGGAAGCATTTGCGACCGTCTTTCGGAAACCGCTTTGGGTTCTGTTGGCAACCACGGCCCTTTTTTCCCTAGGGCATGCGGCCGCGTATAATTTCGTTCCCGAAATATACCGCGGGTTTGTTTTGTATCAGGTCCTTTATGTCACTCTGCTTGGTCTCGCCGCCGGATTTCGTCGGCGGGACGAGGGTTGTTGGAACTCAGCTGTTTTCGTGCATTTCGGCTTTAATCTCGGATTTTTCTTCGCATCGAGCTTCACTGCGATCGAACCTACGTGACCGTTCAGGGTCCAATCGATCAGGACGCATTTGCACGCCGGACCATTCGAAATTATCATCTTGTGAATGGTAGAGCGTGACTTCGAATCACTGCGCCCGCTTCGCCGGGTGATAGGGCTGGCCGCTGTCTTTGCGGCGTGCTCGTCGCCCGTCATTCGGCCCGTTGATTATAACGAAACGCACGATCGGCCTGCGGATTCAGAGTTCGGGACATCGGTTAAGGAGAAACTGGATCACCAGTTCGTGCTCTGGAGCAAAGCGCGCGAGGCATTTGTGAAGCGTTCGAGCGAGAAGGGTGGCTTGATCCAACGTTCGGAGTGGGAAGAGATGCTCACGGTGCCCGATGCTGAACGCCTCACTCCCGACGACCTAAAATGGCTGAACTCGGATCATGCTCGCCGGATTGAGGCGTCGCGCCTAGGGGCGATTCAAACCTCTTCGATCGATCTCGATGTTATTCGTTCAACCAAACAGGTCGAAAAATTCTGCGCGGAGTTCCCGTTTCTCAGCATGCTGCATGTTCATCTTGCGGGTACGCTTGATCGCAAAGCTGTTGACGACATTCTCACGGCCGTCAATCCGTCGATCGATCCAGCTCAGTTGACCGTTCAGATCAGCAAGGTTGGATCGGCTGAGTACGATGCCGGCGAGTTAGATTTTTTGTCAGCCTACAACGAAGTGACGACGTACAAGGAGCTGGCGACCAAAGATCGCAAACGGCTCGTCGATCTTTTTTTTCTAAGTTCGCCGGCACATAAGTTTTCGCGCTTCAGTGTGATTTTTCGACTGATGTATCAGCTCTTAACCAAGGATCCTGAGCTGCTTTACAAGCCGGTCTTCTATGAGGCTTTCTTTAGACGGTGTCGAGAACGCGGTATTCGTTACATTGAGCTTCGTGAGTACTTTGATCCGAAAAAGGAACTCGTCGCACGCGTCGAAGCGATGGTGAAAGATGTCGAGAAGCGTTTTGGTATCAAGGTGCGTGTTCTCTTTGCATTGAGTCGATCGGTCACGGATCCAGAGGTCAACCGACGGCGGATTTCGGATTTTCTAGCGCTTCCACCGTCTTCCGCGATTGTCGGTGTTGATTTGCTTTCGAGCGAGGACGAGGCTCCGCTGTTTGAGCGGGCTCAGGCGATCTATGCCACCGTGATCGCGAAGCGTCCCTTGTTTCGTCTTGGTGGTCATGTCGGGGAACACGGAGATCCGCGCAATCCCCGCGATGCTTTGATTTTTGGAATCGAGCGATTGGGTCATGGAGTCACGCTGGCCGCTGATCCCGTCGCACTTGAGTTTGCCGCTCGGGGTCGCATACCTATCGAGATCAATCTGAAGAGCAACTTGATTTTGGGCGCGGTACCGAGTGTGAGTCAGCATCCGTTTTTGAAGCTGCATCGATTGGGGCTGCGAACGTCACTATCGACGGACGATGAAGGCATCTTTGAAACCGATATTCGAAAAGAGTGTGAGCTCGCGGTTAGCGAAACGGACATTCAGTATGACGAACTAAAAGAGATGTCGTCGAATAGTATCGAGACCAGTTTTGCGTCCGACATCGACAGGGCCGTTTTGCGCGAGGATTTCCGCGAGGCTTTGAGGCGACTCGAAGCACAGTACGCGACCCAGGCGCGTTAACTGCTCTACTTGTTTACGGGGTAAACGTAAGCTACGAATAGGAGAATTCAAATGCCCAAGCGTAAACAACCATCGCTTCAGATTCCATCTGCCCAGTCCGAGGATCAACCGGCAACGAGAAAGATGCTTTATCTCGTTAGAGATGAGCTGAAGGGAGACATTCGGTCTTTAGAGGCGAAGATCGAGTCACGCTTTCAGAGTATGGAATCCAGTCATGCTCGTTTCCAGATTCTAATGGAGGAGCAGAACTCAAATAATCGAATCGTTCTCGAAGGCCTGCAAGCACTCTGGCAACGTCAGGACAAGATCGAAAAAGGGTTCTACTAGATTTAGTGTACAATCCTTCGTATGAAGCGCTTTTTGGTCAGTCTTCGACTCCGCCGTTGGTTTCCATACTTTTTTGGTGTTAGTTCACTGATCGCGATTCCGGCACTGGTTTATCTCGCCTTACGTTCTGAGCATTTCACGGTTAAAAAGATCGAGATATCGGAGGGCATTCCCTCAGCTGCGCCAACGAACGGCAAGGGCTTTGATCTCGGTGGAATTCAAGGTTTGCTGGGCGTCGAGACCGGGAAGACGCGTTTGATTGACCTTGCGCTCGACGATCTCGAACGTCGCGTGCTCACGCACCCATGGATCAGTCGTGTGAGCTTACGCCGTGTTTTTCCGAGTACACTTCAGATCCATGTGTCTCTTCGCGAACCCCTGGCGCTCTTTCAGAGCGACCGAGGAAGTCTTTCGTATGTCGATCGTGAAGGCGCCGTTTTCGATGAGCTCAATCTGATGTTGGTCGGTGACTTACCCGTTCTTTCAGGTGTCAGTCATCCTGAGACAGAAGAGGGTCAACAGCGCATTCGACAAATGGTCGATCTGCTCGAGTCGTGGAAAAGTTCAGACTATGCGACGTCCGGGGAAATTGCATCGATCCATTGGACGCCCGGGCGTGGTACACGGCTGATGTTGACTTATCGCAATAAGAAATTCGGCTCAAGACAACGAATGATGCTCGATGCCGGTCAATTTCTTGACGGTCGCCCGAGTACTGCCGTTGGTACGAATGTGGCCAACGACGTAGAAATCGACGCGCGCCTCGAACAGGTGGGAAAAGTACTCGTTTATCTTTCGGAAAAACCGCTCGCCGGAACGCGCGCGCGTTTCACCGACGCCAAGAAAGTAGTTGTCAAGGTTGCTCCCGCTTCTTAGACTTTCTTAGAAGGCAGTTTTTGCCCAGGGCGTTTTACTTTCTGGGCCAGTCTCCCATGGGAGGGATACTTCGTATGTCCAAAAAGGACGTTGTCGTTGGTCTCGATATCGGTACGACCAAAATTTGCTGCATTGTGGGGGAGATCGCGAGCTCGGAGCCGACACCGGTTCTCGATGTTGTCGGGATCGGTACAGCGCCTTCACTCGGACTTCGCAAAGGTGTTGTCGTCAATATCGACAGCACGGTCGAAAGTATTTCAAAAGCCGTTGAAGAAGCGGAACTGATGGCGGGAGTTGAGATCTCGTCCGTCTACGTCGGCATCGCTGGCGGTCACATCAAGTCGTTCAACTCAAGCGGCGTTGTCGCTGTTAAGGATCGCGAAATTTCTGAACAAGATGTTCAGCGCGTGATCGATGCGGCGAAAGCGATTGCGATCCCGCTTGATCGTGAAGCGATTCATGTGATCCCGCAGGAATACATTATCGACGATCAGGATGGCATCCGTGACCCGGTCGGCATGAGCGGTGTCAGGCTCGAAGCTAAGGTTCATATCGTTACTGGCGCCGTGTCGTCGGCCCAGAACATTATCAAGTGCGCAAACAAAGCGGGCCTGAACGTCGCCGAGATTATTCTTCAGCCAATCGCATCCGCCGAAGCCGTACTTTCCAACGACGAAAAGGAGCTCGGCGTTTGCCTGGTCGACATCGGTGGTGGAACAACCGATCTGGCGATCGTTCGCGGTGGAGCGATCGTGCATACGAGTGTTCTTGCGATCGGTGGAAACCACATCACCAATGACGTCAGCGTTGGACTACGGACGCCGCAAGCCGAAGCCGAACGTACGAAGATCAACTACGGATGTGCGATGGCCGCGATGGTTCGCCCCGATGACACGATGGAAGTCGCTGGGGTCGGTGGGCGCAAGCCGCGCGTGATCTCACGTCGCCATCTTGCTGAGATTATCGAGCCTCGCGCAGAAGAGATCTTCATGCTCGTTCAGCGTGAGGTGATGAAGTCGGGTTATCATGAACTTTTGTCGGCCGGGATTGTTTTGACGGGCGGATCGACCTTGCTCGAAGGCATGACCGAACTTGCGGAGACGATTTTTGAAATGCCAGTCAAGCGGGCTTCGCCGCAAGGAATTGGCGGTCTGAGCGATATCGTGCATTCACCAAAGTTTGCGACAGGTGTTGGTCTTATCAAGTTTGGAGCGCGCAGCAGCCTCAAGTCGCGTTATCCCATTCGTGACAAGCACAACGTCTACGAGAAGGTTCGTGCGTCGATGCGATCGTGGATTAAAGACCTGTTTTGAGATTTGTTTTAAAAATGGATTTTGTACAGCGAGATAACTAGGCCAAGAAGGTCCAGGAAGGAAAAGCTGATGTTTGAAATAGAGAAGATGGCGAGTTCGGGAGCAAAACTAAAAGTGATTGGCGTGGGCGGCAGCGGCTGTAACGCAGTCAACACGATGATCCGAATGGGTCTCGAGGGTGTCGAGTTCATCACGGCTAACACCGATCGCCAGGCACTCGAAGCATCACTGGCTCCGACACAAATCGCGATTGGCCAAGAGCTGACGCGCGGTCTTGGCGCTGGCGCTAATCCCGAGATTGGCCGCAAAGCGGCGCTCGAAGATTACGCAAAGATTTCGGAACTTCTAGCTGGATCCGATCTTGTGTTTATCGCTGCCGGAATGGGTGGCGGAACGGGAACGGGTGCGGCTCCAGTCTTTGCAAAGGTCGCTCGCGAAGTCGGTGCCCTCACGGTGGGTGTCGTGACAAAGCCGTTTTTCTTCGAGGGTAAGAAGCGCTGGAAGACTGCCATGAAGGGTATCGAAGACCTTCGCGGCTGTGTGGACTCTTTGATTACCATCCCAAATCAGAAGCTCCTTGTGATCTCGGGCGACTCGCTCTCGATGATCAACGCGTTCAAAAAAGCTGATGAAGTCCTCCTCAACGCCGTCCAAGGTATTTCCGATCTGATCAATCATACGGGTCACGTCAATGCCGACTTTGCTGACGTCAAGACGATCATGCAGAACAAGGGCATGGCGCTCATGGGAATCGGTTATTCCGAAGGTGAGCACCGCGCGGTGCAAGCGGCGACGAACGCGATCTCGAGTCCATTGCTCGAAGACGTTTCGATCGAAGGTGCTACGGGGATCATCATCAACATCACAGGCGGATCGAATCTTAAGATTCAGGAAGTCAACGCAGCGACGAGTCTTATTATGGAAGCTGCTCACGAAGACGCCGAAATCATCTTCGGCACGGTCATCGATGAGTCCTTGAAAGACACGTTGAAGGTGACGGTCATCGCTACGGGCGTTCAAGAAAAGGAAAGCGATCAGCCTTCTGTTGTGACGCAAGAGAGGCTCGAAGTGAGGGCGGAAGCTCCAGTCGTGACCGCCGCCGCTGTACAGCCTCCGGAGTTTCACTCGGAGCTCGACAGTGCTCTTGAGCGTGCGATGGATGAGATCGGTCAACCCGAAGCCAATCCGGCGATTCAGGACGCAGCACGGGCCGCAGCCGTGAAGCTTGCTCAACCGA
Organism: uncultured Oligoflexia bacterium; assembly: GCA_964549505.1. Taxonomy (GTDB): domain Bacteria; phylum Bdellovibrionota; class UBA1018; order UBA1018; family CAZJVD01; genus CAZJVD01. Next base: position 85,694 of record CAZJVD010000004.1, read on the forward strand.
GTCCGGAAGCCCAGGCAGCCAATCCCAGAATCCAGGATCTGACGGTGGACACGCCTCCTGCACAAAAGCTAACGACCGGAAACGTGAAGCCTGAAGCCGCGAAGGCGGATTTCAGCAGTACGGAGCTGGCTCGCGCGCGCGCAATCGCTCAGAAGCTTGGCATCACCAATCTGACGGATGACGAATACGACATCCCGACGTATCTCCGTCGTCAGGCTGACTGAGAACAAAGACACGCCCTAGCAGTACAGCGTGGTAGTGTAGCTCTGTGCCGCAGCTTTCGACGTTTCATAACATCACTACGGGAAAGATCGAGCCCGAGATCGTCTTTGGTGGTCACGGAGTGCGGTTTCTCTATGGCAATCCTCTTGGATTTCTGTTGGCGGAACGCTGCTTTTCCAGACCCTGGTTCAGTGACCTGGCAGGACGGTTCTTTAGCTCGTCGCTGAGTCGGGTGATGATTCGTCCTTTCACTAAGAAGTACGGAATCGATCGTGACCTCTTTGAAAAAGCGGACTATGCGTCTTTCAATGATTTTTTTATAAGGAAGTTTGCAGCTGGAAAACGGGATTTTCCTCGTGACCCACGCACGCTGGGCGCTCCGGCCGAGGCGCGGTACTTGGGATGGAATCAGATCGACGACACGATCACGTTTCCGGTCAAAGGGATCGAACTGAGTGCGGAGAAGATTTTGGCTCCGGTCAATTTGACGTCAACCTTCTCGGGTGGCCCTCTGCTCGTCGCGCGACTCTGTCCGACCGACTATCATCGTTTTCATTTTCCAGACGACGGAGTCTGGGATCATAGCGTGCGTGTAGCGGGATCTCTTCACTCGGTAAATCCTATGGTGTACGCACGAAAGCCTCATGTTTTTTCGACAAACGCACGGACTGTGAGTGTTCTCAAGACCGAACACTTCGGAATGCTTGCTTTCGTGGAGGTCGGTGCGATGAATGTTGGAAAGATCGTTCAGAGCGCTGAAGTGGGTGGCGCTTTCAAACGCGGTCAAGAAAAAGGCTATTTTCTCTTTGGTGCGTCGACCGTGCTCGTATTTGGCGAAGCGGGTCGATGGCGTGTGGATCCAGGGGTGGCCGATCGCACGCGCAAGGGAGTTGAGACTTGGGTTCCACTCGGTTGGCCGTTAGCTTACTCGAGCGTATCGAACGTCGGATAGATCTGGTCGAGGTTGGGCGTCGCCGACTGCAAAAGAATCAACGTTCCAACTGAAAGCGTCGGCCCAGGTGTTTGTCCCGCTGGAATGGTCGTATCGACGGATGCGAACGCAGTTCCCGTGCTGATGTAAGAGTACGGTGGTCCGTTGGTTCCAAAGAAGAATCGAATGTCTTTGACGTGTATCGGCGCTCCGGCTGTATCAATGCGCGGAGCTACCAAGAGCCACGCTCCGGGTATGGTTGACGATGTCGTGACGGCGACACTGAAGACGGCTCCCGGAAATCCTGCGGCCGCAAGCGACCACTGAATTCTCTGCGTCGGGGGTGCCATCGGTAAGTTTGGAAGATCCATGGCGGGTTGCACGTCCACGCGAACGGCAAGTCCGGCGGCTTCGATCGCGATCCAGGCGTCGAGGGAGTTTCCAAACGGACCGATAATAGCCATGTTTCCGCAAGCCACGCAGCCGTTGCTTCCGTGTCCGGGAAGTGCGGCGCGGTTGTAAAGTTTTGAGAGCGCCGACGTCGAAGCGATTCGGACTTTCGCTTGAAAGTAATCGACCATCGTGTCCGGTCCCGCAAAGGGTGCGAACGCGGCTGCCTGACCAGGAGCGTGGCAGTTTACGCAGTGAGTTTGCAAGAATTGTCGAACTCCGGCGGGCTTGTTGAACTCGTCGTAACCCGCTTGCAAGAAGGTTGGTTGAAACGCACCGCCTGGATTGTAGATACCAGGATCGAAACTGCCCGATTGAAGGGCAGCGTACGTCGAGCAATTGCTGAGTCCGAGTTCCGCTTCGGCCCACTCAGCCACGAGTGACTGAAAAGCCTGTCCAAAGGCAGCACCGCAGTCACTGCAGTTGCCGTTTCCGTGACTTGCATTGGAGGCTTTCTGAACAAACTTTGAGAGCGACACGTTTGAAAAATTGACCTTCGTGAGCGCGTCCGCATGCGCACCGTTGATGTCGACGGAGTTTGCAAACATCCCGTTACCTTGACCGCTACCATCATGACATTGACCGCAACTCACGATCGCCTGTGGCCAGAGCACTTGCGCGTACGCATTGATCCCGCACGATGAACCCGAGAAGGCGAGTGCCGCTTGAGCGTCCTCTTCGTTTTCGTGGGAACGAAAAAAATCACATGCCTGTAACGTGGCACCGAGTACGAGGCAAACGCCAAGCAGACTCAGGGAGATTTGCTTATGGTTGGTGACTCGGGACCCCATTCTGTTTTCCTTAGCCTCTAATTTCCTATCCGCGAAAGTGAAGAATCTTGTCGAAGCTGGCGAGCAAGCTCGCTGCCGTTGGTGAATCGTCGAGCACGCTAGCGGCAAACGCTTGAGCTGCCGGAAGTGCAAGACCTGCTTTCAGTTTCGAAAGCACCAGATAGTTGTAAGCGACAGCAAGGGCTGCAGAAGTTGCGTTCCAACCCGGGATTAGCGAGTTCGACGCTGTCTGTGCTGACGTAAAGTACCCCATCTGATCCGCGTTTCCTGCGACGATCGTCGGAGGTGCTGAAAGCTTCGGGCGACCCGCTGGATCGTACGCGAACACGAAGTTCATTCCGCGCGATCCGCCGTCGGACGTCCAGACAGAGTCTTGAGCCGATGAAAGCATCGATCGGCACGCTCCGTCGGTTGCGACCCATAGGTACAGCGGAATCTGCAATGCGGCGGCCGTTTGCAACAAGTGACCGACGAGCAGTCCGGCCTCAAGATCTTTTGCGTCTCCCGACGTGCGCGTACCGTTGTGATAGTCGTATCCGCCGCGCATATGCTTTACTGCACCGGCTAACTTTGTCAGTGACACGTACGCCGAAGCAGCAGCGACGGCATCTTGTGTGCTCGGCGTAGCGCCCCATATCAGTTGCATGGCTTGTGCGATCGTCTGTCCGGTTCCGCCTGCTGCCGCCGCCGTGACGGTAAAGGGATCAACCGCGGGCGGTGTAGCAGCTGCGATGGTTTGGTTAGCGGCCGTTGAGCAATCCACGAGATCAGCCACTTCTTGTCCGTTCGCAGAGGAGGCCAGGAGTCGTGACGCTTGTTCGTCGCTCAATCTTTTGATGAGACCAAAGAGTTGTCCGCGTTGCACGTTACTGTAAGTGGTTTGGAGAATCCCTCCGACGCCGACCGCAGATGTTAAGTCAGCCACGGAGTTGATGGCGACCTGCTGTGCAGCGGGATACTCCGTTGCAAGAACGGGCAGATTGCCGGGACTTGAGGGACCAGCGACCTGAGCGATGTTGGTGCCTGTAACGCCGGCGTGTTTCGCCAGCGATGAAATATCAAAGGGGTTCATGCTGCTATCGTCTTGCGATGGGACGCAGACGCTCAAAACCGCTGTGTTCTGAAGATAGTTCGCGAGCAACGGTGGCAGACCTGTCTGTGTAGCCGCTTGCTTCAGGCCGCGCAGAAACCCACTATCCAAAGCCGCATTGGAAGTGAACCAACCGCCCACACCTTGAAAGCTGGTGCTGTTCGCGCCGGACAGGGCGTTACCGAGTCCGCATGTGTCCATGTTCGTGATGATGTTGCCGCCGATGTCTTTAGCGAGGCGATTGGCCGCTAAGGTTCCGCCGCCCGACAGATGAACGGTCATCAGCGGCAGGAATCCGTGCATTGGACCGCCACCACCGACCGGTGGGCAGACGACCGCGTTTGCGTTCGAGCCCATCAACAGTGCCTCGAGAACCGAAAGCGGTGTGATCGAAGCAGCAAACGGAATCACCCCTGCCTTGAGGAAGTCCCGGCGTGTGACGAGCTTGTGATCGTCGTAGATCAAAGCTTTCGGGTATTTCTTTTTAAGGTCTTTGATATCCATACAAATCCCCGCTCAATCCTCGATCACCGTTTCGTTGCATCGAGCGATGCTAAGATCGCCGTGCACGTAGCCAGTAATCCATCTCGGATCATGGCCTGACTTTGACTGGTGCTTAATGTTGGGAAACCCATCGCTGTAACCTCAGTGACGATACGGTCGAACTCTGTGGTGGTCGGATTCCGTTGCCAGAACGCCAACGCAAGACGCTTGATGACAGCAGCCTGCATCGCTGCCGAGTAGATCGTGGTCTGGTTAAGATTGATGCCCGCATAGAGCCTGGGAACCGTTTTTTCACGTTGGTAAATATCGTTACAATGCTGAGCCGTGATCTTTGCAAGCGCGATGCGCTCTTTAGCGCTGATATCAGAGCCCTTTCCATCGGCCGAGAGACTACCGCCATCTGAAGCGATAATGTTCTGTGTGGCAGCCGAGATGGGTACGTCGCTCATGGAGGTGAGCCACTTTGCGATTGCGCGCGGGTTCACCACTTTGACAACCGGTTGGATACCGGTCGGAGGTGGCGGTGCTTGTACGCCCCCGAAACCAGGTGTTGGCGCAAAGCTGTCCGCATCGACTTCTTTTTTCATACAGGCCGACAGTGCAAGAACGGCGACAAGGCCAAAGAGTTTTGTCGTCAGTCGTACGTTCGTCTCTGAGCTTCTCATGGCGCCTCCATGCAGGCGACAGCGGCCGCTGCGAAAATGTCTTTCAGGCGATACTGTTGACCAGCAAGCTCGTCACCGAGCTGCTCAACCCAGGCTTTTTCGCTCGGTGCGACGGTAGACCAATCAGCATTACAAACTTCTTCGTAGATCGTCCGTGCCGTGTGCAGAGCAAAAAGGCGTGAGTTTGCGATATTGGCACCAAACTGCGCGGGACCATTACCGGACATGTAGACGTTCGTGAACCCAATCATGCTTTGGAATGTGGAGTTGTACGGAAGCATGTTCACGTACGAATCGTCAGGCGTGTCGTACCCAATGGTCTTGTCGACCACATTGTGTGCGAGTTTGTAGTGTACGCGTCCGCCGGAGCGTGCGGTGTAGTTATTGAGGTTGAGCAGAGCCGGATCAAACCCCACCGGATTGGGCGCGAATTTAAAATTGTCGATGTTCTCGTTGTTCGCCTGTTGCAAAGACGCTTCGTGATCCTGATCGCCAGGAATCAGCGGATCTGCCATGAAGAACGGACCGTACTTCATGATACCGTTTGAGAAGTTGAAACTCGCAAATGCCGGCTTGAAACCATCCAAGCTCGCATGACAGCCTTTACAGTCCGTCATGTACTTGAATGCGTCCGACCGCTCCACATCGCGTGCGATGTAGTCGTCCGGAAGCTCGGTATCCTTGATGTCGGTCATATCGAGACCGAGGAACACTTTGAGCGTGTACTCAACAGCGCGACGGTTTGTTCCGGCAATCATATGAGCAGCTGCCCACGCGCGTGACGTGAGAACACCTGCCGCCGTTCCAACCGGAAGAGCTTTTGTTCGGCTCTTGTCTTCGTCATCCGGAGTGTCGGGTTCAGGTACCGGCACCGTTTGAACCATGTACGAAGGTGGGTTGATAGCTTCCGCCTGTGACAGCGGACTCAGCATACAGCGCAAGGAAAGACCTTCGTTTCTAACAGCCTGGCTAATGGCATCATAATGGTTGTTTGTTTGTAAGAGGTTGTCTCGGCTGCTGAGCGCGGCCATCGCGTTGTTCATCTGGTAAGTGCGGTTCATGCGATAGACGAAGTTTCCAAAAAGGGCGTAACGCCAATCGATGCCGTCGCGAATGATGCCGACGATCGTCGCACTCATATCGTCGAGCGGTGCATCCGGTGTGAGCTCCTTGGTCGTACGACGTGCCGCCCATCGCAGAGCCGTTACGTCGTAGAATTCGTGAAATCGATTGATCACGGTCGTGGCCGCCAGACGAGCGCGAGCGTTGCTCGGTGCTCCGCCTCCGTCGTCGAGGATCGCTTTGATTTCAGCAACACGGCTGTCATGGAGATCGACGTTCACACCAGCGAGTCTTCGAATGAGAGCGAGCGCGCGTTTCGTGTTGGCTTGTGTCGGATCCGGAGCCGCAGTGTCACCGACGAAGTCGTGCGAATCAAAGCAGCTGGCTAAGAAGTCTTGATAGTCGGATGACGGTGGTGAGAAAACGCTAGGCGGTACGATCGCAACATTCGATGGAAGCGTATCGACCCCCGGCTCGCAACCATAAGTCGCTGCGTTTCCTTCTTCGAAACATTGTCCACCACCTTGGATCCAATACATCTGCAGCATCGCTTCGTTGTTGTTATCGCGATACGCGAGCGAAAACGGATAGGTTGTTCCCGCTTCGAGTGTGACCGTGGCGCCCCACCAACGTGGCGTTTGGTTGTCTTGGACATAAGAGAAAAGCTGTGTCTGACCGATCGCCATCGAAGCGCCATCGTCTGAACAAGTACAAAACGTATAATCCCCGGATGACGGAACCGTGATCCCACCGGTGACAAAGATCGAAACCAAGTCGTTGCTCGTGCCATACAGCGGACCGGTTCCCCAGATGTCGTTCACCTGGTTCTTCGTTTGCGTACCGAGGTAACTCTCTTTCAGTCCGTTGGCGACCGTCGTGTACTTGAAGTAATCGTACCGAAGCCCGCCGCCCGCAAAGGACGGAGTTTCGTCGAGCTCCTTCTGCGTACACGCAATCATGCTCGCGCTCACGAGGAGCAGCAGACAGCAGAGCGTAATAGTTTGCCGAGTGGCTTGTTGATGACTCCCCAAAAAATCGTCCTCGCGAGTTGAAAACCCATTAACCCTAAGCGAAATTTCCCCTACCCCATGAATTCTACGCTTCGATAACGCTGTGCAGAATGTGTCGAATAAGACACAGCAAAGGAGCCGTTCTAGGTCTCAGAGTGCGTAAAGTGATATACTGGATCTATCCCTAGGCCCTACATGGGCGAGAAAGGGGGTGAGGCCATGGCTAGTTATCACCAGACCATGGCGGAGGTGAACGTCTCTTAGCCAAAAGCTAAGAGCTCACATCTTCGCCGATAGGTGAACGAGTTTTGGGGGGGTGCGGAAATGCAAAATGCGCCCCTCCACTCTACATTTCTTCAGGCCTCAAATAGATTTTCATTTGAGCCTGCCACTGTTCTTCTGACAAAACCGACTTCTGCCAGAGACGAAAATTCTTCAGATCGTTTCGAAAGCCGTGATCGATCGCGCGTCGGTCGGCTTCTTTTTCAAAGTTCCTTCGAAAAAAGTCTGAAAACAGGTAGCGAAACCCGATCACGATTTTCCCGAAAAATCCGGTCTCACGGTACTGCGCAAAGTGTGCGCACGCGTGTGCGATCGCGCCCATGAGCGCGCTCTCGGAGATCGCGAGACTTTCGAGTCTTGGATTGAAAAGCAACAGACCGCCGCCGGGGTAGGGAAAAGCCCGGAAAAACCTGTCGTCACCCAGACCGCGCCGCCAAACCGTGAACTCAGCATCGGCAAGCGCCGGAAAGGACTCGCGTGTGTTTGCGAGTGCAAACTCGATGCGAGCGCGAAGGCGATCGAAACTCTGTTCGGAGCTCTGCTGATCAGCCGAGGCGAAGACCGGTCGTAAGACCGCCATCGATATGTATGCACTGACCAGTAACGTACGCAGCATCATCACTTGTGAGAAAACCAATCAGCGCCGCGACTTCGCCGGGCGCTCCCATGCGGCCTGCAGGGATATTCTTGATCATACGCTCTTTCACTTCAGCCGGAATTTTCTGAGTCATGTCGCTGTCGATGAGTCCGGGTGCGATAGCGTTCACGGTTACACCGTAACGCGAAAGTTCGAGCGCCATCGTTCGCGTCATCCCGACCACCCCGGCTTTTGATGCCGAATAGTTTACCTGTCCGACATTGCCCTGCCATGCGACCGAGGCGAGATTGACGATTCGGCCCCACTTTGTCTCTTTCATGGCTTCGGCTGCTGCCTGGCTCATGTTGAAAACACCCTTGAGATTGATGCGGATCACATCGTCCCAATCTTTTTCAGTCATCTTCAGCAACAGAGAATCACGGATAATCCCGGCATTGTTGATGAGAATATCCACGCTACCGAAAGTCTTCTTCGTTTCGGCGACGAGTGCGCGCGCCTGCTCAAACACCGAGATGTCGTGTTTGCTGGCGAGTGTTTTAACCTGGGTTGCGGCACCAATAGTCTTGGCGGTTTCCTGTGCGGCCTTTTCGTCGACATCGTTGATGACGACGTTCGTGCCTCGTTCGGCTAAGAGCTTGGCTGTCGCGGCGCCAAGGCCTCGACCCGAACCCGTTACGATTGCTGTTTTCATGAAGGGATTATACAGCGTCTACTTAATATAAACGAACTTTCCGATACAGGTCAGAGAAGAGAACACTTGATTGTAGCGGTTAGCTTTACCGTATGAGTATGCGACTAGGCTAACCGTGCCTGTATCCGTCAATTGCGCCATAGCGCTGTCGTCAGCGGCATGCTTCGTTTCGCCATTGATTGCTTCCATAAACCCAAAGGACCGACAGGCCCGGTTGTTCTCTATGCGCTCGTTCCCATACTCTCGGTTACCATGAATTGCTATCCTCTCCCCACCTTGGAGTACGAAAGGAGTTTTGATCGTCACGGAGCCATCCGGATTGACGATGGCGTTCAAGTCTTTATCAAGCTCTTGGCTACGCATTAGCTTCTGAAAAGCGTCTTTTATTTCTTCGGGAGCAACCGAGACTATAGTTTTGTCGGCAGTTCGCACTTCGATAGGGTCGGTGGTCGCCTGTGCGGTGGAAACAAAGCCGACAAGGGTCGCTATAAAAAAAATCTTGGTGTTCACAGTATTCATACTTCTCTCCATAATATCTGCGTTTTTTGTGGCAGCTGCCTACGCAGCGCTTATCAGATGCTACAGAGAGCCGTCAAGAAAGCGAAAAAAAGAGGCGGGCTAAAAACCCGCCTCTTCCTGCGATCCCCCCGATCAAAGGTGCAATGCTAAATTCAGCCCCCCAATAGGTACAGCTATTCGCCGATCCGTGGCGTGGTAGGCTGTGTTTGAAGCAAGGGTTCGTCTCGTCCTTGAGCGCTTCCACTTCCTGTGTCTCAAGCTCCCATCCATGCGAGCCGAGCTTTACTAAAAACTAGTTATCCCCAAACAGCGACCGCCATCAGGCCACTTTGTTCCCTGCGCTCGCTCAGCTCCTTGCACGCGAGGCAAAATGTGGTTGTGGGTCTGGCCTTGAGCCGTCGTTCTTCGATCGGCTCTTCGCAGTTTTCGCAAACTCCAAAAGTTCCAGATCGGATCCGCGATAGAGCCGCTTCGATCTTCTTCAGATACTTGGCTTCGCGATGCTTGAGCTGAACATGCATCGACTGCGAGAGTGTCGAGGCCGCCAGGTCATCCTCGTCCTTGAAGTCTTCGCTCCGGTCCTCGGTCGCCATCGAAGCCCGAGCGACCGCGTGATCGCCGAGGATCTTGTTTCGTTCCATTTCAAACAGTGCTTCGTATGGGTTTTTCATTTGCTTCGATCTCCCGTGGCTTGCTCTCTTCGTTATGAGAGCGCCAATTACTAGGACCTAATTGCGACTCGTGTGCCGAAACTGGCATGCGCATGCCAGTAGAGAACATTATTGAAAACATTAGACAAAACCGACTGCGACACCGAGTCTTAGAAAAATTCTTGGCGCTTTCCGATCGCGTTCTGCCACCAGTGGTGGCGTCCTGGCTCCGGTTGTGGGGAGATCTGGGGGTCAAAACGGTCCGGCGAAAACTGCCGAGCGATCTGAGTCGCCGATTCTTCTACAATGAAAGAGATGCGGACTGCTTTCGTACTGGTCGTTTTCAGCTTCGTGCTCAGCGCTTGCGACAATCCCTTTGAGAAAGAGATTCAGGACGCCAAGTCGTCGAACGCCGGTGCGGACACGAACAAGGACGCGACTCAGGCGCTTGTCTTCACGGTCGGATCCGTGGGCACAGACTTCACGGTCAACGCGACGAGCACCGCGGTCGAGTTCAACCTTCCGGATGTCTCGTCCACGGCACGCGGCGTTCTCACGAGCGCAAAACTCGCAGAACTCGAATCTCAACTCGGCCCAAATGGAAACACAGCTTTCGTCACATCGCGCGCTATTGAACGTAAAGGCTTTGCTCAGATCGTGGCGTCGCTTCAGCAGACGATTCCAAGCGCGGCTGGTAGCTCACTTGCGGTAGCCTTTGATACGCCATCGCGTCTGGATCAGGACTACTTCAGCTTTGATCCGAGCGGTGCTCCAACGGTTCTCACGGTCGACACGGCGGGATCGTATCATCTTCGCTACAGCGTCGGTGTGACCTCGGGCGGAAACTCCTTTCAGTCTTTTCGCTGCTGGATCGAAGTGAACGGCGCTGCCGTCCCTATCAGTTACGCGTACGGCACAACCCGTAACGCGACTGATACGAAAGACGAGACGATCGCACAGGATTTTCTCATCACGCTATCGGCTGGCGATGCGCTGTCGCTGCATGTTCAGGGTCGCACGACTGCCACGTGGGGATCTGCGCCTCGAGCAGGAACCGGCGCGAACGCTGTGCTCTTATTAGTCGAACGGATTTAAATCTCGGCTTGTTCGTGAACAATTCTTCCGGCGCGCACCACTGCCCCAAGCGTTTCAGCGCGCTCTTCGTTTTCCTTGCAGGCTAGACAGAGCGTGGCCGTCGGGCGGGCTTCAAGACGCTTGATTTCGATCGGCTCTTCGCACTCGTCGCACAACCCATACGTTCCTTCGTCAATACGCATGAGGGCTTCTTCGAGTTTCTTTAGGTAAATGCGTTCGCGATCGCGCAGACGCATGCGTAACGACTGCTCGACATCACTCGAGGCTTGATCGAGATCGTCGTAACGATCATCGAGATTGACGTGAAAGTCTTCGCGCAGAATCTTGTCGTTATAAAGAATCAGTGCGCGTTTGCGTTCGAACATTTTTTTGAACTTCTCAAGCTGCGTTTTCTTCATATGATGCATCTGGATGATAAGAAAAATCATCCCCCCCCTTTTTGACTCTTGATGATCTGCCGAGAAACTTCCTGCAGCGTTTCCATCACACCCTCACCCCGTTGTGCAATCGCCTCAAAGTAGGGACGCCGCATTGAATTGAATGTGGCCTCCAACTCCGAAACACGAACCGCTTCTGGAAGATCTCGTTTGTTGTATTGGAACGCAAAAGGCAAGCGATGAATATCGTATCCTTGCCGATCTAAGCTGCGTTCTAACAATTCAAAACTTTCAATATTGGCGTCCATGCGCTCGGGCGTACTGTCGACGACAAAAACAACGCCATCCACGCCGCGCAAAATAAACTCTTGTGACAATTCGTAAAAAGTCTGACCCGGCACTGTGTAGAGATGGATCCGACTCTTGTAGCCCTTTTGATCGTCGACGCCGAGTGGGAGAAAATCAAAAAACAGTGTCCGCTCGTTTTCCGTGCTCAAGCTCACGAGTTTTCCACGACGGTCATCTTGAGTGCGGTCATAGATGTATTGAAGATTGGTAGTTTTTCCGCTGAGGCCAGGGCCGTAGTAGACGAGCTTGTAGTTCACTTCCTTTGTTGTGTAATTAATAAAGCTCACTTAAAGACACTCCACGCGATTTTCCATCGCCCGACTCAAAGTTTGTCTGTCCGTGTACTCGAGAAGTCCCCCGACTGGAATTCCATGAGCAAGACGGGAAACTTTTATACCAGAAGGTTTCAGAAGACGCGCTAGGTAAAGTGCTGTCGCATCGCCTTCGACGCTCGGGTTCGTCGCTAAAATAATTTCACGGGGTGTCTCCGACTGGACGCGCGCTAGGAGTTCACGAATTTTAAGTTCATCGGGTCCGATGCCATCGAGTGGAGAAAGTGCACCGTGCAACACGTGAAACACACCGCGGAAAACTCCCGCTCGTTCGATCGAGGCGACTTCGGCCGGTCGTTCGACCACGCAGAACAAGCTTTGATCGCGCGAAAAATCTTGGCAGATGGCGCAACGATCCGTGTCGGTGAACTGCAGGCAGCGATCGCAGAGACGTGTTTGCGCGCGTGCACCCAGCAGAGCCTCCGCCAGTGACCGGGCGTATGAGGCGTCTTGCTTTAAAATAAAAAATGCGAGTCGTGTGGCTGTTTTTTCGCCGATGCCTGGTAGTTTCGAAAGTTCAAAGACAAGTTTCTGAAGAGCATCGTTCGGTCCTGACATTTTTCCTTGTCCTTGCGGTCGTTAGGGGCGGGGCGTAGACGCCGAGCTGCGTAATGTGACGGGCCCGGTTTCAACACCAAAGAGTGATTCGGCTTCCTTGATCACAGGATGGCTTCGTATTTGAGTTTGAATGGCTTGAATCTCCGTAGCTTTCTCGCGCTGTTTGCGAGCACCCACCGATTCGGTGTCCGATTCGCTGGGTGCTTCTGTAGAGAGTTCAGGTGTGACGCTCACCGCATGGCCAAAAAAACGCTGAGCTAGCCGTCCGAGCTCAGTTTTATAATGAGGTGTTTTGAGTTGATCGCATTTGTAACGGTCTTGAATAGGAAACCGAACACTCAACACATCACCGTCTTTGAGACTCGCCACGGTTGGTGCTTGACCGTGTTCTAGTAGCGAACCTAGCAACGGACGTTCGTTTTTTACAAAAGCAGCAAAAGCTTCCCATGTCTTCGCTCCTGTCGACGCGTTTGGAGTGAGAGGAGCGGACGGGCGGGGTGCTGGAGGCGGTGTAACGACGCGTTCGGGTGTTCGCGCTGCAACAGGATGAGCAATCGGCGCGCGCGCAGCGGCGGCTACGGTTTCGACTGTTTCGGCGGTCACGAGGAGATCCGCCTTGGCCGCTTTGATCACTAAGACATCCAGAACTAAGCGTGGTTGAGTCGTCCGGCTGATTTGATCCAGGCCGTGATGAAAAATCTGAAAGATCAGCTCTTGTTCTTCGATGGAGCGCTTCGTACCCAGCGAACCACTCGATAAGGCGGCCGCGTCACCTTTGGCGACACTCACGAGTGCCGCATGAAGAACACCGAGCAGTCCCTCCGTCAAAAGCCGTAGGTCAAAACCTTGCTCGAAGCAGCTCTGCACGATCTCGAGCGCTCGAGCGGCATTGCGTTCAAAAATCGCATTTGCCAATGCCGAGAGCGTCGCTCCCTGAATCAATCCCGCGCATGTGCGCACATCTTCAGTACGAATCGTGCCCGATGAGAAGGCAATCACTTGATCCAACAACGACAGCGCATCACGCATGCTTCCGTCAGCCGCCTGAGCAACCACCGTCAGAGCTTCGGGTTCTGTTGGAATTTTCTCCGCCTCCAGAATCGTGCGTAAGCGCGCGGCGATCTGCGCTTCCGTCACACGTCGAAAATCAAAACGCTGACAGCGTCCTAAAATCGTCGCTGGTATTTTATGAGGCTCGGTTGTTGCGAAAATAAAAAGGACATGCGCGGGAGGTTCTTCGAGCGTTTTAAGAAGCGCATTGAACGCCGCTGTCGTGAGCATGTGGACTTCATCAATGATGTAGATCTTACGACTGCCCGACGACGGTAAGTATTTAACGTTTTCACGGATCTCTCGAATGGCTTCGACACCATTGTTGGAAGCGCCGTCGATTTCTAAAACATCAACGCTCGAACCACGTGCGATCTCAAGACAGTCCGAACAAGCATCACACGAGAACGGCTCGGCACCATGAGGGCTAGAGGTCGTCGTGCGCGTTTCGATTTTCGCACAACGGAGAAGTTTTGCAAAAATCCGAGCCACTGACGTTTTTCCCACACCGCGTGAACCCGAAAAAAGATACGCGTGCGAAACTCGGTTTCCCGAAGTGGCATTAGCGAGTGTGCGAATAATATGCGTCTGACCGACCACATCGGACAGCTGAGCAGGTCGCCACTTTCGAGCAAGTACGTGATAGGTTTTCATAGTTTGCGGTCGGGCCGCGACACTACCAGAGCGATATCCCCCATGCAATTTCCTGTGCTATATTAATCACCAAGACATGAAAACATATCAGTGGTTTTGGCTCGCCGTGTTCTGTGGATTTTCCCATCTTGCACACTCCGCCGTACCCGCTGCGCAACAGTTCGATGCCGAGCTTCATACTCTGATCGAAAAGAGCCGAACACAGACGAAAGAATGCCAGAAATTCTTTGAAGAGGCTCGCAGCCGCCGTCTTCTGGTTCTCGAACGCGACGTCTACGCGAACAAAGAGACGACCGTGGATGCGCTTAACTTCGTCGAACGGTATCCAGGACCCAATGCGTCGGCATTTTCCGTTCTTTCTCATTTGAGTAAGAAGGTTCCGGACGGAGTGGATCTCGATCGGACGCTCAATCGTCTGGAACGCTTGGAGCTTTGCTCACCCGTCGATTTTTTTGTGATGTTGAAGCCCATTCCTCAAAGTTTGAGATCACATGACTTTTCAGCGACCGAACGGAAGAAGCACGCGGGCACCGTGAAGCTCGTGCTGCACCGGGCTCTCGCACAACCGATGACGTTCACGATGCTCGCAGCCTACCTTTCGATTGTGGAAAAACTCCAGAGTGAGGGACTCGTCAGCCTTTCGACCGCGCAGGCCAACGCACTCCAAAAGATCTCCAAAGACTTTGATAGCTTCATGAAGCTGCTGCAGAAACGTGCGAGCGCAAAGAAGCGGACCCGCGCTCGTGTTTCGGATCTGGTCGAGGAATACCGAAAAGTCGACGCTTTGCGTATCCGACTGGCGCGATGGCTCAACTGATCCACTAGCGATCCGCTTGCACTGTCCACAACACGATGCCAGAATCCGTTTTAAATGACCGGGTTCTCTTTTTTAACGAGCAGCGGTCCTGTGGGGGTGGAGTTAACGTCAACGGGACTTTTAAGCCGGGTGGTTTGGAACGCAGCTACGCCCGAAGCGGATACCTCCGGAAAACTCGACGCATTTTGGGAACAGTGGAAGCGCCGACTCGTCCGATTCTTCGAAGCGGGCGAACCCATCGGGGATTTTCCATTTGATCGGGTGGACTGGTCGTCGTGCTCCGATTTTCAAAAACAAGTTTATGCAGCTGTGGTTCGCATCCCTCATGGAGAGACACGCAGTTACTCTTGGGCTGCCAGTCGAGTTGGAAAACCGGGAGCTTCGCGGGCGATTGGACAAGCTCTTCGCAAAAACCCGGTTCCGATTCTGATCCCATGTCATCGTGTCGTTGCCGCTGAAGGAGGGATGGTCGGTTTCATGGGTAAGAGTGATCCACGAGATCCTGAACTAGCGCTTAAGAAACGGTTGATCGAAATCGAGCGCATGTACCGTAATCCAGTCTTTCCGTTTGTGTCGGATCTCTTTAAGATGTCTTCTCATGCAATGGACGATGCTTCGACGCGCATGGCGCCGCTTTCAGCCTAAGCCGTATCGTAGACTGTCCTATGACCTTGTTTGGATCGTGGGGTTCTCCCTGCTTTGGTGGGGTGGACATGCCGTTCGCCCGAACCTCATTGCTCCTGTTTGCGCTGTCGAAGCCGTTCACTGTAATCCTAATGATGTTCCGTGGTTCGACCGGTGGTCGTTTGGTCTTGAAGATGAGCGCTCGCATCAGATCTCGTTCACAACGCAAAACTTAACGGGATGGATTACGGGTCTCGGTGTCCTTGCTTTACCTGTCTTCGTACCGGCAGTTCGCGGCGCGATGATGGTGGAAAATCTCATCCTCGTTCTGCGAGCCGTAGCGCTCAATGGTGCTGTCACCGAATGGGTCAAGGTCAGTGTTCAGCGGGTGCGTCCGCACGTGTACAAGCATCCCGAGATTGCGGGGACCAACCCAGCTCATTACACCAGTTTTTTCTCGGGCCATTCGAGTTTTACCGCGGTTTGCGCAGCCGCTTGGTTTTTCATTCTCCTTCGCAGTGGAGTGCGTAAGAACTGGGCGTGGTTGATCGCGTCGCCGGCGTTCGCGTTGGCGACGACGACGGGCATTTTACGGATTGTTTCGGGACGTCACTTCTTATCCGACGTGATCGTCGGTTGGTTGATGGGAGCGCTTTGGGCGTACTGGATTATCGGCTGGAGGCCTGCGGTTTTCTCGAGAGATCCCGCCAGGACTTCCCTTGGCGAGCAGCAGGGTTGAGTTGAAAACTCTGCACCGCTTTGCTGTGTTCTTCGAAGGTACGTGTGAACTGATGGGTCCCATCGTTCCGTGAGACAAAGTACAGGTACTCGCTCTTTTCGGGGTAGAGCGCCGCCCGCAACGACTCAAGACCTGGATTTCCAATGGGCCCAAACGGTAGACCGTAACGTGCGTAGGTGTTGTACGGAGTGTCTTCGGTCAAGTCGCTGCGACGTAAGTTGCCGTTGAAACGCGTCCAAATTCCGTAGATCGTCGTGGGGTCGCTCTGAAGGCGCATGTGCTTCTTCAGTCGATTGTGAAAAACCGAACTGATCAACGGACGCTCAAGAGAGGCTCCCGTTTCCTTTTCGATGATCGAGGCGAGTGTGACCACTTGGTGGCGCGTGAGGCCGAGGTCCTTAGCCCGCGCCGCAAACTCAGGTGTCCATGCTTTTTCAAAGCTGAGGACCATGCGTGAAACGAGTTCGTACGGCGACGTTTGCTTTGTAACAAAATAAGTATCTGGGAAGAGGTAGCCTTCGAGACTGCTCTTGAGTCCGAGGCGTCGGTACAAGTCGGCACCTTCGGGGCTCGGTTGCTTAGCGATCGTTAGGAATGCATTTCGGCTCATCATTCCATTGGCTTCGAGCATGTCGGCGATCTGATAAAGATTGCGCCCTTCCGGAACGACGATCGGAACGGTGGAACTCAAGCCGCTCTTCAAAACTGTGAAAATTTCCTGCGCACTCATCCCGCTTGTCAGTTGATAGTCTCCGGCCTTTACGTCTTCCCAATCCCCCATCAGGGTTCCGAGTCGACGAAAAATCCAGGCACTCGAGACAACCCCTGCCGATTCGAGCTGGTGCGAGATAGCCACGGGCGTGCTCCCGCGTGCGATTTCGAAAACACGTGAAACACTGGGGTTTCTCGCGGGATCCCTTGAGAGACTTCGGTAGGCAACGGTCGTCGTGCCCCAAAAAGCAAGGGCAGCGGTGGCGGCCAGAAGGCCAAGAAGCGTGAGTTTCCGCGAGGTGATCGGCACGTTTCAATTATAACCCCCAAGGGTCCGTCTCAATCTGTACTTTTTTCTTTGACTCCAGTGCTGCTGTTTGTTAGCCAAAGATTTGTCAACGAACAATTCAATCCGCATCGATCACCATCGATCTAGTGAACGAACCCATTAAAAGGAAATCCTATGCATCTCCGTGAGTTAAAGGAGAAAAAGATCTCGGAACTCTTAGACATTGCTAAAGAGCTCGCGATCGAGAACGCCGCAAGCCTGAGAAAGCAGGATGTCATTTTTTCCATTCTCCAGCGCAAGGCGGAGAAGGATGAACATATTTATGCCGACGGCGTTTTAGAGTGCCTGCCGGACGGTTTCGGTTTCTTAAGAGCGCCGGATTATAACTACCTTCCCGGTCCCGATGATGTTTATGTGTCGCCTTCGCAGATCCGTCGCTTTGGACTGAGAACCGGCGATACGGTGAGCGGTTCCGTGCGTGCGCCGAAGGAAGGCGAACGTTACTTTGCACTTTTGAAGGTTGAGAACGTCAACTTTCAAAATCCAGAGCAGAACGCGGAGAAAGTTCTTTTCGATAACCTGACACCACTTTATCCGCAGAAGCGGCTCAATCTTGAGTATCAGCCGACGATTTTTTCGACACGTGTGATCGACATGATGGTGCCGCTTGGTAAGGGCCAACGTTGTTTGATCGTGGCACCTCCACGCGCCGGCAAGACGATGCTCATGCAGGATATTGCCAACGCGATCACGCACAATCACCCTGAAGTGAAACTCATCGTGCTTTTGATCGACGAGCGTCCGGAAGAAGTGACGGACATGCAGCGTTCGGTCAAAGGTGAAGTGGTCAGTTCGACGTTCGACGAGCAAGCATCACGGCACGTCCAAGTTGCCGAGATGGTCATCGAAAAGGCTAAGCGCTTGGTCGAAAACAAGTATGACGTTGTGATCCTGCTCGACTCGATCACGCGGTTGGCGCGTGCGTATAACGCTGTCGTCCCCCCGTCCGGAAAGATCCTATCCGGCGGTGTCGATAGCAACGCTCTCCATAAGCCTAAGCGATTTTTTGGCGCAGCGCGTAACGTCGAAGAGGGTGGCTCGTTGACGATCATCGCGACCGCCTTGATCGATACCGGTTCACGGATGGACGAAGTCATTTTCGAAGAGTTCAAGGGAACGGGTAACTCTGAGATTCATTTGGATCGTAAGTTGATGGAAAAGCGTGTTTTTCCATGCTTGGACATCAATAAGTCCGCGACCCGAAAGGAAGAGCTCTTAATCGATAAAACCGTTCTGAATCGTCTCTGGATCCTGCGTAAGGTTCTAGCGCCGATGAATCCGGTCGATGCGATGGAGTTCCTGCTCGAGAAGATCAAACAGACGAAAACCAACGAGGATTTTGTTAAGTCGATGAGCGGTTGAGCTCCTGCGGCCGAAGTCTGCCGGAGTCTAGTCTATTGACGAAGCGAGCCGCTTGGTGCTAAATACCGAGAACTTAAGACAGCGGAATTATTATGAGAGACGCCTTTCATCCAGCATTTACGGAAACCACGATCACCTGCGCTTGCGGGAACGTGATCAAAACGCGTTCGACGAGGGCTGATATCCACGTCGAAATCTGTTCGAGCTGCCATCCGTTCTTTACGGGTAAGCAAAAGCTTCTTGATACCGAAGGACGCGTGGAGCGGTTCCTCAACAAATACAAAAAGAAGAAGTAGGTCCATGTGGGCCCAACCCGTCAGGATTTGACCCTCGCGGGACAGGGGATTTTTCGGGGCGCTTTTGTGCTCTCGCCTAAATTTGTCGTGATGGCGTTACGGAAACCGGATCAGACCATTCTTGTGCGTTCGCGGAGGCGGCGCTTCGAGGAGTGGGATCGCAGGTTGGGCGCCGTTCCCGTTCTTCGCAAGGCGGTTTGCCTTCTCGAATGGCTTTATGAATCCTTGGATCATTGGACCGTGAGTGTGCAGTGGCGACTGCGCGGGGAAAGCCATGAGGCGCTCGCGAAGCGTTTAGCTGGCGGATGGGGTCTTGTGGTCGCACTGGGTTTCGGAATGGCGATCGCCATGGTGGCGTTTTCTCCAGCGTTACTCGGTGATGGACTTGCTCGGGCTCTCGCGTTTTTAGGATTGTTCTGGGTTTTGAAATGGCTTCCTGGAACCGATGGACTTTTTCGGATGCAAGGTGCAGTTCATCGCGCGCTCTCGGCGTCGCGATCGGGAAAAATTGAACCGGAACGTCTTGCAGAGGCCTCAGCGGCCTTTCAACCATGTCCTTTTCTTGCGTTTGTTCTCGGGGGTTTTGCTTTGTTTGCGGTTGCGAGTGGCGTGTCGTTTTATGGCATTCGTGGTGAGGGCGTTAGCGGCGTTTTGTTTCGCCTTGTTCTTGTGTTGGTGGTGTTCAGCTTGGTCAGTGAGGTTCTTGATCGGTTTCCAAAACTTTTTGCAGGGTTACAGAAGGCACTTTGGGGAACGGCTTCGATCGAAGAGCTCGAAGTGGCAGGCGCGGCAGTGAAAGAGATGCTTCGCCTCGAGGCGGGTGCATCGGTCGTCGACAAACTAGGGCGTTCAAAGTTCATGGAGCACGAGATGGTCGTACGATCGATTCGGGAGATTCCGGATGTTTGATCGCCTGGAGTCCGTTGAACGTCGCTACGAAGAACTCGAGAGTCGTCTCGGAGATCCTGATCTTGGATCCAATCCGGCTGAGTTCCAAAGGCTGTCGCGCGAGTACGCCAGTCTTCGCGATCTGATTGCGACGTTTCGTCGTTACAAGAAACTCAGGCAGGAGATTCGTGAGAACCAGGAGATCTTGCGTGGCGCGGACCGAGATATGTCGGGTCTTGCGAAAGAGGAGCTTAAGACGCTCGAACCCGAACTGACTGCGTGCGAACATTCTCTTAAGATCTTGCTGCTCCCAAAGGATCCCAACGACGATAAGAACGTCATCTTAGAAGTGCGTGCGGGCGCTGGTGGCGAGGAAGCCGCACTTTTTGTGGCTGAACTCTTTCGTGCCTATCAAAAGTTTGGAGCAGAGCTCGGGTGGCGTGTCGAAGTTTTGTCCGCTAATCCAACGGGTCTTGGCGGTCTCAAAGAGATCATCGCGTCGATTGAGGGGCAACGAGTGTACAGCCGCCTCAAGTGGGAAGGCGGCGTTCATCGTGTCCAGCGTGTGCCCGAAACCGAAGCACAAGGTCGCGTTCATACCTCGACGGTCACCGTGGCAGCACTGCCCGAGGCCGAGGAGGTCGACGTGAAAATCGATCCGGCCGATCTTCGAATCGATGTATACCGAGCCGGCGGTCATGGCGGTCAAGGCGTCAACACCACGGACTCCGCGGTGCGTATCACGCACAATCCTTCTGGACTGGTTGTGGTCTGTCAGGACGAACGATCGCAGCTCAAGAACAAGATGAAAGCGATGAAGATTCTGCGTTCGCGACTCCTCGATCTGGAAACGGAACGTGCCGCAACGGAGCATTCCGAAAAGCGACGGACGATGGTGGGTACGGGCGACCGGAGTGAGCGCATTCGAACGTATAACTTTCCGCAAGGACGCGTGACCGATCACCGTATCGGCCTCACCCTCTACGACTTGCCCGCTGTGATGGAAGGCAAGATGACCGAGATCTCCGAGAAACTCGAAGCCCACTTTCAGGTCGAGGCGCTCAGGCAGCAGGGTTACGTCGTATGATGTCGCGTCTCGAGCTTGAGAGAGCTGTCAAGGATCTGTTGCGTGGCCGGCTGCTTGCGGGGCGCGATCTTTCGGAGCAGGAGCCTTTTCTTATTATCGAGCAAGGCTATCGTTTAGCAAAACTGCCGCGTCCATCGCGACTCGAGTGGGTCACGAGTCCGACTTCGGAGGTTCCCGCTGCGGTTTCTGAGCGAGCGCTGGGGCTTGCTGAGAAGCGCGCGGAAGGCGCGTTGTTACAGTATCTGTTAGGGCGAACGGAGTTTGCGGGTCTCGAACTTGCGGTCGGGCCGGGAGTCCTCGTGCCCCGTCCGGAGACCGAGTTCTGCGTGGATCAAGCGGTCGCTGATTTGCGGTCCAAGTTTGAGAAAAGCGTGCGACGGAGTCCCGTCGGACTTGAGATTGGTTTGGGATCCGGAGCCATCAGCTTGGCGCTGCTGAAAACGTTCTCGGAGCTGCGGATGACAGCAACCGAATGGTCCGTGGAAGCGCGGGCCTGGGCCGAGATCAACGCGCGAGCGACGGGCTTAGAGGAACGATTGACGATTGTGAGTACAGGTCATGCTCGCGACGTGTTCGAAAGTATCGAGCGCCGTGAAAGTCCCGCGTTTGACTTCTTAATCGCAAACCCTCCCTATCTGTCGGTTGGCGATCAAATCGACGAATCCGTTCTCGTGCACGAACCGCATGCCGCCCTTTTTCCGCCTTCAGAGCCTCTCTTCTTTTATCAAGTCATCGCATCGCAGGCGGGTCGCATGCTTCGCCCGGGAGCGCCGATTTACCTCGAGATTCCACACGAGCGCGCCGCTGAAGTGCGTGCGTTGTTTGAGAAAGAAGACTACATTGTTGCTGTGGAAAACGATTTGACAGGACGGCCACGTTTTTTAAGGGCTGGGCGTCAGGAGCACGGGCATGGATCGGTTTGAAATCGAAGGCGGTCGAAGGTTGTCAGGTTCTGTCGTGGCAGGTGGGTCAAAGAACTCGTCATTGCCTTGTCTCTTCGCAACCCTACTCTCCGAGAAGGAGTCCGTTGTTCGGCGTGTTCCGAATCTTCAAGACATCACCTCGACGGTGAGTTTGCTTCAGTCTTTGGGCTGCGATGTTTCGCGGGATCTCGAGCGTGGAGAGGTCCGGTCGAAACTCGTGTCTCTGAAAACAGACGAAGCTCCCTATGATCTTGTTCGAAAGATGCGCGCGAGTGTTCTTGTGTTGGGACCGCTGCTTGCGCGGTTTGGTCGCGCGCGCGTGAGTATGCCCGGTGGGTGCGCGATTGGTGCACGGCCAGTCGATTTTCATCTGGCGGGACTGAAGCAGATGGGTGCCCAGATCACGATTCAGGAAGGCTTTATCGAAGCGCGTTGTCAGAAGCTTCAGGGCGCTCGCATCGGTCTTGAGTTTCCAAGTGTCGGTGCTACGGAAAACTTGATGATGGCCGCTACACTTGCTTCGGGAGAAACACTTCTCGAGAACTGTGCGCAAGAGCCCGAGATCGTGTGTCTCGCGAATGCTTTGCGTTCGATGGGCGCTGTGATCGAAGGAGCTGGTACGCCGGTGATTCGGGTTCAAGGAGCCGCATCGGGAAGTCTCGGTGGCATCGAACACGCTGTGGTCGGAGATCGCATCGAAGCAGGAACCTTTCTCGCCGCTGGTTTTGCAACGGGGGGCGATGTCGAGGTGAAAGGGATTCATCCCGAGATGCTCGAGGCCGTTCTTTTGGTTTTTGAAGCTGCCGGTGCAAAAGTTCATCGAGGTACCGTGAGCGCAGGTGATGGCGTTCGCGTTCAGGCTCAAGGGCGTTCGCGTGCCGTTCACTTCCGTACGTTGCCGTTTCCAGGATTTCCGACCGATATGCAGGCCCAGCTCATGGCTGTTCTCACGCTAGCGAGTGGGACGAGCGTGATTGAGGAAACTGTTTTTGAAAATCGTTTCATGCACGTTCCGGAACTCACTCGAATGGGAGCGCAGGTCGTGATCAAGGGTAACGCTGCTTTGGTCGAAGGTGTGGGCGAGTTGCGAGCCGCCCCTGTCATGGCGACCGATCTACGGGCCAGTGCGGGTCTTGTGATTGCAGCGTTGGCGGCGCACGGGACTTCTGTGATCAATCGTATCTACCATCTGGACCGGGGCTACGAGTGCATGGAGGAGAAACTTCGGGCGCTTGGCGCCGATGTTAAGCGGGTCTCGGCTTAGGGCGTGTCCGGCTTTAGCCAGCGTCCCCATCGATGATACCGCCCTTTTTCCGGCGAGCGAGCTGACGTTTGTTTTCATTGCTCTCGCGGTAACGGCGGAGCCCCTGACGCGCGGACGTCTCTTTACCCGATCCAAGATTCTCTAAGATTTTGATGAAAGACGTAGAAACACTGGCTGGCGGGGGTGTCTTTCCGTCTGCTTCGGCGACAGCTTGGTCGGCTGTCCCCTCATGATCTTGGGCCTCTTTTGGGGTGTCTTTTTTCGGGGCGTGGTGCTGCTGCGACGGCACCGGATCGTGCGGGCTATCGCGGTCGGTGCGAGCCGTCTGACGGGGTTCCGTGAGCGGCTTAACGAATTTTCGTAGAGCTTGGGCGACGCGAGAGAACACAGGTCACGACCTTTCCGATCAAAGCTTGCCGAGAGGCTATAATGCGCCCAGCTGTATTATCGGCAGGTACCTGTGAAAACTTGAGAAAAAAAATCGTAGATGTTACTAATGGAATTTTAATGGACAGCTCTAAGGATATCTTTTCAAAAGCATTCACCTATTCGGCTGCCAATGAGGTCAAGAAGTCGGGTTTGTATCCGTTTTTCCGTGTGATCCAGTCGACATCTGGGTCATCCGTGGTTTCGGGGGGCAGTCACCGGGTCATGATCGGGTCGAATAACTATCTCGGCTTTACGCATCACCCTCGTGTGATCGAAGCAGCCCGGGATGCCATTGTTCGCTTTGGTAGCGGATGCACCGGCTCGCGTTTTCTGAACGGCAATCTTGAGCTCCATGAGCAGCTCGAGGCGGAGTTTGTTAGGTTTTTAGGTAAGCCAGCCGCCCTTGTGTTGACGACGGGGTTTCTCACCAATCTGAGTGTGATCTCGGCCATCAGCGGTCGCAAGGACGTGATCTATAGCGATCGCGAGAACCATGCGTCCATTATGTGTGCGCAGCAGATGGCAATCTGCGAGACCATTAAGTTCAAGCATAACGATCCTGCTGATCTCGAGCGTGTTCTTGAAATGACACGGTCCAAGTACGAAGGTGCCATGATTGTGGCGGACGGTGTTTTCTCGATGTCCGGTGATATTTTTCGTCTCGACCAGGTCGCTAGGATTGCAAAAAAGTATGGGTGCCGAGTCTACGTCGACGACGCACACGGCATGGGTGTCATGGGACCCCAAGGTCAGGGTACGGCTCACCACTTCGGCATTCAGGACGATGTCGATCTCATCATGGGGACATTCTCGAAGTCCTTTGCCAGCTTAGGTGGAGTGGTCGCCGGTGACGAAACCGTGATCGATTTCATCCGTCACAATGCTCGCCCGTTTATTTTCAGTGCTTCGATTCCGCCATCCGCCGCAGCGACGGTCCTCGAATGTCTCAGGATTTTGCGTGAAGAACCGCAGCATCTCGAGAACCTTCGTCGTAACGCGCTTAAAATGTCGGAAGGGTTTCGTTCAATCGGTTTCAACACACTCGGCAGTCAGACGCCGATCATTCCGATCTTAATCGGTGATGATTTGGATGCGTTTAAGTTTGCAGCCGCACTTTATGAAAACGGTGTGTTTGCGACTCCGGTCGTTTCGCCCGCCGTGCCGAAGGGCTGTGCGCTGATTCGCACCAGTTATATGGCCAGCCATCGTGATGAGGATCTCAATTATGTTCTCGAAGTTTTCGAGAAGTTGGGTCAGCAGTTCGGTATTACCGGAAACGCTGGTCGGCAGGCTGAGTTGAACGAGCTTGCTTCTCATCATTTTGGAATTCAAACCGTTTAGCGTGGGGTCTTTGTAGTTTCCGGGTAGTTTCCGGGTAGTTTCCGAGTAGTTTCAGGAGTTCTTATGATCGAAGTTCGTCCCGTCCGGTCCAAGCGCGATTGGAAAACCTTTGTAGACCTCGCGTGGAAATTCAATCAGAACGACCCACACTGGGTTCCCCCTCTTCGCATCGCTGTTCATGAAATTCTTGATGTTGAGAAGAATCCTTTTTTTAAACATGCCTACATGAATCCGCTGATCGCCTATGAGAATGGCAATCCGGTGGGACGCATGGTGGGTGTGATCGATGAAAATCACAATCGCGCCTACTCCGAGCACACCGGTTTTTTTGGATTTTTTGAATCCGACAACCGTACCGATGTTGCGGCGGCTCTGTTTCGCGAGACGGAGACCTGGCTCAAAGGTCTTGGCATGAACAAGATTCGTGGTCCCATGAATCCCAGCACGAACGCCGACTTTGGTCTTCTCATTGATGGGTTCGACGTCGATCCGACCATCATGACCACGCACAATCCACGCTACTATGCTGATCTGGTGGAAAAAAACGGTCTCGCGAAGGTGATGGATCTCTATGCTTACGCGCTTACGCACAGCTTGAAAGTACCTGAGAAAGTGCTTCGCCATTTCGAGCGACTCAAACAGAGCGCCAAGATCCACGTTCGAACGATCAACACGGCTGACTTTGATAACGAAGTGGGCCGCATCATGGACGTCTACAACGACGCCTGGCAGGACAACTGGGGTTTTGTCCAAATGGATCCGCTGGAGATCAAGCAGCTCGTGAAAGAACTCAAGATGATCTATGACCCCCGCATGGTTCTCATGGTCGAAGTGGACGGAGAGCTCGCGGCTTTCGGGATTGGTTTGCCCGACGTCAATATCGCGATCAAAAAAGTTCCGAACGGAAAACTCTTTCCATTTGGTCTTCCAAAGCTACTCTGGAATCTCAAAGGTCCCGGCAAAAAGGCCATCAATCTTTTGCGCGTCTATGGTCTAGGCGTTCGCAAGAAATACGAAAAGCTCGGCATTGGTCCACTGCTGTACCTCGAGTATTTCAAACGCGGATTGGCGGCGGGTTACGAGTTTGGTGAGGCTTCGTGGATTCTGGAGTCCAATGTTCCCATGCGCAAAGCGATGGAGCGTTTCGGCGCGCCTGCGCGGAAGATTTGGCGGATTTACGAGAAGGCACTTTGAACCTTGAAGAAAGTCACCGTTTACACGATTGATCCATGTCCTTACTGTACGCAGGCAAAAAGCTTGTTGCAGTCGAAGGGAGTCTCCTTTGAGGAGGTGCGTGTTCAGCGCGATGACGATGCCATGCGCGAAGCATTGCTCCGAAAGTCTGGCATGCGCACGTTTCCTCAGATTTTTTTCGGCGACGAACTTGTGGGCGGTTATGCCGAGTTGAAGCGTCTGGAAGACACGCATGGAATATTGAAAGCGCTTGGACGGTCATGACACATTCTGTCCGCGCGTGATACACTGACGGCGTGATTGTTCTTGGAGTCGATCCTGGCTCACAGCGTACGGGCTATTCTCTGATTCGTGTCAAAGCTGGAAAGTTTTCTCTCGTCGATAGTGGCGTGATTGATGTGCACACGCTCGCGATGGAGCGGCGCTTGGCTCGCATGCACGCTGTGCTCGAAGGTGTCATCGACGTGTACGCGCCGAGCCTTCTTGTGCTTGAGCGTATCTTTTTCGCAGAGAATGCGGTTTCGGCGCTCAAGCTCGGACAAGCGAGGGGAGTGGTGATGCTTCTGGCGGGACAGAAGAAACTCACACTCTTGGAGTTTGCACCCACCGAGGTCAAACACCTTGTGGCAGGGTATGGGCACGCCTCGAAGGAACAATTATTAAAAACATTGGAACTTCTTCTAGCGCTTGCACCTCAGCATCGAGAACGGCATTTTCCGACAGCTGACGCTTCGGATGCGACAGCGCTTGCGCTTCTGGGTGCGATACGAAAAGGCGCCCCACGACGCGGATCCATATCCGGTTTTCAGCCAGGTAAGCCTTCTCGACTCGGAGCGTGGCAAGCTCTAGCCGAGCGTCACTTAAAAGGGGACGTAAAAGCTGCCGTAGGCATCGAAGCGGGCGCGAATAAGCCGAGTCGAAAGAGGCCCAAGGTGCCAAAGATGCCAAAAGTATTTGACCGTCGCAAGACGCACGATCCAAGATAGAGGCGCCATGATCGCATTTCTTCAGGGCAAATTGATCGAAGTATCTGAGAACCATCTCACCATCGGAGTGGGTGACGCCGAGTCGTTAGTCGGTTATCGCGTGTCGGTTCCGGCCTCGTACGCATCGTCGGGTCGCCATGAGCGTGGAAACAAGGCGACATTTTACGTCTACACCCATGTGCGCGAAGATCAGCTCGACCTCTATGGTTTCGAGACGATTTCCGAGCGTGAACTCTTTGTTTCGCTGATGAAGTGTAACGGCGTGGGTCCCAAGGCAGCGCTTGCGATTTTGTCGGGTGCATCTGCCGATGTGATTGTGGACGCTGTTATCGAAGGCCGTGCAGCGGCGCTGACCGCCATTCCTGGTGTTGGTAAGAAAACCGCCGAGCGTCTGACTCTTGAGTTACGAGATGAGTTTATAAAAAAGCGTGACGCCGGGATCTTCTACGCTCCGGCCAGTATTGCAGCGTCGAACGACCGATCGGCATTTCCTGTTTTCGAAGAAGCACGTCAGGCACTCACTTCTTTGGGGTTTAAGTCGGCCGATATTGAAGCCGTTCTAAAGAAGACAAAGACTTTTGATCGTGTCGAGAGCGTTGTTCGCAGTGCTCTCCGCGAGTTAGGTCCCTCATGACGCGTGTGACGGATCCGATCGTCGAGCCGAGCGATATGGAACACGTGGAGAACGTGGATGGCGCCGGTCTGAAAGCGCTTTCCTTGCGCCCGCAAATTCTTTCGGAGTTTATTGGGCAGGCAAAGATTCGGGATCGCCTCGAGCTGTTTGTGCGGGCCGCGCGCCAACGCGGAGATGCACTCGATCATGTACTACTGGCTGGGCCACCGGGTCTCGGAAAGACGACGCTCGCTCACATCGTCGCGCATGAGATGGGTTCGCGCTTGCACTCAGTTGCTGGCCCCACGATTGAAAAAAAGGGAGATCTCGCGGCAGTTTTGACCGGACTCGAAGCGCAGGATGTTCTCTTCATCGATGAGATTCATCGCCTACCGCGCGCGATCGAAGAAGTTCTCTACTCAGCGATGGAGGATTTTCGTCTCGATCTGATCGTCGGTCAAGGCACGGGAGCGAAGACGATCACGATCGATCTTCCAAAGTTTACGTTGGTTGGTGCGACGACCCGAACAGGGCTCTTAACGGGACCGCTGCGCGATCGTTTCGGTGTCTTGCTCCGAATTGATTTTTATCCCGAAGGAGAGCTTCGACAGATCGTGGAACGATCGGCGACGAAGCTGGGTGTTTCGATTTCAAATGACGGTGCTTTCGAGATCGCCAAGCGCGCACGCGGAACCCCACGGGTCGCCAATCGATTGTTGCGTCGGGTACGGGACTGCGCTCAGGTTGAGCAAACGAGTGGGACGCCCAAGATTGACCGTGCGATCGCCGATAGCGCGCTCGAGATGCTCGAGATTGATGGGCGAGGTCTCGATAGTCTCGATCGCAAATTCTTGCTCACCTTGATTGAAAAGTTTGATGGTGGTCCAGCGGGTATCGAGACACTGGCAGCGGCTATCGGTGAAGAGCGCGAGACCCTCGAAGATGTCGTCGAGCCGTTTCTCGTTCAGCAGGGATTTTTACAGCGCACTCCACGCGGACGACTGGCCACACGCTTGGCTTTTGAGCACTTCGGTCGCGCCTGGGAAGAGAAAGATAACGCACCGACCCCACCGCTTTCATCCGTTGTTTTTCCGCAACAGCCAGACGTCTAGAGTTGTAGACTTCCAACGCTTTGCTGGGCATATCGCGCAGCATTAAATTCGACCTATTTAAACTACTGTTATTGTAGCCGTTTTTCCCTTATTGAAAGGGAGGTTTGGGAGTCCCATCGGCATGTGTGTTGCTCTACGGACAGGTTGGGTGGGGAAAGAATCTATGACCAATCGCGAATGCACCATCGGAAAAGACATCAGTTTGGAAGGCATCGGCCTTCACAGTGGTCGGCCTGCGCGCATGACGTTGCGACCGGCTCGTCCCGGTACAGGGATTGTTTTTGTAAGAGCGGATCTGCCATCGCGTCCGCGTATTGAAGCGCGCTTTGATCAAGTTTCGGGAACGACTCTAGCGACGACACTCGGTACAGGTGATGTTCGTGTCGCGACGACGGAGCATCTCTTGTCCGCGTTTTATGGAATGGGTATCGACAATGCGACGGTCGAGCTCACGTCAGCGGAACTCCCCATCATGGATGGAAGTTCGCGCGATTTTGTCACGGCGATCGAAGCAGCCGGAATCCACGAACAACTCGAGCATCGTCGGCTTGTGAAACTCAAGCGTTCGGTCCAGGTGTTTCTTGGTGATAAGTGGGCGGTCGCAGAGCCATCGGCTCGCTTTCAAGTGCATACACGCGTTTCGTTTCCACATCCTGCAATTGGTGAGCAAGAGCTGTCCTTCGAAGATGGCCGCGACTCTTTCCGCGATATCGCCTCAGCGCGAACATTTGGTTTTGCTCATGAGGTCGAACATCTCCGTAAAAATGGTTTAGCGCTCGGCGGTTCGTTAGAAAATGCGGTTGTTTTCTCGCCGACAGGCGTGATGAACCCGGAAGGCCTACGTTTTCCAGATGAAGTGGTTCGTCACAAGATGCTCGACGCGCTCGGGGACTTCATGTTGGCCGGAATTCGCTTTGAAGCTGCTTTTGTATTAAACAAGTCGGGTCAT
This sequence comes from uncultured Oligoflexia bacterium, assembly GCA_964549505.1. Classification (GTDB taxonomy): domain Bacteria; phylum Bdellovibrionota; class UBA1018; order UBA1018; family CAZJVD01; genus CAZJVD01. The sequence continues at coordinate 115,257 of CAZJVD010000004.1, forward strand.
GACCTTCATCAGAAACTCCTGGCTGCGATCTTTGAGAACTCGGCCAACTACGCGATCGTGGACTCCCGTCCTGCCGCGCTTCAACCGCGCGTTTCCGCGCTTACGGCGGTCAGCTAGTACGGGCGGCAGTACCGGATGACCGTCGAAGCGGTTGGCTTTCTTCAGGACACGGCCTTTCGTATTTTGGATCGCTTTCGACGCGAGCGATTGTCATTGGCACTTTCGGTGCGGCGACTTCGTTTTGAGTCATTGAGCGCCTGTCCCTCGTGCGCGTCATCGTCTGAGGCGTGGAGTGTTGGTCCCGAGGGCCGTGACTTTCGAGCACGTATTCGAACATCCGAGTGCACGCGCTGTTCACTGGTTTTTCAAAATCCCCGCCTGACGTCCGAATCAGCTTCGATGTTTTATCGGCGTTACTATCGCAACTCGTTTCATACGAGGCAGAAGTCGGAACAGCTTTTTGCGCGGTCGTGCCGGCGAGGGAGTGAGATTGTAAAGTTTCTCGGCCAGGACTTGGATGGTGTGCGATCTGCTCTCGAAGTCGGATGCGGGTACGGCGGAATTCTCGTCGCGCTTGCTCGGCGTGGGATTGATGTGCAGGGCTGCGATGAAAATCCGATGTCGGTTTCTGTTGCGACAGCGCACGGAGTTCCTGTCACGCTTGGTGGATTCGATGCGCTGCCCGAGAGGCGCTACGATTTGATTATTCTTTCCCATGTTCTCGAGCACGTGGATCAGCCTGTTCCGTTTCTTGAGCGGCTCAAGTCGTTACTCGCGCCGGGAGGTAGCATCTTTATTGAGGTCCCACGTATCGTGGCATCGACGGAGGATCGGGTTTTCCAGTTAGGGCACGTGCTTTATTTTGATTCTAAGTCTTTAGCGAACGTATTGAGTAGAGTAGGGCTTTCAATTCAGAAACTCGAGGACCGTCGAGACGTCCTTCGTCGGCTTGTTACAGCGACGGCCGTATCATGACTGACGACCGACGTTGACTTTGAGTTTTCGTTTTCATAATTTGGGTTTTTCCAAATCGGGGTGTGGCGCAGCCTGGCTAGCGCACTTGCTTGGGGTGCAAGAGGTCGTGGGTTCAAATCCCGCCACCCCGACCATAGCTCATAAAAAAGTAAAGAGGCAGGTCTCGCTTGCGAGATGACCTGCCTCTTTACTTTTTTATGAGCGGATGGAGTGACGGAGATGGAACTCAGGCGTGGGTTCCTCATTTTTAGCAGGATGCTAAAAATGCGCGCGAGCCCTGAGCGAAGCGAAGGGTCGAGGCTAGGATGGCCGAGACAAATCCCGCCACCCCGACCAATGCTCGACCGCGGCATTTCGATACTGAATGTATCGAAATGAGCGCGGCGCATTTTCAACGACAGCCAGTACCTTAAATCCGGAGCTTCAATCACAGTTGTTATGCCGCTTCCACAGTCACTTTCAATTTAAGTCCACCTTCTCGGACCGCGTCTTGGAGTGCGAGTTGAACTAAGACACTCGGAGGATGGCCAAAGGCTTTGGCAAATCTCGCAGCTTGTTCTGGGCTGACCAGTCTTCGTCCTTTTTCCACGTCACAAAGATATTGCCTGGAAACACCAAGTTTTTTGGCAAATACCGTCTGAGACAGGTCATCTCTTAAGCGGAGTGACTCGACAGCCATGCCAAAAGTCAGAGGACCATCGAGAAGCCCTTCAATAAACTCACGCTCCGAAGAGCTGTTCGATTTTTTTATAGTCATGCTTGTTTACCTCTTCAATCAGGACAAATTCGATCGAATCCCGTACGATTCGATAATATCCACGATAACCCAACGAAAGCCTAAAAGAGCGGATTCCCTTCAATTTTCCGTGCAGTGGTTCATCATGATAACCAGATATTTTCTGGATTTCCGCTAGACCCACTTCACGCACGGTTCGCTCCCAAGTCGCATAAGCCTGGGCCACTTGCTTTGGTGCCCTTTCTAGGCTCTTACGCGCCCGTTTGGTTGAACGAACCAAGGTGATCATCACAAATCCATTATTACGTCAAATAGACGTACTTGTCAATAAATTTAGTAGTGGAGGAAAATCGCGTCTCGCTTGCGAGATGACCTGCCTCTTTACTTTTTTATGAGCGGATGGAGTGACGGAGATGGAACTCAGGCGTGGGTTCCTCATTTTTAGCAGGATGCTAAAAATGCGCGCGAGCCCTGAGCGAAGCGAAGGGTCGAGGCTAGGATGGCCGAGACAAATCCCGCCACCCCGACCATTTGTTTAAAATTTCTTTCGGCCAGAACCAAAAATCAACAAACACAAACCCTTGAAAACAGGGAGAGGGTCTGAACCCTCGCTCCAGGCATCTTGTGCGAATGTTTATTACATTCCCTTCTGATAGCTAATCTCTCGGATCTTAGGCGTCTCTGTATTGAACGATTCAAGATAGTCGAGGTAAATTCGAACTCGTGGCTTGTTCATTACCGCGATTTCTTTACCCCCAACAGGTAGTACCTGAGGCTCGCGAAGCGCCAGATTTACAAGAAGCCAGCTCTGGGAAATCGATAAGGTAGTGCCTTTTGTGCAATGCTTATCATCAATCTTAAGACATCCAACCAAACGAAGGTCTACGGTTCCGTCGAAGTCGTAATCAACAGCAACCTGAATACGATAAGGACTGACGTCATCCCCAAAGTTAACGCTATCTACACGTGCATCCAAGCCATTATGGCGAACATGCTCAATTTGTTCGTCGGATAGCGCGACTTTTCCGATCATCGGAGTGTCCATGGATACATCGGGAATGAACCAATTCTTGGTTTGCTCCACAATTTCGTCCCCAAGCAACTCAACCGAAGCAATCCCAAATGGTTTGTCGGGGCCAGTAAAGGTTATTTTGACTTCTTGGCCAGTTCTAAATGATTTTTCTAATTTTCTCTGCTCGGCGTCGGAAACATCATAGCAACCACCGCAATTCGAAATCTCCAAAGCAGGCGCCTTCGCACAGACGTTGAAACCCCAGTCAGCTGCCGGGTAATCGTAGTTTCCTTGCTTGTTGAGAGAAAATAAAGGGCCGCTGTTGCGGACAGCCGAAAGGCCAACAACCTTTCCTACATAAGGATCAACTGCTGACTGTTGGGCGGCCGCGGTCGCGCCCCAAAGCAAAAGGGCAGTGTTTATGGAATGAATCACACTTCTTTTTCCGCTGAAAATGCTCGTTAAAATGTTCACTTTAGGACTCCTTACAGCAAACAGTTAAATTCGTATTCGAGAAGTGCTTTTATCCTATTTTGACGCAATAGGAAATACATCGTTGATCCGTGGTTAACCAACTGAAAGTTTTAAGTATTTCTCGGCAACCAGGTTTCCAAGATCAGCTCCGCAAAGCCAAGATCAAGAAGCGCATCAAAATTGAAGACGCTGCCTAGTGCGGACTTTCAACGCCCCGCACTTAAGTCTTGCTATAATTGACGCCTATCGTTAACCACCCATCTGTTATGAGAGCCTTTTTCTCTGTTCTAGCAGCTCTGTCCTTTTGGGCATCTGCGTCTGAAATCTGTTTGGCCGAAGACGACGGTGCGATACAGGCGTTGCTTAGGGGGGCCCGCGATGCATCTGAAGCCCATCGCGTGCTTGATGAGCACTTCGGGCGATTTCTCACCTACGCCGATAGACCCACGACAAGCCGAAAATTGAACAGGTTCGTCGTTCGGGTTGGGCGAGCTGGTCTGGAAAGTTTGCCGGATAGAGCGCTGTTTGCGACTTTGGTTCGGGCAACCCCTGACATCCACCAAGGATTTCGTCGTGACTGGGAATCACAGCAAACTCAATTGACAGCGCATGATCGAAGGTGGCTTGGAATTCTCCTTGCAGCCGAGTTAACTCGATTGGGCCTAACCCATCATTATTATGAAGACCGGCCCCTGAGACATGATGGAGTCCGATACGTTTCGACTGCTTTCGCATTACCGATTGCTACAGCATTGTATTTTGCGACAGGCACCTTAGAGGTAATTAAGGATAATTTGTATCTAGATCCCATGATCAGCCCTGTTCATCAGTTGAATTTTTTCGTAGCCGCTTTGGCGGTTGGTTATGCCCTCGGGAGGAGCGTTGAATGGGCTTATGCTCGAATCGCACTTAGAAGTACACGGTCGTCTTTAGAAGAGCTCCTTGGCTTTATCGAAAGAAACGATCTCGAGGGTTCTGTGGATAACGCCGCTTCTTACGCTGAACATCACCAAGCTCGGCTTCAACAGTACCTTCGGTATGCTTTGGGGCCGGATGAGTCGCCTCTCTGTAAAACTAAATTGGCGGCCGGCCACTCGAGTCTTCACATGCCCGTGAAATAGCCGATTTCTCGAATCTTTGGAGTTTCAGTAGCGAACCATTCTAAGTAGTCCAGACGAATCCGAATACGCGGAATCCACTTCTTCTCGCTCTCGAGTTTATCCAGCTTCAGTAACCTTCGTATGTCATCAGCTAACGGACGTCGTTCCAAAGTCTTTCTAAAGGGTTCTGATAGAACGAGGTCAACGAGGAGCGACGTTTGCGAAGTCGACAAGGTTGTGCCGGATACGCAGTCCTTATCCTCCGGCCCCAGACATCCCACCAAACGAAGGTCGGCGACTTCATCAAAGTTATAATCAATCGCAAAGTGAAATCGAAACGGGCTGATCTCGTCGCCCATCTGACTGGACAGTAGGCCAGCCTCTAAACCGTTATGACGGACGTACTCTAGATATTCGTTCGACAGCGGCACACGCGCGATCATCGGGACAGCTGACAGCTTACTCGGTCGGAGCCAGTCGGTGCTTTCCGCGATTTCGTCACCCACCAGATCAACGGACTCAATATCAAACACTTGATCTTTAGGAGTGTGGCCGATCTTAACTTCCTGACCCGTTCGAAAAGACGTTTCCAACTTTCGTTGGTCGATTTCCGAAAGGTCGTAGCATTTGCCGCAATCTGAGTAATACGCCGGCGGAACAGTCCGCTGACAAACGCTGAAACTCCAATCGCCCGCAGGAAAAACGTAGCTGTCTTTCTTGTTGAGAGCAAACACGGGCCCACAGTCGCGCTTGGCCGAGAGACCCACAACCGTTCCAACATAGGAATTAACATCAGCTTCCTGGCCGAATGCGGGTGCACCACAGACGAGGAAGCCCAGTAGCGGAGCGAGGTTCAACGTACGGACATTCATTTGCGATCTCCTTGAAAAGTCCTTCTATCACCAATTGACGCAATCGCATATTCAGGGTAGACCATGTCGCCATGCGAAACCGTAACAGAGTCCTTTTTATCGCGGTGAGTTTGCTTCTTATGCCGGTGTCTCAGGTGTTCGGTGGGACTACGGAAACACCATTTGACACTCTTAGTACCCGGGGATTTGACCGGAAAACTACGTACGGACTCACGAGGCGGCCAAGACATGATTTGAACCTCGTCGGGCAAAATGAACGCGTGCCAAGATCGTGTTTGAACGCGCTTTTGGCGTTTCCGGGTATGAACTGGTTCCTTGGACGACCCCACGAGGACTTTGTCGCTGTAGGTTCGGAATCAGAAGAAATCCTTAGAGAGGCTTGGGGTTACGATATCGAAATGATTCCGATCACGGATCTTGAGGCTTTTGTTCCAGCGGGAAGTGTCACCCGATATGTGACCGATTCAATAGCGGGACTGCGGACAGTTGCCTTCCAATCTCCTAAGATTGAGTATACGCGGGAAATTCCAGAAAAAGTTTTGACGCGCTTGAAGACGTTCCGCGGTGTGGGTGGCGAACCCAAAGCTGTACTTTTTGATACCGGCCCTACGGTGAATGGCTTTCTCAAATCAGTGAGTCGTCAGAGTGACTCCAGTGATGGCGCGCTGATTTTGCAAATCGTTTCAGCGGACAGCATCATTCATTCAGTGGTATTGAGCGGACCGTCGCCCAATTACCTCTTTCGACGGACGAATCAATGAGTTACCGACGCTGTTTACGAACCCAGTCGCTCGGCTAATCTACGAAAAATAAGTTACTCTAGCAGGAGTGTCACCTCTATCTCACTCTACGGAAGGTCTGCGTCCGCCGAATACGACGTTTACGGGTTACGAGCGATTTGTGATCGCGCTCTTGGCGTTCTTACAGTTCTCGATTGTTTTAGACTTTATGATTCTTTCGCCGCTGGGGGCTTTCTTAATGCCCGCGCTGGCGATCACACCCTCTGAATTTGGTTGGGTGGTTTCCGTTTACGCTTTTGCAGCGGGACTTTCGGGGTTTATCACGGCAGGGTTCGCCGATCGATTCGATCGGAAGAAGTTTTTACTTTTTTATTATACCGGGTTTGTGTTGGGAACGTTGCTTTGTGGCCTGGCACCCTCGTACACGACGCTTCTGGTAGCGCGTATTATCACTGGCATCTTTGCTGGAGCGATCGGTTCGATCGTGTTTTCGATTGTGACGGACCTGTTTCGGTTCGAGGTTCGCGGGCGTGTGATGGGTGTGGTGCAGACGGCGTTTGCCGCTAGTCAGGTCTTGGGGCTTCCGTTGGGGCTTTATTTTTCGAATCTCTACGGATGGCACGCGCCTTTTCTACTGATCGTCGGCGTTGCTACGGCTGGCGGTTTTGCGATTCTTTGGGGACTCAGGCCTGTGCGAGGTCATTTGACACCCACTGGGGGCGGAGTCGATCGCAGTCCGCTCCATCACCTGTTTGATACGTTGAAACAGCCGCGCTATCTCTTTGCGTTTGCGACGACAGCGCTTCTCAGTACGGGCGGGTTCATGATCATGCCGTTTTCGAGCGCGTTTACGGTGAATAATGTTGGTATCTCGACTGAGCTTTTGCCGCGCGTGTACTTCATCACGGGTATCGTCGCTGCCGTTGCAGGTCCGCTCTTGGGGCGCGCGACGGACAGGTGGGGATCCTTTCGATTATTTGTATTTGGAACCGCTCTCAGTGCGCTGATGGTCTGGATCTACACGCATCTTTCGATCACGCCGTTGGTTTGGATGGTTGTGATCAACTCGGTTCTTTTTGTCGGGATATCAGCGCGGATTATTTCCTCTCAAACATTGCTGTCGACAATTCCCGATCCGAAACACCGCGGTGCTTTTATGGCGGTTGGAGCATCGGTCCAGCAGCTCTCAGGCGGACTTGCCTCGGCCTTAGCGGGACTGATTGTGGTTCAAGAGATGAACGGTCAGTTGGGGCATTTTGACAGGCTGGGGTACGTGGTGATCGCGTCGATGGTGTTTACGTTACTCATGATGCGAAGACTATCGACTCGATAGGAGCTCGCGACCGGCCACAAGATCTTTGACGGCGCTCGGGTCTGCAAGGGTCGAGATATCTCCAAGACTATCGAGTTCGTTCGAGGCAATCTTGCGCAGAATTCTACGCATGATTTTACCGGAGCGTGTTTTCGGAAGAGCCGACGCCCACTGGATCACGTCCGGCGCTGCGATCGGACCGATCAGTTTGCGTACCCATAGAACGAGGTCACGCTTGAGTGCATCGCTCGGTGTCTGCCCTGTTTTGAGTGTCACGAAAACGTAGATCCCCTGGCCTTTGAGATCGTGCGGAAAACCCACGGCCGCAGCTTCAGCGACGACAGGATTTTCAACGAGTGCGCTTTCGATCTCAGCCGTTCCGATACGATGACCGGAAACATTGATGACGTCGTCAATGCGACCGGTGATCCAGTAATACCCGTCTTCGTCGCGACGACAGCCATCACCTGTAAAATAAGTTCCCGGAAACTGGGAAAAATACGTCGTGAAGAAACGCTGATGATCGCCGTAAACCGTTCGCATTTGGCCCGGCCACGAGTGCGTGAGGACAAGACTGCCCTCGCAAGGACCTTCGAGAGTCTTGCCGGCCGTATCAACGACCGCGGGACGAACGCCAAAGAAAGGTCGTGTGGCCGATCCGGGTTTGAGCGGAGTCGCACCGGGAAGTGGGCTGATCATGATCCCGCCCGTTTCGGTCTGCCACCACGTATCGACGATCGGACACCGCTCTTCACCCACGTTCTCGTAATACCAGTTCCAAGCTTCGGGATTGATCGGTTCGCCGACACTTCCTAAGATGCGCAGGCTTTTTCGTGAACTGCTTTTCACAAAGCTCTCGCCCTCTTTCATCAGGGCGCGAATCGCAGTGGGTGCGGTGTAGTAGATCGTCACGCCGTACTTATCGACCATCTGCCAGTGCCGCGAGGGATCCGGAAAGTTTGGAACGCCTTCAAAGATCACGCTGGTCGCACCATTGGCGAGTGGCCCGTAGACGACGTAGGAATGGCCCGTGACCCAGCCGACATCGGCCGTGCACCAGTAGATATCGTCACGCTGAAGATCAAAAACATACTCGTGCGTGATCGAGGCATAGAGCAGGTACCCCGCTGTCGTGTGTAAGACCCCCTTTGGTTTTCCTGTCGAACCCGACGTATACAGAATGAAAAGCGGGTCCTCGGCGTCCATGACCTCAGGCGGACAGTCGGCCGAAACTTCGGCACACTCGTCGTGGTACCAGAGATCGCGTCCGGCTTTCCACGGAATCTCGGCGCCCGTACGTCGCACGACTAAGACACTCTTGATGGTCGGACAGCTTGCAAGAGCTTCGTCGACACTTTGTTTCAGGGGAATGGTCTTTCCACCCCGCAGACCTTCATCGGCTGTGATTAGAAAGGAGCTTTGGCAATCGCCGATGCGGCCGGACAGAGACGTCGCCGAAAAACCCGCAAACACGACCGAATGAACAGCGCCGATACGCGCGCAAGCCAACATGGCAAACGCCGCCTCCGGAATCATCGGCAAGTAGATCGTCACGCGATCGCCTTTTCCGACGCCGTGCTTTTTGAGAACATTGGCGAGCCTGTTTACGTGCTCGAGCGTCTCACGGTAGCTGATCGCACGACTGGGTTCGGTCGGCTGGTCCGGCTCCCAGAGAAACGCGATTTTCTCCGGAGTCGTGGCCACATGTCGATCGAGACAGTTCACGGTCACATTGAGCTTGCCACCCTCAAACCATCGGATTGAAATGTCGTCTTTGAAACTCGTGTTGGAAACACGCTTCCACTTCGAAAACCACTCGAGCCGAGACGCCCGCTCACCCCAAAAGGCGTCGGGATTTTCTACGGACTGTTTGTAAAGACGCTCGTAGGTCTGCGCCGTGATCGCGGTTCGCGCCAGAATCGAATCGGGTACCGGCACCGGTACAGGATACTTGCGAGGAATCGTGTTCTCAGTCATCGAGCAAACTGCGGAGCATCCAGGCGGTCTTTTCATGCAGCTGAATGCGTTGTGTGAGCAGATCGGCGGACGCTTCGTCGGAAGCCTTTTCAACCGACGAGAACGCGGCTCGCGCTGTACGAACCACGGTCTCCTGCCCTTGAACGAGTTCGCGGATCATATCGCGTGCAGCAGGAACACCCTTGGGTTCCGGGATCGACGTGAGCTTTTGAAACTCACTGTAAGTCGCCGGAGCAGGGAAGCCCAATGCGCGGATGCGCTCTGCCACCAAATCGACTGCCGTCGCAAGTTCGGTGTACTGAGTTTCAAACATCAAATGCAACGTCTGAAACATCGGACCTGTGACGTTCCAGTGAAAGTTGTGCGTCTTGAGGTAGAGCGTGTACGAATCGGCAAGAACACGCGAGAGATGATCGGCGATGATCTTTCGGTCGGACTCCGGAATTCCAATATCAATCTGAGGTTTCATGGTGGCTCCTTTTTTGGTGCGGCTACTTAGCCTATAGCAAGTGCTTGTGCAGCTGCGTTTATCACGGAAGCGATGCGAACAGAAGACTGAGCTCCCTCATTCGAGAGTCCTGCCTTTCTCACTTCGGCGATATGAGAGTTAACACACATCCCGCAGCCCGCGATCGCTGATACCGCAAGACAAAAGAGCTCAAAATCGACTTTTGGAATACCGGGCTTACCAATCACGTTCATTCTGAGCCGCGCCGGCATCTTGGAGAACTCCTTGTCATCGCTTAGGTGCAGGAAGCGATAGTAAACATTGTTCATTGCCATAATCGTCGCAGCGCCTTTGGCCGCCTCCACATACTCCGGGGAGAGTATCTCGACAGCATCCCCTTCGACGGCGTCGATCAAAGCTTTTGATCGTGTGGCATACGCACATGAAAGCGCCGTACCCCAGATCTGGATTCGGTTCAGTCCTGGAGCACCTTCCTCGGACAACACTGCCTCGAAATTGAGCCGAGTGTCGCGAGCGTAGTCTTTTAATCCGTTTTTAAGCTCGAGCGTTTTCATGTGCGTTCTCCCTATTAACTACTAGCCGACCTTGATCGTGGGTTGGCCCTTTTCCCAGTTACAGGGACAGAGCTCGTCCGACTGAAGGCCGTCTAAGATTCTCAGAACCTCTTTGGGGTTACGTCCCACACTCAGGTCTGTGACGTACACAAACCGAATGATGCCATCCGGATCGACAATGAACGTGGCTCGTTGAGAAACACCTTCCTGTTCGTCGATGATTCCTAACGCCATCGAGAGTTCTCGTTTGACGTCAGCAAGCATTGGAAAGGGAAGGTTGTTCAGGTCCTTGTGATTTTGGCGCCAAGCCAAGTGGACAAACTCGGAATCCACGCTTGCGGTTAAAACCTGTGCGTCTCGGTCTTTGAACTGGCCGTTCAGATCTCCGAAGCCCTTGATCTCTGTCGGACAGACGAATGTAAAGTCTTTGGGATAAAAGAAAACGACTAACCACTTACCTTTGTAGGTCGTGTTGTCGATCTCTTTGAACGCCGTTTTCTGATCGTTCGATACCGTGGCCTTTAACTTAAACTGAGGAAACTTCTTACCTACACTGAGCATGGTCTTTTTCTCCTTTGTGCTGAAGACAGTATCGCCGGATTAGAGTCATATGTGAAATATATCGTTTTTATGATATGATAGTTTAAAGCTATGGCAACAGTCACGCAGCTCGAGTACATTGTCGCGGTCGATCGGTTTCGGCACTTCGCCCGGGCCGCGGAACACTGCCATGTCTCTCAGCCAAGCCTGAGTATGCAGATCCAGAAGGTCGAAGACGAGATTGGCGGACCGATTTTTGATCGAACCAAAAAGCCGATTTTACCGACCGATCAGGGTGCGCGTTTCATCGAACAAGCCAAGGTCGTTCTTAGGGAGCATCGCCGTCTGATCGAAGCCGCAAAGACGGGTCTTGCCGAAGTCAGTGGGCATTTTCGATTGGGAGTGATTCCGACGCTCGCTCCGTATCTTCTGCCGCTCTTTTTAGACGACTTTGCAAAGCGGTATCCCAAAGTCAGTGTTCACATCGAAGAACTCAATACCGAGACGATCGTTGGTGAGCTTTCCAACGACCGGCTGGACGGCGGTTTGCTTGCGACGCCCTTGTCGGAGACTCGCCTGAAAGAGGAAGCTCTCTTCTATGAACCCTTTTTCGTCTATCTGCCACCGGATCATCCGCTCACGAAGAAAAAGTACATCGCAGAAGACGATCTTGATGGCTCGGAGATGTGGCTCCTTGAAGACGGACACTGTTTGCGCAATCAAGTCGTTCGCGTTTGCTCGCTGAGTAAAGGCAAAGACGTTTACAAGAACATTCACTTCGAGGGCGGGAACCTCGAAACGCTTCGGTATCTCATCCAACAGGGTAGAGGCTACACCGTCGTGCCGTATCTCTTTGCAACTCATCTCGGTGGGACCGAACGCGCGCGTTGCATTCGGCCGTTTCACGATCCGGTCCCGACTCGAGAGATCAGTCTTGTGTACCATCGCGATCAGTGGAAGGCGCCGATTCTTCGAGCGATCGCCGAGTGTGTGAGAAAGCATGTGCCGCCCGAGCTTTTAGAGCGCGGAGATCGGAAGTCGCAAGCCGTAGTCAAGGTCAGCTGACGGCGGGTTTAATGTCATCCCCATGTTTACTCAGCACGCTTCGCATGCGACGCTAGGCCCATGTCTCAGTTCGGTCATCTTCTCGGGCCACTATCGGCCATCGCTTCGGCGTTCACATGGGCGCTTGCGATTCAGTATTACGCGAAAGCTGCTGATCGTTACTCGCCATTTGCCGTCAATTTTTTTCGAGCCCTGTTTGCTCTCGTTTTCTACTTTGTCGGGATTTTCTTTGTAACGGACGCATGGGACGGTCTCAACGCACACAACATCACGTGGTTGGGTCTGGCCATGGTCGGCAGTTATGGATTTGGTGACTCCGTTTTCTTTTGGGCGACTCGGTCTCTGGGTGTGACGTTGCCGTTAGCAGTCGCTTCGATCTATCCGATTTGGGCCGCACTGGGAGGTTGGATTTTTCAGGGGCAGATACTCACGACGCCGCAGCAGCTGGGGCTCTTGGTGACGGTGGTGTCTACGGTTCTTGTCATCTTAGCGGGACGTTCTGAAGTAGGCGAGGGACAACGAAAAAAGTTTGCACTCGGTATTCTGCTGTCCATCATGGTTTCGGTGTTTTGGTCGCTCAACAGTTATGGTGTCAGCGTGGGTGGCCAAGGTGTTCATCTGTTTACGGCAAATCTTGTGAGGATGATCGCAGCCGTTGTGCTGACGAGTGCGCTCCACGGTATTATTCGTGTGCAGAAACCGTTTCTGATGCCGATGCGCGATCTAAAGCCCTTAGTTTGGGTTTTTGTGATGGAGTCCATCGGAGGATCGCTACTTTACTTGTACGGTCTCACGCACAGTCCGATTGCTGTTGGATCCGCGCTTTCGTCGCTCTCACCGGTTATGGCTGTTCCTTTGGCGTGGGCCTTTCGGCGTGAACGTGTGAGTCCCTTAAAGGCGATGGGGATCGTCGGCGTCGTTATAGGGGTGGTGCTTTTGGTGGCCGGAAAAGATCTATAATCCCTTTCTATCCGATAATGACATATTGTGTTATGCCCTTCTGCGATGCCTGGTGAAATCACCCTTATTCCAACCCCTCTGGCTGACGATCTTCCCCTCGATCCTACGGCCCAGCGCTGTCTTGCGGGACTTGCATCGGCCGAAAAAAAGCCGCTTCTCTTAGTTGAGAACGCCAAAACGGCGCGTGCCCGTTTTGCACAGTGGGGACTCGGACGCGACTTGTTTGAACAGATGACGGAGTTCCATGAGCAGAACGAAGCGGGATTGCTCGATGAGGTCCTCTCGGCGGTGAAGTCGGGCCAGTCCGCTTTTCTTCTTAGTGACGGCGGTCTTCCTGGATTTTGTGATCCTGGTACGCGCCTCGTGAGTCGCGCTCATGAGAATCGCTTGCGCGTTCGGTGCCTGCCTGTTGCTAATGCTGTCGCTGCTGCGATGGCGCTTTCGGGTTTTGTTTCGGTGGGTGGAGGCTATATTTTTCAGGGCTTTCCTCCGGCGGCAAACGAAGAACGGGCAGCTTTTTTGCGCCGTCTTTCGAACTCGACGATTTTTCTCCCGCAGTTTTTGATGGACACGCCCTATCGCTTGGGTGCCGTTCTTGAAGACGTCACACAGTTCTTTGACGAACGCTGGCGGGTACTTGTGGCCGCAGATCTTTTCACGCCACGGGAATGGGTGATTCGTGATCGTGCGAGTGTGGTGGCTTCCGAGTGGAAGGCGCGCGTCGCAAAGGATCCAACAGAAAAGAAGAAAGAGTTTGTTCTTGGACTCTGTCGTTTTTAGTAACGAAGATTTTATTGTTTTCGATAAGCCAGCGGGTTGGCTTTCGGTTCCTTCGATTCGAGGGGTGAACGACCCACGACCTGTCCTGGGACTTTTCCTCGAAAAGAGTTTGGGTTGTCGTGTTTATCCCGTCCATCGGGTGGATGTTTTGGTTTCAGGTCTCGTTCTTTTTGCACGGAATTCTGATGCCCAGGCTGCGGCTCATCAGTGGTGGGAGAGCGGTCAGGTCAAGAAGACCTATTGGGCGCGGACGACTTGGCCGATTGATTATGAACCAGCCGAAACGGTTTTTGAGGACCGCCTTGTCATGGGAAAGCGGCGATCGTTTCGCGCCATCTACGGAAAACAATCTGTCACGCATGCAAAGATCCATGCGCGCGATGAGAGTGCGCGAACTGTGGACTGGACGTTAGAACCGGCTTCGGGTCGACGGCATCAGCTTCGCGTGCAGCTGGCGCTTCGTGGTTATCCGATCGTAGGCGACGAACTGTATGGCTCGAAACTCGCTTGGGAGGAGTCGAACGGAATTGCTTTACGTGCGACGACACTCGATTTTTCAAAAATACCGGTGACGGAACGCCGTGGGTTGCCGGAACGCATCAGCGTTCCTCAGAACGAGAAATCCATATTGACGGCTGGTTTTCCGTCGCGACCACCTTCTGAGAAAAACTCACCGGTGTCGACCGGCGCGGTTCCTTGAGCGCCTTTTTTAATGGAATCCGCTTGGAGCGTGGCTCGCGGAACGACGATCTCGTAGCCCGAAGGCTGCTTGAGGGTCACAAAATCGCCGTCAAAATCCCAAATCGTGCCGTGCACTTCGACGGTTTCGCCCATCGAACCGAACGCGCTCGCGTGGAGTAAAAAAAAGGAAAGTGTCACGAAGGTCGAACGTTTCATGGTCTGTTCCCTTACGTTAGTTTCCTTTCCGAACTTTGGTCCCGGCAGGATGCTTGTGGTCATCGGGGGTTTTTTCGTGTCGCTTTTTTAAATCGGGCTGTGAATCTGCCTGCGAATCGGGTCGTGGAGTGAGCTGGGGCGGTCGACCTTCGTTGCTCATGAAGCGGACGCTTCGATCGCGCGCGAGGGATTCAGCGCTTGGACAAGAAGTACCGTCCTTGGAGGGACGTCCGACAACGGGCGATACGCCCGACTTTGCTCCGCGGTTTGTAAAGATCGTGAACCGTGCGTCGCCAACACAAGTCGCTCCTGACTTTGGGCTGATGATCGATGGAGGGTCGAGATAGTCGACGTTGATGGATCCTTCTTTGTTGGTCTTCCCAGCTTTGCCGGCGTCGTCAGGCTGATTTCGGACACCTGCATGACTGCTGTCGGACTGGAGCGGAAGCGCTTTGCCGAGACATTCTTCGACTCCGGGACAGGTGCGCTCATCGACCGGACGGCAGTAGACTGCCTCCTGAGATTTTCCGCACTTGAGATTCAAAACGCAGATTCGGTTCTTTGTTTCCTGATCGACAATCATGTCGACCGGAACGCGGGTTGACGAATCCAGAACGCATTCCTTAGCGTGCGCAGGTACGATTACGGAAAGCGACGCGAGCATCACAGTCCAAAACAGGGTGGTGAGTTTTATTGCGGGTGATCGACGCATGTGTTCCGAGAACTCCTTCTCGATCAATGCTTTGATCTGATCGCGTGCAGCTCGAAAGCGCGCCAGACGTTCGGCTTCGCTGCGACCATGTGTGGGATCGGCGATTGGATGATGAAGAAGATGAGGTGTTTTTATCGTGGTTGGACAGACCTGTTCATCGCAGAGTGTGACGACGTGATCAAAGCTTTCCCGATCGAAGCCGTCGACCGACTTGGAGGTTTGTCCACGTCCGTCGATGCCTATCTCTTCGAGCACGCGAAGTGCTAGAGGGTTGACATGCGAAGCAACGGCGCCGGCACTTTCAATCTCGACGGAGTCGTCGAGTAGGGCACGCGCTAGTCCTTCGGCCATTTGGCTTCGCGACGAATTTGCATAACAGAGGAAAAGAACCCGCATAGATAAGGTTCTAGTTTAATGCAGACTTTTCGAAAAGGCACGCCCCCGTCAAAACAGAGCGAGCAAACTGCTTGCCCACTTCTGATAAAAGCGGTCCTCAATGGTGACCGGTGTACCGGCCACGACTTTGCGGAGCGTCTCCTTCGCGTTAGACGGATCCACCGTGCTGGAAGCCGTGAGCGATCGCAATGCCAAGAAGAACGAAGCTTTGATTTCGAACTTCGCCTTGTTTGCTTCAGCCATGAACTGCAGCACGTTGATCTTGCTGAGCAAGAACGATTGAATCAGCTGGTCTTCGGGGTTCGAAAACGCTGTCACTGTCATCAGACCTTGATTCGCGGTTTCTTGACTCTCGCCAATGGCGACCGTGGCCCAGCGAAGCAGAGCGAACTCCGAATCCGAAGGGTCAGACGTTAGCTTTTCAATCATGGTTCGCGCATTCGTATAATCCCCTTTGAGGACGAGGGCACGGACGAGCATCTGCTGTGCCTGTGGAAAATCAGGTACGGAAGCCACGCACTGCCGAAGCAAGCTCTCTGCCTCGTGCGCAGCGAGATCGCCGGTCGCATGATCGAAGTTTAGCTTGGCTCCAACCCAGCGTTTGAACGCACGCGCAGCTTTTCCTACCGACGATTCAGAATCGTCCGATGACGCTTGCCGGGTGGCATCCACGCAAAGGCTTGGGTCCGAGGTAAACGCGCTCGACCATCGGGCATACGCGTCCGCATTGTTGCCGGAAGCGAACTCGATAATACCGAGCATGATCAACGACGGTGCGATCATGTTCGCGCCGACCTGGCCCGATTGTGCCGATGGCCCCGACACTCTGGCAAGCTCGATGGTTCGTTCCAGTGATCGGCGGGCTTCTACCAAGTTGTGTAACTGAAAGAGTAAGTTGCCGCGCTGAAATGAATAAGCAATCAACTGCTCCGCCGAAGAACGCGACTCATTGAAAAGCGACCAATACTGATCGAGATCTTCGAGTGCGCTCTGAAGATTTCCCATCTTACGATTGGCCTGCGAGCGCAGCCAGTAAAGGTTCGCATTTTCTGGATCCTGTCTGAGTGCGGACGAGAAGTAATTGATGGCGCTCGCCACGTCGCCGTTTGCCATGACAAAACTTCCGCGTGCGGCAGCAGCCTCGGCATCCATGGGTCTCAGCTTGAACTCGCCATTCGACACTGCTGTCGCGAGCACACGTCCCTGGGGGCGCAGAACACGATAGCGGTCATAACTGTCGTTGAACAGGCGCTCCACCGCTCCGGCTCCTTTCGCCATGACAGCGGCGGCTGTAAGGTGGGCTTGTGCGCTGTCATAGTCCCCTCTCAGCGCGTAACAAAGAGCTTGTCCCACGTCACCGTCCGGACTCGTAGGGTCCACTCGACATACCGACGCATAATCTTGGCAAGCCAAGTCCTCGCGATAGAGGCCCAGAAGAACATCACTGCGGGCTTTGAAAATCTTTGCGATCGGATCAAAGTCGTTTTCAATGGCTGTTGTGAAAGCATCGGCCGCCTCCATTAAAAGGCCCTTCGCTGCGAACACGGTTCCTCGCAAGTAGTAAAGCTCGGGGTCTTTCGACTGCGTTGAGGCCGACAGACGTGAAAGAATCGCGTGGGCTTCATCCATCTTTTCGAGCGCAATCAACGCCCGTGCGAGGCCTTGTTGGCAGGCGGCTGAAGCTTGGGCTTCAGCTGAGAGGCCTTCGAAAGTATCGACGACGAGACCCGGGCTCGAAAAACGCGACAGTGCGACGAAGCGACTGACTTCGATCGCGCCGGCGTTCGTACCCACCCGATTTGCGGTGACGATGTCACGTTCGAGTTGGATCATACTGCCGGCCGTTGCGATCCGTGCTGGCATCAGGGCTGCGACTTCTCTTCGTAGGGACTCGCACTCTGCCGGACGGTATTCGCAATAGAGATGGAATCCTTCTTCGGCGGCGAGGTCGTTGCGAATTTTATACTGATTTTTGACCGAGTGCTGCCACTGAACCGAAAGACCTGGAACACTGTTCGCGAACTGTTTCAAGTAACGATCTGCTTCTGTAAATCGTCCCAGCGCTATCAGAGACTCTTCGAGTTCGCTGAGTGCGCGATCTCGTAATGGGTTGGTCATCTGGGCGAATGTTGCTTCGAGATCCGTGACCGCGTCTGCATACTGATGGCTCTCGGATCGGCATATTCCTCTCAGGAGACGAACCTGGGCAGCTCTCGGGTGAGCCCACGAAACCTCGAGCGCGGAAGTGAACGCACCGACAGCCTTATGCCATTCGGGTGAGAGGTGCTTGAACTTGTCAGCCATGTAATGGAGGCCCATGGCCTCATAAAACTCGAAACTTCCCGCTGGATGCTCTCGAGAAATCGCAGCCTCCTCGCCGCGGTACTCTAGGAGCTCTGCGGTCCTGAGACGCTGCAGCTCTTTTGAAACACGTCCTTCCAAGTCGCCCGCGACTGCATCAGGGCCCGGAGGATAAGTCTCAGAATCCTCTCGACTGGGTCTCTGAATAGGAGGGCACATCTCTTGAGGCGATCCATCAGCACCGTGCCCGCCGCCCGCTACTCCGCCCACGCCGCCGCCAGCCGCGCCACCACCGCCCGCACCGCCTTGCGCGAATGTCAGCGTCGGAAACAAAAGAACAACCCATAGAACTGATTTCATGGTCGACCGCCGCTACGTGGTGGAGTGACTCCCCCGCGACCGCGAGAAATTCTTTCCTCGAGCGAAGACGGAAGATTCGGACGGGTGTCCCGTCCTGGGCGCGAGCGCCCCGCCGAGGCTCCAGATGTCTCGTAAGTCCTGGACGCATTGATACGATTCTCTAGATTTCCCGTCGAACGAGCTAAAGGATCGGGCCGAGGATCGCCGCCATTACCGCCCCCATCAGGATCGACCGGATAGTAACCCTGACTGCCGTTTTTCTTCGGTGGCTCGGGTTTCGTTTCGTCGTCTTTGTTCGGAGCGCAGTAACGAATGACCTCTTCTTTAAGTTTTCGATTGGCATTGTCGAGGTCCTCCTGCTTTTGCTCGCTGCTCTCGATCGTTTCCTGCTTCTTTTCCAACTCTGTTTTCTGGTCTTCTAACTTCTTGTCTCTGGATTCGATTTCCTTCTTCTGCTCGTCGATGGTCTTGTCCTTTTTTTCTGACTCAGCTCGGAGCTTTTCGTTTTCGCGGACAAGTTCTTCAAACCTTTGCGTGTCATTCGGTTTTTCGGTGACCTTATCGGCGACGATATTCGAAGCGATATCGACCACAAATCTGACAATCGTTCTGCCGATCGATGAAGCGGGTGCCATGCCTAATTGATCCGTTTTGCTCATTCGAGTCGGTGGCTGCATTTTGGCTTCCATATCGAAGCGGGGTGCGTAGCGGTCCACGAGACCTTGAGCTTTGCCTTGTTTCAAGACCTCGACTTTGGCCAGCAGTGATCCCATCATGTCTTGAGTCATCGGCTGGCCGATTCCGAAACGGTCTTGCATCACGCGACCGAGGTTGGGATTGATCGATCCAAGTCCGGGCGCCATCATATGAGTGATTTCCGGAATTCCAAGACGTTGACCCCGTTGCATAAGCGCCATACTCGGGAGAACAATGGCCTGATTCGCGCCAAACTGAATGGCATTTTGCAGCGTGCGATTTCGAAACTCGCTCGGATTTCGTGTTAGAGGAAAACGTTCAGCACCGTCGAGAATCTGCGTGCCTAAGCGTAGGGCTTCGATAGGGTCGAAAAACTTTTGATGGTTGCCGCCCTCGACGTCCACTTCTTCTGTGTAAGAAAGAGATCCGGTGATCTCGTCCGCGACACCTCGGATCCAGGTGTCCTGACTGTGTACGGGTGCCGCTGCCAGTAGAAAAGTGATCGAAAACAAAAATGAAAAGCCGACATTCATGACGCGACGAATATATCTATGCCCTCAGAACGTCAAGCAAGGCGCTCGTTTTGTCTCCGTTTTTGTGCGTACCTTTTGGTATAGAAAGAGTTCTAGTCCTAAAGATGACCGAGTGGTTGACGCCTCAACTAAGCGGGTTTTGCGTGGAAAGGTGGCCGAGCGGCTGAAGGCGCACGCTTGGAAAGCGTGTTATGGGTAACACCATACGAGGGTTCGAATCCCTCCCTTTCCGCCATTTTTAAATACCGGTATTCAGGAATTCCAGTATTTAACCAGCCGCGCTTCTCTTCTTCTGAAACACGGCCTTTTCAAGTTTGGAAAGGCGGCCTTCCATTGATGACTCTGTAGCCCCAGAAGCGGCATCCCGAAGCACTTTATTAATCAAGGTCTGGTATTTCGTTCCGTTGTTCTCTGCCATTTCGCGAAACCGCATGAGCACATCTTCCGGAATGACAATAGAGATCCGATGCCCAATTTTAGCTGGCTCGAAATCGTCTTCCGAAAGAATATCCTTCTTTCCATACTTGATATCTGCTTTCTCAGCCTTTTTGATACTCATTCCAAACCTCCAAGAGATACGTTTTCCGGTTCGCCAAGTACTTCTGAATGCGATTAAGGTCTCGTTCCGTAAAGCCGCGAGAGAACAAACAGGCCAATGTTTCGATCTCAAATTTCGCCTCGTAATCAGGAGCCAGGGCATGAACATGAGGCGGTTGATGATCCTTCGGATAAACATAAATTTTAATGTTCCCGATGTAGATCACCGCTGGCATACATATTAATATATATCAAAATATATATTTGTCAAGTTTGGGTGTCATCTATAGGTCAAATATGGTGAGAATTGCCATGAGCCACGTACACACCCGAACCTGTCACTGCGGAAATCTCAGATTGGTGTTCTCCACCGGTAAAGAAACCAAAGACCTATTCTTTAGGGAATGTCAGTGCAGTTACTGTACGCCACAGGGAGCGATTTACTGTACGGACGCCGAGGGCAGTCTTGAGATCCATTTAGACAGGAACGGTGATGTCGGTAGGTACAGTTTTGCTCTGCGGACGGCGGAGTTCTTATTTTGCAAGACTTGCGGTTGTTATCTTTGCGCAGTTCAAGAGAAGGAGGGGAAAACAAAGGCCGTCATCAATGCCAGATACTTTCCGACACTTCTCCCGACAGTTCTCAAGGCTGCCGACAACATCCGTTCCGTAAACTTTGATGGCGAATCGGCTGAGGCACGCACAGCTCGTCATGACAAGAACTGGACACCCGCCGAAGTGATAAACGGTCGGTCGAGCGAGAACTCCCCAGAGTTTAAAAAAAGTTAAACTTTGTGCCTTTACTCCCGATGAGACGGAATAACGGGGGAAATTCGGTGATCAATCATAAGATGCTCAAGATGCTTGGCTGTGTTTCTTTGTTCCTAACCTTGTTTTTTTCTCATGCCGCAAACGCTGCTTGCACTTGTGCTCCGCCTTACAATGATTGGCTCCACCCCTACGATGAGGAAACTCTTGTAAAGGTATCCGACACCTGCACCCTGTTCCCGCAAGGTTCGTGTTTTGCTAATTCTGGTCTTTGTTACTACAGCTGCGATGGCTACGGGATGCAACAGCCTTGCATCACGAAAACAGCTCTGAACGGGACAAAAAGTTGCGGCTGTCCGGTTGCTCCTTTTGGTTGTCAGGTAACCAGCAGTGACTGCAATAGCTTCCCCTCTGATCACTGTACTGGCATGTGCGAGTGGACTTTCACTTACACTATTTCGGGAAGCACCGGTGGGGCGATTACTTACTGCAACCAGCAGTAAGAAGTCGATCGAGCGTTATTCCTTAGCTCGGCCACTGTGCGATTCTAAAAGACACGAATCATAAGCCGGGTCACCTGACTGTACGAGAACACCGTTTTTGGTCGTGCAGTTCACTCCAAAACGAATCGGTGACGTCTTGGGAGCAGGCGCAGTCGGGGCTGTCTTTTGTTCGAGCATCGTTTCAGCCGCGCCAGCATGCTTGGCTTCCTTAAGTTCCTTTTTTGTCGCTTTTGAAGCGCGCGGTGCAAGATCTGGTTTCTTTGCAGCTGTGCTCGTGTCGCCCTGAGCACTTGCAACCATGAAGGACGCCGTCAGTATCACCACCGTCATAAAGTTATTCATTGCGATCGATTTAACACAGGCCCAAGCGCATGGAAACGGCCACTCTGTCGCAGAATCATGTAAAATATAAGACGCATGAGCTCCGCAAAGTCGCTCTTTCTTTTGGTGTTGGGAGTCGGCGTGACGTTCTGGATCCTCTCGAGTTTTTTCGGCCGAGAGCCGGACGTACCGCTGGAGGTGTCCGACGACTCAGACACTCCTCGCGTGACCCCCGTGCCGTCGCCGCAGAAAGCCCTCGTCGCTGCGCCGATCGCCGCCGTTGAGGATGCGGAGCCGCATCCGAAAGAAATTAAAGAAAATACTCCGGACGCGCCAATGACCGCCGCACCCGTGGCGCCAGGTGCACCCGAAGTTTTCCGCGCGGACAATCAGGCCCAAGCGACGGCGGAGACCCAAGAGACGGCGGAGGCCACGCTGCCTGATGACCGTGGGGGTAAGGTTGCGCGTCAGTATGTGGGATGGGGAGTTCTGACGGGTGAACGAAACTTTAACGGCTGTAAGAAGGGCGAACCGGGCTGGTTCATCTATGGTGAAAACGTCAGCGACTATAAGTTCGTGTTACCGTCGGCGAGTGAGGACGCAAACGCTACCGCGATGATCGAGTCCGTTCACGACAAACCTCGACCCGAGAGTGGCATTCTCGCTCACTGTGCTGACGGTCCGTTTAAGCCAGGTGAGAGGATTCGTGTGAGGGCGTCGGTCAAGTCGAACGGAGTTCAGGATTGGGCCACTCTCTTTCTTCGCGCCAAAAATCGCTTTGGAGAGACGCTGAAGTACGAACGTACCGTCATTCGAGAGCATCCGGGTTGGAGGGTAAAAGCAGTTGAGATGGAGGTGCCGGAGGGCACGACCGCTGTGACGTATGGAGTACTTCTGGAAACGGTCGGGAAGGTTTGGATTAAGAAAGTTTCGGTGACACGTGTCCCGGGACCTTGAACGCGCCCGTTCGTCTATTTGACGAAAACTGTGATGGTCTTAGCCCACGCCGGTCCGTAACTCGCATGGGTTCCGTCGGCGAACTGTAGCGTGAGTGAGTGTGTTCCCGGCGCCAGGCTGACTTCGGTTTCCGTCTGACCTTTTCCAAAATGCAGATGTTTCTCATCGGCCGGGACAATCGTTCCAGCCGGCAGTGACCGTTCCGCGTCGATCAGAAGATGATGGTGACCCGTGCCTTTTTCGAGAGCTCCGGCTGGTTTGACGGTCATTCCGCGTACGCCGAATTTTACCTTCAGCGGAGAGTGGACGTTTGCACCCCGCTTCGGTTCGACGAAGAACACGCCGTTTTTTTCTTTTGCGTGAACCGTTGAAACGGCGAGTGTTGCGGACACAAGTACTAACGACACCAACACAGAAGTTTTGAACAGAGTCATCGCCCGATCATAGCCAGAAAGAGGGTGGCTCACAATCTTTCGTGCGCGCGCGGCGCCTCTGAGTCATTTGTCTGACGGGGGTTCGTTTTTTCCTACTTCGGCACGATTGAAATCCGAAAGAATCCACCGCTCGTTAAGCTAGGGGGAAGTGGTGGATGAATGAAGACATTGTTCCTAGGGGTCGCGCTCATGACGGCACTATCGGGTCAGGCGGGTGCAACAACGCGACTCTCAAAAACCGATTCGCGGAAACTTGGCCTACAGCCACCGGTCTCCCAACCGTACTGCGAGGTTCGCGCGGTGTATGAGGGTGCCGCTCTCATGCCGCAGCAAACTAAGCCGCGCGAGGACCGAGTCTACTGGAAGCTACGAGTTCTTCGTGCTCAATCGTTCAATCAAGGTGAGTGCCCAGCATTAAGTGTGATGCGATTGGCGATTCGTGGGGCAGAGCTGAAACCCAGGAACCAGTGGCGCGGCTCTGAGTCTCGATACATGTATCCCGTTCATATCGTTCCCCCCGCTCTTTCCGCCGAAGTCACGGCGTTCGTTCGAAAGACCCACGTCGACAACAGTTTCACACGTGCGTCCTATGACGAATGGCTCGTCACCGACTGGGATGATGGGTTTCATGTCGAGCCTTAGACTTCTCGCCGCTGTTGCCGTTCTTGCTTTGCAAGCTCCGCGTGCGGAGGCGTTTATCTTTGTTGCGGCCGGTGGTTACAACAAAGGTGCACGACCGACAGCCAGCGCGCTTGTCTATACGAGTGGAGTCGTCAACTTTTACATCAACACGAACCAAAATGTTTACAACGGTTCACTCAGTCCGGTTCTGTCGTCAGCTAACTTCATGGTGGCGGTGCAAAGCGGGCTGAGTCCGTGGCAAGGTGTCTGTAACCAACGCGTGACGATCAATCTTATGGGAACGACATCGGCGTCGAAGACGACCGCTGACGGTATCAACACGATCACGTGGGACAATCGCACGACAGCCGGAGGAAATGTGCTCGGTAGCACGAGCACGCTTGCGGCGGCATTTGTGTCGAGTTCGGGAGATGCTGTTACCGATTGCGATATCGTTGTGAACGGAGAGTTCGAAACAGTCGGCACGTTCGCGGTCGATGGTTCTTCCAATAAGTACGACCTGATCTCGACGATTGCCCATGAGGTCGGTCATTGTCTTGGGCTCGATCATCCGATCGAGCCACCGACGTACACGGCCGGAAACAGTTATCTTCAGTACGCGACGATGGTGCAGACGGCGGTGGCTGGTTTCAACCTCTATCGACGGACGCTCAGTCAAGACGACATCGATGGTTTTCTATGTGGCACGCATCGCCTGTTATCGGCGTCGCCGGGGTGGGATCCTTGTTCGAGTTATCATGGCACCAACGGTGGAGCCGCGATCACGGGTGTTCAGAATGGAGGCGCGACGGGCGAGAGAGCCTCACAGTGCCAAGACGGACGGGCTCGCGATCTGATCAGCGCACAGGCAGTCGGAGCAGGTTGTGTTCTCGAGTCATTGGCGACGGACGACCCTCACTATCGCCAGAACCTGATCGCGCGTCTTCTATCTCTTGCTAGCTTCGTTTTGTCGATCGCGGCGGTCTTTGGAATCGTCAAGTGGCGAATGATCAAACGGAGAGCACCGTGAGAGGTTTGTTCCTTTGGGCCGCCCTGTTCACGGCGGTCATGTCGGTCGCGGTAACCGCGGCGATAGCCGAAGATGTTTTCATCGAAGGAGGAGGTCACTATGAAAAGGTTCACCCCTCGCTTCTCAATCAGTCTGCCGACGTCAATCCTCCAGGGTCCGTGAACTTCAATGAGATTCGCAAGAGTGAGTTCTTTCAGAAAATACTGGGTGGCGTTGGACGGATTGGGCTTAAACTTCCGACATGGATCTTGCCCGAGGGAACATGGGCCGGGATTTACGTAAAAAAGCCGCTCAACGCTGTGGCTGAGTTTGACGGCATTGACAATCTCACGGGGACGCTCATTAACAAGAAAACCGAACTGAGTCAGATTTCGGCTGGAGGATTTCTTCGGTACTACGTCGGAGAAGCAAACGGACTGAAGCCCTTTGCCGAGGCGTACTTTGGATTAGGCAAAATCAGTTACGAGCAAGTCATTAAGGGCAATGCAACCAGTACGTTACTCGCAAAGGCGATCCTCCTCGAGTCCGGCGTGCGTTTGGGGACGGACTTTCCGCTCTCGGATTCGTTCTATGGTCAGATTGCTGGGGGCTATCACATTCAGACCAGTCAGCCTTTTGTTGTCGAAAACGTGAGTGGTTCGGCTTACACGACTGCGCTCAAAAAGGGAGACCGTCTCGCGCTCGACCAAGGCGGGGCGAAGACCGATCTGCGTGCCATTCTCAATGGGGTCATGGTCTACGTGACACTCGGACTGCTGCTGTAGAGATTCGGCTCGCCAGGCGTGAGGGGTCTAGTCTATAAGCGGTTCTGACCATGCCTGCACCATCGACCCCAAAGTCTGGGTCTGAGAAACGCTCAACTGCCTTAGTTTGGGTCGCGACGCTCGGTGGAAACCTCATTCTCTTCGGTTTGTATTTTTTCTCAGCCCGATGGGGCTTGACCCTGGGACCAGCTGCTGGATTTGCGACGTTTGTTTGGCCACCGACCGGCATCGCACTTGCGGCCCTCTTCACGTTTGGCTTTCGGCTCTGGCCGGGAGTTTTCGCTGGCGCCTACCTGATCAATTGGATGACGGGCGCGCCGGAGTTCGTCGCCGTCGGGATCGCCTTTGGAAACACGCTCGAAGCGGTCTGCGGGGCGACGCTCCTGTTGCGTGTGGGTTTTGATCCGTCGATGCGTCGTCTGCGCGATGTCTTGGGTCTCGTATTTTTAGCGGCGCTTGGAAGCACGTTACTGAGTGCCAGCATCGGTGTGATCAGTCTCCTGGGTGGCGGCCTTGTTGACGTCACCGAATTGGGTCGAACGTGGCTCACGTGGTGGTTGGGGGATGTTGGCGGTAACTTGATTGTCGCGCCCTTTCTCATGGTGTGGATGGCGCGACCCTTTGTCCGTGACGATCCGATGTTTCGGGAGCCGCGGCGCCTGCTCGAGGCCGTCGGAATGGTTTTGCTTTTCACAGGCGGTTGCTTCTTTATCTTTACTGATTTTCCCAATTGGTCTCTGGGTTCCGAGCCATTGTTTGCCCGCACTTTTCTTGTTTTTCCAATGTTAACCGTGGTTGCTTTTCGTCTCGGAACGCTTGGGACGGCCACCGCAACGCTCATTGTTGCTGCCGTTAATGTATGGGCGATCTCGACAGGCCATCATCGTTACTTTAGTGGAACCCTCTATATGAGTTTGCTCGAAACGCAGATTTTTCTAGCGGTATTGGCGGGCAGCAAGCTCACCCTCGCCGCGGCGCTCTCGGAGAGATCGCGACATTTCTTGGATGCGCAACGAGCGATCCAAATGCGTGACGAATTTCTGTCAATCGCTTCGCACGAGTTGCGTACACCCCTGACATCGCTTTCTCTTCAGTTTCAGCTGTTTAATCGCGCTCTCAAGGCACAGGTCGCGAGCCGACCTTTGCAGAGTCAGGACGTTGTGCCTATTCCGTTGCGTACGGCGCTGGCTGTGTCGTCGGGAGAGAAACAGATTCAGAGGTTTTCCAGTCTCCTCGAGAAGCTCTTTGATCTCACGCGTTTTCAGACGGGGAAGTTTCAGTTGAACGAAGAAGTGTTGGATCTCAAGACGCTTATTTCTGAAGTGATTCAACGCTTTCAGGTGGATGCGGCTCAAAAGGGTATTTCGATAGGGTTGCGGGCCGACGCACCTCTGGTCGGAACCTGGGATCGACTTCGAATCGAACAGGTCGCAAGCAACCTGATCTCCAACGCGATCAAGTACGGAGAAGGGAAGCCTGTTTTCGTATCGCTTTCTCGCGATCCACTCCGACGGCAAGCACGGATTACGGTTCGAGATAATGGACTGGGTATTCCGCAGGGTCAGCAGTCACGCATTTTTGAACGATTCGAACGTGGCGATGCATCGGCGCAGAAAATTGCCGGTTTGGGTTTAGGTCTCTACATCTGTCGTCAGATTGTTCGGGCCCACGGCGGTTCGATTTCGGTCGAGAGCGAGCCCGGAAAGGGCTCCGAGTTCACGGTTGTTCTTCCGGTCGGATCCGGCAAAGTGGTCGAGCGCCCCGATCGAGTTTCCTGAAACCGTAATGAAATTAAACGGTCCCCTCTCGAGGCTGTGTCGAGCCGGAACCATGTCGAAGTTTATCCATTTTTCATGGCCTGCGTCAGCGTTACACTGAGCTTCGTAACTGAAATTTTCTCCGCCTGTTGAACGTAGGTGGATCTGTTCTGTAGGAGAAAACGGTCATGCAAAATTTGGTTGGGGAACACGTGCATTTGCGCAGACGCGCGTTGCAGAGTTCGTATGTTTTATCGGTGTTGATACCGGTGCTGTTTTCAGTGCCAGTCGCTTCTGCTGAGGACGCGATGTTTCGGACGATTCGTGCCGGGGGACACTCCAACGAAGACTCGAACGGATCGCCTCCGTCTCTTTCGGAGGAAACCATGCCGCAGACCATGGGCTCGGTTCAGGTCCCGGAGCGTGGCGCCCCTGTTCCTGTTCCCACGTTCTTGCAGTTCGCTCCTTCTTCCATACAGTCATCGCAGTCCTCGTTTCCGGTGCTACCTCCGTCTTCCGGGTCGTCCTCGTCCTCCTCAATGATGGCCGGTACCAGCACAACCCCCATTCTTCTCAATGGCGAGAGCCATGAACCGGACATCGGTATCGGTGCGAACGGTCGCTACTTTGTCGCTTTTTCGACCAAGGCCACGAACCTTCATCTTTCGGATCTGAACACGAAGTACGATGTCTATCGGTGGGATGTCAGTAACTTCATCTTTGATCTGATGAGTTTCAATAGCAGCTTTATAGCTTCGAACGGCGATTCGTTCAGTCCCCGTATTACGACCGATGGTAGTCGTTCGTCCTTTTACAATTATTCGACCGATCTGCTGAATAACGGCACGACGACTCCCGATTCGTTTCTTTGGGATTCCGCGTTTGGTGGGAGCGTCACGCAAGTTTCGATGACTCCCAATCAGATGCAACCCACGGGATCGAGTACGTTTGCGGATATCGATCCGAGCGGTCGTTACACGATCTACGACACAACAGCTCTTTCGACGATTGTTCCGCCTGCTACGGGATCCGGTTTCGTGATGTACGACGCTCAACTGGGAACGAACACACTCCTAACGCCCGGCTTTGGTGGGTACATTTCATCGTCGAATGGGGCCGCGAACGTGGCTTTTGATGACCGCTACCGAATCAACGGTTGCTCAACGTCGCCGCCGTATTTCACATTTCCGCAAGTCTATCTCTTGAATCGCAGCACGGGCGTGATCACATTCGTGAGCCGGCCAGCAGGCGGCGGTTGCCCAACTTACTTTGCACAGAAGCCTTCGATTTCGTCGGATGGTGTGTGGCTTGTGTTCGAAAGCGGTTCGATGAACCTCATCGCTGGCGACACCAACGGCAAAGTCGATATCTTCTTGTACAACACCGTGACGGCTCAACTCACGATGTTGGCTGTTCCTGCGATTGGAGGGGGCCAGCTCAACGGCCACTCGACAAACCCGTCGATTTCTCCGGACGGTCGTTACATCGCGTTTGAAAGCCAAGCTTCGAACATCGTCTCTCAAAACCTCATGGGGTTTGCGAACATCTATCTCTTTGATCGGCTCACGAATCAGGTGCGCCTCGTTTCACAAGCGGCTTACAACCCACCAACGAACAGTGTGAGCGTCAATCCCGAAGTCATGTACAACGCCGTGACACAAGAATGTGCCGTGACTTACGAGAGTCCTGCGACGAATCTCGTGCAGGGTCCTCAAAATGGTCTTAGCCAGATCTACATGACCTTTCTGCCGTGCGGACCGCCGTACGTCGTGATGCCAAGGCCCGCTGGTCCTACCAGTGCATTTTCCGGCGTCATTCAGGCGGGGCCGTAGAGTCATGAAACACCGAGGAGTTGATGACGTGAACGGTTTGAGGATCCTGGCTACATGTATAGGGTTGGCGATCGCGACAACCGGATGTTCCGAGAGTTTCAAAAAACTACTCGGACTGAGTTCCGCTCCCGATGCCATGTCCTTGCAAATGCCTTCGATCGCAGGCGCTACCGTCTTAGGTACCAGTTCGTCTGACGAAGTCACGAGTCGCACACGCGAGTTAACAAGTTCCAGCGAAGACTTCTCGGTGGCGGACGATCGGATTCTTGTCTCGGACGGTACAGGTAGTCGTGTTCAGGTGTTCTCGCGTGCATCCATTGACCAGCAAGATTACCCGAAGCCGATCTACGTCATTGGTCAACCGCATCTCGAAGCTCGCGGGCAGACCGTTCCGGCCGATCTCCTGGGTGGCGACCTTGTCGGACCGAGTGCCGTGTTGGCATTACCCACCCACGATCTCGTCGTTCAGACCGTTCCTTCGCAGGCCGTGGGACTTCACGCTGTGCTGGGGGTCTACCCAAAAGACCATGGCAACAAACCCCGTCCGCAGGCGCTCATTGAGCGCTTTTCCGTTCAAGGTGGTTCGCCGATCGAAGTGCGTCGCGTGACGGCCCTTAAGCAGATTGGTGACTATGTTTACCTAGCGATTCGCAGCCTCACCAATCAGAAATCAGTTCTTCGTATCTCGCGCAGTGTTTTCGAAACCTTGGAAACCGAAGCGCCGACGTATGTTTCCGCTGAACTTGTATCGCTGTTGACGGGTGCAGATGTGGTCGACGAGACGCGATCGATCGAAGTCGTTGGTACCGATCTCTGGATTGCAACGGGTGGACGTGTGTATGTCTATGATCTGAACGCATCGCCCGCCGCGAGTTACAAATCGACCTACGGATCGACCTGTACGCAAGGCGGTTTGATCACCCGGAGCACGCTTTGCGGTGCTAGTTCGCTGGCGGCGTACACTCCCGAAAGCGGCGGATCGTATGTTTTCATCGTCGATGAATTTGCTCATCGGGCGATGGCACGTGACAGCCTTGGAACTCCGAAAGCTATCTTTTTCCAGACCGATGTGAGCTCGAGCCAACCAAACGCCGGCGCCTCGCTCCCGCACGCTGATGGAGTGGCGAGTCCAAAAAAAGCTGAGATCCGTGGCTCAGCTCTCTTTGTTCACGACGCTGGAAATCGTCGCATCGTTAAGTACGCGTTCACGCCCGAGGGAAAACGGGCCGTAGCCGAGCGTGTGATCGGGCGTAAGAGTATGACCGACGGTGGTGTCGGTGACCGTCTTGGCGATCCACAGGGCGCAGTACTCTGCCTTCGCGCCGGGGCCGTTGGATCCACATTTTTTGTAGCGGACGCCGCCCATCACCGCGTTCTCGGCTATCATCTTGGTGAGTCCGGTCTTCCATCGAGCAATGGTCTTGCACCCGACTTGGTTCTTGGACAAGCGACGCTCGAAGAGAAGAGCCTCAATACCTTTTCGTCGCCCACACGTGTGGCCTGTTCTCTTGATGGTCGGAGTCTCTTTGTTCTCGCTCGCCCGGTTCAATCGGCAGCGTCTGATCCTACCGATGTCTACTTTTTTTCGGCAGGACCGTCGGGTTTCGTTTCGGGACAAGCGGTTGCTCACGCGTACTCGCCGTCCGAAAGTGGCAGCATGTTTGAAAATCTCTTCAATCCATTTTTCGGTGATGACAAGATGACCGATATACGTTCGTACTCCAGTGCGTCTTCAAGTCTGTCGGGCCAATACCTTCTTGTTTTGTCACGCCAAGGAAAATTGGTTCGTTTCCCGATTACCCCTACTGGGCTTGCGGAAGATCAGGCCTGGATTATTGTCGATGGAGCAACCGCTGGCGCCGCTTCGGGACAATCGCCGAGTGCCGGAAATGCGTTTGTCGTGGCGGGCGATCAGCTTCTCATCGCTCGAGACCTCACGCCGTCGGTCGAGGGTCGATACTTCGATGGTCATGTAATGGGCGCGGCGTCTCCTCTGGGGACGGCGTTTACAGACCCACAGTGTATGGGTCTCCCAGAAGACCAGACGACAGAGTTCTGCTTACGTGGTCCCAGTGCAGTGGCACTTACCGATTCGGTTTGGATTGCCGACACCGGTAACAATCGCGTTGGTCGTTACAAGATGGTGGATAAGACGCAGGGCGGACCCGTGTTTTTAGGTCAGGACAACGGTCAATCGGGGTTACCGAACAAAGGGACACAAGCATCGATTGACGGGCTGTCAGCTCCTTCGTTCGTCGGGGCGGATCTGTCGGCACTCTACGTTGTCGACTCCGGCAACAACCGCGTTCTTTTCTGGCAGCGGTAGCGTTCACCCGGACCCGTCTTACTATTTCCGAGCAAAACGGCTACAAGACGATAACAAGATGATGACAACGGCGGATGTTCTTGTGCTGGGTGCCGGTGGTGCTGGTCTCATGTGTGCGACCGAGGCAGCCAAGCGGGGTCGATCGGTGATCGTGCTGGATCATACCGCGAAGATCGGCGGCAAAATTCTGATCTCGGGCGGCGGACGCTGCAACTTCACGAACGTCGGTGCTAGTTCGGTAAACTACGTTTCCAATAACCCGCACTTCTGTAAGTCCGCGTTGGCACGGTACGGCCCCGAGGATTTCATCGAGCTTGTTAAAAAGCATCGAATCCCTTTTCACGAAAAGAAACTCGGTCAGCTGTTTTGCGATCGATCCGCTCGCGACATCGTGACGCTTCTCGAAGTCGAGGCTGCTGAGGCAGGCGTGGCCGTTCGTTTAGGGCAGAAGATTGTCGAGGTAAACTGTGAGGAGACGGGTGAGTTTCGGTTCTCAGTGCGAACGGATGCCGGTCGTTTTCAGTCCAAGAGTCTGGTCCTAGCAACCGGCGGACTCTCGATACCAAAACTAGGAGCCACAGGGTTTGGATACGATCTCGCACGAAAATTTGGCCATGCCATTGTTGAAACAGCCCCCGCACTCGACGGGTTTGTCTTATCGGGTGCCGAGCAGACGGCGTTCGCGGCGGTTTCGGGAGTGTCCGCAGACTGTTCCATGCAAGCCGGAGGTGTTTCGTTTCGGGAGAACGTGTTGATCACGCATTCGGGACTGAGCGGACCCGCTTCGTTGCAGGCTTCGCTTTACTGGAGAACGGGTGCGGATGTTCTTATCGATTGGTTACCGGACAGGCACGAGAGTGGTTTTCTTGTTCAGCGAAAGTCTCGACAAGAAAAAACACTTCTTTCAAATGTCTTGGCAGCATGGTTACCAAAGAGTCTTACAACCGTTTTGCTGGCGAGAGCACTGGGGCCGGATCGATCCGATGGTCCTATCTTAGAATTTTCTGATCGAACATTAACGGATCTCGAAAATCGCCTGCATCGCTGGAGTTTTCGACCTGAGAAGACGGTCGGTTACTCAAAGGCCGAAGTCACGCGCGGTGGCGTCGATACGAACGAGCTTTCGAGTCAAACGATGGAGTCGAAGCGCGTGCGCGGACTTTACTTTATCGGCGAAGTGATGGACGTCACAGGTTGGTTGGGTGGTTATAATTTTCAGTGGGCGTGGGCTTCTGGATTTGCAGCGGGCCAAAGTGTGTAGAGTCTCGCGCTTAGAGCTTGAACCCTTTACCGACGTTTACGGTGTAGAGCTTCCAATGTGGCCAGGTGTGATAGGACTTCAGAGCCCAGAGTTTCACAACATAAGTCCCGGTCGCAGCGGAGTAGTCGACTTTGAACGAATAAGGGGCTGTTCCACCCAAGTGTCCAAGGAAGGAATAATTGTTCGAAAGCTGCGAAGGTGTCGGTGGCGCGTAGTACGTGGCTCCATCCGGACGAACCGTCACGGTTCCCTTGAACTCCCCGTTGTGCTGTCCTCCAGACGGTAACTTACCGACGACCATGAGCGAGCCATTGGGTGTGACCGTTGTTTCGAACAGCCACTTCTTGGGCGTGAGCATCGTTTGAAAGTCGCTCAAAAATCCTGCTTGCGTGACAGCTTGGAGCACGCTTCCGTCGCAGTTGATGCCCAGCGAAGCGGGTTCTCGGTAGGCAACGAAGTTTGGATTGGTCACGACCGGTTTCCAAAAAACTCCGGTAGGCGAAGGTGGCGGTCCTGACATATCGAAAACGCAAGTAGGCCCCGTCGGACCAGCTGCGCCACCGCAGGCTGTGATCTGGCCTAAACCCGCGTCGTAGTCGACAAAGAAGTCGATTGTTTTCGTGACCACCGGAGGGCCGCCGTAGAGGTTCGGCTTACCGGATGCTGTCACGTAGTCTTGCGTAGCTGTGATCGTGAGGTGGGCCGGAAACGTTATCCCTGCTGTCGGTACCATCGGAGCATCGAAGGACAGGTCCACGGCTGTGACCTGAGCTCCGCCGTTCAAGATGACCGCGCCTGGCTGCAAGAGCAATCCTGGCATCAGAAACTTCACCGGCGTAATCGGCGGCGCGTTCGGATTTGGAATACTGATAGGAGTTCCCGTGAGTCCCGTAGCAGCGCACGTACTCGGAGAACTGGTGATCTGTTGTGCGATCGATGTGAGATTACTGAAACCGCTTTGGGTTGCGATGCTGTGTTGAAAAAGTGATTGCTGGTTGACCATCGTGGCCCAGATGCCGGCGACAACGGCGAGCCCCGCAAGTGTGACGAACACTTCGATAAGCGAAAAACCAGCTTGAGCCGAAGCTGACTTGGAGTGACCCCAAATCGTCATGTATTTCCCCCGATAAATCCCAATTCAGAATAAGAACGATGCAAAAAAGGTGCGCTACGAATGGAGGCCGAAAAACCCTCGGAATAATCAGTCTGTGTCACGCATGACTCTGTTTTCCCACTCGACAGCAGAGCGCGTTTCGGTCCATTGTGTTGACGATGCGCTACAACCCTCTGGCTGGCCTTATGGCAGCGTTTGGACTACTGTTCGGCCCCATGACAGCGACAAGCAAGCCGGCAGCCGCCCTCTACAGTTTTAAAGTGAAAACCATCACAGGCGAAGAGACGACCCTCGAGCCCTTTCGAGGTAAGGTTCTTCTGATTGTGAACGTTGCTAGCCGTTGCGGTTACACACCTCAGTATGAGGGACTTGAAAAACTGCAGAAGGAGCTTGGACCGCGTGGTTTTGCGGTTCTGGGTTTTCCATGCAACCAGTTCGGCGCTCAAGAGCCAGGAAGCGAAGCTGAGATCAAAGGGTTCTGCGAGCGGACCTTCAAAGTAACGTTTCCGATGTTTTCGAAGATCGATGTGAACGGTGGCGATGCTCATCCCCTGTATGAGTTTCTTAAGAAGGAGAAAAAGGGGATTTTAGGTACCCAAGCGATCAAGTGGAATTTCACAAAATTTCTGATCGCAAAAGACGGCGCTGTCGTCGATCGTTACGCGCCCCAAGACAAGCCCGAAGACCTGCGCGCGAAGATCGAAGCCGAACTCAATCGTTGAGAATCGCTTTCGCATAATAAGCCATGACTTCGGGGTCGGCGCGAAACGACTTCCGGCTCGCTCCGATCACATGTAGATGTTTGGCCGTCCGGGCCCGACTCATTGCCACGTAGGCTTGGCCGGGTTCCCAGAGGTTAGTCAAATCAATCCACGGTTCTTGAAGAGTCGCTCCCTGTGCTTTATGAATCGTGAGCGCATAAGCCAGCGAAACCGGAAAATTATAAGCCGACGCAACGGGTTCACCGTCACCATCGAGCTGTGTGAAATGCGCGCGCTCGAGCATCGCTTCAAAACCTTCTGACAACTGCACGCGTAACGAGTCACCTTCTGTGCGCGGCAGTGACGTCACCCATCCCATCGTGCCATTGACCCAACGACCACGCGGATCGTTCTGTCTGAGCATAATGAGAGCACCGGGTTTCAGCGCGAGCATCGGGGGGATCGGACAGTTGCGTTTGAGCTGTTCGATCGATTCAGCTTTGCCGACATAGAGCGTGGGCATTTCTTTGAGAGGACCTTTGAGTTTTTCGACTTCGATTCGATTGAGTTCGTCGACGCGTTCACGATGTGCGAGCAATACGGTCGCCGCCTGCGATCGTTCGGCAAGATCACTTCGGCCACGAGCACGTAGGAAACGTTCGAGGCGATGGGAGTAACTCCCGGCCCGCGCGTCTTCTAAGGCGTCGAGGAGTTCCTGATCTTGGGTTCGCATGCATGTTTTTAAAAACACGACTTTTGGATTCGAGTCCCGCCAAGCCTGAGACTGAAAAGCCCAGTCCCGTGAACGCTCACGGCCTCCGGCGTTCCAAGGCTGCACGGGCGGGAGCTGCGCAAAATCGCCGATGGCTAAGATCCGGAGTCCGCCCCAAGGTGCTTTGCTCTCGCGGGCCGTGCGCGCGAGCTCTTCTGCCGTGTTCAGAACTTCGCCCGAGAGCATCGACACTTCATCAATGATGATCTCTTTTGCTTTTCGAATGCGCCGTAACGTTTTTGCACTCTTGAGCGCACGTCGAATGGCAGCGTCCGGTCCGCCTTGTAAAATTCCAAGTCCAAAAAAACTATGAAACGTTCGACCGCCAACTAAAACCGCGGCAGCTCCGGTACTCGCCAGAACGGGGCGTTCCTTTTCGCTCAAGGGTTTTTCTTTGAGATAGGCACGAACCAGCGTGCTTTTCCCAGAGCCCGCCGATCCCGTGAGAAAGACGTTGTCGTCGTAGGTCTTTAAAGTGTCGAGTGCAGTAGCTTGATCGGGTGAAAGTTCGATACTCATGAAGCACTTACGACGTCGCCTAGACGGTCTGAGAAGTCAAATGTGTAACAGGAGCGTTCGCTCGTTCGACACCTTGGAACTCGTAGCGTCTCAGAACGTCAGCCGCTGCACGAAAACCCGCGCGTACGATCTCGTTCATGCGTCGCGGGTCAAACGCAAAGTGTTCCTGAAAAAACAACTGCGCGTCGCCGGGGCGAGGATGAATGTAGACAATTTCGGCGTCTTTCCGGACTCCGAGATCGTTTTCAACGGTTTCGATCAACTCAGAAGCCAGCTTCAGTGAAAGCCCCTTTTTTTCAAAGAACTGCTCGATCGACGCATAGGCCTGTTTGGCATTCATGCGTCCGCGTACGACCGATTGCACACGCTGTTCGATCGCCAAGTAGATCGATTGGATCATGATGGCGGGCAGTCCGCGTTCGGACAATCGACCAAACTCAGGACTGAGGTTGTAGGGTTGGTGCGTGTAACTGGCGAAAACGAGATCGGCCCCACGCTCGAGAGCGATATGAGTTGATAACGTATCGCGCACTTCACCATCAATCAGGTCCGTCGGGCCTCGATCCGTAAGATCGATGGTCGTCGGTGAAAAGATAAAGGGGAGCGACACACTCGCAGCACACGCTTTGGAAATCGCGATATCCGACCGGAACGTGCAACTCAGGTCGTGTGTCGAGCGCACTTCATGAACGGGACCAAACGCGATCTTTGCCGACTGATTGAGCTCGGTCGCCACGACAAAGAGTTCAACAGCCAAGTCTCTAAAGTTTTCTGTTTCTAAAACGCGTTCGGCGAGAAACCGTTCGATCCCGCGCGTGGAAAACAGTCCCGGCGATCGAAACCAACGCATTTCAAAGAGACTGCCCCAGTCCCCGCGCATCGCAAGTCGAAGAAAATCACGCGTCTGTGCCAGTCCCCGCAGGGGAACCTTCGAAAGATCGTTCCGTAGTGCAAACACGGTTTTGAGATCGAGCCTCGGCAATACCCGAGGAACGCGATCGATCGCCGAGCGTTCGCCATGCGCCGGATCAAATGAAAAGAAGATGTTCTCAAGGGAGTAGCCCGACGCCAGGTACGCCGCGATCAGGGCGCCGGCACTCGAACCGACATAAGTAGCGACCGTTTGTGCGGGTTTGGTGATAGGTGACGATTTCAGGCCACCTCGGAAAACGAAACCCCGTTCGCGCAGGGCGAGCGCGACTCCGAGGTGAAAGGCGCCGGCTTTGACGCCTCCGCCACTGCAGACCATGGCGACTTTACGACTCGCTTGAATCGGAATGCGGTTTTGGATTCGCACTTTCCCCCCAAAAAAGCTTCCTGTGCGGCAGAATACTTGATTTTGATGGTAAAGGAAATAGAATCAAACTGTGATGGTCTCCCACCAGGATCAAGCTGCGTCGAGCGAATGGATTCCCCTGGTGGAATTTGCGGCGCGACGCGGAATCAGTCTCTCTACTTTGCGGCGTTATATCAAAGCCGACAAGATCGAATACAGACTCGAGAACGGCCGCTACCTCCTGAAAGACGATGCTCGAAAGGGAAAACCATCCGTCACGCGCGGATCAGCTGGTGCCATGGGTCCAGGCGCGGGCGCCACAGCAGATGACGAGCGAGCTCGCCGTCTGGAGACAGAGCTCAACCGAGCTCGACAAGAAATCGCAGAGTTGAAAACGCTGATCGCGCTCTATGAAGAGAAATTTCCAAACTCTCTTTAACCAAACCTTCTTGAGAGCGATCGCCGCCGCGCTCGTTTTCTTTACGGCATCGTTCGCAGGTGCGAACCCCGATCTTGATCGCAAATACGCGCTTGAGACCGTGGGATTTTTGCGTGCCTGGGACAATGTGGATGGCTTGTTTGGTGACTATGTCGCAAGGGCGTATCAGGCCGTTTTTGAACGCTCGAGTCGTTTTCGATTGAACGATCTGAGCAAGACCGATGTGATCTTAGCGAACGCGAAGATTCCCTATCAGAAACTCATCGACGACAAAGACATTCTGGCCGAGGTCGCAAAGAGCACGCGTGTGGAAAGCATCATCCGCACAAAAGTCTTTAAAGAAGGCAGTCGTTATCGGTTCGAACTGGATTGGCTGTACTCGCCTTCGATGGTGAGAATAGCATCGCACTCCTTCTACTATAACGATCCCCGAAAAAATCCGGAAGCCACGACCAGCAGCGAGATTCTCAGCGCCGAACAATTGCAAAGCGATATCGGAGAGGCTGTGGATCATCTGATCGAGAAGCTGCCATTTCTCGGGCATATTACCGGTCGCGATAAGGATTCTGTAACGATCAACGTTGGTTATGCTTCGCAACTTAAAAAAGGCGATCATTTTCAGGTCGGGACACTCGAAGATGTAAAAGTGCATCCGTTGCTCAATCAGATTGTCGATTGGGCTTTTTTTCCAACGGGAACGATCGAAGTCGATCAGGTCGAAGAGAAGATCGCGTTCGGTCGCATTGTCAGTCTCGAGTCGGGTCGCGAAGTCATGCGTTATCAGAAGCTGATCAAGTGGATCCCGTCGCCGCTTGGTGAGGGTCCTGCTTCGGAGATCGCTGCGGATCCAGCAGACGAGGCTCAGAAACGCTACTTACCTCGTTATGGTTTCATCAGTGCTGGTGCTTATCTGGGAAGTTTTGGTCGCGATTTTAGTACCGGTGATTTTGAGAACCGCGGAGGCGGCACGGTTTGGGGTTTCAAAACCGAGAACGAGCTTTGGCTCACTCCCAACTTTTTTGCGGACCTGGAACTGGGTTTCGGGTTTTTCAGTTACGGCCAGGACCGTTTTGCGGGCGGGCAACTCTCGGTGCCCGAACCACCTGAAGGCAATGGGTCCGGACAGCTCACGAAGTTTCGCCTGAACCTAGGCTACCAGTATCTCGTCGACGGAAACTTTTTCGGTCCTAAGGCATTTGTGCGGTTCGGGTATCGTTCGAACTCGACCACGCTCCCACTTTCGACCGCCGACCATCTCGGCTCGCTGACCGTCAAAGGGCTTTTTCTTGGGATCGGTGGAGACATGCCGATTCGTGACGATTGGGGTGCCTTGCTCGCCATTGATCTGGATCTCCTCAAAGACGAGCAGGTCGAAGGCGTTGCTGGCTACGATCCTGACGGCAGCACAGACGTGAGTTTTTTCCTCGGTGGTTATAAGCAGCTGATGCCAAGGCTTACGATTCGCGCGGGTTTCGATATCAACGTTCAAAACGTGGATTTCATGAGAGGCGAGGCGCTGACGCACAGATCTATTCTGTTTACCCCTTCGCTCTTGTATTACTTTTAACCCCCCGTTACAAAAAACAGGTGCCAAAAAAAGTGACGCCGGCCGCAGACCTCAAGCGCATGCACGACCTTGTAACGCTGATTCAAGAACACGATCACCGCTACTACGTCCTCGACGACCCGAAAATCACAGATGCTGAGTATGACCAGCTCTTTCGCGAGCTTCAGACTCTCGAAAGTAAGATGCCGGAGGAAATTCTTCCCGACTCTCCAACGAAGCGCGTGGGTGGAAAGCCTGCCGACCAGTTCGCCAAGTTTCAGCATCGTGTTCCGATGCTCTCGCTCGCCAACGCGATGAGCGAGGAAGAGTTTCTAGCTTTTGATGAACGCGTCCATCGCTTTCTTGATCGCCCGGCAAGTAAGCGTTTGGAGTATTGGGTCGAGCTTAAGTTCGACGGATTGTCGCTCAGTCTTGTTTATGAAAAAGGTCTCTTTGTTGCGGCGTCCACGCGCGGTGATGGTTCGGTCGGCGAGGATGTGACGGCAAATATTCGAACGATCAAATCAGTTCCCTTGAAACTGAAAACAAGCTCGCCTCCGGATCGCATTGAGATTCGTGCGGAAGGACTGCTCAAGATCAAAGATTTCGAAGCGCTCAATCGGGAACAGACCGAGAAAGACGAAAAGGTTTTCGCTAATCCTCGCAATGCGGCCGCAGGGTCCATCCGACAGTTAGATCCTGGCATCACGGCCTCGCGACCACTGAGTATTTTCAGCTACGGCTTTGGCGAAGTGAAAGGGAAGTCTTTTAAAACACTCTCGGAATATCAAGACACGCTCGTGAGTTGGGGGCTACCCGTCGCGAAGTGGAGACAAGTCGTTCAAGGTACGGACGATGTGATCGCGTTTTACCGACGCATCGAAAGGGAACGTGAAAAACTGCCATTCGAAATCGACGGCATCGTCGTCAAACTCAATTCGACCGCGGAGATCGAGGTGGCTGGAACGATCTCACGCAATCCTCGCGGTATGGTCGCGTTCAAGTATCCGCCACGTCAGAGTACGACGGTGATTGAGTCCATTGAAGTTCAAGTCGGCCGCACCGGCGCGCTGACTCCAGTCGCTCATGTGAGACCGGTCCAGCTCGGTGGCGCGACTGTGAAGCGCGCGACACTTCACAATCAGGACGAGATCGATCGCAAAGATATTCGTGTCGGTGACACGGTCGTGATTCAGCGAGCGGGCGATGTGATTCCTGAGGTTGTTTCTGTTGTTTTAGAAAAGCGATCCGGACGCGAGAAGAAGTTTACAATTCCGGACCGCTGCCCCGTTTGCGGATCCAAGATTGAGAAGTCCGCCGACGAAGCCGTCGCACGTTGTGTGAATCGAACGTGCGTTGCCCAACTCAAAGAGCGATTGCGACATTTCGTGAGCAAAGCCGCCATGGACATGGACGGCTTGGGAGAACGACTGATCGAGTTCTTTGTCGATGAAGGCCTCGTCAAGCAGAGTGCCGATCTTTTTCGTTTGAAAGCGTCGGACCTGCTTGCTCTCGAAGGGTTCAAGGAGAAACTTTCCGAGAAGATCATCGCGGCGATTCAGGGAGCGCGCAAACCCGAATTGAATTCGTTCTTGTTCGCTCTTGGAATCCGACATGTCGGCGAACGTGTTGCAAAGATCCTTGCCCGTCATTTCGGGAACCTCGATGCGCTGATGCAAGCTGCGCACGAGAAGGCGGATGAAGGCGAAGTACCATCCTCTCTCGAAAGCATCCATGAAATCGGACCCGAGATCGCGAAAAGCATCGCGGCGTTCTTTCGCGACAAGGAGAACCGAGCTGAGATCCAAGCGCTGCTTCGGTATGTCACTCCGTCCGAAGTCGCAAAGCCGCGCGTCGGTGCGCAGGTGCTGGCAGGAAAGACACTTGTGCTGACGGGTACGCTACCGTCGCTTTCGCGATCCGAGGCGACCGCGATGATCGAGGAAGCCGGCGGTCGTGTTTCTGGGAGTGTTTCTAAAAAAACGGATTATGTCGTTGCCGGTGCTGACGCTGGCAGCAAGCTCGATAAAGCTCAACAGTTGGCCGTGACGGTTCTCGACGAGGATGGGCTTCGAAAGCTTTTGAAAAAATAGTCTCGGCCGCGCTTAAGCGAGACTTTGACGAGGCCTTTGCGAGGCCGTAGCAACGGGTTTGCCGGCGCCCCGATGCGTTCGGAGCGTGCGGTGCTGAGTTCGGTGACGCAGCTGCGCTTGTGCCGGAACAAGTACCGACAGCGAATATCGGCTGTTATGTGACGCACTAGCGCTTGTGCCGGAACAAGTAAGCGTGCGTTATGTTTGCGTGTGGCCCTGGTGCCGGAAACTTCGTCGGATCGGAGGTTACGCGATTGGTATCAAGCGCCGATTCGCTCTAACCGTTTACTCCGTCTTCGACAGAACCGTTTCATAGACAAAAATCTTGGTGGCCTCGTCATCGTGAGGCGCAAAATAAAAACGAAACCTAGCTGCTTTCTTGCCACTGACTTCAACGGTTTCGTATTCAAAATCAAAAGCATTATAACTTGGAGGAATATCTCGACTCCAAGTCTCGGCCCATACGCCCTTTTCATTGATGGTCGGTAGCTCAACCCGGTGAACAATCCGATAGGTGCCCTTTGCGTCGAATTCGATCAGATCGAGCACCCCATCGGGATCCCAAGGTCCCAGTTTTCCGGCGCAAAGAAAATACTGACCACTACTATTCGGCTGAGCTTTGCAGTCCTGATATTCAAATTCATCTTTCGGAGTGAACTTTTGAGCCCCCGCAGGGAAGTGGAGCGTCCCGTCTTTCACCGTATCACTCGTCAAGACGTCGATATCGTAATCAATAAGGTGAACACAGTGGTTCTCGCTATCGCACAGAATTGTTCCAAAATGTTCTGTCAGCCCATTTGAAAGAAGGACACACGAATTCAAATCTTCGTCGACGCTTACGACGACCGATTGATCATCATCGTCCGGTCCCGCCAACGGAAACCACATTGTCGAGCTGGCTAAACCGAAAGCAATTCCACCGGGATGTTGCGGCTTGCAGGAGCGAAAAACAGTCGGTTGCGCTTGCGATGCTTTTTTATATTCTGCACTGACATCCATCCATTTTGTGAGAACGGCCGCCCATCCTGCATCGGGATCCAGTCCAAAATCATACTTCATCAGCACAGCACGTTCGGCTGACTTGTCCTGGGAGGTTAAATATGCATAACCCTTCGATACGAGTAATCCTTGCGGATGTGAACGGTTCACACCCTTTGGCAGAGGTAAAGGGACGGCGGCTTTGAGAACAAGATCTTTATAGGATTTGATCCTATGAAAATCATCGGCCCAAAAGGAATCGTTATCTTTGATCTTAAGTTCGATCGACACGGGTGACACGGGCGATGCGGGATTCTTTGCACGGAGTGTGATGACAAGGTTCTCACTAGGTTCGCCGATAGCATCATCGAGAAGTTTTAGACGAATTTCCCCGGAATCATTGCCGGCCGTGATCAATACTTTATTTTCATTCTGACTTTCGGAGCGGATGACTTGAAAATCGATATTTGATTTCGCACTTCCAGATAATTCATACGGTATCCAGAGGTCTTGATCAGATTTTGAGTCAAGAACGATCAAGACTTTCACTTCGCCTACGGCTTCACCGTAAGTCTGAGATCGTCCTGCGAATCGCGCCTCAGTGGCCTGCGCATAGGCACCGACTCCCCACCCGATGCTCAGAACCGCAGAGAAGAGGATTGATTTCATGTTGCACCGTATAACAAGGTGCGTATTTCATGTCAACGAGGCCGCCCGCAGCTCCTCGGAACCCCGTGCCTTCAAACATCGTCGATGGTACAGCGCACCTGTGAGGGTCCTAAAAACAGTCTGCTTCTCCGTCCTGATAGCGATGTCGCTTATCGCTGCGACTACGTTTGCCCAAAGAACGCCTCGTGGGTGCGGTTCCGAACTGACCCCTCAAAGAAAGAGGTTCCGACTCCTTGGTGCCGACGGAAAATTCTACTGGAGCGGGCAACCAGGGACCCTCGGCGGCTACTGGCGCGGTTCGAGAAAGATTTACGGTCGGTTGGATTGTCGATCCACTCGGAGCTGGATCAAACGCGGGCACTACGTTCCGTATCGGGTCTTTTTTGCGAGCGAAGAAGACGCCGTAGCGGCGGGGTTTCGGCCGTGCGGGGTCTGCTGGCGTGAGGACACGCCCTAGAAGTCGGTACCGCGCGCGCGTTTTCCTCACCAATGCGCTTTCCACTGCGCTTTCCAGTGCGCTTTTAACGATCCAGAACCCGCGAGAGTTCCGACAATCGGGCGATACCAATCAATTTGATGCCCGTCGTGAGACCTTCACGCTTTAACTTTTCAGCCGTTCCCGCTGGCAACACTGCTGCTGAAAATCCAAGTTTTCGGGCTTCCTCGAGCCGTAGGTCCGGGTAGTGAATCCTCTGCACTTCGCCTGTCAGTCCCACTTCGCCTAAGAAGACATACGATCCTGGAATCGCATGTCCCGTCGCGC
Source organism: uncultured Oligoflexia bacterium (assembly GCA_964549505.1). GTDB lineage: Bacteria > Bdellovibrionota > UBA1018 > UBA1018 > CAZJVD01 > CAZJVD01. The sequence goes on from CAZJVD010000004.1 coordinate 158,699, forward strand.
TTGACCAAAGTGCCGCGGCAACCGCGAGGTCGGACGCTGGTTCGGTGAGTTTCAGTCCACCAGCGACGTTTAAAAACAAATCGCTCTGTGCAAGACGGAGCTCGAGAGCGCGATCAAGAACCGCTGCGATCAGTGACGACTTATTGGTATCGAGCCCGACACTCGTCCGACGAGGCATGGCCAGCGGACTTGTCGCGACGAGCGCTTGAACCTCCACCATCAAAGGCCGCGTGCCTTCGAGTGTGCATGTGACAGCTGTTCCCGGAACGGGTTGCTTGCGCTCGGACAAAAAGAGCATCGAGGGATTGGCAACTTGAACCAGACCTTCGCGTCGCATCTCGAAAATTCCTAGTTCATGAGTCGAACCAAAACGATTCTTCACCGTCCGGAGCAACCGCGTGCCGAACTGCCCGTCGCCCTCGAAGTACAAAACAGTGTCGACCATGTGCTCGACCACTTTGGGTCCAGCGAGCGCACCGTCTTTCGTCACATGTCCGACCAACACGACGGCGACGCCGTCAGTTTTCGCTAGCTTCATCAAACGAGACGCGATCTCGCGAACCTGACCGACCGAGCCCGGCGCACCCTCGAGCTCATCACAGACAAACGTCTGTAGCGAATCCACGATCAAAAGTCCCGGCTTCTGTGTGTGAACCAGACTCTCGATCGCATTGATGCGATTCTCGGCGAGCAAACCAATGCGTTTCGACTTTGGACATCCCAATCGCTCAGCGCGCGATCGAATCTGTTCAACAGACTCTTCTCCGCTAGCGTACAAGATCTGAAAATCTTCAGACGTCTTTGCTAACAACCCGGCCGCGAGCTGCAGTAACAGCGTCGATTTTCCGATCCCGGGATCCCCACCAATCAAAACAAAACTGTCGCGTACGAGTCCGCCACCGAGTGTTCGATTGAGTTCCGTGATGCCAGTATCGAGTCGCGCTCCGGCCGCAGTTACCGTCGTGTCCGTATCCGCCATCGTCTGAAGACGAGCGCTCGCGGCACCTGCGTCGGCTCGCGATCCAGCGGGTTCCTGTGAAACACGTTCCTCAACCATCGTGTTCCACTGCCCACACCCGGGACAACGGCCTACCCATCGCGCTGCTGGCGTTCCGCATTCCTGACACATGAATTGTGTTTTGATTTTCGCCATAAGAGCCCCCATAGCGGCGCTATAGAGAGCTACAGACGGGTCTATCTAAACTTCGTTTCAAAATCATCCGAAAAGATCGTGATGGCGTTTGACGACTGGAAAAAGAAGAATGACTTCGTCTTAGGAAAGAAGCGTGGCGTTCAGACGATTCGCGACAAACATCGTGATCCGAACCAGATCGTCCGTGAACAGGACGTCACCTCGCAGGTACGCGAGTTGATGGATCAGATCGAGCCCATGATCGATCAATTGAACACCATGTACCAACAATACATTGCAGGTGTGGACGATCTTCCTCCAAAAGAACGACGGACGCTTTTAGACAGTCGGATCTTCAAACTTGTTGAAGCTGTCAAAGCCACACCCGCGCTCCGGTTTCGCTTCAATACGATCGAAAATCGTTACATCTCGTACCGCGATCGTTGGGACAAACAGCTGAAAGACTTTGAGTCAGGTAAGATTGGTCACGCGCGCAATCGAAAGAAAATTTACCGCTAAGACGCATTCGATCCCTTTGCCATCTTGACCGCGGCATTCCAGCCTTTGAGTAACTTCTCGCGATCCTTTTCAGAAATTTCCGGTGTGAAGCTGCGGTCTTTCTTCCACGCTTTCTTAATCGACTCACGATCGGTCCAGACGCCGCATCCGAGTCCAGCAGCAAAAACGGCTCCCATGACTGTGGTCTCAATCTGTTTCGGTCGACGGAGCTCGACGCCGAGGACATCCGCTTGAAACTGCATCAAAAGATCGTTCTTACAGGCGCCACCGTCCACAAGAACAGCAGCGATCGGTTGACCGAAGTCCTTCTGCATCGCTTGCAAAATATCAGCGTTCTGAAACGCAATTCCCTCAAGGATCGCGCGTGCAATGTGCCCGCGCCCCGTTCCGCGCGTAATTCCCGATAAAAGTCCCGTGGCCGAAGAAGCCCAGTGCGGAGCTCCTAACCCCGTCAGTGCTGGGACAAACACGACGCCTTCGGAGCTCTTCACACTCATGGCAAGCTTCTCGATCTCCGACGACTCACGAATGATTCCCAATCCATCGCGTGCCCATTGGACCGCAGCACCTGCGATGAACGCGCTTCCTTCGAGCGCGTACGTTGTTCGCTCACCGAGAAACGACCACGCGATCGTCGAGATCAAGCGATGACGACTGCGCGCGAGTCGATTGCCGGTGTTCAACAGCATGAACGAACCCGTTCCATACGTGCACTTGGCCGCTCCGGGATCAAAACATGCTTGTCCAAAAAGAGCTGCTTGCTGATCTCCGAGGACGCCCGTGATCGGTGTTCCGTCTTTGATTCCTGGAACGCCGTCAGTAACACCAAACTTTTCGTTGGAAGGCAAAACTTCAGGAAGAATCTCCATGGGAACACCCAGGGTCTGACAAGCTTCGGGATCCCAACGCGCTTGCTGCAAATGGAAACAAAGCGATCGCGAAGCATTGCTCGGTTCTGTCACGTGTGCTGTTCCGCCCGTGAGCCGATTGATCAGAAATGTGTCGATCGTGCCGACGGCGAGATCGCCTCGCTTGTGTGCAGCCTTGACGTCCGGCCAGTTTTGCAGTGCCCACGCGATCTTGGTTCCCGAAAAGTAGGGATCTAAAAGCAGGCCTGTGCGCTCCTGAAAATAAGGTTCCATGCCTTTGGCTCGAAGCGTGTCACAGGTCTCGGCCGTGCGGCGATCTTGCCAAACAATAGCGCGTCCAAGCGCTTTGCCGGTCGACCGCTCCCAGAAACAGACGGTCTCACGCTGGTTCGTGATCCCAATCCCAACGATCGTGACCTTGCCCTTTGTCGTCAGTTTTTTGACAGTTTTGAGAACCGCTCTCCAGATTTCGTCTGGATCGTGCTCTACCCATCCAGGTTGTGGAAAATACTGCTCAAACTCCACCTGCGCTTGGGCGAGGACGGCGAGTTTCGTGTCCACTAAGAAAGCACGGGTACTTGTCGTGCCTTCGTCCAGAGCCAAAATAGCTTCCATCCCAATCGATTATCAGAAACCTAAATCAAAAACACGCAGCTTTTGGTCCCACTTGGCCGATAGGAAACTGATGCGTTCTTTGCGATCCATGACGATCATCGGAACGGGCGTCTGTGCCCTTTTCGTAGCCTTTCTCGCGCACTGGGGCGATCGATCACTCTCGGGTGTTCGTGCTCGTGACGAAGCTGTTCGTCGGGCGGAGAGCCTTTTTAAAATTTTTCAGAGCCTCGCTAACGATCGCAAGGACCTGGAGCAAGCCGCTGCGATTCTCGAGCGCGGGGTTGTGGAGCCCGGGATTCTTATCCGCGTGACAAAGAATCCGGTTCCCACCGCGCCGACCTCCAAAGCGACGGCATCGCGTGTGGATCATACCGCGGACACAGTCGACGCTTTTTTTGCTGTTGGTAACGGACAGCAAGGCGTCCGCTTCATTCTGCCTGTGCACGAAATCGGTGTCGGCGGCTGGCTGGGTATCCGTCAACGTTGGATTCTAGCGCTTGGGTTTTTCTTTGCGTTCTGGTTTGGGCTCTACGGAATTGTTTCGCGTACGGGAGTGACGGAAAGCAGCTTCACGATCAAACGTAAACTGGTTCATGCGGGTCGCGAGCTGGGTCGCTTTGGCGAAGTGTTTGCGATTCAGGTGCGTGATCTTGTCTCTGGTTTAAAAGCCTTCATCGACGCCGCTTTTCTCGCTCGCCAGGCGATTCAACGAGCGCAGACCATCCATCGCGGCGAACGATCGAACGATCGACCGTCCGATACCGATCGTCTCCTCGAGGTCGAAAAGTTTTTGACCGCGCTCAAGCAGCGCTTCGAAAATGATACAAAACACGCCGAAGAAGAGAAGATTTGGTCGGGACGCGTGAACGAAACTTTGATCGCTGTTCGGGAAGTTCTCAACAGCTCCCGATCACAGTCGAGAATCGGCGATGTCCTCGATAAGGCCGCGGAGGCACTCGGTGATATTCCTGAAGCTCAGAAGCGGTTTCAAAAACAAATCGAAAGTGCAACGGACGTCCTTCGCGATTTTACCAGCGAAGCCGCAAATCCATCCTACCAATCTAAGAAACGCGATCCCAAAAACCGCGCGACCGCGTGAGCAGCAAGACGCGCTGTCTTATCGCGATCGTCGTGCAACGGATTCAACTCAAACACTCCGAGCGAACAGACTTTCCTCGAGTGGCCAGCCAGCTCTAGAAACTCAAAGATCTCCGACGGTGAAAACCCTTCAGGCACCGGAGCCGACACGCCCGGTGCGTACGCTTCACTGACCGAATCCAGATCAAAACTGATTACAATCTGATCGCAGCGCTTCTCGAGCGCACGAAGCACTTTCGAAAATACTTTTGCTTTTGGCAGATGACGAAGCTCTGAAAAAAGATAGGTCGGTATCTTTTTCTTCCGAGCGTATTCCCAGAGCGCCGGAGAGTTACACTGTTCCTGAACACCGAATTCGACGAGATTCTCCGGTGCGACGATTCCTCGTTCGATCGCGAGATAGAAGGGTGACCCACTGGTGATGACAGGGCGATCGGGACGGAGGTCAAGATGTGCGTCCAAGTTGATGCAACCGAGTCGTTTCGGCTTGAGAGCTTCGAACACCCCTCGGAGCTGTGAAAAACCGTGATCGTGTCCACCACCGATGACGATGGTCGTTCCGGCCTCATTCTGTGCATGACACACCGTGGTTGCGGCGCGGTCGTGATTGAGTTGGATGTTTTCGTTCTCGACATCAATGTCCTGATCGAACAGAGAGCCTTCACGGATTTCGCCTATTCCACTGAGACGCGCAAAGGCCGCACGGAACGCTGCCGGGCCGAACGCAGCACCGAGTCGGCCTCCAACTCCGGCCACACCCGCTTGGTCGGGGATTCCCACTAATGCCCATTTGCAACGCCGCTTCATTTTGCTTAAACTTGTATGAATCAAGGTTTTTGAGATTCTGAGATTCGATGAACAACCTAAACGATAAAATCTGGTTCGTCTACATGGGCGACCATCATGAGGGACCTGTTTCGCTGCTCGATCTGCGTAGTCGGCTCGAGAGCAATCAGATTTCGGTCGCACACTACGTTTGGCGCGAGGGCATGGACGATTGGAAAGCCATGACCGAAGTCGCGGAGTGTTCGCAGATCATGGCTCAGGCTCCAGCCTCTGTTCCGTCGATTCATCTCCCCGCACAGACCAACACCCAGCTTTCGTTTACGGCGACGGGCACTGGGACAGGTACAGCAACGCAAGAAATTCCGGTTGAGCATTTGGCAATTCAAGAAAAACCACCGTCTCTTGAAGTACCCCACGAGGGAATGCCGACGGGATCCGTCGCATTCGAATCCGGGCCCGATGTCGAGATTCCGACGGAACTCACACCGGAGCCACAGTCGCGATCGCTTTCGGGCATTGCCAACGTCAAGGTTGAAGTCGAAGTCGAATCGCCAAGCCAACCGACGATCGTCAGTGACAACAGTTTTCGTGGTGTTTCGTTAAAACCGCCGATTGGACTGATCACACTCGTTGCGTTGCTCGGAATATTGGGGTGGGTGATCCACAAGGGCATGTTACCGACGTCCTCGATCTCGATGTTGCGCGCGATTCCGGGGATTGGCAGTTTGTTCTCGACCTTGCCTGAGATTCCCGACATCAATCCGCAAGATCGTCAGAGTCTCGAGGCCGCGGCTTCGTCCTCGACCGAAGCGCCGCGAGCGGCCTTTGCGCTCTCGACTCAGAGCCCGGAAACACCGTCGTTTCATATCGCCAGCAATCTTCCCGACGGAACTGGTTTTGAGATCGTGGCGGTGGGAAAGACGGGAACGCTTCTCAATCAGTTCGAGTATCAGGCCTCCACGCGTGGGACTCTACAAAAACATTACGTGAAAACCGTGGCTTTGCGCGGTCGCAGTCCGCTTCCGCGTGGCGAATATACGGTCTATCTTTACGAATCAAAACTCCAGCCACCCGAGACGATGACTCTTTTGCAGAAGGTAAAAGAACAACGAATCAAACTCCCTGATGCCATTGCCCCTGGACGCAAGATCATCGAAGTGAAAACGCTTTTCTTGGGGGGAGCCAAAGACGCGTCTTACCTGGGGCGTCTCAATACATTTCATAAGAAACTTCAGGACCGAGCGAAGAAGGAGTTGGACGACCTTCGCAACTTCTACGCGATTTTGCGGAGCCAGCTCGATGCCACGTCGAAAGCGTATTCGAGCATTTTGAAAAACAAGACAGCGAAGAAGCGCGCCAGCGAGTGGAGTCGGTTTTCGGGTAAGTGGAGTGCGCTCGATCGCGAAGTGTTGAGTCGTGTGAACAAGTGGACTCCACAGTTTCTCGAACGAGGCTTTTTTTATGGGCCTCTTTTCGAGATGACGCGTCTGTCAGCACAGTCCGTATCCCGGGTTCACCACGTTCAGACACCGTTGATTCAGGCAAAAAAAGTTTCACGGGCGCAAGCGCAGGACATGGACGCAACAGAATCCACATCGCGCGACGCACTCGAACGCTTGCGAGCAAGGATTGATGAGACGTCAAAGCTTTCTTTGACAGAAACTGGGATGCCTCAGAGAATTCGATAGGAGACTTCATGGCAAAAGTGGCTGCAAAATTTGGCGGATCCGAGAAACGTCAGTCGGCACGTCGACCGATTCTGGACACGTTTTCCGTGTCGGTGGTCGTTCCTAAAAAGGGTGATTTTCGCTTACCGCTGCACGACCTGAGCGAACTCGGTCTTGGCTTCGATCTCGACATGGGTGGGGAAAGCCTGGCGGACTATCCGATTCGTGAAGGCGAGAATCTTGATGTTCAGATCTATCTGAACCAGTCCTTGGCGATTCCTGTCGTCGTGACCGTCGTGCGCTTGACTACCGCCAAAAGCGACGAAGGCGAGGTTCGCCGTATTGGCGCTAAGTTTCATGAGCGCTCGAAGGGGCTTCCGGCCGTACAGGCCTTTGTGAACTTTCTGGATCGCGTTGTAGAGTCCGGCGCCGTCAAAAAACGAACGGGCTAGTTTTGCCCGTTGAGCTTTCTTCGGGTCCTTCCGAAGCGTTGGTTGAAGTAACGAACGCCTTTTGGAGGATTCATGGCCAGGGATTCAGGAAGATCAAAGTCGCGGTCGGAGACCACAGACTCAACAAAAAACAACGACGTCATCGACTTCAGCGAAGTTCGCGCTAAGAAGCTCGAAGAAAAACGCCGCAACACGAGCCGCGTTCTTTTTAAACAAATTTTGGGTATCTATACCGTAACGGGCGAATCGCAAATGCGCTCTCTTGAACTGATCGATGTCAGTGAGGACGGCTGCTCGTTTCAAGTTCCGTTCGATGCTCAGAACCCATGGCCGACGGATCTGAAAGAAATTCCGATTCGCATGTACTTCAGTCAAGACACGTACTTGCCGTTGCAGTTGCGGATTCAGAACTCGCGTCCGTCCATCGAAAACGGGATTCGTTATATCCGGTATGGTTGTGCGATCGATCCGACGTTTAAGAGCTACGAAGCTTTTCGCCAGTTTGTTCGCTTTTTAAGAGTGTACTCTGAGCACGCTCATCAAGACTTGGGCGGCGATCACACACTCTTCTATCTCTAAAGCGTTAGTAATCCGCCTCAGCCTCTCGAGCAGTCTCGAGAACCAGATCAGCATTCTCCCCGGTAGGATATTCGGTAGGGCTTTCTAAGCTGGGTGGTGATCGATCGATGGGACGGTCGTCTGCGAGAGTCGGCAAACTCGCGAAACCCGCGAGACCGATGATAGCTAAAAATAGGCTTGGGAACTGAAAACGTGCGAAGCGTCCGTGCTTCATCTCTTCATTCTACACGGAGAGTCAGGCGGCGCGGGTAGGTTTTTTTTGTCGGTTGCCGCTGATCCAGCTGGAAAGGGCCCGACCTGCTTTCTTCGGATCGGACACAATCTTATCGGCAATTTTTGCCCGCAAGAGATCGATCTCTCGTTTGGAAATCTGATTTTCTCGGGGGTCGACGCCTGGCTTGGTCGCCGAGGCGGCAGGAGTTCGGACTTTTTTCAAGCGTTGGTCTCAGGAGCTTCGGGATTCGCGTTGAGTTCCTGTAAGAACTCTTCGGGCACTTCGCCGAGATAGACTTCGTCCTCGACAACACTGAACGCGTACCAGCGACCATTCATCTTTTGATAAAGAACGTTTGCGGTTTCATCGGATTTTTTTGTTTTGTTGGATGCTGACATGATTCCCTCCTGGAATAAGTTCCATGTACTCGTCGGAGTTTTTCGAGGGCACTTAAGAGGCAGATTTTTCCGCCCGATGGGTCGGTCAGCTTGGTGGTTGAGTGAGAAGACGGGCTAAAAAAGAAGCGTGTCGAGACCGCGTACCAAGCCTGTGAACGTCATGACTTTCTCCGCAGCTAGCAGCGTGCCTGCGACGTACGGCTCCGCGCCCGGACCGGCATCATGACGAAGCGTCAACCGTTCGTTAGGAAGGCCAAAGATCGTCTCAAAACCGATGACGTAACTGGGCAAACGTATCGAATGTACCTGCGTGCCACCAATCGTCGCACCACGCGCCTCGAGCTGTCCGGTCGTTTCACGGAGTTCGCGAGCGAGTTTGCTTTTGCGGACCTCACCGAGGCGTTCCGCGAGTTCGCGCGTCGTTCCGCTGGGAGCGTCCACCTTGTCCGCGTGCGCGTAGTCGATGATTTCCCATGACGGAAGATGCTTCGCCGCTAGAATCGCGAAATGTTTGGCCAGCGCTGCCGTGATTGAAAAATTTCCAGCAGCAAAAACACCAACGTTTTGCGCTTTTGCGACGGCGTTGAGTTCTTCAAAGTCTTCAGCAGTAAGCCCCGACGTTCCAATCACAACGCGTTTTCCAGCCGCGATCGCTTGAAACGCACGGTCTTTTACAGAGTCAGGCTTTGTGTAATCGATCAAGATATCGAAGCCTGTCCTGAGTGCGTCGTCTAACGTTGTGGTGATCGTGATTCCTTTGCGCGCGCCAGCCAGCACCTCACTAAGATCTTTGCCAGCCGATTTTCGAGCAATCGCCGAAGTGAGTTCAAACTGCGTGCTTTCAAAAAGAGCTTTGGCGACCTGACCACCGGCCCATCCCGTCGCACCTGCTACACAGACCTTGAGCTTGCTCATTGAGCTACAATCCTCCCGTTGCTTCCGCGATCCGAAAACGTGTAGCTCCCGCTAGAGCTGATGAAAACCGAGTGTGTCGGCACCTCACCCGGCTCAAGGAGTGGACTCGAGGGAACCGTTCCTCCATCGAAGACAATCTGATGTTCCAAGCCGGTCCCGAGCAACTGAAACGTGACATGAACCGGTGAACTCACCGTACAGGTAAAAAGGTTGGGCGCTAAAACCGTCGTGCGCGTCTCGCTGCAACCGCAGAGGGCGGTGAGGGCGCCGTCACTCACACCCACGAGAGCTTGCCCGTTTGGGCAGCTCGAAGAGGCTGGTCCAGGAGTGATTTCGTCATCACCGCAGCCCACGAGCCCCATGGCCAGTATGAGCTGAAGAGTGCCTAGAAGGTGGTGGATGGGAGCGGTTTTCTTCATCTTTTCAGAAAGGAGACCATAGCTCGGCGTAAACTGCACTTGCTTTCTGAACATGGTTTTGGTTAAGCATAGCGTAAATTAGTCTTTTCTTTCATGGACCCGTAGCTCAGTTGGATCAGAGCACTTGACTACGAATCAAGAGGTCAGAGGTTCGAGCCCTCTCGGGTCCGCCACTCCGTTCCCATAAACTTAACCCCATTTTTCTTAAGCCTCGGAAGACCCGCACCTCCTGTGCTGCCTGTCTAACCCCATCCATGGGGACGAGACGTCTTCGAGGCTTAAGAAAAATGGGGTTAAGTTTATGGGAGTGGGTGGCGGACTTCTAAAGAGAAAACGCGAAGCGTTTTGTACCGCGCGAGTGGGCGAGCCCGAACAGTCGGAGTTAAAAATACACATAGTCAGTTTAGTAAATGATAACCCCTTGTTATCGGTTCATGCTATATTGCGCCGCATGTTCCCATTGGCGGCACTTTTCCTATTTCTCAGTGGTTTTGGCTATTCCCAGGCCAGAGCCTCGTGGGATTTAGAGGGTCTTCGGGCCACTATAGTCTCTGATGGTCTGACCTCTGTGGAGAGCGTTCTTGAGAAACTTCCTTCTGAAATGCGAAACCACTTTGTTCTGGGGTACCGATCGCAGAGCGCTTCGGATGCAAGCATGGAACACCCACGCGTAATCACCTACAGTCCCGAAACAAAGCTCATTCTTGCTTTTAATGGAAGTCCCGATCAGATCGGGTACTGGAACCTCGAGGCCATGCAGTTTCGAGAGACTACGAACACATTTGATCTCATGGAGATTGCTTTCGACAAGAGCGGGCAAGCGATGCCTCGGTTCTCGGACCTTAATCCGTCACGCTGTCTTGCTTGTCACGGTTACGCAAATCCTCATCCGATCTGGGAGCCCTACAACCAGTGGCCGGGGTTCTTCGGGAGTGACGACGACACTCTTGTTGTCGATGGCGAGTGGGATGGTCTCGGCCGATTTCTGAAAAGGGCACCGACGCACGGGCGATATCAGTATCTGGATCTAAGTCAGGTCACACCTTCGCTGAAAGGTTCGTCTGAACGAATTCCGAATGAACCAAACATTAGCTTCACGACCTTTATTCAATGGCTCAATCTTAAGCGGGTTGCGAAAGAAGCGAGTCTTTACCCGCAGGCAGCTGCCATAAAGTATGCAATTCTCGGAGTGCCCTGCAGCCAACCTAGTGCTGAAGGTATTGACAGCAGTATGTTCGACGGCCCTAGACGCCTAAGAGATGCTCTGTCCTTTGACGCATTTCTTCCGGCTGGGTTTGAGCAATTGGCGGAAAAGTCTGATGCTGCGCCCGCCTCGCTCCCAGCTGGGTCCTTCTCGCGGACCGTGAGGGATTTCTTTTCTCATTTGAAAATCGATATCTCGGAGTGGTTCATTAGTTTTGAACGAAGCGAAAACGGTCGCTTCGGTTCTTTGCCAAACGAGAACGAGACCTTTGTCGCAGCCTTTGCGCTTGTTGATAGCGATATTGCGCGGTTCGCTTCATCGGCACGGGAAGTTGATTACATTCGAGGCTCAAAATCCGGGTATGCAAATGTCGATTGCGAGGCTTTAGCGGTAAAAAGCAAGGAGGCTCTTATGGCGTTTCCGCGTGAGTATATTTTTCAGCCCCAAGCAGCGTCGTCACATCCACCTGTCGCAGTATCGAAATGTGTGAAGTGTCATGGGCAACACGATCAAGAAGCACCGTTTATTCCCTTTCATGATCGAGTACTCATGACGGACTATGTGAAATCGCATCGCAAGATCGTGGATGAGATCGTGTCGCTGAACAATAAAGGTGGGAAGGTTATGCCGCCTGTTGGATCAGGATTCGCCCTTCCTGAAAATCAAAAGAAGATGTTGATCGATTATGTGCGGGAGTTGTCCGTACAATAGTTCTCTGGTCGAGATTTGGCAGTTCTGTCGGTTCGCTCTAGGCTACATACGCAAGACAAGCAGTTCTAAAATCATCCACTCGGGTCCGCCATAGCCTTAAAATTCCAACAAGATTAAATGCTTGCACGTAGCGGACTTTTGGAGTCTGAGCGTTGATCGTATCAGTTATTAATGTTATTAATATTACTAAGAGGTCATTCTATATGAAGGCAGCCAAAGCTCAGTCCAGAAACGCGAAGATTGTATCTATCTCACTTCCGCCTGATATGCAGACTGAGGTCAATCAGGTTGCAAAGGAAGAAAGACGAACCGTGTCTGAAGTTCTTCGCGAAGCTTTTAGGCAGTATATGGCTCTGAGAACTCTGAATGATGTTCGTCGTCAAGCTCAGAAATCCGCAAAAAAAAGGAAGCTTAAACCCGGAGATGTTGGTCGCATTATTGAAGAAGGCAGACGATAAGTTACCTTGTGCTCAAGATCTGCATAGACACGAATGTCTGGATAAGCGGGATCGTGTTTGCTGGACCTCCAGCTTCGGTCATTGAGTTCGCTCTTAAGAAAAAGTTTCATCTTATTACGTCATCAGTAATTTTGAAGGAGCTCGAACGCAATCTCGTTGCGAAATTTGATGTGAGCCCTCGGTCAGCGAAGAAGGTCATTTTTCGCATTATTCAGGTTGCTGATGTTTATGAACCCAAGGGAACGATACGTGTCATACCGAATCGTCATACGGATAACTTAATTCTTGAGACCGCTCTTTTGGGAAAGGCAAGATACTTGGTAACGGGGGATCGAAAACATTTACTCCCGTTCAAGCATTTCAAAAATATTCGTATTATCGAGCCCGCACACCTCCTAAAGATTTTAGAGCGATAAACGTACGTCTATCGATCGGATGGTTCAGATGTCGGACTATATTAGTTTGGCTTGATTTTCGCTTTGAGTCGTTTCATGTTCACGAGCATGAAGAAGCCGGTCGCCATAGTAGTAAGCCTATTATTGCCACTTAATCTAACGTCATGCTCTTCGCTACCACTCGACGACTACGATCAAAGGTCGATTGGTCGTGGAGCTAAAGATGCTCTTTTTGCCAAGGATCGTTCCGATGCCATCGAGGATTGGCGATTGCTCGATGATCCGGAACTCTTGGAATATATTTCATCTGTTGGCGAGAAGCTTCGAACACAGACTCACGTAAGTTTTTTGGGAATCACGGTCATCGATACGCCGGTTGTTCAGGCTATGTCCGGGGTCGGCGGCGGGATCAATATTACTTTGGGAATGCTTAACTTTATTGAAAGTGAAGCCGAGCTCGCTTGCTTGTTAGGGCACGAAATCCATCACCAGATTCAGGCGACAACCCAAGAGGACACAAGCCGGACAAATGACATTCTGAAAAAAGTTTATGAAGAGTATTCGCCCAGCCAGATTCACGGTCTGGGTATCGGTAAAGACCTCGAGGATATTTCGTACGCTAACTGGTCAAAGGAAAGAGAAACGAATGCGGATGCGCAGGGGTCTCTTCTCTGTGCGAGAGCAGGTTACGATGCTTTCGGCCTGGTTCATCTCCAGAATCGCATTGCGAAAGACATTGCTCACAGCTCTTTAGAGACGATTCGCAATTTAAAAGGATCTCATGATCAACTTCAAGATCGATCTCAGCATCTTGAGAAGTGGCTGCTCAAAAAGGGTTACGTTAAGAGCCACGGGAAGATCGGTGACCGGGAGTATAGGGACGTTTTTTATAAGAAAGGCATCGTCTTATCCCAAGAGCAAACGCGGGCACTGACGACCCTTTCGAGCATCAAGAAAGAAGTCGATCGGTCTAGATTAAAACGGAATTCCATTTCAGCTCATCGCTTCGTGCAGATCACGACCGCAGTTTCGGAGATCGTAAAAAACGAGAATGTGACACCTCAGGAATTGTACCCATTAGCTTCGAGCGCCGTGTCCGGCGATCGGTTCATGCAGGAGCGTGTGATCAATGGTCGAGACCGGTATGGGAATGCTCATGATCAGATCGCGTTTCGAGTTTTCGAGGTGCTTGATGCCTTGGGTAGAGTTGCCATTGGATTCACATCCATTGGGGCTGTGATTGATTTTCATGATCTGGTGACGGGAAAGGATTTTTTCTCAGGAGAAGACCTCACACGCACTCAGAGAGCATTGAGTGCGATAGGGCTTATTATTGGTCAGGGACAGAATCTTAGAAGAATCGAAGGTTTTGTCAACGGAACTGCGGCGGAAGTCAAAGGCATCTTCCGTAGTGCTAAGGATGCAACTCGTATTGAGTCAAAGTCAGTTTCATCAGGACGTTTTGTAAGAGATCTGCCAGGCATAGAGGAAAAGTTTGGAAACGCATTCGAAGGAAATATTTTTAAAGGACCGATGAAAGAAGGAGATATTGTCTATCAGGCTCAGAGAACCGGTCAACAAAGTCCAGGGCGATGGGTTACTCCAGTAAAACCTGTAAGCGCAGAACACGCCGAAGAGATGCTGAACATTCGCAAGCATCAAAACAACGCCGGTCAAATAAAAGCTTATCGATTTAAAGAGGATGTTTCCGGGTACGCGGGAAAAATCGAAGGGGGTTCTGGTCATCAATTCAAAATCCCAGAGGATATTAACCCGAGCGAAATCCTAGAGGAAATCACTCTATGACTTATCAAGTAAAGTTCTCGCACGTCAGCGAAATCCGAATGGGTTCACCCTTTAACGGTGCAGAAGTTCATGTCAGCGGTGGTTACTTTCCCAAAGCTGCAGAAGTCGCGCTTCGGAGTTCGTTTCAGGACAAGGTTGCTATCTCCCAAGATGGCACTATCTGTTTTCTGGTCAAGTGGGATTCTCCAGGCAATATTCCTGGCTTCCGAGTTGTAAAACTTTCTGAAGAAAAAAAAACGGTGACCCAATCTGAACGTATCTCGGGTTGCTGCGTGGATATTGTCTGCCTACCAGGCGATAAGGGCGTTGAGGTGAAAGTCTGGGAGCACGAACGGTCAGATCGAACGGAGCATGTTATGCAGTTTCCTTATCACATAGCCTAGTCGTAAGAGGTTTTGGGAAAAGGTCAGTGGAGTATGTAGCAGTTCTGTCAGTTCGGTAAGCTAAGCGACATCTTTCAAATACCAGAATCCAAGAATACCGGTTAACCGGTATTCTTGGATGCTGGTAGAAGGTACTTTTGTTACAAATTGCTTATGAATAGAATCAAGCACTTGCTGCTATTGGTCCGCCGCTGGAGTGAGTTGAGTTGTGCACCAACGGTTCAAATTGTATCTAGCACAAAAGGCAATCGAAGCCTTACTGACATTTGCGAAGGCGTCGGGGTTTCGGACAAACAATCCTAGGCTCATCGCCGACAAAAGATAAGCTGAAAAGCAGATCCAACCCAGAGAGCACCCGGTTCGAGTTGTACTTCCAGAGCGTGTAAACAATGAGCCCGAGGGCACCGACAACTAGCAACAAGTTAGGCAAAAAAAGAATCAACGCATATACCATCATCACTCCACCCATTTCGTCTCCGTGACACTTCCACTGGGTAAGACGAAGCATGCGCTATTGGTGGACGGGATGCGCGACGGCAAGTACCTGCGATAACGATTAATGAGACTGCGAGGGACCTAAGTTAGCTTAAGCGATGTACGCAGACGGGCAGTTCTAAAAGCATCCAATCGAGCTCAAAACCAAACCGAACAGTTCTCTCCATGAGAGGCTCCGGTTCCGACACTTCGCTCGAAACTCAGATCCAAAAAAAACTCACGTCGTGCCTGAAACGACCTTTGAAAGGCCGGAGAAAGGCTTTTATTTCTTCCAAATCGCTTTTCGAAAGCGTGTCAACGTTTGAGTCTAGCAAGAATGACAGCAACCACAGAAACTCCACCGAGTCCTCGTCGGGGATATCGATGTGGGTTTGATGTTCATCTCTGGAGAACGAGACTTGCAAATCCTTCAGTGCCGCTTCTACGTCGTCGGCTGTGTAAAGCTGCTCCAGCTTGTTTCCCAAGAGGTGTCTAAACCGACTGCGGAGTTCATAGATACCTTTGCGGCCTCTAAGAATGATCACAGCCGCTTCGGAACGTTCGCAGATCAATTTAGTAAGTTCCACCAAACGCGGGGACCAATAGAGACAGTGCGAGGCGATGATCCAATCGAACCGGTCGGCATCGCGATCAAAAAATTCCTCCGCCGTCTCTACAGAAAGTTTCAAATTTATTCCGGAGGGAAGCGCTCTCTTCCTAAAGTCGTCAATGGCCGGACCACTGGGGTCGTTCGCGACCACATCGACCTGTGCGGGGAGCTTGTCCTTCACTTGAGAAAGCAATTTTGTAAGCAGCAGACCGTCATGAGTTCCAAGGTCCAGTATCTTTAGAGAGTCCTTCGACGGCGGACGAAACCGCTTTGCAAACTCGCTTACGAAAAGAGCCTTCTCGGTAGATTTTGAAAAATAGGTTGAGAAAAATTCTCTGCGGTCATAAATAGACGACATTTAAACATGCTCCAGCTTCATTTCGCAATTCCCTCGAGGTCTGCGACGTTGACGATAATACTCGACCTGGGGCAGAATTGGAGCGACCCATGGAAAAAAACACTCCCACAGTCCGACCGCTGACCGAACAAGACGCTGAGTCACTCAAGAAGCTCGCAAGCGAATGCCAGCCCCTTTTGGTGAACGGCGTTTACGTGAATTTCTTTTTAGCGAAGTACTTCGGCAACAGCTGCTTCGTTTTAGAAATCGAAGGCAAGCCGATCGGTTTCATAACCGGATTGAGAAGCAGCGTCGATCCGGCAGATTTTTGAGGCGGCCAAAGCACTGGGATGCGGAAAGATCCAGTTTTCGATCGCTCCAACAATCGATGCTAGCTTTCATGCGATTTCAAATCATGCGGCCGCAAGTAAACTGACCATGAAGACTCTTGAAGAGAAAAAGTATTCCGATCCTTTGACCGGGAAGCAAGGACACGAAGTGTTCTACGAGATAGCGCTTTAAAGCTGACCCACTCAAGTAGAACGGTTTTCTATTTTTTTATTCTCTTGCCCTAAACCAGAGAGCGGCTTGGCCTGCTTAAGAATCGGAGTGAGTAAGAACGGTGCGTACCGTTGAGCCCACACTGCGGCCGTTCCGTGAAATGTGACAAGCTCCTCTTTCTTTCGCCCCAGAATTGCCGAAACTATTTTTTTTGCGGCGACAGTCGTAGGCATCATTAACTTTTTGGGAGCGGGGTCTTTAGCGTTCGCATCGTATTTGCCCCACTTATCAACCTGGCGAATTTCACTTTCAACGATACCGGGACAAATCAGGGTAACCGCTACTCCGTTCGGCTTGAGTTCCCAATAAAGTCCATCTGCGAGTGCCTTCACGGCAAACTTGCTCATGCAATAAGGCGCTTTGCGGGGTTCCGATACATAAGAATTTGCGCTTCCCATCAGAACGATAGAGCCCTTAGATTCGAGAATTGAGTTCAAGCTGCTGTAAACGGTATTGAGTACCCCGAAAACGTTCGTTTCAAACTGCCGTCGAAAGTCATCAATCGTGAGTTTGTCGAAACGTCCGGCTACACCGAACCCCGCGTTGGCAAAACAAACATCGATCTTGCCAAATTTTCCGCGTGCGCTCTCAACTGCTCGGTCGAGATCCTGGCGTGAAGTCACATCGCAGACTTGATGAGCGACGTCGCCTCCGTTGCTCGAGAGTTCTCGGGCGAGCTCTGCCAGTCTATCTTCACGACGAGCCGTGAGGAACACAGCATGTCCTTGTTTCACGAACTCCTTGGCCACCGCGCGGCCTATGCCAGAAGACGCACCCGTTATAAAAACTACGTTTTTCATTGTCGGCTGTTTAACACAGGTTTTGCGTGATTGGAACGATCTCAGTCTTTGAAAGTTACCGAGCCCGGTCGCACACCTCTTTAAACGAAACCCCCAGGGATTGAATCAGGGGATCGCCACGGTTCTGATCATGGCAGCCCAGCCAGATTCGTGATGTCCAATAACCTTCCTTGGGTCCAAGGATTCGAATCCTCTTTTTTCGTAACTCCTCGCTCACGTAGGCAAGGGGCAAAAAAGCGAGTCCTATCTCGTCGATCACAGAGCGGACGAGCGAAGACATGACATCGCTTTCGAAAACAACACGTCCCTTCAGTTCGTGGCGCTCGATGAACTGATCGATCTCAGCGCGCAGCTTGAACCGAGGCGGCGGCATAATCCACTGTGCTTCGTTACCACCAGTCATTACCCGCAGTGCTGCATGGGCCTCGCGTTCACCTTTCAGGCCGGACTTCCACTTGTTCGAGCAGACAAGAGCGACCGGCGTCTCGGTTCGCATGAGGCTGGTGAGTTCAGGATCACTCATCGGCATCTGAGAAACGACGGCGTCCAGCTCCCGCAATTGTAGCCGCGCGACGAGTTGTTGATGACTCCCAGAGATCATGGTCACTTTCGGACGCTGAGCTAATCCATGCTTTTTTAGAAAAAGACTGACCACTTCGACCACGAGCGATCGCTCGACTTCCTCAGATACACCGATGTTGATTCGACGAGCGGCAGAAGGGAGCCGTTCTAGAATCAGTTCACTCAATTCTTCCGACACTTCGAACATACGTCGGCAAAACCCGAAGACGACCAGTCCGACTTCGGTCAGATGATTGTTTCGCCCGACTTTTCGAAAGAGTTTCACATCAAGCGATCGCTCTAGAACCCTGAGTTGACTGCTGAGCGAAGGCTGTGAAACGCGCAAACGCTTGGCTGCTGTGGTGATCCCGCCCGCTTTGGCAGCGATGTAGAAATAGTAGAGATGATTGAAGTTGAGCATACATAGCTTATTACTATGTATTGCATATCTATTATATATTTTTAATATCGTAAGGGAAACCGTACAACTGCCTATGTAATCGAGATCAATGCATGCTTTGACTGCGATTCCGGAAAAAAACTCTAACTACCCGGAGTTTCTTACAACAAAGGAATACCCCCATGAATACTGAAACCATTAAGAGTGACTGGACCGACATGAAGAGCAAGATCAAGGCACGCTTCGGAAAGCTGACCGATGAGACGATCGAGTCCCTGAAAGGGAATCTCGAGCCACTTTCTGGAAAGCTCCAATCTGCTTACGGCTATGCCAAAGAACAAGCTGATAAGGAAATTGTAGGCTTCAAGTCGTCGCTCAGCTCGTCACCCGCTACTGAAAAAGTAGCATCAGGCGACAAAGCAAGCGATCCGTCCGCGCGCTTGACCAACTAAAGAGCCATCAACGATTTGGGAAGGAGATTTGCGTCTCCTTCCCCTCCCAACCCCAATTTGAAGGAGCATATATGATTAGAAGCCATTTAAAATTTTATAGTGCGACAGCACTTTTGATCGTCGGAATCGCCGGAGTTACAGGATTCGGCGGCTGCGCAGGCGGTCCCAAAGTCCAAGAGTTTCCGGACACCGCAAACTCCGCCGATGAAGTACAACGTTTAAAAGCCAGTCTTCACGACGCTGCAGAGTTACAGGTCGACGTTCTTTCGCCTTCTGCTTTTGCCAAAGCGGAAGACGAATTAAAGTCGGCAGTCAGCGAGCAAGAGAAGGGTAAAGATCAGAAAGCGATTTTACATTCGGTTGCTAAGGGTCGTGCGCAGCTCGATCGAGCTAATCAGGGAGCGGGCATTGCGCGCTCAAATATGGAAGAAGTTGTTTCGGCACGCCGAGCTGCCATCGTAGCGGGGGCTCAAAAGACCTCTCCTAAGGAATTTGCTGAAGCCGATGATCATTTGCGAGCTGTTACATCAGAGACTGAAAACAACAATCTGGATCCGGCTAAAGAGAATCGTACGAAGCTGCAAGCTGAGTACTTGAACGTCGAGCTCAGCGCCATAAAAGCCGCAAATCTAGCGCCTATTCGAGCAACTATTGCGGTTGCTGTGAAAAACGGCGCCGAGGAGTACGCGAAACAGAGTCTCGCGATAGCTCGGAAAAAAACTGATGACACCGAGGCCTACATCGTGGCCAATCGCCATTCCGATGCCGACATCAAAACACGATCCGCAGATGCCCAGCGCGCAGCGGACCATCTCGTGAAAATCACGCATGCTTCGAAGGCTGGAAAGAACATCACTTCCGAGGAAGCAGCACTTCGCCTGGAGGGTGAGGAGATCAAGACCCAGGAAAAGGGCGAGCAACTGAGTGCGGCTAAGACGACAGCGAAGGGTCTTGCGGTCGAGACTGCAAGTCTCAAGACGGATCAGGCTTTCAATCGCAGTTTCGAAGCGGCTCGCGCCGAGTTTACGAGCGAAGAGTCTGAGGTTTACCGTCAAGGCGACCGCCTCGTGATTCGACTCAAGACTCTGGAGTTTCCGGTCAATCAATCGGTTCTCCGTGGCTCAAACTTTCCACTCTTAGCGAAAGTGGTCACCGCGATTAAGGGATTTGAGAACGCGAGCGTCGTGGTCGAAGGACACACCGACTCTGTTGGCAGCAAGGATCAAAATGCCAAGCTCTCGACCGAGCGTGCGGAAGCCGTTTCGCAGTATCTTGTTGCGAACAATGCCGTCGCTGAGAACAAGATCGAAGCTGTGGGTTACGGTTTCGATCGACCTTTGGCACCGAACAGAACAGCTAAGGGTAGAGCTCAAAATCGCAGAGTGGACGTCATCATAAGTCCGCAAGCGACTGTCACTAATTAGTCACGAGAGGCCCGCGTTCCAATCGCGGGCCTTTTGCGTTTGAAAGCTGTTCATTCGCTGTCGAGTCCCTACGAATTACCAGCGGGGATTTGTTTGGTAGCGCCGGTAAGGGGGATGCATTGCCGAGCCGGTTTCGGAAAGTTCCTTTAAGGCGCTTGCGACCTTTCCTAGGGTTGCTTTTCCTCGCAAGATCAGCGAACAAACGGGTCTTTTGCGATAGAGGCCCTGATTCTCTTCTAATTCAGAAAGACGATTGATATCGCTCTCCACCTGTTCTGGTGTACCGAAGAGCCAAATATCACCAGGCGCGGTTGTCAGATCCTTTGTGACCGGCAACGGTTCAGTAAGGGAAAAATAAGGTCGGTAGTTCACGACCGATGGCAAGCTTCGAATAATCTGCTCCGAATCTTCTCGAAACCATAAGCCCTTTTTTGGCGCCTTAAGAGTGTAGACAACCATTCTCTTTTCGCTGGGAAACTCATAGATGGGATGCGCTTCCGCATAAGCTCTAAACTTACCAGGATCCAAAAACGCCAACACTCCCAAGTTAGTTTGGCTGTAACCCAACCTTTGCTCTACAAACGCGGGTTGTTTAGCGCCCATCGGGCGAGCGCCAATTTCTATCAAGACCGGATCATCGGCGACCATTTTTACTTCAGCATGTCCCCAGCCAGTATGGATCTCTAATTTGTCCATGACCGAATAAACATAAGAAGTGAGGCCAGGAGGAATCTGCTCAGGAGGGATAAGCTCATCAAAAAAATAGATATCGTTTCCCGTCGGGCTCTTTCTTTTTTTGTAACGCCAAACATCGGTTACGACTCTATAGACTTTATCGCCTACTTTGCTGGAAACGACATTCACGACATACTCATCACCGACTAGGAACTCCTGAATCTCGACCGCTTGGTTTTTTGAGCTTGTTTCGTAAAGATTAGATTCTCCCAATATGTCGTTGGTGGCTCTTGCTACCTGTTCCAAGCTATGGACGTAATGAAGGCCGACGGAGCCGCCACTTTTCACCGGCTTGACGACAACCGTGTTGGCAGGCTGGTTTAGTAAGTTATGTTCTTCGACCCAAGCCTGTGCGGCCGATGCGTCACGTGTCGAGAACCTGAGAGGTGTTCGCAGCGGATGGACCGCCTCCATCATCAAATCCTTCCGTCGTCGCGCCTCGGAAAGCCTCGTTCCGTTGGTTGCGATCGGATACCGGCCTGAAAAGGACTCACTTAGAAAATCTGCTAACTCGATCGAACCTTCAAAAGGTCCGCTAATGGCGACGAGATCTGTTTTTGTGCGCTCGAGTATCTTGTCTATTTCGATAACTAACTGAGTGCGATCCGAGGTTTCTAGACAGATGTCGAAGTCGCTTGAGCGAAAGGATTTGATAAAATCAGGTGCGATCGGCCATTGATCCGGCACATGGACCAGCAAAGGATCGCGCAGACCGTTGTCTCGATAGTATTGTCGGATCGCGGGCGGGAAGAGACTGCCCGATGATACAGCACCGACTACAACCACGAGATCTCGATCAGATTTGCCGTAGCATATCGAGAGTGTAACCAGTGGAAGTAAGAGTACAGAGCATACCCAGGACTGAAATCTCTTCAGTATTCGTAACTTAGAAGGTGTCTCGGCAAGGATACCTGGGCTCAACAACCGCCGCATTCTAGGCTTTTAACAAATCCGACCGTATTTAACAACTATTGTGTAATAATTAGTTTCTTTCCAATCCGTGATGATTCGCTTGAAGCGCCTTGGCCTTAGGATCTCAATGCGCAAACGAAGCTTCGAACCAAAGGCAGGTCCATCTGTGAAAACACTTACGTAAGCACTATTACATTGAGTATATGTAAACTATCAAGCATGATGCCCCCGTGAAGCACTTGCAGATGCTGGGAATATCCGCTTTGGGGTCTCGATTGAAGAGGCTGGGCGACCGATTGATCGAAGACTGTGCTCGCATTTACTCTCAGGGCGGCGTTCCCTTTGAGCCGCGCTGGTTCCCCTTGGTTCGAGTCTTGTCGGATCGTGGTCCTGTCACGATCACAGAAGCAGCTCGGCACCTGGGCGTCACCCACGCGGCGATCAGCCAAATAGCAGGTGCTATGGAAAAGCAAAAACTTCTTGAAAGGAAGCCGGATAGAAATGACCGGCGGCAATCCTATCTCGGTCTGACGCCGTCAGGGCAGTCTCTCGTCGCCGAACTCTCCGAGTATTGGACTGACCTACGTAGCGCGGCTCAGCTCCTGACAGCTGGCTTTGAAAAGGACCTTCTTAGTAGTCTCGAGCAGCTCGAGAAATCATACGCACAGAAGGACTTGATTCAGGCGTTTGGAGAAGCGCGTGTAACGAGACTTGCGGGGCAGGTTGAGTTTGTGCCGTACTCGAAGCTCGAAGAAAACAAGAGCGCGTTTCGTGATTTGAATCTCGAGTTTCTCACGGAGTATCGCTTCAAGCTGGAAGCATTCGATAGGCGGGTGTTTCAGAATCCTGAGAAAGAGATCATTAAACGCGGTGGTGAAATCTATTTTCTGACCATGAAAAAGCAGGCTATTGGCTGTTTCGCATTGATCCCTGTTCGAGGCCAACCCGGAGTCGTTGAGCTTGCGAAGATGGCCGTTTCTCGAAAGTGGCGAGGTTGGGGCCTCGGACAAAAAATTCTTCTCTTTGCAGAGGAGAGAGCGCGGAAGCTCGGTGCTGATCGAGTGGTGCTGGCGACGTCAACCAAGTTGGTCGCTGCTCGGAGGCTCTATGAACGGTTTAACTACAGAGTCGTTCCGGAGCCGGCTGGGGTTCACTATGAGCGGGTTGATCTCTATATGGAGAAACTGCTTTGAGAGCGACCACGGCGGTCCAAACATAACCAAACAGAAAAGATCTGTAACATCGCGGGTGAAATAAACAGGCTATGGGTAATAAGTTAAGAAAGCAGCGACCGGAAAAATCAGCCGTATCTTTTTGGTCCGTTTTCGGCTAAGTTCCTAAACGTCAGTGTTATTCGCTTCTTTCGAGTCTGCGGACATAGTGTCCTAACCTCTAGAGTGGCTCCCAGCCTTTAGGAGGTTTCATGGGTAAAAAACTATACGTAGGCAATCTGCCATTTTCAGCAACCGACAGTGTTCTTTCGGACACGTTCGCTCAATGCGGAACCGTCGAATCAGCAAAAGTCATTATGGATCGCGACAGCGGCCGTAGCAAAGGCTTTGGCTTCGTCGAGATGTCGAGTGATGAAGAAGCGCAAAATGCCATCAGCAAATTCAACGGTTCGGATTACGAAGGTCGTCCTATGACGGTCAACGAAGCCCGACCGATGGCACCTCGTGAAGGTGGTCGCGGCGGCCCAGGTGGCGGTCGCGGTGCTCGCACGAGCCGTTGGTAATCTAAGTTTTTAGGTTCACTAAGCAGGGACCTTGTTCCGCAAAACGGGGCAAGGTCCTTTGCCTTTTCAGAGGAGCGTTGTCGTATGGCCAAATCGAGTCGGCCGAGTCAGGAAAAGCGAAATCGCGAGCGCTCACAAAAAGAGCGTCAGCTGATTAAGCAAGAGCAACGCACGATCCGAAAACAGGAACGTACCGATCGAGCCGCAAAGCTGCCCGATGGAGTCGACCCTGACCTCGTGGGCATTGTTCCTGGTCCACAACGTCTGCCCGATGCGGACGAATACTGACTTCTCAGCCGTTTTTAACACCCGACAGCGCAGTTCGATAAAAACTGGTATAACAGCGCGGATGCGCCAGATAGGGCCGCAAATCGGCCATAGGTCAGTATGAAAACAGCGGTCAGCTCCAAGAGCTTCAGCGCCGACCCAGAGCTGGTGGCCGAACTCCGACGCCTTTACCCAGAAGCCAAATTGAACTCCGATGCGCTCGATCTCAGCGGATCTGAGCTGGTTCGATTTTTCGCCGGCTGCGAAAGCATTATTATAGGGGTCGAAAAACTCACAGATCCTGTCCTGAATGAACTTCCCGATCTAAAAATTGTCTCCAAATACGGCGTCGGAATCGACAACCTCGATCTCGCATCGCTCGAACGACGCGGAATTCGTCTCGGCTGGACGCCGGGCGTGAATCGACGTGCGGTTTCGGAACTGGCGTTGGCGCTCATGATCAGCACGCTTCGCAATGTTCCCGAGCTTTCGTTAGCGCTTCAAAATGGAGAGTGGCTTCGAAGTCCCGGGCGTCAGCTTTCAGAGCGCCGTGTGGGGGTCTTGGGTTGTGGTTGCGTCGGAAAAGATCTTATTCGTCTTCTTAAGCCGTTTGGATGTGTCGTTTCCTTTTACGATCGTGTCGTCGATTCGGCATTTGTTCGAGAAACGGGTGCTCAGGCCGTGAGTCTCGAAGAGCTTTTTGAAAAATCCGATATCGTTTCCATTCATTTGCCGCTGACACCTTCGACCAGAAATTTGATCGGAGCATCCCTTCTCAGCCGAATGCCAAAGGGCGCTGTTCTCGTCAACACAGCTCGTGGCGGTCTGGTGGTCGAGAGCGATGTGGTGCGTGCTCTTGATGAAGGACGATTGAGTCGGGCGGCGTTTGATGTTTTTGCCGAAGAGCCTGCGACCAAGAACATGCTTGCGCAGCACCCGCGCTGTCTTTCAGTTCCGCACATCGGGGGTTCTTCCCAAGAAGCGATTTTGGCAATGGGGCGCGCAGCTATTCGTGGGTTGTCCGACCACCATCCTATCTCGTATTTTCGCGAGCAGGGCTTGATCGACGCATGAAAAACGGGGGGTGGATTGTTTTCGCGCTTTTGTTCGCGGCACCGGTTTCCGCCGATGATCCAGAGTTCGACTCCAGCGGGGATGGCTGGATTTTTCCAAGAGATTCCGACGGGCAGGAAAGCGACGGAGCTGCGGTTCGGCCAAAGGAGCGACGTGAGTTCGTTTTTGCGGAGTGGATCGATCGCACACTTGATGCGTGGATGGACGCGAATTCGTATGGCGAATCGGTCTCGTTGCACCTTCGCATGCGCTGGGAGCTCACTTTCAAGGGAAAGCATAACGACGATGCTCGCGAGAACTACCTGCGTGGAATCACGGCTATTGCGCGCATTTTTCTTTTGGCCGATCGTCTTGAGGAACAGAGGGGGCGCCATCACCAACCGATGCTTCGTTTTTTAAGGAGTCTCGGCTGGGTTGCGAGAACGCCTCGTGAGCGCCGGATGACGTTGCTCTTGGTATGGGACCTTCAGTTCATAGCGCGTGTCAAAAACCAGTCAGACGCGTTGCGGGATTTGAAATTGGTTGAGGATCGTATTCGCCAATACTCTTTACGCGATCCTCCAGTGTGGCTTTTTGGCTTTCGACCCTTCAGCGCCTGTGGAGCTCTGCTTCAAGAAGTGGACATGCGAAAGTATTTAAGGCCGAGCCGCATCGGCGAGTAACACTTCGACGTCGCGTCATGGTTAAGAATCATTTTGTGTACCGGCTTCGATATTGGCGTTTTTTCAGAATGCCTTTACATTTATGAGACAGCATCAACTGGAAGTTCAACCTTGAAAGGGAAAACAATGAAGAAGGAAATGTCGAAACTTTTGACTGCAGCAGCAGTCGCAGGATTGGTCGCTGGTGGCACGCTCACGGTGAGCAAAGCTTTCGCTGGTGATAAGCACGGCGCAAAGGATAAGAAAGGCCATCATGATTGCAAGGGTCACAAGAAGACCGAAGCCGGCGCTGAAAATGCGTGTGATGGTCCAAACGGTTGCGATGGATCGCATAAAAAAGACAAACACGAGTAAGCGTCAGTAAAGTTCCGGGAAGTTCTGGGGGCGGCTTTCGGGCCGTCCCCTTTTTTATGTCAGAAGTACTTTTAGAGTATCGAAATTTTGGGAACTTGGGTTTTGGTCTGGGAGCACGTCGATGCTACTACGATCAGCTCATTCAAAACGGGCAGGACGGGCAAACCGCGTCTGGTGCAGACGTTCAGTTTGTCGAAGCCCTCACCGAAAACTACTTAGGTCTTCCTGGCCTGGGGCTCGGAAAGCCCTTCGAAAATCTCAAACGCCTTCGCGAGCGGTTTCCTGTTGTTCTCCATGGTGTTTCGCTTTCGATTGGCGGAACTGACCCTTTTCCAAAAGATTATCTTGATCGTTGGGCGACGCTCATTGAAGTGATACAGCCCGAGTGGGTGTCGGATCACTTCACCTGGGGAAGTGTAGGTGGAAAAAGCGCACATGATCTTCTGCCGCTGCCGTACACACGCGCGATGATCGACCATCTCGTCGAGCGGATTGATTTTGTCCAAAACTATCTAAAACGGAATCTCGTATTGGAAAACGTCTCGAGTTACGCAGAATTTTCGTCGAACGAGATGCCAGAGTGGGAGTTCATCCGCGAAGTCACGCGCCGAACTGATTGTCGACTTCTTCTCGATGTGAATAACGTTTTTGTGAGTTCATTCAATCATGGTTTCAAGGCGGAACAGTTTATCGACGCGATTCCGTCGGATAGCGTCGTGCAGTACCATATCGCCGGTCACACGGACAAAGGGCATTATTTGATCGACACGCATGACGAACCCATTCGGGACGCAGTTGTGCGTCTCTTTCAATACACCTGGAAAAAGATCGGTCCACGCGCTGCCATGATCGAACGGGATAATAACTTTCCAGAGTGGACGGTGTTGATGGACGAACTCCGGATGCTCAAGAACGCCGTTCTGAAGTCGAGGCTGACGTGACCGATCGACGTGGTATTCGTGATCTTCAGCGCGCGTTTTTTGCGGATGTCACGGAGACCAACCGACGGGATCAGACGCCTTCGACCGCCGTGCGCTCAACCCCCGGCTTTTCCGAAAAGGATCGCATGGGAGTCTATCAGAACGCCTATCGGCTTCGCATAAGAGATGCACTTGCGGATGATTTTTCGTTCACACGCGATTTCTTGGGACTCGATACTTTCGACAAACTTGCTTACGCATGTATTGAACAGAACCCTTCTCAGTTTTGGACGCTCACCCAGTACGGCAGCGTGTTCCCAAAGTTTGTGGAGCAACAAAAAGCAGTCGCCGTGCACGAGTCCGTTCTCGATCTTGTGCGCCTCGAATGGAGGATGTGCGAAAGCTTTTACGCCACGAGTGCCGTTCGGAGTGCGTCTAAAGCATTCGCTGCTTTGTCGGAAGTACCGCCTGAGCAAATCCGTCTTTGCATGGACCCGTCGTTGTATGTTTTACGATCGCGTTGGCCGCTCCACGCGATGGTCGATACGAAGACTATTCCAGAGCCATCCGACTCGATGTTTCTTGTTTATCGCGACGATGTTCTCGACGCGTGCTTTAAGTCGGTCACGTCGGTTCAAGCTCGTCTGGTGGAACTGTTCTGCGATGGCGCGACGCTTGCCGAGGTTGTTGAATCCCTTACTGAAATAGATCCTGATCTTGATTTTGCCGCACTCTTTCAAGATTCCGTCCAGCAGGGCTGGATTTTAGGCCCGAGTCTTGAGAGAACTTCGGGTGGTGGCTGATCAATCCTATATTTTGATTCTTGGGGTACTTTCGACGACGACACTTGTTCTTTTTTTGAGCGCTTTGATTTGGGCGTTTCGTTTGAAAAACACAGTCTCGGGTGAACAGCTCCGACGAGCTGAAGCAGAAGTACGACTCGAAGAAGAACGAAAGAAGTCTATCGATCGCGAACGTTTGTTGAGCGATCTGCAAAACCAAAATTTAAAGCAATTGGGTGACAAGTTCGATGCGCTGGCAAGTCAGGCGTTGCGTGTGAACAACGATCAGTTTCTTAAACTCGCATCGGAGTCGTTAGGTCGATTTCAGACCGAAGCGAAAGGTGTCTTCGATAAGAAATCCGAAGCCATCGATATGTCGCTCAAACCGATCTCAGAAGCGCTTGATCGTTTCGGACAGACGGTCCATCAGATGGAGAAGGCGCGTGCCGGCGCTTACGAAGGACTGATCACGCAAGTGCGTTCGCTTCAGGAGACTGAAAAGGAATTGCGAATTGAGACGACACGATTGTCCACCAGTCTTCGATCGCCGATCGCACGTGGACGTTGGGGTGAGATTCAGCTCCGACGGGTAGTCGAACTTGCCGGGATGCAGGACCATTGTGACTTTTATGAGCAGGCCACCGTCACAGGAGAGGCCGGCACACTACGTCCGGATATGATCATTCGTCTTCCGGGGAACAAAACGGTCGTTGTTGATGCGAAGGTTCCGCTGTCGGCCTATCTCGATTCGCTTGAGTCCAAAGATGAGACCGCGCGTCTTCAGAAAATCACCGAACACGCGCAGCAGATTCGCAGTCATATTCAGAAGCTCGAAGCTAAAGCCTATTGGGAGCAGTTTGAAAACTCGCCAGACTTCGCGGTGCTGTTTCTGCCAGGAGAGATTTACTTCAGTGCTGCTGTCGAACGTGATCCGGCGTTGATCGAGGACGGATTGAATCGAAAAATTATTTTGGCTTCGCCGACCACATTGATTGCGTTGCTGAGAGCGGTGTCCTACGGCTGGCGTCAACAGAGCGTGGAAGAGAATGCGCGGAAGATCAGTGAGCTAGGGCGTGAACTCTATAAACGTATGGGCGATATGACGGACCATGTTTCAAAGCTCGGTCGATCGCTTAACCTTTCGGTTGAGAGTTATAATCGGGCCGTTTCAACGCTCGAGACGCGTGTGTTGGTGAGCGCGCGAAAGATGACGGAACTCGATCCAGGTCTTTCGAAAGATACGTTGCTCGAGATCGCTCCTATCGATCAGGTGACACGAGAGCCGCGTCGCCTGGAGCCTCCTCCTGATCCCGCGACTCATCCGTAGAGAGAGAGAAATCCAGTGGGGGTGGGAGGGGTTTTAAGAGCTGTTGTCGGACTTGCTGTTTTTGCGATGAGTACCGCCACGGACTCCGACGCCGATCCTGTTCGACCGAACTGTTCGTTTCGCCTCACGAAGCCTGTGTTTGCGGATATCGCCGTGCTGTGGCCAGGGCAGAACCGAATTTCTTATGAGAACGTCGACCGTAAGATCGCGCAACTCGAAGAATGGGGCGAGATCTTGCGCTACAAGAAGAAGGTCGGATGGAAGCTCAAGTACAATAACGGGCGAGCGGCGTATAGTAAGGATGATGCGATTCCGGTGATCAAGGGACCGCCTTCAGTCGGGTATGTTGTTACGGACGGTCATCATCATGTGGTGGCAAGCCTCGAAGTCGGTGCGACTCGTATGCCGGTGGTGGTTGAGTATGATCTTTCGAAACTGACCGTCGAAGAGTTCTGGAAACAAATAGAAACGCTTCGTGATTCAAAAGGCCAGCCACTTGTGTTCTGGCGTCGTCTGGACGGCACGAGTCCACGGCCAAGGCGAAGTTTCATGCGTCTCGAGGACGACCCCAATCGCTATTTTGTTTCTGCCGTGGCCCGCAAGGTGTCTCAGAAAACAGGAGAGCCGTCGCGCGGAGCGGACTATCCCGTTTGGATCAAGGTCGGTGATGGTACGAAGTACTTCGAGTTCATTGCGGGCGATGTGTTGCGAGCTGCCGGACTTGTCTTTGATCCAAAGCGTGAACGCGATCTCGCGTACTTCGATGACTTTGTCGAAAGGGCGCGCAAGGTCTGGTGCGACCATGGTTTTAAAGAAGTGCGTTCCATCTGCACGCGAACACACTACCGTGACATCAAAGGTCTTTAAGCGCGTTCAAGCGTTTTGTGCGGCAGGCTTTCCGTGCGTCCTGCCGGTGTGACGTGAACATAGTTGAGCTTGCGCTGGAGTTCACGAATCGTCGCTGCTCCGCCATACGTGCAACCCGATCGCAATCCGCCAATAATATCGGCTAAAATCGCTTCTTCGTCTTCACGGTACGGAACACTGGTCGAAACGCCTTCAGCTGTTTTCCATTCGGGCAGCGTGCCGATGAAATCTTCGTGTGCTTCGCGACTCGCCATTCCTCGATACTCTTTGAACCGTGTGCCATCCTTTGCGGTCTCGACCTTTCCCGGCGTAGATCGCGTACCGGCGAGCATTCCACCGAGCATGACGAAATCCGCACCGAATGCGAGTGCTTTAACGATATCCCCTGGCGTTCGGATACCACCGTCACAGATAATCGATCGATCGACACGCGCACATTCCATGACCGACGAGAGTGTCGGCACACCAAAACCTGTTTTGATCCGCGTGCTACAGACCGATCCTCCGCCAATGCCGACTTTGATAATGTCTGCGCCGCAGTTTGCAAGATAGTCGGCGCCAGCGTACGTGGCTACGTTGCCGGCGATCAAGCATGCGTCTTTTCCAAGCAGTTCACGCAACTGCTTGAGCGTTCGCCCTACATACTTGGCGTGTGCATGCGCTACATCGACGCAGAAGATCTCGGCACCAGCATTTTTTAACGCTTCGGCGCGCTCGATGTCGCGCTCGGCACACCCGACAGAAACAGCCGTTTTTGTCGCACACTTCTTAAACTCTTCGATATTGCGTTCGATCGACATGAATCGATGCAAGATACCGAGGCCACCCTTCGAACCGATGAAGTTCGCCATCGGAGCTTCGGTGATCGTGTCCATATTCGAACTCATAACCGGAAGTTCGACTCGCAACTTTCCCGATCGATCGGTCATCGAGAGATCGACGTTTCGTCGTGATTCGTAGTGATTGTACGAGGGCACGAGCAAAATATCGTCAAATGTAAACGCTGGGTTCATGGTTCTTTTACCTCAATTCCAAAGGTTTTAATTTTTCGATGCAGGTGAGTGCGTTCGATTCCTAAAGTAGCCGCAGCTTTTGCGACATTGCCGCCACTGTCTTTGAGGGCGCGAAGAATGAAATCCTTCTCAAAATCACTGCGGGCCTCACGAAGGCGAAGCGAAGGAACGGTACTCTCGCCAGGCTGGTAATCGGGTGATTCACGTAACAACTGACTCACCATAGTGGCGTCGTAGGGGAGGTCAGCTCCCGCGGTCGAAGGAGCCGCTAAAATCGTCAGACGCTCGATCAGGTTTCGAAGCTCCCGAACATTGCCTGGCCATATGTAAGTTTCGAGGACTCGAAGTGCATCGGGACTTAGCCCCCGAGCTGGACGCCCATGAACGGCCGCGAGTTCAACAAGGAATGTTTCGGCCAGTTCACGAATATCCTCTCTTCGTTCGCGCAAGGGAGGTACAAAAAACGGCACCACATTCAGACGATAGAAAAGGTCCTCGCGAAAACAGCCTTTCTGAATTTCCTTTCGTAGGTCTTTGTTCGTAGCAGCGACAATGCGGACATCGACGGTGAGCGTCTCGGACCCGCCCACACGTTCAAACTTTTGCTCCTGAAGGATACGAAGCACTTTAGCTTGAGTTTTGAGCGACATATCGCCGATTTCATCGAGAAAGAGCGTTCCTGTGTGGGCGAGATCGAACCGTCCCCGACGTTTTTGAGTCGCACCTGTGAACGAACCTTTTTCGTGTCCGAAGAGTTCACTCTCGATCAACTCTTCTGGAATTGCAGCGCAGTTGACCTCGATAAACGGTCGTCGTGATCGATTCGATTGAGCGTGGAGATGATGGGCTATCAGCTCCTTACCAGTTCCATGTTCTCCGGTGATCAAGACGGATCCGGTTGTAGGAGCAACTTTCGCAATCAAATCGCGAATCGCTTGAACGGCTGCACTTTGTCCAGCCATCTGCCGGCCCCGTTTGACTTGCTTCTTGAGTGCGCGGTTCTCACGTGTGAGATCCGAGTTGATAAGACCGTGTTTGAGAACCAGTAAGAGTCGTTCGAGTGCGAGAGGCTTCTCAATAAAATCAAACGCACCGAGCTTGGTCGCTTTGACAGCTGTTTCGATGTTTCCGTGACCTGACATCATGATGACAAGTTGTTCCGGGCGGCGTGTACGGATTTCCTTGAGAACATCCAGCCCGTCTTGATCGGGCATCCAGATATCCAGCAGAACAGCATCGGGCTCCTCATCTTCAAGCAACGGTAACCCGGCCTTGCTCCCGTTTGCCGTAAACACGGTAAACCCCTCGTCGGTGAGCACGGCTTTCAGTGTATTGAGAATCGAAATTTCGTCATCGATGACGAGCACGGACTTCGGCATGGTGGCCTAAAAGCTATACATCAGCTGTGGATTTCAGGCGAATGGATTCCGGTTGGTATGCGTCGAAAGCTGGTTGGAAGTTCGATCCAGAACTGCGTTCCGCGTCCCGCCTCCGACGACACTCGAATAAATCCGTCGTGATCGTTCACAATGCGTTTGGCTATCGCGAGGCCGAGGCCGGTGCCGTCGCGCTTTGTTGAAAAATAAGGCTCAAAAACCCGCGAACGAATCTCTTCGGCCATCCCAGGGCCGTTGTCGGACATGACAATCGCGGCGATCTTGAGATTCTCGTTATAGTGGGTGGCTGTTTCGATGACGGGTGCTGCAACGGCACCACTCTTTACGCCTTCGCCCGCCCCACGAACGGCCGAAACCGCATTATCGATCAAGTTCATCACGACACGCTTGATCTGATCCCGGTCAAACTCAAAGAGTGGCATGCGCTTATCGAGACTGAGTTTGAAAAGGATCGCCGGGTGCGCTTGTGAATAGAGTTTGATAATCTCCT
The DNA here is from genome assembly GCA_964549505.1 of uncultured Oligoflexia bacterium. GTDB lineage: Bacteria > Bdellovibrionota > UBA1018 > UBA1018 > CAZJVD01 > CAZJVD01. The sequence goes on from CAZJVD010000004.1 coordinate 191,473, forward strand.
CGATCGCTTCGTTCAGACTGTTTCGAGACGGGCTGATCTCTGGAAATCGCGCAAAGTTCGAAAATTCATTGACCATGTCCTTGAGCTCGTCCGTGTGCCGCACGATGGTCGACGTACATTCTTTGACGAGAGCGCCTTCTCTGCCCGGGATCGAACCGAGTTGTCGTTCGAGTCGTTGTGCCGACAGTTTGATAGGCGTGAGCGGGTTTTTGATTTCGTGAGCGATCCGTCGAGCGACTTCACGCCAGGCCACTTCTCGCTGCGCTTTCAGCAAGTGAGTCATGTCATCGATGACGACAAGCAGTCCAAGGAGGGTTTCACCGTGCTTGAGAATGGTCGATACCACCGCGAGTGAGCGTGTGCCACCATTGTGTGATGTTAGATGGTGTTGTGTGAGTTGAGGCTGAGCCTCGTGCTGTTCAATCTGTCGCTGACGACAACGTTCAATGAACTGGGCGAGCGGCTTGGACTGTCCAACAAAAACGTCAGTCGCCATCCGTCCTTCAGCTCGGTCGAGTGGAATTTCTAACAGCGCCGATGCTGCGCGGTTGATGCCGCGAATGATGCCGTCGGGTCCAACCACCAACACACCTGATCCGATGTTCGCCAGCACGGTTTCGAGCTCGAGTGTTCGGTTCTCAAGATCTTTTGTTGTCTCTGAAAGTTTTATGGAGTTGTCCTTGAGATGCTTTGTCATCTGGTTGAACGCGTCGACCAGAGTCGAGATTTCATCTTGTCCGGTGCGCTCGACGACAACATCGAGGTCGCCGGCTCCCACCTTCTGCACGCCGCGAACCAGGTTCTCAACTGGAACGGTGAGTTCCCGCGCAAGATAGATTCCTAACCAGATTGCGACAAAGATAATCACCAACGTCATCATGATCAGGATCACGAAGTACGCCGTTTTTATCGGATATTTGAGAGGATTCGTCCCCTTGTAGTCGTCAAACACGGTCGAGATCTGGTCGACTTTATTGACGATACTGACGGGAACATACGCGTCCACGACCACCACACCTGGAACGGAGATCTTTCCACGTATGGGGACCACGGTTCGAATAAGATCGCCTGTTCCGATTTGGTGAATCACAGACAGAGGTTCGCCGCGGAACGCACGTTCCAAAACGTCCAGCGGAAGAAACGGATAACTTTGTGCGTGATCAGCCGGCGACTGATTGCCTTGGAGTAGGAGCCGGTCATCAAAAGGGCCGGTGTAAAACTCCACCGCATGCAGTGCGAGAAACTTAACCTGTTCGTCGAGATACGACTTCACTCCTGGAGGGATCTTTCCTCGAGGGGATTTTGCCGGAAAACGTTTCGCCATTTCGCGGGCGATGTGTTCCGCAAAGTGGCGAGCCGTCTGTTCGGTATTCTTGTAAAAGATGTTCGTGATTTCAAGCGATCCTTGCAGCGTGTTCTGAATACGAAGCGAGAACCACTTGTCAAAACTCGAGTTGATGTAGAGCGCTGAGATGATGAACAGAACGATCGTCGGGGTCGCACTGAACGCCGAGAACGCGACCACGAGCTTTGTTTTGAGGCGTGCTCCGAGGATGTGGCTTCGGCGTTCGAAGAAGAGTTTCCCTACGTTGCGGGCGATCAGCCAGATCACACTCGCAAGTAGCAGGATGTTGATGTTGAGTAGCCCGAAAAAGAAAATCGAGTTGACGAGAGGTAATGAGGTTGAAACTTTTGTGAGCTTGAATTCAAAAACAGCGAGCGCGATAAAGAGGGCGGACAAAACCACAATTGCTAAGCGTTCGCGCTTTCGTTTCTTTGATTCTTTTGGGTCGAGTGGTGCCCGGATCGCGTTCACAGCTTCTTAAATCCCATCATTACGAACAGATTGCAAATCCGCGTCTTTTCTGAGAAAAATCGGTTTCATGGCCGAAAAAATCACACCACGATCGCAAGACTTTTCTCAATGGTATCAGGACGTCGTTCTGCAGGCCAAAATGGCGGACTACAGTCCGGTCAAGGGCTGCATGGTGATTCGTCCCAACGGGTATGCGATCTGGGAAAGTATCCAACGCGAGTTTAACACCCGCATCCAGAAGCTCGGCGTGCGCAACGCCTATTTTCCGATCTTCATTCCTGAGTCCTTTCTGAAAAAGGAGGCGGAACACGTCGAGGGGTTTGCGCCCGAGTGTGCGGTCGTAACCCATGCTGGCGGCAAAGAGCTGGAAGAGAAGCTTGTCATTCGCCCGACGTCGGAAACGATCATCAATACGATGTTTGCGAAGTGGATTCAGTCCTATCGAGATCTACCGATGCTCATCAATCAGTGGGCAAATGTCGTTCGCTGGGAGATGCGCACGCGCTTGTTTCTGAGAACCGCGGAGTTTCTTTGGCAGGAAGGGCATACCTGCCATGCGACCGCTGAAGAGTCGGATCAAGAAGCCAAGCAGATGCTCATGGTTTATAAAGAGTTTCTCGAAACAGTTTTAGCCATGCCGGTGCACGCGGGTTTGAAGTCGAAGAACGAAAAGTTTCCGGGTGCGCTCAATACGTTTGCCGTCGAGGCTCTTATGCAGGATCAAAAGGCTCTGCAGGCGGGAACGTCCCACGATCTTTCGACCAACTTTGCAAAAGCTTTCGGAACCAAGTTTCTCGATAAAGACAATGCTGAGAAGTTTGTTCATCAGACAAGTTGGGGTGTGTCCACACGGCTGATCGGTGGGATGATCATGACCCATTCCGATGACAAGGGCCTTGTTCTTCCGCCGCGCGTGGCGAGTACGCATGTGGTGATCATCCCGATTTACGGAAAAGCAGCGAAAGACGAAGCCGCAAAAGCAAGACTCGTGTCTCTTGCAAACGATCTTAAAATTCAGATCGAAAAAGCTGCGGCGACACTTGGATGGTCTCAGGGCGTTGGCGTTCTTGTTGATTCAGATGAAACCAAGCAGCCGGGATGGAAGTTTCATGAACACGAACTCGTTGGAACACCGATTCGAATCGAATTTGGTCCACGCGATCTAGAGTCAAAACAGGTCGTTCTTTGTCGTCGTGATCGCGAAGATAAAATGCCCGTTCCAATCGATCAAGTCGCTGAGATAGCCGTTCAACAGTTGGTTACGATGCAAGTCGAATTGCTCAATTCGGCGCGAGCACGAGTCGAGAAACACACGTTTGTTGTTAAGTCGTATGACGACTTCAAAGCTAAGTTGGATTCGCCCGGAGGTTTTATGGATGCGTCCTGGTGTGGAAACGACGCGTGCGAGATGCGTGTGAAAGCCGAAACCAAAGCGACGATTCGCGTGATACTACTCGATAAGAGCTTCAAACCCGTACTTTCGACGGAGCCATGCTTCGTTTGTGGGCAGACGAGCGGTAGCGGAGTGCGGGCGCTCTTTGCGAGAAGCTATTAAGTGCTATGAGTACCACGAAGTCCCCGGCGTCAAAGAAGAGTGCTGCCGTACGAAAAACGGAGTTGGTCGTTGCGCTCGATTTTTCTGACCGGGTGCAGGCCGAGCATCTGATCGACACGCTGTCGGGGCTTGATGTCATCTATAAAGTAGGTCTCGAACTTTTTATCGCCAGTGGTCCCGATCTCGTGAAGCGTCTGGTGCGCGATCAGCGCCGCATTTTTCTCGATCTCAAGCTCTTTGATATTCCAAACACCGTGATGAAAGCATGCGAGCGTATCGCTGAGCTCAACGTAGAGTGGACCACGGTCCATGTTTTGGGCGGTAAGGACATGCTGCGTGCGTCGATGACGCCGTCCGAAAGTGCCGACCGCGCTTCCAGAACACGACCAAAGATTCTGGGTGTTACCGTTCTCACGTCTTTTTCTGACGAAGGATGGGGTGAAGTCAGTGGCGACGCTTTCGGAAAAACACAGTCGGTCGATGAAAGTGTCCGCGCGCTAGCGTTGCGAGCAGAAGTCATGCAGCTCGATGGAATTGTTTGCTCGGCTCGCGAACTTTTGGACTTAAGAGAGCGGTTTCCGCGTCTTTTGATGGTAGTTCCGGGTATTCGGCCGGAGGGCGAGGGTGCGGACGATCAAGCGCGTGTGATGACGCCTCTTAAGGCAGCCAAGGCAGGAGCGGACGCCATCGTCGTGGGTCGGCCTATCACTCAGAGCACGGACCCACGTAAGACGACGCAACAGATCTTGAACGACATTGCCCTCTTATGAAGACGCGATCGGACACCGACGGCAAGTCGCTTTGGCTCACCAATCCGCACAGTGTTCTGGCGGTTTTACAGGAACGTCCAAAAGATGTTCTGGAGGTGCAGATACCACGCGAGGGATCCGAAGCGTGGAAAGTGGTCGCACATCAGTTTCGTCAGGCCAAAGCAGGATCGGGACGTGCTCTGGTTCGACCGAAAGCTCCCTGTAGCGTGGATGAACTTTTTGCGAAAAAGAGCTGGCAGGATGGCGATTGTTTTCTAGCTCTCGATACAATTCAAGACCCGCAAAACCTGGGCTCGATTTTTCGTCTCGCCGGATTTTTTGGCGTTAAGGGCATCGTGATCACTCAGAATCGGTCCGCTCCGATATCGTCTACTGTTATCGATGTTGCCTCCGGGGGCGTCGAATACGTGCCTTTTGCTATCATTCCAAATCTTCAGCATGGGATCAAAACGGCAAAAGACGCTGGTGTTTGGGCGCTGGGCACCTCCGAGCATGCCGAGGGTAGTATTCGCGATATCAAAGCGGATCGTCCGTGGTTGATCGTCTTGGGAAACGAAGAGCGCGGTGTTCGGCGCCTGACATCTGAAAAATGCGACCTGATGGTTCGAATCCCAGCTGCGGGTCCTGTCGAATCCTTGAACGTCGCGATGTCGGCTGCGGTCTTATTGAGTTCTCTGAGCCGATAGGATAAATCGAATAGAGTTTTACGGTTATTGCTGGAGTAGCTCAACTGGCAGAGCAACTGATTTGTAATCAGTAGGTTGGGGGTTCGAGTCCCTTCTCCAGCTCCACGCAACCGCGGCATTTCGAAACTAAAGGTGTCGAAATGAGCGTGATGCGTTTTAAAGAAAAGTTCCTTAACGGAGAGGTGCCCGAGTGGCCAAAGGGAGCAGACTGTAAATCTGCCGGCTCACGCCTACGAAGGTTCGAATCCTTCCCTCTCCACCACACACGTCTTGAGCTCATTCCACGCCATTAAAAGTGGCCGTTGAAGAGAGAATAATGCATCAAGTCAAGATTCGTCCATCTCTTTTTCTTGCCTGGCCAGCCGCCCCCATGTCATACAGATTTCACAAAGAGTTTTGCGGGAGTAGCTCAGTTGGCTAGAGCATCAGCCTTCCAAGCTGAGGGTCGCGAGTTCGAGTCTCGTCTCCCGCTCCACAATTTCTAAATAAGTTATGAAGTTGTGGGGCGTTTTCATGCTCTTGTAGCTCAGAGGTAGAGCACTCCCTTGGTAAGGGAGAGGTCACGGGTTCAATTCCCGTCAAGAGCTCCATGCTCATCCGCAGTGAGCTCAGCGCATTTTAACGAAAACTCCTTATTTCGCGCTTAAAAAAGCGATTGGCATTTTGCGACAAACCAGTGTAGTTATGAACACTTAATCCAAATTGGAGGTTCTTTAGGTTTATGGCTAAGGAGAAATTTGACCGTTCGAAGCCCCATTGCAACATCGGGACGATAG
>CAZJVD010000005.1:0-194265 GCA_964549505.1 uncultured Oligoflexia bacterium
ATGCGGTCAAAGTCCCTGGGTACTTATACTGTGACAAAATCGCTGGGTAGTTACAATGTTTAAAGTATCCCAGCCTTTAGACCGATAAGAGGGACGGTTCAACATCGTAAACGGAGCGGTCTATTCCAATGAAATATCTTTTGTCGTTAAGCTTGCTGGTACTCGTGCTTTTCTTCTCTGGGCCAGCCGAGGCGACCCCCGTCTGCGACTGCCCAACACTCTCGACAGGAAATATTAACTTTTACATTGAGAACAGCTTGCATCTGGTCGCTAAACACTGTGCCTGCTCGACTCAAGGCACCTGCCATGCGGATCCGGGAAACTGCTATTACAGTTGCAAGGGTTCCAAGATGGGGTTGATCAAGCCATGCTACAACGACGTCCAAGCGGACGGCAGCAACGATTGTAGCTGCCCACTGCCTCCTCCCGGATGTTCGCTAGAGTCGGCTAACTGTCGTGCTTTTACCGTGGATACGTGCCTTGGAGCATGTCGATACTCATGGCACACAAAAGGACCTTACAACGGCGTATTCAATAACCAAGCCGATTATCCATGCGTCTTTACTAATCCCTGACTCATTGGTGAGGATTAGGAACCTGTTTCCATGGAGCCAAAAACCCAAGGCAGTTTGAGCTCCTGAGACCACACACAGTTACCCAGATCAAAATGCCACCATTCGTGTTTCCAGTTGGTGAACCCGGCTGAGCAGAGACTATGAAAAAGAATTCGTCGATGACCGCGAACGCTTTCCCAATGGTTCCGAGTCACGCCTTGTGCCGAATCAAAAGGACGCTCAAAGTAATCCATCGAAGCCTTGTCCGTTAAATCGTCAAAATCGGTACCCATGTCGGTCGGTTTACCTTTGAACGTAAGCCCGATATCGACAGCACCGCCACTGTTATGCGGTGGTACTTCGAATCGGCTGGGTTCGTCGGGATGAGCGACGAACTTTCTTGCTTCTCGATGAAGCTCGTCTTCCGACATGCTCGGGTTTCTGACTTTGATTTGTTCAAAATAGGATTCAAAAAGACCGCCCTGAGTTTGCTTGCTTCGATAGGCATCAAATACAACGAAACCGTAATCGGGTTGGAGGGTGCTCAGAGCTTTTTCAAGGGCTTTAAGTACGGACTCCCTCAGATACATCTCTTCGATCGCGCCACGAACGCTCATTTTAAAGTATCGACTATCGAGAAGAATTCCATGGGTCGGTTTGAGAAGTGTGCGCCGGGCTCCCCGCTTCAGAGCTTCGATAAACTCTTGAGAAGGACTGCGGTATTTCGGCTGAATCGGAGTGGCCCTGTAGCGATCGATTTCCAATAACCCCATAGGTCTGATTTTACGTGGTCTATGTTGATAAAACCATGCCCTTAAAACTGGCCCACTTAAGTGTGTTTCCGAGTGAAAGCGTTGCCGTGCGTGCGAGTCGTGATTGGCGACGATGGGACTGAGTTCCAGAGCGGAATGTTCTTCTGAGGTCCCCCACGCTGCGGAGACAGGTCAATCTGACTTCCTACGGAAGTAACCAATTGGGACAACACGGTTGAAACGAGGACCGGAGCCAGGATCTGAACAGGACTGACTAAAACAACAGAGCCCCACTCCTCAAACCCAACGTAAATGTCATTCGATTCCAAAGGGTTGCATTCGAAACAGACTGCTGAACAACACACTCAAGTGGACCAGTTTTCGAGGTACTATAGTGACAAGGGGGCGCCACGGTATGGCCATAAAAAAAAGCAAAATTTCGAAGCGAGATAGGTCACCGCGGCGTTCGCCGTCCAAACTACCATCAGAATTACCATCAAAACTAATAGACGCGAGGATCAAGGAACTCAGCGACTGGCGCGGCGAAAGGCTGTCTCGAGTCCGCGCCCTGATCAAACAAGCCGACCCCGATGTTGTTGAAGAGTGGAAATGGAAAGGGGTACCAGTGTGGTCACACGACGGACTGATCTGCACGGGCGAGACCTACAAGGACAAGGTTAAACTGACGTTTGCGAAGGGGGCTCGACTCGGGGACCCTTCTAAACTCTTTAACTCCAGTCTCGAAGGCAACGTTAGAAGAGCCATCGATCTATTCGAAGACAGTCGCATTGACGACGCTGCTTTCAAGACTCTGATCCGCGAAGCAGTGGCACTGAATCGAAAGTCCACACACTGACCCCTGACGAGACCGACTCTATGCGACCGTGGGCACTTACTTTCTGGATCTTGTTTACGATTTCAAACTCCGCTGATGCCGGTGACGCTGCCGTCTCGAGAGCACTCGAATACTCCCAGAGAGCCAGAGCCAAGTTACAGGGTTCCATACCACTGTACTGCGATCAACCGACAGCCACAGATCCATTTCTACAAGTTTTCTGTAACGATCCTTACGAGGCCGTATGTGGCGATGGCAGTTTCTGGGGAAACATTAAAATCGACGGCAGCAAAACAAAAGCAAAGTTCGATCCTCGAAGGATCAAACAGCAGGAAGAAGCGCTCGATCCATTTTCTTCGTACTGGAAGACGATCATCGAAGACTTGAAGTCCACGTTATCAGACACGATCGAACAGAATCAGAAGCTAACCCGTGCTGAAAAGCAGAAAATGCAAACAGCGTTACGAACCGCGGAACGAATGCGAGGAGCGGATTTCGTAGCACTCGGCAAAGAACAGGTTGATCAGTACCGGCGTTCTTGCGGTAACAACGGTTCTCGTATCAATGCATTTTATTTTGACGAAAAAATTGTAATCTGCCTGGGCGCTCTGTGGTTGGGTGAAGACAAAGCGAGGAATGGTCCAGGCTACAACCGCGTGGTCGGAATATTGCGGCACGAAATCGGTCACGCCATCGCCGAGATTTTCACGTCTGACGCTAACCCTTACGCCTCTTACTTGAAATGCTTACATGAAACCTTGGGTCTTGGAGAAAGTGAGCAGGATATGTTGAATCGCTCAAAGGAAGTGGTTTCCGACTTCTGGGCAGCTGAATCGCTCGCAGTGCATCTCGAAAGAACGAAGGATGTTTTTGGTAGAGCACAGATTCTGACCGCAGAACTTCGAACCAATCTAGAGCTCTATTGCACGTTTTCAAAAGGTAGTGAACGGCACCTCGATACCGTCGATCGTCTCAATCTGATTTTTGGACGTCATTCTCGACTGAGGAATGCGCTTGGCTGTGGCCCGGTAACGAGTTGTACTCTCTAGCGCTATCGAAACGCCGAGGCACCAGACGTCCTCCTGAATCACCCGCGGTACCGGCCTCGTGATACTCGGCATCCTGATTGACAGCCCATAGATCGAAAATCGATCGACCCGCAATAATGTTTCGAGCAGCAAGAATGCCCGTCATCATGGCGTGATCTTGATTATTGTACTTATGCATCCCATTGCGACCGATCGGAATCATGCCAGGGTAGCTTTTCTCAAGCGACTTGCGAATCACTTCAACGGCCGAAGCATAGCTATCGTCATAGACGGGATAAGCTTTTTTCTGTCGAACCACGCATCCATCAAGAACATCACTCGCTTTCGCAATACCGATCGCCTCAAGCTCGCGCTTCGCTAGCGTCAACAAGTCTTCATCGCTCGAATTCCACAAACCATCCCCTTCAAAGCAAAAATACTCGAGTCCGTAACAACTGAACTCTGATGACGGAACCATCTCAGGAGACCAGCTTTTGAAATTCTGAATCCGACCAACCTTAACGCTCGGATCGTGAATATATACCCAGTTGTCGGTGAAGTGTTCCTTGCTCTTGAGCACCAACGCGACAATCAAAAAATCGCGATAGCGAAGCTCATTTGCGGCAGCGATCGTTTGCGCATCGGGCTCCGGACTGAGACTCAGTGCAAGCTCCCGCAAGGGAGCTGAGCTCAGGACATACGCCGCGCTGATACGCTCCTGCGTTCGTTCGCGTTCTCCGTGCCGCTCACACGTCACGGTCCACTGCTTTGCGCTTGAGTCGTACTGTGCTCCGACCACACGCGCGCCCATAACAATCGTCCCGCCCCGACGCGTGATCTCAGAAGCAAACTTCTCCCACATCATTCCTGGTCCGAGGCGAGGATAGCGAAACGAATCAATGAGTGTCTTGATCATCTTCGATCGATCGCCGGTGTTCACACCCGGTTTCATAAAGGATCGGAACGATGCTTTGCACGCGTGCAAGATAGCCTGCCCCAACGAAAGGCCTTTGATTCGCTGAGCAGCCCAGTCGGCTGAAATCTCACGACAGCTCATTCCCCAAACTTTTTCCGTGTAGGTCTTGAAAAAGATCCCGAAAAGACGTGCCCCGAATTGATTGGTCACCCAGTCCTGAAAGCTTTTCGCATCTCGAATCGGAAAAAGGCGCGAGCGTGCATACGAAAGCACGCAAAGTAACGCTTCGATGGGTCCCAGTTTTACGAGCGCTTCGAACGCTCTCAACGGATACGTGAAATACTTGCCGCGATAGAAAATCCGTGATGACCGAGGACGCTCGAGCATGTCGGCACCCAACACCTCGGTCCAAAGGTCTTCGACTTCTTTGGACTTTGAGAAAAACCGGTGCCCGCCGATATCAAAACGAAAGCCCTTGTACACTTCCGTTCGGGCAATCCCACCCACGTAACGTGCATCGGCCTCAAACACAGTGACGGGAACCCCAGCTTTCGCGAGAATGTACGCGGCCGTCAGCCCGGCCGGACCGCCACCTATAACAGCAACACTTGAAAGCGGTTTAACTGGATCCAATCCTCATCTACCTACTATAAAATGGTCTTAGCCGGTGGTGTCACTGTTTTCAAGGCGCCGACATAGGCTCGATACAAAGAGCCCCCTCATCCCCTCTGAACGACTGTGATGAGCATGGCGCCGACCGAATGAGGAAAAACTCCGGCCTCACGTTGGCGACCGAGGCAATACGCTTCATCTCGGCTCGGATGTCGGCGTCGGCTCGAAATCGATAAACACGCTTTCCGGAGTACGCGAGTTGAAAGGGTGGGTTGCCTTCGATTTCAAATTCTTTAGAGAAGTAGACGTGTTGAAACTGTGCGTGTGAGCGAACACGTCCCGCAAGGGTCAGATCCGTCTTTGTATCCGGGAAAAGTCCTTCCCAATCCCGATGATCACGCGCAACGTAAAGTCCTCCCATCATGGCAGCAACCAACACGATCGCTCGACGCTGCCCCGGAAACCATCGCCTCGCGACAAACTCGGGAACCAAGGCAAACGGAAACAGTGCCAAGGGAACGAAAAACTTCATCGCGGAAAATCCATGAATCGAAGAATGGTTGCGCAACACTAAAACGTGAACGAGCGGCGGCAGCAACACAAGAAAGAGTGCCCAACTGAAAAGAGGTGACTCGCGAAGGCTACGCTTCTCCTTCGCGGTCTTAAACGCCCCGACGGCGCACGCGATCAACGTTGCAAAGTAAAGCAGCGTCTCCAGCTTACCCATATATCCAAGCCAGAACTGAGAGAAAAACTTCGAGGCAGCCGCATGCCCTTCTGGATCAGCACCAATCCGCACGAAAAAGCGATGCACAAGAACAGGAAAGGCATCGAGTGCAACCAGCTGAAGTCCGTAGAGCACCGCCACCCCGAAAAGAGGAAGGAAGCAGAGACTCGCCTCGCGGACCATCGGACTTCGATCGGACCTCGTCGCTACCCGATGCAAAAAAAGTAACGGCGCCAGCACCCACCCTAACCAATCGGTGGCGATCGCAAACACGAGAACGGCACACGAGACAGCATCACATCGCCGACGCCGGTCCGGCCATAGAATCGCCGCGAGCTCCGACACGACAAGCCCGACAAAGAGTACAAGCACCGCGTGATCCGCAAAGAACGTTTGCTGATGATAGTAGTAGAGAACGGGATGAAAGATGTAAATCGCAGCCCCCGACCAAGCGCCAGCGAATGATCCAGTGAGAAAGAAAATCGATACCGCTAGCAAGACCGCGATCACAAACTGATTGAACCGGTTGTACAGCTGCAAGTCGCGGACATCGAGTTCTCCACCACCGAAGATTCGCTTCGCGTGACTGAGAACAAACGGTCCAACAATCGAGAACGGCGGATACGATGGATACACGCCACGGCTTTGGAGATCTGGAAACTCCACCGACGCCGGGTTTTCGAGCATCGCCCAGCGATCGGCCCACACGCCGTCGGCATGCCAGTTCTTAGCAAATTTCAGTGTCGAGCCCGTCAACCATTGATGACCGTCGTCGGTGACAAACCCAAGATAACGATCACGCCCCTGACCGCTCCAACAAAAAAGCACAGCACAGCCGATGGCAACGATGAACACTCGAAGGCGCGGTGAAAGAGCGAATCTCACGTCGGAAACGTAGACGCTCGAGATTTGCGAAGCAAGCGATTCGTTGACACTCAGCAACCCCGATGCGAAACTCGAGCTTTGAAAAGTCATGTGGGTCGCTTTCGCGCGACGCTTTTACTGATTTTCGGCTTTGTTTTTTTCTACATTGCCTTTCAACTCTTTGGTTATAACCAGTTTGGTTCGTGGGGAACCTGGGTCGGCTTTCTCTTTGTTGCGGCCGTTATTGGAATCATCGCCTCGCTGCCTCTTTTTTTCTGGTTTCGAAGTGACCGAAGGGAATCCAAGCTCGTCGTCCTCTGGTCAGAGACCGCTTACTTGGCGATGCCCTACCTCAACTTTCTATTGTTGAGCGTCGCTCTTCGAGACATCTCAGAAGGTCTTTTGCGCTTGATCGGTGTTCGCGCTTTTCACTACACGTCACTCGAGACGATCGTTCTCTTAGTTGTGCCCGTCGTTCTAACATGGGCGGGACGCTTCTCGGCTCTGAGAACTCCGCGAACGATTCGCATCGACATCACGGATCCACGGATTCCGAAAGCTTTCGATCGCTACCGTATTGTTCAACTTTCAGATGTGCACATCAGCTCCTCGATGCCCGAGCACCTCCTCAAGAAGATTGCGAACGTTGCACACACACTCGATTCGGACTTGATCGTACTGACCGGCGACATCATCGATGGTGCCCCCGAGCAGCACCGGCATAGTCTCGAGATCTTAAAAACGCTTCGCGGGCGGGACGGAACACTCATGGTTCCTGGCAATCACGAATATTACTGGGGCATCGACCGTATTGCCGAAACAGCGCGTGGTCTTGGTCTGCAGCTCTTAATGAACGAGTCTCATACGCTCACGCGTCGATCTTCGAGTCTTCGAGTTGCCGGTGTGGTCGACCCGACGAGCGCCGTCTTTGGAGGACCCTCTCCCGCACTCGAGCCACTGCGTCCTGCGTCTCCCGATGAGTTCGTGATCTTGCTCTGCCATCAACCGGGGCTCGCCGATCAGGCTGCCGCGTACGGTTACGGCCTCCAGCTTTCCGGCCACACGCACGGTGGTCAACTTCTCCCCTGGACCCTTCTCATTGGACTCTTTCATCGGTATCCGAAGGGACTGTATCGCATCGCACGAATGTGGCTTTACGTCAGTCAGGGAACCGGTTTCTGGGGACCCACGAATCGCTTGGGATCCCACTGCGAAATCACTGAAATCACACTTCATTCTTCGCAGTCGTCGGACCTCCCAGCCTCTTGACACGAACTGAGAACACCGCGTTGCAACCAGCCCACTCCTTTGGTAGAAGAACGGCTCTCATGTGGTGGTGGCTTCCTATTGTTTTCATTTCGGCTTTCGGCTCCCAGGCGCATGCTCTGGTCTCGACTTGGGATAGCATTGGGATTCTGGCGAAACCGCGGTGCGAACAGGATCGACCGGTTGGCCTTAGGATCAATCCAGACAAACTTTTTGTTTTCACGCGCGGAGAAAAGCAGTTTTACTTGCGAACGGACGCACTCTTTGTGGTTGCCGATCCCGTGGACACCACCGGTCGAGCTTCCGTATATCTCTTGGAAGCAGCCGAAATGAGAAAAACCCGACTCGGTACGATCTCGATATCCAGGGCGGCTTGCACGAATCCTGACGAGCGATTGGACGAGCGACTGATCGAGCTTCAGCTGGAACGCGGCATCAGCCTCGCACTCTCTGAAATGTTCGTTGATCAACAACCTACGTACGATGAAACGACTCGTAAGTGGCGCCGGCGTACGGTCGTGACACCGACCTTTCAGTGGTGGGAGCGCGAACAGGTAAAGGGATCACTGGGAACGAACGTCCGAAGCGCTTACCAGATCTCTGCGACAGAACTTCCTAGTTTTCACGCTGTCGTAGAGTTTCGAAATCGGGTAACCGCATGGACCTCGGCTGTCTTCAGAAGGAAAAAGAAATTCGAGACCCGACTCGGCTTCACCCCGTGCGCCGAAGCGCTGCGGGATCGACTAGGGACACAATAACGCCCTCAGTCTTGAAACCCAGCATTCCCAAGTCATAATGATTCCATGAGCTTCTTGCGCCCTTCACGGACAGCGTTTCTTCTCTTAGCAGCGGTTTTCTTAGCCGGGACAGCACCCAAGGCGCAAGCCGAGGATCCTAAAGGGTTCACAGGCCCGTCGGTCCATCTCTTTGTGGGTATCCGAAACAAGAAAGCTCCCAACCTTGACGAGTACGACACCGTCCTCGGTGGCGTGAAGTTCAGCGTCGCAAATTACTTCATGAGCGACTACAGCTACCTGTCGCTTCTTGGCGCCGGCATCGGTTTTCAGCGCAATCTTCGTTTCATCGTTGGCTTAAGCCCCGTCATGATCAATCACACGTCGGGCATTGGGATCTCGTTTGATCTCTATCCGACCAGCGATCGAGGCGATCGTCCCGGCGGTCCTTTCGGACTTTCACTCAACTTCGATGTGATTCGACTCGCAGCCTATCTCGGCTCGATGTAACGAACTTCCACCAAATTCTAGGCAAGCCTTTATTGAACGCCGATCTCAACACGTCGATTGCGTGCCCATGCGCGCGCGTCGTTCTTATCAACGAGTGGGCGGCGTTCGCCGTATCCACTCGACTCGATCTTTTCACTATCAAGTCCGTTTTCAATAAGCGCCATTTTCACGGAATACGCACGCATTTCAGAGAGTTTCTGATTCACAGGTTCCGCACCACGTTGATCGGTGTGTCCCCTGAGCGAGATCTCTTCCCATTCGCTGTCGTTTTCTTCTAGAAACTTTGCAAGCTGACTCACCGCTTGCTTTGACTCCCGATGAATCTCAGCGGATCCCGTTCCGAAACGAATCGTATTCACCATCGATTGGAGCTGTCGCTCGAAGGTCATCGGCTGCTCACTCGTCGCTGCCGAGGTCGCAATCTGATCGCGCAAAGCGAGGTCCGTGTTTTTTCGCAAATCAACAATCGGGAAACCGATCGAAATGCCCGCTAACGTCATAGTGTTCTGGCGACCCGAAACCGTCATATCGGTCAATGCTTGAGCCGACAGTCTCACCGCAAAGCTTTCAAATGGGATCTCGTAGACACCTTTCACACCGCCGTACGCCGCGGTTTCTACGGAGTCCTCATCAGATGCCTCGAGATAGTGCATAGAGACTCCAGGTCCGAAGAAGGCCGAAACGACCGGACCCAATTGCCAACGCTCCCCCAGGCGGTAGCGTGGACTGATCTCCGCATAGCCCGATTTTGTTTTGCCTTTCACTTCCAGGCCGCTATCCAAAAATCCCACACTTCGCGTGTACGCATAGCCGCCACCCACGTCGAGAACGCCCCATCGTGACAAGGGAACCGCCGCCAGCAATGAAATCAGGCCCTGTGGACCCTCAAAACTGTCGCGGGAATTACCTTGAACGGCAAAGTAGCCTAGCCCAACGCCGGCAAAGAGGCCGAGCGAGTGTCGCATCTGGCGCTGAAATGCTGGGCGATCCGCGGTACTCGACTGTGCTGTCGTGTCCGCAGCCCACACGGTGGCAGAGCTCGCCATGACCGCACCTAATACCGTAATTAATACATTGATTTTACTGATGTTTTTATTCATTGGTTCTTCTCCATTTGAAAACTAATACTGTGCATTCGTAATGCCGGAGAAGCTATGTATCACGACGCGTTATCATTGAACAGCTACGGTTTTTCCCATACGGACTCGAAGCAACGCTCCCCGCGCTCCAGGTATTTTTTTTCGAACGCGGTTCGAGGCGACGGCGCATGCGGATCGTTTTGCAGGAATGCTCTACGCGAAACCAACTCTAGACCTCGACCAGGCCAGACGGTTTCCGCTTCGACCATGTAGCCCTCGGTGTTCGTCGCAACCATCAGACGGCCTCGGCGCTTGAGGCTCCGGACCATCACATCAGCGAACGGCATATGGTGCCAGCGAAGGTTACGCTGTCGCGTCTTTAGATAAGGATTGGGATACATCAAAAAAATCGCGTCGATCGAGGCCACCGGCAGGACGGCGCTCACCCAGGTGACAGCATGGGCGTGCAGCGCAGTCCAATTTGAACAACGCGCGATAGCGTGACGTCTCTGCATGGCCGAAAACCGATTCACGGTCTTCTCAAGAGAGATGACGATCGCATCCCGATCACCGCGAGCAAGGGTCTCCGAAAACTGTCCGTCCCCTGCTCCCAACTCTAGAAAGACGGTGCAAGTACGCGACTCAAGCACCTGCGCAACGGACACCGGTAACTGATAATGAGTGGGTTGGCGCGCACGCTGTCGCTCGAACAGAGACTTCTGCGTCTCTACCGAAAGAGCACGCGGACTAACGAACTTGAACGGGTTCAGACGCTGGAGACTCACGACCGCTGTTAGCCTCGATCAGGAGATTCTGCGAGTCAACATCGCAGTACGGACGTTGTCCACGCGATCGCAAAGCACTGCCAGGAGAAAACACGCCGAACGATTCTATCAAAAAATCAGAAACACCAACCGCGGTTGAAAACCCGTAGCTCCCGAGAAGCTCGACAACATCTGTGTGACCTTTTGCTGATGCAATATCCATTGCGTTAAATCCAGCCCCGTTTCGACGATATTTTCCTTGCGGAGCCGTGTTGTGCTCCAAGAAGAACGTCACGATCTCTTTGTCGCCACGACCTGCAGCGATCATGATCGGATCACAAAGCGTCAGGTCTCGCTTCAGGGGATCGGCACCCGCAAGCACCAACGCCTTCACAACATCCAGACTGGCATGCGCAGCCGCCACCATCAAAAGCGTCGTGCGGTAGTCGGCGTCGGCTATGAGGGGACGAGACGCAGAGAAGTCGTGCTCTAAGTAAAGACGCGGCACATGAGTCTCGCTGTGTTCGGCATTGAGTTCTGGGAGTTCTGTGGGTTCAGGGAGTTGTGGAAATGCCGAGAATTCCCTCGAAATCGTTCGTTTTGACTTCTCAAAACTCCGTCGCACCCACTCGCTCGTCAAAACATACGGGCTACCACGGTAGTCACGCACCCACGTTCCATCGACCAGCGCCGCACCCGCATCACCTGCACTCACGGCGGCGTTCACGGCCCCCTGGATCTCAGTGAGACCGTCCTCGAGCACCCATCGTAACCAGTTACGATCGACAGCATCATAGTGAGTCACTGTTTTCGAAAGCCGTAACAACGATTCGATCTCACTCAGGGTCTCGCCGGCTTCGCAATCAACCTGAGCGGCGCTCACCTCGTTCGCATCACTGCCTTCCAAAGGTTGCGCTTCGTACGAGCAATCGCGACCGGCATTCTCGAACGTCAACTGAACAGGAAGACGTTCGGCCGATGGCGTGGAATAACCGATGGGCCGAACACGCAGCCCCAGATCAGGTGTGTTTTCCCACCACGAGAACGAAAGACTTTCCGAGGCAAAATCGACCTTACCCTGTGGACCCGTACGACCCACTTTGGTTTTGACGTCTTTCACCACAGTCTCGAGCTTGACGACCCGGTACTGCCACCAGTAGTCGGGCACAGGTTGTCCATCTTTTGACAAAAGCGAGAACTGTACAGGTCGAAAGACAAGCGTCTCAGCCCGCGCACCGCGAGCAACCATGCTTAAAATAAGCACACCGGCGGCAACCCAGACCGCGATCGCGCCATAGAGAGCTGTCGAGCTCTTCGGGGAACGAGACACTTTGTTTTCTCCTCTCAATCTACCAATACACAAACCATGTGTACTTACTCTCATCAAGGTTCTC
The DNA here is from genome assembly GCA_964549505.1 of uncultured Oligoflexia bacterium. Classification (GTDB taxonomy): domain Bacteria; phylum Bdellovibrionota; class UBA1018; order UBA1018; family CAZJVD01; genus CAZJVD01. Next base: position 12,036 of record CAZJVD010000005.1, read on the forward strand.
CCGGAGTGGGGTGAGCATGTCAAGACGTGGTGCCGCCTGATTAATCAATAGCTAAAGTGTATTGGTTCCAGAGAGTTAGACCGAACGAAACTAACGCTATGCGTTTTCATCGACTCCGATGTTCTCGGTCTCAGCCTTTTTCTTGCCCTTTTTTTTCGACTTACCCTTCGACTTATCGTGATCCTTGCCGTTCTTCTTTGCATTTTTCTCGGCATGCTTCTCGAGACGATTCTTCTTCTCGGCCTTCTTTTTATCGACCTTCTTCTTATGAGCTTTCTTGTCTGTTTTATGTTCGGCCTTTTTGCTCTTCTTGTCTTTTTTCTTCTCAGCCTTTCTCTCGGCTTTCTTTTCTTTCTTCTTCTTTTTCTTCGGATGCTCGGCGGCGGCTGGCGGTGCAGCTTCAGGATTGACACCGACTCCCTCAGACGGCGGCGGCACGGCAGCCGGAGGTGCTTCTGGAGAGCCCGCACCTTCAGGGTTCACAGGAGGAGGCGAACTGTCGCCCATCTCTTCAAGCGTCGCTTCGTCGAGTACATCCGGGGCGTCTTCAGCAAGAACGCGCGTGTTCGACACTACGCACCACATACCGATCACCAACCAGGTTACCGCACGAAGTTTCTGTGAGCTCATTGTTGAACCTTTCTCGTTTTGAGATCAGTATAATCCAGTTTGGAACAAAGTGAATGAAGGAATCATCAACTCCGGTTACTCCCAGCGCATGGCATACCTTTCGAACGCTCCTTAAGTACATCTGGCCGAAAAACCATCCGGATCTTCGGGCACGCGTTGTTTTCGCATTCGGTTGCTTAACGCTCTCAAAGGGATTCAATGTTCTCGTGCCGTACTTTCTAAAGAGAGCCGTCGACTCTCTTTCGATCGCCGTCACTCCGGTTGTTTTACCGATAGCGCTGATTCTCAGCTATGGTGCGGCCCGGATTCTACAGCAGGCCTTCGGAGAGCTGCGCGACTTCCTCTTTTCAAAGGTTTCTCAGAAGGCTCAAACAGCGATTGCGGTGGAAACTTTTGTCCATCTCCACCAACTCTCCCTACGATTTCACTTAGACCGTCAGACGGGTGGGCTTTCGCGGATTATTGAACGCGGAACATCGGCCGTTAGTTACTTTCTCACCTTCATGACGTTCAACATCGTCCCCACACTCTTTGAAATCCTGATTGTGACAGTCGTTCTCAATTTCACTTTCGACAGTCGCTTTGCTGGCCTCACGTTTGTCACCATCATGATTTACATCCTTTACACGGTTCGCGTGACCGATTGGCGCGTGCAGTACCGTCGGCAGATGAACGAGGCCGATACGGACGCGAATACCAAAGCGGTCGACAGCTTACTCAACTACGAAACCGTTAAGTACTTTGGAAACGAGAAACACGAAGAACAGCGTTTTCTTGCTCATCGAATGAAATTTGAAACTTCGGCCATCAAGAGCCAGGCAACGCTATCGGTCCTGAACGTAGGGCAGGGTTTTATCATCGCACTCGGACTCATCGGCATCATGGTGCTCGCGGGTCGAGGCGTGGTTGCTCACACGATGACACTTGGTGATTTCGTGATGGTGAACACGTACCTGATACAGCTTTACATGCCGCTGAACTTCTTAGGTTTTGCGTACCGGGAGATCCGACAGGGTTTAATCGACATGGAGAAGATGTTCGAGATTCTGCGCGTGAACCGCGAAATCGCGGACAACCCCGATGCTCGAGCGCTTCTTGTCGACAATGGGTCAATCGCTTTCAGGGACGTAGTTTTCTCATATCGTCCGGAACGAAAGGTACTTTCGAGCGTAAACTTTTTGATCCCGCCAGGACAAACGGTGGCGATCGTCGGTCCCAGCGGCTCGGGCAAGTCGACGATAGCGCGCCTTCTCTATCGCTTTTACGACGTTCAGTCGGGAACAATTCTCATCGACGGACAGGACACACGCACCGTAACGCAGTCTTCGTTACGAAATGCGATCGGTATTGTTCCGCAAGACACGGTTCTCTTTAACGATACCATTGAGTACAACATCCGGTACGGTCGACCCAGTGCGAGTGAGGACGAAATCCATGCGGCCGCTCGTCTTGCTCAGATTCATGACTTCGTCATGACGTTACCCGAGCAGTACAAGACGCGAGTCGGTGAACGAGGACTGAAACTCTCCGGCGGTGAAAAGCAACGGGTTGCTATCGCACGCACGATATTGAAAGACCCAAAGATTTTGATCTTCGACGAAGCCACCTCAGCTCTCGATTCAAAAACAGAACGTGAGATCTTGTCGGCGTTCATCGAGGTGTCAAAGGATCGATCCACGCTTATGATTGCTCACCGTCTCTCTACCATCGTTCATGCGGATGAGATTCTGGTTCTAAAGGAAGGTCAGATCGTTGAACGTGGAAACCATGCGAGCTTGTTAAAGCTCCGCGGTGAGTATTTTCAGATGTGGCAACGACAGCAAGAACAGGCGCAGTACCAAGAAAAACTCGAGCAACTCGTCGAGAGTTAGACCGTCTGCTACCCCCCACCGGGAGGAGGAGGCGGCGGTTTCCACTTTTGAAAGTCCGTGTAATTGGTCGTAAGCATTCGATCGCACGCACTGGTAAACGTCTCAACACCAGGAATGAACCCAAGACCGTCCTTGGTCGCATGCAACATGCGCGACGCGAGTTCCGTCGGCGTATAGCCAAACAGTAACAGCCGTGAAAACGAACGCGAACCAAGTTCTGGCGTCGTCATCTGCGACAAGTTCTGCAGAAACGACCCCAACATATTTTCGTACATCTTATAATAAAGATTGAACCGGATACGTGCGCCACCAGCTTTCTTGTTGAGGTGTTCTTGGACCAGTGGATGGCTTCGAAACCGTGTCGGAACGTTTCGTAAGAACCAACCGGTTGAGAGTTCAAACCCCTGTTCGAGCATGAATGCAAACCCCGATGTGGGCAGAACATACGCCAACAGATATCCCGTAAAATACGAGTCGAGATCAAATCGATTAAGCGTGAGGAAGTTCTCAGCCAAAATCATCACAAGGGCTGCGGGCATATTGGCCCAGATGATCTTGATAAAGTGTCTTTGGTTCTGCCAGAGCTTGTTCTCCGGATTATGAAATGTTCGCTTGTACCAGTACTTAGCAAAACTCAGTTTGGCGTCGTCACCTTCTGGAACACTGTCGAACTGTCCCTCATGAAGCTCGTCTTGTTGCAACTTCATCCACGCGTCGGCAAGAACCCCGGTGATCACGCCATAGATAAAACCATTCGTGAACACAAAGCGCGACAAGTGGAACCACGAATTTGGACCGAACATTTCGTCTTGAATAGGCTGCAGAAGCCCCTCTGTAATTCCGGCCGTGAGCATGAACGTGAACATCAGCTCCATCGGCTTGTCGACGAGGTTGGACGCAATCGTGGCTCTCACGGCGCGCGCAACAGCTGCGGGATTGCGAAGCTGGCGCGCCACGGAGGCGATACGGCTCATCTGAGGATTCCGCAAGGGATCAAGCCCCTGTAAGGCGCGATACTTGAGGCGCTGCTTGAGATGCTCGGTAGCAAACGTTTCTCGGCTCGTCTCACGCGCGCTACGAAGAAGCTCCTCGGTAGCTACGTCTTCTAAAAGAGCGGCGGCTTCGGAACGCGAAAGCTCCGGAACCACGCCCGCTTCGACAAAGAGTTCCTTGAGACCTTTTAGGTCCTCGTCCTCCACAACAGTGACTGCGTATCCTGTTTCAGCAAGACTCCCAAGATTCCGGCGGAACCACTCGTCAAACGCAGCCTTATACAGACGCTCGAAGGTGACACGGAACTGCTTACGCGTTTCCACGGACAATCCTTCGAGTGCGGCTGGCGTCAGCTGAAATCCCTTTTTTGCACGCAGGAGTTCCTGCAACACTTCGTGGTCGTTGATGTCATGCATGACCTCACGAAGTGCGCGCTCAATACAAGCTTCAATGATCAGCTGTTCAGCACCGAGGACCTTGTTTTCCCATTCCTCGTATTTTGCGAGCGTCGTCTGAACCTCTTGACTCGTTTTTCCGAACACGTGCGCCCACGCCGAACCGAGGCCAAGGCGAACCTTTTCGGACCAGGTCCGTAGCCCTCCGTTGATCTCAGTCGGTAACGTCGCCCGAGGGTGTCCTGCTTCCGCACGTTTGATCACGGTTTCCAGAAAATCCGGATACGTCAGGATCATCGGCCAGGAGGCCCAACCCCGAGGCGTCGCAATGACCGATCGAAACGCAAACAGCCTCTGCCAGAACTGGACGTAACCACGCACGGAGTTGGTAAAGGACGAGTAGCCGACCAAAAAGTGAATCAGCGCTTGATGAAACCGAGTCATCTTTTCTCCCGGTTTGCTTCGAAACTTGCTGAAAATCTTCCAGGAGCGGATGCTTTCCGTCATCCGGCTCAAAGCCCCTTTGCGCTCGTGCAACCGAAGATCATCCACGATGGCGCGCGCCTGTTCGTCTTCGGCGGCACTGTATGGATTTTCGACCGACTCATCCGAATCACCACGTTGTCGACCCAGAAGTTCGTAAAGTTTCTGCTTCTCTCGGTTCTGACGTTCCACAAAACGTCCGACCCAACGCCCCAGGAATCCTTTTTCTTCATCGCCTTCGACCCGAACACGCGGCAATTCCTTTGCAAGCTTGACCGCATTGACCACCAGGTGCGGTACACCCAGCGCTACAAAAATCGTCGAGGCGATTGCCTGAAACCCAATTGCAAACTTCGGCCAACGTTCGGGACTCAGATACGCTTCGTAGAATGTGACTGGATTCACACCAGCAAACGTTCCTTCGGCCGCATGACCAGCAAGCCTCGAGACGGGCCAATGAAAGAGCGATCCGAACAGTGTTTCGGTTGCTACCCGGGTCGACTCTAAAATTCCGCCAAAGAACTCTGCGTACAATCTCCCACTAGCTTCTGCGCCGGCGGGATCCAAGGCGTGCCAAGCCCACAACGTCCCTCCGAAGAGAGCCACCGCGCGAATACCGCGTTTCGAAAAGGCCGCTTTCAGAGCCGGCTTCACGACCTGCTCGCTCGTGATCGAAGCACACTCCCCCATCGCCGACAGCAGGGATCGCACTCCCTTGATCGACGGCGTTGCAAGACGCGCGATGACCCAACCGGTTCGCGCAAGTAATTTGCGTTGAATACGAGTATTTCCAGAAACACGTTTGAACAGTTCCGCTGACTTCGTCTGCTCGTTGTATCGGTCCAAGAACACTTTGACGTCGGGTCGCGTCTCACCGAGCGAGATCTCAGACTGCTCACCCGCTACCCTGAGTCGTTTGGCCGCTTTTGGAAGTTTTTCGAGATGGCCGAGATCTTTACGATAACGAATCTGCGCATTGAGTTGATCCCGCATATCGAGAACAGCATCAGCATTGCCCATGACCGAGGCCATCTGTTCGCGCATATCGGCGCCTTGAAGATCTACTGCAGTGTCAAAGTACTCGGAAAACTGATCCACTAAGGGACCGGCACTCTCGTACAAAGCCGGGTCGGCGAGTGACGCCGCCATATTGAAGCCCGTTTGCTGGACCTCGCTGAACGTGTGTAACACTCTTCCAGGTACGGGAACCGCGCCCGCCTGGATTCCGTCCGCCATAGGCGCAATGGACGACTGCGCTGAACCGGTCTTGACGGGTACACGAAAAACCGGAACTGGATCGCGTCCAAGCAAAGCTTCGTACGCCTCGAGATCGACGATCTGATAGTTCTGAACACCGGTTTCCTCGTGATACGTGCCGGGCTCCAAAACAACAATCGTATCGTTCACCCGACGCGCATCAAGAATAGGAAACTCAAAGCGATGAAACGCTTTTCCATCGGCCCAAAGCTCAAGATAGGTGTTCGGGTCCTCAACCGAATCATCCGCACCGCCGGAATCAAGCTTCTTCTTCACCAAACGGATTTCAACGTTCGACTTCTTAATTCGAATGCCATCCATACCGTCGCGCGGTTTTTCGAGCACCGTTTGCGGTATCAGACGATACTGATCGAGCGGATGAAAATGGATCTTTCCCAAGAAGGCTTGCTCGAGACCCTGGACCGCTTTTAGAAAATCTGCAGCTTGCGCCTCGTTCGCCGGACTCAGGAGTTCATCATCGAAAATCGGCGCAACGTCGTCGGTGCTCGTTCCCGAAAACGTTTCGAAGGGTGTGTTTTCGGCGCGCACATATGTACCGAAAAGACTCTCCAGCCCGAATACCAATACGAGTGACCATGTCACACCCAGGTTTCTGTATGTCAGAAGATCCCCACCCCTAATGCTTCATTCTGTTGCGAGGCGATGAAGCCCGTGCAGACTACAACCGTAAAAACATGGAAACAAGTGAGGCATATAATTTTTCAGAGCTTGTTAGAGAGGGGAAGAGATGCCTTCCGGCTCTGATGATTCCTGAGACAATTCGCGGGGTTTAAAACGAAGACTCATAGAGTTGACGCAGTATCTCAGTCCTGTCGGCGCCGGGCCGTCCTTAAAAAGGTGCCCGAGATGGGAACCACAGCGCGAACATTGAATTTCGACTCGTTGCATAAATAACGTACTGTCTTCGTACTCCGCGATCGACGCGCGATCCAGTGCAGTCGAAAAACTTGGCCAACCTGTCCCCGAGTCGAACTTCGATTCCGACGCGAAGAGATCCTGCGCACACGCTGCACACTGGTACGTACCAAAAGCCCGATGCCGATAGAACTTACCCGTAAAAGCGCGCTCCGTGCCGCCCTGGCGGCACACACGAAAGGCTTCAGGGCTTAAGATTTTTCTCCATTCGGCATCGGAAAGCTGCTTCCAGTCGGTGCAACTGGCACTTCCCTGAACAGAACCGTCATGATCTTTTCTCAATTCCTCTGTGCCTCCGAAACGAAAACCGAAATCTCGGAGCCGGACTTATCACACTTCGCGAAGATCGGGCAATTCTGTTGGCGATGTTAACTCTTCAAGCGTGAACGGAACACGACTGCGAAACGGGCGTTGTCGTACGGGACAGGGTTCGAAGTCGCACACTCCACAATAAGAGCGCCGACATGGGTCGAGGTGAAAGAGAAGCTCGGCCCCCGTTTCATAGTCATCAAGAACAGCATGTTCGAATCGCTGGCAATGATCATGCGCCTGTTCAACTGTCCAGAACTCGGGCACTACGATATGCAAGTCGACATGATGAAAACTGCCGGAGCGCATCGTTCGCAAATGATGAATCCGAATGATTCCGGGAAAGACGTGTCGCTCAAACAACTGAGCCAGATCCTGGATGACATGACGATCTTCCGTGTCCATCAGTCGTGAACCCGAGTGAATCAAGAGTCTAAATCCTGTAGCCGCCAGCAACAGACCTACGATTCCGGCAGCGGCGAGATCGATCCACTGCAGTCCTGTCACACGAACTAGAAACAACCCAGCGACAACACCGATACTCGTCCAAAAGTCGGAAAGAACGTGCTCACCGCTCGCGGTGAGCGCTAACGACGAAGTACGGCGCCCGGTTTTTTTAAGATACCAGCCCAGAGCGCCATTCAGACCCCCGGCCGCCAGTACAATGAGAAGGCCCAGGTCCAGGTTACGAACCATGTGCTCTTCGAAGAAGGCTTCTCCGGCCTGCCAAAGCATAATGATGCCGGCAAAGAAAATAGCACCGCCTTCAAAACTCGACGCAAAGTACTCGGCCTTTCCATGTCCATAAGGGTGATCTTCGTCGGCAGGACGCACGGATACGTAGAGCGTCGTCAACGTCACGAGCGCCGTTACGACATTCACGACACTTTCAAGGGCATCGGACAGTACGGCTTGCGACCCTGTTTTTCGATATGCGTAGAACTTCGCCAGAAACAGCCCTGCGCCAACCACAAGCGCCATCCATCCGGCCATAGCCCTCGCTCGTGTCTCGAGTCGGAGTCGCCCCGCACGAGCGCTATCCACTACGAACCTCGGTCGATACTCTTCGTGGTCGCATCAGCGTTTTACGAAAGGCCAACACGATCGCGGCTGCAACAGCAAGAAAACCTACGCTACCGTACAGAGTTTTAACGGGATCTTTGGTCACCGCGAGAAATACGATGGCGACAAGAAACAGAGTGCCAAGTTCATTCCATATCCTAAAAAATCGACCATCACGCGTCGACGTACCAAGAGACAGTTCACGACGCCAGCGTCCGCAGAGGAAGTGGTAACCGAGCAATAAAACAATCAAGAGAAGCTTGAAATGAAACCACGGAGCACTCCATGTTTGCATCTCGACCGATAGCCACACACCGAAAACCATGGTGGCAAACATCGCCGGCTGCGTGATTGCTCGCCACAGACGCCGTGCCATCACTGTGTACTGGACGTCTAACGCCTCTCGAACCGCCTTTTGCTCTGAGGACAGTTCAGTCCGATGAAGCTGGTTTTCTCGTTGATAAACGAAAAGCCGTCCGAGGTACAGAAGCCCAGCAAACCAGCTCACCACTGAGATGAGATGCAGGGCCTTGATCACCACGAGGAGGGCTCTCCCCTGTTAGACCGAAGCGAAGGTTTGCTTCTTCGTCGTCGTCTTACCGGTGCCCTTATGAGCGCCGTTCTCGGGACTCTTCGTCTGCCATGCTGGCTTGGTTGTGATTCGCATTCCGTAAAATGACCGGTACACGAAGAACAATCCGATACAGAGGAACACGACTCCGAGCCAGGTCGAAACTCCAGGTGCCGCGACCGAAATCTCAACTGCAAGCAAACCGAAGAGTGTCGTGAACTTGATGATCGGGTTCAGAGCAACAGACGCTGTGTCCTTGAAAGGATCACCAACCGTGTCTCCAATAACCGTCGCCGCATGAAGGGGCGTCCCCTTTTCGCGCAGATCGACTTCGACCAGCTTCTTAGCATTGTCCCAAGCGCCTCCGGCATTGGCCATGAAGATCGCTTGGTACAATCCAAAAACCGCAATCGATATCAGATAACTAGCAAAAAACGTCGGACTCAACATCGCAAACGCGAGCGTGAGCGAAAAGATCACAGCAAAGATGTTGACCATCCCCTTCTGCGCGTACACCGTACAGATACGAACGACTTCGTTCGAATCCTTCACAGAGGCTTTTGCTGACGAATCCAGCTTAATATTCTTCTTAATGAACTCGACCGCACGATAGGCGCCCGTGCTCACCGCTTGAATTGATGCGCCCGAGAACCAATACACGACCGCGCCACCACAGATCAGCCCCAGCAACACGCGTGGATCGATCAAATCCAGTTTCAGGTGCATGAGCAGGATGATCGAGAAAATCATCGTCGTCGCACCGATAACGGCCGTTCCAATAAGCACCGGTTTAGCAGTCGCTTTGAACGTGTTTCCAGCGGAGTCATTCTCCTCGAGGAAATGCTTCCCTTTTTCAAAATCGGGTTTGAATCCAAACTGCTTTTCGATCTCTTCCGAAATCCGCGGCAGTGTTTCGATCTGCGATAACTCGAAAATGGACTGTGCGTTGTCGGTCACAGGTCCGTAACTGTCGACGGCGATCGTCACCGGTCCCATTCCTAAGAAACCAAACGCCACGAGCCCAAACGCGAACACGGCTGGATACACCATGATGGCATCTAAACCCTTTTGACTGGTCACAAATGCGATCAACATGAGGCCAACAATGACCATGCCCTTCCAGAATGCGCTGAAGTTTCCAGCGACCAACCCTGAAAGAATCGTCAGTGACGGTCCTCCCTCGCGTCCTGCTGTCACGACTTCCGAGACGTGACGAGAGTGCGCGCTTGTGAACGCTTTTGTAAGCTCCGGAATCAGAGCAGCTGCCAAGGTTCCACAACTGATGATGGTCGCAAGCTTCCACCACAGTCCACCACCCAAACCGCCAATCATCATGTCGCTGATGTAGTACGTCACACCAATCGAAAGCAGCGACGTGATCCATACGAGCGCGGTCAGCGGAGCTTCAAAGTTGAAGGATGCCTTTTTCGAATACAGAGCACTCGAAAGTGCACTGTTGATCCAGTACGACACGATCGATGTGATCACCATCACGACACGCATTGCGAAGATCCATACAATCAGGATGGATTGAATTTCGGGTCGCACGAGCGTCATCTGACCGTCCGGCCCCATTGTAAAACCGGCAGCCAACACGATGAACGAAATCAGCGCCACGCCCGTCACACCATAGGTCTCAAAACCATCAGCCGTGGGGCCAACGCTGTCGCCCGCGTTATCACCCGTGCAATCGGCTATCACGCCCGGGTTACGAGCATCGTCTTCTTTGATGTTGAAAACGATTTTCATCAAATCAGAACCAATATCGGCGATCTTCGTAAAAATTCCGCCGCAGATTCGAAGGGCACTCGCGCCAAGAGACTCACCAATGGCGAACCCAATGAAACAGGCGCCGGCGCTATCGCCAGGAACCCAAAGCAAAATGAAAAGCATCATGATCAGCTCGACGCAGATCAAGAGAACGCCGATACTCATTCCCGATCGCAGCGGGATATCCATCACGGGATACGGCTTACGCTGGAGTGACGCGAACGCTGTTCGGCTATTGGCCAGCGTATTGATGCGCATTCCGAACCACGAAACCATGTAGCTGCCAAGAATCCCAAGAACCGACCAAAACAAAATCAGAAGCACTTTGCTGACCGCGAAATGCTCCAAGAAACCAAAGTAGTAAACGATACAAGCCCCAATAAAGAGCTCGAGAACAATCAGCAGTTTTCCTTGCTGAATCATGTACGTCTTACAGGTGTCATAAATCAGCTCTGCCACTTCGAGCATCGATCGATGCGCCGGCAGACTTCGGATGCCCATGTACATGTACAAACCGAAAGCTAACCCCAAAATGCAGACCAACACACCCCACGTCAGAATCTGCGTTCCCGTGTAGACGCCACCCCACAATGTGAACGTTTGCGCAAGCGAAGGGATAATCAGATCCGCTTCACCCGCCTGAGCCACTACCGAACAGAGCAGAGGCAACACAAGGACAGACAGTAAGGAAAACACACCGATAAGTTTTTTGGTCATGAGCCGAATCTCCTCATTTTGAGCCACTTTGTCAAAAGGAAATCACGCGGTCTTGCGACGAAATCCGAGCAGCAAACACACGGCGACGTAACCCCAGAAGATCCAGAACGCGGGCGATTGTCCGCCATGAAAATCAACGCCTGGAATCTCAAATCCTTGGATCAAAAGCTTTAACCCAACACCAAAAACAAGGAGAAATGCCGTGTTCTCGAACGCTGGAAACTTCTTCAATAGGACAATGAAGACACTCGCGGCAAATCGCATCATGATCAGACCAATAAGGCCTCCAACAACGACCACCCAGAGCTTCTGGCTCACAGCAACCGCCGCAAGAATCGAATCTGCTGCAAAAGCGATATCAGTCAGCTCAATGACCAGAACCACACGCCAAAAACTCGCTGCTGCTTTTGCAACACCTTCACCTTTGTGTAGATCGGCGCCCTTTTTCCTCCAATGTTGGATGGCGAGCCAAACCAAGTAGCCTCCGCCGACAAACTTGACCCAACGCCACTTCATCAGAAACCCGGCCATCATCAGTGCAAGGACGCGAAATACAACGGCGCCCACAAGACCAAATGTCAGAGCACGCCGCTGTTGCTGCTCCGGCAAGCCTCGCGCAATCACGGCAAGGGCAAGCGCGTTGTCGACGGACAGAATGCCTTCCAAAAGAACGAGAATCCCAATGGTCGGGAGTTGCGCGATCACTTCAGCTAACGATTGCGGCAGCAGTTCCATGAACGTCCTCTCTTATCATTCTCCTTTTGAAATCTTTAGTGATATTCTTCCGTCGCATGACCAGAAATCGACAGTACCGATATTACGACCTGATCATGGCTGCATTTTGTACGGCTTTGATCGGTGCCAATCTCATCGGACCCGGAAAAGTAGTCACACTCTGGGGATTCACGTTTGGTGCGGGTGTCTTATTCTTTCCTATCATCTATCTCTTTGGAGACTTTCTCACCGAAGTCTACGGCTACGCGCGGTCACGCAAGGTCGTATGGGCAGGTTTTATCTCGCTTGCGTTCATCACGCTGATGTCTTGGGTCGTTGTGGGGTTACCACCTGCCGCCGATTGGCCTCACCAGGCTGCTTACGAAACGGTTTTTGGTTCTACGCCTCGCATCGTGGCTGGATCGATGCTGGCGTACTTTTTTGGCGAGTTCTTCAACTCCTACACACTCGCAAAAATGAAACTTCTCACCAACGGACGCCTGCTCTTCGTTCGAACGATCGGCTCGACCATCGTGGGCGAAGGCGTCGACACCTTGATCTTCTACCCCATCGCATTCGGAGGCATTTGGCCGAACTCACTTCTTTTCACAGTTATGCTCTCAAACTACGTCGTTAAGATACTTTGGGAAGTATTGGCCACACCGTTTACTTATCGCTTTGTTGCTTGGCTCAAGCGCGTCGAGAACGAAGACTATTACGATCGATCAACGGACTTTAATCCCTTCTCCATCAAGACATGAAGCTCGCCTGGGTTTACGTCACCTTTCCAACTCGCAAGATCGCACACAAAATCGTCGATCAGCTCTTAGCCGAACGCCGAATTGCGTGCGCGAATCTTTTTCCGATCGAAGCGCGGTACCATTGGAAACGTAAAATTGAGAAAGGCACGGAAGTCGCGGCCTTACTCAAGGCGCGAGCGTCGACGTTTCGTGCGCTTTCGGCGCGCATCAATGAACTCCATCCTTACGATGTGCCCTGTGTGCTCAAAATCGATCTTGACGACGCACTACCCGCGTTTGCACGGTACGTGGCTGCTGAAACGCGCTGACGGCAAAAGCGCTGTGCTCTAGGGCGTGTCCTCATTTGTTATGACCAGCTCGTTGAAGCGTATTTTTGATAAGGTGAGGAACGACGACGAAGATTTAGTGGTGCTAAATCGAGGAGGAGTGACGATGCCGTATCAAAAATACGCTTCAACCCTTTGGGCGAATGCGGTCATAACAAATGAGGACACGCCCTAGTTTTCGATAAACTTCTCAAGCAACCGCTTCGCATCCGTATCGCGGAACTGCTTAGGCGGCGACTTCATCGTGAATGCCGAGATCTCATCCAGCGGGCCACCGATCTTGCGATCGAGAGCGAGCTTAGCGCAGCGGATAGCATCGATTGCGACGCCGGCTGAGTTTGGAGAATCTTCTACGCTGAGGCGACCTTCAAAGTGCATCGGAACACCTCCGAAGCCTTCCCATTCCATACGCAGAAAACACACTTTGTTGTCTTTCTGCCACGGCACATAGTCCGAAGGACCAATGTGGATATCTTCCTCGGGCAGACGAACATCGAGCTGCGACTGAACACTTTCCGTCTTCGAAATCTTTTTGCTCTTCAGGCGATTGAGATCCAACATGTTGAGAAAATCCGTGTTGCCACCCGTATTGAGTTGGTACGTGCGCTTGAGCGATACACCGCGATCACCCAACGTACGGGTCAGCACGCGATGGAGAATCGTTGCTCCGAACTGGCTCTTGATGTCGTCGCCGACGATCGGAATGCCCTTTTGCTCAAACTCTTTTGCAAACTCTGGATTGGTCGCAATGAAAACAGGAACGCAATTGACCATCGCAACGCCTGCCTCTAAGCAGGCCCGTGCGTAGTAACGAACGGCTTGTTCGGAACCGACCGGTAAGTAGCACACGAGTACTTCCGCTTTCGAGGAACGCAACACTTCGGCCACGTTCACGGGTTTTGCATCCGAAGCGACGAAGACGCGGTTTTCCGGATACTGAGTCATATGAGGCGCAATTCCGTCCAGAATTTCGCCCATCTGTACCGTTACGCCGTAGTCAGGAAGTTCTTTTTGAAAAATCGTCGTGCAATTGGGTGGCGCGAAAACCGCGGCCTGAAGTGGACGTCCGACTTTGCGCTGATCAACATCAAATGCAGCGACTACTTTGATGTCACGAAGGTGGTAACCGCCGAGCAACGGAAATGTAAGTCCCGGAACTCCTTTTCCGTCACTGTTTTTGTAATATTCGAGACCTTGCAAAAGAGAACTGGCGCAATTCCCTACACCAGCTATTGCAATGCGAATTTCCTTGTTGCCCATCCACCGCTCCTATTCGAGATTCCTCGTAGAAAAAAACGAGCCCGGCAGTCAAGTTCCGGAGACCTCGTGAGGTATAAAACCTTTAACCAACCATTTCAATAGTAAAACCCGGAACTCGGGTCCCCCAACACTTGGTCCTGCAGCTTCGTTCTGATTTCAACAAGCATTATTTCTTCAAATGACTTGAGGGGACAACTGATTTTTTAGGATTTTGTACCAAAGTTTTTCTTGACAACTTGTGAGTCGAGAACGTCACCAGATACCAAGCACGTCTTTGGCCTCATCGGAAGCCATCGTTGCGGGGTCCCATTTGGGTTCCCACACGACATTGACCGAGACCGATGTCACGCCTTCGTGTGCTTTCATTCGATTCGTTACATCCGCAACGAGCTGATCCCCCGCCGGACATCCAGGACTCGTCAGCGTGAAGTCGACGTTGGCGTGCCCCTTTTCATCAATGGAAGCGCGGTAGATGAGACCCAAGTCAACCAGACTCATAAAGAGTTCGGGGTCCTGCACAGCACGCAACCACTCACGCAAGTGATCAGGGAGATCTTTCTCCGACGTTTCCATCACAGATGTACTCCCGAATGTGCCGTAGTTGCCGTGACAGAAGTCCGCATGCGGCCTCGAAAGTACGCGATCGCTTCGTCAACCGATTTAACAAAGTGATCAATATCCGCACGATTGTTATAGACCGCAAGACTTGCGCGAACGGTGCCGGGCACACCTAAGTGTCGATGTAATGGTTGCGTACAGTGGTGCCCCGAACGAACCGCAATCCCACGATGGTCGAGAAATGTCGCCATGTCGTGCGGATGAATGTCCACAACCGAAAAACTGTAGAGCGGCACGCGTGCCTGACCGCGCGGAGGACCGACCACAGTTACACTTGATAGTGACTCGAGACCCGCTCGTAGATACGACGAAAGAGCTTCTTCGATCTCCTGAATCTTCTCCCAACCGATGCCTTCAATAAACTCAAGAGCCGCCCCAAAACCCAAAACACTTGCAATGGAGGGCGTGCCCGCCTCAAAGCGTGCCGGAAGATCGTTCCACTGTGTTTGGTAGTCACCGACATGCGCGATCATGTCCCCACCCTTTTGATACGGGGGGAGTTCTTCGAGCCAGTCCTGTCGAACCCAGAGCAAGCCCGTTCCCGTTGGACCAAAGCACTTATGACTCGAAAACGTAAGCGCGTCGATCGGTCCCATCGCCTGGATCTGCACCTGAGCGTGCGGCGCCATCTGCGCGGCATCAACGACCACGCGCGTACCGACAAGCTTTGCCTGCGCCGCGGTCTCAGCGATGGGGTTGATCGTACCCAAGACGTTACTCGCGGCTGCGATCGCCAAAATCTTCGGCTTGAGCTCGAGAACACGCGCCAGCGAAACACGATCGATGGTGCCATCCGCATTCAACTCGACGATCTCAAAACGAGCTCCGGTGCGTCGGGCTTCGTATTGCCAAGGAACAAAGTTTCCGTGATGCTCCATCCGCGTCACGGCCACCACGTCATCCTTACTCAATCCGGTTTCGCCTACACCGTGAGCCAGTAGGTTGATCGCTTCTGTCGTTCCACGTGTGAAAATCAATTGCTGTGGAGACACTCCCAGGGACGTGGCCCACCGGGTCCGTACATTCTCGTAAGCCTCACTCACAAGATGACTCAACCGATAGGCACCGCGACGCACATTTGCATTCTCGGTCGCATAGTAACGCGCGATTCGATCGATCACACTGCGGGGCTTCTGAGAGGTAGCAGCCGAGTCTAGATAAGTCGTACGCGCGCCCGTTTCAGGATCAAAAAATGGAAACTGCGTGCGTACGTCTTGACTGAGCATCGTATCACGCATCGTCGCCACCCGGCGCACCCATGGCGTCACCAAACACAAACCCGCGTTCGCTCTCGAGACAGGTTATCCATTCAGCCTTCAATGTCGGCGATGTCACGAGCTCTAGAGCGGAACGAACAAACCCAAGGCGCAACCAGTGCTCGGCTTCGGGCCGAGAGAACCCACGTGATTCGAGATAAAACAGATGCTCTGTTTCCAGAGGACTGACGGATGCGCCGTGAGCACACTGAACATCGTCGGTCAAAATCTCGAGCTTTGGCAGCGCGTGCATTTTTGCCTTATCGCTTGCAAGCAAACAGCGACTCTTCTGATAGGCCTTCGAACCCGCAGCCTTCGGGTGAATCCAAACGGTTCCATTGAATACTCCGACACTCTCGTCGCTCAAAAAATAATTTGCGCGAAGATCGCTCTGAGTTTTTCGTCCGTGATGATGCACTTCAGCCGCTAGATCGAGATGCTGGTGGCGTTCGCCCACAATCAGGTGGGACGCGGTTATGGAGGCCGCCTCCTCGTGAAGTTCCGTCACGGCTCGAATCTGTGTGGCATCACCACCCATGAGCAGTGTCGACGTACGCGCGGTGCTTTGAGCACGGAGGCCGAGTTTGGCGCGGACAAAAAAGCGCGCACTTCCGTCGCGAGGACGGCCATGCACCATACGTCCCAGATCCAGTGTCGCGCCGGGAGCAAGGACTTGATTGAGAATCACAACCGTGTGCTCACAGATCAAACGACTGACATTCCAATCCTCTAAAACTGTGACCGATGCGCCTTCACCCAAAATCAAGTGGACTTCGGCTGACTGAGCGAGCGTCCCTTCCGGCAGACGATCGTCGGACTCACGGAAACTCAGTCGTAACGGCGTGGAAACACGAACGCCTGCACTCACACCAATCACGAGCGGTGCCGACGGTGATTGGCGGGCCATTACAAAAACGGGATCGGAGTTCTCGGCAGCAGCATGCGCCAGCGCTTCGAAACCGTGCCCAACATCCGCAAGGCTCGTCACCGAAATACCGGGGGGCAGCGGCGAACCGTCGACGGTCTCGAGTTTCACAAGACTCGTCTGAGACAAACCCGTTCCAATCGGAAACTGAGCCGTCTTATAAGGAGAAAATCGAAAAAGATCGGTGCCCGGCATGACCATCAACGCACATCCGTCACCGCAGAAAATCCCGAAAGATCAATCGTACGAGCCAGCGACATATCGCCTGACCTTTCGATCGTGCCGTCCTGAAGAAAATGCACATGTGTGGGCTCGAGCGCTTCGAGCATACGGTGGTAATGGGTGATCACGATGATCGCGCGCTCGGGACTGCGTGTTTCCCGAATACGATCGCACACCAACCGCACAGCATCGCGATCAAGACCCGAGTCTGTTTCATCAAAAACGGAAAGCTTAGGTTTCAGAAGCCGGTACTGAAGTGCTTCCATCCGCTTACGCTCACCCCCGCTGAAGCCGTCATTAAAGGAGCGTCCCAAAAACGACTCCGCAATACCAAGATCCTTGGCCTCTGCCCGAATACGTTCCCGCGCTTGTCGGGCCGAGCTAGGTACGCCAGCCTGAGTGGCTCGCAGACTCGCGCGCAAAAGCTGCCCGGTCACAACACCCGGAAGCGCTGGTGGATTCTGAAAACTGAGAAAGATACCGGCGCGCGCACGTTCTGTTGCCGACCAGCCATTGATCGAAACCCCTTCAAAGAGAATCTCTCCAGAGGTGATGGTGTACTTGGGGTGTCCCATGAGCGTGAGTGCTAGTGAACTTTTACCAGAACCGTTTCGCCCGAGAAGTGCGTGAACTTCGCCCGCCTTAACGGCCAGCCGCACCGAATCGAGCACTTTTTTTCCTTCGATGGAAACACTGAGATCATTAACTTCGAGCATGTTACCCACGTTACGGCGACTCCTCTGTAAACGTTTGCAGAACTCGGCGCGCTTTTCCAGACGCATACTCATGAACCTGGACGTGCATCGCTTTTTCCTTCTGTAACAGATCTCCCAGTGTGAGTTTCGACAAAACATCGTCGAAATAACCCATCAACACACTCCACACCGGGCGAATCGCACACTCGCCTTCGCGCTGATGCACACACTCGGTCTCGGTTCCGGAAAACTGGTTACAGAAATGCTGGTCGACCGTCGCTGTCGCTGTCGCGCTAGGCGAGGACGAAAGGGCGTCGACCAACTCCTTGAGATTGACCGCATGCGGTTCGCGCGTAAGAAAAAATCCTCCCTGAGTACCCCGCTCGGCCTGAACAAGGCCGCTCTTGCGAAGAAGAAACATGATCTTACCGACATACTCGGTCGAAATGCGCTCCAGCTTCGCGATCTGCGACGCCGCGACTGGACCTTGGCCGTATTCGCGCGCGAGTTGGAGGGCGCAACGAATTCCGTATTCTTCAAGCGTACTTATTCTCACAGGGGCAATATATTACAAAAAAATATGGATTACTCAATGAATCAATGCGAGCGGATAGAGAAACTGTGGGCTTTGGAGCCAAGCTTGGCCCAGTTCGTCTAGGTTTGTCCGGGTGTGGCCAGGTGTGGCCAGGTGTGTAACGACACACTTGATTGTTAAGATTTATTCATAATAAGATATATTTAATGCGCAGCATCTTCGTCCGCTTCACTTCCGTTCTGGCCCTAACGGCCGTCACCTCCACCCAGCCGGGGTGCTCTCCTTCGCCTTCCAAAAACTTCAGCTGCGTACCAGAGACGGCCAGTCCCGCCGACTACACGGTCCCCGTGCTCTTCAGCCAGGCGAGCGAGTTCACGTTCTGCGCTCAGACTGCCGACGTTTTTCCGCCCGCTGGCCCCATTGATGTTGTTTTCCTGTTCGACTCCACAGGGTCCATGCAACTCGCCATCAACCAAGTCCGCAACAGTGTGATCGACATCGCCAGCCGATTTGCCACACTGTCAGACGATGTCCAGATGGGTGTTGCCGACTATCGAGATTTTAATTCGGTCATGTTTCCATTGGGCGGCGGCTCCACAAACGATTTCCCTTATCGTGTTCTACAGCCACTCACGACGGATGCAGCTGCGATCCACTCCGCGATCGCCGGCATCGTCGCTTCAGCGGGAGGAGACGTTCCTGAAACCGCAACAGAGGCTCTCTATCAAGCAGCCACTGGCGCCGGTCTCACGTACATGAGCTCCACGGTGATTGCGCCGAGCAGCCTGGGCTGGAGAACATCCTCGAGCAAGATCATCATCTTGATCACGGATGCTGTTTTCAAAACATTGCCATTGGCAAGCTACGGCATCGGCCATTCGCAGGCTGCAGCTGAAGCTGCCCTCACAGCAGCCGGAATTCACGTCATGGGAATAGCGGTTGAACCCATGGCCGGTGGTTATCCGCAACTCGCACAAATGGAAACTCTCGCAACAAACACTGATGCGATCGCTCGCAGCGCCATCGACCTGAACGGCGACGGCGACTCCAGTGACCCTTGCGAATTCTTGCCGGACGATCCGATCGTTTACCAAACAACAGCCAACGGAACGCCAACGTGCAGCTCACAAAACATCGCACAGACGATCGCAGCCGGTGTCGCTCAAATCACCAGCTTTGACGTCATCATCGACGTCAAAGACGATCCTCTGCACGTGATCCAATCGATCACGCCCGGACATATTTCAAACCTGTCCACGGGCGAAGATGTTTGTTTCAGC
Organism: uncultured Oligoflexia bacterium; assembly: GCA_964549505.1. Classification (GTDB taxonomy): domain Bacteria; phylum Bdellovibrionota; class UBA1018; order UBA1018; family CAZJVD01; genus CAZJVD01. The sequence continues at coordinate 31,622 of CAZJVD010000005.1, forward strand.
GTGACGATCGAAAACTCCGTCTTGCAGGCTGTCTGTATCGAATACCAAATTGAGTTCGCCATCAAAGATCAGACGGATCAGGAATTGAAAAACTTCAAGGTCGCGCTCAAGAGCCAAAGCCAGGAATAAGGACACGCCCTAGTTACTTAAAATATTCTCCAGCACGAAAAAGCATGCCATAGACTATTCATGCGAATGCCTTTACCGCGCATGGATCTCTGGCAGAAGCAGCCGCGCTTCTTGAAGCAGGCCTTTCGCTCGCTTCCGCGCGGGATGACGCCAGAGATTCTTGCTGGAATTGCGCTCGAGCCGACTGCCGATGCGCGCCTGATTCAGAGACCCACTTCAGATCCGACATCGCAGTGGCGCCTTAGATCCTCGCCAGGGCTCACGACTCGTGATTTTCGAATCCTACCCACTACGAACTGGACACTTCTCGTACGTGAGGTGGAGACCTGGATTCCGGCCTACTGGCAGTGGTGGCATCGCTTTCGATTCTTACCGTGGTGGCGTTTTGATGATCTCATGGTCAGCTACGCGACGCCCGGAGGCGGCGTGGGTGCACACACGGATCGCTATGATGTCTTTCTTGTGCAACTTCAAGGAAAGCGGCAGTGGCAAATCGAAACGGCTCCAGCCAGAGAACACCCATGTCGACCCGGCCTTCCTTTACGCATCCTAAAAGACTTTCGCCCCACGGCGGCCCGCGACCTCGATCGCGGTGATGCGCTCTACCTGCCTCCCGACTACGCCCATGACGGCAAGGCGATCACGTCGACACTGACGCTGTCGATAGGGTTTCGCGCGCCTCTTTTACGCGAGATTTGGCGAGCACTGCCAGCCGCCAAACGCGGAAAAAAGCCTCCAACGAATACCCTGTTAACGGACCCAGGGATCAGGCTCACGGCACGACCGGGAGCACTTGGACATACCTACATCAAGCACGTTAAGAAGCTGCTGAGACTCACAACTGCTTCCGACGCTGCCGTCGCAGACGCACTCGGCAGGACGGTCACGCGTCCGAGACGCTATATTGAAAGGCACCCGCGTGTGGTCTCAGAGAGTTGGCTTGAGAAACGCTTAGGGAAAGATAGTCTGCGTCTGTTTCGCAATCCAAGAGTGCGCGCCTGTTATCACGAGACGTCGACACCGTCGAAAAGCACTACGGTCTTTTCAAATGGCACAGCCATCCCGTGCCCGGACCGCTTCACGAAACGCATCACGGACTTTCTGGACATCGGCCGACTGGAGTTCAAACTCGAAAAAGCGGACGCTAGCGAGGCAGCATTCCTTGCGGCATTGCTCCAAACAGGGCTTCTGCAAATCGACCGCTATTTTAATAAGACGTAAGCTGCTTACTTCCGCGTTTCGATCGGAACGTACTTACGGGGCGTTTCGCCGGTGTAGATCTGGCGCGGACGACCGATCTTCATCCCCGGATCCTCGATCATCTCTTTCCACTGAGCGATCCAACCCGGTAGCCGTCCGAGAGCAAACATCACCGTGAACATGTTGGTCGGTATTCCTATCGCACGGTAGATGATGCCCGAGTAAAAATCGACGTTTGGATAAAGCTTACGTTCGACAAAGTACGAGTCGCGGAGCGCTTCTTCTTCGAGCCCCTTTGCAATCTCGAGCAAAGGATCATTGATCCCGAGCTTACCTAAAATGTCGTCGCAGGCTTTTTTGATGATCTTTGCACGTGGATCGAAGTTCTTGTAAACGCGGTGACCAAATCCCATCAAACGAAACGTGTCGGCCTTGTCTTTAGCGCGCGCGAGAAACTTTTTGTAATCGCCGCCAGCTTTGTGAATCGCCTCGAGCATCTCGATCACTTCTTGGTTAGCACCACCGTGACTGGGTCCCCAGAGAGCGCAGACCCCAGCCGAAATTGAAGCGAACAGATTTGCTTTCGAAGAGCCCACAATTCTGACCGTTGACGTGGAACAGTTTTGTTCGTGATCCGCGTGCAAAATGAAAAGCAGATCCACAGCTTTCTTGATCACTGGATCCATAGCATAGGGCTCAGCCGGTATCGCAAACATCATGCTGAGAAAGTTTTCGACGTACGTTAGATCGTTGCGCGGATAAACGAATGGCTGTCCAATCGAACGCTTGTAGGCAAACGCAGCTAACACGCGAACCTTGGAAAAAATACGTGTGATGGTCGCATCACGCTCTTCGGCCGACTGGTCGGCCTGCAGAAGCTCTGGATAATACGCCGACAGCGAGCAAACCATCGACGACAAGATCGCCATCGGGTGCGCACCGCCCGGGTAGGTGTTAAAAAAGTTTTTCATGTCTTCATGAATGAGGGAATGGTTGGTATTACGATGACGAAATTCTTGGAGCTCTTTCTCCGACGGCAGATGGCCGTAGATCAGCAGAAACGCCACTTCAACAAAAAATGATTTTTCGCAGAGATCTTGAATATCGTATCCGCGATAACGAAGAATACCTTTTTCTCCATCGAGAAAAGTGATCTTCGAAGCGCAGGCACCGGTGTTCATATAACCATTGTCGAGTGTGATATAACCCGTCTTCGCACGGAGCGTGCTGATATCGATCGCTTTCTCGCCCTCCGAACCTTCGACCACCGGGAACTCGAACTTTTTGCCTTCGACTTCGACAATCGCTGTTTTCGCCATTTTCTTTGATGTCCTTTTCTTTTTGATTGTAGGGTCGCGTCCCGGAACTGACAAGGCAAAGCCCCAATAAAACCCCTGCCAAACATCGACACGCGGTTGTGGCCATCGATGTCACTTTCTTGACAAAAAACGAGCTCCCTTTAATCATGAAACAAACGGATGAAGATTATTCTGAAGCAGGCGACATGCGCCGGCGACACCGACATCCCGGCTGGCGAATACTGGGTTTCAATCTCAGGCGAAGGACGCTTCATCAATCTCACGGGCGGCGGCAAGGACTATAAGGTCCCGGCCATTCGACGGAGCTCGAAGGTCCCTGTTCGTCGTACGGATGTAAACTTTTTTGCATCGAGCGGCACCAGTTGGACCATCATCGTCAAGACACCGCCAGCTTTCGAGTGGATGGGCACGCTGAATCTCGCGCGCAAAAAAACAAAATCTAAACCCTCTAGCGGTTGATCTCGTAACTCTTGAGTTCTGCCTCCGACGCCTGAAAACGCGCACGCACGCCAGGACGAATATCGGCGCGCTTACCAAACACCGCGCGCGGAACACGATAGCGGTGTCCGTCGGTGATGATTTCCACCGTACGTTGGTCAAAATCACCAATCTCCCCTTCAACCGTCTCACGCGTCAGCTCAACTGGCTTTGCCGTCGCCTTAGGAGGCGCGCCATAGACGTCATGGTAATACATCACGTCACCCTCAAGTTTAGGCCGAACGTTTTTCTGTGACTTGTCTTCCGTTTCTCCAAAGCCCTGACGATCCGAACCGATCCGCGTGGGACCCACAGGCGGTAACGGGTATGTCCCCACAGGATTCGCCGGAGAGGTCGTCGGTTTTTTCTGAAGCGTGGGAGATGTCGCTGCGTTCTTAACGGAATTCACCGCTTCTTCGGTCTCTTCATCGGCTGCGAATACACTCAGTGCCCCCGCAAATGCGACACACGCAAAAACACACAGCAATAGAACGGCGATCGTCGATCTACGGTTCCAAACTTTTTTGAACGATCTCACGAACATTGGGTGAAAGCCCTTTCGCCTGTGACAATCGACTTAACTGCGTACGCATCGCCTCACCATAACGCGGAGCGAGCCCCTGATGGCTAGTAAACACCTGACAGAGATAGGCCGCAACTGAAGGATTCTTGGCATCCAGCTTGAGTATCCAATCGGCTGCCCAAGGATACGTCCGCTCAAGCTTTTCGTGAAATCCAAGCGGGTTTTCGCGCACAAAACCACCTAGCAGTGCACGAACGCTGTTTGGATTGAGCTCATCAAACACGGCATGCGTCGTGAGCGCAGTCACGCGATCGAATGCGTCTTCTGTCGCAGCTACCGCCTGAACCGCAAGCCACTTGTTCAGGATAAGGGTCTGCTTCTCGTAGCGCTTCCGAAAGTCCTCAAGAACCGTCGCGCGACTTTTCCATGCCGATCGAGCCACTATTCGAAGAGCACCCAGACGCTCGGTCATCGTAAGCGCTGACCGATAGGCCGCTGTCACGGCGATCTCCGCTTCGTCGGGACGTGCCAGACTCCAAAGATCATACAAGCGGTTTTTGAGCGCCCGTATTCCAGAAAACTCAAAATTCCATTTGGGCTGGCTGGCCTTGGTCAGTATCGTTACCCAGTTCGGAATCTGATGGATCATGCGCTCACTCAGAGCCCGAGCCACACGACGTTCAAGACGATAGAGCGCGAGAGGATCAGCGAACTCGAAACGCGGAATCAGTTCCGAAACAGTGGGAATATCCAGCAGTCGTGCAGCAAGAGCACGATCCGAACGACTTCCTTTACTGCTACTCTTACCGCCGTCATGGATGGCAACCTCCAGTGCACGCTCGAGAGCCTCGGCCCACGGATCAAGCGTCTTTTCGTCGGTCTCGCCAGCCGCAGCTTGCTTCACCCATCGCAGAAGAAACGCCTGGGCTGCGTCCCAACGACTGAACCCATCCGTATCATGTTGGAGCAAGAACAAGAGCTCGTCCGAAGTACGATCCATCTCGACGATCACAGGCGCCGAGAATCTTCGAAACAGGGACACGATGGGTCGCTCACTCACATTCTTAAAGCGAAACACAGAATGATCGTCCGTGAATCGAAGGGTCTTCTCCTCTTCGATGCGGACAGGTTTCTCGCCTTCAAGCTCGAGCGGAATAGCCTGGCCCGTCTTTCCCAATAAACCCATCACAACAGGACACACTTGCGGACCTTTCTCAGACTGGCCTCGCGTCGGCGGCGTGCTTTGTTGCAGGCTGATCTCAAATGTCCGCGATCGCTCGTCCCATCGCTGAGACACTTTCACGCGCGGCGTACCCGCTTGCGTGTACCACCGATAGAACTGTGTGGGGTCGAAACCGCCCGCCGCCGCAACACTTGAGACAAGCGCTTCAACGGTGACAGCCTGACCGTCGTAAGTTTCAAAATAGTGATCCGTGCCCTTTCGAAACGCTGTCGGCCCGACCAAGGTTTTCAGAACGCGTATAACCTCCGCACCCTTTTCATAAACGGTCGCTGTATAGAAGTTGTTGATCTCGACATACGCGTCAGGACGCACCGGATGCGACATCGCACCGGCGTCTTCCACAAACTGAACGGATCGCATCCGCGTGACGTCTCGAATGCGCTGGAGTGTTTCCGATGAGCTCCACGCGCTGAACTCCTGCTCGCGAAGTACGGTGAGCCCCTCTTTGAGACTCAACTGAAACCAATCTCTCAGGGTGACACGATTTCCGGTCCAATTATGAAAGTACTCATGCCCCACCACATCGAGAATGTTATGAAAATCCTCATCCGTTGCTGTCTCTTCACTCGCGAGAACATAACTGGAGTTAAAAATATTGAGACCCTTGTTCTCCATCGCACCAAAGTTAAAGTAGTCCGCCGCGACAATCATGTACTGGTCCAGATCGCACTCGCGACCGTACGCGATCTCGTCCCACTTCATGGCCTGTTTGAGTGCAAAAAGAGCGTGATGCGAACGCCCTTCGTTTCCCTTGTCACAATAGATTTCCAAAAGAACACGTCGCCCCGATGCGGTAACAAAGTAATCTGAGACACATCCGAGATCCCCGGCAACCAATGCAAAAAGATAACTCGGCTTTGGAAACGGATCCTCCCAGACCACACGATGCCGTCCTTCCGGAAGATCCTCGGAAGCGGTCTTGTTTCCATTCGACAATAGATGCGGATAGTTCTTCTTAGCAGCTTCGATCGTCACGCGATAACGTGACATCACATCAGGGCGATCGACGAAGTACGTAATCCTTCGAAAACCCTCAGGCTCGCACTGCGTGCAAAACATTCCACCCGATCGATAAAGCCCACTCAACGCCGTGTTGTTATGGGGTTCGATGCGTGTTTCGACCTCAAGCGTGAGCTCAGGATCGACTCCTCGAACGGTCAGTCCAGACTCGTCGGCCTGGTAGCGCTCAGCAGGAAGTGCTTTTCGAGAACCGTCGGACCCGATCTGCCACACTCCCACGAGCGTGAGAGCCTCGCCATCAAGCCGCAGATCCGCTGTTTTCTTCTCGCCAGCACGCAAAACCATTCGGTTCCGAACCAGTGTGAACGTTTCATAGAGCTCGAACGTCAGTTCGGTTGTTTCGACTCGGAAACTCGGCGGCCTATAATCAGCCAAACGCCGGGTAACTGGTTGTGGGTCCGTGTTCTTGATTGGCATAAAACTTAGGGCGTGTCCTAGTCCGACAGAAGACTGAGGAAGCGAAAACCTTTTCGAAAGTCTTTATAATTTTTCACTCTCGGAAAGAAAAGGAAAACCTCGGTTCGTACTTTTGGTCGACTGATGAACAAAAGACTGATTCCCGATTGAATCACGCCATTGAGCCCCAAACCACTCTTGCGCGGACCCTCGACTTCGAACGAAGTGTTCTTGAAGTTTTGTCGAATGAAACTCAGAACCACTTCTTTTTTCAGAGTTCCATAACTATCGGCCACACATAGCACCGAATATTCTTCGTCATTCGCAATCGTGAGCTCAATCGGTTTATCAGCTGGAAAGACAAGGTTTGTATCGGTCAAAGGACGTTCAGGCGGTGCGGAGTAAATCGAGTTCAGCAAAAGCTCGTCTGAGGCCTGAGCAATCTGCGCCGCGAGACGCTCGGGCACACCCGTCTTCTCAAAAACATTCTGCACGGCTTGAACAACCGCGGGACGCTGTGCCGAATCCTTGAGTGTGATCACACGCGGCTTGGTAGCTTCAGAAACAAAACGCTGGATACCAAATGGATAACCAATCAATGAAGCAGCCAAGAGACGCGAAAGAATCCCCGGTGCAGGGCTCTCGAACCGTCGGAACACGTGGTGACCAAAGTGCCCGATCTCAGAAAGAAGTTTGTTTTCATTGAGAGGTTTGTCCGTGATGGCAAAGATCTTCTGCGGCTTACTGAGTTCCTTTAAGATCACGTTAATGGACTTGATCGACGTCGGGTTGGTCTCATCAAGTGCTTTCGCGTGATCCGCATCCCACAAGATTAGGCTCTGTGGAAAATCCATCAAAAGACTACGCATCCGGTCGCGCGCCAGAGTGCTATGAAATGGAAGATTATTGTCTTTAGCGAGACGCTCCCCGAGCGCAATATCTTCGGCTCGATTGGAAATCGCTAGGACCGGAATGGCCATAGACTCAGTCTACTTCAGAAAGGCAGCTAAAGCCTCTACTTCGCTCACAAGCTGCGGCTGCTTGGGCATCACGGTTGTTTTGCGCTTCGGTTGATAACCCGCTGGGTAAGCCGCATTCATGATCCGTTCGCGTAGTAGTTCGACGGAGGCCCCCTGAACTTCTGGACCAATACTACCCGGTTTTGTCGGGTCGGCGTTATGACACGAGATACAGTTTGCCATATAGACCGCCCTACCTCGTATCTCCGGACTCACGGGCGTGCTCGGTTCTTTCTTCGAACACGCCGTGAACACAAGAAACACGAAAGTGACGATACTCGGGGCTATAACAGAACCTCAACGAGACCATAGAGCACGACCGCCAACACAAAGCCGCACGTGATCACACCCTTGACCGTTGTCATCGGACCGAGTTTTCCCTTAAGACCATTCCATTCCAAACCACCGATGATCACCGCAAGCGCGATGACGAGCGGACTCATGCTCGACTCCGCATCGATCCCTACCGGAAGGTGACTAGCGGCGCCCATGAAAAACAGCATCGGAATCGAAAACAGAACGTTCGTACGCGAAGCCAGCGCAGCTTTTGCACCGCAAATGGCCGCATCTTTTTCGGTCGGTTGCCCCAGAGCTTTTGCAATCACAACCTTCTGGTTCGGCCAAATCACCAACCACACATTGAGATACATGATCGTTCCGAGTATGGCACCCGTCAGAATGAGTATGCCCCATGAGGTCATGTAGATCTCGTGCCCAGCCGTGTGACCTTTCATCAAAATGATCGTCCAGCCGGTTATAAACGTCACCTTCGCAGCCCATCGAAACCACCACAGGGCGCGTGGAACAAGTTTTTGAATGGCCGCTGTTTTCGCCGCAGGGTCCGTTTCTTTGAAATATTCGCCCTGAACAAAGTTGAAATAATAAAGCAACCCAATCCAGATCACGCCAAAGAAAATATGAAACCATCGGAACAGGAATTGAAACCCTTCCGCACTGAAAACTGACCAATCCATCGCTGCCTCCTTCGAGTTTACGTAGGTCACCACACTAATATGCTAATGATGTCGATCGTAACAAAAAATCACGGGGTTGACGCTAGAAAATACAGGTTCTCCAGTCGTTCGCCCGACTCACCCGATTCTCACGAGTCTCACGACTCTCGCGATTCTGAGAATCGGTGCGCTCTGCGCCGTCACGAATACAGAAGCGATCCGAAGTCGGCGATACATGAAGGCCAGAACTGTCACAAAGCGCTTCCCATTCGTCCTTCGCGGACTTGTCCGTAAGCCAAAACCCTTCGACCCCGAGACAGTTTGCGGTCGCACGCGCTGCCCGTCCGCTTTTTTTAAAACGCTCGCGCAAAAAGAGATCGACACGCGGATCCTGTTGCCCATTGACCAGTGCACAGGTTGAGTTCGAAAGCTCTGTGATCACACGGTATGTTTCGCCACGATCGGCTGCGAGATACGGAACCGCGACAACACGACCGCAGCGATTTGCTTCGGTCAAGAGCGGACCACTACGTGCGATCGCCGCCTGCGTGGGCACCTGAAACGTTGGCGGAAACTCGATGAGCGTGATCACCAGAGCGAGCATAGGAACAATGATCTCCGGTCGCCACTTTTTCCAGCGACGATCGACGGCCCACCGCCGGATCTGCCACCCCAAATAAACAAACGCAGTGATCAGAACACCGAGATGTGTGGCCACTCCCCAGCGATTGGGAGCCCGCATTTCAGGAACAAGAGCGTGGACCCAACGTGACGGGCCGATCCCGATTCCAAACGGCGCTATCATGCGCGGACTGAGTGAAAGAAAAAAACCGATCGCAGCAATCCCAAGTCCCAGTATGATCCATCGACGATCGTCGCCCCCAAGACGTCTTCGTCGTACCGCAAGGAGCGCACACCCAAAGGACACCAGCACCCACCATCGTATCCCGACGCTGTGTTCGTGCGCATAGAAGTCATTCCGGTGACGTTTTCGAATCACGTCATTCAACCACCCTCGCGCGGGATTGAGATCACGCACACGCTCGTCAAAGTTTCCGGACAGGTAGTCGATCGCTTGCGCGGAGAACACGAGCACAGCCCAATCAGCGCCCGGATCGTGAGCACGAGGCGTATCAAATGTCGTGGCCTCGGTTCTCAGCGACGTTTGCCCCAGGTGAGGATTTGTTTTCATCCACAACAGAAAGGCAAGGAACGGCACGACGATCGCGGTTGCGTACCACCGATGGCGACGCGAGCGCTCCGACGTGTGGCGAAAAACAAACAGCGCGATCCACGGCACCAACGTCGCGGCGATTAAGAGCAAGTAGTGCCCAGAGAACGCACAGGCCAAGAGCACGCATGCGACAAGAATAGCTCGCTTAGGTGTCGGATTTTTTACGATGACGACAGCTGCCCACGCCATGAGTGCAATGTTGAAGATCCCGGCAAGCGCAAGGTGCTGAAAACTCCGCCAGTACATAAAGGGCGTGAAGGCGTACGCCACACCAAAAACAAAACTCAACAGAAGACCTAAACCTAACGCTTGCCCCAATGCACATGCCGCGAGCCCCGCAAGAACATAGAGCACCGCCATGATCAGCGCGACCGTCACCTCGGGAGAAGCGAATGGGACCGTAACAAGCGCGATCACCCGTTCGATGTAGGGCATCCAAACAATGCTTCCTTGAGGAGCACCAATTTCAGGAACAAAGAGTGAAGGATTCAAGAGGCTGAGCGGTGCACGCTTTGCCAGGGAACGCACATGCTCCACAAAGGCGACCATGGTGACTTCGTCCCCACCGTGACCGAGCACGCGACCATGGGACAAGTCGCGCGGAACAGGCCAGAGATAAGCGAGCGCTAACAAACTGTACGCCGTCCACAGCGCAGCAACGACACCGATTCGCTTCAGGACCGTTGGCGTGCGCTTGCGGTCGACCATCCCCATGCTCCCAAACAAAGTGCTGTCATGATGACAAGATTGTACTGCAATGCCCGCTCGAGGTGCAGAGAAGCGTCCGACCCCTGTGCCATACGAGCGGCACACCAAGGTGCGATCACGGCAATCGCCAACATCCACAGCCCGATTGGGCGACGCGCGATCGCATGACGTTGGATTCCTTCAAGAACAAAAAACAAAGGCACTGTTGTCAGACAGGATAGCCCTACGATCTCTCGACCCGGAAATGGAATCGGAATCTTCGCAAAGATCGTCCCTAGAATCGGGAAACTTGTCCACGTACTGAGTACGGTCGATCCTAAAAGCAAAAGCAACAACATCGTGATGTTCAGGCGCCGTAGACCGCGACGATCCTGATCCGTTGGCGTCGCACTGAGAACACTCACTGCAACCTGCAAGAGAGCCACCGGCCCAAAAAAAAGAATCTTTGAGAAAAGCTGTGTTTGATTGAGAAGTCCGGCCGTTGTCGACCCCAGAAAAAACCGAAAGGCCAGGAGATCGTTCGAAGGCAAGACCAGCTGTGAAGACGCTGGCAACAAAGACCAGAACCAGAGCGAACGACCCGCTACTCCTGCACCGTTCGCTACTCCAGCGACCATGCCGGCCGAAGCTGTGGACCTTTTCAACATCGCAACGCCGACAACCGCGACCAGTAAACCGAGCGCCAAACCGAAGCCGATCGCCTCCGAAAACTGAACGACACTCGGCGCATCTACACGAATCGCCGATCCCCACTTACCAAAAGCCACTGCGATCGACGTCAGCGCAAACCAACCGAAGTTCTGCGCGCGCTGGATCCGTCCCACACATCCATGAAACGCAAACAACGTCGGTACGGTCCATAACATCTCGATCCAAGGCGACTGCGATCGCACGACCACACCCAGCACGAGGGCGGCTCCCGCAAAGAAAAACCAGCGTCGCCGGCTACGCGTTTCATTTGACGACTTATTCGACGCCGAGGACGTGTTCGGCTGCAACGATGTACCCGGATGCGACGACGTATTCGGGCGCAACGACGTATTCGGGCGCATCACGACATACACCTGAAAGGCCACTGCAGCGACGGCCACCCATGTCCACACCGAAAGAACAGCGCCTAGTTCACCCAGCGCTTCGACCGGCAATGTGCGCGCGGCATGGACCTGATAGGCGTAGTGCAGGAGACCCGCTATCACGTGACCGATGCCGACAACTGCAGTCGCACTCAGCCAGCTCTTTCGGGTCACGGTTTGTTTCCGAGACAGTGACGTCGATAAACGCGCATGGTATCGACCGCGACGTCAAAGGCGACACGCACGATGTGCACGAGTTCGCGTAAACCCTGACGCTGCGATCGCTCGAAGTAGTCGAGACGAATAGGCGCTTCAAGCATCTTTGTAAAACCATGGCGCTTGGCGAGCACAAGCATCTCAAGATCGAATCCATAGCGATCGATCGATAGCTTGTCTTTGATCGAACGGATCACATCGCTCGAAAACAGCTTGATACCCACTTGTGTGTCGGTGATGTCGAGATCGAAGATCCAACGAATGATCAACTGGTAACTCCCGCTCAAAAATCTTCTGTACCAAGGATACGCAATCTGCGACTGCGGATGGCGCTTCGATCCCACAACGATGTCGGCGTCGTAAAGGGCCCGAAGTCCCAGGAAAATACGAATCTCTTTCGGGTGCAGCTCCATCCCACCATCAATGAACAATATCCATTCACCCGTGCAGAGTTCAAAACCCCGCCGAACGGCCGCACCCTTTCCTTGATTTCGTTCGAGCACAACGACCTTGAATCGATTTGCAAACCGCGTCGCAAGAATCTCGTTGGTTTGGTCCGTACTGCCGTCGCTAACGACAATGACCTCGAAGTTTCCAACGTACGGCTCGACCTCTGAAACAAGAAGCCGCAAGTTGGCTTCGAGATGAGGCGCTTCATTAAAAACCGGAACGACGATACTCAGTCGCCCTTCGGTTTTAAAGGGAAGCGGTGTTTTCATGCTGGACGGCGACGGCGTGAACATGCGGTGAGCGATTCTTCCAAAGGTCATCACAAAGCGCAATCAGTTCGAGAGCGCGATTGACATAAGAATGGTGGGCGCGCACGTAATCATAGCCCTTCTCCGCGCGACGACGCCGTTCTTCGGGACGATGCATGAGGGTATCGATCGCGTCGAACCATTCGCGTTCGGTCTTTGCGGCAACAAAGCTCCCCGTCGGAACCAGACGATCCATCGAGGCCACCCAATCGGTCACCTGAAAACCGCCACAGCCTAAGATCTTGAAAAACCGTTCATTGACATCCCCACCCATCTCGCGTTGGGAAGCCTCGTGAAAATTGACCGAGATCTGTGCGCTCGAATAGATCTTCCGCTCATCATCAAAACCCAGTTTCGGTTTCTGAATGCGCGCCAACCATGGAATCGCGAAGTACTGTCCTATCTTCTGTGCAAAACCCAATCCTCGTGCTGCCAGCGTCCAGTCCTGACCATACACGCGAACATCGTAGTCTTTTCGAAGCGGAAACAGACGCTCACGAAAAAGGCGCCTCTTCTCGGGTAGATTGGTACCCACGTACGCGATGTCGGAAACAAACTTCGGATCAGGATCATAGAAGTGGTGTTTGAGATCGCATGCAAGACGTAGGGTGTGCCAACGCTTTCCCGTCGCTGGAACAAAGCCTTCCATGCGTGGATCGCCTTGCTCGGCTACATGAAAAAAGATGTCTCCGAGAAGCCCCACCCGAATCAACTCGGTCTTCTCGCGCTCATTCGAAAGACTCTTCGCTTCGTTGATCCTGAAACGACCAAACTGCGATCGCCAGAAGTCCACCTTCGTCGCCATGATCATGCCCGTTGCTTCTCGAAAATCATGAAGCACTTTCAAATCGATGAATTTTTGAAAGTAGTCGTGCGTCTTCGTTATAAAAAGATGCGGACGGTAGGTTTCGAGGACGTCTGCGAGCCGATCTTGAGATGTCAATGTTCGAAACTGATGTCCTAGCGCTTCGAAGCCATTTTTGAATCCCTCGTGAATCGTTCGATACGCATAGACCGTATCCAAACTGGGCAACTGAAACAAAACACGCAAACGAGGCGGTCTATCCATGGACGCCCTCTCGTGAATCGCGCAAGCGAAAGAACAGCCACTGCTTGAAGCGTGAAGGCACGAGCCAAAGACTCGCGAAATGGAACCACTGATAGAAACGCGCGCCGAGCGTAAAACGAAACGCAGAGTTATGTCGATGCCGTCGCCGAATCTGAAGCGTTAGCTTTTCGGTCCGACGCAACTGTTGAGCCACGCTGGAGCCAGGCCACACACGATACCGTGTGACGATTTCCGGTAAATTTGCCAACTCTCCGACCCGACCCAGACGGAACCAAAGGTCGAGATCTTCAGCAGGTGGAAAGCGCGGATCGTACCCGCCCACCTGATCCAGGCTGCTCTTGCGAATCATCGCAGCCGGTTGCGCAAGCGGACTGAAAAAGTAGATCACACTTCTCAACGACGCATCGGTCGTCGGGTAACGTCGCACACCCATCGGACGGAGGTCCGGACCCACGACTTCAATCGCTCCACCCACTACCGCAGTGGCTGGGTGAGCATCGAGAAACGCAGCTTGACGCTCGAGACGCTTGGGATCTGCAAGATCATCAGCGTCCTGAATGGCGAGATAAGGGGCACGAGCCACGGCAATCGCTTCGTTCCGTGTGGTCGCGATTCCTTTGCGTTCATCATGATCGAAAACAATCACACGCGGATCGGCAGCCTCGAGTCGGCGAAGCACGTCTCCGGTTCCGTCCGTGCTTGCATCGTTAACAACGATGATTTCGAGATCCTGCAGCGTCTGTCCTAATATGCTCTGAACGGACGCTGCCACGTAGTCTTGGGCGTTGCGAGCGGCCATAATGACCGAAACTTTGGGGACTGGTGTCGATATCACGTCAAAGAAGTAGCCTTAGTCACGCAAATCGTCAAAAAATGACTCACCGCTCATACACTCCGAGTGCCATTATTCCGATACCCTAAACGATGGAGATCTTTAGGACGCGGCGGTCTACTCCCACCTCGGAGTACCGCGCGTTCAAGAAAATCGATGGGACGCACTCGTTTCGCACGCGGGTCCCGGAGGGTTTTGTCGAATACCCCGTTCGCAAGCGCCGCGGTGGCCGTATTGCGTATTTCAACTTCGATTTGGCAAAGGAAATGGGTCTGATCTCCGAGCGTCACGCGAATCAGCTCAACACAAAACTTCAGGACGTTCTGCTCGACACATTCAGCCTCATCATCATCAACGAATGGGATCAGAAAAATAATCGTAAGTTTCCGAAAGAAGACCTGAAACCGAACACTTACATGGCTACGCGGTATCTACAACTCCAGCATCCCGACAAAAAGGGGCTGACTTCGGGCGACGGTCGCAGCATCTGGAATGGCGAGATCGAACATCGCGGCACCCGTTGGGACATCACGAGTTGTGGGACTGGCGCAACACGCTTATCGCCGGCGACCGCGATCGAAAAAAAGTTTTTCCGCTCTGGCGACTCATCGGTTTGCTACGGCTGCGGGTTTGCTGAGTTCTCTGACGGCATCGCTGCGGCGATCATGAGCGAGATCTTCCATCGCAACGGAATCGCAACCGAACGAACCTTGCTTGTCATCGAGTATCCCGGTGGCACATCGGTCAATGTACGAGCCGGAAAAAACCTACTTCGACCATCGCATATGTTCTTGCACTTGAAGCAAGGGCACTATCAAAACCTGAAAGCGGCCGTGGATTACTTCATTGATCGCGAGCAAACGAATCAGCGTTGGCCCTCTCCTCCACGAGGCAAGAATCGTTACCGCGTAATGACCGAACACGTAGCCCGCGATTTTGCGCGAGCAGCTGCGCGCTTCGAAACGGACTACATTTTCGTGTGGTTGGACTGGGACGGTGACAACGTGCTCACCGATGGCGGAATCATCGACTACGGTAGCGTCCGGCAGTTTGGGCTGTTTCATCACGAATATCGCTACGATGATGTCGACCGGCTTTCGACCAATATCACCGAGCAGTTTAAAAAAGCGCGTGAGATCGTCCAAACGTTCGCGCAAATGCGAGATTTTCTCATCACAGGAAAAAAGAGTCGTCTTTCACGATTTGCAAATGATCCCGTCGTTCGAATATTCGAGACAGAGTTCTATCGCGAACGCGACCGCAATCTACTCACGCGCGTCGGTTTTCCGCAGGACATCACTCGACAACTGATGACCGCCGCACCAAACGCTCTACGTGAGTTCTGTAAAGTCTACCGCAACCTGGAGCGTGCGAAATCCGCACGAGGACAGTACAAAGTCGCAGACGGCATCATGTGGGACGCAATCCTGTGCATGCGCGACCTCTTACGTGAATATCCGATCGAACTTCTCGCCGGAAAAGTCAGTCTATCGCCGAAGGACTTCTACAGTTTGTGTTGGTCGACTTATGCCACATCCAAAGACCGCACACTCACGCCCCATCGTGTGCGATTGGCCAGCCGATTCGAAAAAACGTACCAAGAGCTCGTGCACATGGGAGCCGCGCTCGCAAAAACGAGCCCCGAACGACTGTTGATGCGGATGGCGGTCCGGTCGGCTCGAATCAATCGCTACGACCGCATCACCGGCGATGCGATTCTCTGCGTGACCGACGAACTCATGCGGGATCGTCGTGGACTGACAGGGTCGCAATGGCTCGATCTCGTAAGACTATTTATTGCGACACAAGACATGACACCCAAATCGATGAGGGGCCCATTGCAGATTCTCAATCAGATCGAACATCGCAAAAGTGAAAATGCGTTGAGTAAGTTACTCAGGGTCGTCGCTGAGAATCGCGAGAGTATTTAGGGCGCCGAAACGTGTTAACTGCGTATCTGCGCCGGCAACACGCCCGTAACGCGCTTCCGCCTGCTGTGACGCGGTTGTGCTTGTGCCGGCACAAGCACAGGTGCAGCAAATACGGGACACCTACAGCAAAGTACGCGACACCTGCGGCACAATGCATCGCACTTGCACCAAAGTAAAAGCACATGACGCTTGCTGCCGAGCGCGCAACCCTAGACCCCACGCGATGACTCTCTCACGCACTGGAAAGCTCGCATGCGGAGACTGAAGCACTTCCCCCGGGGGAAGTTTGGAGTCCGAATTTCAGTCGCGCCGCCGGTCGTACACCCAACCTAATACCGACGGCTCGGCTTATCGAAACCAATGACACACCATCGCTTGTGCCGGCACAAGTACAGGAAACCGTAGCGTCGGTCCCGTCGAAGCGTCCACACATCTCTCCTCCGAAGCAAGCACACATCCGCCGAACCAAGCGAGCGAGCAACCACCCACCCACCCAACCACCCAACCAACCACCCACGTGACAACCTCCGCCGCGCGCGATACCTCAAATCTATGGCGGACTTCGATCCCAGTAGTATCGAAAAACATGTTTTTCTATGTGCGGACCCAACAACACCTAAGTGCTGCCCACGAGAAGAAGGTCTCGCAAGCTGGGAGGCTCTGAAAACGTCGGTTGAAGAATTACCACCCGATCTCCGCGCTCGCGTGCATCGTTCAAAAGCCGGCTGCCTAAAGTACTGTAAACAGGGTCCGATAGCGGTCGTATATCCCGAAGGGATCTGGTACCACTCCGTCACTCCAGACGTCGCTCGCCGCATTGTGACAGAACATCTCGCCAAAGGCCTCCCGGTTGACGAGTTCGTCCTTTACCGTCCTGGCAAAACCAGTTAGAAATTTTCGGATTGATGCTCGGCACGATTACGCACAACACAGAGCGCGCGCGCACAACCAGCACCGACTACCGCCTCGGGATCACGTCAACGTTTACGTTTCGTGACATCGACGCCGAGATTCGGCCTATGGGCTGGGACGATCTGGAAACCCTACGCCTCTGGAAAAACGTTCACCGAGAATTCTTTTCACATCGGACCTGGATCGCGCCCGACGCTCAGCAAGCTTGGTATCGCGGCTTCCGAAACGATCCCGCATCGACGATGTTAGTGGGCCTGGCCGGCGGAACGACTTCGGCTTGTGTGGGTTTCCGACAGGCCACCTGCGGCACATTTGGAATTGAACGGGATCTCAGCCGCACGGTTGAGCTTTTCAATCTGATGTGTGGTAACCCCGAACTGGCTGGCCAAGGGTACATGACGGCATTTACTGAGGCGATCTTTGCGCAGTACGCGAGCCAAGGAATCGAATCTGTAATTCTCTGTGTTTTGCGTTCAAATACACGCGCGCGGAACTGGTACGAGAAGCGTGGATTTCAACCATTTGGTAGCGACGAAACCTGCGAATTTCTCATGCGATCGTTGGAGCGATCGTTGGAGCGATCGCCGGGGCGACCGTTAGGACAATCGCCAGTGCAATCGTAAGACAACTGTTGAGGGCATCATGATTTCGCTTTTTGGTTCGTGGGTTGGAAAAGAAGAGCTCGGTCAAATAGCAGAATGCTTCGACAAGCAGTGGATTGGCATTGGACCTAAAGTTGCTGAATTCGAGAAACAGCTTGCCGCACGCTTGGGTGTTCCTGACCTTGTACTTTTAAATTCCGGCTCTAATAGCCTACACATGGCCGTGAAGCTCTTGGATCTACCCGAAGGCAGCGAAGTGATCCTCCCAACATTCACTTGGATTTCGTGTGCGAGCGCCATCCAGCTCAATCGTTTGAAACCTGTGTTCTGCGATGTCGACCTCAACACATGCAACATGCGTCCATCGGACGTTCGTGAAAAAGTCACATCGAAGACCGCAGCTGTGATGGTGGTTCACTATGCCGGCAAACCCGTCGACATGGACGGAATCCGTGAGCTCGGTTTTCCGATCATTGAAGACGCCGCACACGCGATCGATTCTACATACAAAAACAAAGCGTGTGGCACACTCGGTGATACTGCGATTTTCAGCTTTGATGCTGTTAAAAATCTCACCACGGGCGAAGGCGGCGCGGTTCTCTCACGCGATCCATCGCGACTGAAACGTGCGCGCGCGCTTCGTTACTGCGGAATCGCTAAAAGCGGCTTCCAGGCATCGGCATCGAAAGATCGCTGGTGGGAATATGATATTCAGGACTACTTCCCAAAGATGCTGCCGAACGACATCGCAGCTGGAATTGGTCTGGCTCAGCTACAGAAGCTCGACAGTTTCCAGAATCGCCGCAAGCAGCTCTGGACGCGGTATCAAGAAACACTCAGTTCAGAGTCGTGGTCTAAAGATTGGTTGGCTTTGCCGCCGGATCCAGAACGTCACGAACGCCATTCGTATTTCACGTACTGTGTTCGCCTCAAACATGGTTCACGCGACAAACTCGCCAAGCATCTTTATGATCGTGGCGTGTACTCAAGCTTACGGTTTCACCCTCTGCATTTGAACGCCATTTATGGAAACCAGGTTTCTTTACCGAACTCCGAACTCCTGAACGAAACGGCCCTTTGTATTCCGTTTCATCATCGCCTCTCCGATGGCGATGTCGAAAAGATCTTTGATGGTCTCAAAAGCTTTACCCAAAACAAACTTTGATTGTGTCGTTCTCGGAGCCGGTTGCGCAGGTCTTGCGACCGCGTACGCCTTACTCAAAGCGGGATACACAGTCTGTGTTGTCGAGCGCTCCGATCGCGTCGGCGGTCTTGCTGGCGGCATCGAAATCGGCGGAAACACCTATGAGTTCGGACCCCACATCTTTCACACGACAGATCCTGAGATCCTGAGCGACGTCAAAGAGATTGCAGGACATGTTTTATTGCCCTTTGAACGAACCATTCAGATTAAGTTTCTCGGTCGCTACTTCAGCTACCCACTGACACTCACGGATCTCTTGAAGAATTTGCCGATCACCACGATGGTTCACGCCGGTACGAGCCTCGCGATCAATCTCGTCGGCGGCTGGTTGCGCGACCGTATCTTGGGTCGCAAGCCTTTGACCAATAGCGAACAGGTTCTGAAACGTTATTATGGCGGCGTTCTGTATAAACTCTTTTTTGAAGACTACATCTACAAGGTCTGGGGCATCCACCCGCGCGGATTGGCAGCGTCGTTTGCGGAGACTCGAATACCGCGTTTCGATTTTTTAGCGATCTTGGAAAAACTCAAGAAGCTTCTTCGCGTGGGTCAGGGCACCATCACCGACCCAACCAAGTACGTCGAAAAAGTCGAAGGTGAATTTTATACAACCCGAAAGGGTTTTTCGCTCATCTGCGAAAGTTACGCCGATCGTGTACGCGCGCTCGGCGGGGTGATTCTCCTACGTACGCAGTTTCAACGATTGAATCACGAAGGCCACCGAGCGACGTCGGTTGAGGTCGCGTCTGCCGGATCACCGATTGGATCACCAACTAGATCGGTGGCCGGATCAACAGCTGGATCGCCGACCAACTCACCGGCCGCATCAATAACTGGATCGCTAACCGAATCGGCGGCTGAATCGCCGACCGAGCGGAACGGCGAAACACTGACACTTCAGACAAAAAGCGTGGTGTCGACGATCCCGATTACGACGCTTGTCTCAGGTTTGTTTCCAGCTGCTCCCTCCACGGTTCAGACCACAGCAGAGTCACTACGATTTCGAGGTATTTGTTTTGTCGGAATCTTGGTGCGTAAGCCGCACGTCTTACCAGCATCGTTCATGTACTTTCGCGACAAGAGCTTCAACCGCTTGACCGACCTTGCGCATTTCAAAGTCGAAACCTCCCATCCGGGAAGCACGTTGTTGGTCGCCGAAGTGACCTGCCAACCGACGGACGAGGCCTGGACCAATACCGAGGCAACGATAGCGCTCACGATCTCAGAAATCGAAGCAGAAGGACTGATCAAACGCGGAGACGTGATTGAAGCACATACGTATACAGCTGAGCACGCCTACCCTATCTACACCGTCGGCTACGAAGCGGCGCTTGCGACTGCAACAGCTTATGTTCGCCAACTCGACAATGTCTGGACGGCCGGACGGCAAGGACAGTTCGCTTACGTCAACACGCACGTCGCGCTGAAAATGGGTTACGACGCCGCCCGCGAGTTACAAAAGACGGTTCGACCCACTCAGGCCGCGCTCTTGTCGGGCGGAAGATACACTGAGAATCTCCGCGACTCTCCAGGCCAGGTCTGAATTGCTTTCGTAGCGAGCTCAGTCGCTCGTTCCTTCATGCCCGCTTCGATCATTCGGCGAATCACTAGATCGTACGTGCTCGCGACTTGCACGCCCTGCTGGATCAGGTTCGCTCCGACTTCGGCGGATTTCGCTGCATCGAGCTTCACATCTTCGATCGCATACCGCGCGGCTTTGAAGTCGGACCCATTCTGATCGTCGATCGCAAACCGACTCAACGTTTCTTCGGCTTCTTTCAACTTCTTGAATTCGCAAAAAGCTTCGATAATTCGCCTTAAAAAGGCACGATCGCCAGCACACGACACGGCGGCCTTCTGCAAAAGCGTCATCCCTTTAGGCTCTTTCTTCTCGCGCATGAAATATTTTGCGGCAACGATCATCCCAGCAATCGTCGAACGCGTGACTTCCGGATCACGAACATCCAGACTGATGAACAGCTCGTAGTACGACTCCATGTCTGCCCAGTTTCCTGTACGAATAGCCAGATGGATAACCGACGATAGACGCTTCGGATTGGCCGGGAAGTACTTCGCCACCCGTCGGACAATAGAATACGCTTCCTCGAACTGACTCTGACTCATGAACAGATCGTAGAGACCTACCAGACATTTGTAGTGAATACCGTTGAACGTGAGACCCTTTTGAAAACTACCCTTGGCGTCCTCAAGACCTTGTCGCATCGTTTCGGCTTGACCGTAGTAGTAGCAAGCTAGCGACGGCGACGGATCCATCTTCATAGCCTGCTCAAAGACCTGCATCGCCTCATCGATCTTGCCACCGAAGAGAAGCAGCTTCCCTTTGTCGACGTTTCTCTTGTACTCGTTCGGAAATAGCTTTTCGATAGCCGAGCCAATCAAGGTCGCCCGAAACGAATCCAGCGTGTAGGGCTTCAAAATAAACGTATCGACATCTTCTTCAGCCGCACGCGCGACGGCCGACTGTGAAGAATTCGCCGTGATGAGCACCAAGAGCGTGTCTTTAGCGTCCTCGTTCTGTTTACGAAACTTCTGAAAGACATCAAAACCGGAACGTCCACCGAGATAGTAGTCGCTCAACACAACCTTAGGATCACCGCTGGTGATCCGCTGTTCGGCTTCTTCGTAGCTGTCGACGAGTGCGATGTTGATCATCTTTCCGCCGAGATCGACGATCGTCTTGGCAAGCCGGCGGCGTGAGGCGCTACTTGTGTCCGCGATCAAGATCTTCGCGTCCTTAAGATAGCTCGCAAACTGCTCTGCGTTCTTGTCTTTTTTTGCTGACAAGCCCTACCCCTTCGCTCGCTTTAAAAAATCGGTGATTTCGTTCTGACGGATTACAAAAGTCTTCTGTAGCTGCGTAAAACACTCTTTCACCTGACCGCCAGTAATCGCAAAAGTGACAAGAACACGGTCGCCATTGAACTTCTCAACATCATCGATTGTCGCACGAACACGTGTTTTTACTTGGGCCATTTTGTTCTTACTGTAGACAGTGACCTCGAACTCCTTCGCCGTGACTTCCTCTAACCAGACGACATCGCAAACGAGCGCGTCCTCGTAAAATTCAATCAGCTTCGCCTCAAACCCAGGAATCTGCGGCGCGTCTCCGACGATAGGAAACACACGTACATCCAGATCGATCGTTTTAAAATCATCGGGATTAATAAACTCGTTCTTGCCCGGCGATGATGTCTTTTGGAGATCTTCGGCGGAAGTTTGCAAAACCTGCGCAATCGTATCCAAAAACTTCTTGGACTCCACCGGCTTTTCGATGACAGCCTTTGCGCCGAGAACTATGAGCTCATCGGCCGTGTAGTCCGAAAAACCCGTGAAGAAGATCAACGGCGCATGAGAGTTTTTCGATGTCTTGAGAGACGTCAACACCGAAACACCTCCACCGCCTGGCATGCGGATATCGCAGACCACGAGATCCACGGGTTCGAGCGCAAGAACTTTATACGCTTCTTTGGGCTCGGTAGCGACCGAGACCCGATAACCAGCATCGCGGAGATAATCTGAAAACACTTCGAGGATCATCGGCTCGTCGTCGACCAAGAGAACATGTTTTTTCTTCGCGTCATTCTCCGTTACCGCTTCCGCTGTCGTTTCCGTCTTAGCCTGCGCCGCAGTATCTGTCTTAGTATCTGTCTTAGTATCTGGCATCGTTCGACCCTATTATCCTCGAGCCGTCTTTAAGAACTCGCTCATCGTCCCTTGGCGCTCGATAAAGATTTCCTGAAACTTTTTTAATTCGGCTGGATCGAGTCCTGCACACCGAACATCAACGATCGCACGGCCCACACTGTTTGCTTCAAGACAAAGGACGGTGACAGCACCGTTCAACTTTACGGCGGTTTTACCTTTCACCATCTCAAGACTGATCTCGCCTTGAGCGTCGACAACGAGCTCGAGCGGATCGACCTCGAGGGTGAACTCGTCTTCAAAAAAGTCGAGAAGCTTAGCTGGACTTGATCCAACACCAGGAAAGATGACTTGGATATCGAGCGAAAGATCTTTGAGCCGATCCAACCAATCGACCGCTTCGGGCGTCGTCTCACGACCCTTAGTAGCTGTGCCATAATCGCGCACACGACTCTTTTCCTTAGCAAACGTACCTTCGAGAACGGTTCCGCCATCGGCTTTCTTGTCAACGTAGTCGCGCCCCGTGCCTTCTGGCTTTTTCTTGTCGACGTAATCGAGTGAGCTGCCACCCACAAGATCATTCTCGAGATGCAAGTCTTTCGAAAATACACCGTCGGTTTCATCGTCCGTGTCGATGTAGTCTGCGCCATTTGCGTTGACTTGTTCTTTTCGAAACGTTCGTTCGGTTCGCAAAAGAACCTGAATCGCTTCGAGCATCTTACGCGCGTAAGTAGGATTCTTTGAAACGGTGAGTTTGTCGCCGACCGATTTCCATCGGTAACCGACACTCTTCTGATCCACGAAGAACCCCATCTCGGGAGCTTCGGAAACAAATTGCCATAGGTACGATCGCCAAGAAAACTCAGGCTTCTTTCCGACCATGATCCAATCGCCCACCTGAGGCATCAGCGCATAAGGCGTCTTGGTCGGTGTCCACTTCCAACCTTTGCCGCCCTCAAGCTCGATCCATTTACCCTCCGACGGTGGCGGACCCATCACGTCGAGAAGCCACATTCCACGAATAAAACGAATGTCCTGTCGTTTGAGAATCAACCAGCAGTCACTCTCGGTCGGAACCGGTTCCGCCCAGACAAGATCGGGACGTCGCAGCTCTGTCGGCCGAGCCGCTGCTTCTCGCACCGAACCCACTTTTTGTTGGTCGGCGACATAAGCTCGGTTCTGCTTTTCTTTCTCGTAGGCCTGTTCGACCAACAGTCCGAAACGATCGATCTTGTGTTTGACAGCTCGAAGATTGAGAGAAGGCATGAGGATCTCCGAGCAACCCTTCTTCATCAGAATTTTTTCGACGTCCATGCCACCAGCTCTTTGGAACCCAAAGATCCGAACGGTATTGTTCTTGATGCGTGCAGCAGAACGGATCAAAAGATCGAGAACCTCAGCAAGATTGTCGCGCGTATTGATTTCAAAAATGATCAGACCTTTACCGACCCGCTCGATCTCAGCGAGAATCTCACCAGGCTTACCCAGCTCACGCACTTCAAAGCGCGTCTCTTTTCCAAGAACTTCGATGACCTGATTGAGCACCGGGACCTTTCCGGTGACACCATAGAGAAGAAAGGGCGTCGGCTGCTCGGTAGAAGCGCGCTCGGGTTGGCTCATAAGATGATGTGGTCCCCTCATACTATTATCGGTTTTTCGCTTGCCGGCATGACCGATTTCGCCTTAAAAAAGAAGGACATGTCCAACTCGACACGCTCTGTTGCCACCACTTCACTTAAAACCGGTGCACGTTCTACGCGTTCCGCACAGTCTGCACGGCCCACAGGGTCCACACAGTCAATGGCACGCGCTCGACACTCCGCAGGACGGAAGGAATCTCGGAAAACCGCTATGTCAAAGGGAACTCAGAAGAAAAACGTTATGAAAGTACAGAAGACGACGGCGTCGCGCCTCGCTAAAACGGTGCCCCAAACAGTCACCCAAAATGATTACCTGGTCTGTCGTGAGGCCATGGAAAATCCAAAGCGTTTTGAAGAACTTGCCGCATGGGGCCGTAAGGAGATTGAGATCGCAGAAAAGGAAATGCCCGGCTTGATGGCATTGCGTGAAGAGTACGGCCGCTCGCTACCCCTGAAAGGCGCACGCATTACGGGCTGTCTCCACATGACGATTCAGACCGCTGTCTTGATCGAAACCTTGATCAAGCTCGGCGCTAAAGTTCGATGGTCGTCGTGTAATATCTTTTCGACACAAGACCACGCAGCTGTCGCTATGGCGGCCGTTGGAGTCCCTGTCTTTGCTTGGAAGGGCGAAACCGAGGAAGAATACCGCCACTGTATCGAACGTTCGATCGATGGCTGGGGAGACGAAGGTTATGACCTCATCCTCGATGACGGCGGCGATCTGACGAACGTGATGCACGAGCCGAAGTTTGCCGAACTGCTTACGAAGATCAAAGGCATCTCTGAAGAAACCACAACGGGTGTGCACGGTCTCGAAAAGCTTGCGGCGAAAGGCGAGCTCGCTGTTCCAGCAATCAACGTCAACGACTCCGTAACAAAGTCGAAGTTCGACAACTTGTATGGCTGTCGAGAGTCGCTCGCCGACGGCATCAAGCGCGCAACCGACGTGATGATCGCTGGAAAAGCTGTGGTCATCGCAGGTTACGGCGACGTCGGCAAAGGCTGCGCTCGTTCGATGCGCGCTTATGGTGCACGCGTTCTGGTGACAGAGATTGATCCAATCTGCGCGCTTCAAGCAGCGATGGAAGGTTTTGAAGTCGTCAACATGGAGCATGCTGCTTCGGTTGGCGATATCTTTGTCACGGCGACAGGCTGCTGCGACATCATCACCGAGAAGCATTTTCTCAAGATGAAAGAGCACGCCATTGTTTGCAACATCGGCCACTTTGATATTGAGATCGATATGAAGTGGCTGACCGAAAACTCAACGGCCGATGAAGTGAAACCACAGGTCGACCTTCACACGCTTCGCAACGGCCGAACGATCATTGTTCTGGCCAAGGGACGTTTGGTGAATCTCGGCT
Organism: uncultured Oligoflexia bacterium; assembly: GCA_964549505.1. GTDB lineage: Bacteria > Bdellovibrionota > UBA1018 > UBA1018 > CAZJVD01 > CAZJVD01. The sequence continues at coordinate 57,110 of CAZJVD010000005.1, forward strand.
GTGCGACAGGACATCCTTCGTTTGTGATGAGCAATTCGTTCACGAATCAGGTGTTGGCTCAGATAGAGCTTTATAGGAACGGAAAGCGCTACCCTGAGAAGCGCGTGTATCGGCTTCCTAAAGAGATCGACGAGAAAGTCGCGTCGCTACACCTCAAGAAACTCGGAGTTGTTTTGACCGAACTGAGCTCAAAGCAGTCCAAGTATCTCGGGTTGCCGACGAGCGGTCCGTTCAAACCGGAACACTACCGGTATTAGAACTGGCCGTGGTTTCATTTTATGAGCAAGAGCATCTTTGTTAAGGGCAGTAACTTTACAGGCGGCTCCGATCGTTTCTTGCCCATTAAAGATCGCCTTCAAGTGCTACAGATGTTGCGCGACGCTTGTGAAAAAAACGCGTCCGTTGTTCTTTGGACCAAAGGACAAGAACTGGTTCTTCACACGCGTTTAGACGAGCATCTCGTTCCAAAAAAATATCTCTATGTTCGCAAGACGACTGAAGATGAGATGAAGCGACTTCAAGATATCCTTCTGCGCGACAACTCGATCGAATGTCAGATGTTGATCTACCAACCCGAGAAGGCCGTCATTGGTTTCAAATGCACGGTTCTTGGCACCGACGACATGGGGCTTCAGATCCGTTTTCCAGAAACCATTTTCCGAGTCCAGCGTCGACAGCACCAACGCTATAGAATTCGAAGCGGGTACCAAGTGCAGGTCAACTTTCCCGATCCTTCAGAACCGCTTGAAACGCGCGGGTCCGAAGGTGAAGAGCATCGCGTGACCAAGCCGGTACTCGATATCAGTGTCGGTGGATTAGCTTTTATGATTTCGTCCGAAGAAAAGACCCACTATCAGATCGGAATGAATATCGCGGAGGCCGAGATCGAACTCCGAAATCGCAAGCTCACCGTCGATGTGAAAGTACAGAACATCCAGGATCTCACCGGCGAAGGCAATCCCGGCGCTCAAATCGGATGTGCCATCACCAAGATCGGCTTCGACGATGTCGAGTTTCTCTCGTTTTATATTGGAGAGAACACAGCCCAGTTCGGGGGATAAGCGCCAAACAGAACCGGGGCGACCGGAGCGAACTGAAGACGACGGACCAGATGTCTTTCAACTCTGATCCATCGTTCTCAGTTCAAACGACTCCGAGACCGTATCTACATGTTTTCACAGTCCGCATATTGCGTGCCGGTTGGCGTAGTATACCAACATCTGCCGGTGCAGTTCATTGCTCCGCACGTGTTTGTCGGCGTACAAAAGGCGGGAAGCGGGCCGGTTGTACACCCAGATTCGCCCGCCATACAGGGAACTGTGCCGAAGTTTCCATTGATGCAAGTATAATCTACATCACTGTCCGCACAGTTTGCTTGACATTCGTTACCCACAGGAACCCAATCTACGGGAACTGCCGGACACGCGCAGGTCAAAGCGTTTGAATTCGGCGCCCAAACTGCCGAGACGACTAACAATAAAATCACTTTCACGAGACTAGACATAAAAAGATCGCTCCTTTGCTATTGCGATTACATAGATGTGTATCACTCAACTCATAGCTAACTGAAGTTAACTTCAAATCAACAGGAACTTTGCTTTGCGGAATCGAAATTCTGAGCCAGCAACGCCTTCACTAGTAAGTCGATGAGCAGGGCAACGCTTCGATGCCGTGCATCGTTTCATAATGGCATCTGCCCGAGCAAGTTACATCCCCACAGCTGCCATAATACGCGTAGCAGCCAAATGGAACCGGACCCGGCGCGCACTGGAAATTCGGAAATATCCAGCAAGGCGTGATCCCGGTGTGCATTCCGTCGACGCAGTAGTACTCCGTCGTTGCGTTTTCGCAACCGACGTCGTTACAAGTCTCCCAAAGAAACTTCCAGCCCTCTGGATCCTGGGCCGGACAGCCGCAAGCCCCAGCGTTTGAATTCGGCGCCCAAAGCACAGATACGACCAACAATAAGACCACGCTTACAAGACGATGCATAAAGAATCCACTCCTCCATTGTTGAAATGAAATGAATGTGTATCACTCATTTAAGAAATTTCACGCCTGTTTTCGTAAGATTCTTGCGACCATTGCTCCCGATCGTCCCGTCACGCCACCACACGGATGACTGAACGCCCCGATCTGCCAAAGACCTTGGATCGGCGTCCGCCAGGTAGCGAGTTCAGGCGTTGGGCGCATGAGCAGCTGATCGAGGGCATGGTCAACCCCAAGCGGGTCCGAACCACGCGGTCCCATAAGACCCGACAGTTCGGACGGCACTACGGCCCGGGTCGCACGAATCTGCGAACGTACCGATGGCAACCAATGATCCAACGGCCGAAGCGCAAGCTCGGTTGCGATCTGACGCTGCTCTTCGAGGGGCCGTTGGGTGTCGTTTGGACAATACAAAACGCTCGCTCGCAAAACATAGGCGCCATCACGCGCGGGCAGTGCACGATACTCAACCGGCGCGGCTGCCGGCCAATCACCGTACTTCATCGCATTCGACGACGTTTCCAAAGCATCCCATCCGAGCGCAAGACGCGCGGACTGTCCAAGCGGGAGTCGCGGGTCGACACGACCTTCCACACCCAAGAACACACTCGTGCGGTGAGGCTGCATGCGAATCCGACGCAACCGCTCTTGAAAACGAATCGAAAGCTGTGCGGGCGGAAGCCACTTACTAAAAACATGCTGAGGATCCAGCGACGAAAGAACTGTTCCGGCCTCCACGGCACCCAAACTGGCGGTGCTCACGCCAACCACGCGTGTTCCGCCTTGAACGTCTCGTTCTGTTCGGAGACGCTCGACTTCCACTCCCAGATGAAACTCAACGCCCGCATCGCGAGCGGAGCGTTCGAGTGCCGGCACAAGATGTCCTGCACTACGCGCTTTCCGCGTCTGAAGCGCTGATCGCAGCAGAAAACTCGCGGTGGTCCCAGGCGCCATCGGACCATACGGAACAGACTCGAGACCGGTGAGCGCAAGCCCTGACGCGATCTCAGCATTTTCGCGCCCCATCCGATCGTCCAGAAAGTCTTTTACGGGCATGGGGAGCCAACGCATGAGTTCTAACAAGTTCGCTCGCTCTTTCATTCCGAGATGAACAGCAGACCGCGCAACACCCCACCAATTCAACCCCGATAGATCGCGCGCAGCGATCCGAGTCAGGAAAGGTTCCGTCTCCGCCCACTGCACGAGGAGATCGCGCATGGGCGTAGCTTTGAGCCACTCGTACACATCACCAATGGTCTCAGTACGATCGCCACCTTTTTTGTCGAGATACCAAAGCGTGCTACTGCCTTCGGGAACGTCCTTCGTCGCAACCGACTTGAATCCGAAACGCTCGAGCCCCAGCGACTCGGCGAGCTCAGCCGGAAAACTCGAGACGTCGGGCTCGAAACTCGGCACCGACCATCCGGGAGCAAACTCGAATGGCGCTGCCCATCCGCCTAGAAACTTTTCCGTTTCAAGAACGACGACCTTCGCTCCACTGGCGGCGAGCATTCGAGCGGCTACAAGACTATCGACATCACTTCCTAAAAAAACGAAATCGGCTTTCATAACTCGCGCGACCTCAACAATGCTTTCGCAGCCAACTCACCGCAAGCACCCATGATACCGCCCCCCGGATGGGTTCCCGATCCGCACATCCAAAGACGTTTGAGCGGCGTCGAGTACCGTGAAGCTCCAGCGACAGGACGGAAGAACAGTAGCTGCTCGAGCGACAGTTCTCCTTGAAAGATATTTCCTTCGGACAAGCCCACCATCTTTTCGATGTCCCACGGAGTGAGCGTCTGTTGGTGGAGAATCGATGACCGAAGACCTGGAATGTATTCTTCGAGCGTGTCGACGACCGTTTTTCCAAACGCATCGCGAGCATCCGGCCACGCTTCGGGACCTTCCTTGAGGTGATAAGGCGCGTACTGAACAAACGCCGATAGCACGTGTTTTCCAGGAGGCGCCAGCGTCGGATCGGACAATGTCGGAATCACCACATTGATATAGGGCCGCTTCGAAAAATTTCCAGCTTTAGCGTCATCGTAAGCTCGTTCCAGATAAGCCGTACCTGGAGCGATCGCAATATCACCACGGATATGGGGTCCGTCACCCGGTCGGCACTTGAACTCGGGCACGCGATCCAGAGCAAGATTGACCTTGCCCGAGCTTCCGCGAAACTTAAACTGACTGATTTTTGTACGAAACTCGGGGTCGAGATCGCTCGGTTCTAAAAGTTTTAAGTACGTCGCGCGCGGATCAAGCGCCGAGATCACGACGCTGGCTTTCAGTTCGGCTCCGGATTTCAGAACCACGCCAGACACCGTGCCGTTCTTGTTCAAGAAACGACTGACCTCGGCGTCTGTAACGATTTCGGCACCAAAACTTTCAGCAGCGTTTGCTAAGGCGAGACTCACGCCGCCGGTTCCGCCTTTGTGGAATCCCCATGCGCGAAAGGCGCCGTCGATCTCACCCATGTAGTGGTGAAGCAACACATACGCCGTTCCGGGCGAACGCACGCCGAGAAACGTCCCGATGATTCCGCTCACTGACATCGGTGCCTTGAGAACGTCGGACTCAAACCACTGATCCAGAAACTCGAGCGCACTCATCGTGAGCAGTTTGAGATGCGTGTAAAACGCTTCGTCACCCATGTCGGTCAATTCTCGAGACACGCGCAGTAAATCCCAAGCTTCTTTCGGATTGTTGCTGAACGGATCGGGCGCGGGACGATCGATGATCCCTTTCACAAGACGCGCCATTCGGCTCATCTCAGCACCGAACTCTGGATAGATCTCGGCGTCCTTACGGCTAAATACAGAAACTTCCTCGCGGCTCCGCGCGGGATCCGGCCATCGACAAAGACCTCGACCTTCGGGAAGCGGTAAGAAAGAACAATCGAGCGGTATCAACTCGAAACCGTGTTTGACGAGTTCGAGATCGCGGATGATCTGTGGACGAAACAAACTCACCACATACGAACAGACCGAAAACTTAAACCCAGGAAACACCTCTTCGGTAACCGCAGCACCACCCATCACGGAACGTCGTTCGAGGACGAGAACCCGCTTACCAGCTTTGGCTAGATATCCCGCAGCCACAAGACCGTTGTGCCCGCCACCGACGATGATGGCGTCATAGGGCTTCGAGGAAAGAATCTGAGTTCCTGAGGTCGCAAGGCTTTTCATACGGAACCTCGTTTCCGTTCGGGATCAAAGAATGGTGTTTTGACGACCTTGCAACGAGCGATATCGAGCTCGTGTTCCACGATGATTTGCATTCCGACCGTTTCGCCTAAGGCTTGAAACTCGGGTCTTACGTGAGCGAGCGCGATATTTTTTTTGAGAATCGGAGACCAAGTCCCGCTACTTGCGTAGCCGATCTGAACATCGTCCGGCCCGAAAATCGGAACCGTCTTTCGCCAAGCAGCCGTGCAAATCTCAGGACTCACTCCCCGACTGCGATGCGCGCGCTCGAAATCATCCCAATCAACCTCAAGTCCCACCAGGACCGTCTCGGGACGATCCGCTAAGCGTCCGTTCTTACTCTTTCTCCGAAGACTTTCGGCTCCGACGAAATCCCGATCGAGGTCGATCCGCGCACCTAAACCTATTTCGTAAGGCGTCGACTTCCGCGAGTCGAGACTCAAATGAAGCGAGCTCTGATAGTCGACACCGTTCAAGATGTAGCCTGCTTCGACACGGCAAACATCCATGGCATCGAGTCCACAGGCTTCGAGACCGTGCTTACGACCACGCGCAAGCAACGCGTCCCAGAGTGGCATCGCTTGGTCACGGTCGACCCAGAGTTCGTAACCCAAGTCGCCTGTGTATCCAGTTCTTGTGACAAACCCTTTTCCGCCAGACTCAAAACGAACCGGACAGCCTTTGAAAAAACCGATGTCGCGCACGCCGACGGTTCCGTCTGCAGCGGTGACCTCGGCAACGACTTCGCGCGCACGTGGTCCTTGAACAGAGAGCGAAGCAAGATCGCGCGAACGATCGGTGACCGTCACGTTAAAGCCGTACGCCACACGAGAGAACCACGAGTAACTGGGGTCGGCTGATTGAATTCGAAAACAGTTTTCGCTCACGCGAAACACCGTTCCATCGTCGACAACATAACCATCATCGTCGCACCAGCAGACATACGTCATTCCACCCGGTTTCAACGACGCGATGTCACGCACTAAGAGACGTTTTAAGAAGGGCACGACATCCGGCCCCGAGACTTCGTACTTAAAGAGTGGTGACACATCGATCAGTCCCGCTGTTTCGCGAAACGCGTAATACTCGCGATCGTGACTGAAATCATAAGAGCAGACCGAAAGATATCCGGCCCAGTGTTTCCAACGATGACTGGCGCAGAGCCGCATCATGCCGTCATAGACGGGCGTTTTCATCCCCATAAGGGGCGTCTAACATGCTGGCGGGGGATCAGGGAACTTTAATCAAAGAAGTCTTCAGTGTCTGCAGAGACATCGATGCCATCGGGTAAACCCGACACCTCACCGGACACGTCACCAGATACTTCTGGTCGATCGAGTTCGAATGGTGCTTTGATATCGAGATTCATTTTTGCAGTCTTTTCGCCAAACTCTGATTTGGCGCTCATCGGATTGTCCGAAATAAAAAAGTCGGTTTCGACGCGTTGGCGATTGCGCTCGAGAACCATTTGCTCGGGGTCTTTGGCAACTACAGAGAGTGCGCCCTGCATGCGTTTCGTAACAAGATTTTGAACTTTTTCTTCTTTCAAAGGCAAAGGCGCAGGCATAGGCACCCGAGCCGCAGAATGAAGGACCGACGATAGCGCTGTCTGCGGAATCGAGCGCGCACGAACAGGCGTCGCCGAAACCGCGGTGACGGGACCTTGTGCTTCCTTAGGAAAGAACCGAAGCGTCCAACCCGAAATCAAATCCGAAACAGAACGTCCACCGACCGATGCTTCGGTGAGCACCACGATAAAAAATAGAGACCCGAATACTGCTATCGCTGCTTTTAATCTTTCCATAACCAACCTCAAGGTAAAGCACGTCGGATGCCACCCCAGAGTGTATCTAAAACGACCCAGGCCGGTGTTCGGGAAAAATATGTCGACGGGTGTATAGGTTTTCTACAAAATCCCGATGCGCATGAGGCAAACAGAAGGCACGCATGAATCCAATGACCCACCTCACGTTTCGCTTTCGATTCCCCCTATTAATATCGGTTTTAATTGGCTTTTTACCCCTGAACCACCGTGCCAGCTCTGATGAAGCAAACATGCCACGTCTCGAGTTCTTTTACCGAGCGACAAAGCTCAAACAGGGCTCGCTCATGAAGAGGAATCGGCTCGAAATCGCTTACGACCCCGGTAGTTACGTTCGCCTCGGTTCCGTAAAATACGATCTTGAATCCGTTTCGTTTGCGTCGCCGACGGGACGCTCGACCGGTTCTTCAACCGCCCACGCAACGAAAGGGCGCGTGTTTGAACTCGAAGCCAGGCTGACACATCGAGGGCCCGATGGCCAAAAGCTCATCCTCGCCGCCCTCTATGAGAAGCGAGGCAGCAATCCTGTTATCGAGTTTCTCTTAAGAACGAATAAGACACGTGGAACAGAACGCTTTTTCAACGCAATTCAACTTCTGCCCAATCCTACGGAAAACACGCCCGCAACGGAGAGCAAAGACGGCACAAAGTGGATTATCTTTTCAACGATTGGCTCTGTCAGCGCAGAGCAAACCGACGCGTTTCGGTCGTTAGCTTCGTCAAAAGGCGCGTCGAGCGAGTCCCGCGATTCTCGCGATTTTAACGACGAACATTAAAATACGACGTCTCGTTCTCATCGCGCTCGCGCGGGCCTTTTCGTCCACGATCGCCTGAACCTCGACCGTCACGTCCGCCGCCGCCGCCACCACGGCCATCGCGCCCACCTCGTCCACCGCGCTCTCCACGACCTCCGCGACCACCACGTTCGTCGCGTCCATCACGTCCCGGGCGTGGGCCACGACCTGCGATCTGCAGATACTCAGCGAGAAAAAAATGATCTCCCAGTTTCACGGCAGAACTCGGAGGTTTTTCGTTTTCAGCGAGCGCGAACACGGTCACCTTCCGAAGTTCACGGACGCGGCGCGGATCGATCACATCAAGCGCCAATAGCATCTGGTCGATCTTTTCGGCTTTCACGCGATGGGTCTCTTCCAGCTTCTTTGCAAAGTCGGGTTTGATCTCTTCTTCGATCTGCTTTTTCTCTTCAGTGAGTTCGGCACGCGAACGAAACTTTAGTTTACGCACGGACGGTTCTGATTTCGTGCTCTTCGTGCTTACTGATGTGGCGGGTTCCGTGGCCAGTTCCGTAGCCGATTCCGCCGCTGATGTTGCGGTCACTGCTGGCTCTTCGGCTTCGGCCGCATCGACGTCCACGGACGCCTGCACGCCTGCGTCTACGTCTGCACTTTCGATCGGAGTCGGCTCGGCCGCCGGTTCATCGCTCACCACATCACTGGCTGCTTCGGCGATCACGTCGTTGGCCATGTCACTGGCCACATCAATCGATGACTCTGCGGCTGCCGCTGCTTCGGCGGCGAGCTCCGCTGATGGTTCCCCAGACAGCTCCAAAGACGCCTTTGGCGCCCCAACCGATTTACCCAAACGGCGGCGGGCTCGCACTAACTCCTCGCGAACCGTAAAAGCACTACGCAGCGTGATCCCATCGAACTCCGTCACTGTTTTCATAGGCCGGGAGCTTACACCGCGGAGCGCCTTTAGGGTAGCGGCCCCTTTGCGTTTTGCATCGTTTTTATGGGTTTCCTTATATGTTGTCAGGAGCCCTTCCCTGCCCCCTAAATAAAGCTATGGGATTGTATTCCCGGTTCATCGACGCCCACCCTGACGTCCAGCATTTCGCGGCCCACAGCCATCACCCTTGGCCGGACGTCACCCGCGACGCTGTTCTTGAAGCTTGGGAACTCTCCAATCGGTACGCGGACGACAAGTGGAACGCCGTCTTGGGTCCGATCACCCAGGAGCTCCAGTCCCTCATCGGACCGTGGTTAGGTCTTGGCACTGGGGAACATCTTGTCTTCGGAAGTAGTACGTTTGAACTCGTTAGTCGTATTCTGTCGTGCCACCTCGGAAAACGCCCTTTTTCAATTCTGACAACCGACGGGGAGTTTCACAGCGCTCGACGTCTTTTTTTGAGATTTCAGGAAATGGGTCTTGCAACACTCAAACAGGTCCCCGTTTTTCCAATCGCCACCCTATCGGAACGCCTTCTCGCGGAGGCCGATCGCAGCCCCCCTGACATGGTCTTTGCGAGTCACGTGTTTTTCGAGACAGGTGTGATCTTTAAGGATGTAACCGTGTGCTTCAAGACCCTAGCCGAGCGAATGTCCGCAACGACCGCATTGGTGATCGACGGTTACCACGCTTTTGGCGCACTCCCTGTGGACCATCGTCCATTGGCCGATTCGGTTTTCTACATCGCCGGCGGGTACAAGTACGCTCAGGGTGGCGAAGGTGTTTGCTTCGCGCACATCCCGCCACGCTTTTCACTCTTGCCGGCTTTGACGGGTTGGTTTGCGGAATTCGCTCCGTTTTCTCGTTCAGCGAACCGTTTCGCCGGAGCTACTTACGATTTCACAGCGCAGTTTCGCCTACGCGCCAGTCTTCGCGCGTTTCACGATGCGGGCATCGACCCCCAAGGTGTTCGGGACCATGTCACGGCCCTCAAGCGTCGCCTCTATGAAAACCTGGAAAACCTGGACCGCACGCCGGCGACTGCTTTCTTAAAGGCCCTCCCGCCTGGACCGCGCTGCTTCGAATCGGTTGCGGCGCGCATCGAGGGAACCGGAAACTTCGCAGTCTTCGAAGGTCGCACCGCGGAGCTTTGGGTCGCACATCTCAAGAAAGCGGGGATACTCTGCGACTCACGTGGCGAGCGGTTACGCCTCGGCTTTGGTCTCTATCACGACACACAAGCCATCGATCGCCTTTGCCACACTCTGGCAGCGATCGCAGTCTAAGAACCTGTCCGCCAAGAACTTCCCTTTCCGAACATTCCAAGCTACACAGAAAAAAGAGGACCCCCCATCATGAGTCAAGCCTTTTCCCCCCATATCCCGGCTAGTCGCTCGCTACCGGAACTGACGCTACGATCGATCGTGCTCGGTTTTATTCTTTCAGCGGTTCTCGCAGCTGCGAACACCTACCTCGGCCTCTATGCAGGGATGACGGTGTCGGCGTCGATTCCGGCAGCTGTGACGTCCATGGTGATCTTCCGTCTCTTTCGAACAGCGAATATTTTAGAGAACAATGCCGTCATGACTGCGGCTTCAGCAGGCGAAGCCCTGGCAGCCGGAATGCTTTTCACGCTTCCAGCTCTCGTGTTGATGGGCCATTGGGAAAGCTTCCGATACTGGGACACGCTCATGATTGCTCTCTGCGGCGGATTCCTAGGCGTTCTCTTCACGGTACCGCTCCGACAAGCGCTCGTGATCAAACGAGGCCTTCCATTTCCAGAGGGTGTTGCCATCAGCGAGGTTTTGAAATCGGGTGAGGCCGGCGGACGCGACCTGCTCGTTCTTGCGTTCTCGTCATTGGTTGCGGCTCTCGTCAAGTATTGCAACAGCGCTGCTAACCTTTGGTCGGCAGTACTTGAAAAGGCGACCGTCGTCGGTGGTCGAACGTTTTTATACTACGGAATGGACCTGTCCCCAGCACTCTTCGCGGTCGGTGCCATCGTTGGCCTTCCGGCCTCGTTCGTGATTTTTGCCGGTGGTGCGATCGGCTGGTGGATCGCGATTCCGATTTACATCTGGGTCACAGGAACCCCGACCGACATGCCTGCCATGGATCTCGGATACATGGTTTGGAGTACGAAGATTCGCTACATCGGTGTCGGCGCGATGGTGATCGGCGGTCTCTGGGCGCTGTACGAACTGCGCGACACTTTGAAAACAGCCGGAGAGCAGGCTTTACAAGTTATTCGTGGCGCTCGCACGCGCAAAAGCCAGCAGATGGCGTCACAACCACGGACGGAACGAAACATTCCGTTATCCTGGGTACTCATTGGCATGGTTGTCATGTTGATCCCAATCTTCATCATCTATGTCCGCGAAATTCAGAGCCTACCGATCTCCATTGTCATGGCGATCGTGATGTTGATCGCAGGTTTCTTTTTCTCGGCGGTTTCTGGATATATGTCGGGCGTGGTGGGAGCGAGCAACAATCCTGTTTCGGGAATTACGATTGCAACGCTTCTGTTCGCAGCACTCCTGCTTTTGGTCCTTCTGGGTCGTGGATCGCCCGTCGGTCCAGCCGCAGCGATTCTGGTCGCAGCCGTTGTTTGTTGTGCGGCCTCCATGGGAGCCGACAATCTCCAAGATCTGAAATGCGGGCAACTTCTCGGGGCGACACCCTGGAAGCAACAGCTCGTTCTCGGTGTCGGTGTGATTGGCGGAGCTGTCGTGACGGGCCCCGTTCTCAATCTTTTGAACACGGCGTATGGATTCGGGGCGAAAGACGCCGCTCATCCGCAAGCACTTGCGGCACCTCAAGCAACTCTGATGCTCAATGTTTCGAAAGGTGTGTTCGGTGCTGGTCTTCCGTGGGGCATGGTCTTCATCGGAATTCTGGTCGGCGCTGGCGTCATCCTAATAGATCGCATGCTTGAGGCACGAAAAGCTAAGTTTCGAATGCCGGTTCTTGCGTTCGCAATCGGGATTTATCTTCCGTTCGAACTAGGAAGCTGCATCCTCATGGGTGGCATTCTTGCTTGGGCGCTCGGTCGACGTCTGAATAAGATGTCCAAGGCCGCTCAGGAACGCGGTCAACGCCTGAGTTTGCTCTTTGCTTCGGGTCTCATCACCGGTGAATCGCTGATGGGAATTTTCATCGCGATTCCGATCGTGCTGAGCGGTAAGGCCGATGTGTTTCAGATCTTGCCAGAATCGCTCGGCGCATGGCCGGGATTGATAGCGATGGGTCTGATCGCTTACTGGCTCTACAATCACGCACTGACGGCTGCACGTAAAGTGGCGTAGCCGGAGCGCAGAAGGAAAGTTTATGGCCGACCACGCGCCAGGTTTCTTAAAACTCGTTCACGCAGCGAAATCGCAGATTCAGGAGACGACCGTTGACGCGGTCAAAGAGCGTCAGGATCGGGGAGAATCGTTTTTGTTGATCGACTGCCGCGAAGATCGTGAGTGGCAGGCCGGTCACTTACCGGGAGCCACGCATCTGGGAAAGGGCATCATCGAGCGAGACATTGAAAAACTCGTTCCTGATCGATCGAAAGAAATCGTTATCTATTGTGGCGGCGGATTTCGCTCAGCACTCGCTGCCGCGAGCCTCAAGGAGATGGGCTATCCGACGGTAATATCGATGGACGGTGGGTTTCGAAGCTGGAAAGAGAAGGGGTTTCCGGTTGTGAAACCTCAGTCGAAATAGCGCGATTCTTCCCTTCGATCCATTTCGAAAAGTATTTCAGTCTCTCCCACCCAAACCGATTCAGTGCTCGCTCACGCCACGACTTTCGTGCATCCCGAGCTTCGCGCTCAGCATCGAGCGAACCGTCTTTCTTCTTATCGAGATACTCGGCGACGAGATCCGTCCATCGTTTGCCGTGAAAGTCGGCATCCCCTCGCTCTTGTAAAACGACTGCACCACGCAGGGTCCAATCCTGAAACACATCCTGTTCAACGACGCCTCGAACAGCGGCTTCGGCGACCTTGTCGGCTTCAAAACTCTCAGCCCAACCTGCAAAGGGTTCGCCCATCCCTTCGGATCCCATGGGGGTCGTGACAACAGCCGTTTGAGCCGTCCAGGCATCGACAATCTTCCCTTTTTGTCCCGCGCCAAATCGAAGCGGTGCGAGCAAGACACGGTACTGCGAAAGCGTCGTCACGGAATCGACCGCCCATCCCTTGCACGCGACACCGGGAGTTTTTTCGGCCGCCTCAACCACTTTCCGGGAAAGATAAGCGCCATAGATATGCCACTCAGCACGCGGGAGTCGCTTCCGAATTGCTGGCCATACCGTCTGCATTCCCCAAAGAACTGCATCTTCGTTCGGCGCATGTCGCATGTTTCCGATGAACACAAAGTCGCGTCGGTCATCGAACGCAACCGGGACTCGGAGTTCGCCTGACGCATGAATCGGTAAGAGCATCAGGCACTCTTTTGCGATACCGTTTTTCGTGACCAACCATTGCATCTCAGCGGGCGAAACGAGTAACGAAAGATCGGAGCGTTCGATAGCAGCGCACTCCCGTGCTTCGACCTCACGGTCAAGAGCTGGCTCGAGCGCCGGTTCGTGTACCGGTTCGTGCACCGGTTCGTGTACCAGCTCGTGTAACGGACAAGCTTTCTCAACAGCCTGCTGCCGCGACAATCTCAAGAAACTCAAGTCCTGCGTATCGAGAATGCGTAATACTTGCGGGGCTCGCTCGCGCACGCGCCAGCTCCACATCTCTTCGCACACGAACGTATCAAAAAGCACGAGGTCGACCGTCTTGAGAAACGCATCCATCTCGCGGCTGCTTGTATTTGGATCAGCGACCATCAGCTGAACCAAGGGGTTCTCGTCGAGTTGTCGCTTTTTAAGTCGTGCGTTTGAGATCAACGTGATCGCAGCGTCACCCCAACGCGCACGTAACCACGCGATCACCTGCAAAACGCGGACGCTTGCTGCGGAACTGGAGGGTTCAGGAAAGACACGTACAAAATAGGCCACCTGAAGGGGCTTCACTAACTCTCTCGTCACAGGGGAGGTGTATCAGACTTCGACCGCGCGCGCCAAGACGCAGCGCCTATAGTATCTATTTATAGTTTAATAATAGAACTTAATTGGGAACAGCGACGTCCGCGTCGGTCGACAAGTCCGTCTCCACGCCGCCGCCGACCGAGGCCCCGAGGTTCAGGATTTCAAAGCCTGGCTGCCCCGTCGAAACCACCAGCTTGAGTAGAAACTCTGCTAACGGATTCTCGCTGGAGTGGTCAGCGTCGGTAAGCACGTGACTGATATAGATCAAACCACTGCTATCGATGGCGCTTGTATCGATCGCAGCATCAATGAGTACAATCGACGCTTCATTTGAGTTCGATGCACAGGCGATCGATGCCACGAATTCACGAAGAATACCCTCTTCTGGTGTCGGCAACGAGACGCCGGTCCATCGAAGACTCTTTGAAATTTCAAGCGTGGAGGCGTCGCACTCGGTTGGCTCCTGTTGAAGCGCGACACTGAATTGAACGCGCATCACACCGATCGAAACGGGCACCGTAATGACGTCACCGCTCGTGACCCCGGCGATCACCGGAGCTAACGTGCCTCCCCCGATTTCAGACTCAGCATCTCCAAACATACCGGGCGCACAAGCGCTCAGCGACAGCGCTAAAAAAAGGAAAGCAGATTGAATGAAACTTGTTTTTCTAACCATCCCAAACAAACTAGCTCCAGCTAGCTCCCTGAACCGTAATTATAGCAAAAACATATCATAATAGTCAACTATATGTAACAGTATAACTATATGTTATTGCTTACTTAATTAAGTTTTACAGGGGATCTTCTGCGCTATCAAGAGCTTGGTTCGGAGTGGCATAACCCCCCATCGGTTTATTGCCCGCCTGACGGAGATTGATCAGAAGGCGAACTGGAATATCGACGCTCACGCCCTGACCCGAGAAGTGAGCCACGATGCTCATGAGGTACAATCCAGCCTTCGGTGTGCCCAGAACCGAGAAGGTCGCAGGTAATACAAAACCGCTCGTCAAACCGCTCAGCTTGCGCGTCAGCCCTAGACGCAAACCGGCTTCAAACTGCAGTCCGGAAGAAAGCTTACGAAAAATGTCAGTGAAAGCGAGAGCATCCTCAGGCAGCTGAAGAAACACGCCGGACTGAAAGTTCTCAGGCCCAAGCACACTCGGTAGATCGCCGCCGGTCGATAAAAGATCTGAATAAACGCTCATTTCGAGCGAATCGGGCATGAGACGCCCTTCAAATTCTAGATTCTGAACCGCACTCACGTATTGTTCCGGAAGCGGAAGATCGACCGTGGCCGAACGAAGCGGCATCTGGGGTCCGCCCACGTGACCAGGAGCAGCTCCACCCCCAAAAGCGTTAAACGTTCCTCCCCCTCCGGCCTCGGGAAGACTGATCTCCAACGTTCCCTCAGAGACCACAGTCTCAACTCCAATTGAGCTCGATACGGCGTTCAGCGTCCTGTCGGCCGTTTCAGATTCGCCCATCATCATCGGCGCGCACGCAGGAGCCGCCATCGATAAGAAGGCTAAGATAGGTAATGACGCTAATGACGACGGACACAGTTTCCCAGTAACCATAGAGATTCTTCGCTCTCCATTATAATGGGCAAACGACTAAATCTCTCGCGTGTAATTTATTAAAATAACCTATAATTACAGTAGGTTACATGCGGTATTTACAGATTTTTAACTATCTGCATCAGACGGCGGAACTGGCATCCGATGAATCTGAACCAGCGCCCTCAACGCCCTCCTGGACCTGATTGAGAACGTCCGCAATATGGCCGTTGACCTGAACTCGGTTATAAACCCGTCGGATCACACCGTCGCCATCGATCACAAACGTCGTTCGTTCGATACCGATCGACTTACGACCGTACATATTCTTCTCTTTAAGAACACCGTACTTTGTCGACACTTCGCCCGTCTCATCAGCCAAGAGCTTGAACTGAAGACCATACTTCTCAGCAAACTTCTGATGGCTTCTGACGTCGTCCCGACTGATGCCGAGAACCAAAACACCGCTTTGTTCAAACTGCTGTAACTCGCGCTGAAAGTCGCACGCTTGCTGCGTACAACCAGGGGTCATGTCTTTCGGATAAAAATACAGCACGACCTTCTGACCACGAAGATCCGACAGTCGAATGATCTCACCGGTATGTGTCGGAAGCTCAAAATCAGGAGCTCGCATCCCCTCACTGAGAATCACACCGCGAGCAATCAACCCCGAAGGCGTGGCAGACTTCGCCTGCTTCGTTCCAGGCGCCGTCGCTCTCGGCGTCGTCGCTTTTGCCTTCGATGTCACTTTTGACGTCGCCTTCGCTGACTTTACCGATTTCGACGGCTTCGATGACTTTCCCGATTTTGCAGGTTTTGCCGATTTTGCCGACTTTGCATGAAGCGTTTTTCGTGCTGCTTTCTGTACTTTTTTCTTAGAATTTTTATTTTTAGTTTTGGTTTTAGTGGTTCGCGTTTTTTTCTTTGCCATAGTCTGCCCAATATCATGAGGACCTTGGAGAAACGAGGTGTTTTCGATACATCTTTTGGATGCGGAAAAACGGACGCGCGCGCTTAGTTTTTGCTGTGGGTCTTGTAAGCTTAGCTGCCTCACTCGCTGGTGCTGTGCAGCTATCAGCTCACAAGCCATTTTGGGGAGACGAGGCCCAAGAAATCCTCCAGACGTGCGAACAAGAGAGTGCGCACATGGCTACCGACGGAGCGATCGGACAATGCAGTCCGCTACCGATTTACTATATTCTTCAGCGCACTCAAGCGCGTATCGGTTCGATCGCGGGTGAAGGCATCGCCATATGGACCCGTCGAATCAGCCTCCTGGCCGCGGTCGGTTTAGTGGCCGTGATGGTTTGGATGCTTTACCCACAGGGAGGTCTGCCCGCTTTTCTAGGCGCTGCCAGCGTGATCGATAATCCTCTTTTTTTTCAGTTTGCTGCGGAGGCACGTCCTTACATGCTGTGGCTCTGGGCTTATGCGCTCGCGATGGGTCTCTTCTGGCGCGACTATCATGACCGCCGACCCAAAAGCCTCATGCGCCGTGGAGCGATTTCGCTCTTTCTTGCGGGACTTGTCAGTCCCGGATCAGGACAAGCCTTCGCCTTTTGGGCTGCGGAGGGTGTGCCCCGCTCAAAACGGACAGCGCTCTGGATCGGTTTGATTCTCGTCGCCAGTTTTGCGGTCTCGTTTTACTACGCCGGCTCGACGTGCATGCGAACCGGTGCATCGGAGGGAACATGGTCCACTTCGCCGCACAGAGATTTGATTCTTGGGTTTCTTAGAGTCGCGCTTCCCTCGGGCCCCTTCGCATGGACAATGACGGGAGTCCTGTGTGTCGGACTTTACTCACTTTTCCGCGACCCTAGCGCCTCAGGTCGAGCGATACGCAACATACTCGTGACTCAGGGTCTAGCTACAGCTGCCCTTGTGGGTCTGATTCTGTATTTTGACTATTTTCTCGTTCAACGAAACTTTGTTTTCATGATGATCTGGCGCGGAATTCTGGTCGGTCTGGGCACGTCCTATATTCTCTCCCGATTTCGAACGGTAGCTCTCGAGTGTGTAGCGACGGCGCTTCTTCTCGCGCTGCCTGTGGCAAGCTGGTTCCGGGTGCACCGCCATCGCAGTTTTGTCGCTGATTTTCCAGTTCCTCTCGACACGCGTTACCGCGAAGACAAGGCGCCGGATCTTTACTACTACACGTTCGAAAAGCATCGTCCCGGATTCTCGCCGACCTTTGAGGGGGCGCTCAACTTCGCGGCGCGCGTGGAGAAATCCATCGTCTCGGACACCGACGTTTCCGATACCGATCGCTCGGCGGCGACTCCGCGACCTCGCTGTTTTATCGATACGTACCATCCCACCGACCCATGTCCGACGGATCCTCCGCCCATACGTGCGACGCCGCGTACGACCTCAAATGCAACGGAGACTGCAAGTGAGCCGATACGCCTTGCCATATGCGGACGAGATTTTCAGTTGAACAGACGATGAAGAAGAGAAGTCGATTGTCCGGGTTCATCAACACACCTTAACGGGTGGCCTTTCCAATACGGCCGCGCCCAACACTCACTTCAATCGTGTGAGCCTTTTTTGGGGACGATGACTCTGACCCAGACCCTGACCCTGACGATGACGATTCGAAACGTTCGACTTCACCCTGTCCGACGGCAAGCTGATACTTGTAGGCCTCACGTTTTCCGGGCGCAATCAACACTTGTCCAGACTCCAGTTTCGCTCTTACGCTGAACGCAGCTTCGTTGATTCGTAGCTCCCCACGTTCTCCTTCGACGATCACACTCGTGTCTCTGGGCACCGCCACGTTGCACTCGAGACCGGACCGGTCACTCCAGTCGAGCGTGAGCACACCCTGCTCGTTTCTCGCACGAAAACCATCCGAGTCGCCTCCACGAGCTTTGCAACTCCAGGAAAGTTTACCGTCCGCCGCGGTTCCGATCGCTATCTGTCCCGACGCAAACAAGACAGCCACCGACGCGTCGCGAGTGACCTCCGACGAACCCGAGAAAGCGGCTTTCGAACGCCGGTCACCATGCTTGGTTGCATGCTTTGGGGTCGTTCCGACAATCGTGATATCGCCGGCGCCACCTGAGATCTGCCCAGAGAACTGCACGGCACCACCCAGAAGAGAAATCTGGTCTTTCTCTCCATCGATTTTCAGCAACGGCGTGAACCGTGTGATCAAAAAAACAACAACCAGTACGGCCGCGAACACCATCCCGAGTATCCCAATCACGATCCACTTGACGAAGGGCCTTATCGGCGGCTTGATCGACGATTGGGTCGGGTTGAGTCCGCGTTCCAGCAGGTAGCGATTCGCAACCGTCTCGGGCGCTCCGAGTGCCGCGAGGACCAGCTCGAGCTTCCCTTCCGGATCGCGCTCCATTGCCGAGAGAACATGACTCTTGATCTCCGTCACAATCTCCACGCGATCGCTCACAGGAAACGGCCGAAGTACGTGTTCCAGCGCCGTTAAGTAGCTTTCAAGTTTTGGATCCCGCCGTGCTTCATAGGTCGCCATAACATTATACCTAGTATTACTAAGCATAACCCGTCCACCCTCACCCGACAGCCTGTGCTACATTTAGTGAAACAAAGGACCCATCTCATGAACTCGAACCCGGCACCGCCTTTGACCCAACCGCGATCCCGTAAAGCCGCGCTCGGCTTTATCTTTGCGACCGTTGCCATTGATATGATCGGCATCGGCATGATCGTGCCGTCACTGCCTGGGATCATGCGACGTTTTTACTCCGATCCTTCTGACATCAGCCAAGCCTTCGGCGTTTTCATCACCGTCTATGCGTTCATGCAGTTTCTGGCCTCACCGCTTCTCGGCGCGCTGAGCGACCTCTGGGGACGCCGGCCGATTTTATTGATCTCGCTCGCATTCGCAGCAATGGATCATGTGTTGATGGCGTTCGCACCCACGCTCACGATCCTTTTTATCGGACGTGTGATCGCGGGTTTGACCGGAGCGAATATCACGGTCGCGATGTCATACATCGCCGACATCAGTGACGATAAGAAGCGCGCCGCTAACTTTGGCCTCGTTGGTGCCGCGTTCGGCCTGGGCTTCGTGATTGGCCCGGCACTCGGTGGGCTGGCTTCGGGACTGGGAGACCAAGCCCCTTTTCTCATCTCGGCGGGTCTCAATCTGGTGAACTTTGTTTTCGGTTTTCTTGTTCTCCCCGAATCCCTCCCCAAGGAAAAGCGCCGACCGTTCAGCAGCGCCAAACTCGATCCATTTTCGAGTATCATTCGGTCCTTTCGAAGCCCTTCACTTCGAATTTTCTTCGTCGCTCACTTTCTCTTTCAGCTCTCCGGCCAGACTCATCCCTCGATCTGGACACTCTACAATCAGCACCGCCATGGTTGGTCAGTCAAAGAAGTCGGATTTTCTCTGGCAGCTGTCGGACTCTTGTCGGCTTTTGCTCAAGGTTTTCTGACGCGCTGGATGACTCCACGACTGGGCGAAGTAAGAACGCTCCATCTCTGTGGTATCGGCACCACACTGGCCATGCTCGGTTTCGCTCTCGCGACCCAGAGCTGGATGATGATTGCTCTCTTGCTGATCTCGGCTCCGTCGTGGGTGCTCGGTCCGGTATTACAGGCGCTCGCTAGCAAGACCGTAGGCCCGCAAGATCAGGGTGAACTTCAAGGGGCCCTCGTCGGACTTTCAAGTCTGGCGATGGTGCTCAATCCCTTAATCGTGACTCAGCTCTTTGCTCATTACACAAAACCGATGTTTCCAGAGTGGGCTTCAGGAGCTCCTTACTTCTTTGCGGCTCTTGTGGGATTGATCGGCTGGTTTGCCTTACGAAAAATCGCTCATCATCCGAGCGTTGCCGAAGTCCCGACTAGTACAGCCTGACTTGCACGAAAAATGTCGGCAGAAACAATTTCGGAAACACACGGAAACTTAGGGTCATGAGCGCCGACTTTCAAATACGGACAGTTCCACGCACATCGAAAACAAGCGCGAGGTGACGCCACGACCTGAAGATTTGAAAATCCTTCGGGATAAGGAAAGAACCGCCCCCAATGTCCACCGCCCACAACAGCAATCGTCGGAACCTGTAAGTGAGCAGCCAAATGTGCGACCACCGAGTCGAAAGCAAGCACGAGGCGAGCGCGTGAAATCATACGTATCAGTTCCGAAAAGTTCGTCTGTCCCACGCGATCCGTAGCTGAAACACGAAGCTTCGTACGAATCGCATCGCCGCGCGCACGATCACTCTCACTCCCGCACAGAACGGCATACAGGTCGGTTTCTGACCCGATCTGATTGATGATGTCGGCGATCTGGTCGGCCGTCATCAGCTTACGCGTATCGCGTGATCCGCAGTGCACCAAGAGATACTGTCCAATCGACGCCGTCGTTGGTGGTACGCAGTTCTTCCAATCAAACTCTGACCAGACCAGACCGAGACGCAAAGCTAAGATTTGATACGCCTGTGTCTCATGAATCCATGGCCCCACTTGGAGTTCGCGTTCGTACGTTTCACTCACACCCTTACCATCGACTCCCGATCGAACGGCCCAACGTACGAATGTGCGCGCCGAACGCGCTAACCAATAAGAAAGGCGGTTCTCCGGGGTGCGCACCGGGACAACCACGATTCCAAACGAAAACCTCCACAGTTTAAAATAGAACGCCCAGCGCTTCCATGGTTTGAGCAAAAGATCACGTGAATCACAGCTGATCATCGTCCAGGGAAACCCCACCGTTCGAAGCAAATCCGCCGCCTCATCCGTACACACGAGAACACAGTTCTCTTTTCCGAATGTTGCTTCGAGAGACTGCAGAAGATCCATGGTCAAAACCATGTCACCAAGAGCGTCCGTCCGAATCACACAAACACTCTTGCTCTTTCGCGGCTGAAGACGCCAACTCATGAGCACCCGTAGAACCGGAACACAGAGGGTTTCGAGACATTCTTGAAAGACCGTGAACACACGGTAGAGAATCTGCTTCACAGTTACCTAGGGCGCGCCGCGATCGATGGGATGTAAAGTGTCTTATGATCCATGCGCTGAGAAAAGTGCGCAAGATGGCGATTGATACCGTAGTAAACGGGTTTCAGGCCACGAAGAACCGGCAAACGCCCCAGAAACTTCATCATGTAAACACGAACCACCTCGAGCTGGGTCCGAACTCGTTGAACAAAGTAGTGACGACGGTCAATCTGCCCCTTAAGTGAAGAGCTGATCTGGACTAACTCCCCCATGGACCGACGCCACTCACGATTGGAGAGTCCATCCATCCCGCAAGCGATAAGTGTGTAGGGGAACGTTCGCGTCTTGATCGCATTCAAGTAACAACGCAAGTAATGTTCGTAATCAGCAGCAACCGTATATCGCATGTCAAATACTCCCGCTTTTCCAAATACCTCGCGCTTATAAACAACGCCCTGATGACAGAGTCGGTTCCGCCCCAAAATATTCGCTTCGAGCATCGGTTTCGGCAGCATCGGATAGAGGTATCGACCATCGCGGTAGAGTCGCGCACCACAGAGTGCTAGTTCGACACTCTTGTCTTTCTCAAGCTCGCGACAGACGCGCTCGAGTAAAAGCGCATCGAGTAACACATCTCCAGAGTTCAGGAACCAAACCAATCGTCCACGCGCGACTTCGATCCCTCGATTGAAGGCCGCATACACTCCCTTAGGCTGTTCAATCACACGTCGCAACGGCCACGACTGCTTGTCCAAACGATCAATGACCGGTTGTGTGACCTCGGGCGACGAATCGACAATAATGTGCTCCCACGAAACACAGGACAACCGGAGCGGATGCAGCGAAACGAATGTACGAAGCAAGTCACTCGGGTTGTTGTACGTCGCAGTAACAATCGAAAGCGTGATATCGCTCACAGATCGAAACCCTAACACGCGCCGCTGCGATCAAACAGCCCTAGGGTCGCCCAAGGGTCAATGAGACCGATAGCCCCTGACGCGCGCGCTTACAACGCCGAGATAAACCAAAACTGGGACGAGATTGGTCCATTGGCCCCAAACCACGCCCTGAATTCCATAGCCGCGCTTCAGAAAAAAACTGGTCCAACCCAGGACCCATGCACTGCTCAGGAACGACGACACGAGATTGATTCGAATCTCACCGACACCATTCAAGAAAAACATCGGAACCGCTGTCAGCGAAAGCAGACCGTACGACAGCACGAGCCCTTGATGAAAGCCCGTGACATGATCCGCGAGATCCTTACCCACCCACAGCACGAGCATGGGTTTCGAGAACACCCAAAAGAAACCGACCAGACCTACCGTGACGAACGCAAAGAAGATCCAGTTGGACTTAAACCGAGCAACGAGTTCCGCGGACCAGCGCTGCGCTTGCGAAGCAACAGCAAAGAGATGCGAGGTCGCCGAAACGATGAGGTTATGAATCGGAAGTGCCGCCTTCTGGGCGACTGCATAGAGCGCCAATGCGTCTGGGCCAAGAAAAACCATGAGCAGCTGCTTGTCGAGCTGCCCGAGAGCTGCGCTGAGACCGTTTTGTACAAAACTCGCCGTTGCATACCCGAGAATCGTTTTGAAAGAACGACCGCGTTCGCGACCCGCGTTCCATCGGGTACGGCGACCGAGACGACTCCATGAAAGGGCAGCAGCCACGAGCGCGCTGACCGCACCAGCAAGCACCACGATCCAAAGCAGTCCATAAACCCAAGCGGCCACAGCGCTGAACACGGGCAACATCATCCGAGCGGCAGCATTGACGCGCGCAGCGCCGCCGAAATCTCCGCGCGCTTTCATGAGATTCTGTGCCGTCAGTTCCAAAATGCGTCCCAAAGACTGAATGAGAGCCAACAGAACCAGAAGAGTCGTACCCGTTCCACTCGCAGCATAGACAGCACAAGCACTCCCGGTCAGAACAGTGACCATGGTGATTTGAAACCGGCGCACCGAACGTGTGATGTTATGTACTGACTCCACGTCTCGAGCAGCTTCGCGCATGAGTGCATCGGGCAGTCCAAAACTGAGAAGCAGACCGATCTCTGTAAGGCTCTGAAAGAAAGCCCAACGTCCGAACTCCGTGAGTCCTAGGGTTTTTAGAAGAATGGGTGTGAGAAGGAAGGAGAGAAGAAGCTGAAGCCAGTACTCGGTCGAACCAAGAATGGCCCAACGAAAACGAACCGAGCGGTCAGCCATGTCGCAAGGGCTAACACGAGTCGTTCGCGCGTCTCAAGTTCTTTATGGCACTTTACGCGTTGCGTGTCGCGACAAGACCGTGCAACCTCAACTCATGACACTCGGAACCATCGTGTTTGCTGTCGCTGTGGCTCACACGTTCTTCACGGGTTTTCTCAAGCAGCGTTTACCGCGCTCGCTCGCTATTCTGGGCGAAGTCGAGTGGGTGTTTGCGATTTGGGCGATATTCTTTCTTGTACTGCAGCTGACGTTTCACGGTTTCGCAGAGACGACCGCTTATGTACGAACACTTTCGTTTCACGAGCCGCTGCTGGTGTTTGTCCTCATGTCGGTTGCGGGCACTCGTGGCGTTGTCGGAGTCACGTCATGGGCCTTGGAAACGATCGCGCAGGTCGTACCGTTGGCTTCACCATCACGACTTTTTCTCACGGTCCTCGTTCTGGGTCCTCTCGCGGGCAGCCTCATTACCGAACCGGCAGCAATGACAGTCACAGCACTCATTTTGAAGCGACGGTTTTTCGACAAAAAGCCATGGCCGCCGACTCTTCTGTACGCCACCATCGCAGTCCTTTTTGTGAACGTTTCGGTGGGCGGCGTTCTCACTCATTTTGCCGCACCCGCCGTCGTCCTCGTCGCGCGTTCGTGGGGCTGGGATACGGCGTACATGTGGCACCATTTTGGCTGGAAAGCTCTGATCGTGGTTGTCTTGAACGCAGGTACTCTGACGTTCCTTGTACGGCATCAGCTGCGCGGTCTCCGAGTCATGCGTCAACCGCTGCGCTGGAAAACGTTCCCACCGAGTCTCGGCTGGAGGCATCCCATTGGTGTCTTTGCGTTTCTCAGCGGACTCGTGGTGCTGGCAGGCCAGCAAGGCTGGTGGATACAGCCCCTGATCGGCCAGCTTGAACCCACCTCGCTCTTCTGGCTCACGACTGGCCTGACAGCGATCACTGACAATGCTGGACTCACACTGCTGGGTTCACAGATACCCGATCTTTCGACTCTCATGAAACACGCGCTCGTCGCAGGAGCCGTCGCTGGTGGTGGCCTGACCGTCATTGCAAATGCTCCCAACCCCGCCGGACTCTCGATTCTCGAAATCGCGGGCTTTCGGCACGAACGACTGTTCCTAGCGGCTCTGGTTCCCACGCTTATTGCCGCAGCCGTCCTCTTGATTTGACAACACCAAAAGGCAAAAGGACACTAGTAGAGGGCGATGCAAAAGAAAATTTTTGAACTTAAACCTTCGGGCTACCACTGGGTCGACCTCTCACAGCCGACCGAGGATGACGTAGAGAATCTCGCCGAGCACTACGGCCTGCATCCGACGTCCGTTGAAGACTGTCTTGAACCGAAGCACTTGCCCAAGTTCGAGCACGTCAGCGGTCTTAATTTTTTGATTCTGCGAGCCTACGACGAACGCTGTTCGTCTGACGCGGACACGGTTCAAGAACTCACACGCAAGATGGCCGTCTTTGCAGGAAAGAATTTTGTTCTCACGGTTCATCGCTCGGACCAGCCGTTCATTGCTGATCTTCGCCAAAAATGGGGACAGCTGCTTTCAACGAGTGAACCAAAACCCACCCAGTTATTGGCCGAGATTCTTGAGAGTGCGGTCATGACCTATGAAGCACCCCTCGAGACGACGTTGATTGCGCTTGAGGATCTGGAGTCACGCATTTTTCGAGGCGATGACTCTCGTCAGATCATTCAGGATGGATTTTATTTCAAGCGCCGCCTTTCCATCTTTCGCCGTATCTTACGGCTCACGCTCGATGTCGTACGTAAGCTTCACTCCGAAAGCGAAACGCAGTCCCCTCTTTTGCAGGACGTTCGTGAGCATGCCGAACGCCTCCTTTTTTCGGCAGAAGAGCTCCATGACAATGTTCAAAGTCTTTTGCGACTTCACCTATCGCTCGAAAGTCAGCGCACGAACGAAGCGTCCCTCCAGACCAATTCGGTCGTGCGATTGCTCACGGTGGTTTCCGTGTTTTTCATGCCTATCAGTTTTATAACGTCGCTTTATGGAATGAACTTCGACCTCTCCGAGTTTCACTGGAAACATGGCTATGCGTTTGTTTGGGGAGCCATGGGCTTATCGACCGTCGGCACTTATATCTGGATGAAAAAACGAGGATGGCTCTAGTCGTTCTCGTCGGGCGTCGACGAAAAGCATTTCAAGCAGCACGTGCACTCGGTCTCGATGTTATTCGCATCTCTTCTCGTCTGAGCTTTGAGCAAGCCTGCGCGAAAATCGAAACAGCCCGTCGCGGTCGAAAACTCAAAGCCGTACTTGCAACGACGGAAAGCGCCCAATGGACAGCCGCACGCCTACGAACACGCTTTCGCGTGCGCGGTCTAACCGACAAGACAGTCCTCCCTTTTCATGACAAGCGAGCGATGAAACGAAAAGCGCGTCAGCTTGGGATTCCAACAGCAGCGTTTCAGATTTTCGATCGACGGTCTCCGCGCCACTCTCGCAAGAGGATCGCGACCCGACTCGCCCGTCGCTGGGGGTTTCCGATGGTTGTGAAATCCCCGCGCCTGTCGGGTAGCCGCGAGCAGATCATCGCGCACGATCTACGCACCCTCCATCGAGCGCTGGATCGCAACCGTCACCCCGATCGTATCGTCGAGGCATGGCTCCACGGTACCGAGATGAGCTGCGAACTGGTTCTTCAACGTGGTCGTGTGATCTTTGAAAATCTCACAGCCTATATCGCCCATCACGCCATCAATCTGATGCCGGCACCACTTCCCAAGCCGGTCGCAGTTCTGACGAAAGCTTTCGCACGGAATGTCGCACGTGGTTTTGGCGTTCGAGACGGCATCATTCATCTCGAACTTTTCTGGACCGCACGCGGCCCTTTTCTTGGCGAACTCACGCAGCGACCACCGGGCGGATATCTGATGGACCTGATTCGATACTGTTATCGAGTCGACGCCTGGAAGCTGTGGATCTGTTCGGAACTGGGTATCCCGATGCCACGAAAGCTACCGAAGGCTCGTGGCTCGGCGCTCGCGTGGATCATCCATCCGGGCGCAGGTCGCATCCGTAGCGTGACTGGCGTCTCACAAATACGAAAACACCCAGCGCTCCGGAGCTGGAAATCACAACCCACCAGAAACTTCACAATAGGCCTCCGCAAAGGCTCTGGCGAAGAGTGGGGACACGCTCTGTTTTCTGCGCACGATCGACGCGCGCTTGTGACCGATGTACTCAAACTTCGCGCGGGACTAAAGTTTACCCTTTCCCCTTAGTGCGAACGGAACCCGTCTCAGCGTGACGCTCAATGTACTCGATCACCTGTGAGGCAATATCCGTTTTGGTCGCGCGTTCGATGCCTTGAAGTCCGGGCGATGAATTGACCTCGAGAACCATCGGTCCGCTCCGCGATCTCAACAGATCGACGCCTGCGAAGTTGAGCCCAAGTGCTTTGGCGGCTTTCACCGCCGTCGCACGCTCATCGGCCGTGATCTCGACCGCCACCGCTGTTCCACCGCGATGAAGATTGGATCGAAACTCCCCTGTCTTTGCTTGGCGTTTCATCGAAGCGACGACCTTGTCGCCGATGACAATGCAGCGAATATCGCTACCCTTTGCTTCCTTGATAAACTTCTGAACGAGAAAGTGGGCCTCGAGGCCACGAAACGCATCGATCACACTCTCTGCAGCCTGACCGGTCTCCGCAAGGACCACGCCTTTGCCCTGTGTTCCCTCGAGAAGCTTGATCACCAGCGGCGCTCCACCCACCATTTTGATAAGATCTTGAGTGTTTTTCGCCGAATGTGCGAAACCGGTGATCGGCATTCCGATTCCTTTGCGCGAGAGCAGCTGAAGAGCGCGAAGCTTGTCCCGCGAACGCGAGATCGCCACACTCTCGTTGATCGTGAACACTTCGTTCATCTCAAACTGTCTTAGAACAGCTGTTCCATAGAACGTGATCGACGCTCCGATGCGCGGAATGATCGCGTCGATATCGTCGAGAATCATGTCTTTAAAATGCACGAGCGGCTTCCGAGCCGCGATATTCATAAAACACTTCAAGGGATCGACAACGAGCACCTTATGCCCGCGCTCTTCCGCAGCTTCGACCAGACGTCGGGTCGAAAAAATCTGAATACTACGCGAAAGAATCCCGATCCTCATCCGGCGATGCTTTACCATGCTGATTTCCTTTTTTATGGCTGAGTAAATACGACCGACCTGTGTCGATAAACAGTTTTCGTCGAATGGCCTGGCGTCCAATCAACATTCGAAATCCCATGAGATCCCGATTCACAAGCGTGACCTCACACTCGGTTTTGAAACGACCGATTTGAATCTCGACTCTCACCACAGGACGTTCCGTCAGATGCCCGGTCGAACTACGCACTTTGCGTCGCTCGATCAATCGTGTTTCCACTTCACACGATCCCTCGGAGCCCCCTTGTAAAGGGTGCACATCGAAACGTACCCATGTTTGACGACGTTTTTTAAAGAACCGAATATTTTCTGCGTGCAGCGCTGACGTCCGCGCGCCCGAATCCACTTTCGCTTTCACTGCGACGATTCCCCACCCCGGTATACTGACCCACTCGCGCCACCCAATCGTCGTCACGAGGCTGCGTTTCCTTGCGCTTCAGCTGGCAACTGGGTCACCCGAACACGTGTGACGCGATTACCAGAGACATCGAGAACGCGGAGTTCATAGGGACCGACCGTCACGCGATCTCCGTCACGCGGAACCTTGCCGAGACTGTTGAACAAAACGCCACCCATCGAATCACCACGTTCAGCTTTGAGTGTCCACCCGGTCTCACGATTGAAATCATGCACGAGCAAGCGACCAAGAACATCATACTCAACGTCCGACACCTTTTGAATCGACATCAACTCGTCCTTGTCGAATTCATCTCGAATCTCGCCCACGATTTCTTCTAAAATATCCTCTTGCGTGAGCAAACCTTCCGTCACACCGTACTCATCCTTGACCATCGCCATATGAATGAACGCGGCTTGCATTTCGCGCAAGAGTTTCAGAATCGGAATTCGGTCGGGCACACGAAGCACCGGTTTAATAATCTCTTGAATCCCCATTTCGCGATCGGGGCTGTGGTAAACGAGTTTGACGAGATCTTTGAGGTGCACAAGGCCCAAAATCTGATCGAGATTGTCTTTGTAGATTGGAACACGCGTGTAGCGTTCCTCAAGCATCTGATCGAGCAGCGCACGCGCCGAGATCTGCACCGGTTGCGCGTAAATCTCAGCTCGCGGGATCAAAATATCTTTTGCAGTCAGTTTGGACGCCTTCGCAGCCGAACCGATGATCGGAATCGGCGATGAATCCATCTTCCGTGCGCGCACTTGTCCTGCAAGTCTGAGTAGCGATTCGGTCGAACGCACGTCCTGATCTTTGACTTCGCCTGCGAGCCGATTGACGAACGGGTCAATGAATCGATCGAAGAGAAAGTGAATCCAAAACGAAAGTCGATGGATCACGTACAACGGCAGCGACACAAGGTACGCTACTCTTCTGGGATTGCGGGCACCGACAGCCTTCGGAACGACTTCGGAAACGACAATAATTAGAACCGTGACGACAGCTGTCCCGACTCCTAACCCGATCCCATCACCTAAGATCGCCATCCCGAGCGAGGCGGCCAGAGCAGCAGCCAAGGTGTTCACAATATTGCTTCCAACAAGAATCGTGACCAAGAGCTTCGATGAGGACTTGAGCAACTCACGTGCGGCGACCGCTGACGGACCAAATTTACCTTTAATATCCTGGTCGATTTCCTCGGGAGTAAGACGCAGAAGCGCGGTTTCGGCGGCCGAAAAAAAGGCAGACAGAATCAAACAACCTAAAAGCAGGAGAAGCGTCTCCACATGCAGCATTCTTATAATCTACAACCTAAGAGCGCTCACGCGATGCACAATCTTCTGTCAGAGTTTTGACATCTCCCTTTTTTCCCTCTAAAACTAGTTCATCAAGGAAGAGAGCCCATGGATGTAGAAGAAGGGCTCATTGGGGGGAAGATGATTCGTTACTGTTTCCGATTGCGGAATTTACGTTCCATTGCGGTTGTGTTCCTATCGTTAGGTATTCTTGCGGCGTGTGATCCTGTTCCAGGACGAACGCTCAATTCGGACGAGAAAGAGGCCGACATGCGCGCCATCTTTACGTGGTTCGAAGAGTACTACACACCACTCGCGTACAAACAACAGCGCTTTAACTTCGACTACGAGACTCTCAAGACCGAAGCACTCGCGAAAGCGCGTGCCACCGAAGACAACGAAGCGTTCTATCGTGTGGTTCACGAGTTCGTTGCGAACTTTCAAGACGCTCACACGTCTGCTGCGCTAACTAATGCGAAGTTACCGGGTCGTGTGGAGATTGCGTTCTTGGGGTTCTCGGGACGGCGCGCTGGTCACGCATTGCTCGTCAACGACATCATGCCGTTGATGAATCCGGAACAGTCGTCCTACCCGATTGAAGTCGGGGATCTCATCACAGCGATCGACGGTGTGGCACTTCCTCGTTTCGTTCTCGAGAATCTAACAAAGTCACGCAATCTAGGGAATCCTGAGTCCAATATCACGGCACTCATGAATCGGACGTTCAACCGATCCACGTTGCATGGAAACATGCCGACTTCGGACACGGTGACGCTGACACTCGAAAGAGAGGGCGTGACAAAAACCGTACGCATGCCGTGGATCCGCAGAGATCTTTTTGAACTCAGCAAGGACTTAGCCGTCGATGCGGCTGCAAAAGAAGCGGCTGGTAAGAAAAAGAAGAAAAAAGAAAAGACATCGAATGCCTTGTCGATTCGCACTCCTCAAGGACCGGTGACCCTCACGCTCGAAGGCTTACAGGGCCGACCATTCCAACTCGATCAGATCAAACAGCAACTCGAAAGCACGTCCGGAGAGCCACGTTTCTCGCGCTTTTATAAGTCCTTTCAGATCGCTAACGAGTTCACCGGCTGGAAGGTGCTTAAAGCCGGCGCACAACAGCCCACAGAATGGGAAACGTTCGAAAAGGAGCGTGTCGTACCAGAATTTGCGATTCGATCACCGAAGTCGGAGATCTTTCCGGCTTATGTAATCAACAACCCGGGACGTCCCGTCGGCGTCGTGCGTATCAGCACGTTTTCGACAGGCGAAACCACCGAGAAGTGTATCGCGGAGATACAAGAGACGTTGCGTTTCTTTCAGCACCACGGCGTCGGCGACATCGTGATCGACATGATTGACAACGGCGGTGGATCACTCGATCTCGTTCTGAAACTCGCTCAAGCGTTCTCACGTGAGCGCCTTGAGTTTCCCGGTGTGCAATTCGGTCTGAACGAAAACTGGATGAGCGATATGCATTCGGCTGCGGTCTCGAGCCCCAGTCATCTTGACCGAGAACACTTCCGCAGAGTGTACGCGGACCTCCTCGCACAGCGAAATGCTGGAGCTCGGGTCTCGAAAACTTACGACATCGTCGATATGCTGATGCCGTTTGAAGTGGAAGGGAATGCGTCGGTAACCCGGAGGTTCAACATCGCCCTCTTGCAAGACGAGATGTGCGCCTCGGCCGCCGATATTTTCTCGTACATGCTCAAACGCAATACCGAGATCGGCAAGATGAACGCCACACTCATTGGACAACAAACCATGGGGGCCGGCGGAAACGTCGTCAAACACTGGCAGACACCCAATGCTCATATCGATCTGCACCAAACCGAGTCGCTTTTCGTGAAGGCAGACGGCACTTATCTCGAAAACAATGGGATTGAAGCCGATATCACCACGCCCGTGAGTCTTCATGCGCAAACTCAGTATCGTTCGCTGTACACCATGGCGCTCGAGACGCTCTTGCAACAGAAGACTGCAAAGCGCTTTCGCCAGATCGATCCTGATGCGGTCAAGCGGGGCGATCCTTTGACGGAACCGAAAACAGCTCTGTCCAAGAAGTGTGACAGGCTTTTATCGGCCCCTCGACGCCCCAAAGCCGCGTAAAAGCTTCGTTGCAAAGCTTTTAGGAAAATGCCAAAACTGGGGTCAAATAAAACATTTGACCCCAGGAGGTTCTTTTCATGAGCGTACTCACCGGACGACAAGCCCCAGGCTTCAAGGCAGATGCGGTCTTTGGATCGGAATTCAAGACGGTTCAGCTCTCCGACTACCAGGGCAAAAAGTACGTCGTACTCTTTTTCTACCCCTTGGATTTTACGTTCGTGTGTCCAACCGAACTTCACGCATTCCAAGAAAAGCTCGCGCAATTCAAAGAGCGCGGCTGCGAAGTTCTAGGTTGCTCCGTCGACAGCAAGTTTTCCCACGCCGCTTGGTTGAACACGCCCAAGAATAAGGGCGGCATCCAAGGCGTCACGTATGGATTGATTTCGGACCTCGGCGGTCGTATTGCTCGCGACTTTGACGTTCTCGCCGATGGTGGTGTCGCGTACCGAGGACTTTTCTTGATCGACCGCGATGGTATTGTTCGTCACCAAGTCGTGAACGATCTCCCGCTTGGTCGCAACGTCGACGAAGCGCTTCGCATGGTGGATGCTCTTCAACATTTTGAGAAGAACGGCGAAGTCTGCCCGGCTAACTGGTCCAAAGGTAAGGACGCCATGAAAGCGACTGGCGAGGGTGTTTCGAACTATCTTTCGAAGCACTGAGCGTAACCAGTCACGGGCGGTGCGGAAGCATCGCTAAGACATGAGGCCGAGCCCGGTAGTACGGCTGAGCAAGCGGGATCATGGGGATTATGGGGATTACGGGAATCACGGGAATCACGAGGATCTCAGCCAGGCATTAGGTTTGACGCAGGTTCGCTTGTTCCGGAACAAGCGCATTGCGTTATCATTGTTACACTGCGACGCCGTTGCTGGTCACCCACTGCGTTTGTGGCGGCGGAAGCAGTGGCTCTTATGGTGACTTCACTAGCGGTACTTGTGCCGGCACAAGCGAACCTGCGTTATTTTAGCCAACACAGTTTATTGGTCGCAACCTGACGCTCAGCAACGTCCTTGTACAACCGCGGCTTTCAAGCTGTCGACGTGCGATAGCCAGCGGGCGATGACGTCTTCAGCGAAACCCGTTTCACGCAAAGTCTCGACAAGAATGACGCGACGGCGGTCAAAGTGTCCCGGTTTGATCTTGAAGGGCGCGTGCACACGCTGCATTTCGCGATGCACGTCCGAACTGTGCGCATCCGATCTGCGCACGTCCGGTCTGCCCACATCCGGTCTGCGCGCAACTCCGGCATCCGCTCTATCCGCGACCGGCTGAGCCGCTGGACCCGACGACGGCGGGACCTGCCCCTGGTCGGACAATGCATCCGCGGACGCCTTCACAATGGATGCATTCACGATGGATACATTCTCAATGGACGCATTCACACTCGCCGCATTCAAAGTGGACGCATTCAAGAACGTGATCGTCATTTCGGTCTCGCGCTCAACGAGTCGCGCGAGGTCGGACTTCGCGAAGTAAAAACCGATCATCGTGTCGGCTCGGACTTTCTCATAGAACTTCGTCAGCGCGGCATGAACGCGATCACGCATACGGACCGCCCCCTCCCCCGCAAACGCGGTCACGCATAGGGATTGGTCCCTGCCGCATGATCGGTAACATCCACAACGTCTGTGATCTCTGGAAACTTGCGTGTGAGTGCGACGCGAATTCCGTCGCGCAAGGTCTGCGCCGCCATTCCGCATCCCTGACAACCACCCGCCATCTCAACGTACGCTCGCGGTAGTTCGACTTTCGTCAGTTTTGCTCGCCCGCCGTGCGACGCAAGGGACGGATTGATCTCGGTATCGATCAAACGCTCGATCGCCGAAAACAATTCGCTTCCCTTCGCAGACGCTCCGTCCGTGTTACCCGGTCCACCGGCCGACACGACCGCCTGGCCAAAGTCCGACGGCCACACCATACCTTCTGCAAACGTGGCCCGAATTGCGTCACCGACCTGTCGTCCAATCTGCGGCCAGGGTTGCTCCATGGACTCAGCGGTACGCGACACGATCAAACGGTGCGACTCTATAAAAACAGACTCGACCGCACTCACCCCAAAGATTCTTCGTAACAACGGCGTGTCACTTCGATCCCATCGTACGGACTCGTTGCGATGAACTGCAAGCTTACCCGGGAAAACAACCCGGTCGATATTGAACTCGCAAACCCGCGGATCTGGCAAAGGTTTACCGAAAATTTTTACTGGAGATTCAGGCGTGGGTGTCGCGATCGCCATTCATCCGCCTCAAACCGTGAACTCCGCCGTCGATTCTTTGCGATCGACAAGACATTTGGTGCACTCACAATGTTTACGGAGTTTGTCGTACGGATAGATACCCGTACGATGACCATCCGAAAATTCGAAACCAAAAGCGTAGCGTCCGATCGGTTGATATCCTTTGATTGCGGTATTCGTCGGAATTTTTGTCGGATCGAGGGTTCGCTTGCCGGTGTTCTCATCGATGCAGCTCGCGCAACCGCACTGCACCCGAAGACGGTAACCGTGATGTTCCGACTTGTGTCCATCCGGCCACGTGATCGAAAACTTTCCCGTAGGATCGAGCGCCGCTTGCAAGGGTTGATCGGCGTCCAAAGCTCCTGAGTAAGCATCCAAAGTTTTCAAAAGTTCGCGCGCAATGGCAACGAAAGCTTGCCCCGAAACCGTCTTCTCACCGCCAGAACGTTCCAGCGCCGGTTCCCCTCGATCGCTGTCGTCGACAAGCGTCGGGTCCAGCGGCACACGCCCCAGAAACGGAATATGTTGTGCGGATGCGAGCTTTTCCGTACCCGTTTTCTTAAAAATATCCGTTTCCTTGCCACAATGACCGCAAACAAACCCGCTCATATTCTCGACCAAGCCCAGAATCGGAACACGGACCTGTTGAAACATACGAATGCCCTTTTGAGCGATCTCAAGCGCCAGCTTTTGAGGCGTTGAAACAATCACGGCACCCGTAAGCTTCGCACTCTGCGCGAGCGTCAGCTGTACGTCCCCCGTTCCCGGAGGCAGATCCAGAATCAAAACATCGAGTTCTCCCCAGAGTACGCCATCCAAAAACTGGTGAATCACTTTCATCGCCATCGGTGCACGCCACACGACCGGACCATCGCGTGGAATCAACGCTCCCATCGAGACCATTTTTATTCCGAAATGTTCGACGGGTGTAATCTCACCTTTTTCGTTCTGACGAGGTCCTTCGCCCCAACCCAGCAACGATGTCTGACTCGGGCCATAGATGTCGGCGTCGAGCATTCCTACTTTGAGCCCTTCGCGCTTGAGCGCAATCGCGAGATTGGCAGCAACCGTCGACTTACCTACGCCGCCCTTACCGCTTCCGACGGCTATCAAATGCTTGACCCACGCTGTGCCTGGAGGCGGTGTCACGGTCGTCGCATCGTCTTTGTTTTTCCAGAATGCCATCTCTATTCTCCTGTTACCTTTACGTCGCTCAAGTATATCGCTCTGTACATCGTCCTACCTATTCATCGGCCTACTCATTGGCTCACTCATCGGCCCACAGCCCGGCCGGAAAATCGGCTTGTGACTTGGCCCACGGCCGGACCCGGAAAGCAGCCCACGACTCGGCCTGCAATCGTAACGACGCTTACGTCGAAAAACTCGAACCACAACCGCATGTACGTTTCGCATTTGGATTTGAAAACTCAAAACCACGTCCATCCAAACCGTCCGAAAAATCTAAGACCGTACCTTTTAAAAACAGCAGCGACTTCTTATCAACTACAACCTGCACGCCGTCCTTTTCAAATACCTGGTCATCGGCATGGGGGGCAGCGAGGACACCGACCTCCGCTGTCTCTCCCGAAGCTGTCATCTGAGAGCCGTGGTGAGAACCCAGATGAGTACTGACACTCTCAAATCCGAGCTTGTAACTCATCCCGGAACAACCACCACCAATCACACGCACGCGCAAAATAGCGTTCTCTGGACTGGGCTCTTTTGTTTTTAAAATCTTGATCTGCGCGACTGCGCGATCCGTTAGTTCAAACGTCGTCATCCGACACTCCCTTCCAACTTGAGATCGAGCAGACGGGTTGCCTCGATCGCAAATTCCATTGGTAACGTCTTAAAAACCTCTTCGCAGTAACCGTTGATAATGAGTTTCCGCGCTTCGTCCTCATCAAGACCGCGGCTCATGAGATAAAACAGCTGTTCTTCCGAAACACGCGAGGCCGTCGCTTCGTGTTCGATCACGGCCGTCGAGTTACGAACATCGATCAAAGGAAAGGTGTTGGCTACACAGGTTGGACCAATCAGAAGCGAGTCGCATTGCGTGAAGTTTCGCGCTCCGGTTGCGCGCGGACTCACTTGAACAGCACCGCGATAGGTTTGCACACCGTGCCCCGACGAAATCCCTTTCGAAATGATCCGACTCCGCGTGTTCTTTCCGAGATGAATCATCTTCGTACCCGTATCCGCTTGCATCCTATGATTGGTGATCGCGACGCTGTAAAACTCGCCAACCGAACCATCACCTTCGAGAACACAGCTCGGGTACTTCCATGTGATCGCAGAGCCCGTTTCGACTTGCGTCCACGAAATCTTCGAGCGTTCTCCTAAGCAACGACCGCGCTTGGTGACAAAATTATAGATTCCGCCCTTACCTTTTTCGTCGCCCGAGTACCAGTTTTGAACCGTGGTGTACTTGATGGTCGCATCGTCGAGCGCAACCAGTTCAACGACAGCCGCATGCAATTGGTTTTCATCACGCATTGGCGCCGTGCAACCCTCGAGGTAACTCACCACAGAGCGTTCATCAGCAATGATCAATGTCCGCTCAAACTGTCCTGTTTCGGAAGCATTGATGCGAAAATATGTCGAAAGGTCCATCGGACAAGCGACGCCTTTCGGAATGTAAACAAACGATCCGTCGCTGAAGACAGCAGAGTTCAATGCCGCAAAATAATTGTCACCAATCGGCACCACGGACCCCAGATATTTACGAACGAGCTCCGGACATTCTTGCATCGCTTCGGATATGGAACAGAAAATCACACCCTTTTTTCGAAGCTCTTCTCGATGGGTGGTGACCACCGAAACACTGTCGAAAACAGCGTCAATAGCTACGCCTGCTAGGCGTTTCTGTTCGTGAAGTGGGATTCCAAGCTTGGCGTACGTTTCCAAAAGTTTTGGATCGACTTCATCCAAACTCTTGGCTTTCTCTTTCACACGAGGCGCCGAAAAATAGGTGATCGCCTGATAGTCAATCGGCGGATAGTGAACACGTGCCCAGGAAGGCTCGGTCATGGCCTGAAACTTCTTGAACGCTTTCAGCCGAAACTCGAGCATCCAATCGGGTTCTGATTTTTTTGCTGAGATCGCCCGCACCGTGGCTTCCGTCAAACCAGCAGGAATCCGATCTTCTTCGATATCAGTGACAAAACCATATCTTGAATAATCGCGCGCGATATCGGGTTTCGCGGGCACCGTTTCGGTTCTCATATGCGAACCTCGTCGCCAGCACTCACACTCTCACGCGTCACCTGACCCGAGTGACCCGAGCCTTCGAGCGCGTGCTTGAGCGTCGTCCAACCCAGAAGCGCACACTTGATCCGCACCGGAAAGCGGCGAACGCCCTGAAGGGACTCGACATCGGTTCCGGAAAACGAAACCGGATTCTCTCCTTGCATCAGCGCACGAAAGTCTTCGACGGTCTTTCGAGCTTCATCGACCGTCCGACCCTGAACTTCTTCAGTCATCATACTTGAGCTCGCCATGCAGATCGAACAACCCTCGCCCTGAAACCGACACGCTGTGATGCGCTTCTGTTCCGTATCGAGCTGCAGACACACACGTACGCGGTCTCCGCAGAGAGGATTGAAACCTTCTTCGACGCGGTCAGGCTTAGGCAGACTGCCGAAGTTCCGCGGATCACGGTGGTGGTCCAAAATCAGCTCTTTATAAAGCAAATCAAGGTCTTCCATCAGCTTTGCGCCCGATTCTACAGGGCCTGAGTATTTAATCAATACTTTTTAGTATTAATTTGATTTTGCCCCCCAAAGACCCGCCTTATCGTAAACTTAAGCAGTATTGAACCTGAAAGGATCCCCGAATGAGCCGAATAAGAAAGACATCCTACTGTGTGCTGGGTTTGGTCATGACGACACTGATGATTGGATGCGCCAGCTCGCAGAAGTCCGATGCCGAACTCGCCAAGAGCGATGGGATTGATGTGCCCATGGCACCGAAAACACCCGTCATCAGCGATGCGACCTCGGTCACATGCTCCAAAGGCAATGACGTTCGAACCGTCTCGAACCTCAAACGCGCCAGCGGCGGGTGCGAGGTCGAGTACGTCAAGTTTGGTGAAAAAAACATCGTCGCGAGTGCCGCGAGTGATCTCGGTCATTGCATGAAGATCATGGAACGGATCGAAGGAAAGCTCAAAGCTTCGGGCTATAGCTGTCAATAGAACGCGCCTTAAAGTCTTTTAAGCGCGGCTCCTTTGCGCACGACTCGTTTAACCACGACGCAAATCCAGCGACCCATTCCGGCGAAGCGTTCACGCACGACACGAGTGTGCACGTCGTTCCCCCGGCTTCTTCGAATTGCTCACGCACGCGGATTCCAACCTCTTCGAGTGTTTCGAGACAGTCGGACACAAACGATGGGCATGCAACCACGAGATGGCGCACGCCGTTTTTCGCCAAAGCTGGAACGACTTCGTCGGTATAGGGGCGGATCCACGGCTTGCGACCGAGACGTGACTGAAACGAAAAACTCCATTTTTCCCTGGGAATCCGTAGATTTTCAGCAAGCCCCTTAGCCGTGGCGAGACACTGCGCTCGGTAACAGTGCTCGAGACGCGCCCCGGGTTGCTCACAGCAATCCGCACTCTCGAAACAGCTTTCGCAGCCTGAAATTTTTTGAATCTGGTGCACCGGAAGACCATGAAAGCTGAAAAGAACATGGTCCCATGTCTGAACGGATAACTTTTTTCTAATCTCGGACGCCTGCGCTTCGATAAAAGCACGCGCATCGAAAAACGGTGAGGCACGACGAATCGTGATCTCCGTCGCTTGTTTTCGAGCCAGCTTCTCAACGTACTGAAACGTCGACTCACTCGAAGCAAGCGCATACTGCGGGTAGAGCGGAACCACACGCACGGTTTTCACGCCAGCCGCTACGAGCTCACGAAACGCAGCGGCGAGCGACGGAGTTCCGTAACGCATACCGAACGCCACCGGACCCAAGCCATGAACGCCCGCCTGGGCACGGAGCTTTTCAATAAACTCACTCGAATGGAATCGAAGAGGGGAACCCTTCTCGGACCAGATCTTTTGATAAGCCTTCGCAGAAGCGTGCTTCCGACGAGGTGTGATCACCACGTTCACGAGTAGCCACCTAAAAACAGCAGGGATATCAATGACATGTGGGTCCATCAGGAACTCCCGGAGATACCGACCTACTGCCTCGGGCGTCGGAGCGTCAGGAGTGCCTAGATTAGCTAGAAGCCAGCCCTCACCTTTGTCGATCACTCAATCCTCTTTCAACTCGGTCACGACGCGGTTGGAAATCTCATCTCGATCGTCACTACGCCTTGGAAAATAACGAGCGAGCTTCTCACCGGTGTTGAGTACAGCCGTTTCAATGGCCTTTGGAAGATCCTTGTTAAGACCCTTTCCCAAAAGACGAATCTCATCGTTCCAATACTCAGTACCTACCTTTTCGTGAATTCCACGGTCCGCCAGAATCTCCACTCTTCGTTCCAGTAAGGACACGTACAAGAGAACAGCCGCGCGATCGCGGGTTTCGAAAAGACCGAGGGTCGCAAACTGTTCGAGACAGGCTCGGTGTACAACCTCACGTGCCCAATGATCCCACACCAACCAACGCCTGAACGCCGGAATGACAGGAAGAACAGATCCAATGGCAGCGCCCACGGTCTGAAAAATCAAGAGGCCACGAACACCCGCGTCCCAAAACAGGTTCTGTCCCGCCAGTAAAAAAATTCCTGAACCCAAAATAAAGCCAAGGAAAGCTGAAAACCAGTACGAGAACATGTAGTGGCTGCTGGCACCCACGACTTGCACCACGATCTCACCGCTCGTACGCAGCTCCGCCTTTTGAACGGCTGCTTCAATAATCGCAAGCTCTGCTTCCGAAAACACACGCTTCTTTACCATCGCGACGACGCCCCTCCTCCACCAAAACCTCCGCCAAAACCTCCACCCCCGAACCCGCCGCCTCCGAATCCACCGCCCCATCCCCCACCACCCGGACCTCGTCGGCCCCAACCGAAACCTGTTCTGGGCTGAAGACGCGAACCAGTGAAAATGCGAAGGACGAGAAAGAAGATCAACAAGAAGAAGAACCATCCCATTCCAGAAAATCGCACCGTCTTACGAGGCGACGTCCGAGCACCACCCTCAGTCGGTACCCCAAGTTTCTCGGCCATCGCCTCCAGACCAGCGACGACAGCCTGACCGCGGTACCCGTTACGCAAGAGCGGTACGATGTGATCGGACAGAATACGCTTTGCTTCCACGTCGGTAATGAATTCTTCAAGCCCGTAGCCGACCTCGAGTCGGAGCGCGCGGTCGGAGGGAACCACGACCAACACAAAACCACGATCGGACTTCTTGTCGCCCAGCTTCCAGGCGTCAGCGACCTTGATCGCGAACTCTTCGACGGACATGCCACGCGTGTCGGCCGCGATCAGCACGACACCTTGTGCGTTCGCACGTTCACGCAGCTCGGTTAAAGTCGACACAATGGCGGAACGATCGCCACCCGAAAGCCACGCGATCTCCTCCACCACAGGGCCGGTCATAGGACCTATGACACTTGGAACCGGCGGCTGATCGGCGAGTGCAAGCGCACTCAGAAACACCCACGCGCCGCACAGGCCCCATATTCTGCACCACATTCTATTGATGAACCTAGCGCCCCTTTGTACCAACTAAAACGCCACTTTCGGTGCCTGAGCAGCTCCCTGCTCCGCTGAAAAAGACTCGCGTACATTCAAATGTAGAAGATATTTTGCTGTGAGATTCGTCGGAAAGTGACGAACCAGTTCGTTGTACTCCTTGATGGACTCAGCAAAGCGAACGCGCGCCACATTGATACGATTCTCAGTTCCTTCTAATTGTGCCTGGAGATCCCGAAAGTTCTCGTTAGCTTTGAGATCGGGATACTTCTCGACCACAACCAAAAGACGGCCGAGAGCTGAGCTCACGCTCGACTGAGCATCCGTATACTTCTTGATCGCCGCCGGATCTCCGACTTGCTCGGCTCGAAGGCCACCACCGCTGGTCGCCTGAAGCGCTTTGGTGCGCGCTTCCATCACCGCCGTAAGCGTATCTTTTTCATGCTTGGCGTAACCTTTTACGGTTTCCACAAGATTGGGGATCAAATCAAAACGGCGTTGGTAAGCAGCTTCGACGGTGGACCACGACTGTTTGACGGCTTCGTCGGCTGATTGCAAACGATTGTACCCACAACCACTTAAGATAACGAGTGCAGCAAACACACTCAGAGACAGCAGTTTCTTTGTTTTCATGCCGCACTTTTATCACAAAATGCGTGTACGAAGAGCTTAATCTTCGGGGTTTGCGCGCAGACTCTCGGCGAGTTCGTCGTACAGAGCGCGCTGCCACGAAAGCAGGGCTTCAGGCTTCACGGCTTTTGCTTCTTGCGAAGCCACGCTGCGGTACCCATGGCGCCAAGCTGCACGCGCTAAAAACAGATGAACCGCATCGGCATACTTTGGATTTTTTTCCGCGACCTTCAGCAGTGGAGCCGCGGTCCAAGGATCACCCAGAGCCAGTCGCATAAACCCTATCAGGAAACTTCGGTCTTCGAGGGACTCATTTGAGTACGCTACGTACTCCGCTGCTGCCCATCCGCCTTTTTGAATGAACTGATAGACCTTATTAAGTCCCGAGGTCTTTTTCCCTTCGCGTTCGGCTTTTTCGAAGGCCGCTTCGAGCGCGAAGAGATCGTCCGCTTGATCTGGAACGTCTGGAAAGCACGGCATCTGATCGCACAGCGGTGGCTTCGCCTTTTCCAGAGGTGGCATGTAAACGAGTTGCTCGCGTTCGCGATCACAAACATTCTTTTCTTGATTGTAGATCGACTTCATCTCGACAATCTTTGAGTCGATCTTCTTTACAAAGTCCGGCCACTGTTTACTTTCAATGACGGGGCTCTTCATGAAAACAAGTCGGTCCACTGCATCTTTCTGAATCTTTGCAGCGGCGCAAAGGGCTGTGATTGTCACCTGAGGAACACCGGTATTGAGAAACTTTTTGAGCTCGTCCTTGCTGGCACCCAGATCTTTGAGTGTTTCAGCGACACGATCGAGTCGCGATCGAAGCTGTTGTGCTGCCGGACCACTGTCGGATGCTGGTTTACGATCGTTCGCCCATTTTGCTGACGGGAGCTTACTCACATCGAGGCCACTCTCCATCACGCGCATCCAAAGAGGCTGGAGAACACCCACGCCTCGAAGCGTTTCGGCGTTGGCCTGCAGATAAACCTTGATCTCGTCGTACACGGGATGCTTATCCCGAAGTGTTTGGAGATAAACATCGCGCATCAGAATCCACACCGGCGCTTCAGCTTTCTTTGGATCCAGGAGCGGCTTCAAAGACGCCCATGCCGATTGATAGATCTTGTTCCAATAGTACATCCGCGCGATGGTAAGACGGTTCTTTGACTCAAAGAGAAAGGGAGCTTTCCGTTCAAGGAGAATCGCGATCTGCTCTTTCGTCTTCTTGGGTTCGTAGTAGCTTCCGTACAACAGCATGGCTTCCCAACGAATAAGATCGTGCTTGGGATGATCGGGATACACAGCAAGTCCCTGCACTAAGGCATCCGCGCGATGGACCATCTGTCCGAGGCTCTCCCATGCTTTTGCTTCTTGCATGAAAATTTGAAACACGAGTTCCGATGAATTCTTATCGAGACCCGGGCGCGCAACGCCAGAGGCCTTGAACCGTTCGAGCTCCTTGAAAAATTCTTCTGATTCGGCTGGCAACTTATACGTGACCAAAAGGTTGTGCCAACTCTTCACCGTCACATCAGATGCAGTGCTAGAGCCCGTAGCTCGTGCGTACCATGCCCTTGCCTCGACCGAGTTCTTTGCCTTCTCTTCTTTGAAAGCAGCCTGGAAGGCCGCTTCCTGACGAATGCTTTTAACTTGTTTCAGGAACTCTGCGCTCTTTGCATCGCCCTTCTTAGAGACGATTTCGGCGACAGCGTCGGAGGATAGGAATGCTTCTCTCCACTGCTCGTCTTTATACAAGCGCTTGTTATGCGAAAAAAACTGTTCTTCGTGGTGCTTGTCCACTCCATCGCGATCGAAGAGCATCACGAGAACGTTACGCGCACGCTCAAACTGCGAAGCGTAAAACAGCGACTCAAGAACCAGAAACTCAGCAAGGGTCTTATCTTTCGACTTTGGAAACTGCTGAATATACCACTCGGCACCTTCAGCGACTTTCACGTAATCGTCCGCGCCGACTCCCTTTTGGTTCGCCAACTTCTGCGATACTTCCTTGAGAAGCCGAAGAACACTCAACGCAGCATCGTCACGGTTTTCGTAGCCTTGAATCTCAGCCGCGCGACGATACCAGGCCAACGCATCGACGGTTTGCTTGAGTTGTTCCTTGCGTTGCGCCCCGTAGTACCAGAGATGACCCTCTTTAGAGTTAGGATAGTGACTGAGAAACGAAGCGTACAGTTCGTCCGTGGCTTTCCAGATATCGCGATCGTCGGTCTTCTTCGCTTCTTTGTGAATCGTCAGAAGAAGTGCCACGATCTTGCTTTCGAGATCGTCGCCCTCTTTGCTGTCCTTCGGAAGTTTCGGCAGATACTCTTTGAGAGCAAGTGGCATCAGCTCTCGTTTGCCAGCGGCCAATAGTGTGTAGAGCAACTCGTTCATCCAGAGGTACGAACGCGTGTCGCTCGGAGTTTTGAGCAAGATACTCCACACGGATATCGAGTCTTCAAATCGTCCGATTTTTTTGTAGACCAACGCGAGACGTTCACGAGCCCGAATTTTGTCATCCGCTGTCCACCCAAAAATTTCGAGTTCTTGAAGCGCATCTTTGAAGCTGGCCTGCTCTGCCAACATCATGAGCATGTCCTGTCGCGCCTCGCGCGCTAAACTACCCGGAAGATCCGCTTGGTCACGATGACGTTGATAGTGAAGCACAAGACGCTCGAGGTGACGAAGAGCAGCCCACTTCTTTTCCTGGTTGTAGAGAACCCACGATGCCTTGTAGACGCCATACGCCGACTTTTCGGGGTTGCCCAGTTGGGCAAGCAATCGATAGTTCACGATGGCTTTCTCAAAGTTTGCATCGTCAAAGTAGTAGTCCGCTAAGATCTGAAAAACGTCGGCGCGGTACACCCCATTGGGATAGAGCTCGCTGAACCTGTTTAAGAACGGAATCGCCTCGCGCGTTTTCGTCTGTTCCCACAAGCAAGCAATATAGAGGAAGGCAGCGTCTTCCGGTAAGGACGCTCTTCCTTTTTCAACCATGGCATTAATGATGGGTCTAAGAAGATTCTCGGCGATTCGAAGCGCTTCCTGAGACTGCGTCTTGTACTTGGTCGGGTCTTCGACACGATAGACGCTGGCCAGATGCCAGTGAAGTTCCGCGCCCAGGTGCACGACCGCTCCGTCGCGCGCTGAATCGGGTATCCTTTTGTAGAGATCCACAAGCTTCGAAAGGGCCCCGAGACGTGTCTTAAAATCCCCAGTTGCCGCTTGCTTGTCGACATAGTGGTCAAATCCAGTTTCAACTAAGAACTTTTCTCGCAGCACTT
This sequence comes from uncultured Oligoflexia bacterium, assembly GCA_964549505.1. Classification (GTDB taxonomy): domain Bacteria; phylum Bdellovibrionota; class UBA1018; order UBA1018; family CAZJVD01; genus CAZJVD01. The sequence goes on from CAZJVD010000005.1 coordinate 101,331, forward strand.
CAAGAGCGTTTGGAACAAGTGCGTGTTCAGCCCGCGCGAAAGCTCGTTCTTTATCGCCGCTCCGCGAGAGCGTGAAAGCTTCGATGAGCGCGAGCTCACCTCGCTCACCGTCACGCATACGCTTTTCAACATCGTGAGCGGCATCCAACGCGCGTGTCAACTCCTCCGTACGTGTGTGCGTTCCCAAGGCGAGTAAAGACCAAAGACGTCCGAGCGATGCAGCAGGTGCGAAGGCCGAGTTTTCAGGAATCGCTTCAAAGTAGACGAGCGCTTCATCGAATCGCTTCTTTTGGTAGTAGGCGCGACCCAGTAAAATGTACGCTAACTCACGCCACAGTTCGTACGGGCCAACTGTCCCGACATACAACTGAGCGGGAGCGCCCGAACCACCCGAAACATAAAGAGGATCAAAGCGTGACTCGGACAGGAGAAGCTCAAGGTTCTCAATGACGACGTCGGCTTTTCCTTCGAACTCGTGATCAAGCGCTTCAAGGGTCACACGCACGGGGTAGTCCGGGCTCTGCTTGCCAATCGGCCAGGACTTTAGCGCCTTCTTGAGAGTGTCGGTTGTATCGAGCCAAGTCGCCAGATCCGACATCTGAAGGGGGCGGACGATCTCTGCTACTTTTTCTGGTGCGTTTTCTGTCACTCTTTTCGCCACCGTGTTCGAAGGCGCCGCTGACGAGACCACCGACGGATAGACCTCGGGTTTGTTAGCTGGCTTTGTGACGGGTTTTGCGCCCTTTGAAATCTTTTTCTGAACGGTCTTTTTCTGAGAATTTTGCTTTGGCGCCGGCTTTACAGGTCGTTTCGCTGCCGATTTTGCTTTTGCCTTGCTGACGGGCTTCGCCGCATGCACGCTCGAAAGCGATAGACTCACGGCAACGGCCATAGCTGCTACGACGCCGGCGAGACACCTCATCACGCCACCTCCCTTGTCGCTCGCGGTGCGTGCGCAAGTTCGTGCATGACAAACTCGGCAATCTGCCTGCGTAGCTTCGGACTCATACGGAGAAAGAATAAGCCAACACCCTTCTTGCCATCGTGATTGAGCACACGAATCACAACTGTCGAAACCGAGAATGTTCCGATGCCAGGGACACCCCGAAGCGTGACAACAAGCTCCTCTCCTTTTTCAAAAGGATCCTTCTCGTCCAAAAGAACGAAGACACCCTTTTCGGAGATATCCGCACACCGCGCTGTGATCACACGTTTATGGTCGTGCAGAATAATCGGAACTTCGAGTGGAACACGCGGGTAACGGCGATAGTTGTTTTCTGTCGTGTACTCACCGGGCTGGCGTGGTTCAGGACGTGGCTCAGGACGCGATTCGATGCGCTGGTGTGGTCGAACGGCGGGTTCAGGCCGAACAGGTTGGCGGCGTTGAACTGTTTGGGGCACCTTTTGGGCCACCGTTTGCGGCGCTGGTTGTGGAGTCGGTCGAACAACGGGTTTTGAAACAGGTTTTGCCGCTGCTTTTGCCACAGGCGGCGGGGCAGTAACGGGCGCCGGAGACGACGCAGGCTTCGCGGGTTTAAAGCTCGGAGCGGGCGGAACAGGAACACTCAAAGTCGGTGGTCGCTTCTCCAGATTCTCGGTGAAGTCGACAACCTCAAAAATTCGTTTCCAGCTCTTCTCACCCGTCTGGGCCCAGAGAGAACAGTAGATAAACTCGTCAAAACGCAGCGTTCCCGCGCTCAACCGGCTTTGAATATCCTCGGTCCTATAAGGACCAACAGGATCTCCGGATTCCGAATCTGGCAGATACCAGCGTTTCTTTGGAGGTTTTTTTGATGTTGAGTCCATTGCTCTAGAGCCTGCTCCTATTCGTAGACTTTTCGGCGCCTTGACCAGTTTTTTTAACCCCTAAGTAGGGCGTGTCCTGGTGTCAAAAATCGGCATTTCCGTTCAAGGAGTGCCCTTAAAACGCCGAAACGTTACCCAGGAGAAGCATAGCGAAAAGCATAACGAGACGTAGAACGACTCATATGAGGGACTTCCGAGGACTCTTCTTCATTATTGGTATCGCTTCATTACCCGCGCTGGGTGGCGCCGGGTTCCGCCTTGCGTCCGCCGCCGACGCGAGCTTCGGTTTTTACTTCGACACGAAAACACAGCGCTACTTTGCGAGCAACGTGTCGCGCTTCCTCTCCCGCTCTGGAAAGAACCCAAACATGGGGTTGCTTGAAGTGAGTGTCAACGGCAGCGCCTTTGAGACATTTGACGGTACGATCGACTTTGGTGAAGAAGGAAACTATGAAGTTCGTTTCCGAACCCCCGACACAAAGCTGAGCTGGACGCCTGTCCAAGAGTTCAGCGTTTGGGTGGACCTCACCCCTCCGGAAAGTGCACCGACCTGGCAGGGCGCAGTTTTTGAACGGGACGGAAAGACGTTCGTCACAAGTAAGTCGGCTCTGACCGTTCAGGCTCAAGACAATCTGTCCGGAGTGAAAAATATCTTTTGGAAGAAAAAAGAAGGACCGGCTGTTTTCCCTGCCAAACTACAGTTTCAAAAAGAAGGGCCCGTTGAGATCGAAGTTGCTGCCCGTGATTTTGTCGGCAATACAGAAGCCTTCTACCCTGTGCGCTTCGTCGTCGACAACACGGCTCCCGAAACATCTGCAGTGATTGAGGGCAAATCTCAAGACACGCAAGCGGGGCGCTTTATGGCGCGCGGAAGTCGTATCACGCTCAAGGCTCGAGATGACGCTTCGGGCGCTGCACGCACCGAGTATCAGATCGGCAATGGACCCGTGACAGAATTTACGGCACCACTCCTGATCACCGAAAATAAAATGGAGCTCAAGTTTCGCTCGGTCGACAATGTCCAGAACGAGGAAGCTTGGAAAACGCTCTCCGTTCTTCAGGATAGCACTCCGCCGACGCTTGCTCTCAAACGTCAGGGACAGTTTATCGCTTTTGCAGGACGCACCTACGCAAAACCAGGATTCAAGTTAGCGCCCAGCGCTTCAGATCAAGGTAGCGGCCTTGAGCGGATCACTTACGCCTTAAACAAAGCTGGATTTCGAACACTCGAGAGCTCGGCTCTGGAGTTTCGTGACCCCGGTATCTTCGAAATTCGAATCGTTGCGCGTGACCGCATTGGCAACGAGGCAGAGAGCAGTCCAACGACCGTCGTGATCGACAACCAAGCTCCCGTCACAGAGCTCATCACGCAGCAAGCGTCCACAGACAAAGAAGGTGTTCTCCACACTCAGATTCCAAACCGAATTGAATTCGAGGCAAAAGACACAGGTATCGGCCTTGAACGCATCGAGTACAGTTACGACGGTTCCGAATACAGCACATTTTCAAAACCCATCGACCTCAGTCTCTGGGAAACGTCCACACGTACAATGTTTTTTAGATCCGTTGACCGCCTCGGAAACACCGAAGCTGCAAAAAAAGTGACGGTTTCCGTGGTCAACACCAAGCCGACCGTGGACCTCTTTGTCGAACAAGCATCCTTGCCGGAAGTTCCACTCTCGCGCCTGGAAGGCGGAGTGCCGAAAGTGCGTGAGCCGGCGTCCTCAAATCCTCGCGTCAAAGCGAAGTCCGCACCGGTAAAACGCAAAGGAGGTCGCCGATGAGACAGATCCTCCTATCATTCATAATCGGTGTCTTCGCCCTCAGTGTACCACTCGCCGTACAAGCTGCTCCTAAAGCACGCGCGAAGGCCACCGCGTCTTCCGCCGACAAGAAGAAAAAGGTCATCTACCGCAAGTACACACAGCTCGATTTCACCGGCGAATCCGTACAGGGACAAGCGAAAGCCCCCGAGATTTTCTACGTCTTTCAACGCCGACGCGCTGGCGGTATCGAAGCTGCTCGCGCTCCCTCGTCGCTCAGCCACCAAAAGACCACGACCTTTAACGAATTGAAAGGAGCGCTCGTACCATGAGTGGGCTAGCTCTTTTCTTACGAGATCCGGTCTATAAGTCGGAACGTTTCGTCAGCAGCATTGGAACGCGCTCGGTGGTCGGCAATAGCAAAGACGTTCAAATCTTCGTCGACGACATCCGCTGCAGCCCCGTCCACGCACTGCTCGAAGCTCAAGCCGATGGAAACCGTGTGACGGTCATCGATCTAGGGAGCCGGTTTGGTACCTACACCCAAAAAGGTGCTCGTGTTCAAGAACACACGATCGCCGTTGGCGAGTCGATTGTTATTGGCAGCCAAACGCTCGTTCTTCGCCCGACACCCAAAGATGATCCGTCTCAAGTCGCCATGAGCGATCGCTCGAAAGCAAAACCTGTCGCCACGGCCAAATCGGGAGACATCGGCCTCATCACCGATCGAACCCTTCTTCAAGCCACGCTCTTTTGGGGAGAACAACCGCTCGAGGTACGAACGTTCGAGTCCGGATCTGATCTCACCGTCGGTCCTCAGAAGCACGCAACCTTCTGTGTGAGCCTCATGGACTCGCGCTTTCACGGCGCACCGTTTGCGATTGCGCACTATGCTCAGAACGAACTTCTCCTGAACGTTCCGCCTGAAATGTCGGGACTCATCTGGGTCGGCCAGGATCCCATAGCGCTGGATACTTTACGCAATAAGGCTCCTCCAACACGTGACAATCCAGAACTCAAAGTCCGACTGCGTCTCGGAGATCGTGCGGAACTGCATCTCGGCGAACTGACGCTCAGTTTCGTGTTCGTCAATCCGTCTGAGAAAATCCCGACTCCGGTCTTTCGAGTGACGGACCAGATCCTTCTGCGCGTTTTTATATTCATGATGGCATTTTACGGGCTTGTTTTTGTCGCTCTCAACGCCATCACACCGGAGGAAGAGCCAACCACACTCAAAGATGTTCCGAAACATCTCAAACGCGTGGTCATGGATGCCGGTATTGCGCAGGCCATGAAAAAACAACGTGCCGCAATCGGTGAGCTCGCGATGAATAACGAAGGCGGACGCGCGCGCGGAGAAGAAGGACGCGCTAAGGCGGAAAACAATCCTCGTGAAGCCGAAGCTCAACAGAACAAGGCGATGCAGCAAAAAGCGTTGCCCAAAAAAGCTGGCGATACGAAAGTTGCACAACAGCAAGAACAAGAGGCTGATCTCGATCTGGATGCGGCATTCAACAGCACGACGAAGAAGGCCCTTTCGGGCAGCGTCTCCGTGGTCGGAAAGCGCAGCGACGGTAACACCGCAACGGCACTTGCCGACGGCGGTTTTGCGCGCGGCCGCGTAGGCGAAGGAAGCGGTGGCGGCGGACAGAGTGTGGGTATAGGAGCGCTCAGCGGGCTCAGTACCGGCGGCGGCATGGGATCAGGAGACTACGGTCTCAGTCCTTCGAAAGGTCGCGAAATCAAAATTCCTGAAGGCGAAGAACTCGTGATTCTCGGTGGATTGGACCCCGATGTCATCGCGAGCATTATAAAACGTTACCTGCCGCAGATTCGTCACTGTTATGAAACTCAGCTCAGTCAGAACTCGCATCTTAAAGGCAAGGTCGGCGTGTCGTTTGTGATCGGACCGAACGGTAACGTTCAGAACGCAACGATCTATGAAAGCTCTCTGAACGAGCGCAACACAGAGGCGTGCATCATCAGTAAAGTTAAAGGCTGGAATTTTCCTAAACCACGAGGTGGGGGAACCGTCGGCGTACGGTATCCGTTCCTCCTCATGTCCACACAGGACAAGTAATTTTGAGAGGGGCAGACTATGGATAAACTGATTACATACTTCCAAGAAGGCGGGCTGATCATGTGGCCGGTCCTTATTCTGTTGATCATCGGCTGGACGGTGATCGCGGAACGGATCTACATGGTTCTGTTTGTTTACAACGCCGATGGGGCCATGCTGATGCAGAAGCTTCAGCGGCTGATCCTCGATAACAATCTTAACGAAGCGATCAAGCTCTGTAACAGCAACAAGAAAGCTGCCGTTTATCAAGTGCTCAAGGCAGCACTCGTCAACGCGGACCGACCTTTCGAAGAACTTCAAGGGCATGTTGAAGTCGCGACTCTAGGCGTTGTTCCCAAGCTTCAACATCGGATGACCTACTTGTTCTCGATTGCGAACACCGCAACCCTCATCGGTCTTTTAGGAACGGTTGTCGGTCTGATCGAAACGTTCGGTGCCGTCGCCGTGGTCGAAGGATCACAGAAACAGGAGATGATCTCAGGCGGTATCGCAACCGCTCTGAACGCAACGGCGTTTGGTCTCTTTGTCGCGATTCCGTGTATGCTCGCGTACGGATTTCTATACAACCGCATCAACGGTGTTATCGATGATGTTGAGCACTATTCAGCCCGACTTTTGATGCTGTTGCGCACCGGCCGCGAGTACTTCGAAAACTATACTGTCGATAAGACTGTTTCGACGGAACAGCGCCCAAAAATGGCGAAGAAGAAGTCCCCTATTCCGCCTTCTCTAGGCGGTGGAGCCGCGGCTCGAGCACCAGCCCCAGCTCGCCCCAAGGCTCAGGCCCGTCCAGTCGCACAGCCCGTTCGGGGCGGCACCAATCCGTCGATCGCTCGCGGTTACACACACTCTGGGATCCATGCAGCGCCTCATCTCGCTCAGCCTCCGGTTTCACCACCTGTTGTCGAGGAAACGGCCGACGAGCAGCTGGAGGAAACAGGTACGTACGTTGAACGCGACGATGTCGGATACCACACCGTAGGTGCCAGCGCGGATGACGCGGTCGAGGCACAGGAGCAGGAACAAGTCGACGAAGCTTACGAAGATGGCGGCGAAGACAGCGGAGACGACGAGAATGCAGCGTAAACGCAAAGAAATGATGCAGAGTGAGCTGACCATCATCTCCTTGATGGACGTGCTCACGACCCTGCTCTTCTTCTTGCTCGCAACTTCGTCTTTTTCGCAATTTGCGATCCTGACAGCGTCATCGATGTCTCAGAGTGCGTCTCCTCCCAAGGAAGACAAGCCGAAGTTCAGTCTTCAGATCGCGATGAGCTCGCCGAATGATGTTGCGATCTTTCTGGGTCCCGCGGCGAAACTTCCGATTCGTGACAAGGCCCGGCTCTATCAGTACCTGTCTCAGAATTTTAAGGGCAATGAGAACATCGGGTGGGTTCGTCAGATTCGCGGCCCTCAAGCACGTGAGGTTCTCGCCCGCGTACAGGAGACACTGAAGGTGATCAAACTTGGCTTTCCTCACGAAAACCAAGCGGTCGTGGTTTTTGCCGATCCCGTGCCCTATCAGGAAACCATTGAGGCGATCTCCGCCGTACGATCGTTGCCGGATACCGATCCTGGCTTTCGAATGGATAAGCTCACAGGGGGTTCCGAGCTCACACGCGTCCTTTTTCCTGAGATCGTTGTGTCTGAAATGGAAGGCGATCTCCGCGTCGCCGGTCGACCCATGGGTAAGTCGTGATGAGAAAGAAAAGCCTGATCAAGAGCACGCGCGGCCATCGTCATCATCCTGAGATGAGCATGAATATTACGGCCCTGATGGACATTCTCACGGTTTTGCTCTTCTTCTTGATCAAGAGCTACAACGTGTCGGCCTCGTCGTTGACACCGCCAAAGGACATCACGCTTCCAAAATCGCGTACCGAAGACAAAGCCGAGCAGTCGATCGTATTAGCCATCACAAAGACTGCTGTACTCCTGAATAATGACCCGATCGCCCAGCTGCAACAAGGCAACTTCGCTCGCCGTGACATTGCCGGAGACAACCGAACCGTTCTACCGATCAAAAAAATTCTCGATCAAGAGCAGAAAAAGCGCCTTGCGATCTACAAAGACGAAGGCAATCTCAGCTTCCTGCCACCGGGTAAGATCCTGATCCAGGCCGACTATAAGCTACCCTTTAACGTCCTGAAGTATCTCTTGCACACGGCTGCGATCAGCGGTTACTCCGACTATCAATTCGTTATCCAAAACGTGTCGCCAGGACCTGCTCCCGCCTCTGTTCCCAAAAAGTAACACCTTCAAAACGCCTCGCGACTGGCGCCCCGATCACGCCCATTCACACGTCACCCGCGAAACTTTTCGCAGCTCCTTGTTTTTTTTGTTTGTACAAATTTTTTGAATGTGTTTCTTATCGCTTATGTGGGTAGGGAGTTTAAATTTGGAGCCAGAGAGTTGAACGCGCTCCGGGCCACGTTGTTTGGCCTGTTGTTCGCACTCGGTCAGACGTTGTTCGTTGTAAGCGGTTGGTGCGATCCCACTGAGAACGGCCTGCGTGCTTTGTCTGGTGGACCACCGCCGGGACGCGATCCGATTGTCCCGCAGGACCTCATCGCTGAGATCCGGCACTCACTACCTGAAAGCAAACTAAAGCTCGAACTCGAACGCATCGAGGAAACGCTCGATACGTTGCCAGCTAGCTTTGCGGAAGGCGAAGGACCAGCGCTTGAGAAACACCTCGGACGTCGGTTTGCCGAGACGCTTTTGAGGGCCCGCGTCCTTGATGCGATGGACATCGGTACGGCGGCAGCTGCAGAAGAGCAGCGTGAGAATGCTCGCGAGATCCTTCGAACGGCCCTTGCGGTAGCGATCCGTACCCAGTACGGACTGGACCGCCTCGCCGATAGCTTTAACTCCAAGCGACTTTTGGCCTACATGTTGGTCGAAGTGTTTACCGTTTCCGTCGCCATTATAGGCTCGAACTACTACAAAGAAGTGGGAACCCTTCAGTCGCTGGTGCTCGCCCAGGCCATCGCTCTTGCGGCGATCTTGCCGGTACGCTGGTTCTTTCGAACCGTTAAGGTCTCACGGATGGATGCCCTGATGGATCACTTCTGGAAAGGTGTGAACGAACGAGGTCTTGAGATTCCCGATCGAAAGACATTTCTGAGAGAAACCCTCGGCATCCCGGAAGGCACTACTAATTGCCAGATTCTTTTAGGTCTCCGAAAACCCAGCTGAACGGGTGTCAAATAGACAGGTCCCGGAAACCCTGGCGAAAACTGGCGCTTAGGTTCGATTTTTTACATGATATTGATTTAATAAATTGTGGTATATACGGCGCGGTATGATTGCGTTGTTACTGTCTCTCCTTTTCACTCCACCAAGCCACGCCATCACACCTGTACGCATTTTCTATCTCCCGCTCTGGAGCCTGGTTCACGAAGACGTCCTCATTGATCGAGGGACTCGCCAGACCGAGGGCGCCGGCTGCACACGTTATCAATCCACGCTTCCAGGTCGCGCCGATCTTGGAAAGGGAGTGCTCCATCTCTGCCCCTGGTCGATCGATTATGTCATGGCCCTCGTGATCGCGGACTTCCTCTCACTCGACACGCGCTACTTCGGACACCCCGTGTTTCTACAAAGGGACGATCAGGTCCTTCGTGGCTTTTGGACCCCTATCCTCCCGCTGCTACGTGAGTCGCCTGAGGGGTCGCTGAGCGACCGTGCTCAGGCTGTTCAGAGCCTCACTCTTCGCACCAAGATCGAGATGATAGGACAGATGCTTCTCTTGGGAGTCACGGGTCTCGATTCCTTCTGGGAGAACGAAGCTCCCCTTCAGGACCTCTTCGTCAAACCGCGTACCGCAGGACCCGAACTTGTTTCTTTTACGATGACCCGACCTCGGTTCAACCGTATTCGCAGTGGAACAACGGACCCGGTAGAAGCTGGCAAACAATGGGCAAAAGATGCGGCCAGGGCGCTCAGCACCATTCAGTCGCTACTGCGCGATTCCAAGTTTCGTGAATCGCCAGAGTTCTTCGCACTGCGAAGACTCTTCAAGCGTCTCAGGCAGCTGCCTCAGCTCTTCGATGCCGACTCACCGATTCGGGACCTCGTTGACCGATGGAGCCAAGCTGCGGCGACTGAGCCGGGGGTAGTCTCCAGCTTCGAACTGAACGACACGGGGCAAGCCAGCTCCAGACGAGAAGCGACCTTTCCGTCATCAGATGAGGTCGTCACCGCCCAGTCGATCCAGGCAGAATACCGGGACTACGTAACGAAGTTTGCAAAAGCTGCTGAAACCGGCTTTGCACACGCATTCGACCTGGAAATATTTCCAGAAAGAGATTTTTTACAAGGTCTCACTTCGGAGATTTCACAAAAGGCTCTTTGGACACTCAACAACCATGTCATGACATTTAGCACTGATCATCGTGGCGGCTCTGCCGAACTGCAACGACTTTGGCTCTCGATACCCGATCGGCATTCGCATGCCATCAACCCCGAAGCCTGGACGACATTGCGCGCTCAAGCCAAGTGCGACGCCCGTCTCAAACCTCATCAAACGGGGCAGAAAACCCCAGAAGCATGAACGTCTCCCGGAGTGTCCTGGGCAGTTTCTTTCTCTCGGCTCTAGCCGGTTGTTTCACGTACTCAGAACCTGCTCGCCACCCGCAGATCGACGCTTATCTCATCAGAGAGTACGGGACCTCGGACTTACAAAAAACCCATTCACAGTACGCTGTATTTGAGACCGATGGCCCTAATGAGTTTCTAGAACTGGCGATCACACTCGCCGAGTTTCCTCGGGAACGCTTCCGCGTCGAACGGCCCGAAACGGGTAATGTGAAGATAGCGGTCAAACTTCTCGGCCACTCGGATGCTGCGATCGATCAGTTTCGAGAAAGGCATGTCGCGAGCTCGGGACACCTGTTCGACATCACACCCGACATCTACTGCTACAAAGTGAACGACGACGCCTCCAAGATCGCTGGCGTCTGCATCTATGAAGTGGTGGTCCTCATCCCAGAGACCTCAAACACGGCCGTCTCGATCAACGGTGAACGCGTGATGCGTCCCGCTGAAGTGTGGACTCGATCCGACCTCAAAGCTCGTCTCGCAAACCTTCTACCATCCGAAACGACCGAGCAGATCTTCGCGATCTATGTCGAATCGCAACGCGCAAAGCGCTTTCTCACGATGAACGATGTTCTCGAGACGATCGCTTGGATCGCAGCGGCTCCTTCACGATCGATGGACTCGACACCGTGGCGAACCGTTATCGATCGTCTGACGGGTCATGTGACGGATCCTGAGAACAGTTTCCGTGCTGTCGTGCGGAAGTTAACAGACGATCCCGCGATGATCTTCCCCGTCGTTCCGTTCGTAGAGGCGTTCTCGGAACGTGGTTATCCTGTGCCATGGAGGGATGTGACCGACCTTATCAACACAATCGACCTGACACAGGCGTCGCTTCCGCTCATTGGAACCGCTCTCGGAACGTATCCGGACGACGGTCCGATCATCTCAGCAAACGATTTGGAAGCTCTTATGGCCGTGGAACGCAGGCGCCCTCAAGGACAAATGGAAACGATCCAACGCCTACTCGGGCATCGAGTCCTACGGTAGAACAAATCCTCAGCCACCTAGATATGCTTTTTTAATCTCTTCAGAGTTCAGAAGCTCTTTAGCCTTACCCTTGAGTTTGATCGTGCCTGTTTCAAGAGCGAGCGCTTCGTGGGCGATTTCGAGTGCCATCAACGCATTCTGTTCGACGAGTAGGATCGTGGTTCCTGCTTGGTTGACCTTCACAATCGTTTCAAAAATCCGGTCCATCACCTGCGGCGCGAGCCCCAGCGACGGTTCATCCAAGAGCAGAAGCTTTGGGCGACTCATGAGCGCACGTCCGATTGCCAACATCTGTTGTTCACCGCCTGAAAGCGTCCCTGCGTTCTGATCGATGCGCTCTTTGAGGCGTGGAAACAGCTCGAACACCTTTTCGACATCCGACGTAATGTCCGCGCGATCGCGCCGGAGATAACTTCCGAGGTCCAGGTTTTCGCGAACGCTCATATTTGTGAAAATTCCGCGGCCTTCCGGAGCATGACCGACACCTCGGCGCACAATCTCGTCCGGACGAAGCCCGAGAAGTGTTTGTCCTTCAAAGACAACATTTCCACGTGATGGCGCGAGCAACCCTGAAATCGCCCGCAAGGTCGTGGTCTTGCCAGCCCCGTTGGCTCCAATCAGCGCGAGGATTTCACCCCGTTTGACAGAAAACGAAATCCGCTTGAGCGCTCGAACCTGTCCGTACTGAACCTCGATGTCTCTAAGCTCCAGCATGGGCTCGTCGTTACCGCTGCCATTACTAGCACCGCTGGAACCGCTAGAACTACCGGGAGAGTCCTTAGAGCTTTCTCGCACACTCGCACTCATGATCGTTAGGAGGTTTTCTTTTCTTTAGCGCGACCGAGGTACGCCTCGAGCACTTTCGGATTGTTTCTTACCTCTTCGACGCCGCCTTCGGCAATCTTTTCTCCGTGATCGAGAACAACAATGTGTTCGCTGATGCCCATCACGAGCTTCATGTCGTGTTCAATCAAAAGCACCGTGATTCCGAATTCATCACGAATACGCTTAATGATCGCCATTAAATCGTGCGTTTCTTGATTGTTGAGACCCGCGGCTGGCTCATCAAGAAGTAAAAGCTCTGCGCCTGTCGCCATCGCTCGAGCCAGTTCGAGAGCACGCTGTTGCCCGTACGGAAGACAGCGGGCCACCTCGTCCGCTTTACTCTCCATCCCGAAAATAGCGAGCAACTCCATGGCCTCAGAGGTTGTACGACGCTGTCGCGCCTCAAACCCAGAAGAACGCAGCGCCGAAGCAATCAACCCCGATGGATCATGCAGATCGGCCGCGACACGAAGATTGTCGAGAACACTGAGATCCTTAAAGAGTCGAATGTTCTGAAATGTCCGTGCGATCCCGCGCGCGGTGATCTCATGAGGACGTAACCCCCGGATAGACGCACCCTTGAACAGGATATCGCCGGCGGTCGGGAGGTACACGCCCGTCAGCATATTGAAAACGGTCGTCTTACCTGCTCCATTGGGACCGATAAGCGCAGTGATTTTTCTTCGCTCGAGCGCAAACGAAACATCCGCTACCGCTTTGAGTCCCCCAAACTGAATCGTGAGACCCTTGAGCTCAAGAACATTTTTCGCCGTAATACTCTGATTTATTTTAAGACCCAACCGAACTCTTTCGCTTTCCATGATTTCCCCCCGAGGAAATGAAAAGATCCTTTACCCAAATATGTCCATGTAAGCCTACGCGTACCCACGCGCACACTCATTGCCTTACTGTCTTAAACGATCTTTAACCTTCCTGTTCGCGTCCCATCGGACACTGCTGCCGCTTTTCGAAATTTGCTACGAAGCGCCTTAAACCATCCCAGATCGTAAATCTCACGACTGCCCAAGAATCCATTCGGACGCGTGAGCATCAGCACAATCAACGACAGACTATAGATGATCATACGGAGGTCCACTTGCGTGAGTTCTTGAAGCGGACGCAAAGCTTCACGTAAAACTGTGAGAAAAATCGCAGCCATCACACTACCGGTCAACGAACCCATTCCACCCAAGACGACCATGATAATGATTTCGAAACTGCGATTGAAATCAAACGTCTGTGGGTTCAAATAAGTTAAATAGTGGCCAAACAAGCCTCCGGCAACGCCAGCGAAGAACGCGCCGATCACAAAGGCTCGCACTTTTGCTTTCGTCGTGTTCACACCCATGGCTTCTGCGGCTACTTCATCTTCGCGTACCGCAAGAAAGGCTCGACCATGGCGCGAATGCATCAGGCGCCAGATCAAGAACACACAGAGCACAGCCGCGCTGAACACCCAACCAAAGCTCGTCCACTTCGGAATCCCGGGCATTCCGCGTGCGCCGCCGACGAACTGAATATTAAGAATCAGGACACGGATGATCTCGCCAAATCCCAGCGTGACGATCGCAAGATAGTCACCCTTGAGCCGCAACGACGGCAATCCGACGACATAGCCCGCGATTGAAGCTGCAAGACCTCCAACACCCAAAACGACTCCGAACAAGAGCGGCTGCGCGATCATCGACGGGAGTCCGAGCAATGTGCCGTCCGGAAATACCGTCGTCGATAAAACACATGAAACATAGGCTCCGACCGCCATGAAACCGGCGTGCCCCATCGAAAACTGGCCTGTGATGCCGTTCACAAGATTGAGTGAAACGGCCAACGTGATATTGATCCCGGCATAGACGAAGATCGAAAACCAGTAGGGATCGATCACGGACTCGAGCATGGGTCCCACTACAAAAGCGAGTCCAACACCTAAAATGAGCGTCCCCAGCTGGTGAGCCGCTTTTTGAAAAAACGTTGGCACCACGATGTCCCCCTACACTTTCTCGGGTCGAAACTGCCCCAGAATCCCCGCTGGTCGAAAAAGTAAAATCCCGATCAAGATCGCAAACGCAAGAGCATCTCGATACGTGGATGCCCAATATCCAACCACAAGACTCTCGGCGATCCCTAAAATCAATGCGCCCATCACGGCACCTGTGACGTTTCCGATGCCACCCACCACGGCCGCAACAAAGGCTTTCAAACCAAACATTACACCCATCAGCGGATCGATTTTGGGATAGGTCAGTGCCACGAGGACGCCTGCCGCCCCCGCCAACGCCGAGCCCAACACGAACACAAAGCTGATTGTCCGATCCACGTTGATGCCCATCAAAGCCGCATTGGCGTGACTATGCGATACCGCGCGCATCGCTCGCCCCGGTCGCGTGTGAAAAATAATCGTTCGTAGAGTCACCATCAACGCCAAGCTCACGGTCAGCACGATGAGTTGCAGAACATTGATCTGCACTTCCGAACCGCCCAACGCAAACCGAATAGGTTCGTCAGCGGCAAACAGAGGTGGAAAAAACTTTGGATCGGGACCAAACACGAGTTGCCCGCCGAACTGCAAAAACAAACTCACACCCACTGCGGTGATCAACACATTGATACGCGGCGATTTACGGAGCGGGCGATAGGCCAAACGTTCAATCGTGAAACCCAGAATGCCCGAAAACGCCATGGCGCCGCACATTCCGATGAGCAACGATCCAATCCCCGGATGATCACTGAGGCCCAGATAGCGTGAAAGGTAGAACCCGGCAAACGCACCCATCATGTAGACTTCGCTGTGAGCGAAGTTGATGAGCTGAAGAATACCGAAGACCATCGTGTAGCCCAACGCAATCAGAGCATAGATGGCGCCTTGACCGATTCCGTTAATGAGATGCTGTATAAATTCTGCCATGGATCGCTTCCGCTTGCGTATTCTGCGTGGTCTTCGTCCCTGGGTTCACTTTTTCCTTAAAGATAAACTTTCCGTCACGTACTTCCAAAACGACCGCAGCTTTCTCAGCATCGCGGTTCGCATTGATCGTAATCCTGCCCGTGGCCGCAGCAAAGTCTTTTGTCGCCGCAAGTGCATCGCGAATCTCCGACGGTTGCAGGTTTGCCGTACGCTTCATGGCATCCGCAAGAACGAGCATCGCATCGTAACCCATCGCCGCTAAACCGTCCGGCACAACATTGAACGCCGCCTGGTAATCACGAATGAACTTCTGCGTTTCCGGCGAGCTGTCATCGACCGCGTAGTGGTTCGAGAAGAACGTATTATTGAGTGCTTTTCCGCCGATCTCAGTCAAGCGGACAGAATCCCATCCGTCGCCACCCAGAAGTGGAACCTTGATTCCGAGTTCACGCGCCTGACGTGCGATCAAACCCACTTCGGTATAATATCCAGGAACAAAAATGCCGTCAGGGTTCGCTGTTTTTAAAGACGTCAGCTGACTCTTAAAATCCACGTCTCCATTGGAGTAACTCTGATCACCCACGATGGCAGCGCCCTGTTTTTTTGCGTACTCAGCAAAAAAGTCTGACAGCCCAATGGAGTAATCATTTTTTACGTCACGTAAAATCGCCAGCCGCTTAAGCTTCAACGACTGCGTCGCAAATGTTGCCATAACCTGGCCCTGGAAGGGGTCAATGAAGCAAACGCGAAAAATATAATCGCCGACCTGCGTGACCTTGGGATTCGTCGACGACGGCGTCATCATCGGAATTTTGTTAGCCTGTGCAATCGGTGCCATCGCGAGCGACCGTGAACTGGCCACCTCACCGAGCAGAGCAATAACCCTGTCTTGCGTTATCAGACGCGTGACTGCGGTTGCTGCCTCTTCGGGCTTACCTTGGTCATCAAGAACGACCATTCGAATCTTCTTACCGTGAATTCCTCCAGCAGCATTGATCTGCTGTGTAGCGAGCTCAATCCCATCGCGCGTGCTCGTTCCAAAGGTTGCCTCGGTTCCGGTCAAACTTCCGACCTGCCCAATCACGATTTCGGTTGCTGAAGTTGCGTTGTTCTTCTTGCTGCATCCATTCAGAACCAATACTGCAGTGCCCAAAGCAGCTAGCAGAATCCATTGGAAACGCTTGTTTCTAAGAACTTTTTTCATGGAGTGATCCTTTCCCACGTACCGATCTAAAGTCATAGATCATTTATTAGATTGTTGTCCAGGATGTGTTCGGTGCTATGCTCGACACTCGAACAATGACCGACCTAATCGATTTCCTCTTCCAGTGGTTACAGATTGCAATCGACTTTGTGCTCCATTTGGACACCCATTTGGCCGCTCTTTCTGCCGCGCTCGGACCTTGGTTTTATGTCGCACTTTTTGCGGTGATTTTCGCTGAAACAGGTCTTGTGGTGACACCTTTTTTGCCCGGCGATTCACTCTTGTTTGCTGTTGGAGCACTGACCGTCGTTCCGGGATCCGGACTGGCGATGGAGATCTTGTTTCCGCTCTTGCTCGTCGCTGTTTTTCTTGGTGATAACGTCAACTATCATTTTGGGAAGTGGCTTGGGCCTCGTGTTTTTTCTCTGTCGGCATCGCATGAATCTCAAACGGGCGCCCATCCACGCACAACGACAGCCGCTTTTGCATCGCGGGTGTTCAATCGGGACCACCTGACGCGAGCGCAAGCGTTCTACGAACGCTACGGCGCGCGCGCTATCGTCATCGCGCGTTTCGCGCCGATCTTGAGGACATTCGCGCCGTTCGTCGCTGGTATTGGTCACATGAAATACCGTCGCTTTTTGTCGTACAGTTTCGGTGGAAGCGTGGCGTGGATATCGATTTTTCTCTATGGTGGTCGTTGGTTCGGTAATCTTCCGGCCGTTCAGAAGAACTTTCACTTCGTGATTTTCGGCGTGATTGGTCTGTCACTCCTGCCTGTCGCTATTGAGTTCTGGAAGGCACGACGCTCGTCGCGGGCGATGGCGCTTTAGACACGCAAAACATTCGGAGATGCGCCCTCCGTCCATTCTCGAGTTCACTGCTATTAGAGATCATTGTTATTCAAGGTCGTTGTTATTAGGTGACCAACCACACGCTCCACCCCATTGGGTCGCGGACATGTGCCATGGCGTTATGTCACTGCGGAGCCGTAGCACTTGTGCCGGCACAAGTGCTCACTGCTACTTACTTGTCCCGGTTCAAGTGCTCACTGCTACTTACTTGTCCCGGCACAAGTAACCAGTTCAAAATCCAGACGGAGCAGTTTGAAATACGGCCAAGCTACTCCGCCGGCGGAGGTACGCAGCCACGGATCAAGCCCGCAGAGACGTGACGCGAAGGTATGTTGCGTGGTGGTATCGCATGTTTGTAACGCATCCTCGCTACCAAAAGTAGCCGGACACTATTTGGCTTCTTGAGCCTTCGGCGTCGCGGCGACGTCGGCGTCAAATGCACTGCGCAGCACGTCCAGAACGGGCGCCGAAAGAGTCAGCGGTTTCCGAAGGTCGTTCCCGAACCGTCCACCGAGACCGCCCCACTGCCCTTCGCCAATCTCCACCAACTGGCCCGATGTCATACCGGTAAACGTCTTTCCGAATTCGAGCTTTCCTTCGTAAACGACGACTTCAGCTTCCCCGAGCAGCGGTTCAAATTTCGCGATGAACTGTGTTCCACGGACGCCCATCACAGCGGCGCGCGTACGGATGCGAACCCATGCTTTTCCGGGACTGTCTTTCTTTACGGACCATAGGCACGCGCCCGACGTCAGTTCGTAAACGCCTTTTTCTGGGTCAGGTCTCGCTAAGAAGATTTTCGTTTTTTCTGCAAGCTTGACGCTTGTGTCTTTACCCAAGAAAACGAGCGTAACTTTCGACTTTGGTCCCGTCTCGATCCAGCCTTCGGACGAAACGATCGAACTCGCCGTAAGAGCCTTGTCTTGAAAACGAACCTGTCCAACGACGCCTTCGATGCGGGCAAACGGGTCCGCCGCCAGAACGGTCGCCCCCGTGACGAAAGCAGCACCTGAAAGCAGGAGAACTCTTGGGGTCCACAGGCGCCCTACCCACGACGTGCGCGTCCGCCGCCGTATCAGAGCCGGCTCGCCCAGCTTACCCTGCACACCGTGCTCGCCTGGATCACTACGTCGATCGTACCCACCACATCCACCACGCCCACTACATCCACCACGCCCACTACATCCACCACGCCCACCACGCCCACCACGTCCACTACATCCAGCGCATCCACTACATCTATTGACCTGAAACATTCTGCAATTATAAGCCCTTCCGCCAATGATTCAGTGCGTCTTTTGCGTGCTATACTAGAGTCAACTTCCTGCCAGTTCGACCCGATAAGTAACTAGAAAAGTCAGGTGTTTTCCCGGGACTTTTTTGACATCCGGCTTTTGAGAGGAAAATTGGTGGCGAATCTCGGACAAGCGCGCAGCCTACGTGCGCGAACAATTCCGTTTCTAGCGAACATCGTGAGCGGCGTAGCCATGCTCTCGTGGGGTTGCGTCTCGCCCGAAGATCTTCGCAAGAGCACACTCAACGAAGCGCCGACTCATTTGATTCCGCTCGGTTCGGGCGAGAAGGCCGTCTCGATTATCTTCCTTGCGTCGAGCAGTGGAAGTTTTGACGTTCCGACAGCTTCCACCGTCAATACTCCGGGATCAGGACTACAGATTCAGCGCATATTCCGTCCTAACGGAACCGAACTCGCATCCTATGCCGACACCGACTGGCCGAGCTGGGTTCCTTCTGTCGAAATCGGGATCTCCGGCCCAAACAACACCGCGGCTCCTCATCAAGACTGTGCTCGTTTTTCTTTACCGGCCGTGGACGGACTCGCAAAGTGTGACTTCAACGGCGACTCCGTCAAAGACGAAGACTGTGGCGGCCCTTCACGCTACCTCCGCGTGAGTGAACTCGACTGTGCCTCCGGATCAACGCTCGTCGGAAACGGCGGCGGATCGGACGGCGTCTATATTCGCGTAAGATTTGATCGGAATAACCTCAAGCCAACCGAAAACATCTTGGCGGTTCTCGAATACGCAGCCAGCGGTCTGAACAGCGCGCTCGCATCACCGCTCGGTTGTTTCGCCGGAGGTGCGTTCACACCGACGGGTACGGACTGTTCGGACCACAGTTACCAGGTCTTTTTGAAACGTTCGGCTTCGGACGTCGTCGCAAACTACGTGACGGTCGTCCCTCCCGTCACAGGTTTTGTAGACACCGCTAAAAAACGGGGTGGTTCAAAACCGCTCACGCGCGAGTTTCTGCTTCCGCTCGCATCAGACTCACAGCTTCAGTACCTGCAGATCTCGCGCATCAATGGATTGCCGCTCTCAGCGACAGATTTCACCACACGTTGCGGATCGAACTCACCCTTCTGTGTGGGAATGGTTTTTTACAGACTTTTGTTGATCAGGATTTAATCAGGCTTTTACGATGAACTGGAACGGACGAACAAAATCACAGCAGTTTCGAACGATCGACGACGCGAAGCCGGCGCGGGCGCATGCGCGTGCGGCGCCGAACCGAATAAATGCGGCGAACGCCGTCCACGCAGCCGTTCTGGCGCTCGCCTTTGCTCTGACACTCTCTCTGATTCTAGCGGGCTGTGCGGCCGACTATACAGACATCAACAAACTCAAAGCCAAGGCTCTCGGTAAGCTTTCGGCTCAAGCGCAACTCGAAGACGGTGTTCAAAACACAAAGATTCGTCTCCATCACACGGATTTTTATACGATCACTGGCCCCAACGCTTACAACTGCGCAGGGGACATCAAACGCTTTTACGATTCGCTCGAAGGAAACGCGCTGGCTCCGACACAGTTAGCTGCCGATCTTGTGGACTCGTCGAGCACCATCAAACCTTCGTTCTTGAAAAACGTCTCGACCGATATCACCGACTCCAACTCAGGCGTCGTGGGAAACTTAGCTTACAGCTGCTCGTACGGAGATGGCCTGGGCGTCACACCCGCTTCAAATTGCGCCAGCTTTGACTTCGGAGCCATTGGTGGAATTCCAACATCACTCGGCGGAACACTTCTTATCCAAGGCGGAATCCGAGATCTCAACTACGCCAATACCGAAGACGGCACGAACGGGCAGATCTCCACTGTGGCTTGTGGTCCGTTGATTCCACAATCGCAGATCACGGGCGCTGACGAAGAAACCGGTGTCAATGCGTGTCCGACCGACTTCTACGCACTCGGCGTCGAGGTGCTGCCTCCGACTGCAGCCGGAACAAGCCTGGCACCAGGAGTCTCAGCACCCAACTCAAATCCTATCTCATCTTGGTTAAAGATGGACAGCAGCTCGACCACGCCTCAAGGCGGAACGGGCGGAGCCATGGTCTACAGCCAGCAGACAGCTCAAGCGATGCTTTTTGGTGGTTCCGCGCCGATCACAAGTTCTTCGTTCACAGATCCTCAATACGACACACGTGACACCTGGGTCTTCGATATGAAAACCCAAACGTGGATCAAGATCGCGACGCAATCGACAAGCGCCGCGAATGTCACCACAATGAAAGACTGCGGAAAGAGCACGACCGCCAACTGCGGAAGTACGACGGCTTTGCTCGACGTTTCAAAAGATGTCGGCGGCCGTGCGGTGTTCGGCTATGTAGCGTCTCCGAACGTTTCATTACAGTCGATGACATCCGACGGAACGGTTCTCGCAGCGCACATCGACCGCACACAGCGGATACTCGTCGCCGGAGGACTGCGCGGAATCGACGTGAGCAACTCGGCGATCTATCACGACGATATTCACAAGTTCAATCCAACGTATGGACCAGAATTTGTCGACGTCGAAGATCAAGCAGCAGCAGCCGCTTCAGACCTCGTCACCCAATGGATGGACAGTTACCACACACAACTCATGAACGGTCGAAACACGTTCAACCCAACCACTGTCTGCACGAACGCCGAAAACAAGCGCGTTTTGGCTCACAAAGCGATCGGAACTGCACCCGTCGGCTCTACCGACTGCTCGTACACGAACGGAAATGTTTTCAACTTTGGTTCGGCGTTCACTCGTACCTTCGCGAGCGCTCTCGCACCGGGATCCATGCTCGTGCTCGGTGGATTCAGTTCGGCGTCGACCACAGGAGCTGCTGGTGCAGCCAACGGTGGTAACATGCAGTGGTTCGAGCGCCTCTACACGACCGACCCACTCGACATCACACCTTCCAATACCAGCAACTTTTCTGTGATTCCCACATTCAACTTTGATGACAACTCCGGCGGCGCCTCGTCGCTCGTGCAAGGCCAAGAACTCTCACCAGGACTTTGGAAACAACTCGGCGAAGGTGGCGGTAACACGATTCCGGACTGGGGAGGTAACTCGATCGTCCCAGGCTTCGATTTGACCACGAACGAGTACGCGATCTTCGGCGGAACCAACTGCAAAAAGTACCTCGTCCCGACAAGCGGCGGTATTTGTCCGGGCACGGGTTCGACGACCGTTACGTTCAACAGCGTCGACCTATACTGGGATCTCGGAACATCCGTACCCGACAGCGCGGGAGCCGGTCTCGGGAACGGTCTAGCGACGATCACGGCGACCGCGATCGCAGCGGCTCCACCTCCTCCGCAAAAAGCCGGCATCGCTACCGCACGTGGGCTCGATGGAGGAAACAACGCCATTCTTCTAGCTTGGGGTGGCACCAACGACGTCAATCTCAGCAACGTAACGGATCCGGCTATTTACTACTTGTATAACAACGCCGGAACACCAACTTGGGCGCAGGTCACACCCAACGCGCCTCGACCCACACCCGTCGTGAACGGCACGATGGTCTTCAGTCATGTGACGAAAAAGTTTTATCTCTTCGGCGGGCTACGCACGTCTCCAACGATCGCGAACTCATCTGAAACCTGGGAACTTTCCGTTTCGGGTACCTGTACATCCTCGGGAACATGCACCTTCACATGGAAACAACTCGACGGTACTGCAGGTCTCACGTGCTATCCGTCGTGCCCAGCTTCCCGACGCAGCCACGGTATGGTCGAAGTCAACTATAATGACCAGAACTCAGGCCAGAGCGAATACACAAGCTGCGATCAGAACGACGGATGCAGTTTCGGAATCTTCATGGAAGGTGGAACACAAGACGGTATTAGCGTTCTATCCGATCGCTGGATGCTCGATCCGACGGCCAACGGAGGACGCGGCCACTGGCAGAAAATGGAAGATCTTCCTCCGCGACGACTGCATGCCATGACGACGCTCAGTTACTTTGTCCCGTCGCTGAACCGCTCAGTTCACCGAACGCTGATTTTTGGCGGAGAAACCGGCTTGCATAGCCCAGGACAAACAAGCGCCACGGGACAGGTCTTCGTAGCACCGACGTTGGGCGACACACATATGTTTGACCATGAGACACAAACGTGGACGCGCGTTCAGCTGCTGGGCATGGGCGTGCATGATGATGGCATCGACTATGACTTTTCAGGCGACACGCGATCACATCGCGAGGTTCGCCAAACCTATCTTGTCAACGACACGGACACGAATCGCACCACACTTCGACAACTCAGTCCGCCGCCGCTCGCAGGTCACACGATGGTCACACGAACGTTTGGATCGGCTTCGTCTTCATCGACCAGTGCTGTCGAGCCGCTCGCTATTCCCGAAGTGTGGCTCGTCGGTGGCCGCAAAAAAGACGGTTCTTACGCAAAGCTGAACGAAGTCTGGAAGTTCTGCTCGGGAAGTACGGGAGAAGACTACGGCGAAGTGTTCACACTCGATTCGACTTCAGGAACCTATGTCGTCAGCAGTCAGGACTACACCACCAGCAAAGGTGTCTGTGACGCTTACGGCACGACTTCCAACCCGACATCGACGAGCCCAAGTCGCACTGCCGAAGGTCGTTGGTTACGCAAAGTTCCTCTCAACAGTTCACTCGCCGCTATTCAAACGGACTTCTCCTTAGTTGCTGCGGACGCTGTTGATCCATCGGCGACGTACTCGTATCTCGGAGCAGCGACGTACAATCCGGTCGAGGACCGCATGATCTTGGTCGGCGGACTTTCTCCTGGAGCCGTAAACGAACTCATCACCTCGTCAACAGCTCGAACGATCACGGGATACTCCGGCGGCAAGTTCAATGTCCTTGAGTACACGCCTCCGTCTCAGTCAATTATTCCGCAAGGCACGGGTGGCAGCGGAGGCACACCTGACAATGTCGGTCTCGACGATGGTGATCGATCGCTGCTGCACGGAATTTGGACCCAAGCACAACCCTGTTTCTCCACGTCGCAACCGACGGCTCGCTACGGTCATGCACTCGCCTACGATACGCTCAATCAACAGCTCATCTTAGTAGGTGGTTACGACGTCAACGACAGCGACCTCACCTACACCCATATCTACAACACGACGTCGGGCGGAAGTGTCGACACGGCTGATGTCTGGGCTGCGAAGCGATACCGAACTGCTTCCGTCAGCGGGACAGACGCGACAACGAGTTACTGCTACGGCTGGCATCCGATCACGACGTACGGCAACCTCGTAGATACGGACGATCTCGTCATGCCGGACCACGGCTTGAGCCATATGGCTTACGCCTTTGTCCCGAGCACGGGTTACAACACAGGTTATTACTCTGTGTTCGATGAAGCGTGCGTAAATGCAGGACCGATTGCGTCTAATGACCCGAGTGTCTCCAAGCTTCTTGCCGGTGGCGTCGATATCGACCTCGATCGCGATAAACTGGGTCCGAACGAAAACATCTTGCTGCAGCTGACCCTCATGCCCCTTGGAGATCAGAACCGATCTCCCGATTCGACCATGTTTGATGAAGCCGAAGAGAGCGCCTTCCGTATCCATTTGATGTCGACAGGAAAAGACGAGGAAATTTTGAAACAAGTTTATCAGCCTCGTTACCTCACTTACACGGACGACCAAGCGTACCCAAAACTTATCGATACTCTTTCTGTTGTCTCCGTACCCACTGGAAAAATTCGCCAAGAACAGGTGCTAATTCCACTGAGCGCCTTCCCGGAAGTCGATCGCATTCGTATCGAACGGTACTCGGGATCGGCGATTTTGCTCGAAACGACGCTACATAAGATGGGGTACCGATGATGCCACTAAAAGCGTTCAGCTCACGTATAGCCCCTGGCCAGTGTCTAAGCCTTAGACGGGCGAAAAAAGGCATTACGCCTTCGGGACAGGTTTTATCTGCTTTGGTCGCGGCAAGAACTTTGCTTTGTAGCATCTGGAGGGGAAGAGTGAACAAAGCGTTAATCGCAATCGCCCTTGGTGCTGCGCTCTCAGCGTGCACGAATAATGCGCTCAATGCTGCGCTCAAAAAAGGCAAATCAGGCCTTCCTGCGATCAGCCTTGGCAATCTCATGACGATCACCAATGTCGTGATCTCCAATAATTCGAGTTCAGATTTCGAGGTACTCGGTGCCGGCGACGATCCATTCGGACTGTGTATATCGGCAGGTGCGACCACTCTCTTTGGTCCAAGCGCCTGTAAGTGCGTTTACAACTATACCAATCCAACTAACAGCGCCGTTCAAGTTCAAGAGGAAGTCGACACGACCTATGTCGAATCGAAACTCGTCCGATGCAGCACAGCGACGATCTCAGCCGCTGGCGCCACATCGGTCGATGTCTCGGTGAAACTCACGGCCGCAAACGCGGGGTCTAATTCTATCACCGTTGATTTCAGTGGTGCGACCAACGCGCTCGATCTATCGGATGCCACAAGCTTTACGCAAGTCGGTCGCTATCAGTGTCGAGATGTCATCTACATTCCAAGTATGTTCTGCGGCAGCGGCGAGACGGATTGTATGTACGATCCGATTCAATCGGAAAGCACACGCTTCTCGTATCCTTTGAACTTTTATGCCTCCAACTTAGGAGGCGCACTCGTCTCGTTTGCCCGAAAAGCATCGGCTGCCACAGGAACAGGGGTTGGGTTTTTTTCGAAGTGGGAATGCTCGATGGACGTCAAGAATCCAAAGGCATTTGAGAACAAGTGGATTTACTCTGTCGGACCGGACAGCGCCGGAAGCAAAGTGGTCTATCCACCGACGGCGGGCGCGTTCGATCGTGCGACATTTTATCTCGCTCGTAAACGAGCGGGCGTCTTCAATGTACCGATCAACGCCTTTGTCGCTCCTGGAACGCTGACCTCGAGTCCGGGCGTGGGCGGCATACAGGCTCCCGAAACGTTTGAGCCGATTGGTTATGGTGCACGCCCCGTAACAACGGCCGCCGGCGAAATCTGCCCAGAAACATCGACCACGATTCCGTCTGGATTTGCTTGGGTTAAGGTTTGGGCGTTTGCGGGTGACCTCGTCCCGCGACGTTATGTTCAGACCACTCAAGACGTTGTGAGCTTCGGTCACGTCGGATGCAATCCCGACGACTACTCCGACGGCGAGTTTGTCTTTCCGGATTGTTCGGAGTCAGGACCCGTTTACCGAGCACCGCGCCTTGGTCAGATCACAAACTCGACGACAGGACTTGCGGCACGGATTTTCTTGGAAGCTGGAGCGTGTGTTGAGTTTGCACGAACACAGATAGCTGGTGGTCAGGTCGGAGCGCCCGTCGGTGCATCGGCAGTGGCGGCCGACTGGTTGACGGACATCGGGACCCAACCGTCTGCTGCGGGACGATCGCTCGCAACAGCGTCGTTTCCAACCGACTATCCTAATGGAACGGACTGGTTTGCGAAGCCCTCCTCCGACAATCTCGGAACACCTTGGAATCTCGTCAGCCAAGCAGATGACAATGGCAGCATCAGTAACGCCAACATCACTGCTGACAATATCTGGAGTCGCTACGACCAAGGCGCCGCATGGAGCAATACGATGGTGGATACGACAGATCTCGATAATGGGCAGTCTCGCGTAGATTATCTTTTCGTTGTTTCACCGAAGACCGTCATGTTCGATACGATGAACAATAGACTTCCTGGACATGAACCCTATTTTCCATACACCTACAAACGCACCGAGGAATGCGACAGCCCCGATCCGGCCTCGGATCCGACTTGCGTCCTCAACGCTCAAAAGATCACGACGTACGACCTTTGGTCTGCCGAAATAACCTCAAACCCAGACGCGCCTTCGCAACAATTGGTCTATCCTGTTTGCGCACTTCAACCGATCTAAGAAAGGGAGACTAGGCTTTGAATCGCCACACTCAAAAACGCAAATCGATCGTCACGATTCTGACAGCTGGCTTTGCGGTCATCTTTTTCTCGTCCTGTGCGAACTTTGGCGATGTGTCCAAGCTTTTGAAAAAAGCAAAAGACTCGCTCGCTCAGTTGAGTGGTATTCCGACATCAATGACGATTGCGAACGTTACGGTGGATTCATCCCAGTCGTCCTCAACTCCTGTCACGACGGTCTACATTAGCCAAACGGACTCACTCCATCCATTGACGGACTTCTGCTCAATACAAAGTTCGGGTACGATCAACAAAAATTGTGATTGCCTCTTTCGCTGGACAGAGAGCAATCAGAGCACCGGCAGTAACGTCACAATCAATCGTGAAGTCCGCTCCGCACTCGTCAGCGTTCAACCTTATCTCACGACTTGTAACGCCCCAGAGGCATACGCCAATGAAATTCCAAACGGTACGCAGATCCGCATTTCCGTTATCCCACGCTCGGGTAACAATAGCGGTGGATTTGCAACCGACGAATATCGGTTCACAAAGGGCACGACTGTTGCCGGTGACTTTTTCGATTCCGAAGGCCGCGCGTTCAACGATATCCTTCGCTACAGCTGCTATGAAAAGACAGCCAAAGGCCTCGGTGTTCGCAACAAGATCTTGAAAGCAACGAGTTCGTCAGGCGAGGAGAAACCCTTTCCACTTGCGAGCGGGTTCTGTCCCGATGGCGTGACGGCGGTCGAAGGTTGCGAAGCGTCCGCACCTGCTCAATACACAGCTCAGAGTTATTACTACGACTTGTCGGTTCCGTCGCAGATCGCTGGGATCATCAAGTCAGAAAATCAGAAGTATGTGTGCCCGAAAGTTCGCGAGCCGATCGATGGCAACGGTTCTATCGGAACGGAAGCGCGATTTTATCCGCTCGATAAAAGTTACTCATTGGCGCAGGCTTACAGTTCTGACTTCTCAGTTCCTGTTCAAGGGCCAACGGTTTTGGGCGTAACGAACGACCCACAGACAGCGACCACGTCGTGCAGTGTGCCCGGCGACACGGCACCTTCGCAGACTCAGCCTCCCAATCCGACAAGCATCGCCTACAAGTGTCAGGGTTTCGCCATGGTTCCCAACGACAACGGAACGTGTCCGAGCTTTAAAGATGCTAACAACCACACACGTCTTACGTATCGTCTGCGACGTTTCATTGCGCAGTATCCGCCGCAGTTTAAAGCGAGCGGAAAAGTGATCGAGCAGGCTCCTGAAGTGAATATGATCTACATCCTGGATCGCCCTGTCGACAGCGGTGATCCAGCAAAACCTTATACGATGATGGGACCCAAGCCCTGTCCATTTGCGTACCTCGATCACAATGGTGCACTGAATGCGGGCTGGGAAGTGGACAACACACAGAGTACCAACGCGGCAACCAACACGGCTTGCGGCGATCCGATCGAGTGCGTTCTGCGAAACACCGTGAGTTTCAATCGCGACATGCGGGCCGACGGGCGTGGCATTCCCGTTTACTCGGGAACGTACGCCAACTCGTCAAGCTTCACATACCCCGATGCGACGGGCTCTCCCGCATCGATGTCCTGGAACGACAAGAGTATCGATGGAACGGCTCTGCCAAACATCGACGATCCTGCCGTTAATTCGTGCGCCGCAATCGTTCCTATCGTTCAATACACACCGAACAACGACCCGTGGTTCATTGCTTTGGGTACAACTCATCCAACCAATACGTCGACAGGGCTTCTCACAGGTACACCCAATACAGTGAGCATCGGTGGGGGTTCGTCAGTCTCGATGACAAAGCTTTATATTCGCCCTCAGAAAGCTTGGTTTCCTCACTATGTCGAGGACACTGCATTTCGAGCATGTGCGCCGCAAGCACAGAACGCGATCGATCCACCGCTGCATTTTTCACGCGACAGCGACGGAAACGTCGGCTGGTGTTCTGAATCCTATCCTTCGCAGAACAATCGTGTGGCTAGCATCGACTTGCCGTACTCTCCAAAACCGTCCGATGCACCGCTCGGGTACTTTCGACCTTTCACTTCACACGTCGTGAAAAAGGCATCGAGTGCGGCCTGTACCGCCACGCTGCCGGATATTCCGACCACCTACCCCGCTACCAACGGACCAGCCGGGCCATGCGGTAATGGTGTGGGTCTCAGCAATGCAACCAATAACTACATGTTTGTTGGACTGGCTCGTCACCCAGCAGCCCTGACCGTCGATCAAACGGCCGCCGCGACCTACAGTTGTTCGGACGTCACGTGCGATCGTACCGTCGTCAATGACAACACAGGGGCGATGGACCACTACCCGCTTCTCGCGAACGCCCAGGATACGGAAGCCGTACTTCGAGCCGATCCAAACTATAACTGTACGATCACGTACGACGACTACAACGGAAAAGCCGGAGTGCGATCGCCCGCCAGTGGCTGTTGCAACTCGGCCGTCGTCCAGCTGTCCACCGGCGCGGCCGGCGGAACGTATGACAACGCACACCTTGAGCCGAGCACGGCTTGTCAGATTCCGACCTACTAGACACTAGACCCGCTTACTGACGCTTCGCGAGTGGTCATACCCGGTGAGAACAGGTCCTAGCGTTTTATTGAAACCGTTTGTGACTGGATTTGGGAACCCGTTGGGGAATACGCTGCGCATTTCCTGGTACAGTCCTTGGATAGTTTTTTACAAAGCCCTTCCGGAAACTTTTTTTGAATTTTTACTTTTTCTGTAAATATTTCAGCTCTTTATAACCTTTTCCGCACGCATTCTTTCTCAACGTCACTTGTGCCGGCACAAGCGCACGTGCAGCAAATCGTGCCCTCGCTCATCAGTGCTACACCACCCCTCGCGTCCATCTTCTTCAATGCCACTGGCGCCGTCGCAGCCACTCCACCCCCCGCGCCCGCTAGAACGCACAATCGCCCCATCACGGCCACCAACAGGCTTATAACTTAGAAAACCTAGTTCGCGCCTCGGCGAGAATTCCCTCAAGACTCGGGTCAGGCTTCCAAAACGTAAATCCGACACGCGACCCACCTAAGCGAGCTTCGTTAAGCGCTTCCAAAAAGTCTTTGTCGAGCGCTCGCTTAACATCAGCAAGACTCAACGCTGTCTGCGCGCGATACATCTTGAAGCGTTGATCCTCAGGCATTAATGCATACCCATCAAAAATACTTCGATAAAACTCATGAAGTTTTTTAATTTCGTCGCCCTTCCCGGGGCTCTCCGTAAGTTTCTTAAACGCCATACTCTCGAGCATGGCTCGATAGGCGTCGATTCGGGCTCTAAATGCGTCCGGAGCTAGCGCCTCGGACCATAGCTCTTCCACAAATCGCCCGGACGCTTCGACGGGTTTCCATTCGGTCTGCGTCGACAACAGTCCAATCGGTACCGACGTCTTCCCGTTTACCTGGGCCGAAACGACCACCCCGCGAAGCATATTGGTCACAGGCTGCGCAATCCGGGCATACATCCTCGAAGCGATGCTCGCGTGGATCACTTCGAATCCTTCAATCCACCCAGCCCCCCACCAATCACTCTCCGACTTACCCAGCCGCCCAAAACGTTCGTCAATATCCTGAATCTCAAGCGTGATTTTTCGCGCGTCCTTCTTGGAAGCGTCCTTCTGAAGAGCGTCTTTCTTCGAATTCCTCGCATTCAAGCGAAAAAATATCTCTGGATGCTCACGCAATAACTTTTGAACACCTTCCGTCCGCAGTAACGACTGGCAAAGTTCGAGGGCCAATCCGCGTTTCAGACCCTTTCGCTTATCGGGGGCATCGTCTCGCAGAAGCTCTTTCGGACCCAAAAACGCAGCAGGGTCATCGAGAAGCGCCCGAATCAGTTCCGTCTCGTTCGAAAGCAACGCAACAGAGAACTGCCGTCGCACTCCTGTTCGATCGGCCGAAGGATTCGGTGGATGAAAGAAGCCGAGACTGGGTGCTCGCGAGACGACCGACTCATCGCAAACACGTGACGGAAGTTCTTGCGTGAGCTTAAAAAAATTTTCAAGCGGCTCGAATCCTCGAACCTCCTCACCGCGGATTTCCCCAGAAACCGCCAGCAAGGGTGTCAAAAGCGTATAAACAAGAACGAAGATCGCGCCCACGTGCGAGATATTGTAACATGCCAGAAGTACTTATGCCGCCGGACCCGACTCCTCTTTATGAATATATCGAAGTGGAAATTCGCCCCGAAGAAAGGTTGGATCAGGCCTTGATGCGCCAGCTCGCCACTCGCGGGCTTGTCACCCGTCGCTCGCTCAAAGAAGCATTGAAAAAGTCCCCCGCTTTTTCGCAGCGAACCGAACTGAAGCCGTCCGACCAGCTCAATCCGTCCTCGGCGCCAAAGTTTTTTCGTCTGCGTGTACCCAAAAGCATTTTTCAATCGTCTGCACGAGAAAATACAACCGTTTCTTGGAATTCCGCTGTGACGCCCACGACCCTCTTTCAGGACGATGACTTTCTGATTCTGAACAAACCGCCAGGCCTGCCCTCCGCTCGGCTCAACACTCGCAGTAAAAGCGAACCGACGGCCGTCGATTGGGCCATCCGCGAAGCCCCTTCCTTGGCGACTGCGTTTTCGCGGGACAAGGAAGCGGGTCTGTTACACCGCCTCGACAGTGATACGAGCGGCGCTCTCGCGTTCTGCAAAAATCCGCGGCTGTACCGGATATTGCGGTCCGAATGGAACAAGCGCACCGAAAAGCTCTATCGCGCTCGGATTGCTGTCGGCGAGACCGAGCTTCACTTGCCTTGCATCATCGACACGCCCATCGGACATTCTAAAAAAAGCTCCAAACGCATGATCGCGCTTTTACCGGGAAGACGTGTCGCGATTCGCGGCAAAAGACTGGAGGCTTGGACACAGATTCTAGCGACGCCATCCGCCGACCAGCTGATCACCACATCGAAAGACGTTACCGTAGTGATCAAGACAGGCGTCATGCACCAGATTCGCGTTCATTGCGCATCGATCGGACATCCCATTGTGGGAGACACGAAGTACGGTGGACCGCCGGCTAAGCGACTTTTCTTGCATGCTTGGAAACTGGGACTGTTGGTTTCAAAAGACCGAAGACTCGATATCGTCGCGCCGCTACCGAACGACTGGCAAACACCTAGTCTTCAGAGCTCTTAGAATCCCTACAATCTTAGAGATTCCGAACCGCAGCCGCAGCTCCGCCTCGGCCATCATGAACCACGAGGACAAAAACAGGCGTCACACCCGCTGGCTTAGGGATCACAGGCGAATACCGTGTGCTGGTCGCGGGATCCGTAGGCGTCGACGAAATCGTTCCCACACTCGCAAACCACGTCGCCCGAAGCTGCTCGGATTCGTTTCGAAAATCGGTCGCCGAAGCTTGCACGGAGTAGCTCTCCATACTCCCTGCCGTGATTCCGGGACGCATATCCACTCCTCCCGTCGGATATCCTGAAAACGGGGCGCCATCGGAAGTGATCTCTGCACCAGAATTCAACGTAGGATTGGTATTCTTCGTAGCCCGCGTGGACGCGATCACTCGCTTGATACTCATTACGGACTCGCCACTCGCAGCCGAGATTTTGTAACTCACAATATACGCTACACCGTTGAACTGATCCTGTTCGTTTCTCCCAGCAAATATCACCGCTGACGCAGGAACCGTGACCGATAGCGTACTCGTCACCAGTCCCGTGTATCCTGGCGCCGCAAGTCCCGTCACACTCCCCGAACCAATCGTCGTTCGCGTAGGGTTGCCATCACAGTTCGGCGCAGCTCCAAGACCCACACCTGGATCGACACAACCAAAAGCTTCGTACTGAAGCGTGCGACCTGCGCCGTTGATGTCGCTGATCAACGGTGTGACAGTCACCGTTGCACCCGCCGTGACTTCTGGAGAACTTGCGATCATTGCTAGAACACGAAGACCTTCAAGCTTGCGGTACTCCGGCAAATCGTCACTCCCACAGCCGTTGAACGCCAGCATCCCGACCACAAGCAGAACTCCTCCGAGAGCGCGCATCAAAACTCTCCTTTCACACCCAGTGTCGGTATTATCGGAAGACCGGTGACATCGGCCTTTCTCGAATAGTCGTAAGCGTACGTAACCGTTTCCACATTGCGACGATTTGTAACGTTCTGAACGTCGAGATAGATGGACAAGATCCATGTACGGTAAATCCACTTGCGATCAATCCGTGCGTCCAGCTGATAAAACCCCTCGGTTCGCTCGGAGTAAATCGGTCCACGCGAAGGAATATACGTATCGTTGTCGGCGTCAAATGTACCGCCTTGTACGGGCGTGAACGGATTTCCCGTCGTCACACGAAACCGACTCGATACGGTCCAGTTGCGGGGAAGCTCCCAGCTGCCAATGACATTGAGATTATGAGTTTGATCAAATTCAAAGATCCGTTCTTGATACGTTTCCTTGGGTCCATCGTAGCGATGTGCGCGAGAAAGTGTGTACGAAACCCAGAACACAAGCGGATCGTAGTTTCCTTGAAGCAAGGTCTCCCAGCCATACGCCCGCCCCGAGCCCTGATTGGTAAAGTTTTCCGGAACCTTCTCCCCGGTCGCCGTCGTTCTGAAAGCTGCTGAAGGAACGACGAGATCCCTCATGATTTTGTAAAAAGGCCCCGTCGAGACCGACCAACCCCGGGACGAACCTCGTTTCGAGTCGTACTCCCAGCCCGTCGTCAAATGAACAGCGCTCGGTGCTTTGATGTCGGGGTTCCCAACCACATCGGCAATTTGATACTCCTGGGGCGGCTGATAGTAGAAACCACCTGCCGCACGCAGCTTCTGGAACTCGGTCAGACGATACGAAACAGACGCGCGGGGTTCACCCACAAGCTGTTTTGAAAGACCGATGTACGACCCACGCATGCTCGGCGACAACGTCCATGACGAACTCTCGCGTGGTTGAATATCGTTTCTCCAAAAAAGAGCAGCTGAGTTCGACTTAAACCCTTTGACCGAGTAAATCTGGGTCCCGCCGACAGCGAGCGGATTGTTCACACCACCGGGCGCATAAAAAACCGGCAACTTCAAATCGACATCTGCGCGGCTGTAACGATTGTCAAATCCCAAGGTCGTTTTCCACTCGGGGGAGACCTCTCGTTCATGTTCCCCACGAAGTGTTGCCGAAAGCGTGCGCAGCCGAAAATACCGATCACCAAAATCCAGGCGCATGAAATCGCGCCCTAAACCCATGGAGTACTTCGACGTAGCCCTTTCCGAATGTCGATGTGTCCACTGCGGAATCGATCGAAAAAACGACGTCTGATTGTTAAAGTTCCCCCGCAACACAGGGTCTTGGTTGATGGGATTCTTTAACAAGAACTCCAGTCGATCATTGCTGCCGATATTGACCCAATCCAGGCGGTCGCGATCGGATAGCGTGAAGTATGCGTTGGCCGAGACATCTCCAAAGCTTGGGGCAACCGTCAGGTTGAAATCTTCATCGTCTTTAAGTGCCGTCCGCAATACCGGTCCGATGTAGCTCTGCCTAAAACTGAGCAAAAAACCATGCTTTGGGTTCGCTTCGCTTGAGCCAAACAAGGGTCCTTCGATCATCGCTCCCGCGTTGAGCAAGTCGATGAAACCCAAACCATGAATACGATCCATACGCGGCTTGCGCGTCCATACCGTGACTAAACCACCGGTTGTGCGCCCCCACTCTGGACCAAACCCAGCCGAAAAATAGTCCACTCGATCGAGTGACTCTGGAAACACCACGGACGTAAAAGCACCGAAGTGAAAAATCAACGGCACTTCATGCCCGTCGACTGCATAGCGTGTGTCTTCCGGCGCTGAACCTTGAATAATAACCAGCGCGCCCGTTCCAAAACCGCGCGCGACGCCGGGAAGGTTTTGAACGGCCTTAATAGGATCACCGCCGGCACCAGGAACTTTCAAAAACTGCGACGCATTCAACGACTTCTTACCCTCGCTTCGCCGTTCGACCTTTCCAACCACAACGGTCTCAAACGGGTTCGCGTAACTCTGCTTTTCGACAAAGAGTTCAATCTCGTCGTCAACGCTATCCAGTGTCCACGTCTCCTCGAGGCGCTTATAGCCCGCAAGGTTCACCACGAGCGTTACTTTGGACGCGTCACTTTCAAGCGTGAACGTTCCATCGCGTGCCGTTTCAAAACGTCGGCCCTCAGGAAGAACAAACACCGTCGCTGTTCCGACCCTGTTTTTTGAACCTTTTTCTAAGACGCGCCCACGCACGGTCCGCGCTTCGGCCAGAAAAGAAGTGACGATGACAAAACCACACAGAAAGGTGCTGAACCAGAGTCGCATTGTTGAGAAACCTCAGTCTCGTTCCAGAACGAAACGATACGTGTAACGAATCTTCACGGCAACTGCTTTGCCGTCGATTTCCGCCGCCTGAAACTGAAACCGCTTCGCTGCTTCGCTCGCCGCTTGCGCCAATTCTTGGTCAATGGCTTCGACCAGCGCCACCGTTCGAACTTTTCCTTGCGCGTCGATCAAAAGATCCATGACCACCGGACCTTCGATCCCGCGACGCCGCGCTCCGGCAGGATACGCTACGCGAAAGTCACTCCGCAACACGGGCATTCGCGAAACGAGATACTCAGCCGACGGAATCGGAAGACTCTCCGGACTGTCACTGTTCAACGTTTGGGTATCTTCTTCTTTCGTAACAGTGTTTCCCGTTTTTACCTCTGGCACAGCCGGAGTCGGTTCAGAAACTGTAAGCGCTTGGCGACGCAAACCGAAAACAGCCTGCTGCTTTTTCTCAGGAACGGGTTTCGGAACTTTGGGTTGAAGCACAACCGTCGGAGGCGGCGCCGCTTCGATCACAGTCAGGTCCACGGTTTCTGTCGGAACTCTCGTTTTCAGCGCGAAAACTGCCACCGCGGCGACGACGAGCGCGGCGTGGATTCCTGCTGATTCAAAAAACGGCCGCGTCTCAGTTCTCACGTTTGACTTGAAGAGCGAATTTTTCGAGTCCTGCACTTTTGATCCAACCGAGAACGCGAACGAGATCCGCATGGCGAGAGTTCTCATCGGCGGCGATAATCGCCTGCAGGTCCGGTGTCACACTCATGCGTTCTCTAATATTTCGCGCGAGTTCCTCCTCTGATACGACGCGCCCGTCGAGAAGAATATCACCCTGTGCACTCACAGCAACACCCAGTGTCTGGGTCTTCACTGAAGCTCCGTCGGTCGTGCGCGCTTTCGGCAACCGAATCGCCACCGTCTCTTTGAGTAAAATCGGCGCCGTCGCAATGAACACAACCAACAGGACGAGCATCACGTCGACAAAGGGCGTGACATTGATCTGCGAGAGAACGTCGGTGTCCGAGTCCTGAAGATCAGCGGCCAACGGCGCCTCCGTGCTTGAGAACCCAAGCGTCTTTGAAGGCATCACATTGCTGCAGAACTTCTTTCATCTTGCGTGTGTAGGTATTGAACGCGACAACAGCAGGTATCGCCACGAACAGACCGGCTGCGGTTGCGATCAAAGCCCGAGCGATACCGTTCATAACATCGGAACCAGCGCCCGTTCCAGCATCGGACCCCGATAACGCCGCAAATGCTGCCATGATTCCAAGAACGGTTCCAAAAAGCCCGATAAAAGGTGCATTCGCACCGAGTGTCGCAAGAACAGTCAGACCCTTTTCAAAACGGAGTTTCTCTTCGGTGGCAAACTTCTTTGCCACACGATCGGCGACGGGGGCTCCATTGTTCTGAAGTTTGCCATACAGCTCCGAAAAGAGTCCCGTCGCCGCTTGAGCTTTACCCGCTTCAAGATCGCGAAGCGCATCTTCGAAACTCCTACCCGAGAGTCGGGACTGAAAGTATCGCTTGCGATCGATAATGATCCCCACTGACCATACGGACAACCCGACTAAAAGAATGAGAATCAAAATCTCCAAATACCCAATGATGTTTAACCAAGGTGACATTCGTATTTTCCCTTTTGTTTTAACGTTGTACTCACCCGCAGCCTGTGGTGCTGCCGCAGTTCAGACAACGCTTACAACTTCCATTGTCGACGGTATCAAAGCCACATTCAAGACATGTGAGAATATCTTGAAATCGATCCGAGTGCTTCGCCTCGGGTGCGATCCGTGTCTCGCGTGCGAACACACGCGCTTCCAACGGCTGTACCCCCTTAGATCCATCCCGATAGAGCGCAACACTTTTCAGTCCCATGCGCTCGGCATTCAGAAAAATCTCCATCACATCACCCACCGTCGCGTGATGCGGCAGATTGATGGTTTTTGAAATGGCCCCCGACAGAAAAGGCTGAACAGCTGCCATCATCTTAAGATGTCCCATCGCCGAGATGTAGCGACGCCCGTTTCGGCCCGCGGGCTGAGCACAGTCAAAGACCGCGAGATCTGCAGTCTTGATCCTTGATGTGTTCTCAAATGTTCCCGTACCGAGAACCCAGTCCGTCGCATCCTCAATCTGAGCTTCCGTGAACCCAAGACCCTTGAGCACATCCTGACCGACCCCAATCCGATCGACCGCCGCCTTCCCAATACGTTCCTCGGAAAACAGGTCGCGAAGACTCAAAACGTCGTCGCGTTCTTTAAGATCGGTTTCGATTCGTGTCATCAACTCTTTGGGTACTCCCCTCGCTAAGAGTTCCGCACGCCCCATCACCGGCGCGAATTCGAAACTCTTCCGACCCAGCGCTGTTTCCATCAATGCTTTGACGTCGGATTCGGCATAACCCAGTCGTCGAAGAGCTTCCGGGACAATCTGACTGACACGTTTGACGACTCCACCTCCAGCCAGCTTCTTAAGCTTGACGAGCGAGAACTCCGGCTCAATCCCCGTTGTGTCGCAATCCATGACAAGGCCGATGGTTCCAGTGGGAGCCAACACTGTGACCTGCGCATTTCGAAAACCGTAACGTCGACCTAAAATCTCGGTATGCTTCCACGCGGCTTGCGCTTCGGACGCGAGCGCACCACAGGTCGCGGCACTCACCGACTTTACGTGCATTTTGATGACGGCAAGCATGCTCTTTTTATTTTTTCCGTACCCGATAAACGGCCCACGTTTCCTCGCGAGCTCGGCGCTCATTTCATACGCCCAAGCTGTCATGAGCGCTGTCACGCCCCCAGCCCAAGCGCGCGCCTTATCGCTATCGTACGGCACGCCTCGCTTCATGAGACACGCGCCCAAGTTTGCATAGCCGAGCCCCAGGGGCCGAAACTCGTGGGAACGCGTGGTGATCTTCCCCGTGGGATATCCACTCGCGTCGACTAAAATCTCTTGAGAAAGAATCAAGGTTCTCACAGCATGGCGAAACCGTTCGACAACCAGCTCGCCGTTCTCGTCGAGCATTTTGAGAAGATTGATCGACGCGAGGTTGCAGGCCGTATCATCGAGAAACATGAACTCCGAACAGGGATTCGATGCCCGAATCGGTCCGGTCGCTTTGCACGTATGCCACTGGTCAATGGTCGTCTCGTACTGCATACCCGGATCCGCGCATTCCCACGCTGCAGCTGCCAGTTTTTCAAACAGTTCGCGTGCCTTTACGGTACGAACCACTTTTCCTGTCGTGCGCGCTTTCAGGCTCCAGGGACGATCGCCGCGAACGGCCGCGAGAAAAGCACTCGATACACGCACGGAGTTATTAGAGTTCTGTCCGCTCACCGTCCGATAACTTTCCGAGTCCATCGTGTCGCCAAAACCCGCGTGCATCAGAACTTGCGCTTTTCTTTCCTCTTGAACTTTCCATTCCACGAACGTTTCGATCTCCGGATGGTCGACGTCCAAGCACACCATCTTGGCCGCACGCCGAGCGATACCGCCTGACTTCGTCGCACCCGCAGCCTTATCGAAAACTTCGAGAAAACTCAGAAGTCCAGACGACGTGCCACCGCTCGACAGCTTTTCGTCTCGTCCACGAAGAGCCGAAAAGTTTGTTCCGGAACCCGATCCCTGTTTAAAAAGGAGCGCCTCCGACCTCAGAAGATCAAAAATCGAGGTCATCGAATCTTCTAGGCTCTGAATGAAACACGCTGAACACTGCGGCTTCGGCGCATTCGAACCGACGTTCACACCCAGATTGAACCAAACGGGCGAATTGAAAGCCGCGATCTGGTGATCGATCATCGTGCACAGTTCTTTTCGTAGGATTTGCGCTTGCGAACGACCGAGCACTCTCTGACGAACACCCGCGTTTGCGATTGCAGACGCGATCCGGCGCGAAACCTCGTCAATCGAACGCTCTTTCCCTCGAAAGTATTTGGAAGCTAGAACATCCGTTGCGAGCTGGGACCAGCTCTCGGGGACGCGAACGCCTGTCATTTTAAAGACGTCTCGCCCCTCTTTGTTCCGGATCCATGACGTGCGTGTCACACGCCTTTCGGCACCGGCTGTCCCAGGAGACTTCTTCGGGTTGCGGAAATACGATTCGATCACTTCGGTAGGATCGTACGAGTACGCAAATCCTGCAACACCTGGCTAACCCAGAGGCGGGCCTCCGGATCTTCTTCAGCCCAGGCACAGGATTGAAGCCACCAGTAGAGCATCGACACCGCCCGGCGAGTTTCCATCACAAGATTTTGGTGCGGTGGAATGAACGAAGCTGAGTCCGTAAGGACCGACAGACTGGCCTCATAGACCTCAATAGGAAGGGTTGCGAGGTCACTCACGATAGGACCGGCATAGTCCGGTCGTGCTCCGTCCCTGAGGTGCTGTCGCATGACACGCAAAAACACTCCCGCTTCCATGGATCCCAAAAGAGCTGGTCCAAAGTCGATCTCGGAACTCCAATCACCGTCGACCGGCGCGAGCAGAACTGCGTTGTCGACCGCACTCAGCGCCGCATGGTTATTCGCGAGGGAACCCAAACTCTCAAAAAACGGATACATCCTCGGCCCAATCTCCTCGGCAATTTGCAGCGGAAGAAGTCGCAAAAGCCGAATCCGTAATGCCCCCAACGCGCTCACCAGCTTCGCATGGTCATCAATCGGTTCACGATCCTGCTTACGACGTTCGTAAAGGCTCTTTTCAATATGTTCGATGAGCACAGCACCCAATGCCGGTGGTAGATCCGAAAGTTCACGCAGGATCATGGCAGGCCACTCCGGACGTAACGGGTGAGCAAGAATTTCCGTCAGCGTCCGAACCGCCTCGTCGCGTAGGATCGCGGCCTCTTCAGCGGGAAGACGGTAATCCCCTTTCCAGATTCCAATTAAGAACACGGTCTCAAGAACGATCTGACGATCAATCGATTCTACGATGGACGACAACCGGTCCTCGTCAGCAGCATCCAACGTCGCGCCAGTTTGCCCAACGGCCTGCCCATTCGATTGCGCACGGGTTTGCTCATTGAATAGAACGACATCGCGCGCTGTTTTGATCGTGGTAACAAGCCGGTACCACGGACGATGTGTCCCCAAAACATGCGTTCGCTGATAGGCCTCCAGCGTCTTCAGCAGCGTTTGGATCTCGCCCTTCGATCCTTTCACCATACCGGCAGCTCCGCCGGTCAGCTCTTCGATCTCCCGGACTCGTCGCAAACGCTCATCGCGCGAATAAGTTGGACTGAGGCGGTTCACATAGTGCGAGAGATACGCACGAGCGCCACGAAGCGCTTCCTCACAAGCCGAGGACGGACTTTTTGCGGCAAACGTCTGCCCGACGCCCAAAACGCCACACAAAACCCCACACACAACTCCAAAGATAAGTATGATAACTCGGGTCCGCATCCCACCACGCATTGCAGTTCGGCAGTAGTAAATTTTACGACCACTGTCAAGTTTCGAACAGAAAAGTTCACGAACACGCTCACAGAACTTTACTCGTATCCGTTTTATTCCGTATGATGGGGACATGCACTTAGGACGTTATTCACTGGGGTTACTGGCCGTTTCATTTTCGATTTTTACGTTAGGCGCTCGCACGTTCGCTGCGGACAAAGTCAAACCGCAGGGCAAAAAACCTCCGAAGGTACAAACCATCACGGACGAAACACTCAAGCAGCTCGACGAAGCCCGACGGCAGGAATCGCATGAACATCCGTTGCACCAACCCCTGAAACATTTTCAGTTTCCAAATGAGTGTCACGAAAAACAGACCTGGAGCTTCGAGCAGAGCCTCTGTCTGGCATTGCCTGAGGAGAAGTCCACCGACTACGTCTACTCGGTTCATGGAAACGCGTTTTTTGTTGGCATCCAACAGAGTGGAACGCGCGGCCGCGATGATTGGGCATCACCTAATCACGTTTCGGCTAACCTGGGGCACACCGTCGGCGAGTTTCATTTTCTCAACGTCAACACCATGCTGACGGCTGAGCGCTGGACATTCCCGGGCTCGGGTTATCCACACGTGCTTCAAATGGGCGAAACCAAGGATAACCATCGTCCTTATATCGATGCTCAACACCCGCACTCGTCGCCCATCATGGGCCTCACGTTGAGTGACACGATCCGACTCGACTGGAGCTCCGATGATACGCTTCGCGTATTCTTTGCTCCGCGTGGCGCTTCAACGGATGGTCCGATCGCGTTCATGCATCGACCGACTGCGATTCTGAACCCGGATGTTCCGCTCGGTCATCATATTGGGCAGGACTCGGGTCATATTTCGAGCACCGTTCTCGGTGCGGCTTTGACCTCGCAAGAGCTCAGTCTCGAGCTTTCGGCTTTTAATGGAGCCGAGCCTCATCCGAGCGAGATCGATCTTCCAATGGATGTCCCGAACTCTTTGGCGGCGCGCCTGAGTTACACATTCGGCGAAAGCTTTGTAGCATCGGGGTCATTTGCTTATGTCGACGAGCCTCACCCACACCCGCACACCGCAAGCCCCGCGCTGGCACTCGTTAGTGGGTATGATCCGTACGAGCATGTGACAAAAATGAATCGTCTGAGTCTGTCCGGCTACCATCAATGGATCGTCTCGGACACGCTCACGATCTACAACACACTGATTTTTGGGAACCTGCGAACCTTTGGACTTAATGCGAGCAAGAACTCCGTCACCCACGAGCTCCTTCTGCGCTCGCTTCCGCACCATGTTTGGACACGCGCCGAGTGGCTCGAACGCGC
The DNA here is from genome assembly GCA_964549505.1 of uncultured Oligoflexia bacterium. GTDB lineage: Bacteria > Bdellovibrionota > UBA1018 > UBA1018 > CAZJVD01 > CAZJVD01. The sequence goes on from CAZJVD010000005.1 coordinate 142,549, forward strand.
TCCAGCTGAACTCGGAATTCGTAACCTACCCGATCCCTATCGGGATCGGCGTGTCGGCGCGTTTACGCTCGGTTACACCTACATGATCTATGACTTCGGTCCCGTTCAGTTTGCGGGTGGTGTTTCCGGCACCAAGAGCTTCTTAAACGGCGAGATGATCTCCAGCTATGGTGAAAATCCATGGACTGGAAAAGCGTTTATCCAGCTCTCCGGCGGCGGCCACGGCCTCCTCTAACCAAATAGTGTCCGGCTACTTTTGGTAGCAACAACGCGTCATAACCGGAAATGTCATTGAAATAGCTATTGTTTATTAAATAGCACCTGTGTTCACAAATGTGAACGACTACGTTCACATTTGTCTTGCTCGATACGCACCGCTCCATTACACCTCTCGACATGCAAAGACAGGGTCCTAACCCATGCGCCGCTGAGTTTCTCAAGCGGCAGATCGCTGAACGGAGGCTCACGGTGCGCGAACTCGCACGCCGCGCTGGTTTCACGTCTCCAGCGCTCCTTTCGATGATCTTAAACGGCAAACGCCGATTGAGCACAACCGCGGCTGCCCAACTCGCGCTCGCTCTTGAACTCAAGCCAACCGACCGTAAATTTTTGGATCTTCTTGCCCGCGCGGAGGCCCCACGCGAATCCTCGATACGCGAGAAAGCTCGTGGTGACATCCTCAAGATGCAGTCGCGCGACCCCGCAACCCTTCTCTCCGCAAGTCAGTATCGCTTCTTTTCTCTTTGGTATGTTCCGGCGATCTACGTGATGGTCGGCTTCGATCGTTTTGTCGAAGATCCGGCTCGCATTGCCCGCACCCTCGGCGCCAGCGTGAGTCGAACGGATGTTCAAACCACACTCACGGATCTTGAACACCTCGGCCTTATCCATCGCGACACAAAGGGACGTTACCGTCAAACTGCCTCGTCGGTCACAACACCCGATGAACTTCCCAGGGACGCGCTCAAACAGTACTACACACAGACACTGGAACGCGCGCGAGCGGCTCTGGAGCTGCCACCCGATGGGCGCGAGTTCGGCGGTCTCATGATTGGTATTCCGAAGGAAGCACTTCCCGAGGTCAAACGCCGCATTCGTCAGTTTCGAAAAAGTCTCAACACATGGCTCAGCGAATTTTCGGACGCCGAGCAAGTCTTTCATATTCAGATCAATTGTTTTCCGGTGACAAGCCAGATTGACAAAAAAGGAGTTCGGTCGTGAGAAGCTGTATCGTTGTTTTATTATGTGCCCTGTCCGTAACCTCTGCGACCGCGCAGGGATTGCCCGGCGAAGGCGGCGCCGGAAGCGGTAACCGACTTCTTGCGTTCAGCTCGGCAACGCTAGGGTTTACGCTGAAATACTCTTCGGAACTTCAGTTAGAAGAATCAGCTGACGGCAGCGTCGTCGTCTGTAACTCTCGCATCGCGACGGGACGCGAAGACGTTACGACGTGCTTAACATCTGACGACGAAAGCAAACCAGTTTCGAAGATGTCAGTGAGTGTGGCTCTTCGCGGGGTTGAAACGTTAGACGAACTCAGGCAATGGCTTGCGATCGTTGAGCCAAAACTGGATTTCGAATCAACTGTCATTGGAGCAATGCAGGGATATAAGTCGGAGACCATCACGCCCACTGGGGTAGCAATTCGCGTGTATCTTCTTAGCTCAGAAAAAGTGGCGTTAAAGGCCGAAGTCGAAGCGTACACCTATGCGCGAGGTATCGAACTCGTTCTTCCCATTCTACAAACGTTTCGTGCAGGTAAGGAAGATCGCGATGGCCCGCAACTGCTGGACATTGAGCGAAACGACATCTCTGTTGGGCCCGGTCGCAAGCCTATCATTCGCTTCAAGGCGTTCGACGATGCTTCAGGATTGAAACTGAAGAACGGCGTGCTCATGACATTTGCACCGGCAAACTTTTCTCCCGAAAGTCCACTGGCTGACATTGCACAGAAGTACTGGACCACGGGGACATACTCCGAGCTCATTCTCAGAGACGATGGATGGTATGACGTAGATTCCCTCAAGCCCGAGGCATATCGTTACATGCCCGCCGGTAGTTACTACTTGCTTCATTTCTCTCTTGAGGACCGGGCAGGAAACATCGCGGTCTATTCCCTAAAGGGATGCGGACAAAGAAAAAAGGCGGTCGCTTCCCGCCACTACTGTCGCAGTGTCAATCGCTCGACCGAGAACAGATCTGAAACGCTAACCACCATTCCTGCGTTTGTTCTTAATTACATTGATGAAGACGGTGCCGATCAGGTTCCTCCCCAAATACTCGATATGAAATTCAGTTCCATCGTCATCCACGACGATAAAACGTTAAGCTCGCAAGGCGCCTTTGCTGCTCGTCTGACAGACTCGAAATCTGGCTTGATGCCATCTTACCCTGCTCATATCTGGGTTATTAATGATCCGGGCGCGATTTTGCTCCAAAGTGTGCCCCGGGATTTAAGAAGTTACTTTTCCATTTTTGCAACGACTCCGCATTCTGGAATATTTTACGGAAATCTCGTCAGAATCCAAGGCCAAGCAGGCGAACAGGGTTGGTATGAACTTGTCTTTCATCCAGACTCTCGGTTCGAGCGTCTATATTGGATGGGCTCTGACCTCGCTGCATTTGTCGAAATCAGCGTCACCGATCGCGCCCGCAATACGACCGTAATCCGAGAAAACCTTTCGCGAGTTAGGCGATCAGCTTTACGCGCAGTAGACTACACTCCGCCTACAATCATAGAATTGAAGCAAACAGATACCGCTGGGGAACCCTTAAGTGGCATCACACTGTTTACTATCGATCAGGAGAAGGGCAGCTACGTCGACAGTTGGATAATGTTCGACGTTCGTAGTACTCAGAACTTCTCGACGGCGCATGACGTGTCGTTCCCCCTGAAACTTCAGTGGTACGAAACCAGCACAGAAGCACAGTTCTATGTATCGGGTGTCTCGTCGGCTCGTCCCTTCAACGGATGGGAGGATCCGTTTGGGCTAGGTCTTGCCTGGGATCGCGCTACATCATCAGACGTTTTGCCACCTGGACGCTATCTGGTTCGCGAAGCGACCATTTGGGACCGGGCAGGGAATCAGTCACAAGCTTTCTATCCAAAGGATGTCTTTTTCACCGTTCCAAAGAAGGAAGATCGTCATGAAGTTCGGTAATCTGTTTTGTACTTTCATTGTCACCACACTCCTCTGTGGTTTTTCTGAAGCGGCACGACGGCCACCCGGCGAAGGCGGCGCCGGAAGCGGTAACCGACTTCTTGCGTTCAGCTCGGCAACGCTAGGGTTTACGCTGAAATACTCTTCGGAACTTCAGTTAGAAGAATCAGCTGACGGCAGCGTCGTCGTCTGTAACTCTCGCATCGCGACGGGACGCGAAGACGTTACGACGTGCGTGAGGTCGGATGACGACAATAAACCGGTATCGAGAATTACCATCGGCCTTGGTCTGCGAGGCGCCCATAGCTTACGGGAGCTTCGGACATGGCTTGATCTCCGCGAGCCAGACACCCGATTTACTGAAGTCACGATCGGAGGAATGCCAGGCTTCAGAGTTGAGCAGGTCAGTCCAAGCGACGTCGCGATACGCGCTTATCTTCTCAGTCCCGAACAGGTTGGCATCACCATTGAGGTCGAAGCATATACCTATGCGCGTGGAGTGGAATTGATCTTACCTGTGCTACAGACCTTTCATGCTGGCAAAGAAGATCATACTGCTCCGACACTGCTTGCAATCGAACCGATGAAAGAAGTTGTTGTCGGTCCCAACCGCCCTCCAATGATCCGATTCAAAGCCGTGGACGATGCGTCGGGCTTAGACCCGTTACAATTTCGTGCAATGTCCTTTTCTTCAGTCGCAAGAACTCCGGAGCAGTCGATGACTGAGGGATCGCTCCATGGCTGGGAATTCAGTGAGTCCAAGCTCATTTCGGACAAGGACGACTGGTTCTCTCTTTCTCCGGCGCCGTCCGATGAGTACCGCTTTAGACCCGAAGGTGACTACTACCTCCGGCATTTCTACATCACCGACCAACTGGGAAACACAGCCGTATATTCCCTTGAACGGTGCGACCAGGAAGCGATTCCGATCAGCGATCGCTTTTACTGTCGCCTGCTGTTTGAAGATCTCGTACGTCCTAAAGTAAAGGGAGAACTCACAAACATTCCTGCCTTCATCGTTCACTATCGTGACGAAGAAGCTGTCGACATCGAACCACCGACGGACATCGAGGTGCAGATAGCTCCCATCATCATTAGGTCGGATCGAACGGTGAGTACTCAGGGAATTTTCTCGGTTCGCTTAAGAGATCTCGTTTCCGGCCTCTTACCCTCTTATGAAGCATCGCTTTGGGTCGCCGACCAATATGTGTCAGATGGGATCTCTAGGCAGTATCGAAATGCCATCCAGCTCGAAGGTCATCTGATTCGGAAGATCGGAGTCGCAGGAGAACAGGGGTGGTACGAGTTCACGTTCGATCCAAACATGAGATTTGAACGCTTGTATTGGCTGGGGGATCGGCTTACGGCGTTTCTAGACGCAACCTGGATCAAAGATCGAGCGGGAAATCGGATGGAGGTTCTTCGAGCACAAATCCCTATTATTAGGTTCGAAGCGCCGTACATCCACCGCGATGAAGTCGCACCACAAATCCTAGATCTACGACCGGAGACGTCATCGAAGCCTTCGACCGCCTTCGAACTCTTGGCATCCGACGAACTGTCCAGCTCCGATGCCGGGTCAGGACTCGACTCCTGGATCAACCTGACTGTGAGTCCAGTGCAGAATCTCACGAAAATATACCAAATCGTGTTGCCGCTTGTAACTTCCTCCCGAAAGAACGACAGACCTCTCTTTGATCCGTCGAATCGATCTGCGATTTACTGGCTCCGCTCTTGGGATGCGAAATCGGTCGGGAAACGAATAAGTCCGGAGCAAGATCTACCGCCCGGACGCTACATGATACGAAGTGCCTCTGCGTGGGACCGAGCGGGTAACGTGTCCAAACCCTATTATCCTAAGGAGCTCTATTTCGACCTAACCAAATAGTGTCCGGCACCTTTTGGTTACAGCAACCGCTCGGAGAACTCGCCCTTGTTGATCGACAACAGCTTCCGCTGACTCTCCACGGTCGTTTCGATATTGATGGGTCGGCGCCAGAGTTCCTGAAGCGCGCGCAACGTTTCACGCGCGTATTTGTGATCGAGATCGACCCCCTGGTGTTTGTGCCAGAGTAGGAGTTCGCCGCGGTTTTCGAAGTTACCGTCGGTCACATAGATAAACGGATTGCCCATGTTCGTGAGCATGGTGAGCATCTTGTCTTTTACTTTTTTGAATTCTCGTTCCGCGATTTCGTACTGATTAGTTCTGCGATTGAACTCAAACGTGTAGAGCTTGTGCCGGATTGCAAACTCCATCGTTAAGTAATTATCGATGAACATGAGATCGTTACAGACTTTTCGAACTTCGAAAATCTTCTGCCGCCCAAGTCCTGCTTTTGTATCCCACTGCTCTTTCGCGACGATGTCGTCGCACTCATCGTACGCTTTTCCGAACTTACCGCGGTTCCAGCGATCCTCGATGTCACGGAACAACTCGATGCCGACCTTGTACGGATTGAGGCGCCCAGGTTGCATCGCCAGCGTTCCAGCGTGGGCATCGGCAAAGTCGATGATCTCAGAGTCTTTGAGAGCTTTCTCCGTCATGATCTTCGAGTGCCAGTAACTCGCCCAACCCTCGTTCATGATCTTGGTCTGCATCTGCGGAATGAAGTAGTAAGCTTCATCCCGGATGATGCGCAGAACTTCACGCTCCCAATCCTCGAGCGGTGCGTATTGAAGCAGAAACCTTAGAACGTCTTTCTGTGGCGAGTCCGGAATCTTCTTCGCCTTCTCTTTTTCGTCAACCGTGCGCTTCCGCTGACTATCTACAAAGTCTTTTGGATTGATGTACGGAGACATGTACTCGCGATCGACTTTAAGCTTGTTTTCGTTCTCCTGCGGACGTGCATCGCCCGCACCCCAGCGCTGCGCGTGTTCTTGATCGCGACGACGCTTTTCGATCTCAGCTTCTTCGAAGGGCAGAAAAGGATCGATCAAGTTCTCTAAAGACAGACAATGGTCGATAAACGTTTCTACGCGCTCTTGACCATAGCGATCCATATAACCGCGGATCTTGACGGCGTGATTAGCCATCGTGTCCAACATCTTGCGATTCGTTTTCGAGAACCAATAATTGTTTTTGAAAAAATCAACGTGGCCATACACGTGCGCGATCACCGTTTTGTTATCCGTGATCGAATTTGAACTTAGAAGATACGCGTACGAGGGATCCGTATTGATAACCATCTCGTAGATTTTCTGAAGCCCCCACTCATGGCCCTTAGAAAACTGATCGTAATCCATCCCAAAACGCCAGTGCGGATACCGAACAGGAAACCCGCCATACGACGCCAGCGCGTTGATCTGTTGATAATCGACCATTTCAAAAATCGTATCGAAGAAATCTAAACCATAACCCCTGGCGTAACCTTCGATATCGCGTTTGATCTTAAGAAGGTCTTCGGAGAGTGACACGATCACTTCCCCTTCCCTAAAAAGTCTTTGATCGACTGCAAAATGCCGTCTTTGTTTTCGATCTTCGACAAGATCACGGAGTCGTGCTTCTTACCAAAATGTTCCGCAAGGTCTTTATAGAACTGCCCCGAACCGTACCGACTCTCGACTTGGCCATAACAAAACACATTCGATGCCGGCAGCAACGTCTTCTCTAAAACCTCAAGACAGAGCCGCGTGTCCTCGCCGGACCAGTTGTCGCCGTCGGAAAAATGAAAGGGATAGATATTCCACTCCGACGGCGGATAATCCGTCGTGATCAGTTTCTCACAAAGCTTGTACGCCGAACTGATCAGTGTGCCACCTGACTCACGCGTACGAAAAAATGTCTGCTCATCAACCTCACGAGCCGTCGCATCGTGGATAATGTAACGAGTCTCGATACCCTTGTATTGAGATCGTAACCACGTATCGATCCAAAACGCCTCCGTGCGAACGATCTCTTTTTGCTCGTCGCCCATCGAACCGGACACGTCCATCATGTAGATAATGACCGCCGAGTTTTCATGGCGAATCTCGGTTTTCCACGAACGATAACGTCGATCCTTTCGCGTTGGAATGATGATGGGGTTATCGGGATTGTACGACCCCGATGCGATCTGACGCTTCAGCGCTTCTTTGAACGTGCGCTTAAAGTGGCGCAAAGACTCGGGACCCTGACTCGCAATCCCCGTAAACTTCTCCAGCTTAGCTTTGAGTGCTTTTTTTCCACGCGGCTCAATCTTAGGAAGCTCGAGTTCTTCGCCTAAGATCTCGGCCAACTCTTGGAGAGAAAGATCAACCTCGAGTGCGTGTTCGCCGGGTAAGTTTCCAGCCTCACCGGCTCCCGGCTGTTGATTCGGATCGCCCTGGCCGACAGCATCTCCGGGATTACCTTTGCCCTGCCCGACACCGCCCTGCTGCTTTTGTCCGAACCGAAAACGCGGAATCTCGATCTGAGGCAAAGGGATGGTGACCATCTCCTTCCCCTTTTTTCCGATCATCTCGCCATGGGTGATATAGCGCTTGAGGTCCTGCTTAATCTTCCCTTTAACGATCTGTCGAAAGCGGGAGTGATCCTGCTTAATCGAATAAATCACGTCTTCTTCACATCTCCACGGGCGAAGATACTAGCGACAAAGTTCAACACGTCCGTCGAACAGATCTCGCAGTAAGTGTAGTTCTTGATCAATCGCGACTTCACGACATCGATCTTCTCCTGAGTCGTCTTGTCGACAACGTTGGAGACGAGCGACGTCAGCTTGATCGTGTCCTTTTGGTCTTCGAAGAGCTTCAGCTCGAGTGCTTTATGAAGGCGTTCGTTCGTCTTGTAGTCAAACGTCTTACCCTCGATCGCCAGCGCGCCGATGTAGTTCATGATCTCGCGGCGGAAGTCATCCTTACGGCTCTCCGGAATATCGATCTTTTCCTCGATCGAACGCATGAGCCTTTCATCGGGCTCCTCATCCTGACCGGTGTACTTGTTCTTGACCTTCTCACGCTGCGTGTACGCTTTGACGTTGTCGATGTAGTTCGCACAGAGCTTCGAGATCGCGTCTTCATCAGCCGAAATCGCACGCTGCACTTCGTTTTTAACGATGTCTTCGTACTCTTGCTTAACGACACTCAGGAGTTCTTTGTACTCGCGACGCTTCTCATCGCTTGCGATCAACGCATGATGCTTGAGGCCGCCTTCCAACTCGTTCATGACCATGAACGGATTGATACAGCCGGCTTCACCGCTCTTTTCGCTGACAAGCGCGTTTGAGATTTTGTCCTGAATATAACGAGGACTGATTCCCTCGAGACCCTCACGAATAGCTTCTTTACGAAGCTCTTTCACGTTGTCCTCGGTATAACCCGTGAGCGTCTTGCCGTCGTAAAGCTTCAGCTTCTGAATCAACGACAGATTGGCTTTCTTCGGCATCTCTAAGCGCGTGAGAATCGCCCACATAGCCGCCATCTCAATCGTATGAGGGGCAATGTGCTTGCCACGGATCTTGTTGGGATTGAAATCCTTTTCATAAATCCGTGTCTCACTCTTGAGCTTCGTGATGTACGGAATATCGATCTTCACCGTCCGATCCCTGAGCGCTTCCATGAACTCGTTGTTCTGGAGTTTTCGGAACTCAGGTTCGTTGGTGTGACCGATGATTACTTCGTCGATATCCGTCTGTGGAAACTTCTTCGGCTTGATCGCGTGCTCTTGCGAAGCACCGAGCAGATCGTACAAGAACGCGACATCAAGCTTGAGAACTTCGATGAACTCGACAATACCGCGGTTTGCGATGTTGAATTCACCATCAAAGTTGAACGCACGTGGATCAGAATCCGAACCATATTCCGCAATCTTGCGATAGTTCAGGTCTCCCGTGAGTTCGGTGGAGTCTTGGTTCTTTTCGTCTTTTGGTTGGAACGTGCCGATACCAACACGATCTTTTTCTGACAAAATAAGGCGGTTCACCTTGATATGGTCCATGACCTTCGACCAATCGCCGTCATAGAGCTTCATGAAGCCTTTTTGAATAAACCGGCACGCAGGGCACAGGTCACCGCGAACACCGATCTTGTAACCTTTGTTTCCCTTGTTCAGCTCTTCAATGATGTCCGCACGTGCACCCACCGGAATCAGCTTCAGCGGATCTTCATGCATCGGACACGGAAACTCTTTGTGTCTTCCTAAAATCTCTTCGGCTTTTCCAGTCGGATCGATCCACTGAAACGTGAACAGACGCCCTTCATCGGTTTTCGAATAGTGCTCGATCCCCTTTTTTAGCATCCGAGCGATCGTCGACTTCGCTGAGCCGACAGGCCCATGCAACAAAAGAACTCGCTTTTCTGTTCCGTAGCCGAGTGCTGCAGACTTCAAAAAGTTTACGAGCTTCATTAACGGAATATCGAGTCCGTAGACACCGTCTTTTCCGTTCTCGAGCGGATCCTCGAAGAACTTGTAGTGAACAATATTTTTTTTGTATTCCTTGTAGGTCTCGGCACCCCAACCCATGACCATGTCATGAACGCGTTGAAACGCGTTTCGCGCAACACGCGAGTCTGCTTTCACGATCTCAAGGTATTCGGAGAAGCTGCCTTCCCACGTCTGATGCTTGAGGTCCTGAAGAGCTCGGCTCTTGCTGATGACACTGACCCAATCCGATTTCGACGCACGCTCGGCCATGCTTGGTCTCCCTCTGTTTTCATTATAGCCAAACTTCTGAAAGAATAGCGTCCTAGTTTCTCTTCAACTGACATGCTTCTACTGCGGACGCTTCGGGCTATGAATTGATTTTTTCACCCCTTGCCACTGTCGTCAATTCCGGCCGTCAATTCTTTGGCAACAATTACGGAGTTGATGGAAGCCCTCCACTAGCGGTAGTTTTGACTTTAAATGCAGAAAGAACTCGATCATTGTGCGCGCCAGCTCGGAAAACTCAAAATCAAAGAGTACGAGATCTACGGGACTACTCGACGCAGCATGCTGATTCAATCCCGCGACTTTAAGACCGACTCCATGATTCAATCAGAGGACGTCGGAATAGCGGTTCGCGTCCTCAGCAAGGGCCGAATGGGTTTCAGCTTCACGACCTCGCTCGACAAACAGGCTCTTGAGTCAGCTGTGAAAACTGCCATCCAGACCGCAGTACTGATGCCTGTCGATAAATATCAGGGCCTATTCAGCGGTGACAAAACCAAGCTGACCCCTCTTCTACCCATCGATACGAAGGGCATTGGAGTTTCCGCGGACAAGAAGACAGCGCTCGCAAAAGAACTCGAAAAGCGCGTCCGTTCAGCGGATAAGCGCGTGAAAGCCGTGCGCTCGGCAGCTTTCAAACAAACCGAGACTCAGACTTGGCTGGTTCGCCCCAAGATGAAACCTGTTCAGGATCGAAGTGCCGTTTTCTCGCTCTCGGTGGCCTGCAAGGCCGACCAAGGAAGCGAATCGCAAATGGGTTACGATTTTCGCTTTTCACGTAAGTACGACGCACTGGACCTCGATGCGGTCGCCCAGCAAGCGGCTTTGAACGCGACCGAACATCTTGGAGCCACTCGACCCAAGTCCATCAAGACGGCCGCGATCCTAAGAAACAACGTTGTTTCTGAGCTTTTGGAGTTTTTGTCAGCCAGTTTTTCAGCAGAAGAATTGGACAAGGGACGCAGCCTTCTCATCGGGAAGAATGGCCAAGCCGTGTTCAGCCCTTTACTCACGCTGACCGATGACGGCATTCGGGCCGATGGGCTCGGTTCGAGTCGTTTCGATGGTGAAGGCGTTCCCTCGCGAATCAATACGCTGATTGAAAACGGCGTATTCAGAACGACCCTGACCAATATCTATTACGCTCAAAAAATGGGGCTGCCACTCACGGCAAGCGCCGTGCGTTCGATCAAATCTCCTCCAACCATCGGGTTTTCGAACCTGGTTCTCAAACCCGGAAAGGAGTCCCTCGAAGCCCTCGTGAAGAAAGTGCATCGCGGCGTGATCATCACGGATCTCATGGGGTTACACACAGCTAATCCAGTCACTGGAGATTTCTCATTAGGCGCGTCAGCGATCATGATCGAGAACGGGAAACTCGGTGGTCCACTGCGCGAGTTTGCTGTCTCGGGTAACATCCTTACCCTTCTGTCTCGCTGTGAAGCCGTAGGCTCGGATTTTCGTTTTTTTGGAACGGTCGGAACCCCCTCGTTGGTCGTTCCTGAGATCACTCTTAGCGGAGCCTAGTAATGAAGCTTGTCTCGGCGGCTCTTTCCGATATCGGACGTAAGCGAAGTCAGAATCAAGACTCCCTTCTCGTAGAGCCCGATCTTCAACTTTTCATTGTCGCCGACGGAATGGGCGGACATTTGGGCGGGGGAACTGCGAGCTCTATGGTCGTGAGTTCTGCTCCGGGCACACTCCAGTCGCATGCCAATGGCGGCGCTTTCGACCCACGGGTGGCCATCATGGACGCGCTCGCGAGCGCCAACCGCAAGATTTACGAGCGTTCTTCACACGATCCTGAACTCGAAGGTATGGGCACGACCACGACCGCTCTCTGGTTTGTCAACGGCCAGGCCGTCATCGGTCACGTGGGCGATAGTCGCTGCTATTGTTTTCGGTCGCGAGCTGCGTGGCAGCTCACACGCGATCACTCGCTCGTCGAAGAAAAGCTCCGTGCAGGACTGATCACACGCGAACAGGTAAAAACAGACCTCATGAAAAACGTCATCACACGTAGTGTGGGATTTGAGCCCGAAGTCCTTGTCGATGTGTACGCAAAACCCGTTCAAAAGCTGGATCTCTTTTTGCTGTGCTCGGACGGTGTTTCAGGACAGATGGATGAGGATGAGATCCGCACGGCTGTCGATCGCGAGATCTTTCAATCGGGATCGACTGACGAACCTGCCACCGAAGAACGACTCAAAGCACTTTCGCAATATCTGATTCAACGCGCTAACGACCACGGCGGTGAGGACAATGCGACCGTGATTTTGGTGCAAGTCGCCGAAGTTTAGTGATACGCTCGGAAGCCTAAAAGACCTATGACCAATCGCTTTTTTACGATCATGATCGTTCCAGAGAAAACCTCAAAAGTGAGGCGCTTTGTCGTACCGGCGTGGGTCGTACGAGCTCTCGGAATCGCAGCCGTTTTGGTCTTTGGTTTAGCGGCGATCATGATTCTCGACTACTGGTACGTCATCAAACAGATCGACGAAACCAAGGAACTCCGCGTCGAGAACCGACGCCTCATGCAACAGGTTCAAATTTTCCAGAATAAGATTCAGACCGTCGAAAACACGATGGACCGCATTCGAACGTTCACGACACGATTGAAAGTGATCACGAATATCGAGGAGAAAGAAGACCTCACAGCACGTCTTGACCAGAAACAGCCGGACGCCGCTGCCAACGTGACTTCATTACCGACGGCCGACACAGAAGCGAAGTCAAGTCTAGCTCTGACAGAGGCCTTGACCGACCCCGAGTCCGGCCGCCTCCGACGCGAGCAGCGTGAACTCGAAGACAAGTTTCTTGCGATCAATATGGAAACTTTGGGACTTGAGCAGCAGCTTCAGGATCTTTACGAACTATTGATTGACCAGAAAACGTTTCTGGCTGCTCTACCGACACGTAAGCCGGCCATTGGTTACTTCACGTCAGGATTTGGTATTCGCAATAGTCCGTTTGGTGGCGGCGATAAGATGCATGAAGGGCTTGATATCGCCAACCATCCAGGAACTCTGATTTTGTCGACGGCTTTTGGCGTCGTCCATTTTGCTGGTCATAAACCCGGTTATGGAAAAACGGTCATTATCGATCACGGTTATGGAATCGAGACTTGGTACGGCCATTCGCGCACACTCTTAGTAAAAGAAGGCGACAAGATCCGGCGTGGGCAGAAGATTGCACAAATCGGAAACTCAGGTCGCTCGACAGGTCCTCATGTTCACTACGAAGTGCGCGTGCATGGGATCCCTGTCGATCCGCTTTCGTACATCATCGAGGAATAAGCATTCATGTTGGGATTTGGTGGTATAGCCCGAAAGATTTTCGGCACTCAGAACGATCGCGAACTCAAATCAATTCGACCACTCGTCGAACAGATCAACCAGTTCGAGCCCGCGATCAAAGCGCTTTCCGATAGTGCACTTCAGGCGAAAACGCCTGAGTTTAAAGCACGCCTCGAAAAAGGCGAAACACTGAACGATATTTTACCAGAAGCCTTTGCTGTTGTTCGCGAAGCGGCTTGGCGCGTGCTCGGACAACGTCACTACGATGTGCAATTGATCGGCGGGATCACACTGCATCGGGGTCGTATCGCCGAGATGAAAACCGGCGAAGGAAAAACGCTCGTCGCAACCTTACCGTGTTACCTGAATGCTCTTTCTGGAAAAGGCGTTCATGTTGTGACCGTCAACGACTACCTCGCTCGTCGGGATAGTGAGTGGATGGGCCGTGTGTACAAGTGGCTCGGTCTCAGCGTTGGAAACATCGTCCATGGTCTCAATGACCGCGAACGGCAAGAAAACTATCGCGCTGATATTACGTACGGAACCAATAACGAGTTTGGATTCGACTATCTCCGCGACAACATGAAGTTCGATCTCACCGACTATGTTCAGCGCGACCTCAACTTTGCGATCGTCGACGAAGTCGACTCGATCTTGATCGACGAAGCGCGAACGCCGTTGATTATCAGCGGTCCAACGGAAGACTCGACCGATCTCTATTACAAAATCGATCAGCAATTGCGCTCCGACGGCGGCCTGACTGCCGCGACCGACTATACAGTCGATGAGAAATCAAAAACGGCTTCGTTAACGGAGGCTGGAGTTGAAAAGATGGAAGGCCGTCTGCGTATCGGTAATCTTTACGACCCGATCAATATCGAGACCCTCCATCACGTCAACCAAGCGCTGCGTGCGCACATGCTTTTCAAAGTGAACGTCGACTATGTGATTCGTGACGGACAAGTTTTAATCGTCGACGAATTCACGGGTCGGTTGATGCCCGGACGACGCTGGAGCGATGGTCTTCATCAAGCGATCGAGGCTAAAGAAGGCGTCGAGATCGAAAACGAAAACCAGACACTCGCGACAATCACATTCCAGAACTATTTCCGGATGTACAAGAAACTATCCGGAATGACAGGAACCGCGGACACCGAGGCCACCGAGTTCAAGCAAATCTACAAACTCGATGTAACGGTCATCCCGACGAACCGCACCCTCAAGCGTGCCGATGATGCCGATACGATTTTCAAATCCGAGGAAATCAAACTCAAGGCCATCGTCGACCACATCAAGAAACTCACGGAGAAAGGGCAACCCGTTCTCGTCGGCACGATCTCTGTCGAAAAGTCCGAGCAGCTGGCCCAGCGTCTCAAAGCGGAGAGCGTTAAGCACAATGTTTTGAACGCGAAACAACACCAGCGCGAAGCGGAGATCATCGCACAGGCCGGACGTAAAGGTGCCATCACGATCTCCACAAACATGGCGGGTCGTGGGACAGATATTTTGCTCGGCGGAAACCCCGAAAGTCTCGCGCGGACCGAAGTGGGACCGCCGCCCAAGAAGGCCGACTCGATCGAGCTCTCAGATTACCAATCGAAACTCGACGACAGTCTCAAGCGCTGGCAGGGCGTTTGCGAGGCTGAGAAGAAAGAAGTTCTTACTCTCGGTGGTCTTTTCATTATCGGCACGGAACGCCACGAGTCGCGACGGATCGACAATCAGCTTCGCGGCCGCGCCGGTCGTCAAGGTGACCCGGGCGGAAGTCGATTTTATCTTTCACTTGATGATGATCTCATGCGGATCTTTGGCGGTGAGCGGATCAAACGCTTCATGGAAGATGAGCTTCCCATCGAACATCGCTGGATCAACAAAGCGATTGAGAACGCTCAGAAAAAAGTCGAAGGCCACAATTACGACATTCGGAAACACTTACTCCAGTACGACGATGTCATGAACCAACAGCGTCAGGTCGTCTATGGATGGCGGCGCGAGGTGCTTGGGCAGGACAATCTCCGTCCCATGGTGTTCTCCATGGTTGAAGATCAGGCGAGTGCCATTGCCGAAGATTTTTTTCCAGGCGGCAAGCTTCGTAAAGAGAACGGTCAAGCGATGCTCAGCGAGAAAGAGCTCAACGACGCGATCACGACCACGCTTCAGTTTCAAAGCGGTATTCGAGAAAAGGATATCGTCCCCTTCAATGGAGAAGGTCTTAAGGCATTGATCGTCAAGCGCGCGAGTGCGCACTACGATACCAAAGAGGCACAGATGACTGAAGCAACCATGCGCGGTCTCGAACGCATGATCTTGCTCTCGACGATTGATTCGCTCTGGAAGGATCACTTGCTTGCGATGGATCACCTGCGCGAAGGAATCGGTCTTCGCGGTTACGCTCAAAAAGATCCGCTGGTTGAGTATAAGAAAGAAGCTTTCCGTTTCTTTGAGATGATGATGGGTCAGATCACATCGGATGCCGTTCAAAAGTGTTTTGCCGTTCAAATCGCTCGTGAACCGACCGCCGATGAAACAGCAGCTAGCGAAGCCGAAGCGACCGCTCAACTCACGCGCTTGATGCGACGACGCCTTTCGCAACCGCTTAACTACAACGTGACTTCCGAGGGTAATTTGATTCCGCAAAATCCAGTACCTCCCCCGCCCTCGGCGATCGCAGCCAGCCCTGGAAGTGGTGGCTTAGATGGCGGCATGCCGCTGAGTCGCAACGGTGGTGGTGGAGGCTCTCTGCTTTCCGCGCGTGGTTCAGCGGGCTCTGTCGCAAAGCCGGTGGTGAGCGGTGCCCCTAAGGTGGGACGGAATGATCCATGTCCCTGTGGCTCAGGGAAAAAGTACAAAAAGTGTCATGGCACAGCAGCCCCCTAAGTCTCCAAATGACTTTGATGGACCGGACCTCTCTTCTCTTTTTGGAAATGAGCCGGCGCCTACCGTTGAACCTTCGTTCACAGCGACCGATCTCTCACGCAAGATCGTGCCCCCGCAGTTTCGCGGCCTTGACCCTATCAAGCAGTTTTCCGAACGCGCGACGCTGACGAATGCGAATGTTCCACTCTCGTTTCCTTTCTCAATTCTTTTGACCGGCTCGATTGACGAAAGCGCTCGAACGATCTTGAAAGAAATTCTTTCCGATCCGGAGATCGGCATCAATCCGACCGATCTTCAGCGACAATTTGATCAGGGTCGCGTACTCGTGCCTCGGATTTCGGAAACTCTAGCGGTAGAGATCGTCCATCTTTTTCGCGGTACCGATATCGGCATTCGTATGGGGCCATCGGAGTCGGTTTTTTCATCGACGGACAGTCTCGAAGAAACACGTGATCCATTGCCGCTCGAGCAGCTCTCGGAACAGAATCGCGGTGTTGAATTTGCCGATGAAGAGTCGTTACCGATCTTGACCACGGACCTTCCGGCGAACAGTCGTGCAGAAGTCCTCGATAGCTTGATTGCGAGCGCGACCCTCCGTTCGTCACAGGTCGAGATACGCTCGTCGCGCGAATATCAGGAAATGCTCGATGCCCTCAGACGTGAGCTCCGTTACAAAGCCCATCGAAGGGGCGCGACCAAGATCGTTTCGTTTCAGATCAGTTTGACACAGCTCAAAGATGCAGCCAGTTACCGAATGGTAGCGATCGGTACGGCGGTTCGCGAATCTATCTAGCCTGAAGTGGGTGGGAGGGTGGAGTTTGAACTCTCCTCGGACTTAGCCGAAACTGAGCGGTCTTCCTTTGGGTCTTTGTTTGACTCAGCTCCGACCAGCGAACCTTGGACCGAAGTCATCTTCTAGTTTTTACGTTCGTTTCCGTTACCAACGCACCCGAGCGGACCTTCGCAGAAACTATGTGTGGATTTCTGCTGATCCCTTGTGCCCGATATATCTCCCCGAAGGGAGCCCCCATCCGAGCACGAGGGTACATTAAGAGACGGAGACAAGAACGAAAGCAGAAGAAACCTTTGGACCCCCCCTTTTCCCCAAGGGCCGGTAATGCAATCGCAAGACCAA
Source organism: uncultured Oligoflexia bacterium (assembly GCA_964549505.1). Lineage (GTDB taxonomy): Bacteria > Bdellovibrionota > UBA1018 > UBA1018 > CAZJVD01 > CAZJVD01. The sequence continues at coordinate 159,640 of CAZJVD010000005.1, forward strand.
CCTCATGATTCAAACAAACGTCCAACGGCGACCTGTTTTCTATGACACGCGTAAACTTTACTGGTCACAGACGTAAGAATTTCATGGTTTTGTGGCTCCGTTGGATCGACGACCCCACTTCGTGGTATGGTCGGCGACTGATGTTGCCCTGTGGGGACGTCCAGGTTTCGACGGGAGTGTTGAAGTCCTGAGTGCATGTCGAGGCGCCGCAGGCCTCGTAAAAAAGCGGCAAAATAGTAATTGGTAACAATTACGCTCCTGCTCTCGCTGCTTAATAAGTAGTCGAGAACACGTGCTCTGAGATCACGCCTGTGGATCTTGGAAGCATGTCATTTTACAGGCTGGCTGAAGGTGTTCGTTGACCGCCTCTCAGTGAGATTTAGTCAACGGAGGTTCGGCGAAGTTTGTTCTTGGACGTCGCCGGACTAATCTAAAACACGAACTGAACATGGAGATCTCAGAGACAGATCGCTTTCGGACGTGGGTTCGATTCCCACCGTCTCCACCATACTTCATAATAATATCAAATAGTTGGCGTTTAAAACCCCGTCCGATTCGGACGGGGTAGACGCTTTTCATTTTTCCATTCGATTCCGAAAAGTGTTTAGAAACTTTGGAGGAAAATCGCATGGGCTATTTTGTGAAGTCACTGGCTTGGAAAAAATCTGCTCCGCTATGGAAAATTCAATTCGTTTCTTACAAAAATAAAGACATTCAACACTCGACTGCTAGCAAACCGAAAAAAGAATGGGACATCAAACGGGAACGGTGGCGGTCGCTCGGATTTTATAATGCCATGTCGATTGAGGAAGCTAAAACTCGGGCGCGCCAACTCAACTCTCAGATTCTTCAAAAAAGACAAGAAGAACGCCTCAAAGAACTAGAAACAATTCGAGTTCAAGAGCAGCTGCGCTTTGATTCTGTTTTGCCGGTGGAATTTGTACAAGAGTTCGAGGCACGCTTTTTACAGATCAGAGGCAACCTCAACGACACTCAGTTAAAAAGTAAACGACATCGTGTTTATACGTTATGGCGCGCGGCTCAGAAGCTGATCATCGCAATGCAATTAGAACCGTCAGAATGGTTTTTCCATATGCACGATTTTTATGATTATTTTTATCAGGAAGAATTAAGCCTGCGATACATGCATTCGATTTTGAAGTTCGCCAATCTGTGGGGGTTTTTTATTTGTCGGAAAACCGCAAAACCATTTTTGCCCGTCACTGTTCCTCGAGGCTACGAAAGACAACGTCTGATTGAAAATTACTACCAAAAACAAAAGCGGCAGAGGAAAGCCTCAGAACCGCTGAGTCCGGATCAGCTCGGAAGCGTTGCTGACAAACTCATGCGAAAGAATTTTAATTGGCTTTATCTCAGCGTTTGGTTTGGATTGCGGCCGAAGGAAATCGACAATCTGAAGGACAAGAATTTGTGGTCCGTTGAAACATTAGCAAACGGTCGACAAATCCTTTGGGTATTCCAAACTAAGATTATTGCGCTTCCGCCCGAAGATAGGTGGAAGCCAATTCCAATAATTTTTGATGAGCAGATATTTGCACTTAAGTTTCTTCGAGACCAGACCTTCAAACGCCCCCTAATCAAGACGATGCGAAAATATTTTGGCCTCGGGACTGACCTATATGGAGGGAGAAAGGGATTTACAGACCTGATGCTTTCAAAGGGACATGCACTTGAAAATATCAGCGTGTGGCTTGGCCACAGTACACTGGAACGGACTTGGCGGAGCTATAAGAATCGAAAGAGATTTCATTTGGCTCAATTTGGGTAAGTTCCAAAACTAGTACGCCAATTAAAAGCTTTAAGGCATATGAGGCACGAAATATTTTAGTCCTTTGCGCCAACGAGAATTAAAAGTTCCCCGGATGGAATCTTATCCCACAACTCACCATGAATAGTCCCAAATGGTTTCAAAACTTCCCCGATCTCCTCAACATATGACTCGAGTTCAGCGCTTCTTTCTTTTATGCCAAAGATAATACCCTTTGGAGGTGCGCCGGTTAGTCGGGTAACTCCTTTAACTTGCCACCCAGCCTTTTTAAATAATTCCGTTAATTGATCAGCAAACCTGATCGCCTCTGAGTCGCTGTTGTATTTATCTATTTGAACATGAATTTTCTTTAATTTTTCTAATTGAGACAAGAAGGCTTCAGCCTGTTTTTTGCTAAACTCTCTTTGCTCTAAACGTTTTGATATCTGATCTGTTTTAGCCCGAACTTTGCTTAAATTTTCCTGCAGTGCTGTAAGGGCGTCGTCCTGGGTCTTTGAAGGAAACCTCTCTGTCGCAAGTTCAATAAAAGGATCTAATTTCGCTTGAATCGCTAAATTAGCACTTTTTAAGTCTGAAAAATTTTTGTTCAGCTCGTGTTTGTCACGGGCCGCGATTTTTTCAGAAATATTTGAAATCCAGAAAGGACCCACAACTGCAATAACTCCCGCAGAAACCGTTAAAAATGTTGCAAATGTTTTCCAAGTTTGAAGATCCATAGTTCTTTTAGCTAGATTAAACTACACACGTTCGCCTGGCCGCTCAAGCGCGATATAGATTCAACCATGGGATTTTCTAGGCGAAACCACCGATCCTCAGGTCGATGTTTTTACGTGACCGTGCGTCATTGGTGAAGTATATTACCGCCCATGCCACACTGGAACGAAACGACAATTGCCCCACAAGCAAAGACCATCTTGAAAAATCTTGAAGAGAAAGGCCGAGGAGCACCTCCAATCAGAAGCATTCCGATAAACATTCTCCGAGAAAAACTTCATGCATTCTGGTCGTCTGTAGGACCGCCATATGAAAAAGTCAGCGACGTGAAACAGACAAAAATTTCTGGTTCAAAAAGAGAAATAGAACTCCGTATTTATGAACCAGAGAGGCTTTCAGAGTTTAAATCTGCAATTATTTTTTTTCACGGCGGCGCACATTGCGTTCTAAATTTTGATACCTACGACGCGATCTGCAGAATCCTTAGTAATAAAACTGGCAGCACCTTGATTTCCGTAAATTACAGTTTAGCTCCTGAGCATCCTTTTCCGGCCGGTCCCGAGGACTGTATCGATGCCACAAAATGGGTTTTCGAAAATACTTTAACCCTTGGAATCGATGAAAAAAACATTGCGTTAGTGGGTGATAGCGCTGGTGGCAACATGGCTCTTCAAGTTTCAATCGCTTTAAGAGATGAACCGAAATACCAACCTAAGTTCCAACTACTCATCTACCCAAATACTGATTTGAGCCGAAGTTTGCCTTCACACCAAACGAACGATGGAATCCTTTTAGATGCAGAAAACATTTCTTTTTATTACGAGCTTTATGCAGCCAAAAACGTGAAATTGGACGATCCAAAAATTTCACCTCTGTGGCATAAAGATTTATCACGCCTGCCTCAAACTGAAATTATCACCGCAGAATTTGATCCAGTACGCGATGATGGTGAAAGGTTAGCCGACCGATTAAGAGAATCTGGTGTTCCAGTCACATTAAAGCGTTACGACGGGATGGTTCACGGTTTCGTTAGTATGGCTGGGGTATTAGATAAGGGTCGCGAAGCTCTTATTGAAATCTGTAAAAGCCTAACCAAAGCATTCTCAGTTTGATTTTCAATAAAACTAGGATCATAATTAAAAAATAAACCGTGGCTACTTTTGGCTACTTCGGTTTGTAACTTGTTGAAGTTACTCAGTCGGCGACGTCTCCACCACCACCGTTACCCGAGGTTACGGGACATTACTCGATGTTACGCGACTGTAGTGAAATAGGTTCGAGTACAGCACAAAATAGAGTATGAAAATCACCTACTTTTGAATTCTTTGGCTACTTTCTGACTCCGTCGTGGCTACTTTTGTTCATAAATTTTAACTGCCCCAGGCAATATAATTATGATATAATTATATTGTAATGAGTAATCTTCATTTTAGATGGGATACTAACAAAAATAGGATTAACAAAAAGCAGCATCGCATTTCATTCGAAGAAGCTAAAACGGTTTTCAGTGATCCCAATGCTCGATTGATTTCCGACCCTGATCATTCGGATGACGAAGATCGATTTGTATTAATAGGAATGAGTGAACAGCTTCGAATTTTAGTGGTCTGCCACTGTTATCGTGAAAACGACTCTCAGATCCGAATTTTTTCCGCAAGAAAAGCGAAACCTAATGAAGTGAAGTCCTACGAGGAAAATCTATTATGAGAAAAGAATACGATTTCAAAAATTCAAAAAAGAATCCCTACGCCAAACACCTAAAGCAGCAAGTCACGATCTTGTTGGATAAGGAAGCCATTGCGTACTTCAAGCAATTGGCGACAGAAACCGGCGTCGCTTACCAAGTTCTGATCAATCTCTATCTCAAAGAGTGTGCTGCACAAAAAAAACGCCTCTCGTTTGGAGCGTCAAAAGCTGCAAAAAAATCGGCTGCATGAACAATTTGGCATGAGAAAACAAACCTTAATAATCTTAAAGGTGCTAGCGGTCGCGTGTACGCTGCTAATAATAGCTTCGATTGTAGAACGGACAAACCGGGCGCCGAACGGCTGTTTCCTTAACCAATCCTACCCTCTTCATCTTACCTTTGATGATGGCCCAGAAATTAATGGGACCACTGAAGATATCGTAACTACACTCGCAGAAGAACAAATCCCAGCTACCTTTTTCATTATGGGTTCATTGCTAGTTCCTGGAACACCTAGAATCAGACCTCAACCTAAACCCCTCACTGGTTATGAAAAATATGTTATCGATCAAGCACCCAATCAAAAGGCCACCTTAGCGGAAGTAAAAAACAGATACGAACTACTTAACAAAATGAAAGAATTCGGATTCTTAATAGGGAGTCATACTTTTTTTCATCGTCTGCATAATTTTATTATTACTGACCCAAACCAGCAGGCAACGCTTGATCAAAATCCGGCACAAAAGGTTCTGTATTTTAAATCTAAAGAAGAAATGATTGAGAATATCCGAAAGGGAACATCTGTTCTTGAAGAATATCTCTCAAAACCAATTCCCTTTATACGCATGCCGTTTGGCGGTGGAACGCTTGCCCGCAATAGCAAAGACAATGATCATTTAAATAATGCCGATGTAGTTCGAGCTTTTGCTTCGAAGGGGTTTCGGCACATCGGCTGGGATATTGATTCCATTGATTATCACTTTTCGAATCTCGATATCGACCCGAAAACGAACAAACCTACCACGGCCGGTGATCGCTCTACTCTCCTTATGAAAAATCTTTCACAAGAAGTCTGTCGAGCCAAAGGAGGAATTATCCTCTTGCATGACAAAATGCCTTTAACTGCTCTCTATCTTAAGCAATGGATTCGTGAACTTCGCGCAGCTGGACATCGATTTGTGAGCCTAAAAGAACTGTATCCAGATTGCTTTGACGAAAGCACTGATCGATTTTCGACCGAACACATAGAATTTATGGAAAATCGCAAAGGCGAACTTCGACAGTGCTGGACTAGAGTAGAAAAATAGATCATGATAAAAAATACTCGTGGCTACTTTTGGCTACTTCGCCACATAACTTGTTGAAGTCACTCAGAACACGCCGTCTCCACTATCTTTTAAATACCGGAATTCCGGAAACAAATCTGCAGGCCGAGTGAGCGTGAAGCGAGGAGAATATGTAGCCGACGACTGGGCACATGACCGCAGAAACGCTCATTATTATCAAAAGCGCTCTGAGTCACAATCTGGTAAACTGTTTCGGTATGCAGTTCGCGATTTATTTTTCGATATTTTTTTCACTTACAGCTCTCGCCGGAGAAGGGCCCGCGCGCACGACAGCGACCGAACTGTACAATAAATATCGCGCGACTAATCCAAACAGCTGCGAATCAATTTACTACGGGTGTCTCGAGTAGTGGGGCGAACTAGGCTTTATCAGTTCAATCCAAAGTCTCCTTACACGGCACCACTTAAAAAAATGATCGAGATTAGCTACTTGAATATTCCACTCAGGGAGCGGGAAAAGATTTTTCACACCCGCAGGCGTCCACGGCGCAAAGGAAAGCCTGTTTTATGAAAGCTCCAAATTTCAAAATTTGTACAAAAGAAGAACTTTGACAGTACAACGTTCGAAAATGGTGCGTAAGCGAAGGCGCAAAGGATAAATTACAGGAGTTTATCCGTAGGATCGGAAAACAATAATCACAGTGCTTCGTTGCGTGATGGAGGCATATGAAAAAAGTAAAACAGAACGGTAAAGTCGTAAACGAGAAGAAACTTAATTGGATCACCTACAAGAATGGAGAACGTTTTCTCTTCTTTCGCAAACGGCTCGGCCTATCTGCAGGCAGCCGCAACCTGGGATGTAGTCTCTATGAAGTCCCACCAAAAAAACAATCCTTCCCGCTGCACTTTCATCACTCTAATGAGGAAGCCATATTTATTCTTTCGGGCTGCGGACTGCTCAGAACGATAAATAAAACTAAACGCATATCTGAGGGAGATTACCTTTCACTCCTGCCCGGTCCGACCGGTTCTCATCAATTGATCAACAACTCTAATGAAACGCTTCGATATCTCTGCTTTTCGACCATGATCGAGCCTGATATTTGCGAATATCCTGATTCCAAAAAACTGATCGTATTCGGAGAAACACAAAGCTGCTTCCGAGTCGACCGAAAACTGAAATATTGGTCTGGTGAAAAATAATGGGAATAAAACCTCAGATAATTATGATATAATTATACTGTAACGCGGAAGCTTCAATTTGACTGGGATACCGCTAAAAGTGCTCTTAATAAGAAGAAACACGGCGTCTCCTTTGATGAAGCTAAGACGGTTTTTATCGACTCAAATGCCCGCCTCATTTCTGATCCTGATCATTCAGAAGTGGAAGATCGATTCATACTTTTGGGGCTCCGTGAAAGTCTACGCATGTTGGTAGTTTGTCACTGTTACCGAGAGGACGGATTATTAATTCGAGTTATCTCTGCAAGAAAAGCTAACCGAAAAGAATCAAAAACCTATGAGGAGCACTTAAAATGAGAAAAGAATACGACTTCACAAAATCAAAGAAGAATCCATACGCCAAGCACCTTAAACAGCAAGTGACAATTCTCTTGGATAAAGAAGCTATTTCGTACTTTAAGAAACTGTCTGCGAAGACTGGGGTACCTTATCAGGTCCTAATCAATCTTTACTTGAAGGAATGCGCGGAATTGAAAAAGGAACTCTCGTTTGATGTCAAAAAAACGGGTCGCAAAACTGCTGCTTAGTCGCCATTTTGGTAAAATTAGGGACCAGAAAAAAATGAAAAAGTTCTTAATGTATTTAACTTTTGTTTTCAGTTTGTGGTCTTTTCAAGATGTACTTTCAATCGAACAAAAAAGAAATTGCGGACTAGTCGCTCCTGGTACTTCAATCGATACCAACTGCAAAACTGTGGAGACTATGCCACCCATCTTTCTAGAGGGCAAAGCAAAGATTGTTACCGAAGTAACTAAAGTCGAATGTGGCGGTACTAAAACGACTTTTTCACAGGAATACATAGCAACCGTTTCGGTCATTAAAACTATTTCCGGAAAAGCCCCAGAAACTTTTCAAATACCCTTTACATCTTACTCAGATGGAAAAGCACGTCCAAATGAGCGAAAGAGCATGCTTCGAGGAGATCAGCTAGAAATGGAAGTTAAGAAATTCAAAGGAGGTTATATTGTACCTTCGCAGATCAGACCATTACGAACTTCTGCATCAATGCTTCCTAGGTGTTAATTTTTTCCGTTTCAACGCAATTCACATAACGTCAAAGATTTAGCGTTAAAAACCCCGTCTAGTCGCGCTTTAAGCAGCATTGACATCTATTTTCATCTTGAGTCCCGCATCGTCGACCAATCCTTGCAGAGCCAATCTAACAAACTGTTCGGGAGATCGTCCCAAGACTTTGGCAAACCGCGCTGCACGTTCAGGGCTAACCACCTTCCGTCCCTTTTCAATGTCACAGAGATGAGACGCCGAGATCCCTAGCCTACGAGCAAACGTCGCTTGTGAAAACTCCTCGCCAAGTCTCAAAGACTCAAGAAGTCCTCCCAAACTCAGAGGTCTTCCAGAGACAACCTCCAAAAACTTCATGGCTTCACTTTTCTTCTTAGTAGTCATGCTTTGAAACCTCCTCAACTGAAACAAACTCAATTTTATCGTCTGCTTTTATTACATAAATCGCTCAATACGCTCGACTTAGGCGAATCGACCGCTGACCTTTCCGGTCGCCACGCAGAGGCTCGTCGTGATAGCCCGGGATCTTTCGAGCTTCTTCCAGACCGCGCGTTTCGACGTCATCAACCCAAGCAGCCAAGTTCTCAACTATATGACGAGGCAGCCTTTTGATCTGCTTCTGTGCATGCCTGCTGAGAATCACCCGTTGGATCACCTATTTAGTATACACCTATCAGGTGAATAACTCAAGAAATAATTCACCCATTAGGTGAATCGGCTAATTCTGGCTAAGATACGACTTAAGTCGTTGAAATCCTGTATGCAGCGCCGTCTCCACCATCTTTTAAATACCGGAATTCCGGAAACAAATCTGCGGGCCGAGTGAGCGTGAAGCGAGGAGAATATGTAGCCGACGACTGGGCACATGACCGCAGAAACGCTCATTATTATCAAAAGCGCTCTGAGTCACAATCTGGTAAACTGTTTCGGTATGCAGTTCGCGATTTATTTTTCGATATTTTTTTCACTTACAGCTCTCGCCGGAGAAGGGCCCGCGCGCACGACAGCGACCGAACTGTACAATAAATATCGCGCGACTAATCCAAACAGCTGCGAATCAATTTACTACGGCCTGTTTAGTGATGGAAAAGCCGACAAAGCGACCTTTGATGGGGATGGAATAAATACAAGAGTTGGAAATCCAAGCGATTCAAAAAATAACGACGGGGGTAAACAAAAAGTAGTAGGAGAAACGCTGTCAGGAGTTAAAGACTTCTACAAAACTTTTCTTCGAAGTTATTATGGAGATAAACTTTTCGATACGCGAGTAATAGAAGAGTGGATCGCAAGACTAGACAAGACTCAGGTCGCTTATTTTGGTTACCCAGATGACGACGAGGCGGCTACATCTGTCAGTAGACTTTATCCGAACAGTGCTGTTTTTATGGATCTTGGAAACCAACACGGATTGGGTCATCGTTCCGAATCGGTGTCGGGATGTACTCCAAAATCTTTTCCGATTGTGGAAACTGAGTTGTACGCAAATACCATTCAAGGTGAGCCAATCGAATCCTACCGGTTTTCCGAATATGGCCCACCGACAATCATGTATGGCGTCAGCCGGCTCAAGACTATTTCATCGCGTGCAGCGGCGGCATTCACCATGGGACATGAACTTGCCCACCTCATGGATTGGGGCAACAAAGACTTAGTGAGCTGTCTCGAAAAAGACACTTCAATCGCTGCGAGACGAACGATTGCAGATCCATTTGCACTTCAATTTATTGATATGTCGGAACTTATTAAGCCGATTCCACTAACAGAAGATTTAAAAAAAATATTAGAAGAACTCGATAAAAAAGAAGCTGAAGAGAATGCCAAGAAAAAAGGTGGCGGTGGGGACACCTATAATAGCGGTCGTGGCACGAGCCAAGTAAACTCGATAGCAAAGCTATTAGATGAAGGCAAAATTGAGGAAGCTCAGGCAGCATTGAACGATCTCGAAAAAACCGGCGTATTGCCGGATCAAATGACCGAACATGTTGCTGATGCCTTTGGGACGTTAGCGGTAACAGATTTTATTAAGAAGAATTATCCTCCAGAAAAAAGACGAGCCGCAGCCTTAGCGGTACTTTTCTCACGCCCGCCTCAACTTTACGTCGGACAAGCTGCCGACATTGCCAATAAGATTGGTTCGAAGCAGACTAATGAACGTCGGGTATTCAGAATCCTTTTGGCAAATGAGGAATTTAGGAATTTCATCGGCTGCGAGTTTGCTACCAAACCAGATCCACAATCTTGTTTTTGACCTGTTGATTTTGCCCAAATTTCGGTTCATAATTTTATTTAAACCGTGGCTACTTTTGGCTACTTCGCCACGCAACTTGTTGAAACTCTTCATTCGGGGCCGTCTCTTAAATTCCGTATCCGGAATAAGGTAATCGGCATTCTGTGTTCTGTAGAACGTACTCATCAAAACACTTAAAGAGTTAAAAATTCCTCCAGTCGTCATCTTTGCGAATCCGTGCAAAAGAGACGGTACGACGGGAGTAATCCGACAACTTAAAAAATATAGAGACGCCGGGCATTTTATTGGAAACCATACTTGCTCTCACCCACGACTTGATGATGTGGGATTTGAAAGGTATTCGGCCGATGCAAATAAAGGAGACAGGTTGCTTACTCCTCTATTTTCGGGACGGAAATTCTTTCGATACCCCTTTCTCAATGAAGGTAAAGAAGAGGGAAAGCGATCAATTATAAAAAAGTCGAAGCTCTTTTCCTGAATCATCTTATGGGTGCCGTATCTTTTTACGACGATCTTGCCATAAAAACACTAGGCCGCTCTCCTAAACATCGCTCAGCTCGGAATGGAGAAAACTGGCGAAGACTCGAAATAAATTAGGATCAGATCAACCTCTAATTGACCAAAAGGCTGGCACTTGACACATGCATACAAAGTGTATATGATGTAGCCATGCCGGTCGTGGTCCGATTTGGGCGCTTCAAATTTGTTATCTACCCCAAGGATCACAGACCTGCTCACGTTCACGTGGTATCCCCCAGCGCCGAGGCTAAGTTCGATCTTGCAACGGGCCAGTGCCTAGCCTCTTGGGGATATTCACAGAGAACCATCGGCCAACTTCAATCGTTGGTCGATAGTAACCGCGATCTCCTAAAGGAGGCATGGGAAGAGTATGAAGGCCAAGAGTAAATTAAGAAGCGGTGTTTTTAAGTACGGCAATGTTGAGATGACGAATGAAGAGTTACAAGAAGCTCAAAATCCAAAGATCCGCACAACTATGTTTCTAGAGGCAGATTTGATTCGAGCCTACAAGCAAGAGGCTCTCAAGCGCGGTGTAAAATACCAGCAACTTATGCGTGAGAAGCTTCGTAACGGTTTGACCAAAGAGCTTGAATTCGAAGATCGCCTGAATCGCCTCGAAAAGAAGATGCTTAAAACTGGAACGTAGGCAAGGTTCTATATGAAGCCAGATAACCTTAAAGATATGGTGAAAGCGGCATTCTCAATTCATCGCTTTGACGAAATCACAAAATGGTCACGAAAGAGCATAGACGGGCTCATACGCCCTAAAGGATTTCATCAAAACTCCCTGAATGATCCCGAAATCATCCAGATGTTTAAAGAGCTTGAACAGGAAGGCTTGATTAAACTACTTGGTGATGACGATGAGTTTTTACAGGTTCTAGATAAAAAATGAAACCCGCAGACGCTCCGGCTGTCGCGGTCCGTCGTGTGGCGTAAAAATAGATTTTGGTAAGGTTTTCGTTATTTGGAACTCCCCGGTTCATTCAGTTTATTAAGACAGCTTGCAACACGATCTGCCTTAATCGCCTCGTAGAGAATTTCGAGTGGTCGGATTTCTGTTCTCTTTATGGTAGCCCCAATGCGAGCGACGGCTATTTCCATCTTATCGAGCTCCTCCATACGACGACGGACAATTTCGTCAAGCTCTTGGTCCGAAGGAATGGGAGCAATCGAATCGGCACCGCAATATTTAACGAGGAGTGTGATCCGATCTGTTTGCATTAGTGACTCTACCGGCGCCTCTTTGTATGCAGCCAACAACCGTTGAAAACCGACGGTGAGATCGGTCTGTTCACGCAACTTGTTGAAACTCTTCTCGGGACTTCCCGCATCATCTGACATAGGGTCCCGCCATGGACCTTAGATCTTTAGACCATCAAAAACATAAGACCGTCATGGTAGTTGATAATGACGAGGATCTACGTACGGTTCTAACGACGATCTTGGACAACGAAGGCATAGACGTAGTAACGGCTGGCGATGGTCAAGAAGCTCTCGGTCTGTTGGACGAGGGAGAGGTTCCCGACCTTATTCTTACCGACATGAGCATGCCTGGGATGAATGGCAGCGATTTTTTTTCGAGGCTGAAAAGTAATTTAAAAACAAAAGATGTGCCGGTAATTATAATTTCAGGCATGCAGGATCTTGAAGCGAAACTCGCGCTCATCGGTGCAAAACTGTTCCTAAAAAAGCCATACGACCTCGATACACTCACCACTCTCGTCAAAAGGTATCTGCATTAGAATTTTTAAACTACAGGCGAAGCGGGAACCGTACCCGGCATCAGACGTGGAAGGATAATCTTAATTGCGCATCCGCCCGGGATGTTTTCTGCGGAGATATCGCCCCCACAATGTGCAACGGCTTTGCGGGCAATAGACAGACCTAGGCCCAAGCCGCTCGTATCCACGCTGAACTGGGTAAAGGGTTTAAAAATCTCGCTCATTTTTTCAGGGGCAATGCCGCCGCACTGATCCGTCACTACGATTTCAATTTTATCGCCTTTGGCATGAGCCATGATGTTAATATTGCCTTTGGGCTTAGTATATTTCATCGCATTTTGAACCAGATTTCCGAGGGCAGACAGCACCAAATGGCGATCCGTCTTTACTTCAAGACTCGTGTCGACTTGAATCGTTATCGTTTGTTCTCTAGTTCCGGCTTCGATCTCTGCCGTAACTAAAAGGTGATTTACAAGTTCAATAATAGAGAATTGCTCTTCATGAATTTCGCTTTCAGATCGTAATTTAATTTCAGACAGTGATCTATCAAGGAGCAAATGCATCTCCTTTAAACTATGAGAAAGAACTCTGGCCGTACTGCCCGAAACACCAACAATTCCCTTGGACATCATCTCGGAAGCAATAATGGCTCTATTCAATGAGTTTCTAAGTTCGTGAGCGAGCATCCCTAAATGTTCAACCTCGCGTGCCTTAGTTACAATACTGCGACCTGCCTCAAATTCTGTGACAGCCCCAGCAATGGCAATATCCAGACAACGATTAAGATTATGAAATTCCAAAGCTGAGATGGACGCTTTCATTTTGCTAGCAATTTCAGTAACCGCCTGACAAATGGCTCCATACGCATGCACCACATGCGAAAGGGTATAACCCAACCTAAGAAGTTCTCTGCCATGCAGTGCGGCCGCACCCAACAATGCATGCTCGTCTTTGACACTGACGATTGCTTGGTTCTTGTCCAAAATAGCAATCAGCTGGTTAAAAAAAATGGGGAGGCCTTTTTGAAGTTCGTCCGATACAGGGCGGAGTGCTGCAAGGGCAACCGTCTTCTTCTCACTCAGTGCAAGAATTACGTTCCGATTTTCACCTAGAAATGAATAAAGTGACACTGTGTAACTCCAATGAAGCAAGCATAGGCCTTTAAGCGAGGCAAAGACAGCAGCAACTGGTCTCCGTCATCCTAGTGGTACACGAGTCGCCAAATACCTCTGGGACGACTTGGAGAGCATGGAATAGCAGTGGTCGACTCGTTTCGATCCCTCTACCTTTCAAAGTCTGATCATGAAAATCCGTATGCGACCTTTTAGAAACCGATCAAAAAACCCGAACCATAAGATGCGGGAGAACTCTTGGTGAACGCCGTCAAAATCTTGATACCCATAATTCTAGGGCACCTTCTTTCTGCTTCCGCGTCGACGGCCCAAGACACCCTCTTGAAAGCCATCACGCCGCTTTTACAGGACCCCATGAAAGATGTGACACCACACTATTGTGGGTCTAGCGATCCAAAACCAAAGGGGTACCAAAAGCCAGAAAAACAATTTCCATTAGAACCGTCACGATTTTTGGAACGTAAGCAGGTTCCCGAACACATTTTAAACTTAGCGAAGCAATCTACAAGACGTCTTTGCACATGCAATGTTTCCTTTAGTAACTGCATTACTATCTTTGCCATAACAGATGGTGGAGTTTTCATCACAAACGAACATGCCGTACAGTTTTTAGAGAGTAATTTGAGAGCGAGAAAAGAGGATCCAACAAGATATGGAGGCCCACCCTGTAAGTATGATTATGTCGCTGTCGACGACAGCGGAACTAAAGTACCCGTGACTCCGCGTTTCGTTAAACGCGGAGCTCATAAGCGAAACGCGAACGACGTCGGTATGTCGTTATGGAAACCATCCGAACACTTCAAATTGAAAACTGAAGACTTTGAAGACCGCACGACGGACCTAGCGACGCTAGAAATTACCGAATTAGAAACAGCAATGGCGATACCTTACGCCAAAGAGAAACTAAGAACTGGTTCCTTGGTTTACCATTTTGGATTCCCTGCGGTAAATACAGGCGAACCCTCTAAGGAAACACTGGATCCTTTCGATCTCATCCCAAGCGTGTCGTCGGGCCAAGTTAGTTCCATCGCTCCTAAGAACGTCGAAGGAACATTTTTAGGGATCGAAGGTACGAGCGGCGGCCCAGTCGTAAGTGAAAAGGGCGAACTTGTGGGTATTTTCTGGGGCAAAGCGCTGACCTGGCGAGAAAGTCTAGATACTCCGGAAATCAAACATTATTTAGATGAAAATGGCTATCCTCCAGAGCGCTCATTCTTTATTCCTGCGGAATACGTCAAAGAGTTCCTGGCAAAATAGAGCATGATTAAAAACAAAGTCGATATTACTGTATTTGGTGCAACGGGCTTTACCGGTCTGCAGGTTTGCCAAGTAACCGATCAGGTCGCTAGAAAACTCAGTTTGAAGTGGGCCATGGCTGGTCGAGACAAAGAAAAGCTGCAACAGTTACGAACCCAGTTTGAAAGCCTGCCGGAGATTTTTGAGGCCGATACAACTGACAAATCTTCGTTAATTAAGATGGCGGAACACTCTAAAGTCGTTCTCAATTGCGTCGGCCCATTTCGCTTCCACGGCGAACAGGTAGTCGATGCGTGCATTCAGGGAGGTTCCGACTACTTAGACATTTCGGGCGAACCACAGTTCATCGAGATGAGCTTGCTTAAGTATAACGACGCCGCAAAAACCCAGAAAGTAAGAATTGTACACGCTTGTGGTTTTGATTCCGTGCCCGCAGATTTTGGTGCATTACTTCTTCGAAGTGATGCACAAACGTCCGGATTCCCATTATGCCATATCGATAGTTTCCTTCAGTTCGACCCCGGCTCCGCTGACTTTCGAGTGAACTATGCAACATATGTTTCTGCGATTCATGGATTGCAGCACTGGGATCATCTTGGCGGACTTCGTCGGTCGCTGCGAGAAAACAGATGGCCGATCGCCGTTTCGAGATTTCTCAAAGAAAGTAAACTGAAGAAACACCCGTTTTATGACTCTCGCATTAAGGGGTGGGCGACCCTCTTCATGGGGGCAGACGCCTCGGTAGTTATGAGTACTCAGCGCACACTGACAGCAAATGGAAATACGACGACTTTTCCTCATTACAATGCTTACTATAGGTTCGACCGAGTAACTGCCTTGATGAAAGCGATTAGGGTGGCGTTTCGTTTTATGTTGCTCGCAAGAAGCAAGGTGGGTCGCAATTTACTTCTGAAGTTTCCTGAATTCTTTTCTTCGGGATTTGTGAGTAAAACAAATCCATCGCGTGAACAGTTAAAAACGGCAACTTTCAAGATGTCGATGCTCGGGGTTGGAGACAATCATAAAAACTATCCAAGACAATTAGAAGTGACTGGACCCGATCCGGGTTACGTTGCAACTCCCCATATTCTTGTCCAGCTTGCTGTTCTTCTCTTAAAGAATGAAGGCCTAACTCCACGCCTCTATGGCACGTTCACGCCAGGTGCACTATTTGATCCGTCGACTGCACGGGACGTTTTGAAGGCGTGCGGAATTGATTTTCGGTTTTCCGACGCTTGAATTACGCAGCTCGTAAGCTAGAATCTACTTTCGGATACAAAACGGCCGTGTTTAAGTTCGTTCTATGAAACTCCTTTTAGCTTTTTCCTTTTTCATGGCGACCATTTCCTACAAAGCAGAAGCGGCTGATCTCAATTTTGTGGACACGGGAAACAGGAACGGAATTCCGATCGTCTTTGTGCACGCTTTTCCACTAAACCAGGCTATGTGGAATGAGCAGGTGAAAGCCCTAAAAGGGGCTTACCGCGTGGTAACATTTGACATTCGTGGTTTTGGAAAAAGTGAATCTACGCATCCGTATACGTTAGAATTTGTGGTGGATGACCTCATTGATCTTCTAGATAAGCTAAAAATTAATAAGACAGTGATTTGCGGTCTTTCCATGGGTGGATTTGTCGCTCTTCGGGCACTAGAACGGAATCCAAATCGTTTTCTGGCAGCCATACTAGCCGACACGAAAAGCGAGGCTGATTCAGACAAATCTAAAATTGGACGTTACGAAGCGCTAAGAGAAATTCAGACTTCCGGGCTGTCAACATTTGTCGACAATTTCATAAAGCGCTCAGCGGCTCCGGACACTCAGACACACAACCCTGCCCTCTTTGAATGCATGATACGTCTCGCGATGTCCAATACGGCGGTAGGCGTACAGGCGGGACTCCTTGCTCTCACAAGTCGAACAGACACTACCCAGGCGCTGGAGAAAATCTCGGTCCCGACTCTTGTCATTCAAGGTGAATATGATTCTGTCATTTCCAAAGACTCCGCGAAGGCTCTAACAGAAAAGATAAAAGGATCAGAATTTTATCTCGTGCCCGGGGCAGGACATCTGAGCAATCTTGATAACGCTCCAGCGTTTAATGCTCGAGTTCTGGATTTTCTTGCTAAATTAAAATAGCAAATTACTGGACGCATCCAAAGGGTAACCTTTCTCGCCTTTGCGTTTACCCTCTACTGTTACAACATTCACTAAGGATCGAGCAGTGGCCCACACGCGCTCACTAAGGAAGGCGGATTCACTAGAGAAGATCTTCTGCTTTCCGCTAAAGACGGCAATGGCGACATATTCATGTCGTCATAGACTCGTGTGACCCACCTCTCGATAATCGGTCTAGCCCTCTCATCAGAATAGCCCAACCGGTTTTCCAACCGGGCGATCGTTTCCGACATCTTTTGTTCAGGGTCGTTTTCTGCTGCAGACTTACTTACAAGGACTGTGCTTTTAATTTCACGTGTCTGTAGATACTCGAGGAGCTGAGTTTCGCGAACGTGAGCAGATCCAGCGATAATAAATATCTTTCGTTTTCCTGGCTCTCGAACAGCCTGAAGGGCGCGCACTCAGCAGAGAGTTTCAATTACAGTTCATCCTTGTTCGCTACTTTTTAGCTTCGGTCGCAGGAGTTAATTTCTGAGTTTCCTGGAGTTGATTTAAAAAATCCGGAAAAATTTTTGAGCCAAACCAACAGCTCGCTTTTTTGTCTGGAGTGAGATGACAAGCGCTCTCACTTCCCAAGAAAAAGGATACTGAATGGTCTTCGTTCAAGGACCATCGCTCATAAGCGCCAGCTTCCACCATTGCCGAAAGAAGTCGAGTGGCCTTGAGATCCTTGCAGCCAAAGAACTTGTCTTTAATTTGCAAATCCGAAATGCACTCGCGAAAGCTTACCTCTAGCTGGCTGGGATTCTGTTCCCCAGTTTCGGTTAAATCTTTTTTCTTAATCACTTCTGCAATGTCATGTTGAACGTCAATATAGAGATTAAAGGTGTAAGTGTTCGATAAAGATACGCACGAAGCTATCACCCCGAAGCTAAGCGATGTTGTGGCCCAATCGGAACTAACATATGGAGCGATAGGTTGAAGCGTTTGAAAAAGGGGGCCTACGACAGACGCATCTTCGTTAATCAGTAATACGGGAGAATGTAAGGTCGTGCCGTCATGTATGATGAGGTTTCTCTCATGGAGAACTTGAATATCAGCAGTGGCAAGGGCCTTAGATAACTGCGCACGCAGTACAACGTTGGTTTCATCAGCGCGAGCGGTTGGGATGAATAGGGTCAAAAGAGATAGGCCAACAAAAGCTACAAAAAACTGTTTCATACAATCTCCAAGCGATGGCTCACTGTATAAACTTGGCTATATAATCAGTCAACTAAGATTCGGTTCAAATCGAAAGACCAGGTGGAATTGCCTCGTCGGCACCATTGCAACGTACAGAGAAGCGCAGTAAAAAGTTGCGATGAGCCACTACGTCGACGGTTTTGTCATCCCGATCAAAAAGAAGAATGTCCGCGTCTACAAGAAGATGGCCGCACTCGGCTGCAAGATGTGGATGAAGCATGGTGCCCTCGACTATTACGAGTGCATCGGTGACGATTTAAAAGTTGAGTGGGGCCTGACGTTTCCACGAATGTGCAAACTTAAGTCGGGCGAAACGGCCATTTTTGCATTCATTGTGTACAAATCGAAAGCGCATCGCAACCAAGTCAACGCAAAGGTCATGAAAGACCCACTCATGACGATGGATGGCGTGAAGATGCCGTTCGACATGAAGCGATTTGCGATGGGTGGATTCAAAGTCATCGTTCGCGCGACCTGATTTCCCAACTCTCGATCGTTCCGGGTTTTTTCGTGAACAGGGGGTGGACCTGTATCCTTGTCACCTTCTTGATCGCCGCAAAACCCTCAGGATTTCGTGTTCGCAATTTTTTCTTCAGATGGTTGAATTCGTAGGTCACTTGTCCGGACGTGACACTCATTCTTGATTTCGAGGAGTCCGGCGGTTTCACCTTTATTTTTGTTTCATCAAAGCTGTAGCCGCGACGCTTGGCCTCGGCATGGACATGGCTCAAATACGTTCCGATACACTTCAGTGCTCCGGTCCGCACCGCTTTAAATCGGATGAGCTGCGGATGATTCTTGTAACCTCGGGTACGCCCAGCGAGAACTTGTTGAGCCAGAAGCGCCTCTCGCCACAAAGCGACCAGGCCTTTTGCATCTAAGTATTTTGGATGTAGGGACCAGATTCTCATATTCGAAACGTATCGCGCGCTTTATCACATACATGACATGACGGCATGGCATTTAAATTCACCGAAGAGTACCCTTTGCGGCGGCTAAAGATGGATGAAAATGAATTTGAAGGAACACTGGTCCTGGAGAAGCTTGCTGAAACAGGCAAGGTCGACGATTTCTTTGAGGCCATCGATTCAGATGATTTTGCTAAAGCCGCCTCTCTTATGAAGCAGGCGAAGATTGACTCTGAGACGATCGCTATTGTTTTAAAGAAGATGGGCGAAGCGGCTGACTGAAGACTCCACGAGGTCGCGCGCTATGGCTTTGTAAACACCGCTAGAAAATTTACTGCGGTATCTGTTCTGCCGCGCTTGTTGGCGGTTTTTCTAATTTCTTTAATCTCGACTAGTCGGTAGCCCGCCTCTTGATAAAAACCTACCAATTCTTCTTGAGTATAATCTTTTTGGAACTTTCCAGGCTGCGAAGGTTTTTCAGGATCTGGCCAAAACACAGAGTTGGGTTCAGCACCCCTGAATTCCGCCTGGCGGTGCAGTTCAGACTCCCACGGATCTTCAATGGAGACCACCGCAATACCCAGAAGGCCGCCTTTACGAAGCACTCTAAAACCCTCGTCGCGTGCGCGCTTCCGAAGACTTGCTGTTGGAATATCGATGCTCGCATAACTATCGATAACAGCTGCCACAGAGCCCGAATCGAGTGGCCACTTTTCAGTTACGTCGGCCTCATGCACTTCAATCCTGTCTCCAAGACCAAAAGAAAGCGCCGAGTCCCGAATCCTTTGTGCAGCAACCGGAACATACTCTAGCGAAACGACATTGAATCCATTCTGCGCGAAGAAAACTGAGTTCCTTCCTTTTCCAGCGCCCATGTCGACGACTGTTCCTTGCGTACACCCGTTTTCCCGAAAACTTTTTAAGAGGGAAACCGCAGAAGACGCCGGCGCCATCTCGTTATGCGAGGGAATCGCTTGGTTGCCACCCGAATGCTCTGTTACCCAAGCTGCCATCTGAAGAGCAGCTGCTCGTTTTTCATAGGCCTCGTCGCCATCCATAGCGCCGCCACAAAGCGTGGCAAACACGCACGGTTGCGCGACCACGAAACTTAAAGCGAAAAGGAAGAAGATACGGCACAAACCGAGACGCATGACTCGCTGCATATCATCTATGCGCATTAAATTCAACGAGTTAAAGCTGGCATAGTGCGTTGAATTGCGATAAGCGGCTCGTGTGCGTCCACCTTTGTTCCTAACCTTGCTGCTACTCGCCTCTTCCTCGGCTTTCGGTCACTGGGAAATCTACGACTGTAACGGCGCTCTTGCATATTCGACCGAAGTCCGGAACTGGAGAGACACAGCTATCCTGGCGATCCGAGCGGGCTTGGACCGAAGTAATCTCAACCCCCATGCCGTGATCGATATGAGCCCATTTATCCCTGCCTACGTGAAAGAACTGGTCGAGCCCCTTCCCCACGGAATGGTGGGCCTATTTGACCACCCGGCTATGGACACCATTTTTGGAAACCCTAACTATCTTACGGACGAACAGCGAAGCTTAGTGCCCGAGCGTCTTTGGATTTGGACTCGTAAGATCGCGGGCTTTATTTCCGATTTGGTAATGGAAGCTTTGCGACCGATGACGACACTGTCGCTCTTTGTAAAACAGTCGAGTAGTGTTTCAAAAGTAGCGATCGGTGGAACCGCACAGACCTTTGTAGACCATCTGAAACATACCGACGGAAACTCTCTCGTTACCGTGATCCTAAACGCCCTAGGTGATCTTGGCACTCACTACTATCTTCGAGGTTCTCAGCAGCTACTTCGAAGTGGCGATTCGAGCTATGAAGAACGAGTCGCTCCGCCGTTTTCTCTTCTCATTCTTCCCGGAGAAGAGTTTTCGAACAGTCGCTTAGGGCCGGCGATGTTTCACAATACTGGCAATGTCGATGGCCTCAGTTACCGGATCGTCCAATTCATTGACTTTCGCTTCGTGAATCACTAACTCTCCGACTCGTATGAAGCGATTCAATGCTCTACTCAGCTGTTTCTATTTAATGACTTTTCTGGCTGTCTTATGTCCCGTTGTCTCGTCGGCGCAGCAGGCAGTCACTCCGGAAGCTGCCGAGACACTCCGCGCCGAGTTTAAAAAAACATGGACGGAAGCTGTTAAGAAAAACGAAATCACACTCGTTATTACATCCGAAGAGCGAGCTGCTTTCACCGAGAGATCCATCAAAAAGGCCACAGAACTTTGCGGCGTTGGCAACGAGCCCTGCATTAAGGAAGTCGTCGAATACTTAGCGTCGGGTATGAGTTCGCTTTCTCAAGGCGCACTCAGTTTCAATTTTTCAGGCACTCAACAGTATCTCGACCACGTCCTTGACGGAATATCGGCCATCCTACGACCGGTCGAGAAACAAGAGATTCTATCCTTTGACGGGATTCGAGATTACTACAACGACAAGTACTCGTTTGATGTGACGTCGGTTCCTCTTTTCTGGGTCCGGAATGAGGCATCGGTGATGAGCCATCACTATGGCGAACGAAGTTCATTTGTTGCTCCCCTCCCAGGCTTTGAGATGCAGATTGAAGTGTTCGTGCAGCTCAGCGGCAGCGATGGCAAAGCGATCACCGTCACCGTCCCGGTCACTGCTAAAGCGACCGGCGTGGATGTGGCGATGAGGTCGGCCTTAAAACGAGCGCTGGGTTTTGATTCGTTCATCGTTCTGAGCGAGAGCCTCGCTCAGGTGGCTCCGTATCTTTTAGAGTCTCAGATTGTTCACGAACTGAAGCATGCTTACGTCTACCATCGACAAAAGGATTGGTGGGACGAAAAGCACCGCGAAGATCACCAAAGAAAGATCCGTTCACCTGAACGCTACGAACTGAGCAAGGAAGACCTCGCCGGATTGCGGTTACCGCCGGGACTCCGATCAGGCCTGGAGGAACGTTTTAAAAATGAGGTTATCATTCCGTCCTTGATGGCAAGCAATGGTTCCGAACTCGGTAAGTTAAGCGAAGAACAGAGACAGAAAGTTTACACCGAGAATACCCGGCGCAATCTGATCCATGTGTACAAAAGCTACTTGGCTTATGTGGAATCTGAAATCGAGCGGACGGCTCTCAAGGAGTCGGTTCTCTACTTAAGAGAACGGCGCGGTTTGTCCGACAATGCCATTCGGTGGGAGATCTGGGGTCAGGGTTGCGACACGCTTGGCCTACAGGGAGCCATGCCCTACAGCTGCTGGAGTATGTTTCCTGAATTGTTTAAGATCTTGTCAGACTCTTAACGCTATCCACGACTGGCGGGATGGATCACCCACACCGGAAACGGCGACTCTCGTACGACTCTTCGAGCAACACTGCCAAGCCATGCCGTATGAAAAGCACCACTGTGCGACGCCATCGCAATCAGGCCGGGATTCTTCTTTGCGTACTTGAGGATGGCCTCGGCAACAGAACCGCCCTTGCTCTTGTCGAACACGACACGCGTTTTGACTCCAGCAGCTTCCGCCTCTCCGCTCCACGTCGCAGCTGCCTTCTCGTGCGCCACCTTTTCCACATCGAGTGTTCCTTGCGAAAGTAACAGCGTCATCCAGCTCAGCTCGCTCGCCTGCGCCGGAACAAGCATCGGTCGATTAAAAATCGTGACCTGTGCACCAAGCGCCCGTGCAAGTCCAAGGCATCTGCGAAACGAATCATGCGACTCAGAAGAAAAGTCTGTCGGAAACAAAACATGCTTAAAACGTGCAACCCGATTCCAATGCGGGTTAACGATGAGGAAGGGGACGTCCGAACGCAATACGAGCGTCTCGGCAAAGCTTCCCAATAACCATCGCTTCGGACCCGTTCGCGCGTAACTTCCGGTCACGATCAAATCGACGTTCGACTGTCGCGCATACTCGATAAGCTTTTCGACGGCGGCACGCTGAGAAAGATAAGGTTCGAAGATAATCTTTACCGGCTTAACATTAGCAATCTTAGCTTTTCCAAGGATGACTTTCAGTCTCGTCTCAGCATGCTTCTGAATCGACGAGACATCCGCTACGACATCTTTCGGGACACCGAAAAAGTTATGAACAACAAAAACGGGTTCGATCGTCGCCCAGCCAGTGCGGGTCAGCTCCTGCATCGCCAACGCTACTGCACGCTGAAGCTTGATCTCACTCGCAAATGGATCAAACGCCCAAAGGATGTTCTTCTTTTCCGCTTTCTGCTCTGTCATGACCTGTTTCATATTCTTTTTCGGTCGATAAAGCAAAGAAGCGCGCGGCTTGCTCGAGCGCTTTTACAAAATATACCGGAATAGCCGGAGTGAGATAACGTCGCTTAGACTTAGCGACTAGCGCGACGCTTTTTATTCACGCAGGCCCGACACTTGAGGCCGAGACCGTAGCGATTGCTCGGTGCAAGTGGGAAGTTCTTTTTCGAAAACGGTTTACGAGTTTTGCACTTCTTGCAGGCTATCGATTTTGGTTTCATGAAAATATTTTATCCTGAAGTTCGAACATCAACAACTAAAACAAAGTCTGGGAAACGAATACGAACCAGCTTGCAACCAGCGATAGGACCAGCAGCGTCGTACACTTAAGTACCAGCCCCCTCAACGCGGAACTTCCGATCGTGTAAATCAAAAACACCTTTGAAAGATAGGAAGCCGCAATGGAGATCGTAAGCAGGCCTCCTAGTAGATGCATGTCAACGAGGCCCGCATTATACAATTGGACGTTGGCAATGATGGATCCGTGAATCTCAAAGAGTGACACGAGAAACGTGAAAGCGAGAATCCCAGTTTGGCCAAACACGACCTGTAGCACTCTCGAAAGCGCCAGAATTCCAATCATAAAGGCCGACAGTTTGAATAGAGGTAAGAACTCGACTCGATTACCCACGACCGCCAATGGAGTGTGAACGGCCTTTCTGTAAAGGAACATCATCAACACGACGGTCACGATACCGGGACCCGCGACGATCATCAGCAGCGACGAGTAAGAGTCCTTAGTCCCGAGCAGCAGAATGGCTGCTCCCTCAAAGAGCATGGCCAATGTTGCGGCTAAAAAGGTCAGCACTTCGGTGAAAACGTCCTCGCGACGAGAGCTCTGACTCCGTTTCGCTAACGAAGCTGTTGTCGCAGTGCTCGAGATCAATCCACCGAAAAATCCGGTCAAAACCGCGCCTCTTCTAGAACCTAGAAACCGACTCAATATGGAACTCATGACCTGAAGAAAGGCCAAGGCAAAGATCATCCAAGCCGCCCTCTTGGGATCGAAGATGCTCCACGGATCAACAGCCAAGAATATCTACCTGCTTAATCCACTTTTCTTTTTCAAGATCCGACAAGAATGAAGCCGTGAACGAATTTCTCGCTAACTGAACAATCTCCTGAGACGAAAGACCAAGGGCTTCTGCGACCTGACGATAGTTTTCGTTCACATAGCCACCAAAATACGCGGGATCATCCGAGTTGACCGTCACTAGAACCTGTCGATCGAGAAGCTTTTTCAAAACATGGTCTTTCATGGTCTTGAAAACGCAGAGCTTGATGTTGGAAAGTGGGCATACGGTCAGCGGAGTCTGATCGGTAACCAAACGTTTCATCAAATGCTCGTCTTCTAGCGCACGAACACCGTGATCGATGCGTTTTACCTTGAGTAAGTTCAAGGCCTCCCAGATGTACTTGGGTGGTCCTTCTTCGCCGGCGTGTGCCACGGTCTTAAAACCAAGGCGCAACCCTTCTGCAAAAACATTCTGAAACTTCGATGGCGGGTGCCCGACCTCAGAGGAATCCAGTCCAAGTGCCGTGATCTTGTCTTTGAAAGGCAATGCTTCTTGAAGCGTACTCATGGCCGAGGACTCAGGCAGGTGCCGCAAGAAACAGAGAATGATTCGCGAAGTAAGTCCCCACTGTTTTTCAGCGTCTTCGAGAGCTGATTGAATCCCCTTGAAAACGACCGCAAAAGGAACTCCCCTATCCGTATGCGTCTGAGGATCGAAGAAGATCTCCGTATGAACGACATTCTCTTCCTTACATTTCAGCGCATAGGCCCAGGTCAGATCGTAGAAGTCTTGCTCATGAAGCAAAACGTTCGCGCCCTCATAGTAAATATCCAGGAACGATTGCAGATTATGAAAGTCGTAAGCTTTCTTCAGCTCCTCTACGGATTTGAACCTGAGCGAGACGCCGTTGCGGGCAGCAATCTTCATGAGCAACTCAGGCTCGAGCGTCCCTTCGATGTGCAGGTGCAGTTCGGCTTTTGGTAGACGGCGGATCAGATCCAATGAGTTCATACGTTCCATGTAAGCGTAAACGCCCCTGAGTTCACAGTGGATTTTTAAACGGTTCTTTGATAATGTCCGACAAAGCAAATCGCTTTCTCGCCGGTCAGACGTTCCGAGTTTTTGAACTCACTTCTTCAGCGGCTCGAAGCTGTTCTTAGCCGCTTTTTAGGAGGACCTTTGGAACCTGTAAATCATACGCACCCGCACGCTAAATCACCTGTAATTTCAACTGACTTGGATGAGAAGTCGCCCTTACGATTTGATGCTTTAGGCATCTCGCCCCACACCCTTAAGGCAATCAGTGCGCTCGGCTATGAAACACCGACGCCGATTCAAGCACAGGCCATCCCGGAAGGGCTCGCCCATAAAGACATCATTGCCACGGCCCAGACGGGTACTGGCAAAACGGCAGCATTTTCGATCCCAATGATCGCCTATCTTGAAAAGCATCCTGGGAACATCGCTCTCGTTCTGGTTCCAACACGTGAACTGGCGCTCCAGATCGAAACCTTTTGGCGACAGCTCACCAAAGGAGCGACCGGTTTGAAAGCCGTTTCAATCCTCGGTGGAGCCGCGTTTCGACCACAAGTTCGTGACCTCGCTCACCACCCACGCTTGATCATTGCGACCCCCGGTCGTCTCATGGATCACCTCGAGCAACGATCAGCACATCTTTCAAAAGTCGGTTTTTTGGTTCTCGATGAAGCGGACCGCATGCTCGACATGGGTTTCATGCCGCAGGTTTCGAATATTCTCAGCCATATGCACGGTCACCGTCAGACGCTTTTGTTTTCTGCGACGTGGGATAAGAGTCTTGATCAGCTCTCAAAACGCTTCATGAAACACCCGGTTCGCATCTCGGCCGGCACAGTGTCGAAAGCCGCTTCTACGGTTGAGCAGACAGCGATACAGGTCTCGAGCCAAAAGAAAAACGATCTGACGCTCGATGAAATCAATCGTCGCAAGGGTTCAATTTTGATCTTCACGCGCACCAAACATCGTACGGATCGACTCGCACGCTACCTTGACGAGTACGGCTTAGAAGTGGGTCGTCTTCATGGTGGCCGATCGCTCGCGCAACGAAAAGCGGCTCTTGGATCTTTCCGGACGGGCGAAACACGAATCTTGGTTGCCACCGATATCGCAGCTCGCGGTATCGATGTTGCCGGCATCGAACACGTGATCAATTATGATCTCCCGCAAGCACCTTCAGACTATGTTCACCGGATTGGTCGAACGGGTCGCGCGGGACAGGTCGGTTCCGCTCTGTCGTTTGTTGCCCCCGAAGATCGCTCGAAGTGGAAAGAGATCACGATGCTTCTGCAGAAAACGGGATCCGCTGAAGTTCAGTTTCTAAAGCATGACGATCTCGAACCGACACCACGGCCACAGAAACCTCCGCCACGCCCGGCAAGAGAACCTCGTCGTGACGAAAGACCGCAACCTCATCACGGTGATCGACCACGATTTGACCGCGAGCCACGCCAGTTCGCACGTCGACCCGAAGGACGACCCGAGCCAGGTCGGCGTTTTGATCGCGGCTCGCGACCGTCGTACGGCCGTCCCTATCATTCTGAATCACAGGACCGAGGTTTTTCTGTTCGTCCTCACTCGGAACAAAAACGACGCGTTGAAATTCCACGCGTGGTTTCCGAGTTCAAGCCCAAGGCTCCTGCCCACGGTTTCGATGCTCCCAAGCGAACACAAGGTCCGGCGCGTGACGCACACGCAGGATATCGCTCAGATCGTCGCGGTCCATGGAGCAAGAGCGGGGACAAGAGTGGAACCAGAAGTGGCGGCGGTCCCGGCGGCAAACGCCGTGTTCATTTCGAAGGAAGACGGTAGCGCAACAGCTTTCGAGAGAACGTGCGCTTACTCGATATGAAGATCCAGCGCTTCGAGCTCGTTTGAACAGGTCCCTAAGAATTCGTGATTGGTAGCACGTTCCGTTGGCGCTTCCTGAATCATGGCGCGGATTCCGGGTACATTGACACGAATCATCTCGTCGATATCATCACCGTCCGGCGAATGCGAGTGGCCGACTTCAAATAGCAGCGACCAGATACCATGTTTCCAGAACGCGTAGTCCTCAAGGGTTCCGTTTGCGGGGTAGATGACTTGAGTAGAGTTGCCAACCTTGTACTGGCTCCATGTTGCTGCAACCGTTGCAAGGTTATGAAATGTGAGATCGTACTCGGTTGAGGTCTGTTCGGTCGTGATCCCCCAAGGATAGACGACAGCCGGCCAATACGTGTGAAGCGTCGCAAGGCTCACGACATCCATTCGCTCAATCAGCTCCGCAAGCAAATGGGTGGACCGGAGATTGTAAGGTCCCGCGGTACCACAGGGGCCCGGATAGTCACGATTCGGATCGTGAAGGTTACCCTCGGCCCACTCTTCACGTTGGCGCTGGTCGTAACCCGACGTATTCAGAACCGGAACGATGATCACGCGGTAACCTTCGATGGGATCTTCGGCAAGGGAGCGCGCGAGGCCCAGAGCAACTTCGACCGACCCGTACTCGTTGCCATGATGTGCGGCAACCACGAGACTGGTCAGCGGTCCGGATCCTATGATCACACCTTGAATCATTTCTTCTGAGTCGGAAAGACCTAGGTTGAAGACCCGTGTTGTTGCTGGATGTGCGAGCGCAAGATCATGAATCAGATCCTGAACATCGGAGTACGTTTGCGCCGCCATCGCGTTCCACGCCGCAAACCATCCGAACCATACCGAAAGCGCCAGTCCATGTGCTCTCATAAACGCTCCTTGTTACGTCAGTGTAACAAGTTCAAAATCCAGAAACATCTTATGACGAATCTTAGGACTCGTACGCGGCTTTGAGTTTCGCTATATCGAGCTTCTTCATAGTGACCATCGCTTTCATCACGCGATCGGATCGCTTCGGATCTTTGTCCTGCATCATTTCACCAAGAATAATAGGCGTGACCTGCCACGAAACCCCGTACTTGTCCTTGACCCAACCACATGGCTCGCTCATTCCATCCTTTGAGAGTTTTTCATGAAAATGATCGACCTCGTCTTGAGTCTTACAGTAGATGACCAGCGAAAATGCATGTGAAAAGGTATGGCCATGCTTTCCAGCACCTTCCATCAGAACGAAACGGTTTCCATCCAACGAAAACTCGCAGTGCATGAGCGTTTTGCTCGTTTCATCGCGCGAAGAAAACTCGATCTTAGAATCCTTGAAAAGCGACATGTAAAACCGAACCGCTTCCTCTCCCTTTCCGAAAAGCGCGTCCGTAAACAGAAAGGCGGGAGCGATTTTCGGCTTATGGTCTTTTGAAAGCATGAACTGCCACTCAACGCCATACTTGTCCGATGTCCAACCGTAACACTCGGACCAAGGATACTTGTCGAGCGCCATGCGGACACGTCCACCCTCGGAGAGCTTCTTCCAGAGCGCGTCGATCTCAGCCCTGTCATTCCGCCATACAAAGAACGAAAGCGCAGGAGTGTGCTTGCACATCGGACCACCGTTTAAGGCGAGTACCTGTAAGCCCTCGATTTCGAGATCGACGGTCATGACCGTGCCCGCCTTCTGGCCGGACTCGTTAGCGCCGGCTTCCCCGTAGTGAGTGGCCTCTCCCAGTTTTGAATTCTTAAAGAGCGACGCGTAGTATGCCGCCGCTTCTTCTGCCTGATGGTCAAACCAAAGACATGTTCCGATTTTGTTCATGTAAACCTCCATTACGCCAAACTTTTGGCACTCACGTATCCATCAAATCGTCCCCACTTATATCCGATAAGACGGGGACATGAAACGCGCTTCTCAGAAACGAACCTTAGTCAGCTTTGCACTAGCCACAGTGCTCCTAGTAGCCACTGGATTTGTTTCACACTGGCACGCTGTGAAGATTCAAGAAGTAACGACCAAGCGTGCGTTAGCACGGCAAACTCGCTTTGAAATCGAAACGGTAATCTCGCTCTTGAAAGACGCAGAAACAGGCCAGCGCGGTTACCTGCTCACCGGTCGGCCTGATTATCTCGATCCATACAAGAATGCGATCGAGAACCTACCCGCTCATATTCAGAAGCTCAACGGCATCATGAAAGAGGATCCTGAACAGCTCGGGCGCCTCCAGCGTCTCGAGGTCCTGACCCAGCACAAACTTCAGACCATTCACGAAACTATTGTGGCTCAAGAGAAGCATGATCACGCGGCTGCCATCAAACTCGTGCTCACCAGTCGCGGCAAAGAAATCATGGACGAAGCCCGCGCCGTTGTTAACACAATGAAAGATGTTCAACAGACTCGAATCGAAGCGCGCTCGAAGCAAGCTGAGGAGATTCTCAGTCGTAATCGCCTCGTCATCACGCTCGGTAGCTTTCTCTCCATTCTTCTAGTCCTTGCCGCGTGCTGGGTGTCCATGCGCAATCAGAAACTCCGCGATGTCATCGAGACAGAGTTGCGATCCAGTAATCATCTCTTAGCGCAACAGGAGATTCAGCTCAATCGGATCATTGGAGTTCAGCACGTTGTTTCGACTGGTGGTCATGACTCCAAGAACGTCTCGCGTGTGATCGCCGAACAGACGCGATTGTTGACCGATGCCGATGGTGCACTGATAGAACTTATTCAAGACAACGAAATTGTTTACCACGCTGCCGACGGTCCGATGGAAGCCAAACTCGGTTTCCGAATGAAAATTGAAGGAAGCCTTTCCGGAATGGCAGCCAGCCAGAAAAAGACGCTCATCTCAGACGACACGGAGACCGATGACCGTGTCAATCGCGAAGCCTGTCGCACGGTCGGAATCCGATCCATGATTGTCGTACCACTGCGCAGAGGAAACGAGGTCATGGGCGTACTGAAAGCACACTCTTCCAAACCACATCACTTTTCGGCAACCCATGTACGAGGGCTCGAACTCATCGCAGGAGTTCTCGCATCGTCGTGGGCAACCTCGGTCGCGTTCGAAGAAAAGCGGACCGTAATTCGCAGTCTTGAGCGCGCAAAACTGGATCTCACAAAAGCCACGAAAGCCAAATCCGAGTTCTTGGCCAACATGAGCCACGAGATTCGAACACCGATGAACGGAGTTGTGTCGATGGCGGAGCTGCTCGCTAAGACCCAGCTGTCGGCAGAGCAACGGGACATGATCGAGACCATTCATCTGAGTGCCGATGCACTCTTGCTCATTATCAACGATATTTTAGACTTCTCGAAGATCGAAGCAGGTCAGTTACGATTCGAAACAAAAGACTTCGATCTGAGAAAGTGCGTCGAAGGCATTGCGGCGCTCTTAGGACAGACGGCGAGCGCTAAGGGACTTATCCTTAGCGTGAAAATCGACGAAGCAACACCTCGGTACTTTCGCGGTGACGAAGGACGCTTGCGTCAGGTTTTGATCAATCTCGTCGGTAACGCGATCAAGTTCACTCACGAAGGTCAGATTGTTCTTTCGGTCTCCGCTGAAAAGTCGTCGGAAGCTTACGCGTCCATTCGGTTCAGCGTGACGGACACGGGGATCGGCATCAGAAAGGAAATCTTGCCTAATCTTTTCCAGCCGTTCTCTCAAGGTGATGTCTCGTCCATGAAAAGATACAGTGGTACCGGACTGGGTCTCGCAATTTCAAATGAGCTCGTTAGATGCATGGGCGGCGGAGCTATCTCCGTCGAGAGCGAGCTCGGAAAAGGGTCGCTCTTTTCCTTTGTGGCCGTTTTTGAACAGCTGGTCGGCGCTAGTCCTAGCATCACAGAAGTCGTACACAAAAAGAGCACGACTTACCGAACCGATATCCGAGTTCTGGTTGCAGAAGACAACACCGTCAATCGAAAGATCGCACTGATGCAACTCAGAGACCTGGGCTTAGAGGCACAGGCTGTAACGAACGGTCTCGAAGCAGTCGCCGCTCATCGGAAGGAAGCTTTTGACCTCATACTCATGGATTGCCAAATGCCAGAAATGGATGGGTATGCCGCTGCACGCGAGATTCGAAAGAGCGAGACTTCCGGTCGCCATGTGACGATCATTGCCTTGACCGCAAACGCACAAGAAGGCGATCGTATGAAGTGTATCGACGCTGGAATGGATGACTATCTTTCTAAACCCGTTAAGCTTGAGAATCTCAAAACGACTCTCGAACACTGGCTCAAGAGCACGATAGCTGCGTGACCACATTTGATGCGCTCCTCATACTTGATCGTGCCGTTCTTGATGAGCTCCGAAAGCTCGATACTGGCACCGGCCCGAGCATCGTGACTGAACTCATTCAGATCATGCTCATCGAAATCCCAAAACATGCGATAGCGATGCGCGCACATATGACGTCTTCGGATTTCAAGGCGATGAAAGCACTCGCACATTCGTTAAAGTCGAGCGCTGGAAATCTCGGAGCCCTGCGACTCTCGGCGGTCTGTCATGCTATCGAGAGCGAGTCGGACTCCAAAAAGCTCGCCGACTACGTCATGACGTTTGAAAAAGAAGCGCCGATACTCTGTGAGACTCTCAGAAAAGAGCTGCGATAATCAGGCGCTGGCGCGCTCTTCGAGACGCAGAAGCTTGGTCTTCTTATCAAGACCACCGGTATACCCACCCAGCGAACCGTCTGCAGCAATCACGCGATGGCAAGGAACAATGATACAAACGGGATTGCGTCCGTTTGCCGTTCCTACCGCCCGAAACGCTTTCGACTTTCCTATAGCCGACGCAATGTCACGATACGACCGCGTCTCACCGTACGGAATTTTCGAAAGAGCCTGCCAGACTTTTCTCTGAAAAGGTGTGCCATCACAGTCGAGAGCGATATCAAACTGCCGACGGCCACCACCGAAGTAAGCTTTCAACTCAGACACGGCCTGCGCCAGAATACGCACAGCGGGAGCGGATGACGTCAAGGATTTCACGACCGGAGCTTCTTGTTTTTCGAAATGAATCGAACGCAAGCCCTTCGGACTAGCGACGAGAAACAAGGGACCTATCACCGACGAGAGTTTGTATTGAACGAGACTCATGTCATTCAGGTAACGCGTTTGGGTCGCGAAGCCAAGCTGCGGGACGAACGCCGTAACCTTTTTGATGAAGAGCGGTTCCTAAAAGCTGATGCCCCAGAGCGTTGGGATGGCGGCGATCCCAGTAAAGAACGGCGCGCGGAGTACCCATGATCTTTACGGACGATGGGTCCCTGAAATGGTCGACCGAATGCAGCCCATCCGTCAGATGCTCTTTGCGCGTCGGACAGAGTGAATCGCGATTGCCCAGGCTATCTTGATCGCAGTTGAACTCGCTGAATGCGTTCACACAGGCGACGCCAGCAGCCTCCGCCGTATCACAGACATAATCCGATACCTCAAAAAGGATCGGCAGAAAGGCTTCGAAATGAGACGGACAGTACGCCTCGAGACACGCACACCGAGCTTCCCGATCGGCATCGGGTCGGTCGTAATAGACATTCATGGTTCGAATAACAGCGTCGGGCCGCGCACCTGCCGTGATTGTACTCAGCACGCGATCCCACCGTCGCTTGATCCAGCGGGCTTCTTCGACAAGACCTTCAGAACTACAGGTCGTGCGATAACGTGTCGCAGCCTGAATCAAATCGTTACCACCGCCATTGAACACAACGATATCGCTGCGACCGAGAGCTTCGGTACGCCCCCGAACGTCCGTCAGAATCTGCGAGAGCGTGTGTCCAGAGACGGAGTATGCTTGAAACTGAATCGTACTACCCTGTGCGAGCATCGCGAGGGGTTGAGAGGCGTGCTCCGCAAAAGACCCCACATATCCTGGATCAAAATTTGGAAAAGCCGACGTGATGGAATCGCCGAAGGCAGTGAGGCGAAGCGTGGTGCCACCGGTTCCCTTGGAACCTGAGAAGCTTCCAAATGACGCATGTGTTTCAGAGGTGGCAAAAGGAAGAACCAGCAGAATCACTGCGAACTTCGTAGCTCGAAACATTTTGAGAACTCCCCCAAGAGTTTTCATCATCCTCAATCAGAGGACAGTTTTCAACCCCGGGGGAGTTTATAGCATATTTGCCGTCATTATGCTGACGGCGGTCAGCGCTATTAACGCGTGCGCTTGAAGGTCATCTCCATCTGCTTGAACTCATCGCCGTCCTCATCCGGGCCCCACATGGTGTAAATCGTGTTCTTCTTATCGACGATTTTCCACTCGGCGCGGTAAGCGCGTGTCTTGTTCTTGCTCATGGGACAGCTGTATTCGCCGCTGTCTTTCAAGGTGTTGGTTGCGGCGTCGAAGGATCCCGTTCCGTGCATCACGCCCGTTCCCATGCTGTCGAGCCAAACCGTATCGTACTTCCCTTTGAGATTATCGTAACCCGTGAGACCGAGCCCATCGAATGGCATTCCCATGGCTTTGCCCTTCGTCTCGTTTTGCAGAAAACGACCACCTAGGACCATTTTCATTTTGCTCGTTCCGCTCGACTCTTGTGCTGGGGACGTCGGCGTCTCCCACCACTTCGACGTGTACTTCCAGCTACCCGCCATTCCGGCTAACACAGCATGAGGAGCGCCAGGCGTTGCGTACTCTTTCCACGCCTTCATCATCGCTTCCATTTTAGGATCCGCTTCGTGCGATGCCTTTTCTTTGATATCAGCAAATGCTGTTCCGACTGCAAATGCGCAGGCGACAGCCAACAGAGTTGTGTGTTTCATGGTGATTCCTTTCTAAATTGAGTTTCTAAAACTGTAGCGCACTTTCCGATTCGTGCAATCGGATTGTCGGCGTTTCCAAATCGTGCCGATTCTGTCAAAAATCTTTCACTTTCATCTCGAACTCGATATATGTTCGCGCTATGAAAATGCTCCAGTATCTTACCGTTTCGGCAACGCTCGGTTTTGCCATGGGTTGCGGCACTGTCGAGATCCCACCCGACGAAGTCACCACGGGCGTGGTGACGGCACGCAACCATACGCTGGATCTCAACCATCTCGAGGACACGACTCATAAAATATTTTTGGGTGGCGGTTATGCACACACCAGCGCTCTTACGGATTCTGGGCAAATCGCAGAAGGCAGCATGATCTTTGGTGCTTTTGAGTTTGCGGCGACTCCGGAATTCGCCGCTGGGCTTTTACCGTCTATGGGAGTCGTTCACCGAACACTCGATGAGACCACGGCACGCGGTATCGGAGCTTATGCGCGTGTGAAACTCGCGACGACGGGGAGCCTGGGCATGTATGTTTTACCGCAGATTTCGTTTGTTTCGAATGCTACCCATGACAAGGGTACGATCTGCGTTGGTTTTACGTGCACGGATAGCACACAAGAAAGTTACTCAAAGATGAACGCGCTCGCGCTCGGCACCTCCCTCCTGTTTCAATGGGGTCTTGGCGGACGACAATATCTCGGCTTTGCACCGCGGGTGCACTACCGCTTCGTGGACATCAACAAGTTTCACCCACGACTTGGTCAGCAGGACAAACGCTTGCGCGCTTGGGACATGGATGCGCAACTCCTTTACGGCGTCG